>CAWHYC010000011.1:0-29286 GCA_963833535.1 uncultured Chloroflexia bacterium | reverse complement strand
CACATAGCGCAGGTTGCGACCGCGCCGCCGCCGCCATTCCATCGCGAAGCGCAGGACCAGCCGGGACACCATCGTCAGGACCGCCGTGACCGGGAAGAGGTAGATGAGGAAGAGGCGGCTGACGTCCGGCAGCTTGAAGAAGAAGAGGACGGCCAAGGTGACCAGGGCCATGACCGCCGTCGCTCGCAGGACATCGAATGCCTCGGCGCGGAACGTCCAGCGTGCGCGCGGCCGATAGAGGCCGTTGATCGCGAGCACGGTCACCCAGCCCAACGCGTAGGCGACCAGGAAGCCGGTCGGGTCGGGCAGATAGAGCCGCCAGAGCGATGTCCAGTCGGCCCCGAAGCGCCAGAGTGACGCGATCACGAAGGCCGCCACCGCGATGAGCGCGTCGGTCATCGCGAGCAGCAGGCGGAACTCAGTGGCGTAGCGGCGGATCACGTCGCTGCCAGCCTACGGCGGTGCGGTCCGGGCGGCAATGGTACGGAAGTGTCCGGTCGTGTCACGGGAGCCACGGCTCTGATGCGATCGTGATCATCCCCGCGACGTACGGCCGGTGGGGCCCGATGCGGTGGAAGGCACCGGGATAGGAGAGCACACGGGCGACGTTCGATCTCGTGGTCTCGCCGTCCGGATCGACATATGGCGAGTCGAAGGGGGAGCCTTCGAAGAGGAGCCTGTCGAGCACGGCCGCCTCCGACCGGGCCGTCTCTGAGCGCCCCCATCGTCGCCAGCCGGGCGTACCACGTGATCGCCCGCTCGGTCGGAGCGGCCCGCACGGCGTCCTTGGCCTTCACGAGGTCCGGCGGCGACCCGCTGCGCGCGGCGAGGTAGAGCTCGAAGAGGTCACGCTCGGCGCCTTCCGGTGCACCCGCCGCCAGGGTTGCGGCACGGGCGGCGTCGTGTGCCTCGAGTGCGATGTCGGCGGCGGCCAGCGGGTCGGCAGACTCGAGGCGACGGATGGCCAGCTCGATCCCAGCGGCCCACGTCTCGCCCGAGATCGGGCTGCCTCGCGGCAGATCGAGGCGCAGGAAGGGCACCGCGACGACGACGTCGGCGACCACTCCGACCGCGGCCGGGTCGGATCGGCCATCGAGCACTGCGGCCGCATTGAGGGAGGCCGTCGGGTCGTAAGCGCCGGATCTGCGGACGACGTCAGCAGCTGCGGCAGCGCGGGCCGGGTCCGCGCTCTCGAGCAGGACGGCGATGCCGGCGCTGGGGGCCGTCAAGGCGTCGCTGGATGCCTGCCGGCCAAGCGCCTCAGCAGCCTCCGTCGGACGACCGAGTCGGCTGAGCGCGATCGCGCGACCAAGCTCGTAGACCCCCAGGTCGTGCATGCCCGCCGCCCGATCGAGCGACGGCAGCGCGGCGGCCCAATCGCCGCGGTCGATGGCACGCGATACCGGATTCCCCGTCCAGCATGGCCCCGTCGATGCGGATGACGAGGAGGGTGGCGACGGCCATCGCCGACGCCGCCACGCACGACCGGCCATCGCGCCCGCCGCCCGGGGTCGGCCGAGGGCACGATGGGACCGTCGAGCCGGGCGACGAGGTACATCGTCATCAGCATCACGGCCGCGAGCATGAACTGCGGATCGAACAGCGAATGGACGGCGACGCCGACGAGCGACCCGGCGACGACCGCTACTTCGACCCGGCGCCCGCGGGGCTGGGATGTGAACGCGCGCCACGCGACCAGCACGACGGCACCCACCAGGAGGGCGGCTGCGATGAGTCCCACCACGCCCGTCTCCGCCCCGACGTACAGCAGGCTCTGATGGGGCGTCAGGATCGACGCCGTGTCGGCCAAGGTGATCGGCTCCAGTGGCCGCATGCCTTGCCAGGAGCCCGGTCCGGCCCCGAGCACGGGGAAGCGAGCGAAGATGGACAGGGCGGCGGACCAGATCTCGTACCTGCCGGCATCGCCGGCCGCGACGCGGGCAGCGATCCACGGACTCGTGGCTGCGATCACGAACACGCCGACGCCGAGAGCCAGGACCAGCTGCCGCCACGACAACCGGCGCAGCACGCCTCCGCGGTCTGCCGCGACCATCACGCTGCCGACGATGATCCCGGCCAGTGCCCCCAGCCAGGCACCGCGAGAGCCGCTCGTCACGAGCGCGAAGAGCGCACCGCCGACGAGGAGCGCCGCCACGATCCGACCGTGCCGCCATGACCACGCCGCCCAGACCGCATACGGCACCAGGAGGTACGTGTACGTGGCGAGTGCGTTCGAGCTGCCCACCGTCCCCGACGGGTTGCCCGGCCGGATCGGCGGCAGCGAGATGCCGAAGGCCAGCCACCAGTCGATCCACGCCGCCAGCACCTCGACCAGGTAGGGGATCAGGACCAGGAACGCCGAGACCACGATGAGCCAGCGGATGCGGGTCATGAGCGGCTCATCCCAGGCGACGGCGCGGATGGCGAGGTAGCACGGCGCCGCGATGACGATCAGCGCGGTCGCTTCCAGCGACGGAGCGGCGCGCTGGCTGACGATGGCGGCGGCGATCACCGCAAGCACGAAGACCGCTCCGGCCACGACGACCGGCGAACGCAGCAGGTCCGGTCGACGCGCCGCCCAGGATGAGCCCCGCGGCGCCGGCAGCCAGCGTCAGGGCCTGCATGACGATGCGACCCTCCGGCAGGGCGAGGAACGACATCGTGCCGCCCAGCACGAGGACGTAGGGGACGGCGATGGCGATGGCGATCCAGGCGGTCAGCCGGACCGGGCCGAGCCGGGCGGCGGTCAAGCGAGGGCCTTCTCGAGACCCGTGCCGCGACCCGGGTCAACGATGCCTCGGACATGCCCGGCCAGATCGGGAGGCTGATGGCGCCGGCGTACGCGGCCTCGGCATTCGGGAGGTCGCCCGGTCCATAGCCCATCGATCGGTACAGCGGGTGGAGGTGGAGCGGGATGAAGTGCACGCTCGTACCGATGCCCTCCGCGCGCAGCTCGTCGATGACCTGCGCCCGCCGGGTGGCCTGCGGCTGGAGCGCCGGTGGCAGGATGGCCACGCCGGGCGCCGCGGGGTCAGTCGGGCCGCCCTCGTCACGCAGGCGCACGATGAACAGGTGCCAGGCGTGCTCGTCACCGTGGCCGGTGGCCGGCAGGATCAGGCGGCCCGCATCTGCCAGGGGCGCCAGCAGCTCCAGGTAGCGGGCGGCCAGCCGCGCGCGCTCAGCGCGCAGCGCGTCCGCCCGTCGGAGCTGGGCGAGACCCAGGGCAGCGGCGATGTCGGTCATGTTGTCCTTGAAGCCGGCCGCCTCGATCTCGTAGTACCAGCTGCCGGCCGCGGTGTACCGCTTCCAGGCATCCCGACTGATGCCGTGCAGGCTCATCTGGCGCACGCGATCGGCCAGGGCGTCGTCGTCGGTCACGAACATGCCGCCCTCGCCGGTCGTGATCGTCTTGGTGGCGTAGAAGCTATAGGCGCCGGCGTGGCCCAGCGTGCCCGCCATCCGGCCATCGGCCGCTGCCACCCGGCTCGGGAAGGCATGCGCAGCATCCTCGACGATCGGTAGCCCCGGCGCCGCTGCGGCGATGTCGGTCACCGACGCTGGCAGTCCCCCGAGATGGACGACCTCGACCGCCCTCGTGCGCCCGCTCACGGCCTCGCCGACGGCCCCCGGTGTCAAGTTGAGGGTCGTCGGATCGACGTCCACGAGCACCGGCCGCGCCCGCGGGTAGAGCACGACTTCACCTGACGACGCGAACGTATAGGTCGGCAGGATGACCTCGTCCCCCTCCCCGATGTCCAGGGCCTCGAGGGCGAGGTGCAGGGCCGCCGTGGCGCTGTTGAGGGCGATCGCGTGGCGACTCCCGACGAAGGCGGCGAAGGCCGCCTCGAACTCCTTGACGCGAGGCCCCGTCGTCAGCCAGCCGGATGCCAGCACCGCGTCCACGGCGCCCCGCTCCTCCGGCCCGATGGAGGGCCGGTGGAATGGGATGTCTTCGGGGTCGGTCACGCTGCCAGGCGTTCGGCGTCCACGCCGGCCAACGTCGCGAAGAGCGCCTCGCGAGCCGCGGCGTGATCACCGGTCGCACCGATGGCGACAAGGGCTGCGAGCTGGGCGCGAAGGTCCGGCGTCAGTGTGGCGGCGTCACGGGCCCGCATGACCTTGGGGTGAGCCGTCGGCTCGGTGACCTCGGAGGCGTAGAAGAGCTGCTCGTGCAGCTTCTCGCCGGGTCGCAGGCCGATGTACTCGATGGGCACGGACTCAGGGTCGCGCCCGGCCAGGCGCGCGAGGTCGTGGGCGAGATCGAGGATGCGCACCGGTTCGCCCATGTCGAGCACGAAGATGTCGCCCGGACGGCCGAAGAGCGAGGCTTGCAGGATGAGCCGGCAAGCTTCCGGGATGGTCATGAAGTAGCGGGTCATCTCGGGATGGGTGACGGTCAGTGGCACGCCTTCTGCCAGCTGACGCTGGAAGAGCGGCACCACGCTGCCGGACGATCCGAGCACGTTACCGAAGCGGACGGCCACGTACGGCCGGCCGGATCTGGCCGCTGCCTCGGCGACGGCCAGCTCGGCCAGGCGCTTCGTCGCGCCCATGACGCTCGATGGCTCGACCGCCTTGTCGGTCGAGACCAGCACGAAGCGTTCGACGCCGGTCGCCAGGGAGGTCTCCACGGCGGTCAGGGTGCCGCCGATGTTGGTGTAGCAGGCGTCCGCCGGATGCTCCTCCATCATCGGCACGTGCTTGTACGCCGCCGCATGAAGGACGAGCAGCGGTCGATCCTCTCGCATGATGCGGCCCATCGTGGGCTCACTCGCCACGTTCGCCAGCCGCGTGACGAGGCTCGCGCGGTGGCGGCCCTGACGCACGCCGGTCCCCGAGTCGCGCGCGGCGAGCAGCGTCAGCTCGCGTTCGATGTCGTAGAGCGGACCCTCAGCGCGGTCGAGCAGGACGAGGCGCTCGGGGTCGAGGTCGAAGACCTGGCGGGCAAGCTCGGAGCCGATCGAGCCGCCGGCGCCCGTGACCATCACGGTCTTGCCACCCACCTGCTCGCGCAGCTGGGCCTCGTCGATGACGACCGGTTCCCGTCGCAGCAGGTCGTCGACGCGGACCTCGCGGATGGAGATCGCATTCGCACGTCCGCTCACGAGGGCGTCCAGCGCGGGCACGGTCCGGGTCTCGAGACCCAGTGAGGTCGCCTCCTTGACCGCTTCGCGAACGACCGATCCCGGCGCGGATGGCAACGCGATGAGCAGGCGGAGTGCTCCGGTGGCGATGGCGATCTCGGCCAGGTCTCCGATGCCGCCCAGGACACGCGCACCGCGCAGGATCTGGTTGCGCTTGCGGGGGTCGTCGTCCAGCAACCCGACGACGACCATCCCGAGGCCGTCGGGAGACTGGGCGATCGTCTTGAGGACCGTGGACCCCACGTCGCCTGCGCCGTAGATGAGGGTCGGGACCCCGGCCTCGGCGCCGGTCTTCGCGATGCGGATCCGCTGCCACTCCGACGCTGCCCGGATGAGGAAGCGCGAGGTGCCGATGCCGATCAGGGTCAGCAGCCCCTCGAGGACGAAGAAGCTCCTGGGAAAGGTGCCGACGCCCGTCACCGTGCCGAACGTCCCCAGCGGCACGAGCACGATGTAGAAGAAGGCGATGCCGGCCACGGTCCCGGCGATGACGACGACCGTGATCCGCGCCAGCTCCGCGATGCTCGCGTAGGCCCACGCGCGCGAGTACAGGCCGCCGGCGACGTCGATCGGTGGGCGGACGACCAGCGGGAACAGCGCGGCGGGGAAGTAGATGAGCGCGGCCTCGGCGAGGCGGAACGAGTCGAAGCGCAGGAGCATCGCCCCGACGATCGAGCCGGCGATGATCACGAAGTCGATCAGGAAGAGGTGCCGCCCGCGCAGCCAGCGGAGGTCCATGGCAGGACAGTCTATGGCCGCGCAGCGACGACCAAGCACTAAGCCGAAAGTCCTAGCTGATCACGCGCAGGTCGCCACGTGCGCTGCGGGTCCTGCACGTAGCTGGCGTCCATGCGCAGCTTCTGGGGCAGGATGGCGGATCGGTAGGCCGTCTCGACGTCGTCCTCCGTCGCCTTCCCGCGGCCTGCCGCGCGGGCCACGGCAAGCGCGGCGGCGGCCAGACGTTGCTCCTCATCCGCGAAGGCGAGTGCCGTCGGGCTGGTCATGCCGGGCGGGACCGAGAGCACCTCGCGCCACAGCGAGTCGTCACGAGCTCACGTATTTCGGATCTTCCGGGCCGCGGGCCGACGATGGCCATGTCTCCCCGCACGACGTTCCACAGCTGGGGCAGCTCGTCGAGCTTCGTCCGCCGGAGTCGGCGGCCGAGCGACGTCACCCTGCGGGTCACCGGCGGCGGTGATCGCGGGCCCCCTGGCCCCACGGTCATGGTTCGGAACTTCAGGAGCTCGAACGGCGCCCGCGCGGCCGACGCGGATGGCGCGATGGATGACCGGACCGGAGGACAGTCACGCGCACCGCGACGCCGATGATCGCGATGACCGGCGACAGGACGAGGAGGGCGACAGGCCGCGAACGCGCGCTGGATCAGGAGGGGCATCCAGGCGACCGATGAGGTGCGATCGAAGGGGCGGCACCGCGTGCAGCAGCTGGGTATGCGAAGCGGGTCGATTCGCCCGAATCGCCGGGCGATCGGTGGCAGCCAGCGTGAACCGAATGACAGCTCGAACCGCCAGCCCGCGAACAACTCGCGCAGGTGCGCCGCCGTGACGCCATGGACCGCAGGCGTTGCCCGGATTGTCGTAGCGCAGGTCGTGCCAGACCAGCCATCCGCCAGGCCGCATGACCCGCCTGATCTCATTCGCCACGGCGGACTCAAGGGATGGAGAGGGTAGCGAGCTGAAGAGGGTGATCGCGCACACGACCTGGAACACCTTGTCGTCGAATGGCATCGCGTCGGCCGAGCCGACGACGAAGCGCGCATCCGGCTCGCGCTTGGCAGCGCTCTCGATCCGGGACGGCAACAGATCGAGGCCGGTCCAGGGCGCGGCGATCCCCGCTGCGCGTGAGAGGACGGCCAGATCGCCGTCGCCGCAGCCCACATCGAGGATCGCGGCGTCTGCATCCGGGAGGGATACGCGGATCAAGTCCAGGAGGCGTGTCTCGACATCGGACTTGAGGCGGTCATAGCCTTCGTTGGTGCGATCCCACAGCCGGTCGCGACCGTCGCGGTCATAGGCCGCGTAGGTCTCGCGGATCCGGTCAAGGTCACTGTCGCGTGTGTTCGTCATCGCGCTCCGTCATGCGGCCGTCGGTGGCCGCCTCGTAAGATAGCCCGGTGGTGGGCTCGTGAACGTCGGCCGACCCTGCGTCGACCCTCCGCCCGTGCGACGGCCGGCGCGCAGATGACGACGCAGCCGGACTCCTCGGTCCTCGATTACGTCGAGGCCCCGATCGCAGGCGCCGAGACCACCTCCATCAGCGGTTTTCGTGAGCTGACGCGCGACAGCTTGACCTTCGGCCTGGGCGCGGTCGTCGGCAAGATCGCCGGCTTCGTCATGGTCCTCATCCTGGTGCGCCTCATGTCTCCGAGCGCGCTCGGTGACCTCGACGTGGTCATGGCGCTGCTCAACACGCTGGCCGTCGTCGCCCTGCTGCAGGTCGAGGTCGCCGCCACGAGGCTCTACTTCGACCAGGACACGGTCGAGGATCGTCGACGGCTCATCGGCACGTTCGGCGCCCTGATCACGGTCTCGACCCTCGCCGTGGCCGTCATCCTGGCCCTCCTCGCCGTCCCGGTCGCCACCGCGCTCTTCGGTTCGGCAGCCCTTGCGCCCGCGGTCACGGCGGCGGCCCTGGGGGTCGTCGGCATGGGCTTCGAAGCCTTTGCCCTGACCGTCCTGCGGGTGACGTCACGGCCCCGCGCCTTCGCGGTCGTCGAGGGCGTCAGCTTCGTCCTCTATCTCGTTGCGGCGCCGATCCTGCTTGCGCTCTGGCAGCCGGACGCCACCGCGGTCATGGCCGGCTGGGCGATCAGCGCCGGCGTCGCGGCCATCGTCGGGCTCCTCCTGGTGCGTCACGAGCTCGGCGTGCGGCCATCGATGCGCGCGGCGCGCGCCCTGCTCGGTCTGGCAGCGCCCCTGGCGCCGGTCGCCGTGGCCGTGGTCGCCGCCGAGTTCGTGAACCGTGCCATCCTGCTCGACCGCGGCGGCAGCGATGATGTCGCCTTCTTCACCGTCGGGCTGCGGTTCGCGTCGGTCGCAGCCATCGCCGTGACGGCATTCCAGCTCGCCCTCCAGCCTCGCGCCTATCGACTCGGTGCGTCGGATGCGGCACTCCGCCAGACCGGTCGCGATGGCTATCGCGTGATCGTGGCTATCCTCGCGCTGGCCGTCGCCGGTGCCGCCATCGCGCCCGAGGCGATCCCGCTCCTTGCCGGCCCAGCGTATGCGAGCGCGGTGGCGCCCTTCGGCTGGGGCCTGCTGGCGGCCGCGGCCGGTGCGCTCTTCCTGGTCGGGTCGATCTCCAGCTCGCTCGCCAGGGCCACGCGCGACATCGCGGTCGCTGCGGCGATCGGCGCCGGGGCCGGCATCCTGGCCAACCTCGCCCTGGCATCGGTGGGCGGTGCCGTCGGGACCGCCATGGCGATCACGCTGGGGCAGTCATTGGCGGCGATCATCGTCATCAGGGCCGGCGCACGCCACGCCTCGCCGCTCGTGCCCTGGCGCGTGATCGGCTTGCTGACCGTCCTGGCCGCGGTCGCCGTGCTCGGGTTCACGCAGCCCGCCGGGGGGCTCGCGATCGGACCACGACTCGCCATCGCCCTGGTGGTCGAGCTCGTCCTGGTCCGCGAGTTCGCACGCGGCCGGTCGGCCTGAGCGGCGCCTCGGGCGATGCTGCTACCCTCGCAGCCATGACACAGACCGCCCTCATCACCGGCGTCACCGGCCAGGATGGCTCCTATCTGGCGGAGTTCCTGCTCGACCAGGGCTACCGCGTGGTCGGGCATGACCCGTCGCTCGAGCACCGCCAGCGGCGAACGCATCGCTCACCTCGCCGGCCGCATCGAGCTCATCCAGGGCGACCTCCTCGACCAGGCCTCGCTGGTGTCAGCCCTGCTGGATTCGAAGCCGCGCGAGGTCTACAACCTCGCGGCGCAGAGCTTCGTGCCCACGTCATGGAACCAGCCCGTGCTGACCGGCGAGTTCACGGCCCTTGGTGTGACACGGATGCTCGAGGCCATCCGGCAGGTGGATCCGTCGATCCGCTTCTATCAGGCATCGTCGAGCGAGATGTTCGGGCGCGTGCGCGAGGTGCCCCAGACGGAGCTGACACCGTTCCACCCGCGCAGCCCATACGGGGTGGCCAAGGCCTACGGGCACTTCCTGACCGTCAACTATCGCGAGAGCTACGACCTCTTCGCCGTCTCGGGCATCCTCTTCAACCATGAATCGCCGCGTCGGGGCCTGGAGTTCGTGACCCGCAAGGTGACCGATGGGGTCGCCCGCATCGCCCTTGGGCGTGCGACGCAGCTCCCGCTCGGCAACCTCGATGCGCGAGCGCGACTGGGGCTACGCCGGCGACTACGTGCGTGCCATGTGGCTGATGCTCCAGCAGGATTCCGCCAGCGACTACGTCGTCGCGACCGGCGTCGATCACAGCGTCCGCGAGCTGTGCGAGGTCGCCTTCGCCCACGCGGGCCTCGACTATCGGGATCATGTCACGTTGGATCCAGCCCTCATCCGCCCGGCGGAAGTCGACAACCTGCGTGGTGATGCGGCCAGGGCCCGGTCCGAGCTGGGCTGGGCACCTGGGGTCGACTTCCAGGGCCTGGTCGAGATGATGGTCGACGCCGACCTCGAGCGGTATCGATCCGGCGCGGCCGGGGACGTCGGCGCGACCTCCGCGGCTGCTGCACCCAGGGCCTGACCGCCTTGCGGGTCCTGCTCACGGGCGGTCATGGGTTCGTCGGTCGGCGGCTCCAGACCGAGCTCCGAGACGCAGGGCATGCCATCACGGCTCCCGGCCATCAGGAGCTCGACGTCACCGATCCGGCTTCGATCGCCGAGGCTCTGAGCCAGGGGGCCGACGCGGTCGTGCACCTCGCTGCCGTCGCCTTCGCGCCGGACGCCGATGCCGACCCCGCTCGAGCCATGCACGTCAACATCGGTGGCACGCTCCTGCTCATGGAAGCCATCGGCCGCCTGCCGCGACCACCACTGGTGCTCGTCGTCGGGTCGGCCGACGTCTATGCCGTCCCCGGCGGCGCCGGTGTGATGCTGTCCGAGGAGAGCCCGCTCGGCGTTCGCGGCTCGTACGGGCTGACCAAGGTCGGCCAGGAAGCGGTGGCCATGGAGGCGGCCGCGCGCGGCGGCTGGCCACTCATCGTCGCCCGGACGTTCAACCACACCGGGCCAGGTCAGCGTCGCGCGTTCGTTGTCCCTGCACTGGCCGAGCGGGTGCTCGCCGCGCGTGACGGTCGCGCCGAGGTCATCCCCGTCGGCAACCTGGACGTGCGGCGAGACCTGCTCCATGTCGATGACGTGGTCGTCGCCTACCGCCTCTTGCTCGAGTCGCTCGCAGCGGGTCGCGTCCAGACGGGCGGGGTCGTCCTCAATGTCGCCAGTGGCCGGACGGTCTCCATCCGCGACGTCATCGATGGCCTGCAGTCTCGAGCGGGGACGGAGGTGCCGCTGTCGGTCGACGCGCGGTTCGTGCGGGCCAACGACCCGCCGGAGATCCGCGGCGACGCGGGCCGCCTGCGTGCCCTGACCGCCTGGCAGCCCAGGCGTGACCTGGAGGCCATCCTCGACGATGTCTGGGCAGACGTAGCCGGGGTCGCGAGCCGGACGTGACCTGGATCATCATGCCCACCTACAACGAGCGGGCCAACGTCGAGACCATCGTGCCCGCCATCCGGACCGCCCTGCCGGATGCGACGCTGCTCATCGTTGACGACAGCTCCCCGGATGGCACCGGGGACGTGGCCGATGTCCTCGCGGCCGCCGATCCGCAGGTCAAGGTCCTCCATCGGGTCAAGAAGGACGGCCTCGCCCGGGCGTACAACGCCGGCTTCGGACAGGCCCTGGCCGCGGAGGCCACGACGATCATCCAGATCGATGCCGACTGGTCGCACCCACCCAGCCTCCTGCCGACGCTCGTCGCCCGACTCGATGCGGGGGCGGACCTCGTACTCGGCTCGCGCTATGTTCGCGGCGGGGGCACGCAGGGCTGGCCGCTCAAGCGGCGCATCATCTCGCGCTGCGGCAACGTCTTCGCCCAGCTCGTGTTGACCTTGCCGTATCCCGATCTGACCGGCGCCTACAAGGTCTGGCGCGCCGAGACCCTGCGGGCGGTCGATCCGGCGTCGATCGACGTCAGCGGCTACGTCTTCATGATCGAGCTGGTCGATCGAGCCCATCTGCTGCATGCGCGCATCGCGCAGGTCCCGTTCGTCTTCGTCGAGCGTCGCGAGGGGGTCTCGAAGATGAGCGGCGGCATCTTCTTCGAGGCCTTCCGCCATGTCGTCAAGCTGCGGCTCGACCGGATGCGCGGACGTGGCCGAGGCCAGCGTCCCAGCGTCTAGGCCTCCACCGCTCGACCCGTCGACCGGCCCGGCGGTACCACCGTACGGGGGGACCGGCTTGCCCGCGGCGGGTACTCTCGAAGGGCGATGACCGAGGAGGACGCGCCGAGGACCCCGATGACGTGCCCGCGCTGCGGGTCCGCGCGCTCGAGATCGGCCACCTTCTGTGGCGTCTGCGGCCAGGACCTGCGACCGGGTGCGCCGGTCGTGCCGCCGCCTCCACCGCCAGAGTCACCGTCCAAGAGCGAGCCGAAGACCGCCAGGTCCGGGCGAGGGTTCCTGCGTCGAAGACCGGCCGCGGCCGCCGGCGGAGCCGCTGCCGCGGGAGCTGCCGTGGCCGCTCAGGCTCCGGCACCGCCGCCTGCCACTCCAGGCAAGTCGGCATCGGCATCGACCTTGTTGCCAGGCACCCAGACGCCGCTGCCCAAGGAGAAGCCCGCCCCCAAGGAGCCGGCGGTCGTGCCCAAGACCGACACCAGCATCTCCTTCTCAGAACGGTATCGCGGCACCGAGTACAGCAATCCGGACGTCGAGCGCTTCCTGCCGCCGATCAAGAGCGCCAAGTCCGGCCGACGATGGGGTCGGATCGGCGGTCGTCCTCCTGCTCGTGGCCACGCTGGCCGCCGCGTTGGCCGCCAGCTGGTTCCTGTTCTTCTCGCCACAAGCCCTCATCGGTCCGACGACCAGCCCGACCACCGGGGCCGCGGCGTCAGCCACGCCGAGGCCCACAGCCTCGCCCAAGCCGACCGTCCACGGTGCCATCCCCGATGAACTCGAGATCGCCGCCTGTCTGCTGCTCTCGGAAGACGCGCAACGGCAGCCCGACATCGACGCCATCCGCACGGACGCACTGGCCGGTGGCGCGCCGGACCTTGCCGCCCGGGCAGCCGCGGTGTCGGCGGCGATCGAGGGCTCGCGGCCGAGCTTGCCGACGCTCAGCTCGGCGGCGCCGACAGAGGCCCTCGCCGCTGCCTGGCTCGCCGTCTTCGACATCGAGATGGACGCGCTGGGGAAGGTGGCGGCAGCGCCCACCGATGCCAAGGCGCTCAAGGCCGCGGTCAAGCGATTGGACGAGACGACGGCCGCTCGCAAGGCGTTGGACGAAGCCCAGGCGGCCTTCATCGCGACGTATCCAGAGGCGACCTGCGTCGTGGTGCCGTGATGACGCGACTACCATCCCCGGCGACGACGGTTCGGCTCTAATGCCGGACCGATACCGCATCCGATCCGACTATCGCGCTCGCCGCGACCCGTTGTACTTCGATGACGATCTCCGCGGTGTCACCTGGCAGCCAGATGTCTACGCGGACGCGGGACGGATCGCCGCCACCCTGGGGGCGCGAAGGATCATCGACTTCGGATCGGGTGACGGCACAGCTCGCGGCCCTCCGCCCAAGGTTCGAGATCATCGGCATCGATTTCGGCGCCAACGTCGCCCGAAGTATCGAGCGCCATCCTTTCGGATCCTGGCGCGAGCGCGACTTCGATCAGGCCGACTCCCCCGTCCCTGTGTCCTCCGAAGAGCTCGTGGGCTCTGTCCTCGTCTGCTCAGACGTCATCGAGCATCTTCGCTCACCCGACATCCTTCTTCGGACGCTTCGCGGCGCGCTTGAACAGGCTTCCGTCCTCGTCCTGTCGACGCCGGAGCGCGAGCTTTGGCACGGCGTGCGCAGCCTTCATCCACCTCGGAATCCGCACCACGTCCGGGAATGGTCTATCCGTGAGCTCGGACAGCTGATGCGAGCCAGCGGCTTCGACTGGATCTCCATGGGCCTGACCCGATCGAACGACCGGACCAGACGATCCATACACCATCGAAGTCGTCGCAACCCGTGACGGCGCGACCCTCGCCTCGGTCGTGGACGCGCTGATCGATCGTCCGATCCCGAAAAGCGCGCTCGAAGTGGAAGGCCCGCATCATCCGCGCGGCTCGAGTCCTCCGCTACGGTTGACAAGGCGTCGGCCTTGAGCCGCCAGCGCAGGTCGGTTGCGTCGGCAACGACTTGGCTGGCGCGATGCTATCCTCGCGACCCGTGAGCCTTCCACAGACGACCAGCGACGCCAGCGACGCGGGGCCTGCCTGTCCGATCGTCGCCCGACCGGTCGCCTTCGAAGCCATCCCGCGGTCGGCCTGGGATCGGCTCCTGGCGGCGACATCGATCGCGACGGCGTTCAGCCGCTGGTCCGTGCATCGAGCGTGGTGGGATGCCTACGGCTCGACCGCGCATCAGCAGTACCTCGTCTGCGTCGAGGTCGACGCACCGGCGGGCGCGGAGATTGACCACGTGGCCGTGCGCGGCATCGTGCCGCTCATGCATCGCCATGAGGTCGAGCCCGACGACGCCGAGACCGCGACCCACATGCGCCACGGCCACCCCACGACCCGCGCCGTGCACCCGACGGCAAAGGCGATCTTCTTCGGCGCCAGCTATCACGCCGACTACGCCACTATCCTGGCCGAGCCGTCCGACCTCGATGCCGTCGCCGAGGCGGTCGTCGAGTCCCTCTTATCGGGGCCGGACCTCGCTCACGGCGAAACGGATTGGGACCTCGTCGACCTCCGCCGCCTGCGTCACGACGATCCCGCGCTGCCCGCGTTGCAGCGAGCCTTCGAGCGGCGCAGCGTTCGCGGCGGCTGGCATGTCTTCCGCGAGCAGGAGGATGTCTGCCCGGTCCTGACCTTGCCCGATGACGGTGATTGGGAGACGTACCTGAGCAGCCTCGACAAGAAGGACCGGCACGAGATCCGGCGCAAGATCCGCCGCGCCGAGGCCGCCGGCCCGAACACGTTCCGCCTGGTGGAACCGACGCCCCAGGCGGTCGACGCCTTCATCGACCTTCATCAGTCGAAGTGGGGCGACGAGGGGCTCTTTCCCGCCACCGGGGGCGGCGAGCGGAGCCGCCGCTTCATCCACCGGCTCGCCGAGCTCGAGTTGGAGACCGGGGCGGATCGTCAGCTGCAGCTTGGCAGCTTCGAGGTCGACGGGCAGGTGGTCATGACCACCGTCGGCTTCGACGATGGGCGCGAGTGCCTGTTCTACAACGCCGGCGTCAGCCCCGATGCACGCGACCTGTCGCCCGGTGTGACCGGGACCGCTGCCTACCTGCGCGATCGCATGGATGCCGGTCGGCGCCGCTTCGACTTCCTGCGCGGCGACGAGCCCTACAAGTACGAATGGGGCGCCATCGACGAACCGATCTACCGCCTCCTCGTGGAGCGTTTCGTGTGACCATGTCACCCGACTGCCACGTGACCGACCGATGACCGCGCCGACCCTGACCGACCCCTGCTTCGACCAGCCCGCGCGGGCGCCACTCGGCAACAGCGGCCGCATCCGCGTCGTCCAGCTGCTCGCGACGGGCAGCAACGGGGGCGCCCAGGAGGCGACCTGGTCCCTGGTGCGCGGCATGGATCACAGCCGCTACGACGTCGAGCTGGTCAGCCTCTCGGACGGCCCGACCGTCCGACGCTTCGAACGCGCGGGTCATCGCACGACCGTCATCGCAACGCGCGACGACCAGGAGGCGGTCGGCCGCCTCGTCGCACACCTGCGCAAGGCGCCGCCGCACATCATCCACAACCACATGTACCGGGCGGAGGTCATCGGCACCCGCGCCGCGTTGGCGCTTGGGGGAGGCCGGTCTGCCGAGGCCGTACATCATCGGCACGGTCCACTCGAGCCGCGTCCGGAGCGACGAGGATCGCGAGCTGGTCTGCGCGCTGACGCCGCACATGGACCGGCTCATCGCAGTCAGCCGGGCGATCGTCCGCAAGCTCGAGAACGAGGGCCGGACCGGGGCACCGGTCGAGCTCATCTACAACGGCGTCGACCTGTCACGTTACGACCACCAGGAGGCATGCTGCACGCTGCCCGAGGAGTACGGCTTCGAGACCGGCACGCCGCTCGTCGGAGTCGTTGCCCGCCTCGAGCCGGAGAAGGGCCATCCCACGCTGCTCGAGGCATGGCCGGCGGTCGTCGCCCGCGTCCCCAAGGCGCGGCTGCTGGTCATCGGCGAGGGCAGCCGTCGAGAGGCGCTCGAGGCGCAGGCGGAGGCACTCGGCCTCCTCGGCCAGCCCTGCGAGGGCGACACGTGTGTCGGCACCAGGCAGGCGCGGCCGCACGCCACGGTCGTCTTCACCGGCCGACGCGACGACGTCCCGGCCGTGACCGCCGCCCTCGACGTGGCAGTCCTGCCGTCATATCGCGAGGCGCTCGGACTGGCCGTGCTCGAAGCGATGGCGCTCAGCCGGCCGGTCGTGGCGACCAACGTGGGTGGCATCCCGGAGATGGTCGAGCACGAGCGGACCGGGCTGCTGGTCGCGCCGCACGATGTTGATGGCCTGGCCGCAGCCATCGTCCGCATGCTGGTCGACCATCCGCTCGCCGACACGCTCGCCCGCGCAGGGCACGACTTGGTCCACGAGCGCTTCTGCATCGAGCGCATGATCGAAGCCACCCAGACGCTCTACGACGAAGGCGCCGCCGCCGTCGCTGCGCGTTCCGCGGGGGTGGCGGCCACGGCCTGACGCCGGATGTCGGTGTCGGCCGACATCGCGAGCCGAACGCAGGCGAGCAGGACGACAAGGCTCTGCAGGTAGATGTGCGGCATGGCCAGCAAGACACCGACCGGTACGAGCCACGGCTGACTCCGCCTGGCAGCGAACACGACGGCTCCCGTAGCTATCGCCAGGCGCGGGATCAACGGGAGGTCCAGGATCGCCGGTCCCGTGGCGGCCGCGTTCGCTGCAAGCGCTTCGAGCCACCGCGGCCAGAGGTCGGGCGCGACCGCCCACGCCAGAGACGCCGCGACCACGACCACGAAGACGACTGTCGCCACCCGCCCCCACTCTCCCCGAGCGGCGAACCAGACGACCGACACGGCGCAGGTGACTTTTGTCAGGAGGAGGACAGCCGACGACGACGCATGCTGGAAGGCGACCACCACGGCAACCGCGAGGAGGAGATGGATGTTGCCGGTGAGCAGTTCCGGAACGGTCAGCAGGAGGAGCGGGACCTTCCACGCCGTCGGCGCAGGCGCCACCAGCCAGAGGGCGCACATCGCCATCGCCGTAACCCAGGCGGCGTAGAACGCCGGCCAAGGCAGAGCCGTCAGGGGTGCGATGGCGAGTGCGAACACCGGTGAGTATGCATATCCGGAGCCACCGACGACGTAGCCTTCATAGATCGTGTCGAGCGTCGTGGCCCAGTAGTCGTGGGCGTCGGTGTGCGTGCCAGCGACGTGGATGACCAGGTAAACGAACGCATAGAGAACCCCGACCACGACGAGGCCGTGGCGGATGGCTGTGGCAGTGGTCGGTCGCGTGCCCGTCGTCGCGATGCGTGCGATCTCCGGGCGACCGACGCCCGCGACAGACGCCATCGGTCGATGCGCTCTCCTCGTCCCAGGTCGGCCACGCCGACGAAGGGCCGAAGCCTAGCCCATCGGTACTATCGCGTGAACTCCCATATGTCCCGGGCCTCGCACGAACCGGTGTGTCTCGGCACCGCTCCCGTGCAGCTGCAGCTGGGGCATTCGAGGTCGAGGGGCCGGATCGTGATGATGGCCGTCGCCTTCCACGATGGGCGCGAGTACCTCTTCGATAACGTCGGCGTCAGCCCCGATTCGCGCGACCTGTCGCCGGGCGTCACCGGCACGGCGGCGCAGCTGCGCAACCGCATAGACGCCGGCCGAGGCTGGTCCGACTTCCTGCGCGGCGACGAGCCCGACAAGAGCGCTTCTGCATCGAGCACATGATCGAGGCCACGCAGACCCTCTACGACGAAGGCGCCGCCGCCGTTGCTGCTCGCTCCGCGGGAGTCGCGACCACCGCCTGAGTCAGGCCTGACCGAAGGCCGGCGGGTTGGTCGGCAGACCAGGGCCGGATCGCTGGAGCCTTACAGCGAGGCGGTCCACCGAAGGGATCGGCCACCTGGGAGCCCACTGGTCTGTGCCAAGCCATCGGTCGAGTTCCCAGCACAGCACTGGCGCGCCGATGACCAAGTATGCCGACGACCCCCAATAACCGAGCACGACGATCGCCACAAGGACCGCAAAGCCGGCGGCCGCAACATCGATACGGCGACGCCAGACGAGGCCTGTGGCAACAATCGTAACGATGGCGACGCCAACACCCCGCAGCGTCTCCATCGACATCCGTGCCGGGCGCGTCGAGGTCATCAACTCGACCAGCGCTGCTAATGAATACGCGGGTCGCGGGTGAATGTCGACGGCCTGGCGGAAACTGATGAATATCGGCTCTATGCCCCAGGCGATAAGTGCCGGCGCCCAGGCGCCCAGAAAGGCTGTCGCAGATCCCGCCAAGACAGACCAGCCGAATGCAGCAGCTGCGGGCAGGATCCATGCAGCGGCGAACAGCTTGAACGCTGCCGCTAGGCCGAGGATGGCGCCTCCGACGGCGGGCCGCCATGCAAGTGCGATCACCCCTACGAGCACAAGGAAGCCCACACTCGTATCGTTCGAGCCATCTATGGCCATGGTTGCGATGAGGGGACTAAAGGCGTAGACGGCGGCACCGACTGGGCGCGCGCGGATGACGAGCAGGATCGCGATCGCGATCGCCACGACCATCTCGATGACTTCCGGCCGAGTCCCGGCGATGGCATACCAAACCAACGCAACTGGCCCGAATGGGAACGGGGCTCCAGGAGGGTCCGAGACGGAATACGCGACGCCGTAAGGGGAAGCTCCGGCCAGCAAACGCTCGATGGCCGCGACGGTGACCGGCAAGACGTCGGACGCAGGATGTGTGTCTGCCAGGGTGGCCCGAAGCCAGACAGCCGCGGCAGCGACGACCACAAGCCAGAGCCAACTGAGACCGCGCTGACGGCCGAATACGATCCCAAGCCCGTACGGAACGGCCAGTGCAGCGGCGATCACCGCGAGCGGCAAGAGCAGATCCAGCCGACCGAGGATCGGCGGGCGCAGGAGTACGACGCCGCCGACGATGCCTAGCCAAACCGCCACTGCGATGATCGCGACAGGACGCACCTTCGCATGAGCCCGACTGTCGATATCCACATCCCTTGGGTCGCTCCGGTGGCCACAACCCGGTCTGAGCAGTGCGCCGACGGAAGGGTGTGAGCCTAGTCCATGGGTACCATCAATACCAGCCGGAAGTCATGTTTGCTGCGTGTTCGCGGTGTGCCGGGGCACCAGGTCCGTGCCAGAGCGATGGCGGGCTGCTCGACGAGGATGTAGGAGTCGATCGCGGCCCCGAATGCGACGCTAATGCCGACGACGGCCGCCGTCATCCGGTCAAGACCCTGGCGCGATCCGGTCGGCGTTCGGTGTCTGCCGCCTAGCCTGGACGCGCCGCGGCGTCGACGGTGAGGCGTTGCCGGGCCGCGCCCGCCAAGACCACCATCAGCGCGACATAGGCGATGAGCCAATAGTGCGGATGCATGTCCGGCACGGCGACCAGCATCGCTGCGCCGAGCAGCACGAACGCCAGGCGATCCTGCGTGGTCCGCGCTGCCGCGATCATCAGGATCACCGCCAGACCAAGGGCGACGGCTTTGGCTGCTGTCAGACCGAGGCTCGGCTCCAGCAGGCACTGCAGCGAGAAGCGCGAGCCACCGCAGGACAGCTCGGCATTCGAGAACGCGGTCAAGAACTCCGGCCAGGCTCCGACTCCGAGCCAGGGCAGGGACAGGGCAACGAGGCCGACCATCGCGCCGGCGGCCAGGATCACCGACCGAGGACGCGATCGACCCGTCGGCCAGAGCAGCAAGATGATGGGGTAGATCTTGAGCATCGCAGCGATGCCGACGAATAGACCGATCCGCGACTTCGACCGACCCAAGGCCCAGCACCACGCATACAAGCCGACGATCGCGAGGTTGACATTACCGGAGACCACGCCGCTGACCAGCGGCAGATAGGTCAGCACCAGCCCGGCGAGCACGAGGCTGAAGGCGATCGGCGTCCGGTCACCGAGATCACGGCGCAAGGCCGCCCACAACCCGGTCATGAAGACGGTGAGGTTCAGGGTGACCCACAGGGCGAGTCCTACGAGCCCGCCAGCGAACGGCGCGAAGACGACCACCGACGACGGGGGATACGTGTATCCCGTCAGGGTCACGTCCGGCATCAGGTACGGCCCGACGAGTTGTCGAGGGTCGAACAGCGGTAGCCCTGAGCCGACCCGATCGACTGCGTTGTGGTAGTTCGAGCCAGTCAACGAAGGGTGGCAGGCGTCCATCGCGCGCGATGATCTCGGCCGTCCACACGCTCAGGACGATGAGCGCGAAGGCCGGGATGGCGATGGCCACCGCGGCCATGAGAGCGCGCCAAGACGCCGCACCTGGGGCCGCGATCGCGAGGCGGGGCCGAACGGTCGAGGTGTGAGTCCTGGGCCACGTGAACCCGGCGATGGCAGAGCCTCCGACCCGATGCCCGGGCGAGATGCCCGGACGCGGGAGGGGAGCGTAGGAGAGAAGTCCTGGGGTGCCTAGTCCCCAGGTCCCGAATCACGCACGAAGCCGTTGTCGCGGGTCACCGCTAACCCTCAGCGGCGGTCACGTTCGACTACGGCCGGATGGGAGCCCAGGTGCGTTCGGCGAAGCCGCGCTGGCCCCCAGAGACGGCGGTCCGGGCGTGGAAGCCGGCAAGGTCGTCGCGCATGCCCTGCTCGGAGTCGAAGAGCCGCTCGATCTGACTCTCGTACATGCGCAGGCCGGCCGATTTGCGCTCCAGCGTGTCGGAGATGTCGACGATGCGCGGCTCGAGCGAGACGCCCGGCGGCAGGTCCAGCTCCGGCAGGTCGGTGACGCCGCCGAAGTCGCGCCACCAGGCGTACGGGAAGTCCTCGTAGAAGCTGATCCGACCGACGAGGTCGGGACCCGGCATGACCCACTGGCGGCCTTCGTCTAGGAGGGCGACACCGACCTCGCGGCAGAGCTGGTGGTCGACGTGGTCGCCGATGGCCAGCGGGAAGTAGACCATCTGCGGCTCGAGCCGCAGGATCTCGCGACGCAGCACATCGATCGGGGCGAGGTCGTCGTCGCGCACCCCGCCGAGCAGCTGCTCGTCGCCGACGTAGCCGCGGAAGACCGCATCGGGCAGGTCGAGCTGGATGATCGTCAGCTCCATGAACCAGGCGTAGCGCTCGTCCTCGGCCCGCCGCAGGGTCATGGCGTCGGCGGCCCCGAAGTCGATGGCCTCGTCGGAGCCCTGTCCGCCGACCGAGTCGGAGATCGGTCGGTCGTTCGTCTCGACGTTGGTGATGTTGGCCGAGCGTGCCCAGCCGGCTCGCTGCCAGAACTGCCGCGCCTGGGTGTTGGCGTACTCCTGCGTGGTCGCCACCCGCTCCGGGTCCGCGGCCCACGGTGTCACGCCCGCCGGGATGGGCACGTCCGAGCCGATGTTGTCGCGCCGGAACGCCTCGCTGTTCGGCCAGACGGCCTTGGAGCCGAAGCCCAGCGCCGCTCGCTGGTAGTCGCTCAGCTCGTCGCCATCGCGCGGGCCGCCGGAGAAGACCGAGATGATGGCGACGTTCTGGCCCAGCTCGCGCAGGCCGGCGATGAGGCCGCCACAGGAGAGCGCCGCGTCATCCGGATGGGGCGAGATGAAGACATGGGTCATCGCGCCGGAGGATAGCATCGGGGCGCCGTCGGTCGTCGGGCGCCTAAGCGAGCCTCGTCAGGCGGGCCTCGCTTCGCGCCAATAGTCCGGGGAGGACTCTCGGCGACGTTCCGGACGGGCCGGCCAAGGCTCCACGCCTCGAATTGGCCCGTCCCAGTCGCCACAGGACTCGGATCGACCCGAACGGGCGCACAGATGCGTACCCTCTCCCCGAGTAGACGGGTTTCATGATCGGGCCGTGTCGAATGCGTCGCGGAGAGTCCTGGGGAGACTAGAACACGGCGGTACCGGACCGATGGCAGGCCGAGATGGCCGCGCTGATCGACCCTATGACCGACCCACAGACCGGCTTTCATCAGCGTCTCGAAGAGGTCTTCCACCTCGAGTGATCATGCGGGCCCGTGGCGTCCGCAGGCCTCAGCGAGGATCGGCCCAGGTGCAACGCGCGTGACCGTCAGGCGCTGAACCCGTGACTGCCGATGAGCGGCACGAAGACGCACGGTTCCAGGACTTCGGTCTCGAGCCGCCGTTCGACACGCTCGATGACCGTCAGCTCCTGGATCGTGCGACTGCCGACCGGTGCCACCAATCGTCCGCCGTCGGCCAGCTCGGCCAGCAACGGCTCCGGCGCTTCCGGGCAGGCGGCGGCGACGAGGATCGCATCGTAGGGAGCCTTGGCCGGCCAGCCGGCACTGCCGTCACCGAGCTCGACGGTGACGTCGTCGTAGCCGAGATCGGCGAGTCGTTTGCTCGCCTCGGCGGCCAGCCTGGCGTCGCGCTCCACGGTCACCACCGTCGCACCCATGCGGGCAAGGATGGCCGCCTGGTAGCCGGAGCCGGTGCCGATCTCCAGCACTCGAGGACGCGGGTGCGTGACGTGAGGCGGTCCGCCCTCGTCGCGGCCTGTCGCCGGTGCCACCAGCGCCTTCAACCGTAGCGCCGCGGTCATGCGCGCCACGATGTACGGCTGTGAGATCGTCTGGCCACCCCCGATCGCGAGCGCGCCGTCCGCATAGGCATGCTCGATCAGATCCGGCGGCACGAATCGCTCGCGCGGGACCGCCCCCATCGCCTCGAGCACACCTGGGTCCTTGATGCCTCTGGCCGCCAGCTGGTCGCGGACCATGGCCGCCCGGCGTCGAGCGAAGCGCCCGGGATCCCGGTCTCGGCCGAGGAAGCGCATCCCCGTTCCGCGGCGAGTCGCCTAGGGGCTTGGAGCGACCGAGGCCGACGGGCTGACCCCGGCGCTCGGGCTCGCCCCGGCGCTCGGGCTCGCCGCAGCGCTGGGGCTGACGTCGGCCGTCGCGCTCGCGGTCGGCCCGGTCGATACGGTCGGGCTCGCCTCGGTGCTGGCCGACGGGCTGGTCTCGGTCGATGCGCTGGGCGATGCAGATTCGCTGGGGATCGGCGCAGTCGTCGCCCGGGGGTTCAGGAAGCCGCCTCGGCTGACGATGATCCCGAAGGCGAAGATGAGCGCGAACGTGGCAACGATGACGACGACCCAGATCTTCGAGAATCGATCGTCGACATAGGGGATGGTCGGCACCTTGGGTGCCGGCGTCGCCGCCACGGGTGCACCCTTCTTCGGCTTCTCAGGCTGAGCTGCGAACTCGGGTGTTGCGGCCGCGGCCGCGGCTGCCTCTTCGAACGCGGCCTCCTCGTCAGCCGACTCAGGCTCCTCGTCGGGCTCGGGCTCGGGCTCGGGTTCCGGCTCGCGGGCTCTGGTTCCGGCTCTGGCTCCGGGCTGGGGCCGGTTCGGGCTCGGGCTCCGGCTCTGGTGCAGGCTCAAGTTCGGGCTCGGGCGCTGGTTCTGGCGCAGGCTCGGGCTCAGGTTCCGCAGCCGCCTCGGAAGCCTGGGTGGGCTCGCTCGCCGCCTGAGTGTCCGCCGCCCTCTGCGCCTCTCCGTCCGGCTCGGTCTCGTCGATGGCCTCGGACAGCGCGGCATTCTCGGCGGCGGCCAGTTCCTCGGGCGTCAGGGCGTCGGGCGCGGCGTCATCGGTCGGGGAAGCGTCGTCGGGGCGCTGCGGATCCGTCATCGGGCTCGATCGTCTCCGTTCTGGTCAGCCGTGGCCGGACTCGGGTCGCGGCTCGGTCGCGCGGGGAAGCCGCCGTAGTATGCCGAGCCTGGGCGCCGCGCGCACAGAGGTCGTCCGCCGCAAGGACCTCGACGATCATCGATGAACCGGTCGCGGCCCGATAGTCCCCGGGGGACTCTAAGGGACGAGATTCCGGGCAAGCACGCAGGATCCGAGCCATCATCGAGCTGATTCCCGCTCGGACACGACGACTTGTGCTCGCGGTCGTCCCGGGGGGACTGGATCGCGCACGACCGGGGCGGATCTTGCTCGACACAGTCCTGAGGGGACTATCGGCGATGAGCTCGGCGTGAGGCACGGTCCGCCGCCGCAAGTGGGCCGCGCCAGGTACGACGCACTCAGCGTCACGAGCGCCGGATCGCCGGCAGGAAGGCCGCCACGATCCCGGCTCCCATTGTCACGAAGCCGAAGATGGCGATGACCACGCCGGCCGGGATGACCTCGGCCATGAGGCCGGAGACGGCCATCGCCAGCGTCAGCGCGCCGAAGACGAGGCTGCCTCGAAAGGCGATGACGCGGCCCATCATGCCCGGCGGCGTCAGCTCCGCGAAGAGCGTCTGTGTCGGGACCACGTAGACGAGGTTGGCGATGCCGTAGCCGACCGCCGCTGTCAGCGCCAGCCCGAGGTTCGAGGTCAGGCCGAGGACGGCGATCAGGGCGCCCATGGTGATCAGCCCGGCGATGAACAGGTGGCCCTTGCCGAAGCGGGCGCCGATGGCACCGACCGCCAGCCCACCGATGAGGTTGCCGACGCCGATGGCGGCCTCGACGAGCGTGTAGTTGGTGGGATAGGCGACCGGCTGCTGCGAGAGGACGTCGCGTGCGTAGACGACGGTCAGCGCGATGGTCGCCCCGATCGAGACCTGCGCCACGGCGCTGACCAGGGTGTTCTGGTAGAGCGACGGCTTGCCGCGCAGGAACCGCCAACCGGCACGCAGCTCGTCCATGAATCGGCCGATGGCGTTGCCCGCGAGCTTGCTCGCCACGCGATAGACGGGTGGGATGGTGATGGCCAGCAGGAGCACGGCACTGATCACGTACGTCGCCGCGTCCAGCCAGAAGGCGAGCCCGATGGCCGTGCCCAGGAAGGCCACGAAGAGGCCGGCGATGGGGTAGCCGGCGATGTCGGCCAGCGTTTCGCCGGTCCAGGTCAGCGAGTTCGCCGCCAAGAGGTCGTCACGGCGGACGATGCGCGGCACCGCCGCCGCCTTGGCCGGTCGGAAGAAGACGCTGATGGTCGTGATCAGGAAGACGAGCGGAAAGACGAGCGCGATCTCGCGTCGCGCGGCGACCGGGATGAGCAGCACCAGCGCGGCCCGCAGCAGGTCACTGACGACCATCGTCGTCCGAAGGTCCCAGCGGTCCACGAACGTGCCGGCGATGGGCGCGATGAGCAGGTTCGGCAGGGCCGCGGTCAGGAAGACGAGCGCGGTCGCGAGGGCGGAGTCGGTGACGCCGAAGACGAGCACGGCCAGCGCGACCTGGTTCAGCCGGTCGCCGAACAAGCTGATCGTCTGCCCCACCCAGAAGGCGACGAACCTGGCGTCCGCTGCGAGGCGGACGTAGGGATGCTCGCCGATGCGCGCCACGATCGGCGGCACGGCGGTCTCTGCGGCCAGGGCGGACGGCGGGATGCTCGCAAGGTCGCGATCGTCGTCGCGTCGAAGCGTCGTGACCGGCATGGAGCCGGGGCTCGAGCCACCCAGCAGGGTCGGTCGGTCGAGGGCCAGGACGTCGGCGTACGAGGGCGTGGCAGGCAGACCCGTCTCCGGTGAGATGGCGGTCGCCGAGAGGGCCGACTTGATCGGTCGGCGCAGGCGGGTCGGCTCGACCACGGTCGGCGCCATGTAGACCGTCTCCTGCTCGGCGGTCGCGCCGCGGATCATCGTCGCCAGCACGAACCAGCCGAGCCCGAGGCTGATGAAGACGTCGCCGATGCTGGCGACGTTTGGCAGGACCGGCAGCGGGATCGGTACCAGGTCGCCGAACGGCCCGGCCATGCGCAGGAACTGCGCGTCGAGGGTCAGCGGCAGGAGCACGTGGAAGGACGGCACGAGGTCGCTGGTCGTGAAGCCGACGAGCGCCAGGGACGGCTCCCAGACCGGCATCCAGCCGCCATTGACGACGACGGCGAAGGCGTTCGAGGCGACGCCGACCATGACCACGAGCATCCCCGGCACGGCTCGGTTGTGCCATAGCGCGACGAGCAGCAACCCGAACGCGCCACCGAAGAGCGGCAGTCGCAGTGTGTCGGCGATGGCCACACCGTTGGCGATGGCCAGCTCAGTGCCGAAGCGCAGCATGACGGCCAGGAACAGGAGGCCCGACCATCGGATGCGAGCGTCGAGCAGGTTGGCGGGGCGTCCCCGCACGAGCAGCCCGATCACGAACCCGATGACGACCCCGCCGATCAGCACCCCGTCAGGGTAACGGGGCGATGGCTGGTGCTGGCGGCCGAGGCGGCGCTGGCGAGGATCCGGAATGGGCCGTCAGTGAGGCTCGGGATGACTGCGCCACAGGGAGTCCATGAGTCCCCCCATGACTCTAACGAACGATTCTCCCGACCCAGCTTGTCAGTTCCAGTCATGCCCGCCCGATCCGCGTCTGATTCATCGGTCCAAACCGTCGATCCGCGCTCAGGATTGCGCCCCTCGCGCGACCGGGACGCATCGACCGGTCGCGTACAGTCCTGGGGGGACTACAGCGTCTTCGGCCCCGGGCCGGCCGGAGGTCGGGCGGCAGGCGCCGCGCGTCAGTTCAGGCGGCCGGCGGCACCCCTGGCGTCGATCACGAGCGGCTTCAGGTCGCGGTTGAGGAGGTCGATCTCGCGACCGAGCAGGCCCTCGAGGCGGCGCAGCCGCAGCTCGGTGGTGGCGGCTTCCAGGAGCCGTTGCCGGGACGGCAGCTCGACCTGGATGAGCCCGGACAGGACATACGAGATCGCGGTCGGGTCCTCGGGCACCACCAGGCGCCGCGCGGCCGCCATGAGCAGGTCGCGCCGGTCGGCCTCGGTGCCAGCGATGATGCGATCGGGTGGTGCGTCGTCGGCGCTGCCGCGACCCTCACCGTGGCCCTCTCGGCCCTCCGGACCGCCCGTCGCGTGGCGGTCGCTCCGTCCCTCGCCGGCGGGCATGGAGGTGGCGGCAGAGCCGGAGACGCCGATGTCATCTGGATCGTCGTCGACGATGACCTCGACCTCGTAGTCGGAGTCGTCGTCGTCGTCCTCGAGGGCAGGCTGCAGGACCTCGAGGTAGCGCAGGAAGCGCGCGCTGACCCGCTCGGCGAGCGTCCGCGCCATGTCCGGATCGCCGACCGGCTCGCGCAGGTAACGCACGTCGGCGATGAGGTACGGCTCCTGGCTGTCGGTCAAGGTCTCGATCCGGAAGCGCCGGCCACCGACGGTCATGAGATCGAACCGGCCATCCGGGTAGCGGCCGGCGTCGCGGATGATGGCCGTCGTTCCGATGCGCGAGATGCGGCCATCGAGCGGTCCCGTCTCGCGACCCTCGCGAATGAGCACGACGCCGAAAGGCTCTCCGGCGTCGACACAACGATCGACCATCCGGCGGTAGCGCTCCTCGAAGATGTGCAGCGGCAGCGCCACGCCCGGGCAGAGGACGGTGTGGAGAGGAAAGAGCGGCAAGTCCATGGCTGGCCGCAGTGTAGCGGTCGCGTCTATCGGTTCGTGGCGTTCGTGCAACGGGAATCGAACGAGCCGCCGGGATCGTCCCGACGGCTCTCGTCGTTGGTCCTCGCGGCGCGCCAGGCGCCGCGCTCGTCGGCTAGTGGCTGCAGCCGCCCGGGCTGCCCTCCGACTCGGCGGTCCGGAAGCTGCTGCCGCAGCCGCAGCCGGAGACGGCATTCGGGTTGTTGACCGTGAAGCCGGCGCCCATGAGGGTGTCGACGTAGTCGATCTCCGAGCCGGTCAGGTACTGCGTGCTGGCCTGATCGACGTAGACGCGGACGCCGTTGCTCTCGACGGTCACGTCCTCGCTGGTCGGCTGGTCCTCGAGCATCATGCCGTACCGGAAACCGGAGCAGCCGCCCGAGTAGACGTACACGCGCAGCCCGATGGCCGGGTTGGTCTCCTCCGCCGTGAGGTCGCGCAGCTTGCCGGCCGCGGCGTCCGAGAGACGGACGAGGACCTCAGCGCTGGGGGCGGCGACCGGGGCGATGGGGCTGAGCGGCTGGGGCTCGGTGTTCAGCATCTGGATCGGTGTCCTCTCGCTCGGTCGCGGGTCATGTAGCTGGCGATTCGGGTCCAGGCGAGGCCTGGCACCCGGTCATCGTACGCAGGTCAACGAATTCTGACAAGAGCCGCGTGGAAATCCTCGCGCAGCCCACCGCCCACGCGCCCTCCCCCGATGGTCCCATGCGCGTTCAGAGACCGGCTAGAACAGGCCGACGACGTTGCCCTCGGCGTCGATGTCGACGCCCTCGCCGCCCGGCCGCGACGGCAGGCCGGGCATCGTGCGCATGTCGCCGCAGTAGGCGGTCACGAAGCCGGCCCCGGCGAAGAGACGAGCGTCGCGGACCGGAACGCGGAAGCCGGTCGGACGGCCCTTCATCATGACAATGGGCGGTTTCGACAACGTTGCAGTTGTTGATGCGCCTGACGACGAGAGCCTTGCCAAGTACGTGCTAACCCTCGGCTCAGAGGGCAATTTGCGCACCGTCACGCTTAAGGCTTTTCCCGAGGAAACCTACAGGACGATCATCGGCGCGTTGGCTTAGGCCCTCCGAACCACTGCGTCGGCTTCGGCGGGCCCTTGGTTCATGCTCGTTTCGATAAAAAAAGGGAGCTTGGCTCATTAGGCCTGCTCCCCCCGAATTCCCCCTTTTTCCCTCTCGTCTTCGCGCGGTTTTACGCCGCTCTGCCCGTGGACTTTCTGAGCCTTTGCCGTCGGATGAATTCGTGAATAGCCAGACCAATTAGGACGTATATAATTCGGCACAGGAGGCCGCGACAACACGGAGGGAGGGACAACTCCATGTCATCGCACTCAATCCCCACACAATCGAATAGCGCTTTGCACGATGCCCCTCGCGCGACCGTCGGGCTTTTCGATCAAGCCATGGTCATCGCAGTGGTGATCGCAATCGCCTACATTGCCTCCATCATGGTCGGGTGGCTGTGATGCTGTAGGACAAGTCATGACCATCTACATCCGCCCTAACGGTGATGATGAAAACGATGGAAGCGAAAACGCTCCGGTCAAATCACCCAAACGCGCAATCACCATCGCGAACCGGAACAAGAATCAAGAGATCAACTTACTGATGACCGATTGGGCGAGGATCAATCGCGAGCTTGGTGCGCCGAGGAGGATGAGTTTCCGCAGGGCGGCGGATAGGCCCTGGTCATCCCCATGCTGGAAGCAGCTTCACGTGCCGTGGCTGGTTTTTTAGGCCCACCACATTCTTCCTGACCGTTGGTCTTGAGGTGACAGCGCGTTCGTCCATCGTGGCGTCCATCGTTCAAACCATTGTCGGAGTAGATAGAAGTGAATCAGACGAGCAAGGCAGTCCCAGCACCAACACCGGAAGACATCGAAGCCGCTCTCACCGACATACGTAACGGCACCAATGTTTATGGCCGGTGGATTAGTGTTTTCAAACGATCTAAAAATTGACGGCGAACTGCATTGCACTTCGCTCATTATCTCCCGCGGGGCTCAGGTCAACGGAACGGTCGCAGCCGATCGGATAGTTGTAGATGGGAATGTCGAGGGACCCATTCGGGGCCGAGATGTTATTCTAAAGTCGCAAGCACATGTCGTAGGCGACATTCAACACCAAACTCTGACCCTCGAGCGCGGCGCCTATTTTGAGGGCCGCTCGGTCCATGTCGATGGACCAAAGCGCCAGCACGAGCAAGTCGATGCACCCAAAGAAATTTCGCAGAAAGACCGAGAGGCTGCTCCTGCGGCGGCGCGTACCGGCTAGTAAGTAATTGATCCGCTATTGGCACGAAGCAGACGAACTCGACAGGGCGCTGCGACGTCAGTTACTGACCCATTTCGGACTCATTCAGCCGTTGCAACCCCCCTTGGTCGAC
>CAWHYC010000010.1:0-6574 GCA_963833535.1 uncultured Chloroflexia bacterium | reverse complement strand
ATCATCCCGAGTCGCCTTGAACTTCCCCTTCGGCGTGGGGCCCCGATCCAGCGGCCTGGCCTGCGCGCGGATCGAGAATCGGGATGCCGCCACCACGTCGCCCGTGACCGCCTCGGCGATCAGCGGGCTCGCATCGTAGCCACGCCCGGTGAAGGCCCCCTGAGTCGCCGACCACTTCCAGTCGGTCTGGTCCCCGGCGATCGATCCTTCTCGTCGCGCATCGACGAACAGCGGCACGTCAGGTGGCACAGCCCCGTAGCGGGCAGCCTCGCCGGCCGACTGGTCGAGGCCGACGACCACCAGATCGTCCTCGCGCCCCCGAGCAAGCACGACATATCGGTCGTTGGCGGCAAGGTCCGGTCCCCACGCTCTTGTGGCGACCCCCGGCGATGACAGCTTCTGCAACGTCGCCGACGAGGGCTGCCATCACTTCTCAGCATAGGCTCCAGGCCAACAAGCTGCTCGCTCTTGCTCGTCGATTCCAATGGCGCCACCCTGCAGGGCCAGCCTTGCCGCGCTCGGCGATTTCCCGGACAGCGTCTCGGTACCGAGATCGGCCAGCACTTGCTCGTGTACCTCGCGGTTCGAGGGGCGACCGCCAATGCGCTTCCATGCTCGACACCTCGCGCGACGAAGCCAGCGACGATTCGACGCGGAGAACAATGACGGGATCGCGACCTTCGGCGGCGTTCCGTACCGTCGCCGGTTCAGCAACCCTGACGGCCGGCGCCCGCCTCGCCCTGCACCCCCTTCGTCTACTGGCGTCGCCGCTGCCACCGGCCCCTTACTCGCCCGGCCGGTGGCTACCCGAGCCGGCGCCGACGGCATGAAGGACGCCCACGCGCGGACCATTCGAACCTGGGCCACACGAGTCCGTGATCACGCTGACTCCGCTCGGCGCCGCGGCTGTGAGGACCGGCGGATTTCATGTGGATCGGGTGATGCCGGCTGACCGGCCGTCCGAGATTCTCGGTGCGTCGGGATGAGTATCCGCCCGCAAGGGGCGATCTCCACAGGAGGATCCACATGCGCGCACGAATCATCACCATCGGCCTCGCCGTGCTCCTGGTCGCGGGGGCCTGCAACTCGACTGCAAGCCCGACCCCGAACCCGCAGGTCGCGTTCTGCAGTTCCATCTCGTCGCTGGCGTCCGCGATCGCGACGCTCAAGTCGATGAATGGCCAGGACACCATCAGCGACATCCAGACGAGCGCGGCGGCGGTCAAGACGGCGGCCCAGGCGGTCAAGGATTCGGCAGGCACGCTCGCCACGAGCCAGGTGGACGCGATCCAGACCGCTGCTGCGAACCTGCAGACCACGGTGGCGAACATCCCGTCCACCGATACCGTGGACCAGGCGCATCGCGTCCATCGCGGCCTCAGGTCGAGGCGGTCGAGGCGGCTCGGGCCGAGGCCGGACAGACCAACTGCGGCGAGGTGAAGCTGTCAGCGACGCCTGTGCCGCAGCCGAGCACCGCCCCAGTCGTCACGCCCGTGCCTGCCGCCTCCTGATCGGTCCGAGAGGAGCACGGACCAGGGACAAGCCCGGGTCGGTCGCGGCAGGGCTGCGGCCGACCCGACCATCCTGTGGTTGCAGCATCGGTGCCACGGACCCATGCTGCTCGACCCGAGGCCGAACATGAATGAGGAGATCGGCACAGATGCCCGATGTCGATCGCAGCCATCTGCCCATCCGGCGCCCGTCGTTCGGCGGGGTCGTCAACAAGACGCTCGCGGGATCGCAGCCGGACTGGGACCTCATCGGCCACCCGACGCCACCAGAAGGCGCGCCGAACGTCCTGCTCGTGCTCATCGACGACGCCGGCTTCGGCAACCCGAGCACCTTCGGCGGCCCGATCCAGACACCGAACTACACCCGGATGGCCGAGGGCGGCATCCGCTACAACCGCTTCCATGTCACGGCCATCTGCTCGCCCGACGCGCGCGGCGCTGCTCACCGGCCGCAACAGCCACGCCGTCGGCTTCGGCTCCGTGGGCGAGTTCGCCGGCGGCTACCCGGGCTACTCCGCCACGCTGCCCCGCGACGCGGCGCCGCTGCCCCGGATCCTGCGCGAGAACGGCTACGCCACGGCCGCCTTCGGCAAGTGGCACCTGACCCCCGATGGTCAGCAGGGTCCCGCCGGTCCGTTCGACCGCTGGCCCAACGGCTGGGGCTTCGAGTACTTCTACGGCTTCCTCGGTGGCGGCGCCGGGCAGTGGGACACGGTCATCGCGGAGAACCAGAAGATCATCGGTGTCGATCCGACGTACGGCGACGAGACCGACCCGTACTACCTGCCGGACGCGATGGCGGACAAGACCATCGAGTGGCTCCATGGGGTCCGCGCCCAGGATGCCCGGAAGCCGTTCTTCGCCTACTTCTCGACCGGCTGCAGCCATGCGCCGCACCACGTCGCCGAGTCCTGGGCGGCCAAGTACAAGGGCAAGTTCGACCAGGGCTGGGACCGACTGCGCGAGGAGACCTTCGCGCGTCAGCAGGCGCTCGGTGTCGTGCCCGCCGGAGGCGGAGCTGACGCCGCGGAACGAGGCGTTCCCGGCGTGGGACGACGTGCCGGACAAGCTCAAGCCGTTCTACGCCCGCCAGATGGAGGTCTACGCGGGCTTCTCCGAGAACGCCGACCACAACGTCGGTCGGGTCATCGATGCCATCGAGGAGCTGGGCGAGCTCGACAACACGCTCATCATCTGGATCTGGGGCGACAACGGCGCGAGCATGGAGGGGACGGTCACCGGCTCCTTCAACGAGCTGACGATGCAGAACGGCATCCCCCTGACCGACGAGATGCAGCTCCAGCTCTCCGAGCGCTACGGCGGCACGGATGCCTGGGGCGCGGAGATCATGGCACCGCACTACGGGGCGGCGTGGGCATGGGCCGGCAACACGCCCTTCCAGTGGGGCAAGCAGGTCGGTTCCCACCTGGGCGGGACGCGCAACCCGATGGTCATCCATTGGCCGGGTCACGCCCCGGCAGGCGGCGCGCTTCGGTCGCAGTTCACCCACGTCATCGACATCGCGCCGACCATCCTCGACATCGCGGGCATCCCGGCGCCGACGACCGTCGACGGCATCGCCCAGCAACCCCTCCACGGCGTCACCTTCGCGGACAGCCTCGCGGCGGCAGACGCCCCCGAGCGGCACACGCAGCAGTACTTCGAGTCGGTCGGCAACCGGTCGATGTACAAGGACGGCTGGTGGCTCTCCATGCGCACCGCCCGCATCCCGTGGGTCCTCACGCCGCAGGCGATCATGCCCTACGCGCCGGGCGTCTGGGACCCGGACGCGGATCCGACCGAGCTGTACTACCTGCCCGACGACTTCAGCCAGGCACACGACCTGGCGGCGGAGCACCCGGACAAGGTGGCAGAGCTCCGGGAGCTCTTCTGGCAGGAGGCCGAGCGCTACCAGGTCCTGCCACTCCTGGCCACCCTGTCCTCGTTCTTCGGTCAGCTGCCGCCGCTGCCCGAGAACACCAAGCTCGAGTTCCGGGGCGACGTCCAGAACGTGCTCTCGGGCATGGTGCCGCGCGTCTACAACCACTCCTACACGATCAGCGCCGACCTGGTCGTGCCGGACGGCGGCGCCGAGGGCGTCATCGTCGCCGAGGCCGACCACCTGGGCGGCTTCTCGCTCTTCGTCCAGGACGGCAAGCTGACCCACACCTACTCGATGATGGGCGTCTTCATCTTCCGCCAGCAGGCCACCGAGCCGCTGCCGGCGGGCGAGGTCAACGTGCGCATGGAGTTCGCCGCCGATGCGCCGAAGCCGGCCACGGGCGGCCAGGTCACGCTCTACGTCAACGACCGGGCCGTCGGTGGCGGCCGCATGGACCACACCGTGCCGATGCGCTTCTCGGGCTACGCGGGCATGGACATCGGCCGGGACAACGGCGGCGTCGTCGATCGGAGCTACGCGTCGAAGGCGCCGTTCCCCTTCAACGGCACGATCCGCAAGGTCGTCTTCGATGTCAAGCCGCACCTCGAGCACGAGGAAGCCGAGCTGCACGAGGAGACGCAGCACGCCGCGGCCGCTCACGCGCTGAGCGCCTGACCCGGACCAGAAAGGAGAACCGAACATGGCGCAAGGAGACCGTCGACGTCCTGATGGGTGGCTACCTGTCCAAGGACGCCGCCGACGAAGACTTCGAGGCCGTCCAGGCGTGCGGCGCCCCGCTGCACGGGGTGATCGTCGTCAGCAAGGGCCTCGACGGCACGATGACCATCGAGCAGCACGACCACATCGTCAAGGAGGGCGCGGAGACCGTCGGCGCGGCCGGCTTCATCGTCGGCCTCTTCGCCCCGCCGGTCCTGGTCGCGACAGCCGTCGGCGTGGTCGTGGGTGCCGGGCTCGGCAAGGTCGCCCACAAGAAGATGGAGACCAAGCTCGAGGAGCAGGCGGAGCAGACCATCCCCATCGGCGGAGCCGGGCTCATCGTCATCTACGACCACAAGCACGCGGAGGCCGTCGAAGCCTCCGTCACCCGGGCCATCAAGAAGGTCGTCGGCGAGGCGACCGACAGCCACGTCAAGGCGGTCAAGGCCGCGCTCGCGGACGCGCGGCCAAGATGCAAGCCGGGACTTCGTAGGCCCCACCGACAGGCTGCCCGTCCGCCACGCAGCAGACGGGCAGACTGCTCACGAGGAGATCGAGATGGACCGGCCTCGGAAAGCGTCGTCCCGGCAGCAGCCACCGTCCCCTGCAGCAGCCACGAGCTACGCCGCAGCCTGGGCGCCCAGGAGGCCCTCGGAAGACGTCTGGACAGCGCGGCCGTGGGTCGACCGCGCGACCCGCGTCGAGCAGGGTCGTGCCCAGCGGACGCTCGTCCCCCGCTCCAGTCATGCGGCGTTCGAACCGCGTGCGGAGCGTGACCCGATGGCCATCCTCGAGCGCCAGGAGGCCGACCGGATCCCGGACCTCCTGCCATTGCGCCACGCGCGCATGGCCGAGACGCCGTTCACCTACTACCGGGGCACGCCTGCCGTGATGGCGTATGACCTGGCGACGACGCCGCGCACCGACATCATCGTGCAGGCAAGCGGTGACGCGCACGTCGCGAACTTCGGCCTGTTCGCATCACCAGAGCGGCGCATGGTGTTCGATGCCAATGACTTCGACGAGACGATGCCGGGCCCCTGGGAGTGGGACGTCAAGCGACTGGCCACGAGCGTCGTCATCGCGGGCCGCGCCAACGGCTTCAGCGCCGGCCAGAACCGCGAGGCGACGATGACCGCAGTGCGTGCGTATCGCGAGTGGATGGCCCGAGTACGCAGGCATGCGACTGATCGACGTCTGGTACTCGTACATCACGGACGACGCCGATCCGGCAAGCGGTCAGGCCGTACCTCGCCCGGATGAAGCTCTCCAGGTCGCGCCGCGCCAGGCTCGATGCGCTCTTCGCCAAGGCTCGAGGACACGACGCCGTGCGCGCCGCGAGCTCATTGACAGCGATCGTCGACGGACGACGCGTCGTCATCGACGACCCTCCGGTCATCTCCCATGTCGAGATGCCCGGGGGGGTCGAGGCGATGCGCGCGGTCTTCGAGGACTACCGCGCCACCATGCCGAGGAGCCGCCGCGAGTTCCTGGAGCGTTACCGGTTCGCCGACTTCGCGCTGAAGGTGGTTGGGGTCGGCAGCGTTGGTACTGCCTGCTTCGTGATGGTCCTGCAGGGGAGTGATATCGACGATCCCCTCGTCCTGCAGGCCAAGGAGGCGACCGCGTCGGTGCTCGAGGAACACCTCGGCGCCAGCGGCTACGCCAACCAGGGCGAGCGGGTCGTGGTCGGCCAGCGAGTGATGCAGGCAACGCCGGACATCTTCCTGGGCTGGACCCGCGGGCCGTTGGGCCGCGATTTCTACATCCGACAGCTGTGGGACATGAAGGGCAGCGTCGACACGACGACATTGCTGCCGGAGGGTCTGGGCGCGTACGGAGGGCTCTGCGCGTGGGCCCTGGCGCGTGCCCACGCCCGCAGTGGTGATCCCGTCGCCATCTCGGCGTACCTCGGTGGCAGCGACCGCTTCGATGGCGCGATCGCCGACTTCGCCGAGACCTACGCGGACCAGAATGCCCGGGATCACGCGGCCTACGTCGCGGCGATCGACAGCGGCCGGATCTCGACGACGGCACCCTGAGGCCACAGGTGGAGCCGGGGGCACGACCCAGGGTCCTCATCGTCTACTTCACGTTCAGCGGGCAGACGGAACGGGTCGCCGACGTCATCGGCACGACCCTCGAAGACGCGAGGGGCCGAGGTCACGAAGGCGCGCATCGAGTTCACGGACCAACGGTGGGCGCCTCGGTTCGAGCGGATCCCCATGCGCTTTCCCATGATCAAGATCGTGGGCATGCTGCCGGCCCAGATGCGGCAGGCGACCGGTGAGATCCGGATCCCGCCCGAGGCCCAGGAGGGGACGTACGACCTCATCGTGATCGGCTCCCGGCATTCCGTTGATGTGCGGGGCGTAGACTCCGTGCCCATCCCACCTGAAGGAGGATACCCAATGGACCACGCCGCGACCGTGCGTCGCTGCTACGACCTCATCAACGCCGGGGA
>CAWHYC010000009.1:0-159365 GCA_963833535.1 uncultured Chloroflexia bacterium | reverse complement strand
GCGTGGGCGCCCGAGATGCCCGAGCAGTCCGGCGAGTCGAGCGTCCAGGGCCTGCAGCCCGGCGATCCGCTCGGCGACCTCCGCGCGCCGTTGCGCGATCATCCGGGGCAGCTCGGCGGTCGAGTCCCCGCAGTGCCCGGAGTGGCACCAGCCGGCGATCCTGGCGGCGTCCTCGAGGGGAAGATCGAGGCGGCGCAGGTCGATGATCAAGCGCAGATGCTCGACGGCTGCCGGCCCGTAGTCCCGATACGCGTTGTCACGTCGGCTTGCCCGAGGGAGCCATCCGGAACGCTCGTAGAAGCGCACCGTGTCCGTCGAGACGCCGACAGCGTTCGCGACTTCGCCGATCCTCATACGAGCAGCAAACATTGGAGTGACTCCGATGTCAAGGGTCCTGTCGGACCTCCGTCAACTCGTACGTGTTGCCCTCGCTGTCCTTGAACCACGCGGCCTTCGCAGCGCCGAAGTCGGCCAGCCCATCGACCATCTGGACGTCCCCTAGGTCGTACTGCTCGAAGATCACGCCACGATCGCGGAGATCGGCCATCACGGACTCGATGTCCTTGACCTCCCAACCCGCGATCGTGTTCTTGGCGGTGCCAGCAGAGGGGGTTGCATACAGGTACAGCCAGGTCTCGCCGGCGAAGCGATACCAGACGCCGCCCGCGTCTTCGTGCTCCGGGACGAGGCCGAGCTGTTCCTCGTACCACCGGCGCGCTCGCCCGAGGTCGGTCGCGGCCGCCCGGGCGCTGACCGGAAACAGGCTCAGCGACGTCATGACATCGCCGGTGTCATGGCCGGGGCAGCCTCGACCTGTGCCTTGAGCCGCTGGAGTTCGCGCGCCGGGCCGGCTTTGGCCTCCATCGCCACCATCGGCGACAGCAGCCGCCAGATTCCGTGCAGTCGGATGTCCGCCCCGTAGCTCGCCTTGGTCGACGTTGGGCCCATGGGCTCCAGGTCCAGCGTGACCGTGAGATCGAATGGGACACCTTGGACCGATTTCCAGGCGATCCGACGCCCCGGTTCTGCCTCGGCCACCTCGAACTCGGCGTCCCACCCGAACGGGCCGAACCGCACACGTTCGCGTCCACGCGCCCCCACCTGCGTCCCGTCACCCTGCACGACCCGCGCATCGGTGACGGTCATCCACTCCGCATGTCGGAGGATGTCCGCGGCATACGCCCAGACATCTTGTGCCGACCGCTCGATCACCTGTTCGGCGATGGATGCGCTCATGGTCGAGCCTCCTTCTGCTGGGCGACCGGCAGCGCGCCGGCGATGACCGTGGCGAGGCGCGCATATGCGGCCTCCTTGTCGACCCGCATCTGCTCGACGGCGCCCGGATCCGCGGCCGGACCCCCCTCGTAGGCCCAGCGAAGCCGGAGACGGGTCCCGCTCTCGGTCGGATCGAGGTCTGCCGTCGCAGCGACTGGGCCGACGCCCGGGACGGCCAGCCGCCACGCGACGCGGTCGTAGGGCTGCCAGTCGATGATCTCCTCGAGTGTCGCCAGGCGTCCGGTCACGCACTGCGCCGTGGTTCCGACGCCGCGGCGTCCGCCGGCCGACATCTCCTCGATGGCGATCGGTCCCTCCCAACGCGTTCGGAGGGCGGGCGACGTCAGGTGCGCCCAGATCACCGATGGGTCGGCGGCGAGGGTCGCCTCGATGTCGAAGGCAAGATCGGAGTCGGCGATGTCGAGCCGGCGCATGGTGCTGTCGTCCTGCCAGCGGGTCTCGAGATCCAACGTGAACGTGTCGACCCGGCCGAGGTGCTCGATCTCCTCTGCTCCCGCCCGGAGCTTGAGGGCACCGGCGTCGAGCCCGAGCGCATCGACGGCGGCGGCCGTGAACAGCGCGAAGCCGTTGCCCCGCGCCTCCGCGGCGCCCACCCCCTTCAGCAATCGGTGGGCCACGATGACATCGGAACCCGCCAGCTCGTCGCGCCCGGCGATGCGACTCCAGACGAAGGCCCCATGGTGGACGAACAGCTTGAGGTCGAGCCTCGGCGCGAGCCGACACGAGTTGCAGTCGCAGGTCGTCGCCTGGTCGATGCTCCGCAGCCGTCGCCGGAAGGCGAGATAGCACGCCTCGATGGCGTCGAGCAGCAATGACCCGTCGGCGCGCCCGTCCTCGACGAACAGGAACGCGGCATCCCCCTCGAACTTGGCCAGCCGGAACGGCGGCTCCAGACGGCCGACGATCGTCTCGAGGAGGTCGCCCGCGATCGCCGGGGCGTGCTCGATCTCGCTCCCCGAGAGGTATGCGGTGTAGCCGGTCAGATCGGCGAGGACCAGGAAGCCGGTTTGGGGTGTCGCTGCCATGACGCGAACCGTAGACCTTGGAGTCGGTCCAATGTCAATACCCGAATCGCGACCTACCGTCAGGCTGTGGCGGTCGCCCGCAGGCTGCTCCATCCCTCCCGGACGACGATGGCGCTAACGACGAGCGCGGCGACCGCATCGGCCCACCACAACCCGAGCGCATCGGAGGCGGCGAGGCTGACGAGACTGATCAGCGCCAGCAGGGCAGCCACCGCGGTGAGGATGCTATCGGCCCGCAAGGCGCCGCTCTGGAGGCGCGCTGCGACACGGTTCTTGGCGAGCGCGAGCGACGGCAGGACCACCACAGACGCGACCAGCAGCACCAAGGCAATGGTCGAGGTCTCGGGATGGCCGCCGACGGTCAGCACGCGCAGAGCGCCGAGCGCGAGATACACGGCGAGGGCGATCAGCGCGAGGCCGACCGCCCGCTCGGCCGCCTGTTCGACCCGGTCGGCTCGGTGCGGCTGCCGCGCTTCCACCATGAACCGCCAGACAAGGACAATGGACGCGACGGCGTCAATCACCGCGTCGGCGCCGAACCCAAGGAGGGACAGGCTCGCGCTTGTCAGGGCGACGTAGACCGCGATCGAGCCGACGACGCCGCTCCAGGCGATGCTGAGCGCAGACAGCCACAGGGCGTGGCGCAGGTCTGAAGCTCGGTCCTGCCTATCCACCCGGGCCGTCGCTGGCCGCCACCACCAGCGACGTGCGCCCGAGGCCCACGTTCATCGTCTCGCGTACATCCATGACCTGCTCAGGATATCGGAGCCGCTCAGCCTCGAAGGCTCAGGATGGCTCGAGGCTCGGCACGACTAGCCACCTCTCGGCCCGTCCGCGCAAGGAATCTGCCCGCTACGATGAACTCGATGGCCGGCCACTCGACAGTCTGCGCGCTCGCGGTTGGTTGACTTGACCGACCTCGGGTCGACTCCGACCATCCGGCACACCCGCACGGCCGATGGTGTCCGCATCGCTTGGACGAGCGTCGGTTCGGGCCCGGCGCTCACCCATCTGCCCGGGATCCCGTTTGGCAACCTCGAAGCGGAGTGGCGGATACCGGTCCTCCGCCTGGCGTATGCCGGCCTGGCTCGCGCCGTCCGCCTCATCCAGTACGACGGTCGCGGCGGCGGCCGATCGGACCGGGTCGTGAAGGATCTTTCGCTCGCGGCGATGCTCCGCGACGTCGATGCCATCGTGGGGGCCAGCCTGGCTGATCACGCGGCCACGGGCGATCCGCCCGCCCTGCTCGGGTTCTACAACTCCGTCCCACTGGCAATCGCTTACGCCGCACGGCATCCCGAACGGGTCGGCCGCCTCGTCCTGTTCGGCGGATCGCTTCGCGGCCGGAACCCGATGAGCGGCAATGGCACCCAGGCGTTGCTCAGCCTGATCGACCGCGACTGGGACACGTTCGCCGAGTCCGCGGCGCATGCCTGGCTCGGTTGGCCCGACGGCGAGTCAGGAAGACTGGCCGCCGACTGGTTCCGCAGCGCGACCACACCCGACGGGGAGCGCTCGGACACGGTGGTCAGGCAGATCGCCCGCTTCGTCACCGACGGGGCGACCGAGCCCGACTCTGACTCCCGGGCAGACGTTGACTCCGATGCCGGACGGGCTGGCGCCAGACGCCCCGTCGAGACGGGCGGGCGCGCCCGTTGACGAGGCGCGAGCTGGAGGTCATCCGCCTGGTGGCCGACGGCGGAACGAACGCGGACATCGCGACCGCGCTCGGCGTGTCCGTCCACACCGTCGAGCGTCACCTCGTCAACATCTATCGCAAGATCGACGCGCGCGGCCGGGCCGACGCGACGGCTTACGCCGTCCGTCGTGGTCTCGCCTGAGCGAAGACACGCCCCGCAACGGGTCGCCCAGGCAACCGCATCGTCGTGACCTACATGACTTCCGGGATATCGCGCGCCCTCGAACGGACCTACGGTCGAGCAGACATCGACCCACGCCCGAGGAAACCATGGCCGACCCGCTCCGTTCCATCGCCAGGATCACCGCCCCGCTCGCGGTGCCGCTGGCCGGTCGCCGACTGATCCCGTTCTGGGCGATCGTCGAGCATCGGGGCCGGAGCTCGGGCCGCATCTACCGCACCCCGGTAGCGGTTGCCCGGACGGCCGACGGGTTCATGATCCCGATCCCGTTCGGCGACGGCACGCAGTGGGTCAAGAACGTCCTGGCGGCCGGCGGTTGTCGACTCCGTCGCGTCGGGAGGGAGATCGACCTCGTCGGGCCGGTCGAGGTTGATGCGGCGGAAGGTCTGGCCGCGTTCAACCGCGTCGAGCGTGGTCTCATGAGGCCAGCCGGCGTCCATCGGTTCCTGCGTCTGACCACAGCTGACCGGGAGCCGACGGAGGCCTGACCGATGGCGCCACCTCCCGCGCTCGATCAGGCGCGCTCGCCGGACTCCGATGGCTCTAGGCTCGGGATGACGAGCCACCCCTCGGCCCGCCCGCGGTAGATCAGCTGCTCGGTGGTGAGGCCCGAGCGCGCCCATGCCGGTGCGTTGCGGTCGATCCAGGCGTCGACGAGGAGCGGGAGCACGAAGCGGTCAAGCGCGCCACCCATGACCACGCCCGCAAGGAATGCGAGGACGAGCTCGACCCCGCTCATCGGATCGTCGCGGGGTTGACGGCGCGGACGTACCCGGTGGGGGGGACCGGGAGTCGGTGTGGATCGGACCAGCGCGCCGTCATGCCCCAAGGGTGCAGGTGGCGGGACGCGGTTTCTAGTTGGCCGTTTGGGCCATGTCCTCGACTTGACGGGCGCTCGTTCTGCGGTCTACAGTTAACCATGTGGTGAACCTTTCCTGCCGACCATGGACGACCTGAGCCGGGTGTTCGACGCTCTGGCCAACGAGCACAGGCGCGAGATCATCCGGTTGCTTGCTCTTCAGCCCCGCTCGATCAGCCAGTTGGCCGAGCTCCGGGGTCTGTCGCTGCCGGCGATCCACAAGCACGTCCGCGTGCTCGAGGAGGCTGCGATGGTCAGCCGACGGAAGCTCGGGCGGACGAACTTCCTGGCGCTCGAGCGGGAGCCGCTCAGCCGTCTGCAGGCCTGGACGGGCCAGTTCCATCCATGGTGGGGCACCGATCGCGAGACGCTCGAGAACTACGTCGATGCTCTCCGTCGGGACCCACCTTCAAGTGAGGAGGCATCGTGAAGAAGTTCGTATTTCTGGCCCACGGCGAAGTGGAGCGCACGCCGGAGTTCCAACAGGCGCATCGGGCGTGGTGGTCGTCGATCCAGGACCACGTGGTGGACTCGGGCAACCCCGTGTTCAATGGACGCAATGTCACCCGAGACGGAACGGTCTCGGAGCTCACCGCCGAGCAGTCGCCGGCACTTGGCTACTCCATCGTGCAGGCCGAGTCGATCGACGAAGCGGTCGCTTTGCTGGCCGAGTGCCCGATGGACATGTGGGTCTACGAGGCGATGCCCATGTGACGTCGCGCCCGAGAGATCTGTTCGGCGGTGTTCCAAAAGACGAAGAGCACTGCGGCCAGTGCCAAGCTGACGGCGAGGATGAAGTAGAAGTCCAGGCCGAAAACTCGAGGAGACCAACGTGACCGCTCTCTACACCTTTGACGCCTTCTCGACCCTCGACGGCTACGGCTCCTACGGCCCCGAAGGCGATTGGGGCGGTTATTGGGGCAAGCAGGGACCGGAGTTCCTCGACCGCCGCCTCGCCCTCTATCGCGAGCCGCAGCGGCTGGTTCTCGGCGCGAACACGTTTCGGATGTTCATGCAGTCCATTGGCCCGCGCACTGGGTTCTTGAAGGAAGTCGACCCGGTCAACAGCGCGATGAGGAACCTGCCGACCACGGTCGTCTCGACGACGCTCGAAGGATCCCTCGATTGGCCCGACGCGACCCTGGTGCGCGGCGACGCCATCGACGTGGTCGCCCGGCTCAAGGAGAAGTCCAACGTGCCTCTGCGCTCGCACGGCAGCCTGTCGATGAACCGAGCGCTCATGGCCGCTGGCCTGGTCGACCGCATGCAGGTCACCATCTTTCCCGTCGTCACGGGTCAGACTGGAACGCGCCCGATCTTCGAGGGTGCGGCCGACTTCGACCTCGAGTTGATCGAGAGCCGGACACTCGACGGCCACACCCAGGAGCTCATCTACCGGCCGACGCTTCACGGCTGATCTCGTCCATCGCGACGCCGTGGAACCTCGCACGCCTGCTCGCCGTGGTGGACGATGCCGAGGCTACGCGCTCGGAGCTGAAGCCCGGCGAGCGAAGGCTTCGACCGCCGCGGCGCCCTCGCGAGCCATGCCATCCTAGGATGCGTGACTTCTCCCCTCGACACCGACACGACGCGTGTCGATCGCTGGTTGTGCGCGGTGCGCCTTGTGAAGACCCGCCCGCTCGCGACCCGGTTGTGCGACGCTGGCCACGTCCTCGTGAATGGATCGCCGGCGAAGCCGTCGACAAAGGTTCGAGCGGGTGATCGGGTGGAGGCGCTCATCGCCGATCGCATGCGCATCGTCGAGGTCGTGCGGCCGATCGAGTCGCGTGTCGGGGCCGCCGTCGCCGCGACCTGCTTCGTGGACCACAGCCCGCCCGTCGTGCCGGAGGTCGGGCCGGGGATCGTGCTTGTGCGCGGCGAGGGCCGGCCGAGCAAGCGTCTCCGGCGTGAGTTCGAGCGCCTGCGCCGGGCCGCCGACGCCTGATCGGCGCCCGACGGTCACGGCAGGCGGGAGAGGGTGGTGTGCGCCTGGGCCTGCATCGCGTCGCTCGATGGAGCCGATCCGCCGAGTGAGATGTCGCTGATCGCGATGACCACCGCGCCCTTGAGCGCGTACAGCGCGATCCCGGACACCTTGGTCCCGTTCGCGGTGACGTGGCCCGAGATCACGGCGGCATCGACTCCAGGCTCGAAGTCCGTGAGCTCCTGCAGCTCCGGGCTCGCGATCCCGGCCTCAGCGGCACCTTGCTCGAGCTGCGCCTTGAATGCCGGTTCCTGTGCCTTCGCCGCCGCCGCGTCGGGTGTCACGGCCACCAGCACCTGGAGCACGGTACCTTCCGCGCCGTAGCTGCAGATCCGGGTATTGTTCTCTGTCGAAACCGTCCCGGCGGCGAGGGTGGTGCCCGCGAGCGCGGACGCCTCGTCAGCGGTGACGAGCTGGCATGGGTCGATGTCGGTCGGGACGGCGGTCGACTGTGGCGTCTCCGACGCTTCGGCCGTGGCGCTGTCCTCCGGCGCGGCTGACGGGCTCTCGGACAGCGGGGTGCTCGCGTCGGCAGACGGACTGGCTATCGCGAGCGACGGCCCCGGGCTCGTGGTCGAGGCGCTGCATGCGCCGATGGCGAAGGCCGACAGGATGACGAGCGCGCCGAGGGCGCGGCCGGGCGATGCGATGTGGGTCATCGGGTGGATCCTTCCGTAGGTCGCCGCTCGAGACGCTCGCCGGGGAGCGCGATGGCCCCGGCGATCCGGTCGGTGGGCAGGCCCGCGCGCTCGTTCACCCGACGCACGACGGACTCGTCGGGCGCGGCGATTAGCGAGAACACGACCTGGTCGGCCGGCATGAGGATCGAGCCGATGTGCTCGACGGGTTTGCCCTCGTCGGCGAGCTCGCGCGCCGCCGCTTCGAGGCGGAGAAGGGCGTCGCGGAGAGCCGCGAGGTCGATGCCCGGCCAGTACCGCTCGACGAGGAACGTCGTTCCGGAGTCGGACGACTGCGCTCGATCCATGGCGCAGACGGTAGGGCCGCGTCCCGCCGCCATGAAAGAGGCGATCACCCCGATCAGTAGCCGCGCGGCGGCTCCACGGCGACGTCAGACGATGCCGGTGCTGATAGCGGTGCGCCCGTGGCCATGAGCGCCCCGAGCTCCGCCCTTGAGTGGATCCCGAGCTTCTCGTATACGCGCCCCAGCACGTTCGCCACGGTCTTCGGCGCGAGAAATGCCCGCTCCGCGATCTGGCGGCTGCTCAGGCCGGCCGCGGCCAGCTCGGCGACTCGTCGCTCGGTCGCGGTCAGGCTGGACGGCGCGGTCGGTCGTCGGCCGACGCGGGCGAGCTCGTCCCGGGCGAGTTGGGCCCAGATCGACGCCCCCAGCCCATCGAACGTGGCGAGCGCCGCCCGCAGCGTCTCGTCCGCCGATCGCTTCTCCTTGCGCCGACGGTGAAGGCGGCCGAGCGCGAGCTGGGTGCGCCCTCGCTCGAATGGCATCGGCAGCCTCTCATGCTCGCGAAGCGCCGCCAGGAGTCGCTCGAGGGCGCCGTCCAGGTCGCCGCGGGCGGCGGCGAGGAGGCCCCACGAGCGGAGGCCCACCGCCACGACCCATGGCGTCGGGGCGACGCGGGCTGCCTCGTCCAGGCTGGCGACGATCGCAGTGGCCTGGTCGAGGTTCCCCAGCGCGAGGGCCGCCTCGACCTGGTCGCCGGCGAACTTGAACCGGCCCGGGTGGCGCGCCGCCATCCGGTCCGCCAGCCCGGCCGCGGCCGCCAGATGGGCCTCTGCGTCCGTCCACTGCCCGAGCGACAGCGCGACGAACCCGAGAATGTGGTGATGGAACGTGGCAAGCACGTCGTCGCCGCGTTCGGTTGCGATCCGGAGGCCCGACTCCGCGTGCCGGCGCGCATCCGCGACGCGCCCGTCGAGCGCCTCGACGAGTGCCCTGCCGCGGAGGGCCCACGCGGGATGGAGGTCGTGGCCCTCGCGCTCGTAGCCCTCGATGGCCACCTCCGCGACCCGCCCCGCCTCGACCCAATCCCCGCGGAACGCCAACAGGCCTGACAGTTGGACGAGGTTGAACGGGTCATCCCCGCCCGGACCAGACTTCGCGCGGATGAGGTCGCGCGTCATCGTGATCGCACGGTCGAGGTCGTCCGTGAGGCGGGCGATCCCGAATGCGCTGCCATCGGCGCCTTCGCGCTCCCAGGACCGGCCGTCGGCAGAGATGAGGCCGAGGCCCCGCTCGATCTCCGCGTGTCGCGTCGGCCGCACGAGCCCGAGCTCGGCCGCGGCGCGCAGGAGCAAAGCGTTGGCGAGCAGGTCCGGGTCGACGGGCGGGAGCTGCGCCTCCAGCAGCTGGACGGCCTCCTCGACCAGGCCGAGGCCGCGCTCGAGGTCGCGCTGCATGACCACGAACGCGATCCTGGCGAGCACCCGCGCGCGGAGGAGCGGATCATCGCCAGCCTCCTCGAGTGCCTGCTGTCCGAGCTCGAGCGCGTCGCCGACTCGCCCATGGTAGTAGCGGAGGAGCGAGCGCAGGCTGCGGGCCTCCGCCCGGGACGGACCGGGTGGCGCGGCTGCGAGTGCCTTCTCGAGGATCGCGTCCGCCTGGACCATCTCCGAGAGGTCGACGAAGAGGCACTCGGCCGCCAGCCGTGCCCGGTCGAGGCGCCGCTCGGGGAGCGACGCGGGCGTCGCGGCCGCCGCCTCGAGGTACCGTGCTGCCGCGTCGAGAGTCGCGCCGCGCCCGCGAGCCCGGTCGGCGGACTGAGCGAGGGCTGAGGCGACTCCTTCGTCGGGACCGTCGGCCGCGAGGCCGAGGTGGCGGGCACGCGCGTCCGGGGAGGTCGTCGCTCCGGCGAGGATGACATGCGCCGCCCGGACCTCCGCGGTGGCGGCGAGGCCGAGCACCGCCTGGGCGTACAGCGGGTGCCGGAAACGGACGGCGTCGCCGTCCAGCGCCACGACTGCCGCCGTGACGGCGGGCTGGAACGCCGCCTCGGCACCGGGTGCGGCCCGCTCGAGCGTCGCGATGGCCGGCTCGGCGGCGGCCGCCGCGAGCAGCATCGCGTGCCGGGTCGGGGCGGGAAGGGCGCGGATCCGATCGGAGAGCAGCGACCCCAGCGACCCCGGCACCGGCAGCGGGGCGTTGGGGTCTGTGGACAGCGTCTTGTCGCCCAACGCGCGCGCGATCTCGAGGGCGTACAGCGGGTTGCCGCCCGACGCGGCCTCTATCCGGACGAGCGCGAGCCGCGCAAAGGACCGGCCCAGCCGCATCTTGAATAGCTGGTGAAGGCCGGCCAGCGCCAGCGGACCGACCTCGAGACGCTCGACCCGGTCGGTGGGGACCGCTGCGACGAGCACGCCTGCGCGGTCGTCGTCGGGGCGCGGCAATGGACCGTCCGTGACGTCGTCGGCCGGGGTCCGGAGCGAGATGACCAGGCCGAGCGGTCGGTCGACGAGCCGCCGGATGGCGTACGCGAGAACCGCCGCCGAGCTCGCGTCCAGCCACTGCGCGTCGTCCACGGCCAGGACGACCGGTGCGTCGGACGCGAGGATGCGGAGTGTTCCCGCGACTGCGACGGAGAGTGCCCGCTGGTCGGGAGGTGACCCGACCGGCGCGACGCGGAGCAGGGCGATCTCGAGCGCGTGCCGCTGCGGATCGGGAAGCGCAGCGAGGACCGCGTCACCGACGCCGTCGAAGAGGTCGGTCAGGCCGCCCAGCGCGATGTCGCGCTCGGCCCGCGCGGGTCGCGACCGCAGGACATGGCATCCGGCGACCAGGGCGCGCGCGACAGCCTGCTCCCAGAGGGTCGTCTTGCCGATCCCTGCGTCGCCCTCGAGGACGAGCGCTGCGAGGCCGTCGCGCCCGCGGTCGACAAACCGCTCGATCGCGGCGAGCTCGACTCCTCGGCCGATGACCTCGTCCGCCACCCAGACCTCCGCGCTGGCCATGCGCCGCCCGCTCCGCCGCCGTGGGCCGAGCGGGCCCCGGTGGCCGATCCCGCGACGGTACATCAGCGATCCGAAATCGGCCGGAGCCGGCCGCCCGCGCCCGGGAGCGCAGGAGGAGCCCGGGCGAGCCGGAAGACCCGGGCGTTCAGCGCGAGAAGGTCAGGTGCGTGATCCCGCTCGAGGCGACTTCCGACGTCACGCTGTAGCCGTCCTCGAACCCGCGCAGGTCGTCCCAGAGCCGGATGCCGCGGCCGAGCAGGATCGGGACGATGGCAACGTGGAGCCGGTCGACGAGTCCTGCCTTGAGGAACTCGCGGACCACGGTCGGGCCGCCGCCGATCCGCACGTCCTTGCCGCCCGCGGCCTCCAGCGCGAGGTCGAGCGTCTCGCGGGGCGTCGCGGAGAGGAAGTGGAAGGTCGTGCCGCCCGCCATCTCGAGCACCGGGCGCGGGCTGTGGGTGAGCACGAACACCGGGACCCGGAACGGAGGCTCGTCGCCCCACCAGCCGCGCCAGTCGGGATCGTCTGCGGCGGCGTGGAGCCCGAACATGCCGGCACCCATGATCTCCGCGCCGACCTCGGCGAAGTACGCCTGGGCGTACTCGTCGTCCACCTCGGTCGTTCCCTCGCCGGACGTGTCGTGCAGCACTCGGGCCCGGAACGTGCGGGTCGCGACGTAGGCCCCGACCAGGCGCGACCAGTCGGGTCCGAACGGGTCCTCGCGCGTCTGATCGGTCGTTGTCGCGAAGCCGTCCAGGGAGATGTTCAGGTCAACACGCACGGCCATCGACGCCCTCCGACGTGACTGCTTGCCGGCCGTTTACGGCGCTCGTTGCTTCCTCCCCCCGAAACCGGGGATGGCCGTCGCCTGTTTCATCCACGACGCGAGTTGGCGTTCGTCGAGGTCGTTCAGTGACTCGAGGTCCACGCCGCGCGAGTCCTTGCCCATGCCGATCGGCGCAACAGGCGGTACGGGCGTGAGTGCTGTGCCGCGCCCGAACGTGAGCTTGACGTGGCCGGCGAAGCCGCCGCATGAGAAGCACCAGCCGTTGCCGACGCCATACCACGCCATGCCCCACTTCACGCTGCGCTGCAGGCCAGGCAGGGTCTTGGCGGCTAGGGCATCGACGCGTTCGGCGATGGAGCGTTGCGGCTGCGGCAAGCTCTTGATGTAGGCAACGACTGGCTTGTCGCCGACCGCGGCCTTCGCGGGGCTTGCCCGGCCAGTCATCGCGGCCGGCAGGGTCGTGAGGCCGCTGCCTTGCGCGGCCGTTCGATCAGCGGGTTTCGATGCCTTCGGCGTCCTGCGGGTCGACGCCTCGACTGTCTCCTTGACAGGCCGGCCGGCACCGGCACTTTGCGCTCCCCCGTTGTCAGGCGACGTCATGGTTGGGAAGACCTCGTCGATCGGCGCGGACGAACCGGCTGATGCTTGTGGCTGTTGTCGGACACGATAACCCGGCTCGCCTGCGGCCTGTCTGGACCTAGCGAGCGTCGTGCCTGAACGGGCCGGCCGACGGGACCGCGATCAGGTAGATCCTTGAGGCCGCCTGCTCTGCTCGCCCCGACCGATCCCTTCGCGCAAGCGGGATCAGCGTCTGCCCGAGTGGGCTGCGGCTGGACTGATCACTTCGTGGCGACGGGAACCCGCACTGACGGTGGCACGCGTGTCGCTTGAGATGCCCGTGGGTGCGGTCGACTTCGCTCGCTCCGTGAGCCGCTGGACGACGTACTTCGCGTCCCGGCCGGCGCCCGTCACGAGCATCGACGTGAAGGCGTACTGGAACGGGACGCCGAGGAAGTACAGACCTGGCACGATCGGGCTGACGCCGCGCTCCTCGACGGGCCAGCCGTCCTCGCCGACGATGTCCGCGGCAACCAGGCTGTAGTCGGGCCGATAGCCGGTGGCCCAGATCACGTTCGCCACGTCGATGGCGGTGCCGTCCGCGAGCATCGGTCGGCCGTCGCGCACACCGATGACCTTCTCGTCGTGGCGTTCGACGCCGGCCCGGTCGAGGTCCTGAAGCCGAACCCGCAGGAGTGGGCCGCCGCCCGTCCGGACCTCCGGGCGCATCGTGCGTCCGACCGGCGTGCGGATCGTCGCGACGTGCGTGAAGAAGAACTCGACCACGGGCCAGCCAAGCATGGCTCGCTTCGAGTCGGTGACGCGGATCGGCATCTGACCATGCGATCGGCCGGAGAGGATCGTCCGGTGGCCCGCGTTCGCAGCCTCGAAGGCGATGTCCGCGCCCGAGTGGGACAGACCCACGACGAGGACCGGGCCGTCACGGAGCTGCGCCGGGTTGCGGTACTCGTGCGAGTGCAGCTGCCGGATCGACGGGTCGAGCTCGCCGGCGAATGCCGGGACGTTGGGCTCGCGGAAGGGCCCGCTCGCGACGATCACCTGGCGGGCGGCGATGCGGGTGCCCTTTGCGGTCGACACGACGAAACCAGCGTCCACGGGCTCGACGCGCTCGACGCGGGTGCCGCTCCGGACGGGCAGGTCGAACAGCCGGGCGTAGGCCTCGAGGTAGTCGGCCATCTCGCGGGCGGTCGGCCAGTGCGAGGACGGCGCCGGGAAGCGCAGCCCTGGCAAAGCGTCGTAACGGGCGGGGCTGTAGAGCTTCAGCGAGTCCCACCGCTGGCGCCAGTGGTCGCCGATGCGGGCGTCGGCGTCGAGGATCACGAAGGGCAGCCCGCCCTGCTGCAGGAAGTAGCCAGCCGAGAGTCCGGCCTGGCCTGCGCCGATCACCACCGTGTCGACGTACTCGATCGCGTTCTCGCTTTTCATGTCTGGCTCTCCGTGCCGGCGGGTTTCGGAGGCGACTGACCGGGGTCGGCCGGTCGCCATCACTGACGCTAGGCGGGGAGGAGTTGCCAGCGCATCCGCGAAAGGACCCAATCCGCGCATCAGCGGGATGGGTACCGCGGATCAGACCAGGTGGTGTTCGTGCGCGAACGACGTCGCCGCGGCGCGCGAGGATACGTCGAGCTTCGTGTAGATGTTGCCGACGTGGCGGTCGACGGTCCGCTCGCTGATCCCGAGGGCCTCCGCGATCTGGCGGTTCTTTGCGCCACCGGCGAGGTGTCGGAGGACCTCCGCCTCGCGTGCGCTGAGGCCGCCCGGGAGCGGTGGTCGGGCGCCGCTGATCGCGTCGACCCGGCGCACCTCCGGCGTCGCGCCGAGCTCGAGGAAGGTTTCGCGGGCGGCGGAAAGCTCCATCGCCGCCGTCTCCTCGTCGCCCGATGCTCTGCAGGCAAGGCCGATCCCGACGCGCACGCGCGCGAGCTCGTACGGAGCGTCCAACTCCTGCCAGAGCTGCCAGGCTCGGCGGAAGCTCGCGAGCGCGGAAGGCACGTCGCCTGCTGAGAGCCGGGCCGAAGCGTGGGCGAGGGCAGCGGTCGCGTGCAGGAGGGGCGTCTCGGCGACCGATGCGATGCGAGCCAACTCGTCGGCGGCAGCCCGGGCTCCTTCCACATCGCCGACAGCGATCGAGATATCGACGAGGGCGTCGAGCAGCGGCGTTCGGTCGAGCTCGTTTCGCGTCTCGTCGATCGCCCGCTGGATCATCGTCAGTGCCGCCGGGCCGCGACCCTGGGCCAACCGGAGCCGCGCCAGCCCGGGTTCCTGGCGCCGGCCCCATCGATCGGCCTCCCGGTAGGCGGCCTCCGCTGCGTCGAGTTCGCCTCGGAGTCGATGCAGCTCAGCATCGACGTAGTAGGCCTCGCCGACGGCCGGCGACGGAGGTGGACGAAGCAGCCAGCTCTCAGCACGACGCACTTCCTCCGTCGCCTCGGGCCACGCACCATGGAAGCGCATGAGGTCGGCGCGGTAGACGAGGCAGCGCCCGCGGAACGGGGCGAGGTCCGGTTGTTCGGCGCACCAGCGGGTGAGCGCCTCGGTCCAGCCTTGCGCCCGGCGGAGGTCGTAGATCCGATGGAAGGCCTCGATCGAGGCGCAGTAGACGATCCCCGTCCAGACGGGTCCGACCTCGCCCGACGTCACCGCGAGCATCGCGTCGTCGAGCAGGGCAACGCCTCGTTCGACCTCTCCCAGCGCGATGAGGGACTCGCCCCGCCCCACCCTCGCGATCGTCGCCAGGTCGACCTCGTTGAACCGGTCGGCGATCTCGGCGGCCCGAACGTACAGCCCGAGGGCGGTCGCTGGATCACCCTCGTTGGAGCTGCGCAGAGCCTGCGGAACGAGCAGATAGCCGGCCTCGACGGAGTCGGTGCCGCTCTCTTCGACGAGCCGGCCTGCCCGCGACAGCCAACCACCGGCAACCGCGAAGTCGCCTGCATCCGCGCTCATCATCCCGAGCCAGAAGGCGACCCGGGCGGCATGCAGCTTCTCGCCGTCGGCGAGCGCCGCCTGGTGAGCGCGGGCCAGGATCGCGACGGCAGTCTCGTCGTCGCCGATCAGGTGCCGGGCGAGACCGGCCATATCGAGATCGGCGGAGCCGAGCGGGCTTGCGGCATCGGCCGCGGCGAACGCCTGGGCAGCGATCGTCCACTCGTGGCGCTCGAACGCAGCGCGGGCTGTCTCGACTTGCGTGCCGGTGGTCATGCGTCTCCAACCCGCACATTACGCGCACGCTCAGAAGCCGTCGACTCCTGCCCCGCAGCGGCGCCATGCATGTGCATCGGTCGAGAAAGCGAACCAAACGCACTCGGACCCGAGTCGTTTGACGGTCGCCCACACCTGCGAGCACGTGCAGCCCCTTGCATTCGCCGATTCGTCGGCGTATAGTGAACCGCATGGTTCAGTATACGAGCGGCCGACTCGATGTCTCCTTCGCCGCACTCTCGGACGCCACCCGACGCGGCGTGCTGGAGCAGCTCGGACGTGCCGACGCTTCGATCACGGATCTGGCCCGAACGTTCCACATGACCCTCACGGGCATGCGGAAGCACGTCGGCGTCTTGGAGCAGGCCGAGCTCGTCACCACGGAGAAGGTCGGGCGCGTGCGGACGTGCCGGCTCGGCCCACGCCGACTCCAAGCAGAGACGGCATGGATCGAGCAGTACCGCCAGCTCTGGGATTCACGCTTCGACGAGTTGGACAAGGTCGTCGAGGAACTGGATCGGAAGGAGAAGGTCGATGGACGCAGTAAGCCAGAGTGAGGTTGCCCCTATGAAGAACCGTACGACGGTGGAGCGGACGTCCGAGCGTGAGCTCGTCGTGACCCGAACTCTCAACGGCCCGGCGCGCCTCGTGTTCGAGGCGTGGACCAAGCCCGAGCTGTTCAGGCAGTGGTGGGTGCCGAAGTCGATGGGAATGTCCCTGCTTTCCTGCGAAATGGATGTTCGTGTCGGGGGCAGGTACCGTTTGGAGTTCGCACACGGAGACTCACAGTCGGCGTTCTTCGGCACGTACAAGGAAGTCACACCGCACTCGCGCCTGGTCTGGACCAATGAGGAAAGTGACGAGGGTTCCGTCACGACCGTGACCTTCGCGGAAAAAGGCGGCAAGACGTTGCTGGTCATGCACGAGCTCTATCCCTCGAAGGAAGCTCTCGACGCCGCCGGCACCGGGGCGGCGGATGCGATGGGAGAGACGTTCGAGCAACTGGACGAGCTTCTCGTCACCCTGGGCGCGAGCCAGGGACCGGTCTGACGCTTTCGATCGCGTCCGGGAGCCGCGGGGCGAGGATCCACACGAGCTGCGCCGTGGTCGATGCTCCCACCTTCGACCGCGCGTTCGCCAGGTGGTGCTTCACGGTCGAGGCAGAGGCTGAGGCTCGAGCGGCGGCAGGACTTGGCGACGCGGTGCGCAACGGGCACGCTCAGCGCGACCCTATCACGCCCAAGGTGAACGCACGATCTTGTGACCGACGGCTCTGGCTAGCCGGATCGGTCGCTCTACTCTGCAGGTAAGTCCCCAACTGCCGGCGGGCACCGTGACGCGATCACTGAGGAGAGATCCATGGCTAACAAGACGGTCGTCCTGGCGTTCTTCAAGGACGAAGTGGCCGCGGACGATGCGGTCGAGTCCCTGAAGGCCTGGGACAAGCGGGACGACGACATCAAGCTCAGCTCTATCGGCGTCCTCGTCCTTGACGACAAGGGCAAGATCAAGACCCACAAGCTCGGTAAGCGCAGCGTCGGCAAGGGTGCCGGGATCGGCCTCCTGCTGGCGGTGATCGCCCCGCCGACCCTGCTCGCCGGCGTCATCGGCGGCGGGCTGCTGGGCGCCTTCCATCACAAGGGCCTCGGCCTCAAGGCTGAGGAGCGCGATCGAATCGCGGCCCAGCTCACCGGCGGCAAGGCCGCGGTGGGCGTCCTCGTGGACGCTCCCCAGGCGGAGGCCATCCAGGGCAAGCTCATCGAGCTCGGTGGGACCACCGAGGTTCACGAGGTGCCCGAGGAGGTCGTCGCCGAGGTCGAGACGGCTGTCCCTGCCGTCCAGGCCGCCGAGATGGCTGCCGGCGACGATCTGACGATCCTCGACGGCATCGGCCCGCAGTCCGCTGCCGCGCTCCGCGCGGCTGGTGTGACCACGTTCGCCAAGCTCAGTGAGATGACCCCCGAGGCCATCGAAGAGCTGTTGGTCAAGGCGAATGTGCCGTTGATCGCCGGCCGCAACGCCGACACGTGGCCCCGCCAGGCCAAGCTCGCTGCGGCGCAGGACTGGTCGGCGCTCAGGCGCTACATCAATTCCAGCAAGAAGGTGCCTGTCGCCTAGACCCTGGCCGGCGCCATCGCCGCGAACACGCCGACGTCTGACGCCTCCGACCCTCCCGGCCGGGGGCGTCTCAGTCTGTAGGGGCCGCCTGTACGACGGTCCGACGCGCGCCTGCCCTGGCACCGGACCCGCCGGCGAGCGCATCGACGAGGACGTCGACCCCGTACCGGTAGGCCTCGTCGACGTCGCCGCCGTAGCGGAACTGATCGGTCAGCTCCATCGATACGAAGCCATGGGCGAAGGCGGTCATCAGGCGCGCCGCCTCGAGCGTCCGTTCCGGACCCACCAGGCGCTCGGCCAACGCCAGGAGCGGTGCGGCGGCGAGGGCATTGCTCGTGCTCGGTCGGTCGGGACTCCGGCGCCAGGTTCATGAACAGGAGCTCGTAGGCGCGAGGATTGGCGTGAGCGAACGCTCGATAGGCGACCGCCACCGCTCGAAGGCCGGCCGCTGCATCTGGGTCTTCGCCCGGCGGCGTGATCGATCGCGCCAGATCGTCGAGGGCGGCTTCACCGATGGCGGCGATGAGGGCCGCACGGCTGGGGACGCGCTTGTAGAGCGAGGGTGCCCGCACGCCGACGCGCTGAGCGACGGCCTGCATGGTGACCGCCTCGAGCCCGCCGGCCTCGAGCAGCGCACGGCCGGCGGCGACGATCTCGTCGGTAGACGTTCGTGCCCGGGCTGGGCTCATGCCTTCGCACGTCCGATCCGTCCCAGGTGGGTGTCCTGGAACGAGCTCGACAGCTTGAGGCCGTAGCCCGCCGCGCGATCCATGCCCACATGGGCGATCAGGATGGCCGCCAGCGCGAGCATCGTCGGCCACGCCAGCCAGATGCCGAAGGCGAGGGCGGCGAACCCGGGCGCCCAGGAATGGGCCAGGTTGTAGGTCACGGCGCCCGCGCGCGGGCCTCGGAGGTAGCCGACCGCCGAGATGTCCGGCAGCAGGAGCAGCGGGACGAGCAGGAGCCAGGAGCCGCCACTCATCCCGAAGAGGACGAGTCCGGCGCCGAAGGCGGCCAGGCCCTCCAGGCGGAGCCAGCTTCGAACGGCGCCACGGACCATGCCGGGCATCGATGTCGATGTGTCTTCGAGTGGTTTCGCGCCGATGGCGGCGGCGGTCGTGGTCATGGCAGGCTCCTGTTGCGGTGAGGACGTGATGGCTACATGATATAGCCTTCATGGCTTATGTCAATAGCCATGCTCACGACTCGCGTGGGCGGACCGAGGGCCGCGGCGCGCTCTACCGCGCGGCGTGGATCTCGGCGCTGGAGGTCATGTTCCAGCGCAGGCCGCCGGGAACGTCGCCGGTCGGCTCGAACGTGACGGTGTAGACGATGTCGCCCGCCGACGATTCGCCGAACGACGAGATCGAGGCGATGCGAGCCGGGATCTCGACGCCCGGCAGTGCATCGACCGTGATGGTGGCGTCGGCGCCGACGTCAAGACGGCCGATGGCTGCCTCGTCCAGGGCGACCGACTCGAAGCGCCAGGCAGACGTGTCGGCGATGCGCGCGATGGGCGCGCCCGGCGTCACCGTCTCGCCCACGATCGCGTCGAGCGAGGCGACGATACCGGCGAACGGCGCCTCGAGTGTCAGGTCCGCGACCGCGGCCTGCGCCTCCGTCAACGCTGCCTGGGAGCGCGTCGTCTCGGCGGCGGCGGCTTCGGCGGCAGCCGTGGCTGCGTCTGCCGCGCGCCGCGCGGCCGTGAGCTGGGCTCGTGCCTGGCGCAGCCCGGCTCGTGCCCGGACGACCTCTGCGTTGGCGGCGCGGTGCGCCGCGCCGGACGGCGTCCCGTCGCGCGTCGCATCGGCGGCGTCGACCGCCGCGCTGGCCTGGTCCACGCCCGCGTCGGCGACCGTGACCTGCGCGGCAGCCTGTCGAGCCGCTGCCTCTGCCTGGCGAGCCTGCGCCTCGGCGGCCGAGACGGCTGCCTGGGCCTGGGCGACCTCGGCATCGAGGCGCGTGGCGTCGAGGCGCAGCAGCGCCTGTCCGGCGGTCACCGTGTCGCCTTCCGCGACGAGCACCTCAGCCACCACGCCGCCCCCGGCCGGGGCGGCCAGCTCGGCATGCCGGATGGGCACGGCGCGCGCGTCGGCGGCGACCGTGTCGGACTCGGGCACCGGTCCCAACGATGGGGACGGTGAAGCTGTGGGGCTCGACCCAAGGCCGCCCGACAGGAGCCATATCACGGCGGCGATGGTCACGACGACGACGGCGACGAGGAGCACTCTGGTGCGTGTCATCGAGCGTTGCTGCTCCCTTGCAGTGGGTGGTCGGTCGGTCATTCGTAGGCCAGAGTCTCGCGCACAGCGAGTCGGCTGGCTCGCCACGACGGCAGCAGGCTGGCCACGGCCGCCAGCGCCAGCACGATGCCGGCCCACGCCAGCGCGCCCACGAACGAATAGGTGTACGAGAGCGGTCGGTTGGCGAAGACGAGGCCGAGCGCGTCGGACAGCAGCTTGCTGATGGGCACCGAGACAACGACGCCGATAGCCCACGACAGCGCGCCGATGAGGACGCCCTCGACGAGGAAGATCGTGAGCACCGAGCGGTCGGATGCACCGACCGCCCGCAGGACCCCGATCTCCCGCGCCCGCTCGACGACGTTCATGGTCATCGTCCCGGTCAGGCCCAGCCCGCCGACCACGCCGAGCAGGACGGCCATCGTCGAAAGGAAGAGGACCATCACGTCGAACAGGGTCTCCTGGGTCTCGCGGATCTCGCCCGACGTGGTGGTCGCCGCGACGTCGACGCCGGCGCCCTCGAGCCTCGATCGGACGGCGGTCGCCAAGGCATCCTGCTCCGCGCGGGTCAGGCCCGGCCGGCCGATGATCATCAGCACTCCCGCTCGTCCGACCTCGCCCGTCACGCGCTCGAGGGCTTGTTCCGGCGTATACAGGAACGGCCGCCGCGTCGGTGACTGGGCGATGCCGACGAGCGTCCAGGCGGTGTCCTTGCCGTCGATGCGTAGCGTGACCGTGTCGCCGACGGCGAGATCCGGTTCGGTATCGCGGATGTTGGCGGTGGCGACCAGCGCGTTGCCGTCATCGGGCAGCAGCCAGCGACCCTCCTGCATGGTCGGCTTGACGGACTTGGCATCGGGCGGCAGGCCGAAGGCGAAGACCGCCTGCCCCTCGGCCGCGTCGCCGTGGACGACCGAGGTCGACGCGAAGCGCCACGGCTCGGCCGCCTCCACGCCGGGCACCTGGAGGGCTTCCCCGGTCAGGACGCTCGTCCGCTCGGTCGTCGCCAGCTCGACCTGGACGTCGTACGAGAAGTAGGCGAGGGCGTCGTCGAGCGTCTGGACGAGTGACGCGCGGACGGCAAACACGGACATGAAGATGGCGCCGCCGAGGCCGAGCGCGACGAGGGTCAGCCCGAGTCGGCCCTTGCGGCGGAAGGTGTTGCGCAACGAGAGCAGCGTCGGGCGGGGCAAGCCGCGGATGTCGCGCAGGAGGCGGTCGAGCCGGCCATGGCCGAAACGGTCGGAGATGCCGGTCGAGGCGAGCGCCTCCCTGGTCGTGATGCGGACGCCCCGAGTGATCGGCACCAGCGCCGCCAGCAGCGGCACGATGAGGCCGACCGCGATCTCGATGGCCAGCACGTTGGGCGGCACGAAGACGTTGTCGATGTCGAAGTTGGCAAGCCCGGCCGTGAACGACGCGAACCCGTAGGCGCCGACGACCCCTAAGGGGAGGGCCACGGCGAGGGCCATCAGCGCATAGGCCAGAACGAGGCCAAGGTAGATGCCCGCGATCTGGCCGTTGCGGGCACCGATGGCCTTCATCATCCCGATCTGGCGGGTCTGCTGGGCAAGGATGGCGGAAACCGTGTTGACCACCAGGAAGCCCGAGACGACGAGCGCCAGCGCGCCGATGAAGCCGAGCACCAGGAAGAAGCCCTGCAACAGGTCGTTGGCCGGATGACGGCCAGGGACCGGCACGAAGCTCCCGAAGACGGTCACGCCGGCGCGCTCGAGCTTGGCCGTGACCTCGTCAGCCACGACCTGCACGCCGGCCTTGTCGAGGCTGGCGTCGGCGACCCGGATGCGGAGCTCATCGAACGTCGTGTCGTAGCCCAGGTCGCGCAACGTCTCCGGCGTCACGTGGCCGGAGACCCGTCCGGCGTAAAAGGCGGGCGCGGCGCCGACCTCGTGCGAGATCCCAACAACCTTCAAAGGGTGGGTCTTGCCGTCGGCCGTCTGGATCGTCAGCGCCTGGCCCTCGGTCAGCGGCTGGAGCTGGAGTGAGCTGCGCTCGATGACGACCTCACCGCGCTTCGGCGGCCAGCCGCCCCGCTCGGGGTCGACCAGGTCGAGACGCTGGTCCGTGAAGTCGGGGATGGCCGTCAGGAGCATCTCGCCATAGCCGCCATCCGCAGTCTGCAGCCGGACCGTCACGCTTCGACGACCCTCGGCGTCGGCGATGCCGCGCATCCGGCGGACCGTGTCGACGAGCGACTCGTCGATCGGCGCCGTGAAGAGCGTGGCTGAGGCGGGCTGGCTGCGCGCATAGGCCTCCGTCAGGTTGCGCTGCAGCATCGCGTCGGCCCCGGCGATGGTGCCCACCGCGAAGACGCCGACGGCGATCGAGAGCACGACCAGGACGGTGCGCATCGGGTGGCTGCCCAGGTCGCGCAGCACCTTTCGCCAGCGGACGCTACGCACCCGTGGCCTCCGGTGCCGCGATCGAAGCAACGTCGGTGGCGGCCGCGGTCGTCGCCAGCGGAGCCGACGGGGCGTCCGTCGGCGCGCCCGTGCCGGCGCCCGCGGCGGCATCCGCATCGAGCGAGCCGTCGAGGATGCGGCCATCCGCCATGTGCACGACGCGGCGCGTCCGCTTCGCCAGCTCGGCGTCGTGGGTCACGGTCACGATCGTCCGACCCTGCTCGACGAAGGCCTCGAAGAGCTCGAAGACGACGTCCGCCGTCGCCGAGTCGAGGTTGCCTGTCGGCTCGTCGGCGACGAGCAGGGGCGGGTCGTTGGCCAACGCGCGGGCGACCGCGACGCGCTGCTGCTGTCCACCCGACGTACTCGACGGTAGCTTGCGCGCCTGATCGGCCATGCCCACGCGCTCGAGGAGGCTCATGGCCCGCTCGTAGCGTTCGCGTGGTGTCCACAGGCCGCCGAAGTCCATCGGCAGCATCACGTTCTCGACCACGGTCAGCGTCGGCAGCAGCTGGAAGAACTGGAAGATGACGCCAACGGTCCGGCCACGCCAGACGGCAGTCCGTCCCTCGGACAGGAGGCCCAGGTCCTGGTCCGCCACAGACACCACCCCGGCCGTCGCGCGGTCGATGCCGGTGATCATGTTCATGAGCGTCGACTTGCCACAGCCGGACCGACCGACGACGCTGATGAACTCGCCGGCGTCGACCTGGAGATCCACGCCATCGAGGGCGCGGAATGGCCCGGCGTCGGTGACGTAATCCTTGACGACGGAGCGCAGGTCGATGAGGTGCGCGCTGGCCACGGTCGCTGTGTCACCGGCGTTCCCGCTCGGCCCGTTCTTCGGTCGGCGAATCACGTCGGCTCCTGTGCGCCCGGCCTTTCGAGGGCCGATGTCGCCGTCCCTCGCTCGTCCGAGTCTACGTCGCGCGTCGGAGATCGGTTCCCGACGCGCAGCCGCTGGGTGCCCTAGCGCTTCGCCGGCGCCCTAGCGCTTGACCGGCTTGGGCGGCATGGCCGCGGCGTGGTCGAGGGCGCGGCGGATCCAGCCGGCCGCGTCGGCGCCACCGAGCGACGACGCCGGCAGCGTCACCCAGCCACTCATCGGTCGCTCGGCCGGGCCGAACGGCCTCGCACCGTCGACCGCCCGCAGGGCGGCGCCATCCTCCGCCGCCAGCTTGACGCCGACGTCGGCACCGAAGAGGCCCATGAACATGTTCCCGTTCACGAACGCTCCGAGGTTGCCGAACATCGGCTTGACCTCGATCCGCGGATCGGCCGGGACGAGCGAGCGGAAGCGATCCTTGTCGGCCTCGGTCGGCTTGGGGATCTGCATCGGGTTCCTCGCGGTCGTCGTGACCCTCTGGTCGTCGAGCCAACGGTGCGCCGCCCGTCATCGTTCGTCAATTGCGACGCCGGCACCGGCATTGTCTCGGCGGCCCGATGCCGTCGGGCTGACTACACTGACGACCCCACGGAGACACCCATGGATCCCGACCCCCTGGCCGCTCTGCCGCCCGACGTGCCGGCGCATGCCGCCCTCGAACGCGGGCGCCTGCTGCGCAAGGCGGTGCCGCGTCGTGCACATGCCGGTTGGACGGCACCAGCCGAGCGCGATCCGGTGGCCACGGTCGTGGCCTCCAACGAGGGTCGACTTGCCTGAGCTGGTGCCGATCCGGATGGGCCGAATGGCCGCCTCGCCGTTCGCCTTCCTGCGCGGGTCGGCGGCGGTCATGGCGGCCGACCTGGCGCTGACGCCGACGATGGGCGAGAACGTCCAGCTCTGCGGCGACGCCCACCTCTCCAACTTCGGCATCTTCGCCAGCCCCGAGCGGCGGCTGGTCTTCGACGTCAACGACTTCGACGAGACGCACGTCGGCCCCTGGGAGTGGGACGTCAAGCGTCTGGCGGCCAGCTTCGTCGTGGCGTCACGCGCCAACGGCTTCCCCGAGGCGACCTGCCGCGAGATGGCGCGCTTCGTCGGCCGCAGCTATCGATCGAGCATCCGCCGATTCGCGGGCATGCGTGCGCTGGAGGTCTGGTACTCGTCGATCGACATCGAGCAGCTCATCGCGACTGCTGCCGCGAACCGGGCCATCGGCCGCCGGTACCGGGGCGCCATCCAGATCCCGCTCGACGAAGCGCGGCGGCGCGACCATATCTCAGCGCTGGGCAAGCTCTCGATCCTCGATCCCGTGACGGGCGGCTGGCTCATCCGCGATCGCCCCCCGCTCCTGCAGCGCCTGCCCGAAGACGACCCGGGCCGCACCGTGCTGCCGGCGCTGAAGAAGGGCTACCTGCGCTCGCTCTCGCCGGATCGGCGCGTCCTGGTCGAGAAGCACCGCCTGCTCGATGTGGCGCTCAAGGTCGTCGGTGTCGGCAGCGTCGGGACCCGCTGCTACGTGGCCCTCTTCGCCGGTCCGGCCGGTGGCCCGCTCATCCTGCAGGTCAAGGAGGCCCGCGCGTCGGTCCTCGAGCCGTACGTCAAGCACGTGCGTCACGCTCATCAAGGTGAGCGCGTGGTGACCGGCCAACGGATCATGCAGGCCGTCTCAGACAGCTTCCTGGGTTGGACGAAATCGCCGGCCACGAACACGGAGTACTACGTGCGGCAACTCCACGACATGAAGTACAGCATCGACCCTGCCGCGCTCCGTCCGCCGGGCATGGAGCTCTATGCCCAGGTCTGCGCCTGGGCGCTGGCGCGAGCGCACGCTCGCTCCGGCAACCCGGCCACGATCGCCGGCTACCTGGGCGTCGGCGAGGTCTTCGACGACGCTCTGGCCGCGTTCGCGGCTGCCTACGCCGACCAGACCGACCGCGACCATGCCGCGTTGGTGGCGGCCATCAGGGCCGGCACGGTCCCTGCCGAGATCGGCGTCTGAGCCACCGCCCGGACGCGCCATCCGACGCCGGCATTCGCATCTCCCGAGGTGTCAGGGGTTGCGAACCTCGGTCAGCTTGCTGACGGTGGGATCCTCGATCGGGCCTTCGGCGACGACGCCGACACCCGGCGCATACGTCTTGTGCTCCAGCTGATCGGGCTCCAGCGGCGTCCAGTCCTCGGTCACGATCGTATCCGTGAAGGCCCCGGCGGGGACCGTGATGGTGCCGCCGAGCTCAAGGACCTTGGTCAGGTCCTCGGCCTCTCCGGCGTAGTACTCGTTGCGGTAGACGTCGCCGACCTGCGGATGCGCGAGCATCACGATGCCGGGCAGGCCGCCGTCCACGCCCGCCTCCCAGGAGCCTGCCTTGCTGGTCGGTTTGCCGTTCTTGAACTCGGTCGTGTCCTCGCCGAAGTACCAGACGTTGCCGGCGCGATCTTGGGCGTACCAGTCGAAGGTGTCCTCGATGACCTTGCCCTTGGCGTAGGCGGTGTCCCGGACGACGGTCACAGGGACGCCCATGGCCAACTTCGTGTAACCCGTCACCACGACCACGATGTGCTCGCCCTCACCCTCGAAGATCGTCGTCGTGCCCTGGACCAACGGCCAGTACGGGTTGTCGATGACCGTCACGAAGTCGGCCGGGTCGATGGTCACCGCATACGGCGCACCCTCGACGTATGCCGCGGGGTTGCGATCTGCAACGGGCGGCGCCGGCGACTGCGTGGGCACCGGCGGGGTCGCAGGGGCGGCTGTGGGCGTTCCGGTGGGCGGGATGGCGGTCACGATCGCCCCCGAGTCGGGTGGCGAGACGGTCGGTCCCGCGCAGGCAGCCACGGCGAGCAGCAGGCTCGCTACTCCAGCAGCGATGCGTGGACGATGTTGACGGTGTCCGTCCATGGTCGGTGACCTCATGGGTGGTGATCGTAGACGCGGTCGACCATAGGCAGTCCGACGGCGCCTGTCGTCGCCCGGCAGGAGCCCATCGGTCACCCGCAAGCATGACCCGTCCTCGGGGGCATCGCCCGTACGAGCGATGGCCACCGAGGCATCGGTGAGCTAGCCTCAGACCATGGAGGCCGTCCGGCGACTCCGAGGCATCGGCGATGCGCTCCTGGCGATCGCCCTGACCGTGCTCGTCCAGGCCGAGATCTGGCTTTCGCCCGGTCCCGATCCCGATGAGATCCCGAGAATGGTCCTGCCCGGAGGCACGGCCACGGGCGCGGTCGGGGCGCTGGTCTTCACCCTGTCGCTGGCCTGGCGCCGCCGCCTCCCGCTGGTGGTCCTGTCGCTGGCGTTCCCGGCCGTGGCGGCGTCCGCGACGAGCTCGCTCGACGCGCGGATCAGCTTGACGGCGGCGTGCATGGTCGCCACCTACTCGGCCGGTGCGCATACGCGTGGCCGTTCGGCCGTCGTGGCTGCAGGTGGCGTGGCCGGGCTGGTCCTGCTGGCCATCGTGCGTTCCGGCGCAGGGGTGGAGGAAGCCAGCGACGTCGTCCTGCCGCTCACCTTCCTGGCCGGTCCCTGGCTGGCTGGCCTGGCCATCCGCGAGCGGCGAGACCGCGAGGCCGTCCTCGAGGAGCGGGCGGTCATCCTGGAGCGCGAACGCGGCGAGCAGGCACGCGCCGCCGTGGCCGAGGAGCGGGCCCGCATCGCGCGCGAGATGCACGACATCGTCGCTCACGCGATGAGCGTCATCGTCCTTCAGGCTCGAGGCGCTCGACGCATGATGGCCGGCGATCCCGACGCCGCACGGGCGGCGCTGGATGCCATCGAGTCGACGAGCAGCCAGGCGCTGGCGGAGATGCGCCAGATGCTCGGGCTGCTGCGGGACGACGATGACGCCCCGCGTGCCCCCGATCCTGGCCTGGCCGAGCTCGACGGCCTGGTGGCGCAACTTCGGGAGGCAGGGCTGCAGGTCGAGGTCGCGATCGAGGGTGCACCGACCGACCTGCCAGCGGGCCTCGACCGAGCCGCCTACCGAATCCTGCAGGAGGCCCTGACCAACGTGCTCCGGCATGCCGATGCCGCACACGCATCGGTCTCGATCGCCTACCGGCCCGAGGGCCTCGAGCTGACCGTCCACGACACCGGAGCGCCGGACGTCGGACGCCCGTCCGACGGCCGGGGGATCCTGGGCATGCGCGAACGCGCGGCGACCTTCGGCGGCACGCTCGACGCCGGGCCCGACGCCGCCGGGGGCTTCTCGGTCCACGCGACGCTGCCGCTGCCAGTGGGACCGGGATGACGGTCCGCGTCCTCCTCGTCGACGACGAGCGCCTGGTTCGTGCCGGCTTCCGCATGATCCTCAGCGGGCAGCCCGGGATGACCGTCGTCGGTGAGGCCGCCGACGGTCTCCAGGCGATGTCGGAGGTCGAACGCCTTCGCCCGGACGTGGTGCTCATGGATGTGCGGATGCCCAAGCTCGATGGCCTGGAGGCGACGCGGCGTATCCTCGCGATCCACCCGACGAATGGGCGGGCAGCGACCGGCGATGACGGCGGCCGACACGCTCGCCATCGACCACACGTGATCGTGCTCACGACCTTCGACCTCGACGAGTACGTGTACGAGGCGCTGCGTGCCGGAGCCAGCGGCTTCCTGCTCAAGGATGCGCCGGAGGCCCAGCTGGTGGCCGCGATCGAGGTCGCCGCCGCCGGCGGTTCGATCTTCGCGCCACACGCCACGCGGCGGGTCATCGAGGCGTTCGCCACGGCCCGCTATGACCCGCCCGCGGGCCTGGCCGATCTGACGGCGCGCGAGCTCGAGGTGCTCACCCTCATCGCACGAGGCCGGTCGAACCGCGAGATCGCCGAAGCTCTCGGGGTCAGTGAGCACACGACCAAGACGCACGTCGCCCACATCCTCGACAAGCTCGGCCTGCGCGACCGGGTGCAGGCCGTCGTGCTGGCCTACGAGGCCGGTGTCGTTCGACCGGGCGACGATGCGGACGGACCGCCACTCGGCACTGACGCAGGGTAGGCTAGACGGCGATGCCGACGTTCAAGCACCCCTGCCCGCATTGCGGGGCGTACATCAACCGAGATGTCGCGGCGTGTCCGGCCTGTGGTCGCGCCGATCCATTCGCGCCGGGCCGATGCCCGACCTGCAATGCCCCCATCGACGACCTGGCCTGGGTCGCCTGCCCGAAGTGCGGGACGTCCTTGGTCGAAGCGCTCGATCCCGCTCGGCCAGAAGGGTCCTAGGCGACCTTCGAGCCGCAGTTGCCGCAGAAGCGGGTCCCTGGCGCCAGGTCGTTGCCGCAGTTCGTGCACTTGGCCTGACCCGTCGGCGTCCCGCAGTTGGCGCAGAAGCGCTCCGAGCCGACTGGCTTGCCGCAGTTCGTGCAGACCGTCGTCCTGGCGCTCGTGTCGCCGCTGAAGACCGTCTCCTCCTGCATCGCCTGGTGCATCTGCTGGATCTCGACCTGGGCGCGCGTCGCCTCCATCTCGGCGGCCAGCTTCGGTGCGCACGAGACACACAGGCCGCGCGCCTCGTTCCAGCAGGTCTCGTCGACCCAGTGGCTCGAGCGCGGACAGCGCGTGAAGAGCGGCATGATCTCGTTGGCCGCCTTCTTGAGCGCCTCGTCCCGGGCGCCTCGATCGGCGATGTCCTTGGCGCTCCGGGCCGCGTTCGAGGCACCGCCGAAGACCCCGCCCAGGACGCTGCTGGCGCCGCTCAACAGCGTGCTGGCCGTGCCCAGGTTGGAACGGATGAACTCGCTCCGATAGCCGGAGCCGCAGATGTCGCAGCGGAACTCGAACTGGTAGCCGCTCTCGTCCGAGAGGTCGCTGTAGTTCTTGGTGAACGGGGTGAAGCCGGCCATCGTCCACTCCTTGATCCCCGGGGCCATGGCGCGCTCGCCCATGACGTTCGATCGGTCGCAGGATACAGCCCGCCGCGGGGTGAATTGGCGACCTCCCGCGCGCTGCGGAGCGCCCTGCTGCGAAGATTGAGCGATGAGCGGAACGATCTCGCCTCCCAGCGATCCCGAGAGCGTGGCGACCTTCCTTCGCGAGCAGCTTGGCACCGACGCCCTCGAGGTGACCAGACTCGTGCCTGGCGAATGGTCGCAGGCGTTCGCCTATCGCCACGGCGGACAGGACTGGGTCATCCGGATCAGCGCGCTCGCAGGAAGCCTTCCGCAAGGACGCGCGGGCCGTTCGCTATGCATCACGTGGCGCTCCCGATCCCGGAGGTCCTGGAGCTCGGTGCGGTGGGCGCTGGTTTCTACGCCATCTCCGAACGGCTTCGGGGCGATGTGCTCGAGACCATCGACGGCACACGACTTCGTGCGCTCTTGCCTTCGCTGATGGCGACTCTCGACGCCATGCGGCTGGCCGATGTCGGAGACTCGGTCGGCTACGGTGGCTGGGACCCCGATGGCGTCGGGGGCTACCCGAGCTGGCGGTCGATGCTGCTCGACGCGGTGACGGATGACCCGACCCGGCACACGCACGGCTGGAGGTCGAGCCTGGCGACGTCGCCGACCGGCGATGCACCGTTCTTCGAGGCGTATGGCGTCCTCACGACCCTCGTCGACCACGTCCCTGAGGACCGTCATCTGCTGCACGCCGATCTGATGAACCGAAACGTGCTCGTGACGGCGGATCGGATCAGCGGCGTCTTCGATTGGGGCTGCGGGATGTACGGCGACTTCCTCATGGATCTGGCGTGGATAGACTTCTGGGCTCCATGGTCGCCGGCGTGGCGCGGGGTCGACATCGTGGCTGCGGCCATCGAGCACTTCGATGCCATCGGCCTCGACGTGCCGAACTTCGCGCAGCGGATGCGCGCCTGCCAGATCTGGATCGGGCTGGACGGACAGGCCTACCAGGCATCCAAGGGCTCCTGGCAGGACCTCGAGAAGACGGCCGCTCGCACGCTGGAGATCGCTCGCGGCTGACGGCGGCCCGCATGGCTGCGTCAGCCGGGCGGTGCGCCGATCGTGACCTGGCTTGCGGCGCTCAGCTCGATCTCGTAGCGATCCGCGGCGGCCACGAATCCGTTCGACTGCAACCGCGTGCCGGCAGCGATCGCTCGACGCGCTCGACCATCGAACCGCAGATGCGAGATCGCCTCGCGTGCCAGGACCGAGACGGCCGTCCTCGCGGGTCGCTCGATGCGGACGTCGCTGGCGCCGCCTGAAACCGAGATGCGGACGGTCCCTTGCGCCGCCGGCAACCGAAGCCGGATGTGGTTGGCACCGCCGCGCACGTCGATCGAGATGAGACGCAGCGAGGTCAGGTCGCCGTCGATGTCGGTCAGGCCGCCTTCGATCTCGAGCTGCCAGGGCACACCCGGTTCGAGGCGGAGGTCGGCCGATCGCGTCCGGAGGTCGACCGGCCGCTTCGAATATCTGACGGTGACCGTGCCGACCGACGCGCGGGCATCCGGGATGGCGCCCTTGAAGCGCGCCCGGACCAGCTCGTCGCCGGTGGTCGGGCCGAGCAGTCGCAGTCGCGAGGCGCCCGCCTCGAGACCAGCCGCGCCTGCTGTCCGAGGGCCACCTTGTGCATCGCCAGCCGCGGGGCGGCGGCGATGAAGACCAGCCGTCCCTGCGTCGCAGCGCCGGTCGGCGCCACGAATGTATCGCCCACCATCCCGCCGTGTGCCGCGGCGCGGAGTCGACCGGTCTCGTTCTCGAGAAGTCTCGTGACGGCATCGACACCGACCGAGGTCGGCCGCCGAGATGGCGCATCCGCGCTCGTCTCGAGGTCGGCGGCTCCGGCCAGGAACGGGGCGTAGAGCCGCGAGAGCTCGACCGTCCGTTCGGGGCGGATGTGGATCGCGATCCGTCGGCGGTCTGTCGGGTCGGGCTCCCGGCGCACGATGCCCGCGCGCTCGAGCCGATCGATGACGCCGGTGATGGCGCCGGTCGTCAGGCCGGCCAGCTCGGCAAGACGGCTCGGGCTCATCGCCTCCTCGCCCGCCAGCAGCTCCAGGCACTTCAGATCGGTCGGGTTGATGCCGAGGCGATCGGCGACGGCCTCGTGATAGAGCACGGCACGTGGCAGGAGGCGCCGCCAGGCCGTTTGGGTGGTCTTGTCGCTTGACATGGGCGGAACTATAGCGCATCCTGCGAGTAGCTTAGTAACTAAGAGATTTAGGAGGAGTCATGAAACTCGAACCTGTCGACGGCTCGTCGGTCGGTCGATCGGACGCCGCCATCGACGTCGAAGGGCTGACCAAGACCTATCCGGGCGGCGTGACCGCCCTCGACGGCCTGACCTTCCCGTCGAGCGCGGCACGATCTTCGGGCTGCTCGGCCCCAACGGTGCTGGGCAAGTCGACGACGGTCCGCATCCTGACCACGCTGACCCGGCCGGACGCCGGCAAGGCCGTCGTGGCCGGCCGCGATGTCGTGCGCGACCCGGACGCGGTCCGACGCCTGGTCGGATCGGTCGGGCAACGCGCGGCGGTCGACCCGGATGCCACGGGCGTCGAGAACCTCGACCTCCAGGCCCGACTCTATGGCCTCGGTGGCGCCGACCTGCGTCGTCGATCGGCCGAGCTCCTCGAGCGCTTCGCGCTGTCCGACGCCAGCGATCGGATCGTGCGCACGTACTCGGGCGGGATGCAGCGCAAGCTCCATGTGGCCATGGGCCTCGTCCATCGGCCCGAGGTCCTCTTCCTCGACGAGCCCACGACGGGCCTCGACCCCGAGGCTCGCGCCGAGCTCTGGGCCGAGATCGGTCGCCTCGTCGCCGAAGATGGGATGACCATCCTGCTGACCACCCATTACCTCGAGGAGGCGGATCGACTGGCCGATCGCCTGGCCATCGTCGACCGCGGACGGGTCGTGGCGGCAGGCACGCCTGACGCCCTCAAGGCGGAGCTCCGGGGCGACAGCGTCGTCGTCGAGCTCGACCTGGCCGAGGGCGACGATCGAGCCGGCGGTGCGCTCCTGCGGGTCTCGGCGCTGACCGGCATCGGCGAGCCGACCCTCGATGGACGATCGTTGCGCGCCCGGGTTGCGCACGGCGCCTCGGCCGTACCGGCTGTGCTGGCGGCGCTCGAGTCCAGCGGGCGTCGGGGTCGTCTCGGTGGCCGTATCCAGGCCATCGCTCGACGACGTCTATCTGCGCCACACCGGGCGCACCTTCCGCTCGAACGATGAGGAGATCGCGGCATGACCGCCATCGCGCAGTCCTACTTCATGACCCGACGCCATGTCCACGTCCTGCTCAGGCAGCCCTGGTTCCTGGCGATCACCCTTATCCAGCCGGTCATCTGGCTGGTCCTCTTCGGCGCCCTCTTCCAGAGCGTCGTGACCATCCCGGGCTTCGTCGGCTCGGAGAGCTACCTCGACTACCTGACCCCGGGCATCGTCGTCATGACCGCGCTCTTCGCCAGCGGCTGGAGCGGCATGGGGGTCATCGAGGACCTCGATCGCGGGATCATGGATCGCTTCCTCGCGGCGCCGGTACATCGGAGCAGCTTGATCATCGGGCGGACCGCATATGAGGCAGTGTCACTGGCGATCCAGGCGCTGATCATCGGCGGATTGGCCTGGCTGCTGGGTGCGCGGTTCGAGGGCGGCCTGATCGGCTTCGCCGTGCTCGTGCTCGCCGCCTTGCTGCTGGCAGCTGCCTTTGGCTCGTTGTCCGACGCCATGGCGCTCCTGCTCCGCCAGCGTGAATCGGTCATCGGCGTCAACACCATGCTGGTGCTGCCCTTGATGTTCCTCTCGACCGCCTTCATGCCGCTCGACCTGCTGCCGGACTGGATCGCCGCGGTCGCCCGCTTCAACCCCGTCAACTGGGCGGTCGAGGCTGGTCGCGAGGCCCTCCTCGCCAGCCCCGACTGGTCGTTCGTGCTGCCCCGCCTCGGCGGCCTGCTGCTGGTGGCGATGCTGTTCGTGACATTCGCGACGCGAGCCTTCCGGAACTACCAGCGTTCGACCTAAGCTCGGGCTTCCCCGACGCGCGGCCCAGGCGTAACGTCTGCCCAGGCCGCGCGTCAGGACAGCGATCGCCAGAGTGGCCGGCGCCGGTCGTTTCCGCCGATCGAGCAGCCTTCGAGGGAAGCCATGCACATCGCGTTCGTGGCCATGAGCGGCGTCCGCGCCTGGAACCCGGAGATCACCGCCGCCGGCCTGACCATGCCGGGCTTCCTCGAGCGGAGCCAGACCATCGCCTCGCTGCCCAGCCTCGTCGCTGCTGACCCTGGCCGGCATGACGCCCGACGACGATCGAGGTCAGCTATCACGAGATCCTCGACATCCGCGAGCTCGGCGAGCTGCCCGACTGCGACGTCGTCGCCATCGCCTCCTACTCGGCGCAGATCAAGGAGGCCTATGAGCTGGCCGATCGCTTCCGCGCGGTCGGGGTCACGGTCATCCTCGGCGGCCTCCACGTCACCGCCGTGCCCGCCGAAGCGCTGCAGCACGCCGACGCCGTCGTGGTCGGCGAGGGCGAGGTCAGCTGGCCGGACGTGCTGGCGGACCTCGCTCGTGGTCGGCTGCGCGGCCTGTACGCACCCGAACGGCCGCGAGTTCGACCTGGCCGACGCGCCGATGCCGCGCTACGACCTGCTCGACGTCGAGCGCTACAACCGGCTTACCGTCCAGACCCAGCGCGGCTGCCCGTGGCGCTGCGAGTTCTGTGCCGCCTCGATCCGCCTGACGCCGAAGTACAAGGTCAAGCCGATCGCCAAGGTGCTGGCCGAGATCCACGAGATCCGAAGGCACTGGCCGCGGCCGTTCATCGAGTTCGCCGACGACAACACCTTCGTCAACCGGCGCCACTCCAAGGAGCTCATGCGCGCGCATGGCGGGCGAGCGGATCAAGCTGGTTCACCGAGACCGACATCTCGGTCGCCGACGACCCCGAGCTGCTGACGCTGATGCACGACGCCGGGCTGCGCCGAGGTGCTCATCGGTCTCGAGAGCCCGACGACGCAGGGCATCTACGGCGTCGAGCAGCGGCGCGACTGGAAGCAGACGCGCTTCGGCGACTACCAGGCGGCCATCGAGCGCATCCAGTCGCACGGCATCGCCGTCAACGGCTGCTTCGTGCTCGGGCTGGACGGCGACGGCCCGGAGGTCTTCGAGGCGGTCGAGCAGTTCGTGCGCGAGAGCGGCCAGTTCGACGTCCAGATCACGGTCATGACGGCCTTCCCCGGCACGCCGCTCTACGCGCGGCTGAAGGCCGAGGGGCGGCTGCTGATCGAAGGCGCCTGGGAGCAGTGCACCCTCTTCGACGTCAACTTCCGGCCGCTGCGGCATGTCGCCCGAGACGCTCCAGCACGAGGCGCTCGAGCTCGGGCGTCGGCTCTACACCGACGACGAGCGCGCCGCCCGTCGGCCAACGCTTCCACGATCAGCGACGTCGCTTCCTGCGGCGCCAGAACGCGATGAGGTGCAGCGCATGAACGTCAACACGGGTGCTCCGGTCTCGTCGAGCTGGCGCGCCTTCTTCCTGGTGGCGGCGCTGTACGACCTCATGCTCGGCGCCGCCTTCGTCGTCGTCGGCGAGCAGCTCCTGAGCGCCATCGGCATGGAGCTGCCGCCGCACGTCGCCTACATCCAGCTGGCCGCGGTCTTCATCTTCGTCCAGGGCCTGAGCTATGCCCTCGTCTACCGTGACCCGCTGGCCAACCTGGGCATCGTCCGCGTCGGCATCGCCTACAAGGCGGCGTATGCCGGACTGGCGCTCTGGTATCTCCTCATCGGGCTCCTGCCCAGCGTCTTCTTCCTGCCCTGGGCAGCCATCGACGTGGCCTTCCTCCTCGGCTTCGTGCTCTTCCTGCGCGAGGCTTCGCGTGACGCCCCATCGAGTGGTGCCATTTCGAGCGATGCCGCCCGGTGACCGCCGCGACGTGATCCACGAGGCGCTCCACCGGCCGATCCCGGTCGAGCTGACCGAGGACCCACGCATCAGGCGACGAGTCAGGCGCCTGGCTGTGGTCAGCGCGCTCGCACTCGGTCTCATCTGGGGGTTGGCCGTTGCTACGACCGCGGCGCCGGTCTGGGTCGACGTCACCCTCTTCGCCGGCTGGTTGTCGATGCCGCTCGTCGCTGGTGGCGAGCCTCCGCGACGTCCGGTGCGTTACGGCCTGGTCGTCCCGTCGGTGCTGGTCTCGCTGGGGCTGCTGGCCATCGTCATCGCTGGCTCGTCGCCGGGCGGCCTCGCCGGGCTGGGCTGGCTGCTGATCCTGGTCGGCGTCCTGCTCGGTGGCCTGATGGGCCTCTGGTTCTGGTTTCGCGTGGTGCCGGTGCCAGTCGTGCTGGACGCGCCTGATGCCGCCGCACGCTGGGCGATCATCGCCGTCCACGTCGGGCTCATCGTGGTCGGCATCGTCGCTCGCGGCCTCAGCCCTCCTGGCTGACTGAATCGCCCCGGCCGGGCCGCCCGCCACGGTCGCGAGCGGGTCGCGCTCGACGATGAGGATGAGGCTGGTGATCGCGACCCAGATCGGGAAGACGAGCACGACGTACTCCGACACGAAGACGACCAGCAGCATGGCCATCGCCGTCGGGTAGCCGAGCAGGCAGAACCAACGGGGCAGGGCACCGGAGCGCAGCCCGATGGTCGACGAGACGAGGATGAAGACCGCCGCCATCTTGATGCCGTACACGAAGTACAGGGCGTAGGCGATGCCGCGGCCGATGATCGCCACGTCGGGATCGATCGTCGTACCGGACAGGCTCGACGAGCGTCACCGGAGCGGCGGCAGCCGCACCGCCGACGAACATCATGGCCACGAAGAGCAGGCCGCTGCCGATGAAGACCGTGGCCAGGAACTGATCCTCGCGGCGTCCGATCCGGTTGCGGATGGTGGCCAGGAACCACAGGAAGGCGATCCCGGCGAACGGGATCATCTGCAGCCCGATGAACCAGCGTTGCTCGCTCTCCGTGATCCACGCGGCCAGAGCGGCGAGCGTCGCATTCGCGGGCTGCCGACCCAGGAGCAGGAGCAACGAAGCCGTAAACAGGACCGCGAAGACGATACCAGCGACACCCGCCGCACGCAGCGAGCGAGACCCGACGAGCGGGCCACGGCCGAGGACGGCGTGGTCGGTCGCTGGGGGGCTCGCGCCGTCACGCCTGGTGTCCACGCGCACCCGGCCCTCGGTAACGACCATCCGCAGCGTCGTCTCCGGGCGGGCAAGCACACCGATGTCGGCCAGCGGATCGCCGTCGACGACGATGAGGTCCGCCGTCGCGCCGACCTCGATGCGGCCGAGGTCCGGCCGGCGCAGCAGGTCGGCGTTGACCGACGTCGCCGAGCGCACGATGTCGGCCGCCGATTCGACCTCGGCCCGGATGCTGAACTCCTGGGGCTGCATCTCGTGGAGTGAGCCGAGCAGGTCGGTCCCAAAGCCGACCCGAGCTCCGGCCTCACGCAGGATCGCGAAGGCGCCGAGGCCGGCCCGCCGGACCTCGTCGTTCTTGGCCAGGCGCCGGGCGTCGACACCCGCTTCGCGGCCGTGGCGCTCGAGGCCCTCGTAGGCGACCATGGTGGGCACGACGAAGGCATCGTTCGAGACGACGGTCGCGGCGGCCGCGGCACCGATGAGGTTGCCGTGCTCGATCGAGCGCACGCCGCAGCGCACGGCACGGGCGATGGCGTCGGCGCCGTAGGCATGCGCCATGACATACGTGCGGCGTGAGGCGGCCTCAGCGACGATGGCGCGCAGCTCGTCCTCGCTGTACTGGGTCATGTCCACCGGATCGGTAGCCGACATGACGCCGCCCGAAGCGCAGATCTTGATCTGGTCGGCGCCCCGACGCAGCTCCTGGCGGGCCGCCAGGCGCACGCCATCGGCCCCATCGGCGATGCGTGCGAACTCGCCCGGGTACGCCCCATCGGGTGGGTCGGTGTCGGTGACCACGCGCTCGTCGCCGTGGCCGCCGGTCTGGCTGAGCGCCTTGCCGGCCACGAACAGGCGCGGCCCGTCGATCAGGCCTCGCTCCGTCGCCAGGCGAAGGCCGACATCGCAGCCGCCGGCGTCACGCACGGTCGTGAAGCCGCGTCGGAGCATGGCCTCCAGCCGAGCCTTGGCGACCAACGCCCGCAGGCTGGTCGGTATCGGTTGCTGGAAGTCCTCGATGACCTCGACCGCGGTCGGATGGACGTGGGCGTCGATGAGACCTGGCATCAGGGTCCGACCGGCAACGTCGATGACGCGCAGGTCCGGCAGGTGGGGGGTGGGGATGTCCGGCGCGCCGATATCGGCGATGCGGCCGTCGACGATGAGCAGGGCGGCGCCATCGACCGGTTCGTCGCTCAGGCCATCGACGAGTCGCGCATCGCGGAAGAGCAGTGCTGGCAGGACGGATACTCCCTTCGCTCGACGATCCTGAGGGGTTGTGAAAGTGGAGCTTCGTGGCACCTCGGAACCGAACGGCGGTCAAATGGTCTCGTGCCGGATGAGCTCAAGATAGCGCCCGACGGTCGCGTACGCGGCGACCACGAGCAAGGCGCCCAGGCCGGCGTAGAGGGGCACGATGATCATCGCCGCGGCGAGTGACGGCACGCCCTCGACCAGGCTGTGCCAGGTCGACAGCACGAGCCCGAAGACGACCGCGATCACTAGGCAGGCCGGCCAGGGATGGGCGCGCAGCGGCCGTGCCAAACGGTGCGTCGTCCGTCCAGCGGCAGCGCTGAGGCCTCGGATGGTCGGGGGCATGGTCGAAGCCTGCGCGAAGTCGGCGGTCAGGGCCTCGACATCGTCGAACATGTCGGGCGTTGGGCCCGCGCCAGGGCTCATGAGGTACGTCCGCGTCCGGCGCCAGGCGCGGGCGACGAGGCCGATCGCCAGGCAGGCGGTCGCGGTGACGACGACGAGCAGCACGTTGACCAGGGGTGGCGTGGCGGCCACACCGGGCGCGGCGGCCACGTCTGTGACCGGGGTCAGCGCTGCCGCCAGCAGGGCCGCCAGGCATGCCACGACGCTCGCGACCACCAGCGAGACGGCGACCATCGCACCACGGAGCTGCTGGCGAAGCGCTGCCGGTGGCGTCGCGAGGCGGCCACGCCACCGCGAGGCCCGGGTCCAACCGATGACCATGACCACCGGCAAGACCAGGAAGGCGATGGACAGGACGGCATCGTAGGGATCTTCCGCCCAGGCACTCGTCGCCCGGATGGCCGGGATCTGTGCCGTGACGAGGAAGAGGATCAGGAAGACGAGCGATGCCGTGGCTGCAGCGTTGGCGGCGCGACGGACCCGTCGTGTGGCCTGCCACGCGACATCCTCCTTCGACGCGCTCGGTGATCGAGAAGTGCTTGGTGGGCGCTGCATGCGCCGATGCTAGCCCTCGAGGAGCGGGCTATGGTGCGGCGCAGCACCGGTCACTGGGCGCTCGATCGCCGGCCGGATTGACGCCGGCAGCCGCCGGCCCTAGCGTGCACAGAGGTAGCGCATCGGACGGGCACCGCCGCCTGTCGATCGCAGAGGAGGGTCCCTCGATGGGTCTTCGGCGCGCGCGCTGGTCCACCGTCGTCGGGTTCGTGTCGGTCGCCTTGCTGGTCATGGCATGCGCGCCATCAGCCGTGCAGCAGGTGTCCGCGCCGCCGGCACAGGGCGCCGACGCGCTCGCCAGCGCGCCAACCGAAGCCGAGGGCGACGCCGCCGCCACCGAGGGCGACGATGAGAGCGAGGGCGCCGAGGAATCCGAGAACGAGGAGGCCCAGGAGCAGGCCGAAACGATCAGCCGCAAGCGCGAGACGCTGGAGCGGTTCGTCGCCACCGGCGGTGTCATCGGTCAGAAGCGACCTGCTGGCGATGCCCCGTCGGCCGGCTGGATCGGCGAGCAACCCTTCGAGTCGACCGCGCCCGACGACTGGGAGCCGGCCATCGCGACAGATCCCGCCCATCCCTGGGTCTACGCGCTGGTCACGCGCTACGGCGTGACCAAGCCGTGCCACGGCAACTGCCCGACACCGTACATCGCGCTTCGTATCAGCCCCGATGGCGGCGCGACGTGGGGAGCTGCCACGCCGCTCTGTGCCTGCAAGGGCAAGGGTCAGTTCGATCCCATCATCGAGGTCGTGCCCTCGACGGGTGACGTCTACGCGGCGTACATGAACGGCTTCAACGTGCTCTTCACCAAGTCGACCAACCACGGCGGGACATGGTCGGCGCCGGTCGCTGTCTACGGCAAGGTCTCGTGGAATGACAAGCCCATCCTCGCCGTGAGCGACGACGGCAAGCACGTCTACGTCTCCTTCAACGGCCCGACCGGTGGCGACCCGTACGTCGCCCAGTCCCATGACTCGGGCAAGACCTGGAAGCAGACCAAGATCGTCGATAGCGCGCGCTATGTCTTCGCCTTCGATGGCGACGTCGCGCCCGACGGCACCGTCTACTTCTCCGAGTCGAGCCTGCATTACGGCGGCGGCGGGAACAAGGGCACCTACCCGACCGACGCCATCGAGGAGCACGTCTACGTGTCGAAGGACCAGGGCGCGACGTGGCTCGACAGGCGCGTGGCCACCGTCCAGCCGGGGGTCAAGTGTCTCGATGGCGGCTGCACGCCGGACTACTACCTCGGGCACTCGGCCCTGGCCGTCGACGGCAGCGGCGGGGTCACAGTCCTGTTCGATGGCGCCGCAACGGTCGGCGGTCCGCAGACCATCCAGGCGTTCCGGTCGAGCAACCGCGGCGACAGCTGGTCGGGGCCGGTGACGCTCTCGACGGCGGGCGAGGAAGCGACCGATCCCGCGGTCGAGTCTCGCGCCACGGGCGACGTGCGCGCCTGGTGGATGGAGACGTCAGGCGGCGGCAACCTCGATGCCTGGAACGTGTGGTACCGCCGCTCGACCGACGGTGGCGCCACGTGGGGCAGCAAGGTCAAGCTGTCGGACGCCACCGGTGGCGCAGCCTACAAGACCCCCGCCGGCTTCGGCGAGCCCTATGGCGACTACGGCGAGACGGCCATCACCAGCGCCGGCAAGGTGATCGCCATCTGGGGCGAGGGCCCCAGCTACGACGGACCGGGCGGCGTCTGGTTCAACCGCGAGCAGTAGCGCCTCACTGAAACGCCGACGCGCGAGGCCGTTGGCGAGCAGATCGCCGGCGGCCGATACCATCGGGCCGTGAGACCGTTCCGATTCCTGGCCTCGGCCGGCGACATCGTCGACGGGCCGACCCTGGCCGAACACGCCCGACACGTGGAGTCCCTCGGCTACAGCGCTTTGGTCATCCCCGACCATCTGCTCGACCAGCTGGCACCCGTGCCCGCCCTGGCCGTCATCGCCGGCGCCACCGAGCGCCTGCGCATCGGCACCTTCGTGCTCAACAACGACCTCCGCCATCCGGCCGTGTTGGCGCAGGACCTGGCCACGCTCGACGTGCTCAGCCGGGGGCGGTTGGAGATCGGCATCGGCGCTGGCTGGAACAGGAGCGAGTACGAGGCTGCCGGGCTGGCCTTCGAGCCGGTCGCTCGGCGCCAGGCGCGCCTCGAGGAGAGCGTCATCGTACTCAAGGGGCTCTTCGGCGACGCCGACTTCAGCTTCGACGGGGCGTTCTACCAGATCCACAACGCTGACGGTCAGCCAAAGCCGATCCAGCGACCGCACCCGCCGTTCCTGATCGGCGGCGGGGGCCGGCGGACGCTGGCGTTGGCCGGCCGGGAGGCGGACATCGTGGGTCTCGCGCCACGGATCATCTGGGGCACCACGTTGCATGTCGATCCACGCAGCCTGACCGTCGAAGCGGCGGCCGAGAAGCTCGACTGGGTGCGCGAGGCCGCCGGCGAGCGATTCGCGACCCTCGAGATCAACGCCTACCCGTCGCAGTTCCCATCGGGCATCACCGATCGGGCGAGGGCCATGGCCACTGAACGCGCAGCCGCCATCACCGCGCGCTCGGGCGTGGCCATCACCCCCGACGAGCTGCTCGCTTCGCCGCACCAGTACATCGGCACCGTCGAAGCGTTGTGCGAGAAGCTGGTCGAGCTTCGCGAACGCCTCGGCATCTCGTCGTTCATGCTCGGTGACGATGCGGACGAGATGGCACCGATCGTGGAGCGCCTGGCCGGCACGTAGGGCTGCCTGGCCGGGTCGGGCTCTGCCGCGGCGGTCGCGCCCGCGCCCCAGGAGCGCGCTGCTAGCATCGGCGGCGTGCCCGCAGTCGACTACGACTACATCATCGTCGGCGGTGGATCCGCCGGCTGCGCCCTGGCCAATCGGCTGAGCGCCGATCCGGCCAATCGCGTCCTGGTCCTCGAGGCCGGGCGACCCGACTATCGCTGGGATGTCTTCATCCACATGCCCGCGGCGCTGGCCTTTCCCATCGGCAGCCGCTTCTACGATTGGCGCTACGAGTCGGAACCCGAGCCGTTCATGGGTGGTACGGCGTGTCTCCCACGCGCGGGGCAAGGTGCTCGGCGGCTCAAGCAGCATCAACGGCATGATCTTCCAGCGTGGCAACCAGCTCGACCTCGAGCGCTGGGCCGCCGACCCGGGCATGGCCGACTGGGACTACGCGCACTGCCTGCCCTACTTCCGGCGCACGGAAGACTGCCTGGCGGCGGCCGAGGACGACCCCTACCGGGGACACGGCGGGCCTCTTGGGCTGGAGCGCGGGCCGGCCACCAACCCCCTCTTCGGCGCCTTCTTCGAGGCCGTCCAGCAGGCCGGCTACTCGCTCACACCAGACGTCAACGGGGAGCGGCAGGAGGGCTTCGCCGCGTTCGACCGCAACATCCGCCGTGGTCGTCGCCTGTCGGCCGCGAGAGCCTACCTGCATCCCGTCACGAACCGGCCGAACCTCAAGGTCGAGACGCGCGCCTTCGTGCGTCGCGTCGCCTTCGAGGGCCGGCGTGCCGTCGGCGTCGTCTACGACCAGGGCACCTGGCCATCCCGTGAGGTCCGAGGAGGCACGGTCATCCTGTGCGGTGGCGCCATCAACACGCCGCAGCTCCTGCAACTCTCGGGCGTCGGCGCCGCGGCCGAGCTCGAGGCGCTGGGCGTGCCCGTGGTGGCCGACCTGCCCGGCGTGGGCGAGAACCTGCAGGACCATCTCGAGGTCTACGTCCAGCACGCCTGCACGCAACCGGTCTCGATGCAGCCGGCGCTGCAGCTCTGGCGGCGGCCGTGGATCGGCTTCCAGTGGCTCGTCTTCCGTCGCGGGCCCGGTGCCAGCAACCACTTCGAGGCCGGTGGCTTCGCGCGCAGCAACGACGAGGTCGTCTACCCGAACCTGATGTTCCACTTCCTGCCGCTCGCCGTCCGCTATGACGGCACCGGGCCCGAAGGGCGGGCATGGCTACCAGGTCCACATCGGGCCGATGTACAGCGACGCGCGGGGCACCGTCAAGATCCGCTCCCGCGATCCATACGAGCACCCGGCGCTGCGCTTCAACTACCTCTCGACCGACCAGGATCGCCGCGAGTGGGTCGAGGCCATCAATATCGCGCGCGAGATCCTGGCCCAGCCCGCGTTCGACGCCTATGACGGTGGCGAAACCTCGCCAGGGCTTGGCGTCGCCACCGACGAGCAGATCCTCGATTGGGTGGCCCGTGACGCCGAGACCGCGCTGCACCCCTCATGCACGGCGAAGATGGGCACCGATGCCATGGCCGTCGTCGATCCGGCGACGATGCGTGTCCAGGGCCTCGAGGGCCTGGCCGTCGTCGACGCGTCGGTCTTCCCGTACGTCACGAACGCAAACATCTACGCGCCCGTGATGATGGTCGCCGAGAAGGCCGCGGACCTCATCCTGGGCAACACGCCCTTGCCGGCGGAGCCGCGACGCCTCTTCGGGCGCCATCTCTCCGCCGACCAGCGATCGGACCCCGTAGTCATGGATCCCATCCTACGAATCGGGTGATGTACAGGGTCACGGCAGGGATATAGTCGGATGCACGGGGGCAACGATCTGCGGGACGATCTCAGAACCGGACCACCGCGGAGGGCACGGGAGATGACGGCAGTGGCCACGCGGCAGGGGCGAACCTCGCCCGCGCCTCGGTCGCCAGGCGAGAGGGAGATCCGGTGAGCGCGTCGACCAAGGCTGCCGCGCGTCGTTTCCCCATGTTCCAGGGCCTGCTGCCGATCGACCCGACGAAGGTCTCCCTGGAGATCGCTGCGGGCGCCACCCTCGCCGCGCTCGCCATCCCGGAGACGATGGGTTACGCGTCGATGGCGGGCATGCCGCCCGTGACCGGGCTCTACACCCTGATCCTGCCCATCATCTTCTTCGCCATCCTCGGCTCGTCGCGCCACCTTGTCGTCGGCGCCGACTCGGCGACGGCCGTCGTGCTCTACGCGGGCATCGCGGCCACGGGCGTGGCGGTCGCGTCGACGGAGTGGGTCGCGCTCGCGGGCCTGACCGCCCTCATGGTCGGCGTCATCCTCATCCTGGCCAGGCTCCTGCGCCTTGGGTTCCTGGCCAACTTCCTGTCCCGCGCCGTGCTCATCGGCTTCCTCACCGGCGTCGGCATCCAGGTGGCGATGGGCCAGCTCCACGGCGTGCTCGGCGTCAGTGACGGATCCGGGACCACCGTCCAGAAGTTCGTCACGACCCTCCAGAACATCCCCGAGACGAACCTCTGGGACCTCGGCATCTCGATCGCGGTGTGGGTCCTCATCCTCGGGTCCGAGCGCATCAACCGGCGCATCCCGGGGGCCCTCATCGCGGTCATCCTGATGATCGTGCTCGGCTACCTCGGCGTTTACCCGAGCACCGTATCGCTGCTCGGCGCCGTGCCTGCCGGGCTGCCGCCGCTGGGCCTGCCACAGGGCGTCATCGATGCGACGAACATCTCCTTGCTCCTGCCCACGGCACTGTCCTGCTTCATCATCATCCTTGCCCAGAGCGCCGCCACATCGCGCGCCTATGCCGCCAAGTACGAAGACAGCTTCAACGAGAACGCCGACCTCGTCGGACTCTCGATGGCCAACCTTGGCGCCGGGCTGAGCGGCACGTTCGTGGTCAACGGCAGCCCCACCAAGACCCAGATGGTCGATGGAGCGGGCGGTAAGACCCAGCTCTCGCAGCTGGTTGCCGGCGGGTTCGTGGCGCTCGTCCTGCTGTTCCTGACGCCGGCCCTGCAATACATGCCGAACGCCGTCCTGGCTGCGGTCGTCCTGCTCATCGGCCTCAAGCTCATCGACATCGCGGGCATGCGCGGCATCGCGCGGGTCCGCTCGGGCGAGTTCGTGGTCGCCCTCTTGACGGCGGCCACCGTCGTCATCGTCGGTATCGAGCAGGCAGTCATCCTGGCCATCGTCCTCTCCATCATCGAGCACCTCTACCACGCCTACAAGCCTCACGACACGACCCTTGCGGTGACGCCGGAGGGCAGGCTCACATCGGAGCCGGTCAGCGGGGGGACGATCCTCCAGGCACGTCCCGGCCTGGTCATCTACCGATTCGGCGCCGGCCTGTATTACGCCAATGCCACGCGCTTCCAGGAGGAGGCGCTATCGATCCTCGAGACCAGCGACCCGAAGGTCGAGTGGTTCTGCCTGTCCGGAGCGGCGATGCCCGACGTGGACTACTCGGGTGCCGGGGCCATCCGGCAGGTCATCGACGAGGTCAAGCGGCACGGCGCGAAGTTCGTCGTCTGCCAGGTAGAGCCCGGCGTCATCAGTCGGCCGAACGAGTACGGCCTGGCGACGGAGGTCGATGGCGTCTACGACTTTGTCGAGGACGTCATCGCGGCGTACGACAAGCGGGGCGCGGCGTCGTAGGTCGATCCGGTGCCAGATCGCCCACCGACCAAGGACGGATCGCTCCCGGATCGGGACGCCCTCGTGGCCAGGGGCCGCACGGCTCGTGAACGCGTCCCGATCGCCGACTTGGCTCGCTGGCGCGCCGAAGATCGGCGTGCTGAACCGGTCGACCTCATCGCCGAGCAGGCGACGACGCGCCTGCCGGAGTTGGTCCCAGTGCGACACGGCCGCATGGCCGTTTCGCCAGCCACCTTCTATCGCGGCGCCGCCCTGCCCATGGCGGCCGATCTGTCGACACAACCGCGGAGCACCCTGACCGTCCAGCTCGGCGGCGACGCGCATCTCTCGAACTTCGGCCTCTTCGCCTCGCCGGAGCGCGACCTCCTCTTCGACATGAACGACTTCGACGAGACGCTCATGGGACCGTTCGAATGGGACGTCAAGCGGCTGGCTGCAAGCTGTGTCGTTGCGGCCCGGGGACGCGGTTTCTCCGCGCACGACGGCAAGCGCGTCGTCCACACCGCCGTGCGCTCGTACCGCGAACGAATGACGACCTACGCAGGCATGGGCGCCCTCGACATCTACTACTCGCACGTCGACGTGGCCGAGATCATGGACTACGTCGGCAAGCGCGCCCGTCCGTACCTTGCCTCGACCGTCAAGGCAGCCACGCATCATGACGCCCTGGCCGCCTTCGAAAAGTTGACCACGATCGATGCCGCCGGCCAGCGTCGGCTCGCCGACCGGCCACCGACGATGTACCATTCGCCGCTCGTCGAGCGAGCAGAGCCCAAGGCCGCGCTGCGCCGCTATCGCGCGACGCTCCAGGAGGATCGCCGGCAGCTGTTCGACCGCTTCCGTTACGTCGACGCGGCGATCAAGGTGGTCGGGGTCGGGTCGGTCGGCCTTGGCGCGGTCGTGATCCTGATGCTCGAGGCGGCCTCCGGCCATCCGCTGTTCCTCCAGGTCAAGGAGGCCGAAGCGTCGGTCCTCGAGCGCTTCCTGGCCCACAGCCCATTCGACAACCATGGGGAACGCGTGGTTGCCGGCCAACGGCGGCTGCAGGCCGCCAGCGACATTCTCCTTGGCTGGACCAAGGGCGCGCTCGGCCACCATGTCTACGTCCGGCAGCTGCACGATCAGAAGGGGAGTGCAGTCGTCGAAGCGATGACAGCGCATGACCTGCACGCCTGGGCGGCCCTCTGTGGCTGGGCGCTGGCGCGCGGCCACGCACGCTCGGGCGACGCCGCGGGCCTGGCCGCATACCTGGGCGAGGACGACGCGTTCGACCACGCCATGGGCGAGTTCGCGGTCGCTTACGCAGACCAGACCGAGCGCGACTTTGCCGCCTTCACGGCGGCCATCAAGTCAGGCAGGCTCAAAGCCGAGTCGGGCGTTTGACCCTCGGCGGCGGCTGACTCAGCGAGCCACCCTCTGCCTCAGACGCCGGTCGGGCTCTCGTCGAGGATCCCCTGGGCGGCTTCGGCGCCGGCTTTGGTGGCCCGCCCTCGAAGGATGTACTCGAACAGGACGGCGAGGATGGCGCCTGCGATAGGTCCGACCAGGTAGATCCAGTAGTTCGTGAGGTCGCCGCCGACGAGCATCGGCGCCAGCGAGCGAGCGGGGTTCATGGACGCGCCTGTCACCGGCGCGCCCCAGACTGAGACCAGCCCGATGTAAGCGCCGACCGCGATCGCGCCGGCGATCCCGACGTTCCGCGCGCCCGTCGCGGTGCCCAGGATCACAGAGACCAGGCCTAGCGTCAGGACACCTTCGGTCAGCACGGCGACCAGCGGGCTCACGTCGGGGGTCGGCTCGGTCGCGCCATTGAGGATGCCGCCGTACATGGCGTTCAGGAACAGCGCCGCCAGGACCGCCCCGAGGACCTCGGCGACGATGTAGCCGGGCACCCGTCGCCACGGAAAGTTTCCACGCACCGCGAAGGCCAGGGTGACCGCGGGGTTCAGATGTGCGCCGGAGATCGTGCCCATGAAGAAGATGATGCCCATGACCATCATGCCGGGCGCCAGCGCTTTCATCGGCAACGTCAGGTCGGCGCCGAACGGCGTGGCTCCGATGACGCCGCCGCCCGCCGCTACGAGCACCAACAGGAACGTGCCCCAGACCTCACTAAAGAGCCGCCGATACTCGAGGCTCGCGTCATCGAACTCGGCGTCACTCTTGCGTTCCTTTGCCGTCCGCCGCGCGAACCAAGCCTGGACCGGCTCGCCTTCATTCTGGTGCGCCGCGGTCATATGTGCCTCCTCCTTGTGGGCGATGCGGCCCAGCCTCTGGATCAGGCGGCGGTCGGGCCTATCCGTCGGTAGATGAGTCTACCGACCTCGCAGAGCACGAAGCGCGGGACGCTGGCACGACTCTTCTCGGGGTCAGATGCCCACCTTAAGCAGCGGCCTCCGTGGCGACCGCGGCCCGGGCGGGGGCCTCATCGGTCTTGATCTTGAGCGCCTTCTTGACCTCCTCGACGACGATCAGCGAGAGCGCCACGCCGATGCACACGAGCCACTGCTGGCCGGTGAGGCTGGTCATGCCGAGCACGTTCTGGAGGATGCCGAGCTCGGTCGCCAGGACGATCGTGACGATGGAGAGTCCGGTCGCCTTGAGCAGTGCCGGGTTGCCGAGGATGTAGCCGCTGAAGACCGACCGGTTCTCGTCGGCCGTCTCGAGGGACGAGGCGATGCGGAAGAGCGAGAACGTGGTCACGCCCATCGTCCGCGCGATCGTGTCGCTGTCGAACGCGGTGGTCGCCCACGCGATCACGGCCAGTGTGCCACCGCCCATCACGAGCCCCACGACGATGAGCCAGACGGTGAGCGGACGCGGCAGGAGCTTCTGGTCCTTCGGCCGCGGCTTCTCCTCCATGAGACCGTCTCTCGGTTTCCCGAACCCGAGGCCCATGGCCTGGAAGACGTTGACCGTGAAGTTGAGCCACATGGTCTGGAGCGGCAGGAACGGCACGCCGCCCAGGATGTTCAGGAGCGACGAGCCCAGGAACACCGTGATGTATCCGTAGCAGGCCGCCATCTGGAAGCGGATGAAGCGCATCAGGTTGTCGTAGACGTTGCGGCCGATGCTGATGGCTTTGATGATCGTGGCGTAGTTGTCGTCGGCGAGGATCATGTCCGCGGCGGCCTTGGTGACCGCCGTGCCGGTGATGCCCATCGCGATGCCGATGTCGGCCTTCTTGATGGCCGGCGCGTCGTTCACGCCGTCGCCGGTCATGGCCACGATGTGACCCTGCTCCCGCAGGACTTCCACGAGGTGGACCTTATCCTGGGGCGTCACCCTGCCGATGACCCCGATGTCGTCGACCTCCTTGAGCACGGCGTCGTGGTCCATCGCCTCGAACTCGGCGCCGGTGATCGCCTTGCCGGGGATCCCCAGCTGCTTGGCGACCACGGCGCCCGTGACGGCCGCGTCACCCGTGATCATGCGGACGTGGACGCCGGCGCCATGGGCCTCCGCGATCGCGGCCTTCGCGGCCGGCCGCGGCGGATCGGTGATGCCGACGAGCGCGAGGAGCGTGAGGCCCTCGATGGCCTTCAGGAGGTCGCCGGTCGGGTCGAACGTGGCGGGGTCGAAGTCCTTCCGACCCGTGGCCATGAGTCGCAGCCCCTCCGTGCCCATCCGGTCGCTCTCGGCGACGTAGGCATCGCGCAGCTGCGCGATCGGGACCTCGGTCCCGTCGGGGCCATGGGCGGCCGCGGCGCGCTTGAGGAGCTGGTCCTGCGCGCCCTTGATGTAGGCCCGGACGACCTTGCGGCCGCTGTCGTCCGTCCAGTCGTGGAAGGTGGCCATCAGCTTGTACGCCGCGTCGAATGGAAGGGTCGCCACGCGCGGGTACTGGGCGCGGGTCAGGTCCGCATCGACACCGCCCTTGGCCGCGAGGACGACCAGCGAGCCCTCGTTCGGGTCGCCGATGAGGTCGCCGTCCTTGATCTCGGCATCCGAGCAGAGGGCCATCGGCAGCAGATAGGGCTCGAGCTTGAGCTCGGGCTGTCCGGCGGCCTGGGTGATCTTGCCCTCGGTGGAGTAGCCGCTGCCGGAGATCGAGTAGCGCCGCCCGACGATGGCCAGCTGGACGGCGGTCATCTGGTTCATCGTGAGGGTGCCGGTCTTGTCGGAGTTGAGCGCCGAGGTCGACCCCAGCGTCTCGACCGAGCGGAGCTGTTTCACGATGGCGCCCGCCGCCGCCAGTAGCTGGGAGCCCTTGGACAGGATGGCCGTGTCGATCGCCGGGAGGGCCGTCGGGATGGCAGCGATCATGAACGCGACCGCGGTCAAGAAGAGCTCCTGGAACGGCACGCCGCGGGCGATCCCCAGGAGGAGCGACGCGCCAAGCGCGAAGCCGGCGAGGATCAGGATCTGGCGCGTCAGCCCGTTGATCTGTTTCGTCAGCGGCGTTTCCTCGGCCGTGGTGGCCTGGAGCATCCCGCTGATGTGCCCGACCTGCGTGTCCATGCCGGTCGTGACGACGAGGATCGTGCCGGCACCGCGAGTGACCTGGGTGTTCATGAAGGCCATGTCCACGCGGTCGCCAAGGGCGGCATCGGCAGCGACCGAATCCACCTGCTTGGGCGTGGGCACGCTCTCGCCCGTGAGCGCGGACTCGTCGATCTCGAGGGTCGCGGCCGTGAGGATGCGGGCGTCCGCTGGGACGAGGTCGCCAGCCTGCAGGTTGACGATGTCGCCCGGCACGAGCTGGTCCATGGGGAGATCGACGAGGTTGCCGCCCCGGCGGGTCTTCGCCGTCACGATCAGCGACTGGCTGAGGGCATCAGCAGCCGATGACGCCTTGCTCTCCTGGTTCAGGCCCATCAGCGCGTTGCCCAGCGTGAGCAGGATGAGCATGACGCCGGTGAAGAACTGCCCGGGCAGGAACAGGCAGATGACGCCCGCGATGAGGAGCACGATCTGCATCGGGTCCTTGTACTGGAGCAGGAACTGCTGTCCGCGCGATGCCTTCTTTGCCGCGGTGAACTTGTTCGGGCCGACCTTCGCGCGCCGCGCGTCGGCCTCGGCCGAGGTGAGGCCGACGTCGATCGCCACTCCCTGCTGGCGCATGGCGTCGTCAGGGCTGAGGGCATACCACGCGGTGGGCTTCGCGGGTGTCGCGACGGTCATGACAGTGATCCCTTCCTCGTTCGGCTCGGTGTCGACGGCGGTTCGGCTGGCCCCTCTCCTACGACTGATCCTTATCCCTGGCCGCCTTCTTGGCCGCCTTCTTGGCTGCCTTCTTTGCCTTAGCCTCGGCCAGCTCGGCCTCGATCGGGTCGGGCGCCGCGCCTTCCGGCGCCTGGGCCTCCAGCTCGACCTTGGCGGCCTGGAGCGCCTCCCTGGCCTCCGTCGAGACCCTGGGGTACTTCGGGTCGATGCCGATGAGGGTGTCGGCGAGGACCGCGGCGGCGGCCACCCGGGCGAACGGCTTGTCGTCGGCCGGGATGACGTGCCACGGCGCCCACTCCGTGCTGGTGTTGCTGAGCATCTCGCTAAAGGCCCGCTGGTAGTCGTCCCAGAAGACCCGTTCCTTGGCGTCGTTGGCGGAGAACTTCCAGTTCTTTTCGGGCACGTCGATGCGGGCAAGGAACCGACGACGCTGCTCCTCATGGCTGAGGTTCAGGAACAGCTTCACGAAGCGGAAGCCGTTGTCGGTCAGGTAGCGCTCCCAGTCGTTGATCTCCCGGTATCGGCGCTTCCAGACGTCGCCACGCTTGGCCGACGGCGGCAGTCTCTGGCCCCGCAGGATCTGTGGATGGACGCGGACGACGAGGACCTCCTCGTAGTGCGAGCGATTGAAGATGCCGATGTGGCCGCGCTCGGGCAGCTGTCGCTGGTAGCGCCAGAGGAAGTCGTGGCCAAGCTCCTCGGATGACGGGATCTTGAAGCTCCGCACCTCGACGCCCTGTGGATTGACACCGCTCATCACGTGCCGGATGGTGCCGTCCTTGCCGGCCGCGTCCATCGCCTGCAGGACGACGACGACCCCATACGTGTCCTGGGCAGCCAGACGCATCTGGTATTCCGCGAGCAGCTCGATGCCCTGCGTCAGGAGCTGCTTCAGCTGTGCCTTGCCGACGGGGTCCGCCCGGAACCTGAACGCAGGGTCGAAGTCACGGGCGAGACGAACCTTTCGCCCCGGCTCGACGCGGAGTCCCTCCGCGACCTGACGGATCAACTTGGGCTGCAAGTCCATGGCGGGCCTCCTTGGGTACCGATCGTCGACGGTCGGGCTCAGGCTTGCGACCGGAGCCTAGCGAAGAAATAGGTGCGGTGCATGGGCCAGGCGACAGCCTCGACCCGGTCCAGCTGGCCCCACGACAAGGCGTTCGCTCCGCTGCACCAGCGTCCCGGTCACGAGCCCCCGGCGTGTGTCGCGTTCAGGTCTGAGGGGACGGTCGTTACGTCGGCGGGGCCGCCGTCGTCTCTCGCCGGCGTCGTTGCGACTTGCGGTCCGAAGCGGAAACCGAGCTCGCCCTCCATCCAGCGCCGCAGTTGCTGATAGACCATCGGCGCCCCGATCAGCGGCGCCAGATCCAGCTCCCAGTCTGCGGGATACAACAGGAACGGCTTGGTCTGCGGCCCACCCAGTCCGCCGTGTGCGCCGATGAGCTCCTCGAAGGCGGCGATCTCGCCGGTCTCCTCGCTGAACAGGCTGATGACCGCAAGATCCCCGACGTGCGCGATGTCATCGAGCCGCTTGAAGCCCGCGATGCCCAACTCGCCGTACGGCGCCATCGGATCGTCGCCCTCGACGCGGCCTTCATCCACGTAGTTGATGCCGTGCTTGCCGACCAGGAGCAGGCCGTGGTCTCGCGAACGGACCATAAGCACGCCGATGCCCGGATGGTTGGTCAGCGCCTCGACGAGCTCGGGATACAGCTCGTCGATCTCCTCCAGGGTCAGGCGGGTCGTGCGAGCGGTGAAGTAGATGAGGGCCAGGTTGCCGCCGGCAACGACGACCAGCTCGGCGGGCGCCCCGGCGGAGTCGTCCGCGGCTGCGCCGGTCCCAGCGTCGGCGGTCTTTCCTTCCTTATCCCGCTTGCCGGTCGGCTCGCCGGCGCCGGTGATCTCGACCGCGGTGTGCTCGGAGCCCATGTCAACGACGCCATCCTTGGCGCGGTTTCGTGTCGCCGCGCGGCTGATGGCACCGGTCACGCCCTTCGTCGTGTTGACCTGCGTCAGGAACGCGTTGATCTGGCCCCAGTCCTCCACTTGCGCCGTGGCGGCTTCGACCGACACCGCGCCGCCCATCAGGGAGCGCACGACGTCCTGGAGCGTGACGCCGTAACGCTGGAGGAAGGTCCGGCCAAGGCTCTGGCCGTGGTCGGCGAGGATGACGAAGCGATATGGCCGCGGGGCGGTGGCGGCGACCTTCTCGAGGACGCCGATCTCGCGATCGACGCCGTCGAGCGCGTCGAGCGACTCGGGCCGCTCCGGCCCGCTGTGGTGGGCGATCTCATCGTAGTCGGTGTAGTCGAGGTAGATGACGGGAGTGCCACGCCACATCTCCTGTGTCACGAGCGTGGTGCCGAGCGCTCGAAGAGCGACGTTCGTAGCGGCTCGCACCCACGGGTACGGGAACCCCCGATGCATGCGTGGCACGATCCCCGCGCGGCGTTGGCGCCTCGATTGGATGTTCTCCTTGATGACCTCCGCAAGGTAGCGGCCGATCATGTTGATGTAGTTGTATGGACTGACGAAGAACGTCGCGAAGGCCTGACTCTCGCCCAGGCCACCTTCCTTGGACTTGATCCGCGACATGACCATGAAGGTGCGGGGCGCGTCGCCGGTGAACAGGTTGCCGACGCTGGCGCCACCCGGGCTCAGCAGGCCTTCGCCGTTGGTGATCCGCGATTCGATGATCGTCGCGTCCTCGGGGTGATTGGCGACCAGCATCTGCCCGGTCTCTTTCTCGTACCAGCGGAAATTGGGGATGCCGTCGTTGTTGCCGTGCAGGATGCCGGCCTGGCTGGCCGGCGTGGTCGACGGCAGGAGCGCGGTCCAATGCCCGAGCTTATGGCTTCCGTCACGCAGCCAGCGCGACATCACCGGCACGCGTCCGGCACGGATCGCATGCGTCATGACGTCGTGCGAGAGGCCGTCGGCCTGCAGGATGACAAGCCCGGGCTCGTCCGTGTGGATCACTTCGAACTTCTCGGCGGCGAGCGCACGGACCAGGGCGCCGTAATACGACTCGTCCTCGCCGACGGCCAGCGCCGCGCTCAACGCGGTCATGAAGAAGCCGAAGACGAACGAGACGAGGATCGCATCGAGGATGCCGCCGGAACCGACGGTGCCACCCAGCGAGACGTCGGGCACGAAGGGGTTAAGCAGGAGGACGGCTACGACCTGGAAGGCGAGCGTCAGCAAGCCAAGGGCGATGACGGACCGTCCCGCGACCGTGGCCAGGATCAGTGGTCGAACGAGCAGATTGAGGACGGACAGGAAGATCACCGCCGCCAGGGCGCCCCACCACGAGTCGATGATCAATCGGCTGGGCATCAGCCAGGCCGTTAGGACGAGCGAGACGAGGCTGATCAGGAAGGCGACGACGGCCCGCTTGATCAGCGCGCGGGGACCCGCTCGCCACTGCCAGATCAGCCGGAGCTGAAGGCGGTAGAAGTCCGCGATCCGTTGGAGGAAACCCATCCTGGCCCCTGTCTCTTCACCGCCGCCGTCGACCGGCGCGAACGGCGAGCATAACCGCGTCGCGGGCGGGCCGCCGGATGGACCGACGGTCCACGGCGTTCGCTGCAGCCGGACGATGGATCAGGAGCGGGTCGGGTCGGTCGGCGGATCCATCGGCGAGTCGTCGGCCATGGCGCCGATCTCCTCCAGGACGTCGGGCATTTCGGCGCCAGCGCCCTGGTGACGGCTGCGGCCGATGTTGGCGATGAGGAGCGCGACGGCGGAGACGAGGTATAGCTGGCCGAAGAGCGCCTCGGTCACCGCCAGCATCCGCCCCAGGGGATACGCCGCCGTGAAATCGCCGTAGCCTGTCGTGGTCAGGGTGATGAAGCTGAAGTAGATGAAGTCGGTCGAGTTGGCGTGGTCCGTCTGGACGAAGAAGCCGCCGTGCAGCAGTTGCGAGACGAGCCCGTAGATGGTGGCGAAGAAGAGGCCGACCAAGAGATAGAGGCAAAGGGCGCCGGCGACCGTGCGCAGGGTGATCGTCTCGTGCCGGATGATGCGGCTCGCGATAATGATGGGTGAGACCACCGCGATGAAGGCGATCATCAAGCCGTAGGCGGTGCCGTCAACGAAGCCGTTCTGCCACGCGAGGCCGACCGACGTGCCGGCCAGGACGAATATGACGAGCACCGTCGCGACCCTGACGGTCCGGCGTGGCGCCTGGGACGTATGCAGGATGAACAACAGCGTGCCGCCGCTGAGCGCGGCCGCGAAGAACTGGCCGACAGCATGATCTCCGACGACGGCGATGGTCACGATGGTGGCCAGGATCAGGACGAGGGCGACCCCATACTCGTCCGGCTGCTGGAACTGACCGCGCGCGGTGGTCACCCGTTGCCTGGCGCCTGAGCTCGTCATCGGCGCATCTTATGGCCGCAGGGGAGGCCGTGATGCTCGACCAAGACGACGACGGAGTCGCGATGCGATCAGGAGACCGGGCTAGCTTCGATCGTCGTGCCGGCGCCGTGACAGTGCTTGACCTTGCGGCCGCTGCCGCAAGGGCAGGTTTCGTTGCGTCCAGCCTTGGCCACCGTCGCGCGGATCTCTGCGTCGCGCGCTGCGTATCGAGCGACCAGCTCGGACGGCGCGCGACCCTGCCGCAGCAGGGCTGACATCGCCCGCATCGGCCCGTCGATGTGGTGGAAGAAGGCCTTGTAACCGGCGCACAGGTAGTTGAGGCCCGACTCGTCGTCCGGTGTCCGGATGAAGCGGTCCTTTGGGCAGCCACCGTGACAGGCGAAGCGGACGTCGCAGTCCAGGCAGAACTTCGGCAGGCTGTCGCGCTTCGCCAGGCCGAATGCCCGCTGCTGCGGCGAGGCGACGAGCTCGGCCATCGGCGTCTCGGTGATGTTGCCCAGCTTGTAGCCCTCCTCGACGAAGTGGTCGCAGCTGTACAGGTCGCCGTTGTGCTCCATGGCTAGGGCGGTGCCGCACGTCTCTGAATGGATGCACAGCGTCGGCGGCTCCCCGTGCCAGTTCGCCAGCGCGACGTCGAACATCTGGACGTAGACCTCGCCGATGTCTCGGCGCACCCACTCCTCGAAGACGCCGATCAGGAACGAGCCGTACTGCTCGGCGGTGACCGAGCGGTCGGTGACGAGGCTGCCCTCCTGCCGATAGAGCGGTCGGTCGCGCCACGACCGCCATGGCGCCTTCTGGGCCAGGCCAGGCGACAGCTCAAGCTGGTCCAGCGGCACGTCGATCCTTGGTGCCGGCAGGCGCTCGATGATGGGGATGAACTGCATGAAGCGCGCGCCCAGGTCGTCGCGCAGGTAACGGTAGACCTCGACGGGGTGGTCGGCGTTGGCGCGGTGGAGCGTGGTCAGGACGTTGAACTCGACGCCGTGTCGCTTGAGGGCCTCGAGGCCCTTGAGCACGCGGTCCGACGTCGGGGCGCCGCCGCGGTCGACGCGGTAGGCGTCGTGCATCGCGGGTGGCCCGTCGATGCTGATGCCGACCAGGAAGTCGTTGGCCTTGAAGAAGGCCGCGAAGTCGTCGTCGATGAGCGTGCCGTTGGTCTGGATCGTGTACTCGACAGTCATACCCGGTCGTCGATAGCGCTGCACGTATTCGATCGAGCGCCGGAAGAAGTCCACGCCCATGAGCGTCGGCTCGCCGCCCTGCCAGGCGACCGTCACGTACGGCGTGCGGTGCGCCTCGATGAGCTGGCGGATGTAGGTCTCGAGCAGCTCGTCGGCCATCCGGAAGCGGCTGCCCGGGTAGAGCATCTCCTTGGACAGGAAGAAGCAGTAAGCGCAATCAAGGTTGCAGGTCGCGCCGGTCGGCTTCGACAGCAGATGGAACGCCGGCGGGCCACTCGTCGGAGTGGAAGCCGAGCCGACTGCCGGGGCCGCATTCATCGCGTCAGGGTACATGCGGAAGCCGACGCCGCCCTGGCGGGCTCCGCAGTGTCATCGCGTCGTGGCGCCATCGTGCAAGCGGTCGATGGGCACGACCGAGCCGGATGCCGCGATCGTGCAGCGGGTATCCTTGACTGGTCCGCCGTGTCGCTCGGAAGACCCGTTCGCCGGCCCACCCCGCATGATGACCATCTGGTCGATCAGGTGATGCCGACCAAACGTCGGTCCGGCATCCTCGCACCTATCAGCATCTAGACGTGCCGGCGGCGTCCCGCCCCGCACGACAGGAGCGACCACCGATGCCCGACGTCGATCGCAGCCACCTCCCCATCCGCAGGCCTCCGTTCGCCGGCATCACCAACCGTACGCTCTCCGGATCGCAGCCAGACTGGAACCTGATCGGGCATCCGACACCACCCGAGGGGGCGCCGAACGTGCTGCTCGTGCTCATCGACGACGCCGGCTTCGGCAACCCGAGCACCTTCGGCGGCCCCATCCAGACGCCGAACTACACCCGCATGGCCGACGGTGGGATCCGCTACAACCGCTTCCATGTCACGGCCATCTGCTCGCCGACGCGCGCGGCGCTGCTCACCGGCCGCAACAGCCACGCGGTCGGCTTCGGCTCCGTCGGAGAGTTCGCGGGTGGGTACCCGGGCTACTCCGCCACGCTGCCCCGCGACGCCGCACCGCTGCCGCGGATCCTGCGCGACAACGGCTACAGCACGGCCGCCTTCGGCAAGTGGCACCTGACGCCAGACGGACAGCAGGGCGCGGCGGGGCCATTCGACCGCTGGCCGACCGGTTGGGGCTTCGAATACTTCTACGGCTTCCTCGGGGGCGGCGCCGGCCAATGGGACACGGTCCTGGCCGAGAACCAGAAGATCATCGGCGTCGACCCGAGCTATGGCGACGAGACGTCGCCCTACTACCTGCCGGACGCCATGGCGGACAAGACGATCGAGTGGCTGCACGCCGTTCGGGCCCAGGACGCCAAGAAGCCGTTCTTCGCTTACTTCTCCACCGGTTGCAGCCACGCCCCGCACCACGTCGCCGAATCGTGGGCCGCGAAGTACAAGGGCAAGTTCGATCAGGGCTGGGACCGGCTGCGCGAGGAGACCTTCGCACGCCAGAAGGCGCTGGGAGCCATCCCACCCGAAGCGGAGCTGACGCCGCGCAATGAGGCGTTCCCAGCCTGGGATGACGTGCCCGATGGGCTCAAGGCGTTCTACGCCCGACAGATGGAGGTCTATGCCGGGTTCTCCGAGAATGCCGACCACAACGTCGGCCGGGTCATCGACGCCATCGAGGAGCTGGGCGAGCTCGACAACACGCTCGTGATCTGGATCTGGGGCGACAACGGGGCGAGCATGGAGGGCACCGTCACCGGCTCCTTCAACGAGCTGACGATGCAGAACGGCATCCCGCTGACCGACGAGATGCAACTCCAGCTCTCGGAGCGCTACGGCGGCAGGGACGCCTGGGGCGCGGAGATCATGGCGCCCCACTATGGGGCCGCCTGGGCATGGGCGGGCAACACGCCCTTCCAGTGGGGCAAGCAGGTCGGCTCGCACCTCGGCGGGACGCGCAATCCGATGGTCATCCACTGGCCGGGGCATGTCCCCGCAGACGGCAGCCTTCGCTCGCAGTTCACCCACGTCATCGACATCGCGCCGACGATCCTCGACATCGCCGGCATCCCCGCTCCGACCTCGGTCGACGGCATCGCCCAGCAGCCGCTCCACGGGACGGCCTTCACGGAGACCCTCGCTGCGGCCGACGCACCAGAGCGGCACACACAGCAGTACTTCGAGTCCGTCGGCAACCGGGCCATGTACAAGGATGGCTGGTGGCTGGCCATGCGCACGGCCCGGATCCCGTGGGTCCTGACGCCGCAGGCGATCATGCCCTACGCGCCGGGCGTCTGGGACCCGGACGCCGATCCGACCGAGCTCTACTACCTGCCCGATGACTTCAGCCAGGCGCACGACCTGGCGGCCGAGCATCCCGACAAGGTGGCCGAGCTCCGGAAGCTGTTCTGGGACGAGGCCGAGCGCTATCAGGTCCTCCCGCTGCTGGCGACCTTGTCGTCGTTCTTCGGCCAGCTGCCGCCATTGCCCGAGAACACGAAGCTCGAGTTCAGGGGCGACGTCCAGAACATCCTGTCGGGCATGGTCCCCCGTGTCTACAACCACTCGTACACGATCAGCGCCGATCTCGTCGTGCCGGCCGGCGGTGCCGAGGGCGTCATCGTCGCGGAGGCGGATCATCTTGGCGGCTTCTCGCTCTTCGTCGAGGACGGCAAGCTGACCCACACCTATTCGATGATGGGAGTCTTCATCTTCCGCCAGCAGGCGACGGAGCCGCTGCCGACCGGCGACGTCAGCGTGCGCATGGAGTTCGCGGCCGATGCTCCGAAGCCGGCCACGGGCGGCCAGGTCACGCTCTACGTCAACGACAAGGCCGTCGGCGGTGGTCGCATGGACCACACCGTGCCGATGCGGTTCTCCGGTTATGCCGGCATGGACATCGGCCGGGACAACGGCGGTGTGGTCGATCGGAGCTACGCAGCGAAGGCGCCGTTCGCCTTCACCGGCACGGTCCGCAAAGTGATCTTCGACGTCAAGCCGCATCTCGAGCACGAGGAAGCCGAGCTGCACGAGGAAGCACAGCACGCCGCGGCCGCCCACGCGCTCAGCGCCTGACGCGGCAGGGAAGGAGCGACATCGATGGCGCAAGGAGACGGTCGACGTCCTGATGGGCGGCTACCTGTCCAAGGACGCCGCGCGCGAGGACTTCGACGCCGTCCAGGCGTGCGAGTGCCCCGCTGCTCGGTCTGGTCGTCGTCAGCAAGGACCTGGACGGCACGATGGAGATCGAGGAACACGACCACATCGTCAAGAAGGGCGCGAGTGGCCCTCGGTGGTGCCGGCTTCGTCGTCGGCCTCTTCGCGCCGCCGCTCCTGGTGGCTACAGCGGTCGGGGCGATCGTCGGGGCGGGTGTCGGGAAGATCGCGCAGCGGAAGATCGAGAGCACCCTTGAGGCGCAGGCGCAGGAGACCATCCCCATCGGAGGTGCGGGGCTGATCGTGGTCTACGATCACAAGCACGCCGATGCCGTCGAGGCGGCGGTCAAACGACCGATCAAGAAGGTCATCGGCGAGGCGACCGACAGCCACGTGAAGGCCGTCAAGGCGGCACTGGCAGATGCGTCGGTGAAGATGGCCGGGAGCGCGTAGGCTTCGCCATCGGACGACTCGTGGCCACTAGGCCTGCGAGCCGATCGCGGCTAAACGAAGAGAGGAAGCAGCATTGACTGACAGATCGCTCGACGAGCTCGGGCCCGTCGACTACATCATCGTCGAGTTCCCGGCAGGGCACCAGAACTTCACCGGCGAGGGCGCCGACGAGCTCCTGCGGCTGCACGACGCCGGGATCATCCGGATCATGGACATCCTCATCCTCGACGAAGGACGCGGATGGCATCGTCGATGCCATGGAGCTCTCCGACCTCGCAGAGCTCGGGGAGCTGGCCCGACTCGAGGCCCAGCTCGTCGCAGACCCTGGCCGAGGAGGACGTCGAGCACCTCGCGGCCGCCATGGACCCGGGCAGCGTCGCCGGCGTGCTCGTCTACGAGAACCTGTGGGCCGCGCCGTTCGCCTCGGCCATGCGCCGGGCCGGTGGCCAGCTCATCGCCAACGGCCGCATCCCCATCCAGGCCATCATCGCCGCCGTCGAGGCCGACGAGGCGCTCGAAGCACAGGGAGTCTGACATGCCGCTCGGACCAGGTCGCGAGGGGCGTCGGCGTCGTCGGCGCGCCCGTCGCCAAGGTCGCGGTCGTCGGGGCCGCCGTCAGACCCGGCCCGTCGCCGGTCGCCAAGGCCGCCGTCGTCGGCGCCGCTGTCGGCCCCGGCCCGTCGCCGGTCGCCAAGGCCGCCGTCGTCGGCGCCGCTGTCACCCCCGGCCGCCGCCGGTTCTAGCCAGCCGGCGGCCTGATCGGCCTTCGTTCGAGGAGAGGGAAGCGTGAAACGACCGATCGGAATCACCATCCTGGCGATCATCTTCCTGGCAGCCGGCTTCAGCTACATGATGCTCGGCTTCCAGATGACGACCGCCGTCACCTTCGGACCGCTGCCCACCGGGACAGGGCACCTGGATCTGGGGCTGGCTCGTCGTCCTGACCGGCCTGGCCTTCTGGATCGGCGGCCTCGCCGCCTGGCGCCTCCAGCCATTCGGCTGGCTGCTCGGCCACATCCTGGCCATCGTCGGGATCATCGAGGCGATCTTCGCCCTCCTTGGTACCGGCAACCTGAGCTATGCCCTGGCCTGACCAGCGCCTTCCCGTTCATCCTGCTCTGGTACCTGAATCGGGCCTCGGTCAAGAAGGCCTTCGGCATCGTCGAAGAGCAGGCCTAGACCTCGGGCGCGCGGGCGCAGCCACGCCCAGCGTCGACGACGGGAGGGGAGAGATCCCCTCCCGTTTCTTGTTCGCTGCGCCTACTGGCGGGCGAACATGGCCGCGGCTTCCTTGGCCAGGTCGACGAACGCTTCGCCGCTGACGTCGATGACCGCCTTGATGATCCGGCCGCCGACGAACGACCAAGGCCGAGCGCCGGGATAGTCGTCGGTCACGGGTTCCGCCCCTGACCGACCGATGATCAGGCCGCCACCGCCGAGGCCGAACTTGCCGGGCTGGGTCATGATCCCGCCCTGGCCGACGGCTTTGTCGCGGACGTGCAGGGTCAACATGCCCTGAGTCGGCATCGCCTGGTTCTGGCGCTCGAAGGTCGCCGACAGGACGACGTGGCCGGTCGGGATCGGCTCGCTGGCCCGGACGACCTGGACGTGCTCGCCGACGAAGTTGTAGACGTATGTCAGCAGGCCGTTCTTGACGTAGAGGGCGTGCCCCCCGAAGCGGGAGCCCTGCGAGAAGAGGACGCCGGCCGCCTCCGGCGTGGCGATGTCGACCTCGACGCCGATCGTGTACGAGCGGTTGCGGATGTTGGGGGCGGTCGACTCGGGGATCTCGGCGCCGCCGGGGAAGTAGACGTATCGGCTTCGTGGGCTCGAGAGCTCCGGTCGCTGCGTGCCGAGGATCTCGATGGCGCCGCGCGACTCGAGGGGCAGCGCCTGGTTGGCGCCGGCCTCAGCCCACCAGAGGGCGATGAGGTCCTGGAGCTTGTCGGGGTGTTGCTCGGCAAGGTCGTGGCACTCACTGGGGTCGGTGGTCGTGTCGTAGAGCTCCCAGCGCTGCTGGTTGAAGTCGCCCCACGACTCCGGCGCCGCCGGCACGGCGGTCGCCGCCTTCCAGCCCTTGTGCCAGATGGCTCGGGTCCCGAGCATCGAGTAGAACTGCGTCTCCTTGGCGGTGACCGCGTCGGCATCGTCGAAGGTAGACCTGAAGCTGACACCGTCGAGCTGCGACTGCGTGTAGCCGTTGACGACCTCCGGGAGCTCGATGCCCAGGCACTCGTAGAGGGTGGGCACGATATCGATGGCGTGCGTGTATTGCCGTCGATACTCGCCGCTGGCCTTGAAGCCCTTGCGGCCAGGCGACGACCAACGGGTCTGCCGTGCCGCCCTCGAAGTTGGCATAGCGCTTCCAGAGCTTGTACGGGGTGTTGAAGGCCCAGGCCCAGCCGGTCGGGTAGTGGTTGTAGGTCTCGGTGCTGCCCAGCTCGTCGAGCAGCTTGAGGTTCTGCTCGATGGTGTCGGGGATGCCGTTGAAGAACTTGTTCTCGTTGACCGAGCCGTTCGGGCCGCCCTCGCCCGACGCGCCGTTGTCGGAGACGAGGACGATGACCGTGTTGTCGAGCTCGACCGCTCGCCTCGAGGTGGTCGAGCAGGCGCCCGAGCTCATGGTCGGCGTGGCTGAGAAAACCGGCGTAGACCTCCGCCATCCGCGCGAACAGCCGCTTCTCATCGTTCGAGAGCGATGCCCAGGGCCGCACGCGGTCGTTCGCCGACCAGGGCTTGCCATCGTGGCTGGTGGTTTCGGCGTACGGGTCGATCGGTGACAGCTCGGTGCCCGCCGGGATCAGCCCGAGTGCCTTCTGGCGCTCGAGGACGCCGTCGCGGTAGGCCTCGTAGCCCATATCGAAGACACCCTGGTACTTGTCGGCCCACTCACGCGGGACGTGGTGCGGGGCGTGCGCCGCGCCCGGGCAGTAGTAGAGCAGGAAGGGCTTGTCCGGCGCGACCGCCTTGGCGTCCTGGATGAACTCGATGGCCTTGTCGGTCAGGTCGACCGTCAGGTGGTAGCCGTCGTCGGGGGACGTGGGTGGCGCCACGGGATGGTTGTCGTAGACGAGGTCCGGATACCACTGGTTGGTCTCGCCGCCGAGGAAGCCGTAGTAGCGCTCGAAGCCGCGGCCGAGCGGCCATTGTCGCTTCGAGGAGGCCAGGTTCATCTCGTCTTCCGCGCACAGGTGCCACTTGCCCACGATGTAGGTGTTCCAGCCGTGCTGGCCGAGCACCTCGGCGATGTTGGCGTTCTCGAACGGGATGTGCCCGTTGGCGTTCGGGAAAGCCCGACGTGGCCTCGGTGATGCATGCCATGCCATTGCGGGTGTGGTTGCGCCCGGTCATCAGGCAGGAACGGGTCGGCGAGCAGAGCGCGGTGGTGTGGAAGTTCGTGTACGTCAGGCCGCGATCGGCGATGCGCTTGATGTTCGGCGTCTCGATGAGCCCGCCGTAGGGAGCCATGGCGCTGAAGCCGACGTCATCGAGGACGACGTAGAGGACGTTCGGGGCACCCTTGGACGCCATCGGCTGGGTGTAGGGCTCCCAATCCGGTGTGGAGTCCTTGATGTCGATGTTGACGGTGCCCTTGAACGGTTTCGCCACGCGACAGCCTCCGAGGAACTGCTTCGGCCCCCAGTCCGACCCAGCATGCCACGCGTGAACGAGGCGCGCATCAACGGCCGGTGAACGTCCGTCCCACGCGCTTCCAGGCCGCTGGCTGGCGCTACTGGGTGTCTGGACCGAGCCCTTCGAGCGCGGCGCTGAAGTCCTGGAGCCGCTCTTCGATCGCCTGGTTCATCGCCGTCAGCCGCGTGTCGTCCGGCGACACCTTGCGGACGAGCGCCTCGATCATGAGGAGCCGCTGGAGGTCAGCCGCGACCCCCGTCGACCGATCGAGGCGCGCCTGGGCTTGGCCATCGAATCGGCTTCGAGCCCCCGTCGCCTTGTCCAGGTAGGCCTCGATAACGAGGCTCATCGCGCCTGGCGAGGTCCCGGCATTGCGTGCTCCGATGAGGGCGAGCATCCCATGTCCGGCGTCGAGCAGCCCTTGGCCGTCTTGACGCCGTCGCTCGACGCGGTCGCGGGCGGCGAGGAACGCGGCCAGCGGCGGGGAGACCGCGACAGCCACCCAGAAGGCGGGCGTATCGATGAACGCCGGTTCTTGCCTGGTGGCCTGTAGCTGGGCCAGCGTGCCGACGGCGATCAAGTCCTGCTTGATCCGGCTGCCGGTCCCGTTGGCTCCCGAAACGGTCAACGTGACCGTGTAGAGGCCAGGATCGGGATAGACGTGGGTCGGCGTCGGTTCGAACGAGAACTCGCCGTCGCCGAACGTCCAGAGCTGGCTCGTGGAATCATCGCTCGACAACGGCGCGGTCGCGGTCACGCCGTTCACGGTCACGAGGGCAAAGCCGCCGAACGTGACCGCCAATGGCGCGGGTCCGGACAGGCTGCTGGCGATGAAGCCGACGTCGGCTGCCCCGGAGATCGTGACGGTCGTCTCGGTCGGGCGTCGGACTCGGCTTCGGTGTCGGGGCGGAGCCTGTCGGCTTGGCGGTCGCGGCCGGAGCCTCGGTCGGCTTCTGAGTCGCGGGCGGAGCCTCGGTCGGTTTGGCCGTCGCCGCCGGAGCCTCGGTCGGCTTGGCCGTCGCGGCTGGAGCCTCGGTCGGCTTCGGTGTCGCGGCCGGTGCCTCGGTCGGCTTCTGAGTCGCGGCCGGAGCCTCGGTCGGCTTGGCTGTCGGCGCCTCCGTCGGCTTGGGTTTCTCCGTCGGGACGGCCGGTACCGAGGCGGCGCGATCGTCGGCACGGCCGGTATCGTGGGCACCGCCGGGACGGATGGCAGCTGGCTCGGGAGGCCACTCTGACAACCGACCAGGACCAGGGCAACCACGATGATGGCCGACGCGTCTCATCGCGTCGCCGAGTCGCCTGGTTCGCGTCCCACCCGACGTCTCGATCCTCATCGTGCTGTTCCGTAGCATCATCGGAGCTCCCCGTCGGGTCGGCCTGTCGCGGCATCCTAACGGACGTCGTGGATCGTCGCTGCGACGCCCCAAGCTCGACTGCGGAGCGCGGCGCGAGCCGGTCAGCCCGGCTGCGGCGCCGGGGTTGGCGGCGATGCAGGTGTCGGGCCGGCCGCGGCGGACCCTTCGTCCTCGGCGCGGAACTGCGCCCGTAGTCGCAGCTCGTCTTCCTTCTTGGGGAACTGGAAGAAGGTCAGCCCGATCCCGATGACCACCGCGCCGAGACCTGCCAGGTAGGCAAGCTGGTCACCGGCGAGGAACGACGACTGTGCCGCAGCGGTGATCTGGTCGGCGTACTCGGGATACTGCGCTGCGAGGTCCTCGGCGCTGGAGTACGACAGCTGGAGCTCGCTCTGCGTGGTCGAGGTCACGTCCTGCCCGGAGGCGGCGATGGCGATCCCATCGCCGACGCGTAGCCGGCCGTCAGCAGGGCGCCGAAGATCGAGGTCATCAACGCGCCGCCAAGATCTCGCTGGAGATCAGCCGTACCCGAGGCCATGCCCACGCGCCGTACCGGGACTGACCCCGTCAACGAGTTGGACGACGGCGTGCCTGCGAGTCCGACGCCGAGGCCCATCAGCGCGAGGGGGATCGCCACGAACAGGTAGTTGGTACCTTCGCCCCACAGGACGAGCATCCCGACGAATGCCAACGCCAGGATGACCTGCCCAAGCAGCAGCGTGGCGCGGGACCCGCGCTCCTGGACGAGCTTCGCCGAGCGCGGCGCAACAAGCACCATGAAGAAGACCGCGGGCAGGATCGCAGCGCCTGCCTGGAGCGTGCTGTAGCCGAGCACGTTCTGCAGGTACTGCTGGTTGATGAAGGCGACGCCCATCAGCGAGCCGAAGACGATGATGCCCGCAACGGCCGCGACCGAGAACGTGCGTCGAGCCGCGACCTTGAGGTCGTAGAGCGCATGCCTGGCCCGTCGTTGCCGGAGGATGAAGAGGACGAGCCCCACGGCGGCCACGATGAACAGCCCGATGGCGATCTGCTGCAGGCTGGGCACCGCGATGAAGTTGAGGCCCAGGATCAGAGCGCCGATCATCACCGCAGAGAGGACGCCGCCGAGGTTGTCGACCGGCTCGGTCGCCTCGTTGACGTGAGCGGGCACATGCTTGTTGGCCAGGTACAAGGCGAGGACCGCCAGCGGCAGGGTAACCAGGAAGACCGAACCCCAGACGAACGACTCGAGCAGGAAGCCGGAGACTAGCGGGCCTAGCATCGCGACGCCGCCACCAAGGGCAGACCACATGGCGATCGAGCGGGTGCGCGCCGGGCCGGACCACAACGCGGTGATCAGCGCCAGCGTCGTCGGATAGGCCATGCCCGCGGCGAGGCCGCCGACCACGCGGGCGCCGAACAGGATCGTGTCGGTCGGGGCGAAGGCAGCGACGAGCGACGCAGGGATCGTGATGAGCATCCCCAGGACGATCATCAGCTTGCGTCCGTAGCGGTCACCCAGTGCTCCGAACCAGAGCACCGATGCCGCCAGGCCAAGCGAGTACCCGACCGCGATGAGGTCGAGCGTCGTCTGGGACGAATTGAACGACGCCCCGATGGAGGGCAGGGCCACATTGGCCACGGACAGGTTCAGGTTGGCGACCGCCGCCACGAGGATGAGCGAACCGAGCACGACCCTGGCATTCGGCGGGGCGGTGCCCGCGGTCGTCGCGGTGCCGGTCTCGGTCATCGCGGAACCTTACCCTTCGCGGAGGCTGGACGAGACGTCGTCGCTGACGACATCTCATTCAGACGAGGCAGACGGCCGGTCGACGAGGGACTCGCGTAAGGCGGCAAGCTCCGCTCGGATGTTGTCCAGCTGCGAGGCGACAGCGTCACTCGGGGCAGCCGTCGTTGACGACGCGGCGGGCTGCTCCTTGGGCGGCGGTACGAGGATGCTGGCCAGGATGCTGGCCAGGCTGCCGATGATGCCGACACCGGCGAACATGACGAAGACGCCGGTCAGACGCCCCAGCGCGGTGACTGGGTAGTAGTCCCCATAACCGACGGTCGTGATGGTCACCAAGCCCCACCACAGCGCATCGCCACCGGTCGTGATGTTCGAGTCGGGCGACTTGCTCTCGAATTGCAGGACCATGACGGAGGCTACAGACAGGACCATGAACGCGGACAGGATGGTGATGAACGTCGCGTACTGGCCGCGGTTGTCGAGCACATCCTTGATCAGCCGCTCACGTGCCTGGCCGCGGAGCATCCGGCTGACACGAGCCAACCGACTGAGGCGGAACAGGCGCAGCAGCCCGGCGATCGGGATGATCCCGAAGCTGGGAATGGAGCCCAAGAGGTCGAGCCAGCCACGCCGGCCCACGAGGTAGGCGTTCTTGGGTCGTGCGCCCGCGAAGTTTCCGAAGAAGTCGACCAGGAAGACGATGCAGATCGCGTTGTCGTAAACGCGCAGGAGCTGCAGCGTCTCAGCACTGAGCGGTAGCAGCAGCAGGACCATGACGGCCAGCGACATGATCGTCAGGACGAGGATGAAGATGTCGTAGGAGTTGCTGTGCTCCTTGAAGACAGCGGTCTCGGTGCTCATACATCCTCCTGGTGCACTCTGCCATGACGCCGTCGGGTGTCTCGAAACCATAGCCCGACCGACCACGCAGATGTGCGACCAACAGCGATGTGCAGGACCGCCGCACGAATCGGAACGACCCGGCCCTGGTGGACCGGGTCGCTGAGTCAGGCTGCGGTGACCCGAGTCACCGCCTCTACGTCAGATGCCGAGGGCCTTGGCCTTGGCGGCAGCGTACTCGTCGTCGGTCAGGATGCCCTGCGCGTGCAGGTTGGCCAGGTTCTCCAGCTGTGCAGTCTGGGGATCGACCGGCGGCGCCGCAGGGGCTGCTGCCGGCTCGGCGTACTGCTCGGGTGGCGGCGCAGCCGCTGCCTGCTGCTGGGCCGCCTGGTTGGCGTACTTCTGCTCCTGGTGGTGGTGGACGGCGCCAGCCGTGCCGGCGACCACGGCGGTGGTCACGGCAGCCCGGCCCATGCGGCGCATCATCATCGGCATCGTTCGCTCTCCTTCGTCTGAGGGATGTCTTGCCTAGACGCCGACGACGGCGGCGGCTTCGATCTCGGCGCTGATCGCAGCGACGATCTCCGGCGGGATGGTCTCCCGGGCGACCAGGAAGCCGCCGGCCTCCTGGATGGCGTCCTTGAGGTGCTCGGCCCAGCGGTGCTCGAACATGATCATCATGGCCGATGTGCCGGCTGGGATCTCCATGGCCAACGTGGCCACGTCCTCGGCGGTCAGCAGGCCCATGTGGTCCTGGAGCGCCGGCTGCAGGGCTGCGAAGGCCTTCTGGTCGAGGCCGTCGGCCTCGATGACCGCGATCTCGCCATCGTTGGCCTTGGCCACGAAGACGATGTCGACGATCCGGATGACGCCGCGCTTGGTGATCTTCTCGAGCTCCTCGGCGATCTTGCCGGTGAAGTGCTCGTTGTCCCGGAACCCGATGACCGTGTACTCCAACGGTCCGAGGGTCATGGTGCGCCTCCTGTGAGTTGGGCCTCGTCGGGGGGATGCAGGTCGACGAGATGGACCGGATCGCGTCGAGAGGTCCGGCGATTTCGGCCAGGGCGCTCGCTCGCGGACAGCGACTATACCGCGAACAGCGATGGTCAGGGTAGGGCCAGCTGGACCCCGGCCTGGCGGGCTGCTGACGAGTCGTCAGGTCGAGCGAGGGCGCTTACCGGCTGACCAGACTGGGGTTGGTCGGCGTGCTCGTAGACAGCGATCAAGCGTGCTCGTCGGCCGATCCCGAACCAACAGACGACGGCCCCGAGGAGGGCCGCGGCGCCGGCGATCACCATGCTCGCGCTGACGCCGGCCGCATAGGCGCTGCCGGCAGCCTCCAGGCCCTTCTGGCTGGCGTCGCCGACGAGGGTCCCGAATGCGCTGGTGCCGATGGCGTTGAGCAGATCGGTGAACTTCGCGATGGCAGCTGCTTGATCAGCCGGCTCCATCGCTGTCGCGATGAACCGTCCGAAGGTGTCGATCGCGACGCGGGCCACGACGGAGGTGACAATGACCAGGCCGAGCTCCGTGCCGACCGTGATCGACGTCTGGTTCAGGGCTGCCGCCGTCGCCGGCAGGTGGCGCGGCACGCTGGCGAAGATGATCGCCGTGCGGATGGTGGTCCCGATGACGAAGCCGGCCCCGATGGCCAGGAACGGGATGACGAAGAAGAGGTAGCCGGTGTCTGGTGCGGCGAGGGCGACGGCGAGGTCGCCGAGCCCGAGCACCGCCAGGCCGCCGGCGATGAGCACCCTCGGCTCCAGTCGTGTGAGGAGCCAGCCCGCGATCGGCCCGGCAAGCACGAGGGCGAGGATGATCGGCACGATGGCCACGACAGCCCAGATCGGGGCGAAGCCCTGGGCCAGCTGGAAGAAGATCGGAGCCTGCGTCAATGGTGCCGTCTGGGCGAAGGCGATGATGACGCCAGCGAAGAGCGCGACGGTCACCGCCCGAACGTGCACTCCCGCCTCTTCTCGTCGCGCCAGGCGGCGTCGTACGAACCAGAAGGCGATCAGCGCCGTGACGCCAGTGGCCAGGATCACCAGCCTGACCGTCAGAACGAAGCCACCGCCGACGGCGATGAGCGAGGCCGTCCCGGCCAGGAGGGCGTATGCCCACAGGATGTTGCTGACGACGCTCAGCCGCGGCGTGTCGACCGGTCGATCGACATTCGGCAGCCACCTGCGCGCCAGGAGGAAGGCCAGCAGCGCCGCCGCGCCTGCCAGCACGAACGATGGCCAGGTCCCGACGGACTGTGCGAACAGGTTCACGAGGGTCGCCGCGATCCCGACCCCAGCGCCATACGCGGCATACGTGAGACCGATGGCGGTCGCGCGCGCGACGCCATCGTAGGTCAGGGCGACCCAGGCCAGCGCCACTGGGACCGAGAGTCCGACGCCGCTTGCCGCCAGGAGCCTGCCGACGACGAACAGGGGTCCCCCTTCGCCAAGCATCGCCAGCGCCTCGCCCACGGTCAGCAAGCCGAGTCCGACCAGGAGCACGCGCCGCCGTCGACCGAGGTCGCCGATCACGCCACCGATCAGGAAGCAGGCCGCCTGGGCGACGACGACGAGCAGGTAGACCGTCTCGATCTGCGGTCGGGTGCGGAGGGCGGCCTGGACGGTCGGCGACGACGGGCCGAAGACATGGGGATCGAGTCCCGCAGCCAGCGTGGCCAGGACTGCGACCAGGAGGACGCCGAGCGTCTGCCGATCACGCGCGATGTCCAGGATCTCCGGTGGCACTCGGGCGACGACGCGCGAGCTGAGAGTCATCGAGAGGGGTGAGGATCGACCCGTGGCCGCAGATACCGGATCACACGGTCCCCGGTGAAGAGCCCATGTCCCCGACCATCGCGCTGGCGCTCCTTCGACCCGCGGCAGGCTGGGATTCGCTGCGGGGAGCGGCATGATAGACGCCGACCATGGCGTCAAAAGGGCCGACGGGCGAGATGATGCCGTTTGGCATTGGAATCCGGTTCACGGGCGGCTATGCTGAGTGAAGCGGTCCCCGATCCCGAGGGACACCATGAGGGAGGCTCAACGCTCAAATGAAACGACCCATCGGCGTCACGCTCCTTGCCGTAGGAGCGGGACTCCTCGCGCTCTTCGAGATCTGGCGCACGCTCGTCTTCCTGGGCATCGTCAACTGGACGTTCCTGGGCAAGGAAGTCTCATTCCCGACGGCCCAGTGGGGGCCGGCGATCTGGGCGATCATCCTGGCCGCCATCTGGATCTATGTGGCTGAAGGCTTCTGGAACGTCCGCGCCTACGCGTGGTCGTTCGGGATCTTCATCAGCATCTTCACGATCATCTTCGGCTTCTTCGCGATCATCGGCAACGGTACGACGACCGAAGCCGAGTCGTTCGGATGGCTGCTGGCGATCATCATCTTCTTCTACCTCAACTACCCCGGCGTCCGGAACCACTTCGTCGAGCACGAGATGGCGCTTCTGACACCCGCGCAGCGGGACGCGATGCAGAAGGTCGCCGAGGCCAACGCCGCGGCCGCCGCCGCGATGGCCACCCCCGCCCCGGCGGCACCCGCGCCGACCCAGCCGCCGGCTCCGCCGGCTCCGCCCGCCAGCTAGTCGCGCCTTGGAGCACCGACCCTCGGTCGGTCAGGCTCCGATGCCAGCACGAGACCGATCGGCGTCCAGCCGGTCGGTCTCTTCGCGTCGGGCCCCTGCGCCTGGTTCGGCCGCGGCCCCTAGCGGGTGATCGGCGGGATCTGGCCCATGCGGCCGGCCTGGTAATCGCGGATGGCCTCGATGATCTCCTCGCGGGTGTTCATCACGAACGGGCCGTAGGAGACGATCGTCTCGCGGATCGGCAGGCCGCCGAGGATGAGGACCTCGAGGGTTTCGGTCGGACCTTCGAGCCGTCGATTGCCCTCGATCACGACGTGGTCCCCCGGGCCATAGACCGCGAGCTGGCCTTCGTGGATCGGGACCGCCTCGTTGCCTGCGCTGCCGCTGCCGGCGAGGACATAGACCAGGGCATTGAAATCGGGCCGCCAGGGCACGTCGAGCCGGGCGCCGGGTTGGAGGGTGGCATGCGCATAAGCGATCGGCGTGTAGGTCGAGCCTGGCCCTGCCAGGCCGTCGATCTCGCCGGCGATGATGCGGACCAGGGCACCGCCATCGGTCGAGGCCAGCAGGGCGACCTGGCCGGGCTCGATGTCCTGGTAGCGCGGCGGCGACCACTTGAGGCTCGCCGGCAGGTTGACCCAGAGCTGGACGCCGTGGAACAGGCCGCCGCGACGGACGAGGTACTCGGGCGGCATCTCCGAATGCACGATGCCCGCTCCGGCCGTCATCCACTGGGTGGCCCCGTCGGTGATCGTCCCGCCTCCGCCCATCGAATCACGATGCTCGATGGCGCCGTCGATGATGTAAGTGACGGTCTCGAAGCCGCGGTGCGGATGATCTGGTGCACCCTTGGCCTCACCGGGGGAGTACTCGACCGCGCCCAGGTGGTCGAGCAGGAGGAAGGGGTCGGCGATCGAGAGGTCGATGCCCGGGAACGGTCGCCGGACCTGGAAGCCTTCGCCCTCGAGACGCGTCGGCGCATCGACCGTGCCGAGAACGGGTCGAGGGACGCTGTCCGGCCGCACTCGCGTGATGTGCGGGAGCTTGATCGTGTCGGCGGTGACGGCGGGCATGAGCGCTACCTGTTCCTTGTCGTTCGTCGGCGCGCGAGGCGCACAGGATGGTCGTTGACGAGTCAACCATACCATGCGATGGCGTACTCGTGAGCCACGCGGCGGCAGTCGGCTGAGGCCGCTCGGGGGCGCGGCGCCACACGATCGGCCGAGACCACACGATCGGCCGAGCCGGTACACTCCGGCCGACCGTGGAGCGACCTGCCCTGCCGCGCCGACTGACTCGGCGCACGAGCCGCACCGCCTCGCCGGACGCCTCCGCCACCGCGCTCGCTGGGTCGTCCGGCTCGAATGGGGACGAGCTGCTCCGGATGTCGGCGGTCGAGCTCGTCGAGCGCTTGCGACGCCGCGACGTCTCGGCGGTCGAGGCACTCGAGGCGGTCCTCGCCCGGGCGGACGCCATGGAGCCGCTCATCAACCCGTTCTCGGTGCGCCTCGACGAGCGAGCGCGGACGGCGGCGCGTCACGCTGACACGTTGCTGGCCAACGGTCGGGGCGGTCCGCTGACCGGCCTCCCCGTCTCGGCCAAGGACTCGCAGTGGCTCGCCGGCGTCGAGAGCGCCCACGGGTCCCTGACCATGCGCGGCTTCGTTCCCGACCGGACCGCGGTCGTCCTCGAGCGCCTGGAAGCGTCCGGCGCGATCATCTTCGCCAAGACCGCGGTGCCCGAGTTCTGCTATTCGGGCATCTGCGAGTCGCCGGTCCATGGCCGGACGTCGAATCCCTGGGACCTCGGGCGCGTGCCAGGGGGCTCGTCCGGTGGCGCGGGCGCGGCGGTCGCTGCGGGCATCGGCCCGGTCAGCATGGGCGGCGACGGCGGTGGCTCGATCCGCATCCCGGCCGCGTTCTGTGGCGTCGTCGGCTTCAAGCCGACCTTCGGCGCCATCCCTCGAGAGCCGAGCGCCGATGCCTGGCGGACGCTGGTCTCGGTCGGCCCGTTGACGCGCTCGGTGGCGGATGCCCGGCTCATCTTCCGCACGCTCGCCGGCGCCGATCCTCGCGACCGCCACTCCATCGACCTGCCCGACCTCGACCATCGAGCGCCAGAACCCTCGCGCCTGCGGCTCGTGGTCTCCGAGGACTCTGGGCTTCGCGGCGGTCGACGACGACGTGCGGCGTGTCTTCCGTCGCGCCATCGCCGCGCTCGGCGGCGCGGGCGTCCATGTCGTCGACGACGCTCCCGGCCTCGGCAGCTCGGTCGAGACGTGGGCGACCATCGCGGCCGCCGAGGCGCGCTGGGCGGAGGAGGACGCCTGGCGGGAGCGACGAGACGAGATGACCGAGCGTGCCGCGCGACTTCATCGCCTTCGGCGGGACGATCAGCGCGGAGGCCTACGTCGAGGCCCAGTTCGAGCGCGAACGCATCCACGCCGCCTACCTCGACCTCTTCGCCCGGACCGGCGCCGACGTGCTGGTGACCCCGGCACTCGGGCTGCGAGGCCTTCCCGCACGGCACCACGTTCCCGGCGCGGATCGGCGAGACCGAGGTCGATCCGGCCTGGATGGACTGGGCGCCGTTCCTGTACGACGCCAACCTGTGCGGCTATCCGGCCGTCTCCTTGCCCGATCGGCTTCGGCGACGACGGCCTGCCCGTCGCGCTGCAGGTGCTCGGGCGCCGCGGTACCGACGGGCTCGTGCTGGCGGCAGCCGAGACGATCGAGGCCATCGTCGGCGCCGTCGCCTGGCCGCCCGAGCCGTCGACCGACGAGGCCCCGTGGTCCACCATGGAACCGACCAGCCAGCCCGTCGGGTAGGGAACATGGGCAAGAAGCATCGCCGCCGGCGCAGCAAGGATGACCGCGGCGCGGAACTCGAAGCGCGGCCAGCTCAGGGCCAAGGGCCTGCAGCACCCGATCGCGGAGCGCGGAAGGGCCGCAAGATCCATCGGCGCCCCGTGCTGCGCGGCATCTCCGAGATCCGCGCCTTCCTGCGCACCAACCGCACACCGATCCACTTCATCTCGCCGACGCCGTTCAACCTGCTGGGCATCGATCGCTGGGTGCGCGACTTCTTCTACGTCAGCTACTACGACTGCTTCGAGGGCAGCCACCCGCGCGTCTTCGTGCCGCAGGAGCGGCCGTGGCGCCAGTTCGCGTCGATCGAGGAGATCAACGACTACCTGCTCGGGCACAAGGAAGTCGGCGACTTCGTGCGCTCGAAGGGGGAGCGTGGCCTGGCGGTCTTCGTCATGTTCGACGAGGAGGCCGAGCGCCTGGCGCCCGAGCTGGGCCTGCGCATCGCCCACCCCCCGGCCGCGCTGCGCAAGCACATCGACTCCAAGACCGTGACCACGCGCCTGGCCGCCGAGGCCGGCGTGCCATCGGTGCCCAACGCGCTGGCCCGCGTCGGGTCGTATGCCGAGCTGGTCGCCACCGCCGAGCGCGCGGGCCTGGGCGACGACCTCGTCGTCCAGACCCCCTACGGCGACTCCGGGCGGACGACCTTCTTCATCCATGGCGAACGCGACTGGGCCAAGGCGGCCAAGGCCATCGTCGCCGAGGACGAGGTCAAGGTCATGCGCCGAGTCAACGTCCGGGCCGGGGCCATCGAGGCGACCATCACGCGCCACGGCACCATCGTCGGTCCGCTGATGACCGACCTGACCGGCTACAAGGAGCTGACACCGTACAAGGGCGGCTGGTGCGGCAACGACATGTGGCCCGGCGTCCTGTCGGAGCGGCACCGGCGCAAGTCGCGCAAGCTGGTGCAGCGGCTCGGCGATCGCCTGGCGAAGGAGGGCTACGTCGGCTTCTTCGAGGTCGACGTCCTGGCCGACGCCGACACCGACGAGCTCTACCTGGGCGAGATCAACCCGCGGGTCAGCGGCGCCATCATCGATGACCAACGTGACCGCCGGCGCCTACGCCGACCTGCCGCTCTTCGCCTTCCACCTGCTGGAGTATCTCGACGTCGACTACGAGGTCGACGTCGACGAGATCAACCAGCGCTGGGCGCAGGCGGAGACGATCGACGTCTGGAGCCAGCTCATCATCAAGGAACCCAACGCCGGCGTGGAGCTGCTCACGGCCGCGCCGCGGACCGGGATCTGGCGCATGGAAGCCGACGGCTCGATCCGGTTCGGGCGCTGGGGCAACGACTGGCACAGCATCATCGACGAGACCGAGGCGTTCTTCCTGCGCGTCCTGCCGCCCGGCGACTACCGCTACAAGGGCGCCGACCTCGGCGTCCTGGTCTCGCGCCAGCGCATGCAGACCGACGAGCTGACGCTGACGCCCGAGTGCCGGCGGTGGATCGCCGGCATCCGAGCGCAGTACGTGGGCGTGCCCGTCGAGCCGGCCGAGGCGCCACCACCGAAACGCGAGCCGTTCGCCTTCAAGTTCGCCTGAGCGCGACGTCTGTCGAGGCCCGGACATCGAACGGGGCCGCCGACGCCATGTGGCGCGAACGGCCCCGGGATCCTGGCGCGACCCATCGCGCCATCTGCGCTTGATCTAGGCGTCAGCCTGGCCGAAGGCCGCCTTGACGGGCTCGCGGTTCAAGTACCAGAGGACCAGTAGCGGGAAGAGGCCCGCAGCGGCGCCAGCCCCGAAGTCGCCCGTCGAAAGCCAGACGAGGACCGCCTCCAGGAGGCCGAAGATGGCCAGGATGTGGCCGAAGAGCCAGGCCCACGGCTGGAGGCTCCAGAACGCGAAGCCAGCCGCCGCGAAGGCGAGGCCGGTGAGCGTCACCAGCAGGCCGTAGGCCCAAACGCCCGTCCCGGACTGCAACGGCCCGAAGGTCACGGCGCCCATCAGCTGGAGACCGAGCAACAGGAATGAGATGCCCGCTGCCAGGGACAGGATGCCCAGCAGCGTGATACCGATCGGTCGCTTCATGCGGTTCCCTCTCTCGTCGCCTGAACGGATAGCGCGACGGTCCGCGTTCCGATGGCGGGCGACACGATAGCAGTCGCTCGCGCTGGCGAGAAGGGCCATCGCGCCCATCCGGGCGTTCGTCCTGGCCGCTGCTTCCCGAGGTGGGGCCCTGTCGATGGTTCGTGGCCCAGATCGGGTCGATGGCTGCCGGGATACCAATGCGGTTGGTGTTACGCACATCGTCCGGTCGGCGTTGAGCACGGCAGCGTGCGTTCCACGCTCGTGGTCGCCGCTCCATGACCGAATGGTGGGCCGTCTCACCAGCCATGTTGGTGGGCGAGACTCGCCTTACCCGGAGTACCACTGGGAGTGGTAGGCCGGATATGGCAGCGCCACGATGCGTCCGACCACCGATGGTGTTCGTGAGGCGGCCGACGTACAGACGACATCGGCAGCGAGCCTGCCGATCGAGCGCCACGCGCTGCGCTCGCGCCGCTACACTGCTCGCATGGCTGGTTTCTATGTAGGTCTCTTCCTCCTGGCTCTGTTCCTAGTCGGCACGCTCATCTACATGTTCGTCGGCGGTCACCGGCCGGGCCAGCGCGATCTCGACGGCCCGTCGAACACGCACAAGTCCGACACGGCGAGCCAGGCCGACCTGTACGAGCGCCCACACGACCACAAGCACTGAGGGCTGCGTCGGCTCCTCCGATCCGAGTGTCGATCTCGTCGCCAGATCGAGCGCGCGGGCCGACTCCTTGGCGAGGACCCGACTCCTTGGCGAGGACCCGACTCCTTGGCGAGGACCCGACTCCTTGGCGACGTACCCACCTCCCCAGCGCTTTGACGCATCTGCGACCATGCCGTCGTGCGGCTCGATATCGTGCTCATCTCGACGGCCGACTTCCCGGCCATGCTCGCCTTCTACCGTGACGTCCTCGGGCTGAGCCCGATCGACGAGGACCCCGATCCCGAGCTCCACGAGCCGGGTGTCGACTGGGCGGCCTTCGATGCCGGTGGCATGCGACTCGAGCTGTTCGGGACGCCCGACGCCGAGCCCATGGAGCATGAGCGGGTCGCGGTGGTGCCGGCCTTCCGCGTCGAGGGACTCGACGCGGCCATCCAGCGGCTGGAGGGTCGCGGCGTCGTCTTCACCGAGCGCGGCCGCGAGGCTTGGGGCGCCTATGCCAACCTCCGTGATCCCGACGGCAACCTGCTCAACCTCTACGAACCGGACGTCTGAACCTGGCTGGCAGCCAGCGAGGAGGCACCGAGATGTCTGACGCCTACCGAGTCGACGTCCGATCGGTCGACGGCGGTCCGACCGCCCTGGGGTCGGCCGGGTCGGTGACGGTCGTCATCGATCGGCCAGCTGCGGCGGGCGGGGGTGGCCTCGGATTCAGCGGCGGCCAGCTGCTCAACCTCGCCGTCGCCGGCTGCGTCTCCAACGACCTCTTCCGTGAGGCGGCCAGGCGAGGCATCCGCCTGGGTCGCGTGCGGGTCACGGCGACCAGCGACTACGTCGGCGATCCCGCGACATCGACCTCGATCGAGTACGACGTGGAGATCACGGGCGACGCGCCCGACGAGGCCATGGCCGACCTCGTTTCGTATGTCGACGGCATCGCCGAGATCCCCAACTCCATCCGTCGAGGGACCGAGGTGCGACTGCGCCGGTCTTAGGTCCTCATCAGTCAGGAGTGCGTCATGGACGATTCGGAGGTGGCTGCCTGGCCGACGGCGATCGGAGCCATCACGTTATTCGTCGAGGACGTGGCCGCCGCCAGGGAGTTCTATCGACACGTCTTCGGCCTGCCCGTCCTGTTCGAGGACGACGACTCGGCGGTCTTCAAGTTCGGCGCCACGCTCGTCAACCTGCTCACGGCCGCAGCAGCGCGGGAGCTCATCGAGCCCGCGGTCGTGGCGCCGCGTGCCGGTGGATCCCGACTCCAGCTGACGATCCCCGTCGAGGACGTGGATGCCACATGCGCGGACCTCGCCAAGCGTGGCGTGGCACTCCTGAACGGCCCCATCGATCGGCCGTGGGGTGCGCGAACGGCGAGCTTCGTCGATCCCGGCGGCCACATCTGGGAGATCGCGACCTGACCGAACGACGCCCCGTCCTCCGTGCGGTGTCATCATCGGTCGGATTGGGCCCAGGGCCGAGATCGGGTCGACACCCGGCGGCCACCCTGCATGGAAGGGGACGACGATGACCACCCGCACTACATCGATCACGCAGGTCGGCACGGTCGCCATCCCGGCCGTGGACCAGGACCGTTCATTGGCCTTCTACACCGAGGTCCTCGGACTCGAGATCACCAGGGACGTCCCGTTCGGAAACGGGCAACGCTGGATCGAGGTGGCGCCACCAGGGGCAGCCACCACGATCGCGATCGCCCCGCGGGGGTCGTCACCAGTCGGCGTCGACACCGGGATCCGCCTGACGACCGACGACGCCGAGGGCGACCACGCCGCGATGGTCGACAACGCCGTGGACGTCGACGCAGAGATCCTTCGGTATCCCGGCGTGCCGCCGATGTTCACGCTGCGCGACCCGGATGGGAACACCCTGTACATCGTCCAGCGCATGTAGTCCGGACGCCGAGCCCGACCCGACCATCAAGCCCACCATAGAGAGATCTCGACGTTGTAGCCAAGCAGCGCGGGCTCGGCCGCATCCGGTTCAGACTCGCACGACGACCACATCGATGGGCAGCTCCTTGCCCTTCAGGTCGAGCGATCGGCGCTCCAGAGCCGGATCGAGGCCAGCGGTCTCCGCCGCAGCCGCCGTGATCAGGATCTCGCCGGTCCTTGCGACCGATGCCAGCCTGGCCGTCGTATTCACGGTGTCGCCTAAGGCGGTCAGTTCGACGTGCGTCGCGTCACCCACCGTCCCCACCCATGCCGGGCCCGTGTGCACGCCCGCACCGAGCGGTAGCCACGGTCCGGCGGCGTCGGCGTGGCCGGTCGCCTCCATCAGGGCCTTCGCGGCATCCACCGTCCGCGCTGCGTGCCGCTCCCCGGTCAACAGCGGATAGAACATCGCTACGAGCTCGTCGCCGACGAATTTGTCGACGCTGCCGTCGTGATCGAAGACGACCTTCGACGCGGTGGCATAGAACCGATCCAGCAAGCCACGAAAGCTGGTCGCCGACATGCCCTCGGCGATGGTCGTCGAACCGCGCACATCGGCGAACAGGAAGGTGCACTCGATCTCGGCACCGCCATGGTGTCGAACCATGAAGGCGAAGCAGGAGTTGCACATCGTCGGGTTCTTATCGGAGGGCCGTCTTCCGATCACACGCATGAACGGCGCACCGGCTCCGGCGAACGGGGCTGCACACAGCTTGCAGCGCGGCCCCTGCGGGATGCGCCTGAAGACCTGCCTGACCCGTCGCTCCCGCGAGTCGCCACGCGTGAGGAAGTCGCGCCAGAACGCTTCGTTCCGTTCTCCGGGATCGGGCGGCGCCGTCATCTCCCCCAGCATAGGCGGCGACCCAAGGAGGCTACGAAGCCGGCGCCGACGCGGTGAGCGTCGGCCAAGCCTTTGCCCCTGGATCCCTAGTGCCGGCGCCGGCGGAGGCTGATCACCGGCAGGGAGAGCGCAACGAGCGTGGTGATCAGGTACAGCCCCACCGCAGCGAGGGGCAAGATGATGGCGATAGCGATCGCCGTTACATTCAAGCCGATCACGATCCAGCGCTGACGTACCTTCGCCTCGAGCGTCTCGTCAGCCACGCCGTCGACCACGAGCGATCGCTCGCTGGCGATGTAGAACATGAGCAGGCTCAGCGTGAGTGACGCCAGTAGCACGTTGACCCCGTAGATCACGACCGCGGCCGTTACATCGGGACCCGACAGGTGGGTGACCATCAGGTTGGTCGAGAACGGCAGCACGCCCACGAACAGCAGCATCAGCAGGTCGATGCCGTAGGCGAGGGCGTCGGCGTGACGCATCAACCTGGTCATCGATGCGTGGCTGACCCAGATGCCGCCGATGAAGGCGAAGCTGATCAGGTATCCGAGGAACTCGTGCCACTGCTCCGCGATGGCGGGCAGCAGGCGGCTCGATCCAGCTGGGATGCTGAGCTCGAGGACGAGCAGGGTGATGGCGATGGCAAAGACGCCGTCGGTGAATGCGTTGAAGCGGTCGAGCGGCAGAACACCGGAGGCTCGGTGCGGGCGACCTCCGCCATCGGCGTGACGTGCGTGGTCGTCGGTCGAGACGTCGTCAGGCGGTCGATCCGAGCTCATCGTTGTGGATGGTAGCCGGATGAGGTCACGCGCTACGGCTTGGGCTGCACGACGGCCAGAACGTTGTGGCTGGGGTCGATGAACCAGGCGGCCCAGGAATGGCCCATGTCGGCGATGCCATCGGTCGTGACCGGGTCGGGGGCTACGTATTCCTCGATGCGGACCCCGCGGGCTCGGAGGTCGACGAGGGCGGCTTGCAGGTCCGGCACGCGCCAGGCCATCTGCGTCTGGGTATCCGAGGTGCCGATGGTGCTGAGCGTCACGACCAGCTGCGTGCCGGCACCACAGCGGAAGACGATCCGATCCCCCTCGTCCTCGCGAAGGACCTCCAGCCCGAGCGTGTCGTGGTAGAAGGTTCGAGTGGCATCGAGGTCCGTCGAGAGCAGGATGGGAAACACCGGGTGCTCGCTGAGCATCGCATCGACTCCTTGCCCGGTGTCACGCCTTCCGCAGCTCGAGGCGATCACCGGCTACTCGACCGCTACATGAGCAGCGGGACCAACGTGGCGAGGGTCGCTTCGACCTCGGTCTCCTGCCCGTTGGCGCATGAGATCCACAGCGCCCAGCCACCGTACTCCGTGGCGATGTAGTACTGGATGTGCAAAGTGTCCTCGTTCGCTGCGTCGGGGTCGACCAGCTCGATGCGGAGTGCCTCGCCGAGCGGGAGATCCATGCGCCCCAACGAGCGGACGGTCGCTCCTGCTGCGGCCGGATGAATGCCGTACCGCCATCCGCGGGGAGGCTTGGTGGTTGGCTGGGTCAACGTAGTCCTCCTTCTCCCGGCCAGCGATAGCCCTACAACACCGCAGGGCGCGATCGGTGCAGCCCGCTGGGATCTACGGCTGGACCGCCTCTCCGAGCACCAGGACAGCAACCACGACCCCTACCACAGCGGTCACGGCTGCTGCTCGCGGTCCGGCGACGAACTTGGCGACGGCGACGAAGGCGGTGACGATCGCGGCCGCTGCGAGCCGCACGACGATCGGGGAACCGACGTGGGCCGGCCCGGAGACGATGTAGTTGACCGCAAGGATCGCGACGATGCTCACCAAGGAGATGAGCCAGAGCCGCTTCTTGTCGAGAGGACGCGCGGGGATCGTCATGGGAACACGACCTTCAAGGCCATCATCCCGCCTGGCGGCTCGGCGTCAAGAGCCCTTCATCGTGTGACGACGATGACGCTCGTCATTCGGGGATGGTCCGGTTCCACGACAGGAAGTCGATCTGGTCCTGATCGGGTCCGCCACGGACACCCGTGTCGAGCGCGTCGATGCCCGCGGCTTCCTCACCCGTCAGCTCGAAGTCGAACACGGACAGGTTCTCGGCGATCCGCTCGGGACGAACCGACTTCGGAACCGCCGACCGGCCGCTGTCCAAGTGCCAGCGGAGGATGACCTGTGCCGGGGACTTGCCGTACTTCGCAGCGATGGCCGCGATGGTCGGGTCTTCGAGGGCGTTGTTCGTGGCCTCACCCGGTCGGTAGACGTACACCCCACCGAGCGGCGACCACGCCTGCGTCTGGATGCCCCGTCGCTCATGAACGGCGCGTAGGGCCGGCTGGTTGTAGTACGGGTGAATCTCGACCTGGTTGACGGCCGGCACGACGGTCACCCGTGGCAGGAATTCGTCAAGGTGCGCTGCGCTGAAGTTGGACACCCCGATCGCCCGAACACGACCCTCCGCGAGCAGGCGCTCGGCGGCGCGGTACGCGTCAACGGTGCTGTCGAAGTGTTGCGGGAGCGGCTGGTGCAGCAGGTAGAGGTCGATCGTGTCGAGCCCGAGCTTCCGGGCGCTGACCTCGAAGCCGTGGAGCGCGCCGTCGTAGCCGTAGTCGCTGACCCACAGCTTGGTCTGGACGAAAAGCTCCGACCGCTCGATGCCGCTGGCTGCGATCGCCGCGCCCACCTCGCGCTCATTGAGGTAGGAAGCGGCCGTGTCGATCATCCGGTAGCCGACGCGGATGGCCTCCTCTGTCGCCGCTTGGGTGACGTCAGGCGGCGTCTGAAAGACCCCGAACCCGAGAGCGGGCAGTTCGACGCCGCTATTGAGCGTGAGCTTCGGTTGGGTCGCCGGCATGGTCACGTCTCCATTGTCGGAGTCGGCCGGGACCAAACCCTGCGCCCTCAGCCGACATCCTGGGCGAGCGCGACGATGATGCCCTCGGGCCCGCGCAGGAAGCACAGCCGGTAGGCGTCCTCGTACTGAACGATCTCGCCGACGAGCTCTCCACCGAGAGCCTGCAAGCGCTCCACGACGTGGTCGACGTCGTCGACGTCGTCGACTTGAACATGATGCGACCCATGCCTCGCGTGTTCGCCGGCTCGCTTCTCGGATCAGGCCCGACCGCCGCAGGATGCAGGTATCGCGTCAGCTCGAGCCGTCCATGACCGTCGGGCGTGTGCATCATGGCAATGTCCGATCGGGTGCCGTGGAGGCCGACAACGCGGTCGACCCACTCGCCCTCCACGGCGGTTCGGCCCTCGAGCTGCATGCCGAGCTCATTGAAGAACGCGATCGCGGCGTCGAGGTCGTCGACAACGACAGCAACGTTGTCGAGCCGTTAGAGTGCCATCAGTCCACGTACTGCAGCGGCGTGACCACGAATTCGTCCGGCAGATGCACGCCGGTCGAGTGGTTCGGGCAGTAGCCCCCGGGATTCTTGGCCAGGTACTGCTGGTGGTAGTCCTCGGCGTAGTAGAAGGGCACATCGGCGCGGATCTCGGTCGTGATGGCGCCGAAGCCAGCGGCTGAGAGCTCGGCCTGATAGGCGTCGCGCGAGGCCTCGGCCACGGTCAGCTGCTCTGGCGCGTCGACGTAGATCGCCGAGCGGTACTGGGTGCCCTGATCGTTGCCCTGGCGCATGCCCTGCGTCGGGTCGTGTTGCTCCCAGAAGACCTTGAGCAGCTGCTCATACGAGATGCGGTCGGGGTCGTAGGCCACGAGCACCGACTCCGCATGCCCGGTCATGCCGGAGCACGCCTCGCGGTAGGTCGGGTTGGGGGTCGTGCCGCCGGCATAGCCGACGGCGGTGCTGATGACGCCGGGCAGCGACCAGAAGGCCTTCTCCGCGCCCCAGAAACAGCCCAGCGCGAAGACCGCTGTGCGCGTGCCGTCGGGCCAGGGCGGCGCGAGGCGTTCGCCGTTGACGTAGTGCCGCCCGGGGATCGGCATCGGCTCGGCGCGGCCGGGCAGGCTGCGATCAGGGGAGGGCATGGACGCAGGACGAGACAAGAACCGCATGCCGCCAGTCTATGCCGTGGGTGTGACGGTGCTGTGACTCGCGGATGCCCGGAGGAGTGCGGCTCCGGCGGCCCAGGTCTCGGGATGATCCCGCTCGACTCTCTTGGCGTCGGCCGAGAAGAGCCGCCACACGTCGGGCTCACCCTCCCGCAGCGCGGACGAGACGCGATAGCGGGCGATGACGTCCTGGAGGAACGCGGCGTAGCGCGCCAGGGGTTCTGCGTCGGCGATCTCTGCTTCGAACCCCGGCCGGAAGTCGACCGCCACCAGGAGCCGACTGAAGAAGGCGACGATGCTCGTCGCGCCCGGGTCCCAGCCCTGGGTATGGCCGCCGCGGCGCAGGATCGGAGCCGGCGAGGTGAAGACGACGACGACCACGCCGTCGACCAGCTCGGCCGCGACGTGGCCACCGAAGGCGGCGTATTCGTTGGTCACGCCCAGCCGATCGGCGATGCGGATGAGGCCCCAGGAGAAGACGCTGTCGACGGGCATCGGCGTATCGCGGGTGACCGTCACGTGGACGCCACGCTCGCGGCGCGTGGCCCAGTACTCGACCCGCTCAGGGTCGTAGTGGACGAGCGTGGGTCGCTCGCGAAGCGCGACCAGCAGCGACGCGGGGCCGGGCTTGTCGGGCAGGTCCGAGGTCGCGATGAACCCCCAGTCTGTCAGACGGGCGAGGGCGTCATGGGGCTCGATCCGGGGCTCGATCATCGTAGCCCCACCTTGCGCCCACGCCCCGCACGTGCGCCACCGCCACAGTGCGCCTTGCGGGCGGGCCGTTCGGCCCGCTCAGCGGACGCCCCCGATGCCGAGTGCCTCCATTCAGATCGCCCCGATCGCGCGCGGCGGCCTCCGGGGTCCGTAACGTGGCGCGCTCATGCCGGACAGCTCGAGGAGTCGCTGGACGCGTCCGCGCTGGCCCCGATACGGCTCCAGGAGCTCGAGCATCCGAGCGTCGTCGGCGCGTGGCTCGCCGGCCAGCGCGAATGCGACCAGGTTCGGGATGTGGTAGTCGCCGACGCTCAGGGCGTCAGGGTCTCCCCAGGCCACGCGGGCAACCTCCGCCGCCGTCCACGCGCCGATGCCGGGCAGCCGTTCGAGCCGCGACCGGGCCTTCGCAGGATCGATCGCCGCCAGCCCATCGATGGCGGCGGCGCGACCAGCCAAGCGGATGATGACCTCCGCGCGCCGTCGCTCGAGGCCCAGGGGATGCAGGTCGAAGTACGCCAGCGCTGCCAGGCGTGCGGGCGCCGGCGGCAGGTGCAGGCCGGCAAGGGCGTTCGTCGGCCCGGGGGCCGGCTCGCCGAACGCGATGACCATGCGGCGGCGCACGCGGACCGCCTCGAGGCCCGTGATCTTTTGCTCCAGGACCGCCGGCACGAGCGCCTCGAAGGCGGCCTCCGAGCGGCCCAGCCGGACGCCGGACAGCCGCCGCGCGAGATCGGCGATGACGCGATGCTGCGGATGCAGCGCGGTCGGATCGTCGGCTTCACCGACCAGGTCGGGTGCGTGCTCGATCGCCCAGTCGGAGCCTGGCCCCCAGGCCTCGACCTCGACCTCGTCGCCGAGGTGGCGCAGGTGCTCGGTCGTCGGCCCCTCAGGGGTCAGGGTCGCACGCAGGACCTCGCGGTGACCGAGGATGCGCATGGTCGGGTCCGTGGTGCCGTGGCGGAGCGGCGCCAGCGTGGCCGCCAGGTCGAGCGGCCGATGCAGCCGGAAGCGGCGGGTCGGCGACTGAGGCCTCCTCTTCCGTGGTTCGTGATCGTGCGCGGAGATGGTAGCCGACGGGTCGGCCACGGGTTCGGCTACGCTGGACGCGATGGCATCGACAGCGTCGCCTCCGACCTGGCCCGGCCCAGCGACGGCCGCGCCCGACTGGTGGCGTCGACCCGGCCTCGATGCCATCGATGGGCGACTGGTCATCGCCGGCCGAGACGCAGAGTCGCTGGCCCGCGCGGGAGGCACGCCACGCTTCGTCTATGACCTCGAGCGCATCCGCGAGAACGTTCGAGCCATGCACGCGGCCGCTCGCAAGGCCGGTCTCGACCACCGCCTTCGCTTCGCCCTCAAGGCCAACCGGGAATTGGAGGTCCTGGCCGCCCTTCGCGGGCTGGGCCTTGCAGGTGAGCCGGGATCCGTCGGCATCGACGCCTGTTCGCCGGGCGAGGTCGAGCTTGCGCTTGCCGATGGCTGGGCGGCCGCTGAGATCTCCTTCACCGGGACGAACTGCTCGGAGCGCGACCTCGATGTCATCCTCGGCGCCGGCGTGCACGTCAACCTCGATGCCGTCAGCCAGGTCGAGCGAGTCGGCCGCAGGGCGCCGGGCTCGACGATCGGCCTCCGCGTCAACCCGATGATCGGTGCCGGCTACAACGACGGCCTCGCCTACGCTGGATCGCGTCCCACCAAGCTGGGCATCACGGCCGATCGACTCGATGACGCGCTGGCGGCCGTGCGGCGACACGATCTGACCGTCGACACGCTCCACTTCCATGCCGGATCCGGTTGGCTGGCCGATGGGCTGACGTCCTTCGAGGCGGCGCTGGCGGAAGTCGTCAGGCTGGCTGGTCGCCTGGATGCGGCTGGCCATCGGCTGGCCGAGGTCAACGTCGGCGGCGGCATCGGCCGTGTCGCGCGCCAGTCCGAGGCCGCCGTCGATCTCGATGCCTACATGGCCGTCGTCGCTCGACACCTCGCTCCGCTGCGCGTGGTGGTCGGCTTCGAGCCGGGCGACCTGCTGGTCAAGGATGTTGCCGTCCTCCTGGCCGAGGTGATCACGGTCGAGGATCGGGCCGGCGTCCGCTTCGTCGGCCTGGATGCCGGCTGGAACGTGTTCTGCTCCTGGTTCATCTATCGGTTCGCGCAGGAGGTCGTCCTGTGCCGCGCCGCCGATGCACCCCGGACGGACGCGGTCACGGTCGCCGGCCACATCAACGAGGCCGGAGACGTCTTCGTCGAGGACTACCTCCTGCCGCCCGTCCGGGAAGGCGACATCGTGGCGCTGCTCAACGCGGGCGGCTACGAGCAGGCGATGTCGATGACTCACTGCCTCCGGCCGCTGGCGCCGGCCGACTTCCTGGAGCGGACACAGCGGATCGGGTCCGCGCCGGAGGAGGCGACCGACTGATGGACGTCCAGGCCCTGGCCGACTTCGAGCCGCTCGCCCAGGCGGCCCTCTCGCCTGAAGCCTTCGGCTACTACGCGGGCGGCTCCTGGGACGAGCGCACGCTGCGCGAGAACGAAGCCGCCTTCGGCCGCCGCGTGCTGTGGCCGCGCGTGCTGCGCGACGTCTCCGCCGTCGACCCGTCGACGACGATGCTCGGCGCCCGCGTCTCGCTGCCGATCGGCATCGCGCCAGCCGCGCTCCAGGGCCTCGCCCATCGCGAGGGCGAGGTCGTACCCGCCCGGGTGGCGGGTCGGGAAGGCCTGGTCTACGCCCTGAGCACCTTTTCCAACCGATCACTCGAGACGGTCGCTTCGGTCGGCCGCGGCACCCGCTGGTTCCAGATCTATGTCCAGCGAGATCGAGCGCGTTCGGAAGAACTGGTGGCCCGCGCCACCGAGGCCGGCTATGCCGCCATCGTGCTGACGGTCGACCTGCCGCTGCCGGGCTACCGCGCGCGCGAGCTACGGCAACCACTGCGCGATACCGGACCGCTCGGCAACGTCGCCGACGTCGGAGGCAAGGCGGCCTACGCGGCCTTCCTGGGCGACGAGCTGGATCCCTCGTTGACCTGGTCGGACGTCGACTGGCTGCGCTCTTTGACCCCACTGCCGCTGGTGATCAAAGGTCTCCTGGCGCCGGACGATGCACGGCTGGCAGTCGAGCACGGGGCGGCTGCGATCGTCGTCTCCAATCACGGCGGACGTCAGCTCGATCGCGTGGCAGCGACCATCGACGCCCTCGAGCCGATCGTCCAGGCGGTAGCGGGCCGCGCGGAGGTCTATCTCGACGGCGGCGTTCGGCGCGGCACCGACGTCGTCACGGCACTCGCCCTGGGCGCCCGCAGCGTGTTCATCGGCAGGCCCTTCCTGTACGCGCTGGCGGCGGCCGGCGAGGCCGGCGTCGCTCGGGCCGTCGAGATCCTGCGTGCCGAGACGACCACGGCCATGGCCCTGCTCGGCTGCCCGACGGTGGCCGACATCACGCGCGACCGGGTCGCCTGAGCGTCAAGCCTCCAGCTCGGGATCCTCGACGACGGCCTTGCCCTCGACCATCGTCAGCAGGACCCGGGCGTCCGCGGGCAGGACGTCGGGTGCGAAGAGGTCGCGATCGAGGACGATCAGATCGGCCAGCTTGCCGACCGTGATGCTGCCGGTCTCGGCCTCGAGACCGTTGACGTAGGCCGCCCCCAGCGTGAACGCGTGGACGGCCGCCTCGAGCGAGATCCGTTCGTCGGGCAGGAAGGGCTCCGCGCGGCGATGGTCCGGCGACACGCGGCGGACGGCGACCTCCATCTCCCGCAGAGGGTCGGCTGTCGAGACCGACCAGTCGCTGCCGAAGGCCAGCCTGGCACCGGAACGCAGGAGCGACGCGAACGGGTACTGCCAGGCACTCCGCGGCTCGCCCAGGAAGGGCTCGTTCAAGTCGCTCATCTGGGCCTCATCGAGGGCCCAGTACGGCTGGCCGTTGGCGACCACGCCGAGGGCTGCGAAGCGCGGGATGTCGACCGGGTGCACGACCTGGATGTGCGCCAACGTCGGTCGCCGATCCCAGGCCGGGTTGACGGCAGCAGCGCGCTCGATCGCGTCGAGGGCATCGCGTACCGCGCGGTCACCGATGGTGTGGATGTGCACGTGCAGTCCTGCCGCGTCGACCACGCGGACCGCCTCGCGGACGAGCTCGATGTCGACGTAGTACATGCCGCGATTCGTGGTCGGTCGGCCGTCCTCGTCGAGATAGGGCTCGAGCATAGCGGCCGTGTAGTTCTCGACGATGCCATCGAGCAGGATCTTGATGCGGTCGGCGCGCAGCCGTCCGATGGCCAGGTCCCGGCTCGTGTCGATGAGCCCCTCGAGCTGCTCCAGGCCGTGATGTCGTGACCACCGTTGCGTCGAGATCACGCGGGCGATCAGCTCGCCCGTCTCGGCCAGGCGTCGATAGGTGACGAGGTCATTGTCGTAGCCACTCGCGTCCTGCCAGGCGGTGATGCCGTAGCCAAGTAGCTCGCGCTGACCGATCAGAGCGGCCTCCAGCCACTCATCCGGCTCGGGCTTTGGCAGAACGTCCCAGACGAGGTCGGAGGCGCCTTCGTGGAGGGTGCCCTGGAGCGATCCGTCGGCGCGTCGCTCGATGCGTCCGCGAGCCGGCTCGGGCGTGTCATCGTCCATGCCAGCGAGCTCGAAGGCCTTCGAGTTGACCCACGTGCCATGCCCGTCCCGATTGTCGAGCGCGACGGGCCGGTCGGGAACGATAGCATCGAGGAGCGCGCGATCGGGCGTCCCACCTGGGAACGCGGTCATGCTCCAACCGCCGCCCAGGATGGCCGGTCGCTCAGGATGCGCGGCCGCGTAGGCGCGGATCAACTCCAGGTACGTGGCGGCGTCGTCGGAGCCCGTGAGGTCGCAGCGCATCCGATCGAGTGCGCTCGTGATGGTGTGCACATGGGCGTCCTGGAAGCCGGGCAGGAGCGTCCTGGCGCGCAGGTCGATGCGCCGCGTGCGCGGACCGGCGGACCTCAGGACGTCTTCGTCGGAGCCGACCGTGAGGATACGGCCGCCCCGCACGGCCACCGCTTCCGCGGTCGGTCGGGAGGCATCGACGGTGTGGACGCGACCTCCATGGAGGATCACGTCGGCGCTGGCGGTCATGGCGCCGGAGTGTATCGGGGCCGGCTGGAGGTCGTCGCCGGGTACCCGGACAGGGTCGCGGCCGGGTCTCTGGTGACGGTCGCAGTCGCGTTCCGCGAGACGGTCGACCTCCGGTGCCCTGAGGTCGCTACCATGCGCCGATGACGAGCGTCCACTTGCTGACCGCGGGCTACGCCGACGAACGCTGCGCCAGCAGCGTCGTGCTCGTCCGTGACGGCGACGCGCTCATCGTCGTCGACCCGGGCATGGTCGCCTCACGCTCGCGGATCCTCGATCCGCTGCGCACCCTGGGGATCGCGCCGGAGGCTGTGACCCATGTCTTCCTCTCCCATCACCATCCCGACCACACGGTCAACATCGCCCTCTTCGCCAACGCCGAGGTGGTCGACTTCTGGGCCCGCTATCGCGACGACCTCTGGCTCGACCACGACGGTGAGGGCTATCGCCCATCAGCGAATTCGACCATCTGGTTGACGCCGGGCCACACCGAAGAGGACGCCAGCCTCATCGTCGACGCCGACGATGCCGTGTACGCCATGACGCACCTCTGGTGGCGTGGCGATCGGACACCGGAGGTCGATCCGCTGGCCTGGGATCAGGCGGCGCTCGAACGCGGACGGGCGCGCCTGCTCGAGGCCGTCGACATCGTCATCCCCGGCCACGGCGAGCCATTCCACATCCGCTGACGGCCGCCGCCTCTGCCGGCCGGATCGACCGGCGCGGTCAGCCGCGCCGCGGGCCGGCCAGGTCCGACAGGCGTGCGGCCTGGAATCGGCTGAGCAGCGCGTCTTGCGCGTCAGCGAACACCGCGTGCACGTCACAGTGGCCGTCGCGGCCGCACGGGGCCGAGCGCAATACGCACTGTCGGCGCCGCGCGTCGCCCTCCAGCGCCTCGATGATCTCAAGCACCGAGATGGCGTCGGCAGCTCGGCCGAGTCGGTAGCCGCCGCGTCGTCCACCGGTCGAGGCGACCAGGCCGACACGCGACAGTTCGGCCATGACCTGCGGCAGGAAGCGCACCGGGATGGCCATCGACTCGGCGATGCGCGGGGTGCTCAGGGGTGCATCCGGCGTCACGCGAGCGATGGCGATCATGGCGCGGATGCCGTAGTCGGCGCGGCGGGTGAGCTCCAGGCGCATCGTGCTGCCTAGCGTGCCGTGCGCCATGGCCCGCTCGGACGGGCCATTCGGCCCGTGCCCGCGGGGCCGGTCGTCCGAAATACTGACGATCACGCTAATCCTGACCTCGCCGCTGATAGATCACTCGGGGTTGACGATCGCATCGCACATCACCGAGGAGACGGAAGGATGCGGACCGTGAAGCACCATGACATCGTGCGCGGCACGCTCATCGCCGCTGCCGCGGCCGTCCTTCTCGCTGCCTGCGCCTCAGGCGGCAGCGCGGCCTGGACCTACGCGCCGGCCTCGCCGGTCGCCAGCGGTGCCGCACCAGCCGCGAGCGGCGCCGCGGCGTCGACGGCACCCTCGCCGGCGACCGCCGCCGGGCAGTCGCTGGGCATGATCATGATCGAGGCCACGGACGACCTCAAGTTCAAACCGGCGGAGCTGACGGTCGACGCCGCGGGCACGTACACGGTCGATTTCAAGAACTCAGGCACCATCGCCCACGACTTCACGCCCCAGGGCGGCGAGACGCATACCGCGCAGGCGGGCGAAACCATCACCTTCGACGTCGTCGTGCCGTCGGGCGGCCTGCCGTTCATCTGCTCGGTCCCAGGCCATGCCGCGGCCGGCATGACCGGCACCATCTCCGTGGCCGGCGCAGCGGCGGCTGCAAGTGGTGACAGCCATGGTGGCCCAGCGCCTGACACGGGCACCGTCGTCGCCGACCCCAACGCTCCGAAGTACACGCTCTATGACGCGACCGCACCCAAGGTCCTCGATGGCAAGGAGCACGAGATCACGCTGACCGTGGAGGAGAAGGACATGACGGTCGCCGAGGGGTACGTGCAGGCCGTCTGGACCTTCAACGGGACCGTGCCGGGACCGGTCATCCGCGTCCACCTTGGGGACAAGATCCGCATCAAGCTGGTCAACCCGGCAGGCAACAAGCTCGAGCACTCCGTCGACTTCCACGCCAGCCAGGTCGCCTGGAACGACGAGATGACTTCGATCAAGCCCGGCGAGGAGAAGATCTACGAGTGGACCGCTGACTACGCCGGCGTCTGGATGTATCACTGCGGCACGTCGCCTGCCCTCCATCACATCGCCAACGGCATGTACGGCATGGTCATCGTCGAGCCGGAGGGCGGCTTCAAGCCCGTCGACCACGAGTTCGCCTTCGTCCAGAGTGAGTGGTACCTGGGCCCCCAGGGTGACGTCACCGACCTGACGAAGGCAGCCGCCGGCGCGCCAGCGCCTGACTTCGTCGTCTTCAACGGCGTGGCCAACCAGTACAAGGACAACCCGGTCAAGGTCGATACCGGCAAGTCGGTCCGAGTGTTCGTCCTCGACGCAGGGCCCAACATCGACAGCTCGTTCCACATCGTCGGCACGATCTTCAACACGGTCATCAAGGAGGGCATCCAGCTGACGCCCAGGAACGACGGTCACTACGGGTCGCAGGCCGTGGACCTGTCGCCGGCACAGGGTGCGATCATCGAGTTCACGACCGCCGAGGATGGTCTCTACCCGATGGTCACGCACGCCTTCAACTTCGTCGGCCGAGGTGCCCTGGGCCTCTTCCAGGCCGGCGACGGCGACCCCAAGAAGTAACGCGACATCGGGCCGGGCGGCACCCGGCGCGCCGCCGGATCGTCAAGTCGGGCGACTGCTCGACCGCAGTGCGCCGACCGCCACCAGCCAGCCACCGACGACGGTCACGGCATAGCTCACGCACCAGACACAGACGGCTTCGATGACGAACAGCTCCAGGTAGGTCAGGTAGATCACCGCCAGCAGCCCGAGGAGCCCCATCCCGTACAACACGTAGAGCGCCCGGCGGTCGCCGGTGCGCCACCATGAGATCGATGCCGCCAGAGCGACGACCGAGTAGGCAACGCCGAAGAGCGCGACGGGGACGCCGAGGAACTCGCTGTACTCGCTCGTACTGACCGTCTCGCAGCCCCGCAGCGGCCCACATACCGGGACCTCGCCGGAGAGCTTGGTGGCGGTGAGATAGCCGGCGATGGCGATGCCGAGGACGGACAGGACGACCAGGACCGACCCTGAGCGCCGGCGTCCGCTCACGGCGCCGTCGATCCGCCCGCTGCCTTGTCGATCTGCGCCTCGATGGTCGCCGCGAGGCTGTCCCAGGCAGGCACGCCCTGGATGACCTGGTCGCCGATGACCAATGTCGGTGTGGCCCTGACAGGGACCTTGGCCGCCGAGGCGGTCTCCGTCCGCACCGCCGCCGCGAGGGCGGGATCGTCAAGGGCGGCCTCGAAGGCGCTCACGTCGAGCCCCACCTGCTTTGCGATCGCGACCAGGACCTCACGCCGGAAGGCGCCCTTGTTCTCGCCGCCCTGGTTCGCGAAGAGCCAGTCGTGATAGGGCCAGAACATGCCCTGGGCGGCCGCGGCACGGGCTGCGACCGCTGCGTCGAACGACTCCTGGCCGATGAATGCGTCGTCGTGGAAGACCAGGCGCAGCTTGCCGCCGGCGACATAGTCGCGGACGATCCGCGCCTCGGTAGCCCGCGTGAAGATGCCGCAGCCGGGGCATTGGAAGTCGGCCCAGACGTCGAGCGTGACCGGCGCGTCGGCGGAGCCGATGGCTCGCCCGTCGGCCAGCTCGACCGGGGTCGGGTCGCTCGGCGGCGTCAGGCCGATCGTGGTCGACGGGCGATTCGCGAGGATGAGCGCCGCGATCAGCACGATGCCGATGATCAGTACGGCGGCCGTTATCCAGACGATCGGCGAGCGCGCGGTCGAGCTGTTGGCTGGAGCGCCACGCGCCGCCCGTCGCTCGGCCTCGCGGCGCGCGCGTCGAGTCGTCGGGGCCGGCGGTCGGGAGCGATCTGACACGGGGTCCTCCGGATGGTCAGGACGCGATTCCAAGCGTAGCCGGAACGCCCTGACCCTGCAGGTACGGCAGATGACGGTCCGGGCGTCGAGCCGTCAGGCTCGCTCGCCGGCGCCGCCATCTTGATGACGGACGCCACCGTCTGCGGATGGTTCCATGGCCTCGTCGTCGATCTCGACCTCGCCGGCGATCCCTTCGCCCTCGAGGTTCCCAGCCGCCGTCGATCCCCGGTCGAGGCGACGTCGGATCCGCGCGGAGGCGTCGTGACGTGACGCGTTCAGCCGATCTGCCACCGGTGCCGCGCGGCGACCGGCAGCGCGTCCGCCACGCAATGCGAGGTCCGTCGCGGCGCGGCCGCCGCGGACCGTGAACCGGATCGCCCCGCGACCGGCGCGAAGGCCGGTCCGAACGCCGGCTCTGGCCGTCCAGGCTGCCAGCCGTCCGGCCGCGATTAGGTCTTCGTGCAAGGCCTCGTCGCTCAAGCCGGCGGCCGCGAGGTGCATCTGCCGGCGATCGGGCTCGAGGGCGTTGAGCGCGAGGCGGATGGCGAGCATGGCAACGGCCAGATCGTCGACCTGCCCGAGCACCGGCACGATGCCGGGGATGAGGTCGATCGGGGAGGCGAAGTAGGCGGCGGCCGCGAGCAGCGCCGCACGGCGGTGCTTCGAGACCGCCGGATCGCGGAGCAGCGCGACCGTCAGGCGAAGGTAGCCGGCGGCATGACCGGTGAGCGTCGTCCAGGCGTCTCGCGGGAACGGATCCGTGCCGCTTTCGGCGGCCATCTCGGGCATGGCAGCAACCGTCGTCGAGGCTGTCGCCATCGCCGGGGCCACGTTCGCCGGCTGCCCGTCGCCGCGGCTTCCGGCCGCCCTGAGATCGGCCTCCTCGGTCGCGACGATCCCATGACGGTCGGCCGCCGCGGCCTGGCCGAGCGACTCGCTCATGCCAGGTCCAGGTAGAGCGGCGCGTGATCCGAGGGCAGCTTGCCCTTGCGCGCGTCACGGTCGATGTCGGCGCCAGTCGCTCGCTCGGCGACCGCGCGGGTCGCGAGCAGGTGGTCGATGCGCATGCCCAGGCCCTTGTGGAAGTTGCCCGCCCGATAGTCCCACCAGGTGAAGCGACCCGCTTCCGGGTGGAACCGCCGGAAGGTGTCCTCCAGCCCCCAGTCGAGGAGCGCCTGGAAGGCGGCCCGCTCGGGCGCCGAGGTATGGGTCGTGCCGACGTATTCCGCGGGGTCATAGACATCGAGGTCGGTCGGGGCGACGTTCAAGTCGCCACCCAGCACGAGCGATGCCGACGGATCCTCATCCGCGTCGAGCCAATCGCGGAGTCGTCGGAACCAGGTCAGCTTGGCGTCGTAGAACTGGGTGCCCAGCGCGCGGCCGTTCGGCGCGTAGAGGCTGACCACACGCACGCCGCCGCAGGTGGCCGCGATCATGCGGGCCTCATGGGCCGGCTCGCCGTCCTCGTCGTCGCCGCCACCGACCGGGCCGAGCCCGAAGTTCGTGACGACATCGGCGATGCCGACCCGCGATGCGATGGCGACACCGTTCCAGCGGCCCTGGCCATGGTGTGCCAGTTCGTAGCCGGACATCCGGAAGGGCATCTCGGGCGCGGCCTCGTCGGCGAGCTTCGTCTCCTGCATCAGCAACACGTCCGGCCGTGCCTGCGCCAGCCAGCCCTCGACGCGATCCATGCGGGCCTTCAGGGAGTTCACGTTCCATGTCGCGATGCGCATGGCGTGAGCCTAGCAGCCCGCCGACGGGCGCCCCGGAACCGGCGCTACCATCAGCGTCACGTTCGGGCGCGCGCGACGCGACGACGGGACAAGGAGGCGAGATGAGCGACTGGTTCACGGTCCGACTCGATGATCGGCCGGGCTCATTGGCGCGTCTCGCCACGGCGCTCGGTGAGCGCGGGGTGAACATCACCGGTATCGTCGGCGTCGCCGAGGACACCGACGGGACATTGATGCTGACGACGTCCGATGCGGAGGCGACCAACACCGTGCTGGCCACCCTGGGCATCGACCATGAACGCCATGCCGACGCCGCCTCATCGGCCGCCGGCCTGCCCGAGGTCCGTCGCGGGCTGGCCGATCGCGGTCTGGACGTCGAGCGCGGCGCCTGATCGTGATCGACATCCGGTGAGCGCCGCCAGCGACGACTGACCGTGTTCCCTCGTTCAGCCGCACCGACCCCGGAGCCGGCCGCGCCTCGGACGGGCCGTCGGATCCTCGGCCTCGATGCGGCGGAGTGGGGTGTCGTCGGGCTGGGCACCCTCATCGGCATCGGTCTCGGCATCCTCGTGCACTGGGTCGACAGCCTGGCGACGGACGTGGCCTACATGGCCGACTTCGTCCGGGCGGTGGCCTACGTCGTCGCCTTCGTCGTCTTCATGGTCGGTGTCGGCCAGCTCACGACCGGGCGACGCTGGTTGCTGCTGGGGGTCATCCCGTTCGCCATCGCGGCCATCGTCGCCTCGGGTTTCGGGCCGACCGCGACACCACCCGCGCAGGTCGAGGGGACCCTCGATCTGGCGGTCGACGGGTCTCCGGCGGATCCCGGCGTCGCCGTCTGCACCTGGGCGGCCGGGCGCCAGAAGGTCGAGCGCATCAACAATCGCGGCACCCTTCCGACAGGCCGCGAGTATGCGCTCGACGTCGATCGTGGCCGGCTCCGCGTGACACTCGAGCTTGATGGCGGCGAGTACGTGGCCCTGGGCGCTGAAGCTTTTGCCTCCATCGATGGTGCGGGGCAGGATGCCGGTCTGCACCTGCCGCTGCTCCAGACGCTGGTGTCGGCGCCAGACGGCATTCCCGGTGTCGTCAACGCCCGCATCGACTGGACGTGCCAGCCGGCTCCAGCCTCGTGATCGTGAAGCTCGCCGCTTGCCCGTCGACGCGCACGCCCCTATCGTCAGCGCGTTCGAAGCCCCCTGAACCGAAGAGGCACCGATGGTCAAGATCCGCAGGGCCGACGCCGCGCTCATGGACACGCCCAAAGCCGCAGCCAAGCGTCCGGAGCTGACGCCACTCCAGCGTGAGCGCCTCCGCCAGCAGCGGCAGTTCACCCGGCTGATCCGAGGGCTCCATGGCCCCGACGACGTCTTCGAGGTCCGCCTCGACAAGTCGGACAAGGCGCCGACCGTCCGGCAGCGGCTGATGAAGGTCGCCGCCGGGCAGGGTGTCGACATCGCGGTCGCCAAGCATGGCGACGGATTCCTGGTCGGCCTCATGACGCCCGAGCGCCGCGCACGCCGGAGGGGACGCAAGCCAGCCGCGTGACGGGGTCCTGAGTCCGGGCGGCTCCCCTAGGGAGCGCGGGCCGCTACATCTCGGGAGCGCGAGGCCCGAGCACGTGGCCGTCGGGTGTGCGGCGCAGGGCGCCGCGGCCGTCGAGCTCTTCGAGGATCGCGAGCGCGTATCGGCGACTGGTGCCGGTCGCATCGCGGAATGCCGCCGGCGACAGCGGCCCCCCACGTGCCAGGTCCACAGCCCGCGCGGCAAGGGCGTCGAACGTTGCGGTGGCGTAGGCGAGGTCTGGCTCGAGGCGGACGATCCGACCCTCGGCCTCGAGGGCGCGCATGCCCTCGGGCGGGCAGCCGGCCGACCGAGCCGCCTCAGCCAGCGACGGCGGCGCCGCGACATCGAGCGCCGCCACCAGACGATCCATGCCGCCTTGCAGCGACGCCGGTCGAGTCGGCGCGTGGCCGGGCGTGCGGACCAGGTCGCCCTGACGCACCAGGGCGCCGCGCTCGACGAGCCCGGCGACGATGGCCGCCGCGTCTTCCGCGGTCAGCGAGGCGCCGGGCGCCGCTCGTCGGAGGGTCGATGTGGCCGCCGCGCGAGCGACGACAAGCGCGACGCCCGCCGCCAACGGGTCCGCGGCCTGCGCGTCGTCGACGGCGACGAGCGCGGCCGCCTCGGCGACAACGACGACCGACGGATCGACGAACCGACCGGCGAGCACGGCGACACCGGCAGACATCGCAAGCGCCTCGGTCGCGTTGCCGAGGATCGCCGCCGCGGCATCAGCGGAGTGGCGCGACAGCACCCGGTGGGCCGCGACCAGAGCGCCGAATCGCTCGGCCGGATCACGGGCGTCAGCGAGGGCGGCCAGGCGCTGGCCGTCGAGGCGGCGGCGGACCAGCCTCGCGGGCGGGGCGGGATCGAGCACCCGTCCGCCGCCGGCCGTCCCGGCGGGAGAGGGCCAGCGCAAGACGAATCGGTCGTCGAGCGCGGCGGCGATCGGCTCCGCCAGGATCAGGGCACCGAGGCGTGCACCGCCGCGGTCGTCGGTGTCGGACGTGGCAGCCAACCGCAGCCGTGCCAGGGTCTCGGCGGTCGCGAGATGGACACGGAGGGTTGCGCCGTCGACCAGCGGCCGCGATCCAGCGCTCGGTCGCAGCTCGATGAGCAGGCGGGACGTTGCCTGGACCGCCGGGCCTGCCACGAGTGCCAGGCCTCGGGCCATCGCGTCGCGCTCGACGCCGGTCAGGTTGAGCGCCACGCGCCCGGCGTCCGGCGTCGTCTCGACCGTCGACCCGTGAACCTGGGCATCCCGGATCCGAGCCGTGCCACCACCTGGCTCGACGCGCATCGTCTGGCCACGGCCGACCGAGCCGCCGCGCAGCGAACCGGTCACCACGACGCCGTGGCCGCGGGCGCTGAAGACCCGATCGATCGCCAGCCTCGCTCCGCCGCAGGGCGCCGCCCGCCCCCGGATCCGCGCCTCGAGGGCCGCCAGCTCCCCGAGCAACGCGTCGATGCCCTCGCCGCTCAGCGCCGAGACGGCGACCACCGGGATCCCGGCCAGGGAGGTCCTCGCCAACATGGCGCGCACATCCTCCGTGCGCGTCGAGCGCCTTCGGTCGGTCGGCTCCACGAGGTCGAGCTTGGTCAGCACTGCGATGCCGTCGTCGATGCCCAGCGCGTCGAGCAGGCCGAGGTGCTCGATCGTCTGCGCCTTCGGACCGTCATCCATGGCCACGACGAGCATCGCAGCATCGATCTCGCCGGCCCCGACAAGCATGTTGCCGACCAACCGGTCGTGCCCCGGCACGTCGACGAAGTCCAGCTCCGCGCTACCCGGCAAGGCCATGTGTGCGTAGCCGACGTCGATGGTCATGCCTCGTCGCCGCTCCTCGGGCAGGCGATCCGCGTCGATGCCGGTCAGCGCGCGGAGGAGGGCGGTCTTACCGTGGTCGATGTGGCCGGCGGTGCCGACGACGACGGTCACGCAGGTGCCTGGTACGGCCCCGGCTGCGCGGCCTGGCCGCCGAGCGCGCGGGCGATGGCGCCCGGCAGCGTCTCGTCCCAGGCCGGTTCGACCGTTCGCAGGTCCATGACCACGGCGTCGTCCTCGATGCGCGCGACGACCGCCGGCGAGCCCTGGCGCAGCCGGCTGAGCGTCTCGTGAGGCTTCGCCCCGGGCAGCGCCAGGCCCCAGGACGGCAGCGTTTCGCCGGGCAGCGAGCCGCCCCCGACCGTCGCCTCGAGCGGGACGACGACCGGCGTATGGCCGAGCCGGGCCAGCTTGCCGGCCAGAATCTCGGCCCGTCCCCTGAGCGCTCCCTCCGGCGCGGCGATCATGCGCCAGACAGGGATCTCGGTCGTGGCCAGCCCGGCACGGTAGAGGCCGAGGGTCGCCGCCAGCGCCGCCAACGTCACCTTGTCGGGCCGCATGGCGCGGGCCAGTGGGTCCTTGCGGATGTGCGCGATGAGGTCCGACCGACCGACCAGCAGCCCCGCTTGGGGCCCGCCGACCAGCTTGTCGCCGCTGAAGCAGACCAGGTCGGCGCCCGATGCCAGCCGCTCCATCGGCGTCGGCTCGTGCGCCAGCCCGAAGACCGCCGTGTCCAGCAACGCGCCGGAGCCCAGATCGTCGACGACGACCGCGCCGAGCTCGTGGGTCATGGCGGCCAGTGCGGCGGGATCGGCCGCCTCGACGAAGCCGTCCATCCGGAAGTTGGACGGATGGACGCGCAGGACAGCGACCGCGGCGCCGGACTCGAGTACCTCCCGGTAGTCGGCGATCCGTGTGCGATTCGTCGTGCCCACCTCGACCAGCCGCAGCCCGGCGCGCCGGATGATGTCCGGGATACGGACGCCGCCGCCGATCTCGACCAGCTCGCCGCGTCCGACCGCGACGCCCTTGGCACGGTCTCGTCTCCCCGCCGATCCAGGGCTGCGGGGCGCCGTCACCGCCGCGGCCAGCGCCAACGCGACCGCGGCGGCGTTGTTGTTGGTGACGAGCGCGTCCTCGGCGCCGGTCAGGGCGATGAGGTGCGCATCAGCCGCGCGGAACCTCGCCCCTCGCTGGCCGGTGGCCAGGTCCATCTCCAACAGCGACGCGCCCTGGGCCGCTGATGCGGCCGCTCGGATGGCGGCCTCGGGCCACGGTGCGCGCCCAAGGTTGGTGTGCAGGATGACACCCGTCGCGTTCACCACCGGCACCAGGTCCGGGACGGCCGACGCCTCGAGCCGTGACACGAGGGTGTCTGAGAGAAGCGCGACGGACGTCGCGTCGGAGCCTGAAGTCAGGCGGAGTCGCTCCTCGGCGACGACCTCACGCGCCGCCGCCACGACCGCGGCGTGATCGCGATCGCCCAGCCGCGAACCGGCTGCCTCGAGGACACGTTCGATGCTCGGCGGATGCGGGGGCGTCTCGGATGCCATGGGTGGACGTTACACCGAGCGGTCGGTCGGATCGGCCCCGGCGGCGGGGGTGGTGCGAAGGTCCGGGAAGTCGGTAGCCAGCCCGGTCCCTTCGACCTGGTAGAGCTCCTCGGGGCGGCGCAGGCCTCGGAGCTGGAAGGTGCCAAGCGAGCGATACCGGAGGCGCGGTCGCGATCGGGTGCCCGCGTCAGCGGTGATCGCCTCGTGCGCTGCCCGCGTGACCAGGATCTGGCCGCCGTGCCCGGCCGCGCAGACGCGCGCGGTCGTGTGGACCGCGATGCCGACGTAGCCGGTATCGGTCAGCGTCGGTCTCCCGTGATGGAGGCCGATCCGCAAACGGACGTCGACGCCATCAGGCCAGGTTCGTGCCTGGATCCGGCGCTGGATGGCAACAGCGGCACCGACGGCGTCCCGAGGTCGTGGGAAGACCGCGAAGTACTCGTCGGCGCGAGCGTCGATCTCCTGGCCGTCGGCGTGTCGGACCGCGGTGCGCTGGATCCCCCGCACCTCCGTGAGGAGTCGGGCGTAGCCGTCGCCGAGTCGATGGAGGAGGCCGGTCGAGTCTTCGATGTCGGTCATCAGGAACGTCACCGGCCCGGTCGGCAGGTTCCGTGCATCGCGAGCGTCGGCGTCGACGGTCGCCTGGAGCTGACGATTCTCGACCGCCAGCCGGACCGCCGAGGTGACCGCCTTCCGAAGGTCGGGGTCGGCCAGCGTGGCTGGATCGTGGACCAGCGCGGTCATCGGGCGTCCGCGTCGGTCGATGAGCGTCACGGCCCGACCGGTGCCTGCGGCGGGCATGACGGCGGGTCGATCGTCGGCGCCGACGTAGCCGCCGATGGCACCCGACCACTCGAAGGCCTCCAGGCTTGGGTCCCGCAGCTCAGACCGAAGGCGTTGCTGGAGGTCCCCGAGGCTTGCCACCCGCCCGAGCTCGAGCACCAGCCGCCCGGCGGCCGCCTGGCTGCCCTGGACGCGGAGCTGGCCGGCGAAGAAGCCGACCGGCACGATGCCGTATCGCTTGGCCGCTGCCAGCAGCCGCTTGCGCGCGCGGTCGCGCGCCGCCTCGTCCTCGAAGCGCGTCTGGTTGAAGCGGGCCAGGGCGTTCCGGACGTGCGACTCGTCGTTGATGGGCAGTCGGCGCCGACCCTTCGAGTCGACGTAGGCGAAGGCGCTGTCGGGCAGCCTGGCACGCTTCTGCTGATCGAGGGTCGCCATGCCGGCACGTTACACCGACACCGGTCGACGGCTGGCGGGAGCGCATGGGAGTCGAACCCACCGCGCCGCGCCGAGCGCGACGCCACTGGTTTTGAAGACCAGGGGACCCACCGGGACCCCTCCGCTCCCGCGGCGATGGTAGCGCCATCGGCGACCTTGTCGGCCGAGGCGCCGCGAACTCGCGGGCGTCCGATCCCAGCCGCCGCGCGGCGAACGGATCCGCTTGCGATCAGCTCGCGCTGGCCCGCGTCTTGCGCGATGACCCGCGGACGGCGCGGTACCGCTCGACGTATCGATCGACGGGCACCCGGGCGATCGTCTCTCCGATGAGATCGAGCGGCAGATCGTCGAGTCGGCGGAAGCGGACGCACGACTTGCCCATGTCGAGCTTCTTGCCCGAGGCGGCGTATCGCTCCCGGAACCAGCGATCCGTCTCCGGGTCGCCGTAGACCGTGTTGAGGTAGAGCGACATGTACCCCTTCTGGCTGGCTAGCCCGGCCAGCCCGAGCGGCTGGCCGTTGTAGGTGTCGGGAAAGCGGTCGAGGGGCACGAAGTAACCGATCATGCCGTACTGCATGCCCTCCACGTAGCCTGGCGGCAGATTGGCGCGGATGACGTCGCGCAGGGCAGTCAATGCGTGGCGACGATCGGCAGGCAGGGCTGCAAGGTAGGCGTCCGGGGTCGCTGCATCGCTGCTGGCCATCGTCGTCCTCCTCGCGACCTGCGTCGGGACATCGGCGGGACAGGTGGGCTCGACCATGGTAGTGCCCGGATCGCCGCGTATCATCGGCCGACCATGACCGCGCCGACCCGTGACCCCACCGACCGAGCCGGCCTGCCGCTGACCGAGCAGACGAGCTGCGGTGGCTGCGCCGCCAAGCTGGGCGCCGACGTCCTGGCCGAGGCGCTGGCCGGCCTCGGGGCACTCCGGGCCGCGGATGGCGACGGCGCCGAGGCGACCCCCGATGCCCTCCTCGTCGGCCTCGACGCCCCCGACGACGCCGCCGTCTACCGACTGAGCGACGAGCTGGCCGTCGTCGGCACGCTCGATTTCTTCCCACCGCTGGTCGACGATCCGGCCACGTTCGGCGCCATCGCCGCAGCCAACGCGATGAGCGACGTCTACGCCATGGGCGGCCGCGTCCTCTTCGCCCTGAGCATCGCCGCCTTCCCCGAGGAACTGCCGCGCGAGACGATGACGGCCATCTTCGCCGGTGCCGCCGCGACCGTGCGCGAGGGCGGTGGCGTCCTGGCCGGCGGCCACACCATCAAGGATCCCGAGCCCAAATACGGGCTGGCCGTCATCGGTGCCGTCCATCCCGACCGGATCCTGCGCAAGGGCGCCGCGACGACCGGGCGACACGCTCTTCCTCACCAAGCCCCTTGGGACCGGCATCCTGGTCAGTGCCGATCGGAGCGACCGCACCGCGCCCGAGCACCTGGCCGCTGCCGTGGCCTCGATGCGCCGGCTCAATCGTGCCGCCGCCGACGTGCTCGTGGAGTCAGGTGTCCGTGCCGCGACGGACGTGACGGGCTTCGGGCTGCTCGGCCACGCGACGGAGATGGCGCGGGGCTCTGGGACACGGTTCGTCATCGAGGCGGGGCAGCTGCCGGCGCTCGACGGCGCGCTGGAGCTGGCCGCTGAAGGGGTCGAGACCGGCGGCGCAGCCCACAACCGACGCTACGCGGCGCCGACCCTGACGATCCACCCGGGCGTCGACGGGGCTCGCGAGGTGCTCGCTTTCGACCCGCAGACGTCAGGCGGGTTGCTGGCGGCGGTGCCCAACGATCGCGTGGCCACCGTCGTCGCCGGCTTCGGTGCTGCGGGGGTCAGCTGGTGGCGGGTCGGGCGTGTCGAGTCGGGCGAGCCCGGCGTCGAGCTCGTCGCCTGAGCGCTGGCTCGCCCCGATCCCGATGGCCGAGCCCCCGATCCACCTGGCCGACCGGGGCCCCGAGCCGCACCGACCTGTCCATATCGAGCGCTGGACGCCCGACGGCCGACAGACCGACGACGACATCGTGGCGGCCGAGGAGCCGCTCCAGGTCGTCCTCGATGGCGAGCCCTTCGCCGTCGTCATGCGCACGCCGGGCCACGATCTCGAGCTGGTCCTCGGCCTGCTCTTCGTCGAGGGGCTCATCCGCGACCGTGAGGACGTGGCGGGGGGCGCGGTCGCCGCTTCAGGGCTGCCGGAGGACGAAGCGCCGTTTCCCCTCCGTGCCTTGCCCGAGGCCGAGAACCTGGTCGAGCTGCGGCTCGTCCGGCCGCGGGCCAAAGACGACCGCGTCGGCTGGCAGCGCAACCTGGTGACCTCGTCGTCCTGTGGCATCTGTGGCGCCGCGGCCCTCGATGCCCTGCGCGACGACTTGCCGCGGCTGCCGCCGGGCCCCACGTTCAAATCGGCGGCCATCACTGGCATGGCGCCGACTCTGCGCGCCGCCCAGGCGACCTTCGAACTGACCGGCGGTCTGCACGCCGCGGGCCTCTTCGACCGCGGGGGTCACCTTCTGCTTCTGCGAGAGGATGTTGGCCGGCACAACGCCGTCGACAAGCTGGTCGGGCGCGCCCTGCTCGCGGGGGAGCTGCCGCTCCACGATCGTGCCCTGATGCTCAGCGGCCGAGCCTCGTTCGAGCTGGCCCACAAAGCGGTCGCCGCCGGCATCCCCCTCATGGCCGCGGTGTCAGCGCCATCGAGCCTGGCCGTCCACGTGGCGCACACCTTCGGCCTCACGCTGGTCGGCTTCCTGCGCGGTGAGCGCTTCAACATCTACGCAGGCGGGGAGCGGATCGCCGATCCCGCCTAATAGCCTCCGGCGGGTCTCGTCCGAGATACCAACAGCCGTGGTATTCCGATGCCACGCACGGCTCGATCCGCACGGGAAAGCCGGGATCACGCTCACGAGCCGACGGGTGAGTGTGCCGATCTTCCGCGCCACCAATGGGACTGGTACCCCGGACGGTCGACGCACGGAGTACCAGCGGGGCTGGTGGACCGGTCGATCACAGGCTAAGGCCCGGCCTACCACCAGCGGTGTCGGTGCGCAAGCATCCATCCACGACAGGCCGCGCTACACTCGCGCCACCCTCCACGTGAGGGCGTCCAGCCACACCACCCACCGAAGGGAGCGTGCATGGCCAAGTCCTACGTCCGGCTCACGCAGCCGCTCGTGCGCGACGGCGACCGACAGACCGGCCAGCTTCGCCCAGCCAGCTGGGACGAGGCGCTCGACCGGGCCGCCAGGGGCTTCCGAGCCGCGATCGACGCGCACGGGCCGACGACGTTCGGGCTCTTCAGCTGCTCGAAGGCGACCAACGAGCTGAACTTCATGACCCAGAAGTTCGCCCGGCGTCGTGGTCGGCAGCAACAACATCGACAGCTGCAACCGGACCTGACACGCTCCGAGCGTCGCCGGTCTGGCGACCATCTTCGGAGCCGGGGGCGGCACCAGCTCATACCAGGAGATCGAGGAGACGGATCTCGTCCTCCTCTGGGGCAGCAACGCTCGCGAGACCCACCCGATCTTCTTCCACCACCTCCTGAAGGGGGTCAATCGGGGCGCGCGACTGTGGGTCATCGACCCACGACGGACCACGAGCGCCGAATGGGCGGACGGCTGGCTGGGGCTCGATGTCGGCTCTGACATCGCGCTCGCCAACGCCATGGCACGCGAGATCATCGCCGCCGGGCTGCAGCACCGCGAGTTCATCGAGCGGGCGACGACCGACTTCGAGGCGTTCAAGGCCCATGTCGAGCCGTATACGCTCGAATACGCCCAGCGCGAGACCGGCGTGCCGATGGAGCTCATCCGCGAGGCGGCCCATGCCTACGCGACGGCGGATCGGGCGATGATCTGCTGGACGCTCGGCATCACCGAGCACCACAACGCCGTCGACAACGTCGTCGCGCTCATCAACCTGGCCCTGCTGACCGGGCATGTCGGGCGCTACGGCAGTGGCCTCAACCCCTTGCGTGGCCAGAACAACGTCCAGGGCGGCGGCGACATGGGCGCCCTGCCCGACCGGCTGCCGGGCTTCCAGCACGTCGAGAACGACGAGCTGCGCGCGAAGTTCGATGCCGCCTGGGGGGTGCCCGTGCCGCCCAAGCGCGGCTGGCACCTGTCACAGATGTTCGATGCCATGGAGCACGGGGAGCTGACCGCGCTCTACGTCGTCGGCGAGAACCCGATGCAGTCGGAGGCCGACCATCTCCGGACGCGGCACCTCCTCGAAGGCCTGGAGTTCATCGTCGTCCAGGACATCTTCCGCACCAAGACGGCCGAGATCGCCGACGTCGTCTTCCCGGCCAGCGCCATGTGGGCCGAGTCGGAGGGCACCGTCACCAACTCCGAGCGGCGGGTCCAGCGGGTGCGACGGGCGCTCCAGCCGCCGGGCGAGGCGCGCGACGACGTCGACATCGTGGTCGACCTGGCGCGGGCGATGGGCACCGACTTCGGGCACCCGACCGCCGAGGACGTCTGGAACGAGGTTCGCGCGCTCTCGCCGGTCCATGCCGGCATGAGCTATGCCCGTCTCGAGGCCGAGGACGGCCTGCAATGGCCGTGCTACGACGAGACGCACCCGGGCGAGCTCTTCCTCCACAGTCGCCTGTGGCAGGACCCGGTCGGTGGCCAGCGGGCGCCGTTCAGCCTCGTCGACCACGACCCACCGGTCGACACGCTCGATGACGAGTTTCCCATCCGGCTGACCACCGGTCGTCGGCTCGACTCGTACAACACCGGCGTCCAGTCCGGCGGCTACCGATCGCCACTCCGCCGCGGTGAGGCGCTCGAGCTGGCACCCGAGGACATGGCCAGCTACGGGCTGCAGGACGGCCAGCGGGTCCGCGTCCGCTCGCGTCGCGGCGCCATCGAGGTGGCGGTCCTGTCGGACGATCGCCTGCGGCCCGGGCTCGCCTTCATGACCCTGCACTTCCCGGACGAGGTGGCCACCAACGTGCTGACCATCGACGCCACGGACCCGCGTTCGGGCACAGCCGAGTTCAAGGCCACCGCCATCCGCATCGAGCGGCTCGACGACCGGGCCGACTGAGCGGGCATCGGTGATGGCCGGTCGGGCGAGCTTCGAGACCGGGGTCGCCGGTTATGGCCGCGTCGTCGGCCGCTACACGCCCGCGCTGGCGGCGGCCTTCTGCGACGCGGTCGGGGTAGCGGCCGGCGAGAACGCGCTGGATGTCGGGTGCGGCTCTGGCGCGCTGCTCCGCGAGCTGGCCAGACGACTCGGCCCCGAGCACGTCGCCGGCGTCGACCCCTCCGAGCCGTTCGTCGAGATCGCCCGGCAGGCCGTGCCGGGCGCCCTGCTTCATCGTGCCGCGGCCGAGCAGCTGCCCTTCGACGACGACGGGTTCGACGTGGTCATGAGCCAGCTCGTCGTCAACTTCATGACCGACGCCCATCAGGGCGTGTCGGAGATGCGGCGCGTGGCCCGCCGCGTCGTGGCGGGCTGCGTCTGGGACTACGCCGAGGGGATGACGATGCTGCGGGCCTTCTTCGATGCCGCGCTGGAGCTCGATCCCGATGCCCCCGACGAGGCCAGGACCATGCCCTACGCCTCGCGCGGCGCGCTGCAGGGCCTGTGGCAGGCGGCGGGCCTGCGCGAGGTGACGACCGGCGAGCTCGTGGTCACCGCCGACTACGCCGACTACGATGACTTCTGGTTGCCGTTTCCCCACGGGCCTGGTCCGTCCGGCGCGTATGCGGCATCACTTGACGACGACCAGCGTGCGGCGCTGGGCGCGCTCTTGTTCCGTCGCCTCGGCTCGCCTCCGGGTCCGTTCACACTCACCGCCCGGGCCTGGTTCGTCCGCGGCCTGGTCTGAGGCGACGGATCGGTAGCGCGCCGGGTAGCATCGGGTCGGGCCGCGACGCCCTGCGCCGATCGACGCCGACGCGGCCGTCGGAGGGCCCGCCCATGACTCGCGAGATCGTCGACACGCCCGATGCGCCGGGCGCGGCTGCGTACGGCAGCTTCCCCTACAGCCAGGCGGTCAAGGCGGCCGGCCTCGTCTTCGTGTCCGGCCAGGGTCCCTTCGATCCGGTCACTGGCGCGGTCGTCGGCTCGACCATCCAGGAGCAGACCCGGCAGGCGCTCACGAACGTCGATGCCATCCTGCGCGCGGCGGGCAGCTCCATGGCCAAGGTCGTCAACACGTCGTTCATCCTCCGCTACTCCAACGACTTCGCGGGCATGAACGAGGAATGGCTGAACTGGTTCCCGACCGACCCACCGGCCCGCCAGGGCGCCAAGCATCCGCTCGAGATCGACGGCCTGCGCATCTCCATCGCGGTCATCGCCGAGGCCTGAGCGGGACGGGGCGATCCTCGTACGGGATCGTCGTCCACGACTCCCGGACCTGAGGACGACCGCCGAGCGCTTGCGCCCGTGCGTACACTCCGCCTCGAGATGGCTACCGACGCCTCGACCGCCGACCACCTGCAGCCGGCCACGGACGCCGTGCTGGGCACGACCCGACCGTATGGGCCGAGCTGGGTCAACCGCATCCTCGATGGCATCGAGGCCCTGCCCGGTCCGACCTGGCTGGCCTTCGCGGTGCTTATCGCGCTCTTCACGGCGATGTCGATCGTCGAAGCGTGGGTGGCGGGGATCGCGCCCGTCGGGATCGATCGACGTCAACCAGGCCTTCTGGGGTTTGATCATCCCGGTCTCGCTGTGGCTCTTCCACTACCTCGACGGCGTCGCGCGCGAGGCATTGCAGGCGTTCCGACCGGCGACCGACGCCTCTGATGCCGAGATCGATCGTCTGCGCTACGAGCTGACGGTCATCCCCGCGAGGCCTGCCGCCGCGCTCCTGATCGCGACCATGATCGTCACGCCTGGCTACTACCTCGTCGACCCGGTCGCCTCGGACATCGTCGGCTTGTCACCGATCGGCATGGCGCTCAGGTACGTGGTCGAGGTCATGTTCGGGGGCCTGCTCGTGGTCCTGGTCTACCACGCGCTGCGACAGATGCGGGCCGTGGTGCGGACCCATCGTCGAGCCGAGCACATCGACCTCTTCCATCCCAGGCCACTCCATGCCTTCTCGCGCCTGACATCTCGGACGGGCATCGTCATCCTGCTCATCTTCGTCGTGCCGACCCTCGAATGCGCCTGCCGTCCTCGAGTCGGGAGCCGTCTGGATCTGGGCGTCCTACCTCGTCCCCGGCATCGCGCTCGCGATCGCTGTCTTCGTCCTGCCCCTGCAGGGTATGCACGCCCGGCTGGTGGAGGAGAAGGAGCGCCTCCAGTTCGTGGCCGAGGAGCGCCTCAAGGCCATCCTCGCCGAGCTCGCGAGGGACGTCGATGCCGTCGACCTGGCCCGCGCCGACGGGCTGAACAAGACGCTCGGGAGTCTGCTCCAGCAGCGCGAGTTGCTGGCCAAGCTGCCGACGTGGCCGTGGTCGCCGGGCACGCTGCGCGGCTTCGTGACCGTCATCCTGCTGCCGATCGTGCTCTTCGTCGCGCAGCGCTATCTTGCTGGCCATCGTCGGCCTCGGCTGACAAGTCGTCAGTCTGCGCGCCGGCGCTGGTCGCCCGCCGCCCCGCACTGACGACGGCTCGCTACACTCGGCGGCGATGGATCTCCACGTCGTCGGCCCGCTGGCCTCTCCCGTCGAGCGGGCCGCGATCGAGTCGGTCACCGGTCCGCGGGAGCCCGGTTTCGATGGCCACGGCGCCAGAGGCGGGCACGCCGCGCGCGATCGTCGCCACCTCTTGCTGCCCGCGCTCCACGCCGTCCAGTCGCGGGTCGGCTGGATCAGCCAGCCGGCGCTCAACGAGATCTGCCGCCGACTGAGCGTGCCGCCCGCCGAGGCGTACGGCGTGGCCAGCTTCTACGCCCTGCTCTCGCTCAAACCCCGGCCGCCGCGCGTCGTCCACGTGTGCGACGACATCGCCTGCCTCGCCCGCGGCGCCGACCGGGTGTGCGAGGATCTGGAGGCCGCGCTCGGGCCTGCCGGCACACCGAACGCCGACGGCTCGGCGACCTGGCTCCGCAGTCCCTGCCTCGGCCTCTGCGAGCAGGCACCGGCCGCGCTCGTCTCCAGCGCTGGGGTCACGCCGACGCACGCGCCGCTGGCTGCCATCGATGCGGCAGCCATCCGCGCCGAGGTCGTCCGGGCGGCGGCGGCCGACAGTGATGCATCGACTGCCATCGACGGGGGCGAGATCGCTCGTCTCGCGCGAAGCGAGGCCGCAGACCCGGCGCGGAGCGTCCCCCAGGCTGGTGGGTCGTCGCTCCGCCTGCTGGCCCGCATCGGGGCGACCGACGCGACGGACCCTGCCGCCTATCGAGCCGCTGGCGGCTACGTAGGCCTCGAGCGGGCGCTGGCGATGGGGGCCGGGGCAGTGGTCGACGAGGTCCTCGCCGCCAAGCTCGTCGGGCGTGGTGGAGCCGCCTTCCCGACCGGGCGCAAGTGGGCGGCCGTCGCCGAGCAATCCGCTCGACCGCACTATCTCGTCTGCAACGCCGACGAGTCGGAGCCGGGTACGTTCAAGGACCGCGTGGTCATGGAGCTCGACCCCTTCGCCGTGCTCGAGGGCATGACCATCGCTGCCCTGGCCGCCGACTGCGAACGTGGCTACCTGTACGTCCGAGGCGAGTACCCGGACGCCGAGGCGACCATGGCGCGCGCCATCGAGCAGGCCACGGCGGCCGGTCTGCTGGGCCAGGACATCCTCGGCTCCGGCTTCAGGTTCGAGGTCGAGATCCGGCGTGGCGCCGGGGCCTATATCTGCGGCGAGGAGACGGCCCTCTTCAACAGCATCGAGGGCAAGCGCGGCGAGCCGCGCAACAAGCCGCCCTTCCCCGTCGAGGTCGGGCTCTTCGGCAAGCCGACGGTCGTCAACAACGTGGAGACGCTGGCCAACGTGCCGCTCATCCTACGGGACGGCGGTGAGGCGTTCGCGCGGATCGGCACGGAGGGCTCGACCGGCCCCAAGCTCTTCTGCCTGTCGGGCAATGTCGCGCGGCCGGGCGTCTATGAGGTCGACTTCGGGGCGACGCTCGGCGATCTCATCGCCCTGGCCGGCGGGGTCGACGGAGGCCGCGCCATGCAGGCCGTCTTGCTCGGCGGCGCGGCCGGCGTCTTCGTGGGGCCCGACCAGCTGGACATGCCGCTGACCTTCGAAGGCACCCGGGCGGCAGGAGCGACGCTTGGGTCCGGGGTCATCATGATCTTCGACGAGACCGTGGATCTGCCCGCCATCCTGCTCCGCATCGCCCGCTTCTTCCGCGACGAATCGTGTGGCCAGTGCGTGCCCTGCCGGGTGGGCACGGTGCGCCAGGAGGAGCTCCTTCACCGCCTGGCGGTCGATCGGCTGAACGGCACGCGCGACGACGAGATGCACCTCTTCAACGAGATCGCCCAGGCCATGCGCGACGCGTCCATCTGCGGGCTCGGTCAGACGGCCGCAGCGGCCATCGGCAGCGCGTTCAAGAACCTCGACACGTTCGCGGCGGTCGCCCGATGAGCGACGTCCGACCATGACCGCCGACCCGATCTGGTTCCGGCCGGCCCCGCGCCCGACGACCGTCCCATCGGCGCCCGATCGGCCCGTGCCAGCTCAGATCGAGCTCGAGATCGACGGCCGGCCGGTCACCGCAGCCGAGGGCTCGACGATCCTCGACGCCTGTCGCGCCGAAGGCATCGAGACGCCGACGCTCTGCTACCTCGAGAACCTGACGCCGGTCAACGTCTGCCGCGTCTGCGTCGTCGAGCTCGAAGGCGCGCGCGTGCTGGCGCCGGCATGCTCACGCAAGGTCGAGGCGGGCATGAAGGTCGCCACCGATTCCGAGCGCGTGCGCACCAGCCGCAAGCTGGTGCTCGAGCTGCTCGGCTCCTCGGTCGACCTGTCGACCGCCCCCGAGGTCGAGGGCTACATGGCGCGCTACGGCGCCGACCCGGACCGCTTCGGCTCACCGGCGGAGCCTGCCGCGGCCGGCGCACGGGACGCGCATCTGCCCGGTGAGCACGAGGCACCAGACGGCCACCTGGCAGCCACCGTGGCGCAGCCGGTCAAGGTCGACAACGAGCTCTACGTGCGCGACTACGCCAAGTGCATCCTCTGCTACAAGTGCGTGGAGGCCTGCGGGGTCGATGCCCAGAACACGTTCGCCATCGGCGTCGCCGGCCGTGGCTTCGATGCCCGGATCTCGACCGAGTGGAACGTCGGCCTGCCCGATTCCGCGTGCGTCTACTGCGGCAACTGCATCGGGGTCTGCCCGACCGGGGCGCTCATGTTCCGGAGTGAGCACGAGATGCGCGCGGCGGGCACGTGGGATGCATCGTCACAGACGCTGACCGACACCATCTGCCCCTATTGCGGCGTCGGCTGCACGTTGACGCTCCATGTCCAGGACGACGAGATCGTCAAGGTCACCTCGCCCCTCGACGTCTCGACCACCAACGGCCATCTGTGCGTCAAGGGTCGCTTCGGCTTCCAGTTCGTCCAAGAGCGGCCGCGCGCCGAGTAGCCTGATGGCAGAGCCGGAGACCGACTGCATCTTCTGTCGCATCATCGCCGGCGAGATCCCTGCCAGCATCGTGCATCGCGGCGCGACGGCGACCGCCTTCCTCGACATCCGGCCGGTCACGCCGGGGCACCTGCTGGTCGTCCCGAACCGGCATCACGAGCGACTCGCGGACACCCCGGTCGAGACGTGGGCACACGTGATGCGCATCGCGCGACGACTCGCCGGTGCGTTGCGAGCGAGCGAGCTGCCGGCCGATGGCATCAACCTCTGGGTCGCCGACGGTGAGGTCGCAGGCCAGGAGGTCGCACATCTGCACGTGCACGTCATCCCGCGCACGACCGGCGACGGCTTCGGGGTCGACGCCAAGGCGTGGCGGGCGCCGCCGCCGTCTCGGGCCGAGCTCGACCGACAGGCCGAGGCCATCCGCGCCGCCCTCGGCGGCGAACGATAGGCACGCTGGACCGCCTCGTCGTGGCCCTGGACGACGAGGAGGCGCGATGGATCGCCGATGGGTTCGCGCTCGGGCGCCCGAGCGGCTCGGCCGAGCCCGTCGCCCGTGGCGAGATGGGTCGGGTCTGGCGGCTGGACACCGATCGAGGCCGATACGCGGTCAAGGAGCTGTTCTACGCGTCTGATGAAGCGGCCGCCCAGGCCGACGTCACCTTCCAGCGCGCTGCGCTCGACGCCGGTCTGCCGATGCCGCGGCCGATCACCCGACCAGACGGCGGAGTGCTCCTCGAGCTCGAGCGGCCAGGTGGACGGATGGTCGCGTTCCGTGGCTATGCGTGGCTCGAGCTTGCCGCGCCGCGCCGCGCGCCGGCACCAGGGATCGCGGCCGCCCTGCTCGCTCGGCTCCATGGCCTCGAGCGACCGGCAGACGCGCCGATGGACCCCTGGTTCTCGGAGCCCCTGGGGGCCGACGGTTGGGCGTCGCTGGTCGACGCTGTGCGGAGGGCCGCGCCGCCCTGGCTGGAGGCATTCGAACGCCTGGCGCCGGGCGCGGAGGCGGCCGAGGCGATCGTGGCCGAGGCTCGCCTCGACCGGTTGCCGATCGCCGAGCTTCGGCGCTGCCACCTCGACTTCAACCCCGAGAACGTCCTCCTCGACATGGCTGGCCAGCCGGTCATCATGGACTGGGAGAATTCCGGGCCCGCGCCGTACGAGCAGGAGCTCGCCTACGCGGTCCTCGACTTCGCCGCCGGGCCCCCGGCCGCGCGAGATTTCCTGCGCGTCTATCACGACGCGGGGGGACCGGCGCACATCGTCGGACGCGAGTCGTTCGCGCTGGCGGTCGCGGTGCAGAGCCATATCGCCGACACCTACGCTCGACTCGGTATCGCGTCCACGACCGACGAGGACCGAGCCCGGATGGCGTACCGGATGGACGAGCTGGACCGCACGCTCTTCACGCTCGAATCGATCGACCTCCTCCTCGACACGCTGTCGTCCTGAGCCGTGGGCGAGCTTGTGGGGGCGACACGGCAGCCCACATCGACCATCGTCGGTCTCGTGCTCGCCGGCGGGCGGTCGTCGCGCTTCGGCGGGGCCGACAAGCTGCGAGCCGAGCTGCGCGGTCGGCCGCTCTTCCATCACGCCGTCCTTGCCGCGGCGGCGTCGTGCGATGAGGTGATAGTCGTCGTGGCGCAGGACGCGTCCGACGAGCCGCCGTTGCCCGCCGATGCGATGGTGCCCGTGCGGGTCGTGCGTGACCTGCTGGCCGACGCCGGGCCGCTGGCTGGGCTCGTGGCGGGACTCGAGGCCGCCGGGTCGGAGCTCGTGCTGGTGATCGGCGGCGACCAGCCGGACCTCACGCCGGCGTTGCTTCGCCTGCTGATCGACTCCATCCGTGAAGCCGGCGCCGCCGTCCTCGCCGAGCACGACCGACCGCGACCCCTGCCCGCCGTGCTGCGTCGATCGCCGGCATCGGAGGCCGCTCGGGCCCGCCTGATGTCCGATCGGCGCAGCCTTCGGGCGCTGATCGCCGACCTCGATCCCGTGATCGTGCCCGAGCGGACCTGGCGACGCGTCGATCCGGACGGCGCCTGGCGCCGTGACGTGGATCGCCTCGATGACCTAGGCCGGTACTGAGCCGTACGTTTCGACCAGAACGTCTCGGACGCCACGCTGATGCTCCCAGTCGGCGAAGATGCGCGGTGGGAGGTGATCGATGGCTCGGACGGTCTTCAGGGGTGGGCGCGTCTTCGACGGCAGCCTCACGCTCGCCACCTCGGACGTGGTGGTCGAGGACGGACGCATCGTCGATGTCGGCCGGGGCCTTGACGGTGACCAGGCGGTCGAGCTGACTGGGCGCGCCCTCCTGCCCGGCATGTTCGATTGCCACACCCACGTCACCGTCAGCCCCGACCGCCTGGACACCAACCGGGAGCTGGAGACGCCCTTCTCGTACTGGTTCTACGTCGCCATCCAGAACCTCCGGGCGACCCTGGCGTGTGGCATCACGACCGTGCGCGATGCCGGCTTTGCCGACCTGGGCGTCAAGATGGCGGTCGCCGACGGACTGATCGCCGGACCGCGCCTGCACATCGCGACGACCATCCTTTCGCAGTCCGGCGGACACGCGGACGGCTGGCTCCCATCCGGCTACGACATCTCGCCGCTCAGCTGGCCGGGCATGCCTTCGGGCATCGTCAACGGCCCCGACGAGATGCGTCGTCGGGTGCGCGAGATCATCCGCGCCGGCGCAGACCAGATCAAGGTCTGCACCTCAGGTGGCGTCCTTTCACCGCGAGACGACCCGCGCCACGGCCACTTTCGGGACGCGGAGCTGGCTGTCCTCGTCGAGGAGGCGACGGCGGCTGGCATCCCCGTCATGGCGCATGCGCAGGGGGCGCCGGGCATCAAGGCCGCCGTGCGGGCCGGCATCCGCAGCATCGAGCACGGCATCTTCCTCGACGACGAGGCCATCGAGATGATGCTCGAGCGCGGGACCTGGCTGGTACCGACCCTCCTCGCGCCACAGGGCGTCCTCGACGCGGTCGCCGCGGGCGCCGCGATCCCCGCTGCCAGCGTGCGCAAGGCGACAGAGGTCATCGACATCCACCGAGCCGCCGTCCGACGCGCCATCGGCGCTGGCGTCAAGGTCGCCATGGGCACTGACTCTGGTGTCACGGCCCACGGTCAGAACCTGCGCGAGCTTGCCCTCATGGTCGAGTGCGGCATGAGCCCGTTGCAGGCGATGCTGGCGACCACGCGCAGCGCCGCCGAGCTGGTGGGCGTGGGCGACGATCAGGGCACCATCGAGCCAGGCAAGCGCGCCGACCTGGTCGTTGTCGATGGCGACCCCTTCGACTACAGCGACCTGGCCGCGCGCGTGACGGCCGTCTACCAGGATGGACGCCTCGTGAGCGGGGCCGCTTGATGCGCGAGGCGGCGTGATGGGCGAGATCCAGACGGTCCTCGGGCGCGTCCCGGCAGAAGCACTCGGAGTGACCCTGCCCCACGAGCACACCCGCTGCGTCCTGTGGCAGATCCCGAACCGCTGGGATTATTGGCAGCTGACCGGCGACGAAGATCTCATGACGGCCGAGCTCGCCCGCTTCACGGCGGTCGGCGGCAGCTGCCTGGTGGACGTCTCACTCGATGCCATCGGGCGCGACCCGGCGCGCCTCGCGCGCCTGGCTACGGCGAGCGGCCTGCACCTCGTGATGGGCTGCGGCTGGTACCGCCAGGCCTACTACCCCGCCGAGGCGCGCATCGCGCAGCGCACCGTCGACGACCTGGCTGACGAGCTCGTGGGCGAGTTCCGTGAGGGCGTCCGCGGCACCGGCGTGCGGCCGGGCATCATCGGCGAGATCGGCACCGACAAGCCATGGCTGACCGGCGAGGAGGAGCGCGTCCACCGCGCGGCGGCACGCGCGGCGCGCAGGACAGGCCTGGCGGTCACGACCCACGCCGTGATGTCTGACGTCGGGCTTGCTCAGCTGCGGATCTTCGAGGAGGAGGGGCTCGATCCGGCCCGAGTCGTCGTCGGCCACGCCGACTCCTATCCCGACGCCGACTACCACGCAGCCATCGTCGGGCGCGGTGCGAACGTCGAATTCGACTTCCTGGGCATGGACTTCACGCCGGTCGAGCGCCACGGCGAGCCACGTCTGCTGCGACTCCTGCTCGGCCTCCTCGAAGCCGGCCACACCGAGCGCATCCTGCTCAGCCAGGACGTATGTCACGACAGCCAGATGACCGACTACGGTGGCCACGGCTTCACCTATCTCGGCCAGACCTTCTTGCCGCGTCTCCAGGCGATGGGCGTCGACGACGCCATCGTGCGCACGCTGATCGTCGACAACCCACGCCGTCTCCTGACGCTGGCGGCACCGGAGGCTTGATCGGCATGATCGACACGCCGGTCCAGGTCTTTGGGCGCAAGGACTCGCGCGAGACGCGACGGGCGGAGCGCTACTTCAAGGAGCGCCGGACGGCCATCGCCTTCGTCGACCTTGCCGTGCGGCCGATGGCAACGACGGAGCTTCGGCGCTTCGCTGAACGACTGGGCGCTGGCTCGCTCGTCGACCGCGAGGGCAAGCGGTTCCAGGAGCTTGGGCTGGCCTGGTTGCAGATGGACGACGCGGACCTGTTGCGGCGACTCCTTGACGATCAGCGCCTGCTGCGACTGCCGCTCGTGCGCCGCGGCGACGCCTTTGCGGCCGGCGTCGACGAGACGGCCTGGAAACGGCTGCTGGCGGTCGATCCGGCCTAGCTGCGCGGGCGCCGCAGGGCGCCGACGACGAAGACCACGCCGACCACGAGCGCCACGCCGCCGGCAGCGGCCCAGAAGGGATCGCCGCTCATGATGCTGCCCGGGATGGCACCGAGTCCCTGGCCGACCCAGACGACGCCGACCGCGATCAGCACCACGCCGATGATCAGCCGCAGCCGCATCGAACGGATCATCTCGGCTCGGGAGCCGGGATCAATACGGCTCGACCTTCTGCCAATCGAGTCCCAGGTCCTCGCGCCACAGCTCGGCGCGGGCCAGCGACGAGCCTCTCGATCGGTAGACGTAGACCCGTGTCCCGGATGAGCCGTCGGCCAGGCTTGCGAAGACGACCATGTCGCCGCGGCCATCATGGTCGACGTCGCTGGTGGCGAGCTTGATGCGATCGATGACGATGGATGACGCGTAGAGATCGATGACGTTGAACGTGGAGCCGGTCGACCGAAGGCCTCGATAGACCGTCTTCGACCCGGATGACAGGGCCAGCACGAAGTCATCCCGTCCGTTGCGATCGACATCGGCCAGCACCGACCTCGTGGCGTCCATCGTCAGGCCGGCGGCCGTATACCAGGTCACGGGATCGGCGAGCAACCAGTCGGTCGCCGTCGTGGCCATGACGCGGAAGGCCAGGCCGTCCGCGCCCGGCGTCTCGAGCAGGATGTCGGCCCGGCCGTCTCCGGTGGCGTCCCCCGCGAATGCCCGCGATGTGCCTGGGTCGAAGACCCCGGCATACGTCTCGACGAGCGGCTTGAAGGACGTCTTGGAGGAACGCAGCAGCTCGATCGACCCGGCGGCGGGTTCATCGCCGGTCACGACGAGAGCGAGGTCTTCGTCGTAGTCGTTGTCGAAGTCGCCGGCGACGAGCCGGATACCGGGCGCACCATCGCGTTCGCTCGCGAAGGTCACGCCCGCAGTCACGGAGTCCCAGGCGAGCCCGGCATCGACCGCGCCATAGGTCAAGCCGTTCGGCTTTCGAACCTCGATGTGCTGGCTCGTCGGCCCATCGGCGATGAGGCTGATCAGCTCGTCGAAACCGTCGCCGTCGAGGTCGGCGGAGATGCGAGCGAGGGTCGCGCTGTCGTCGGTCGGCTGAGTGTCAGGCGAGGCGCCGACCACGAAGGCAGTGCCGCTCGATTGCAGGACGTGGACATCGATGTCGCCGGTGTCGGGCACGACGGCCCCGGAATCGCCGGGACCATTGGGCGAGCCCGCGATGTTGTGGCGCCCGGGGTCGGTGAGCTGGAGCGTCTTGCCGTAATAGATGCGAGCGATCTGCTCATACGTCAGGCCGTCGTTGGCACACGCCTTGACGCCCTTCTGGTAGAGACGGTAGCCATTCTTCTCCGCTCCGCAGGTGGCCACGGAGCCGGGCAGATAGCCCGTCAGGATGAAGGTCCCCGGCGTCCCGCCGCGCGTTCGTCGGATGCTCAGGTTCCAGGTCATCTCGACCGCCTTGAGCTGGTTCGACCCCGCGCTGCGGGTCTCAGGACGATAGATCTGGTCGACCGAGGTGTCCTTGACGTCGTAGCAGGCGCCGCTGCTTGTCTTGCCGCCTCGCCACGTGCGCGCGTAATACCAGCCGTACTGCTTGACCGCCACGGCGCCGGCGCGCAGGGCCTGGGTCGGATACGTCTCCGGCCACTCCCAGGCCAGGACGTTCTCGACGTAATCCCGGAATGGGACGACCTGGACCGAGCCGGACGCTGCGCCGTACGAGCGCAGGACCCGGATGGTCGTGGGCGGGGTGTAGGTACTCTTCCAATTCGTACACGCGGTGGCAGCTTCGACCGTCGGTGCTGAGGACGGGAGAGCCACCGCGATCGCAGCCAGGGTGAGGGCACAGACCCAGGCCGCCAAGCGGCGGTGCATAGCCGGGCATTCTGAGGCCGGGGCACCCTTCGGTCAACCGCACCGCCCCGGAGCGCACCGGACCAAGGCAGTTCCGAGGGTCGCCGGTCAAGGTCTGGGCAGGCCGATCTCGATCACGCCGTCGCGCACGCGGAGGGGGTAGAAGCGCAGCCTCCGGACCCGGGTCGCCGCGCGCGCCATGGCCTTGGCGTCGGTCGGCTCGGGTTTCGGTGGGCTGCCCGGCGTCTGCCAGGTGGGATGGTAGGTGTCATCGACGTCCAGGCCACCGGTGCTTGGGAACTGGACCACGTCGCCGCTCGCCAGGTCGAACCGTCCGCTGTGCAAGGGACAATCGACGACGCAGCCCTCCAGTCGCCCTTGGGAGAGCGGCGCGGACATGTGCGGACAGCGATCGTCGGTCGCCACGAGGCCGAGGCTGGTGTGTGCCAGGAGGACGTCCAGGTCGCCGCGCGTCACTCGGTGCAGCGTTCCGGCGGGCAGCTTGGCCAGTGCCAGGACCGGCTCGAAGGGCGCGTTCGCTGTACCCGCTGCCTGCAGGCCGCGCGGGATGGGCTGGATCGTCGCCTCGTCGGTCATGACCCGTCGATGGTAGCCACTGCCGGCGAATCCTCACGTGCCGACTTCGGGAACCTCGCCCATCGGTCCCACGTCTGCGCGCCAGACGCGAAGCGGAACGACCCGACATGCGTGGGGTGGCCGCTTCGGGAGGTGACAGATGTCAGTCAAGTCCCGGTCGACGCGTCGACCGCCCCAGATCATCCTCGCGTTCGCCATCGTGCTGCTTGTCGTCGGCGCGTGCGCGTCGGCCGGCGCTGCACCGCCTCTCGACACCGTCGGCTCGGCCATCGGCGGTAACGCGGGCCGCGACGCTTCCAAGGGTGGCGGCGAAGGCGCGCTGCCGGCCGCCTCGGCCGGGCCTGTGGCCGTCGTCGACGAGAACGGTCAGGCGATCGGCCAGCGTGACGACGCGCTCATCGTGCGCACCGGTTCGCTGGGCATCGAGGTCGCCGACTTCGACGCCGCGCTGGCCAAGGCGCACACGGCGATCACCGGCCTGGGCGGCTACGTCAGCGGATCGCAGATGGCGACCGACGGCGATCAGCCCTATGCCTCGATCACCTACCGCATCCCGTCCGATCGCTGGGACGACGCCCTGGCGGCCCTCAAGGCGCTGGGCACGAAGGTCGTCAACGAGCAGACCCAGGCCGTCGAGGTCACCACCGCCGTCGTCGACCTCGACGCCCGCATCGAGAACCTGCGCGTCACCGAGCACTCGCTCCAGGCGATCATGGCGCAGGCGACCAAGATCCCCGACATCCTCGAGGTCCAGTCGCAGCTGACGACCGTGCGTGGCGAGATCGAGCAGCTGACCGCTGAGCGCGATCATCTCCGCGATCAGGCGAGCTACGGGACGCTCACCGTCGGCTGGTCGATGCCAGTCGTCGCCGTAGCCACCGTCCAGGGCGCCTGGGATCCGGCGACCATCGTCGATGAGGCACTGGCCCAGCTCGTCCAGCTCGGACAGAGCGTCCTGACCGCGGGCATCTGGCTGGGCATCGTCGGCCTGCCGCTGCTGCTCGTCGGCCTCGTGATCTTCGGCCTGGTCCTGGTCGTCGCTCGGCGGCTCGGTATCGGCCGACGACCCGTGCCGGCCGCCGACGGGGGCGTCGCCAACAGCTAGCTGGCCGCTCATGGCTCGTCGGCAGCGCTCTCAGCCCCGACATGAGAACGCCCGGCCCTGGGGGCCGGGCGTTCGGCTGCTCGGATGGATCGGACGGTATCGCGCGTTCGAGCGCTGCGCTACTCCGCGGTCGAGACGGGCAACGTGGCCGTGGACGGCTGGCTGCCTGGGCTGCTGGTCCGAGCGGGCGCCACGCTCGTCCGTAATGGATGCTCGATCATCGCTGCCGCGGCGACCGCGGCGATGATGGCGGCCACGACCGCGATGTAGAAGGTCTGCGCGACGCCCAGGCTGAAGGCGGCGTAGATGCCCTGGACGATGTCGTTGATGAACGGCGCCACGAAGGATTGCGCGGCGGCCGGGATCTGACCCAGGATCGTCTTGCCGAGGTCGAAGCCGGCGCCCGCGCCGGCCAGCTGATTGACGTCGAAGGCGCCACTCGAGCTCGCCTGCTGGAAGCCGTCGACGACCTGCTGCGGGACGCCCGCCGCGGCGATCGATGGCACCAGTTCATCCTGGAACGCGGTCCCGAAGATGGTGCCCACGATGGCCAGCGAGACCGAGCCACCGATCTGGCGGAAGAAGGTCAGGTTCGAGGTCGCCACGCCGAGATCGTGGAAGGGCACGGCATTCTGGACGATGATGGTGAAGACGGCGAAGGTCGGACCGACGCCCAGGCCGGCGAGGAACATCCAGAACCAGACCATGGGCAATGGCGTGGTCGACGTGAGCTGGGTCATGAGCGCGGACGAGATGGCCATCAGGACGATGGCGCCGACGACCAGCCACTTGTAGCGGCCGGTGCGTGAGACGACGAGGCCCGAGACGATCGAGCTGAAGATCAGGCCGGCCATCAGCGGCAGGGCCGCCAGGCCGGACTCGGTCGGGGTGAAGCCGTGCACGAACTGGAACCAGCGCGGCAGGAAGACGACGGCGCCGAAGAAGGCGAAGGCGGCGAAGAAGGTCGAGATCATCGACGTCGAGTAGGTGCGCAGGCGGAAGAGGCGGAGGGGGATGATCGGCTCCTTGGCCCGCGCCTCAGCGAGGATGAAGAAGACGATGCCGACGATGGCGATGAGGATGAAGCCGCCGACCTTCGGGTCGGTCCAGTCGCTGAACTGCTTGTTGGTCAGGCCCACGAGCAGGAAGGCGATGGCGATGCTGAAGATGACACCGCCGAGAACGTCGAAGCTGCGTGTCGCCCGCGGGTTCTTGATCGTCGGCAGCAGCCGCCAGATGAAGTACAGCGAGACCAGCCCGATGGGGATGTTGACGTAGAAGATCCAGTGCCAGCTGAAGTTCTCGGTCAGGAAGCCGCCGACGAGCGGGCCGACGACGAAGGCGATGCCGAACACGGCGCCGAAGAGGCCCTGGTACTTGCCGCGCTCCTGGGGCGTGAACATGTCGCCGATGACGGCCAGCGCGACGGGAAAGATCGAGCCGGCTCCGATGCCCTGGATGCCGCGGAAGAGGATGAGCTGCCACATCTCCTGGCTCAGGCCGGAGAGTGCCGAACCGACCAGGAAGATGCTGATGCCGATCATGAAGATCGGCTTGCGCCCGTAGAGATCGGACAACTTGCCCCAGAAGGGCACGCTGATGGTGCTGGTCAGCAGGAAGATGGTGACGGCCCAGGTGTAGTACTCGTTGCCATGCAGCTGCGTGACGATGGTCGGCAGGGCCGGCCCGACGATGGTCTGGTCGAGGGCACCGAGGAAGAGCCCGAGCATGACCGCGAAGAGGATCTCCATCTTCTGCCGCTGGGGCAGACCCATGGCCGGATCCTCGGCCAGGGATGGGACGTCGGCGAGGCCGTCGATGTCCGGAGCGTGTTCCATCATCGAGAATGGTCTCCTTCGAGAAGCTGGGGCGCGGGGACGCCGGGGCGAAGTGGGTTAGGTAGAGGCGCTGACAGGGTGGTGGTCGGTGTGCGTCTCACTTGGCAGCTCGCCGGCGTCGGTGGCGGCACGCATGGCCTGCCGGATGTCGGCCAGGGCGACGGCCACCCGCTGCAGCTGGGCGGGCTCGAGCCGACGCAGGATCGTCTCCAGCAGATCGCTGCGCAGCACGTCCGCGTGGTCGAGCATCTGGCGCCCGTGATCGGAAAGGGCGACGAGTACGAGACGACGGTCGTCCGGCACCCGGACGCGCTCGACGAGACCTCGCTCCGCCATGCGATCGATGAGACCGGAGGCATTCGAGAGACCGACGTCGAGCATCTCCGCCAGGCGGCCCATGGACAGCTCGCCGTGTCGCTTGAGCATCCACATCACGTGGAGATGACTCATGCTCACGCCAGCGCGCACCAGCTGCTGGCTGCCGATGCAGCGGAGCTCGCCGATCGAGGCGCCGATGTCGGCGATGATGCCGCGCACGACGACCTGGTCGTCGGTCGGTCGAGGCGCGATGATAGTTCCCATGACACGAAGGATTATAGTCGCATGAACTATCCTGTCAACCTGTACTACCGAGTCCGCGCAAGGGAGGCGGCATGCGCTTCGCGCTGATGATCGAGCCCCAGCAGGGGCTCTCGTACCTCGAGCAGCTGGCCGTCGCGCGGACGGCCGAGGCGGCCGGCTTCGAGACGCTCCTGCGCTCCGATCACTACACGAGCTTCCCCGGTGAAGCCGGCTTGCCGACGACCGACGCCTGGACGGTCGTGGCCGGCCTCGCCCGCGAGACCGAGCGCATCGGGCTCGGCGTGCTCGTCTCGCCCATCACCTTCCGTCTGCCGGGCACCTTCGCCAAGATCGTGGGTACGGCCGATGAGATGAGCGGCGGCCGCGTGCAGGTCGGCCTAGGCGCTGGCTGGAACGAGCAGGAGCATGACGAGCTGGGCATCCCGTTCCCGGCTCTCGGCGAACGCTTCGATCGTCTCGAGGAGGGGCTGGCGATCCTCCACGGCCTGTGGACCGAGGCTGACGGCTGGTCCTACGCGGGTCGCTTCTGGCAGGTGCGTGGCGGGCGTCTGCGCCCAGCTGCGGCATCGGGTGGTCGACGACATCCACATCTCATCCTGGGCGGCTCGGGCGGCCCTCGCGCCCTGCGCCTGGCGGCGACCTACGCCGACGAGTACGACCTGACCTCGGCCAGCCCCGAAGCGGCCGGCGACGTGGTCGCGCGGCTCGATGCGGCCTGTGCCGCCATCGGACGCGACCCGGCGACGATCGTGCGGTCGGCCATGACCGGCCTGCTCATCGGTGACAGCGAGACCGAGGTCGCGGAGCGCATCGAGGCCCAGCTGACGATGTTCGGGATGGGTCGCGACGAGGGTGCCGGGTGGCTCGCCAGCCGGCGCGGGCGGTGGGTCATCGGCACGTCCGACCAGGCCAGGACCGCCATCGTCGCCTTCGAGGCGGCCGGTGTCGAACGGCTCGTGCTGCAGACGTTCGTGCCACGCGACTTGGAGATGATCCGACAGGCGGGTCGGCTGATCGCCGACTGGAGCGGAGCTTAGGCGGCAACGCGCTGCCCATCCGGTCTCGTCGACCGGCTGGCCCCGCCTTCAGCCGACCCGGCCGAGGCGCGTCAGAGGCTTGACACGGAACCACGGCCGGCCGCGGACGGCGGTCGGGTCGACGGCGCCGAAGGTACGCGAATCCGTCGATGCGCCGCGCGCATCGCCGGCCAGCAGCAGTCGCCCATCGAGGTCGACGGCGGACACCCGCTTGACCAGCTCGCGAGCTGGATCGCGGGGATCGACGGCCACCACGAGCTGCCCCGGCCGCGGCGATCGACGGAGGTAGGCCGAGGGGTCGACCAGCAGCCAGTCGCCGGCCCGGATGGTCGGCGCCATGCTGCCCCCGGTGACCGCGACCCGTGCCCGCCACGAGCGGGCCAGATAGTGGACGCCGGGCGTCAGGGCCGTTCCCAGGGCGGCCAGGATGAGGCCGACCCGGAGGCCGGCGAGGACGCGCCTCAGGAGGGTCGACCGCCCTTGGTCTGCCAGAAGATGTCGGCGATCCCCGCGACTTGGGCCTCGAGCTCGGCGGCCGCCGCGGCATCGACCGATTGCTTGCACTTGCCGGCCTGCTTGAGGGCCTTCCAGAAGCGGTCGTGGAGGTCCGGGTGCGCGTCGAGGTGCTCGGGCTTGAAGTAGTCGCTCCAGAGCACCTGCAGCTCGCGCTTGCAGAGCTCGGCGTGCTCCTCTTTGACCTTGACCGAACGGATGAGCTTGTTGCGCTGCTCGAGGTCGTCGCCCTGGTTCTCGGTGATCAGGACGACCATCCGGCTGACAGTCTTGGCTGCGAGCTCCGCGCCGTGCGGATCGTAGATGCCGCAGGGCACGTCGCAGTGAGCGTGTACGGTCCGGCGAGGGGCGAGGGCGGTCACGATGCGGTCGCGGAGCATGGGTCACCTCGGCTTGGGCTCGTGGCACGTGGAGCCTCGGTCAATCGTGCCACGAACGGCCGCCGGTCGCAGCCGGTCGCTCCGCGGGTATCATCGCCGGGATGAGCGAGCGCCCGATCGCCGACGTGGGCCCCCTTGCCTGCCCCTTCGTCGCCTTCGAGCACGACCGGGCACGCCGGAGCATCGAACCCGATCGCCGACACCGCTGCTACGCCGAGCCGGCCCCGGCACCAAGGGCCATCTCACATCAGTCCACCTACTGCCTGTCCTCGGGCTTTTCGGCCTGTCCGACATTCCGCGCCTGGGCTCAACGCACGGCAGCCCGGCAGTCGGACGATCGCCACGAGCTGGCGTCCCGACCCGTCCGCGAGGTGCCGGTGGCGCCGATGCCGCAGATGCCCGACCCGGCAGCGGGCCTGGTCACGGACGACAGCCGCCCCGCCGTCGGCGCCGCGGGAGCCGGACGCGCGGCGGACGAGCAGATGCGTGCGGCGTCCAGGGCACCCGAATGGGCGGCACCGCCAACGTGGTCGGCGTCGACGATGACCGGTACGGACGACGAGCTTGCCTCCCTCGTCCGACCGCCAGCGGGCAGCGGGCCGGAAGCCGACCTCGATGCCGGCGACGTACCCGCCTTCCTGACTGGCCGACCGTCGGCACCGGCGGCGACCAGCGCGACGCGAACATCGACCTCGGCGCCAGACGCGACAGACGGCGCGGCGGCCGGCGGCACCAGCGCTCGACCGCGATCGAGCGTCGGCCAGGCCCGCCCGGCGTCACGCAGCCTGCGTCGTCCGGCGCGCATCGATGCCGCTGCCCCGGCCTGGGAGACGCCGCGCCGCTTCGAGGCATACCCGACGCTGCGCACCAGGGTCGGCATGCCGCGTGTTCCGACCATCGCCCTCGGTGCGGTCGCCGTGCTGGCCGCAGCCCTGCTCCTCTTCTTGCTGCCAAGCATCGTCGCCGGCCCCACGGCGACCCCCACGCCGACACCTCAGCCGAGCGTGGCCAGCGAGGCACCGATCACGCCCGAGCCGGTCGCCACGCCGGAGACCTACACCATCGTGGCCGGTGACACGATCTCGAAGATCGCCAAGAAGTTCAACGTCACACCTGAGGATCTGCTGGCGGCCAACCCGCAGGTCAAGAACCCCAACAAGATCAAGGTCGGCGACCAGCTGACGATCCCGGCCCCGGTGACGGCCGCGCCGAGCCAGGACGCCGTTCCCAGCGACGAGGTCTCGCCGAGCCCCTGACGCCGGTCAGCTTGGCGGCGCACCTGAGGCCTGCGGGGCGGCGGCTCCGTAGCGCGGGTGGGGTGGTGTGCGACACGCCGGCTCTGCCCGCGCTGGTCAGCCCTCGCGGCGCAGGCGCCAGATCTGCTCTGCCGGCCAGCGCCGAGCCCAGGCGTGGGCGACATCGTCCCAATAGCTCGACGTCGACTCGGCCGGCGCCCGGAGCTCGATGAGGTCCTCGACCAGGAGCCCCTGGCGACGGAACAGCGCGATCCAGGCCCCATTCATGCGCTGGAACTCGGTCGTCTCATCGTCTACGACGCGATCGAGCCCGAACGCGTCGACCACGAGCGACTCGGTCGGCGCGTCGGCGCCGGTGGCCCAGCACAGGTCGAGCAACGGCGTCGCCGTCGAGAAGGCGAGCAGCCCGCCGGGTCGCAGGATGCGCGCAGCCTCGGGCAGCCAGGCATCGGGGTCGGCGAAGCGCGAGGCGCCCCAGTCGCAGAATGCGATGTCGGCCGAGGCATCGGGTAGCGGCAACGCCTCCGCCGAAGCATGGATCAACCGGACACTGACGCCGGCCTCGTAGGCGGCGGCCCAGGCGACGCGCAGCTGCGCCTCGGACAGGTCGACGCCGATGGCGGTCGCGCCGGCCCGGGCCAGGGCGATGGACCACTGGGCCGCCCCACAGCCGAGCTCGACCGTCGTCAGGCCGGCGACATCGCCAAGGATGCGAAGCTCCGCTTCGGGGATCTGCCAGACACCCCAGGCGGACCCGCCAGCATCGCGCAGCTGCTGACCCTGCACCGCCTGATAGCGTTCGCTGTCGGCATCCCACCAGGCGCGGTTGCGGGCGGCGTGATCGGGCAGCGAGGCATCGAACCGGAGTCGCGCTTGCTGGTCGGTGCCGGCCTCGTGCAACGCACGCTCGTCGGTCGTGACCTCGGTCCGCGCCTGCTGATCGGGGCCGGACATGGCGTCAGCGACGCGGCGTGAAGTTGATGGCCGTTATCTTGCCGGCCTCGACGCGGAAGGTGGCGTCGATGTGCTGGCTCTGGACGCCGGGACGAACGACGAGCAGGTCGGCTTCGTAGGTCGTGCCCGTATCGCGAACGTCGCCTGGGATCATCCGCAGGCCGCGGTCGGCACGCAGGAACCAGCCGCCGACGCGCTCGACGCCGCGCAGCTTCTGCGCGCTGTCGCCGACGTGGATGACCATCTCGGCGGTCTCGTCCATGAGCGAGACGGCCCCCTGTCGGTCATCGCCGTTGAGGCGTTCGAAGAAGAGCTCCATGGTCTCGACCGCTCCCATGCCCGAAGTCTAGCCGGAACCCTCACCGTCCTCCGGCTTAGAAGGTCCCGCCGCCGCCACCACCTCCGAAGCCGCCGCCGCCACCGAAGCCACCCGAGCCGCCGCTCGAGCTCGCGACGGCGCCCGTACCGACCGAGCCCAGGGCGGCGAACATGCCCGCGAACGAGGGCACCGCCGAGGACGAGAAGAGGCCGCCGCCCGGCCCGCCCGCGCCCGATCCGACGGCGCCGCCGCCATACCAACCGGGCAACCACAGCCCCGTCCCGCGCATCGCCTGGCCCGTCTGCTCGGCGCTCGCGCTCCTGACGAGGACCTCCTCGACCTCCTCGTGAAGACCGAACGCGACGCCCCAGACCATGGCCTGGTCCGGCGTCTCGAGCCAGGGCACGGCCCGCGAGGCGACGACATCGTTCATCGACTGCGCTGCGGCGAGGGTCTTCTGGAGCGTCCGTCGGTAGGCCGACAGCCAGGCGTAGAGGCGGGCGCCGTCCATCGTCCTGGCCGGCATGACCGTCGCCACGAGCACGGTCACCACGCCCACCACGCCCAGCGCCATGCCGAGCACGATGGCTCCCGACATCGGCACGTTCCAGCCGACGACCACGGCCGCGACCGCCAGCGCGATCTCGATGCCCCCGAGCACGGCCCAGCGGGTGATCGCGCGGGATGGCTTCTCGCGGAACCACCCGCGGTCGGCGATCTCGCGCTCGAGCGCGTCGTCGTAGAGGCCCTTCGCCTTGTGCAGCTCGTGCATCTCGTCAGGTGCGAGCACGCCGTCGTGATCGTCGAGCGCGCTGCCGACCGCCGTCAGCAGCATCGCTTCGGGCAAGGCCAGCCGGCGGCGCCGAGCCAGACCGACATAGGGATCGGGGTCGTCGTCGCCCTGCCCGTGGGCGATCGAGACCTTGCTGGTCAGGAGGCCCGGCTCGGGCTGGAAGGCGATGTCGCCGCGGGCGGCCAGGTCGACCATCGCCGTCGTGAACTGCCGGACCGTCGATCGTCCCGCCATGAGCAGCGTCGCGCCGGCCGGTGAGAGCCCCGGCGGTGGCGCCGGCATGAGCACGGAGGGGTCGTCGGTGTAAACCGGGTCGCGTCCGTATCGATACCAGCGGATGGCCAGAAAGCCGAGCAGCCCGAGCGCCACGATCGGCGCCACGATGAGGCCGAGCGCGGCATTCCCGATCCGCGCGGCGTCCAGCTTCCAGACGTCGTCCGGAGTGACCTGGGCATCGACCGCGTTCAGGGCTCCCAAGATGGCCGCGTCGAGGTCGCCCTCACGGAGCTGGGGCAGCATGACGCTGTCGAAGATGGCCTGGCTCTCGCCTTCGCTCAGGTATGCGGCCCGGAAGCCCGCGCCAGGCTCCAGGTGAACGGCGCCATGCTCGCCGCTCGTCTCCATGTCGAAGAGGATGACCAGGCCGTCGTCGAAGCCCTCCCGCCCGACACGCCACTGGTTGCCGAGCGCCTGGCCGTCGGCGGCGGCTACGTCGGCGTCGGCGCCCGGCTTGGTCTGCGTGTAGACGACGATCTCGGCGCCGGTCCGGACCTCGATGGCCTCGATCAGGCGGGTCGCCTCCGCCTCGGTCGCGTCGGACAAGATCCCCGCCTCGTCGTAGACCACGACTCCGGGCACGGGTTCCGGGAACGGCGGTCCGGCCGCGAGCACCGAGCCCGCGGTGAACAGGAGCCAACCCAGGGCGATGGGCAGGACGACCGATCGCCGAGCGCGGGATGATGCTCGCAGCCGAGTCATGGCCGGACCGTGAACGTGCCTTCGGCCAGAAGCTCGGCGCCCCAGAGGTAGCGGAAGGTGTAATCGCCGGGCTCGATGTCGGTCGTGTCGAGGTCGAAGAAGAGACAGTCGGTCCGCTCGGCGAAGGGCTCCTCGAAGCCACGGTCGATCAGCTCGCCGCCGGCATAGACCTCGAACTGGACCCGTTCACCGGCTGGCAGCGAGCGTGCCAACGGCGCCACCAGGTGGACGACCTGGCCGGCATCGAACTCGGACCGCGGGTCGAGCTGGAAGCATCCGAATCCGTTCACGCCGTAGGTGATCGTACCCTCGTGCCGGCCCCCCAGTGCCTCGATCCAGCCACCGACCTTGCCGACCGCCGCCACAGAGCCGGCGATGACGAGGACCAGGCCGGCGGCGATCAACAGGATCGCCGTCAGGGGCCCCCGGTCGGAACGGCGGGTCGAGGTCGGGCTCGCGACGTCCGACGGCGCCGTGCCGCTCGACGGCGCCGCGGCGCTCGCTGTCGCGGCTGACGTGGCGGCCAGCATCGGGCGGTCCGGAGCCAAACCGCCGAGGCGCTGCCAGGTCACCACGTTGAGGCACGAGACGACGAGGATGGCGACCGCATAGCCGAGGCCGAGGATGGCGCCGGCAACGGCGTCGATGCCGAAGACGCCGAAGCCGAGCATCGCCAGACCGAGGGCGATCAGCCAGCCGGGGATGCTGCCGATGAAGAAGACCACCAGCAGCCGGAGCACCTGGTGTCGCGTCCTGCGCCAGCCCACGGCGACCGCTTCGCCGACCCCCAGGCCCTCGACGATGACGAGCGGGCCGATGAGCGCGAGACGACCGGCAACGTAGGTCACTGGGATGAGCGTGAGGAGCGTGATCAGCACGACGACGCCGACGAGGGCCGACGTCTCCTGGGATCCGCTGACGAGGATCAGGGCGACAGTGACAGCGATGACGATGGCCGGCACGACCGCGATGATCACGATGATGGCGCCGACCACGAGGCTGGCAAGGAAGTAGTCCAGCAGGCGCGCGATGGCGTGTCGATAGCTGCCGCCCAGCGTCGCCCGGCGGTCCGCGCGGATGGCGCCAGCTGCGGCCAGCAGGGCAGCGCTGGGAACGATGGTCAGGAATTGCACGACCGACGCGAGCCCGCTCTCGCCCAGGACGGCGACGACCGCCCAGACCGGAACGAACCCGACCGCGCCGACGAGCAGCAGCGGCCAGAAGCCCCTCCCGACGTCGTCCATGGCGGCGCGCAGCGAGGCCTCGACCGGGAGGGGCGGCAGGACGAGGGCCGCTTCGGACCCTCGCTCGCGAGCGGTCCCCCAGCTGTGCGGGGCCGATGTCGGCTGGGCGTCTGTGCCCTGGGGAGCGTCATCGCCTTGCGCGGTGCCGCCGGTCGACGGGTCGGTCATCGCGAAGCCGTCAGGGCAGCAGGCTCACGGAGCCTCGGCGTCGCAGGAGACGGACGCGATCGCCATCCCAGGTGATCTCCGGCGGGCGAGGCCGGCCGTTGTAGCTGCTGGCCATGGCCGAAGCGTACGCGCCGGCCCAACCGATGACGACCAGGTCACCCCGACGGAGCGGCGGCAGTGGCGCTGAGCCGAGTGCGTCGGTCGACTCACAGATCGGTCCGTCGACCTCGACGGTCGCCACGGGCACGGCGTCGTCGACCGGCCGCCCGAGACTGGTCAGGGCCATGATCGGGTGCCGCGCCCCGTACAGTGCCGGCCGGATGAGCTCGGTCATGCCGGCATCGATGACGATGCGCCGCCGTTCCCGGTCGCGCGTGTGGAGGACACGGGCAAGCAGCCAGCCGGCGCGCGCGACGATGGCGCGCCCGGGTTCGACGGCCAGGCGCAGCGGTCGGTCGCCGGCCAGCTCCGAGAGCGCCTCGGCGGCCGCCGCCGCGAAGTGGGCCGGTGTCGGCGAGGCGGCGTCAAGGACCGGGAAGCCAGACCCGATATCGAGCGTGTCGAAGTCCTCGAGCCGTGCCCGATGCAGGCGCAGTGTGGCGAGGCCGATGCGGAATGCTGTTCGCCAGGCATCGACGGCGCCCAGCTGCGACCCGACGTGCACGTGCAACCCGCGCCAGCGCAGTGGGCCGTCCGGGCCGCCGCCGGCCTCGATGACCGCGGCCAGCTCCTCGTCCGTCACGCCGAACTTCGAGTCGCTGGCGCCGACCGCCAGGCCGCGCATGGTCTCCGGCCGCACCGATGGATTGAGCCGGATGAGCGCGTCAAGACGCAGGTCCTGGGCCGCGCCACTCGTGCGACGGGCGGCACCGACCGCGGCCGCCAGCGCGCCCGCCTCGTCCGCGGATTCGATCGCCACCCAGCGCAACGGCGTGCCGGCGGCGGCCAGCCGGACCGCCTGACGGAGGTCGGCGGGCGTCTTGCCGATGCCTTCGAGGGCGATGGACTCGACCTGGAACCCGGCCCGGCGCGCCAGCGCGAGCTCGCCGCTCGACACGGCATTGGCCCCGTAGCCCCGCTCGGGCAACTCTGAGATCAGCCCGGGCAGGCCGTTGGCCTTGAGCGCATAGAGGCGGATCCACGGGTCCGGAAAGGCTGCGCTGAGCTCGTCGGCATCGGCGCGCAGCCGGGGCAGGTCGTAGAGATAGGCCGGCGTGCCCCAGCGGCGGGCGACCGATCTGGCTGCGGCGGTCAGGCCGGCCGGCGCGGGCTGCAGGACCAGCCCCCTAGTCGCGGATGACGAACGAGAAAAGGGTCGAGATGATCGACAGCAGCAGTGCGCCGAGCGCGGCGGCCACCAGGGCATCGGCCGAGAAGGCGTCAGAGGGCCAGCCTGCGAGCAGGATGCCGCGCCCGATCTGCTGCCCGATCCAGGCCAGGAAGAAGAGCAGGGCGACATTGATCACGAAGCTGAAGAGCCCCAGGGTGAGCATCCGGATGGGCAGGCTGAGGAGCTTCAGGAGCGGTTTGATGAAGCTGTTGATGACGCCGAATATGAGCGCGGTGACGACGATGGTCAGCGGCTGCGGGTCGTTCCACGAGAGCCCCGGCACGACCTGGACGACGACGGCCAGGGCGATCGCGTTGGCGGCCAGGCGCAGCAGCTGGTTCACGTCGGCATCGTACAACCTGCCCTGACGGGTACGATGCGCCTTGCCCGCCTCGCCCACCGAGGGATGCATGACCGATCTGCTCCCGTTCATCGACCTGACCAGCGATGCCCGACCGGATCCGGTCAGCCCGTTCGACCGCTGCCTAAAGGCGTGCCTTGACGACCTGTTCGCGGCGTTGCCGACGCTTGCCACCGGCACTGGCTACCACGCGTACGACGACCGCTGGCCCGACCTGTCCGAGGCTGGCCGCCTGGGGCGTATCGAGCTGCTCGCGCGCCACGATGCGGCGCTGCGGAGCCTGCCAAACGAGGCGCTGTCCGCGGATGAAGCCATCGATCGCGGCATCGTGCTCGAGGCGCTCGACGGGCTGCGCTTCGATGCCACGACTCTCCGGGATGAGGCGTGCGATCCCCTGACGTATGTCCTCGTCCTTGGCAGCGGCCTGCATGGGTTGCTGGCCCGCGAGTTCGCTCCGTGGCGGCATCGGGGCTCGGCGTTCCTGTGGCGCGCGCGCCGCGTGGGCGAGGTCCTCGACGCGGCGCGGGTGACGCTGACCGGGCTGCCCGGCCGGCCCATCGGCCTGCTCCAGACCGAGACCGCGATCGAGCAGTTGCCCGGCGTCCTGTCGCTGGTCGACGAGGCCGTCGAGGAGGCGCGCCGGCAGGTCGGCCCCGACGCGACGGCCATCCTCGCGGGCCTCGAGGCGGTGCGGAGCGACGTCTCGGCCGCGATCGATGCCTTTCGCTGGCATCTCGAGGCCGTCGTCCGACCGGCGGCGGCCGGAGAGGGCCGGCTCGGTTTCGACCTGTTCGCCGCCAAGCTGCGCCATTCACTGTCGAGCGATCTGTCGGTCGAGGCGCTCCGGGCTCGCGCGCAGCACGACTTCGACGCGGTCCGAGGCGAGCTCGTGCGGGTGGCGACGGAGCTCTGGCCCGGGCTGCATCCCGGCGCGACGATGCCGGTCGACGAGGATGAGATCGTGCGCCAGACCTGGCTGGCGGTCGCCGCCCGCCATCCCGGGCCCGACGACCTGCTCGACTTCTGTCGACGCGAGACCGCCACGATCGAGGCCTTCGTGCGCCAGACCGGGCTCGTCGGGCTGCCCGATGCGCCGCTGCGCATCACCTGGACGCCGGAATTCCTGCGACCGTTCGGCGGCGCCTTCCTGTCGCCGCCCGGGCCGCTCGATCGCGGCCTGGTCAGTGAATTCTGGGTCACGCCGCCGGACGCCTCGTGGCCGGCCGAGCGTCTCGAGTCGTACCTTCGCGAGGAGAACGACCGGATGCTCCGCATCCTCTGCGTCCATGAGGCGATCCCGGGCCACTATCTCCAGCTCGACTGGTCGAATCGGACGCCGTCGCTGGCGCGCGCTGTCTTCCAGAGCGGCATGTTCGCCGAGGGCTGGGCCGTCTACGTGACCCAGGTCATGATGGACGTGGGCTATGGCGCCGATGATCCAGCGCTTCTGCTGGCGCACTGGAAGTACTACCTGCGCTGCATCGCGAACACGCTCCTGGACATCGGCATCCATGCCGACGGCATGGACGAGGCGGCGGCGATGGCCCTGATGGTCGATCGTGCATTCCAGGAGGAGCAGGAAGCACGCGCCAAGTACCTCCGTGGTCGACTCTCATCCACCCAGCTGTCGACCTACTACGTCGGGTCGCTCGAGATGTGGGACCTGGAGCTGGCAGCCCGTCGCATGGCCGCCGCGGCGACTGGTGCCAGCTCCGATGCGATCCCTGAGCCTGCCCTCGTCGGCGGCTTCCGCGAGACGCCGGGCTTCGATCGGCGTACCCACCTCGAAGCGGTCATCTCGCACGGTAGCCCGCCGATCCATTGGGTGCGACGGATCCTCCTCGAGGACGAGGTCTCGGCCGGCGGATGATCGAGCTCGCCCTGCTCGCCGAGGCTGGGGTGGCCGAAGCCGGTCGATTGCTCACGGGCGCCTTCATCGACGATCCGGGCACGGCCATCGTGGAGCCCGACCCGGCGCGACGCTGGGATGTCAACCGCGTCCTGTTCGAGCTGGACGTCGCAGCGACCCTCGGCTCCGTGTGGGCGCATCTCGAACAGGGATGGCTGACCGGAGTCGCCATCTGGCTGGCCCCAGGGTCGGTGTCCGAGGCGTTCGAGGACCGCACCCTGTCGGCTGCGCGGTCGGTCGTCGGCCGCGCAGCCACGGATCGATGGCTGACGATGCTGACCGACTTCGAGCGGCTCCGAGCGGAGGCGATCGACGCACCTCACTGGTTCCTGGCGCTGCTCGGCGTCGACCGACTGGCGCGGGGGCACGGGGTCGGCAGCGCCTTGCTGCAGGTCGGGCACGACGCCGCCGATCGCGACGGTCTTCCCTGCTTCCTGGAGACCTTCACCGAGCTGAACGTCGCCTACTACCGACGTCGCGGGTACAGCCTGACTCGCTCGACGACCGTCGCCGACGGTGTCCCGATCCATACGATGACGCGCCAGCCACGGGACCACGGATGACCACGATCATCCGGGGCCTCGTCTTCAATGGCGCGGGCCAGCCCTTGACGATCGAGACGCTGGCGCTCGATCCACCAGGGCCCGGCGAGGTCGCCGTCCGGATGCTGGCCAGCGGCGTCTGCCACTCTGACCTCCACGTCGTCGACGGCGATTGGGCCCGACCGGCCGACATCGTCCTGGGTCACGAGGGCTCCGCCATGGTGACGGCCCTTGGCCCTGGCGTCGCCGAACGGTTCCCCGACCTCGTGCCGGGCGCACTCGTGGTGCTGGCATGGACAGCCCCGTGTGGCACCTGCCCGCCGTGCCGGCGGGGCGAGGCATGGCAGTGCGCGCGGCCGGTGGCAGCCGGGCACCGACTGCGCGAAGACCTCGTGCGCGTCCATCGTGATGACGGCGCGCCGATCGGCGCCTACTGTGGCATCGGCACCTTCGGTTCGGTCCAGGTCGTGGCGGCCGAGGCGGCTGTGCCCATCGATCCACGGACGCCACCGGAAGTGGCCGCGCTCATCGGCTGCGCCGTGACCACGGGCGTCGGCGCCGTGCTCGAGACGGCGCGTGTCCGGCCCGGTGAGTCGGTCGTCGTGGTCGGGCTCGGCGGTGTCGGGCTGTCGGCGGTCATGGGTGCCGCTCTGGCGGCCGCCGGCTTCATCGTCGCCCTCGACACCGAGCGCCAGAAGGTCGAGCTGGCCCGCTCTCTGGGCACGCAGGCAGCGATCCGCGTGTTGCCCGACGACCCGGCTGGCACGCAGGCCCTTGTGCGTGCGACGCTCGAGCGCGCGGGCTATGGCGGCGAGGTCGGCGCCGACCATGTCTTCGAGTGCATCGGGCGGCCGGCCACGGTCGAGCTGGCGGTGGATCTGGCTCGGGCTGGCGGGACCGTCACGCTGGTCGGCATGCCGCCCCAGGGCGAACGCGCCGGGATCGACGTCTACCGCTTCGTCGAAGACGGCAAGCGGCTGCTCGGCTCCAACTACGGTTCGTCCGTGCCAGCCATCGCCTTCCCGCGCCTCGCTCGACTTCACCTTGAGGGCCGCCTGCCCATCGACCGCCTGATCACGGAGCGCATCGACCTGGAAGGCGTCGATGGCGCCTTCGCGGCCATGCGACGGGGTGACGGTGCGCGGCGCGTCGTCATCCACGACTGGCGCCAGTGACCGATCCAGCGGGTGGCGGCAAGCCACCACCGATCCAGCCGCCACCGATCCAGCGGCCACCGACGGCGCGGGCTCGCAGCGACAAGGGCAGCGAGGCGCCGGCCCCACCGACCCGCGTCGAGTCCGAGGGTGTCGAACGAGCCCAGGCGCGCCTCGTCGAGCTGTCGGGCGCGACGCGCTCCGAGGCGCCCGACCTCGGCGCCACGCTGCTCACCTGGCCGGGCCGGGGGCCGGCCTTCAACCACGCCACCTGCCTGCGCTGGTCGGCCGACGATTGGCGCGACCGCGCAGCACGCGTCGCCGAGCGCCTGGCCGTAGGCGGCGAGGCGCCATGCGTCGTGGTATCGACGGGCCTGGCCACGCCCGCCGACCTGGCCGCGCGCCTGGAACGGGCGGGCTGGATCGCCATCGGCCATGAGGTCGTCATGTGGACGCGCCGTGCCGCGGCTGTCCCACACCTCGAAGGCGAGCTCCGGCTGGTGGCGGTCACGGCGCCGCTCGTCGAGGAGTACGAAGCGGTCGAACGCCGCATCTTCGGCATCTCCGAGCGCGAGGCGGGCGATCGCCGGTCGGCCCTCAGGGCGAGCCTCGAGCAAGACCTGATTCGGGTGTACCTCGTGCGCGATGCCGGTCTCCCCGTCGCCACGGCGCGTCTGCTCGTCAAGGACGGCCTGGCCGCGATCCATGGGCTGGGCGTCGTGCCCGAGCAGCGGCGGCGCGGGCTCGGCGCCTACCTGACCACGATCGTCACCCGGGCCGGTCTGGCGCTCGGAGCCTCGCTGGTCTGGCTGTCGGTCGATCACGAGAACGTGCCCGCTCGCGCGCTCTACGCGGGCCTCGACTATCGACCCGAGTTCGAATGGCGGCGCTTCCTATCGGTCGACTGAGCCGCACCGTCGGCGACGCACCGCGCGGCCGTCTTCGAGCGCGCCGGCGCCAGGGGTCGCGTCAGCCGGCTGGCAGAGGCTGATCCACGGCTTGGAGCGCCAGGCCATACAGCTCGGCGCCGTCGAGCCGGGTCGTCGGCGAACGCAACCCCGCGAGGTCGGCTACGAAGGTGGCCTCGAGCCGCGTGCCGGCCAGCTGGTCGATGAGCCGTGCTGCGTGCGCCGCGAGCCGCATGGCCTGCGCCGTCTCGATCCGGGCGGGATCGTCCCAGAACCAGGCGTCGGACGCGAACATGGCAAGACGCGACGTCTGGGCACGGAGCATGACCGTCAGCCGCGTGGCGGCATCCGCTGACGCTGCGTGGCCGGCGGCCCGACGCCCCGTGCCTGCGGCCAGGATCCGTTCGATCGCGGTGCCCTCCTCAAGGTAGCCACTGGCGACATCGACCCAGCTGTCGCGCGCGGCCCAAATGTCGACGCCGAGGGTGCCCGCCTCGCGCTCGCTGATGACGTCGACAGCAGCCGCCAGGCGCTCGAGCGCCAGGCGCAACGGCCGCTTCCACCGTCCGTCGGCGGCGTCCGGACACTCACCGCTCCAGCGCAGGATGCCGTGGTGGCACGACCAGCTCGTCTGGTCCCGGATAGCCATGAGCGGGAGCGACATCGGGTGCGGATCGGCCAGCACGTCGCCGATGGTCGTCACGTCGAGCCCGAGCTGATCGCCCGGTGTCGTGGTCAGCAATTCGAGGAACAGGTCGCGGAACGGCATGTGGTGCCCATAGAGCTCGCCATCGGTCGCCACCAGCGTCAGCGTGGCATGCCCATCCGGCAGCGCTTCACCGGCCGATGGCCGCGCTCGCTGCTCGGCGAACCGCGCCACGTCGGCGGTCGCGCTCGGCTCGAAGCTCACGGCCGCCGAGAGTGTGCCGTCGTAGAAGGCGACGATCATGTGCCGATCGGGCCCCAGCGTGACGCGGTACAGGCGTCGTGCATCGAGGCCGCTGGTCGCCGCCTGCCAGGGCGCGAGGATGGTGTAGCGGACGCCGGCCTCGGCCGCGATGCGCAGCGTCAGCAGGTCGACGGCGGTCTCCGGCAGCCACAGGCCGCTCGGTCGGTGTCCGAAGCGCAGCTCGGCGTCACGCAGGCCCCAGCGGATCTCCGTTCGACGATCGCGGGCACCGGCCAGGGGCAGGATGGCATGGTGGAACGCCTGCGCCATGACCCCATGACCGGAACCCTGGGCGGCGATGGCGTCATGCGTCTCCGGGCGCTCGCGACGCAGCCAGCGGCCGAGCGTGGGGCCGAGGTCGAAGCCGATGCGGGCGAAGTTGCCAGCCGCCGCGTTCGGTCCATAGCATTCGGCCGCGATGCGATCGTTCCAGTCGCGATAGGGGGCCGCGCCGGCCTCCGGCGGGGTCAGACTGCTGAAGGGGTCCTCGCGCGATGGCTGGTAGAAGTGGCCATGGATGGCGAGTCGCGGCAGCGTCACCCCGCGACCGTCGCCTCGACAGCCAGGTCACGCGCCTCCGCGACCGCGAAGCGCTGACGGACCGAGATCGATCCGCCGGCCGCGAGGTCCAACGGCCAGCGAGCGAGCAGCGACGAGCCCTGATAGACGCGCTCGAAGCCGCCCTCCGAATTCGAGACGGTCTCGATCGGGAACCAGGTCATCCGAGCCGCTGGTTCGACGGTGACCTCGATCCGCACCCCGTCGTGGTCGTTGCCGAAGGCGAGTCCGTCGGCGAGCGCGAGATCGTCGGCGCCATCATGAGGCGATCGGACCGCTGTGGATCCGGTGCTGCCGTCTGCGGCGACCTCGTAGTACGCAGCAGGGTTGCCGCCGCCACCGCTGAGACAGACGCTCCACTCGATCGCGAGGTCGGCGTCGATGGGTCCGGGCCTCCGATTGACGACGTCGACCTCGACCTCCAACCACGGTGCCAGCCGCGGTCCGCCGATGCGCAGGCGACGCTCGATGCTCAGGCCCTCGACCTCGCGACGAACGTCGAGGCGATCCTGGCCGAGGCGCTCCATCGTCCAGGGCGAATCGACTTCGAACCTATCGATGCCTTCGTCGGTCCGCAGCGCCGCCGCCGTGAGGCCCGGCTCGAGGATCCGGACGAGGGCGCCGCGCCGCTCGTGACCGTCGTACTGGAGGTATGCCGCGAGTCCTTGCTCCTTGACCGCCACGATGTCGTGGATGGAGACGGTGCCGCCGTCGGTCGCCTGCGCGCCGTCGTGGCCCGCCGCCGCGGCTCGGGCGTCACGCTCGATGAGCCGCGCGTGATACGCCTCCGGTCGTCGTCGCATCGCGGCCAGCAGGGCGACGCGGCTGGCCCGCAGGTCCCATGTCGAGATGCCCGCGCCTTCGTCGAGGTCGACCGTCAGGAGCTGCGCGGGCGAGGCCAGGACGGCGTCCGGTCGACCGTCGAGGTCCCAGTCGCCGACACGGGCATCGTCAGGATCGGCGCCCGACGCGCGGGCCGTGCTATCGGCCAGATCCTCCGCGGCGATCAGGTGGTGGAGCGTGGCCATGCGCATGTGCACGATGTAGATGCCGCCGAAGAGCCCGTGCCAGTAGCAGTCGTTGGACTGACCACGCTGCAGGTGGTCGACCGCCGTCGCGCGCTGCGGTCCGTCGGGCATCGCGGCGACCTTGGCCGACACGCGCAGCATCTGCTTGTGCAGGTCGTTGACCTCGCGGTAGCGTGCCTGGAAGTTGCGCCAGAAGCCGCCGCGCAGGAAGCGCGCCTCCGGGCGTCCGTCCGCCTGGGCGGCCGCCAGCACGTCGTGGAACGCGCCCGACTCGTCGGCCGGCAGGGCCCACTCGGTCATCTCGACGTAGGACGCCGTGGGCACGTAGATGCGGCCGACCGGCGGCTCCCGTTCGAGCCAATCGGAAGGCGTGGTCGTGGTCAGCCAGTCGGCGCTGGCTTCGAGGGCCTCGAAGCAGCGATCGACCCATCGACCGCCTCCCCAGCAGTGTTCGTAGGTCGTCGGCCAGGCGCCGAACTTCTCACCGTCGTCACCCATCATGCCGACCCGACGGCCGTCCTCGGTCGCGTGATCGCGCAGATAGGCGACCAGGTCGTCGACCTCGCCGAATGGGATCCGGTAGCGCAGGCCCTGCTCGGTCCCGAAGACGGTCAGGCGCTCGCCCTGGTCGTCGGTCGTGAATGTGCTCCACATGGCGTCCTCGGCGACCGAAGCGGCGCGCAGGTGGTTGTCGTCTAGGATCGTCCACTCGTAGCCGCCGCGCACAAGGTCGGCCGGCAGCGATGGCTCCCAGACGCGCTCGGCGAGCCAGGCGCCGCGTGGCCGCCGGCCGAAGCGCGCCGCGAGCTCGTCGCCCATGTGTCGGAGCTGCGCGATGCGGTCGGCGATGGGCAGCGAGGCAAGGACCGGTTCGGTCCAGCCGCCGCCGAGGATCTCGACCTGGCCGCGATCGGCGAGGGCCGCCAGGCGCTCGACCGCCTGCGGCTGCTCCGCCACCAGCCACTCGAGGAGGGGACCGCTGTAGTGCAGGCCGATCCTGACGCCCGGGTGCCGCTCGAGCGCGGCGAGCATCGGCTCGTATGCGGTCCGGAAGGTGTCCTCGATGACCCAGCCGAAGTTGCCCACCGGTTGGTGGTTGTGGAGCACGAGGGCGAGCGAGATCCGCGGGGCCATACGGCTGGTTCTTCTCCTTGTCGGCCTGCGGCGGCCGGTCGACGGGATCTTGTGTGGCCCGACCATTGACGGCCGGCTGAGCACCTGATACGGTCTGCTAAACCGGTTTGCTAAACCGCTTTTGCGGCGACCATCATAGCGACCCCGACGGCGAGGCGGAAGACCCCTTGGAGCAAGGAACCCGGCGAGTGACGATCTCGGACGTAGCGGAAGTGGCGGGCGTTTCCAAGACCGCGGTCTCGTTCGCCTTCAACAGCCCGGACCGCCTCGGCGAGGCGACCGCGGTGCGCATCCGCGAGGTCGCCGACGAGCTTGGCTACCGACCCAACCCGGTCGCCCGCGCGCTCACCCGCCGCAAGGTCGGTTCGATCGGCGTGCTCACCCCGCAGGCGCTCTCGGTCATCTTCGCGAACCCCTTCTTCAGCGCCTTCAGCGAGGGCGTCGGCTTGGCGGCCGAGGAGTCCGGCTACGGGCTCAACTTCATCTCGCCCCTCCACGGGTCGCTGACCGACGGCGTCGGCCAGGCGACGGTCGACGGCATCGTGGCGGTCGGCCTGCCGGCCGATCACCCCGAGGTCGAGGGCGTCCGCCGGGCGGGCATGCCCATCGTGACCGTCGACTCGAGCGCCCTGGCCGAGTACCCCTCGGTCGAGGTCGACGACGAGGCCGGCGCGTGCGCCGCCGCCGAGCACCTTCTTCGCCTCGGCCATCGTGACTTCCTGGTCATCGGCGTCGAGCCGCCGATGGCGGCCGGACGGGACGATCCGGACGGCGTCATGAGCCGTCGGCTGCGAGGCTATCGGTCGGCCATCGAGGCGGCCGGGGCATCGCTGCCCGAGGCCGCGGTGCTCGTCGGCCCGGCCACGGTCGACGGCGGCATGGCCGCCTTCCAGGAGGCGTGGGCGGACGGTCTTCGGCCCACAGCGGTGCTCGCGATGAGCGACGCCATGGCTATCGGCGCCATCCGCGCCATCCGCGATCTCCGAAGACTTGTACCGCGTGACATCAGCGTCGTAGGCTACGATGACCTCGATCTCGCCCGGCTGACCGATCCGCCCCTGACGACGGTGCACCAGCCGGTGCGCCAAAAGGGTGAGGAAGCCGTGCGGCTCCTCCTCTCGGCGATCGAAGGCCAGCCACAGCGGCCTGAGCGTCGTCGGCTGGAGACACGGCTCGTCGTGAGGGCGTCGACCGCACCGCCGCCCATCAACCGGTCACAGGAGGTGAGCCAGCACTAGTCGTGGTCACGGCTCACCCGTGAAGCCGGTCGCATGGCCATCCGCTTGGAGGCCGGCCGGAAGATCCGTTCGTAGGAGGAGATCCACAGCATGAACCGCAAGCTCCGGTACGCCGGGTTGGTCGCGGGCCTCGCCATCGTGGCGGCCGCCTGCGCCCCCGGCGCCTCCACCTCGCCGAGTGGCGCAGCCGTCACGCCGGCGGCATCGGCCCCCGCCTCATCGGAGTCGGCCGCGCCGGCCGGCCTGGCCGGCAAGCTGACCGTTTGGGAGACCTACGGGTCGTCCGGCGGCAATGCCGAGTTCAAGGCCTTTACCCAGAATCTCAAGGCCATCACTGACGCGAACCCCGACCTGAAGGTCTCGTTCGTCGAGGTGCCCTTCGCCAACCTCTTCCAGAAGTACCAGGCTGAGGCCAAGGTCGGCCGCGGCCCGGACATGTTCATCGCCCCCAACGACAGCCTCGGCGACCTCGTCCGCCTCAAGGTCATCTCTGACCTGACGGGCAAGATCGACGACACCGTGGCCAACACCAACCAGGTCTCGGTCGACGGCATGACCGTGGACGGCAAGATCTACGGCGTCCCTGAGTCGATCAAGGCCGTCGAGCTGTACTACGACACGGCCAAGTTCCCGACTCCTCCTAAGACCACCGACGACCTTCTGGCGGCTGCCAAGGCCGGCACGAAGATCGGTGTCGTCGCCCCCGACGGCTACTTCGGCTGGGGCTTCTACCAGGCCTTCGGTGGCAAGATCTTCGACGAGAACGGCAAGTGCGCCGCGACCGCCAACAGCGGCGTCGCCGATGCCATGGCCTATGTCAAGGCGCTCAAGGATGCCGGTGCGCTGGTCGATCCGACCTACAACACCGTCAACGACGCCTTCAAGAGCGGCAAGATCGATGCCATCCTGACCGGCAACTGGACGCTCGGCGACTACAAGACGGCTCGCCCGACCGTCGCCGTCGCGCCCATGCCGGCGGGCCCCAGCGGCTCGCCTGCCGGCCCCATGACCGGCATCGACGGCTGGTACATCAACAGCGCCTCGAAGAACCAGGACCTGGCCATCGCGGTCGCCCAGCAGATGGTCAACCAGGCCTCGCAGCAGGTCGAGGTCGACGTGGCCGGCCACGTCCCGGCCAACAAGAACGTGACCATCGCCGACCCACTCGTGAAGTCGTTCTCGGACGCCTTCGCGACGGGCGTCCCTCGGCCGCAGATCGCCGAGATGGGCAACTATTGGAGCAACTTCGGCAATGCCTGGGCGGAGGTCCTGACCAAGGGCGCCGACCCGACAGCAGCCGTCGCCAAGGCCTGCGCCGCCATGGACACCGCCAACAAGAAGTAAGCGGGTAACCTAGTCACCTGCGACGACGGAAGGGGCGTCGGCATCCGCCGGCGCCCCTTCGCCTTTCGGACAGCTGGGAGGTGGGACGATGACCGCTGAGGCGACCGCGGCACCGACGCGGCGCTCGTTCGTCGGGCGACTCAGGGGCCGCGGGCGTTCGAACCGCACGGCCTACCTCTATCTCCTTCCGGCGCTCCTGGTGATGGGCGTCATCACCCTCTATCCGCTCATCTACCAGGTCTGGATGTCGTTCACGGACTACGGCATCGAGAACCTCGGCGTCGGCGCAGCGGCGCCGAACCTGGTCGGGTTCGACAACTACGTCAACGTCCTGACCAGCGCACTGGCCATCCCCAACTTCGAGTTCGTCCGCCTTATCCTCTACAACTTCGTGTGGGCCTTCAGCAACGTCGTCATCCACGTCATCCTGGGCGTGGCTATCGCCCTCCTGCTGAACACCAAGGGCCTCTGGTTCAAGCGTGTCTATCGAGCCCTGTTCATCATCCCGGTGGTCATCCCGCCGATCATCGTGGCCACTGTCTGGGTGACCATCTACGACGCCCAGAGCGGCGCCATCAACCTCGTCCTCCAGGCGCTCGGCGGGTTCCTGGGCATCCCGGCCGACGTCTTCCACATCGACTGGCTGCGCCAGGTCGAGGACCCCATCCCCTTCATCCCGCTGCCACTGGCCTTCTTCGCCATGCTGGTGACCAATACCTGGCTCGGCTGGCCGCTCAACGCGGTCGTGGCGACGGGAGCCCTCCAGAGCATCCCTGGTGAGCTGTATGAAGCGGCGGAGATGGACGGCGCCGGTCCCGTGGCCCGCTTCCGGAACGTGACCCTCGTCTTCCTGCGGCCGGCCATGATCCCGTACGCCATCTACGGCTTCGTGATCACCTTCAACCTCTTCTTCCTGGCCTACTTCATGTCCGGTGGCGGGCCGTTCGGCCGGACCGAGCTGCTCGTCACGCAGGCCTATCGCCTGGTCAACGAGCAACAGCTGTACGGCGTGGCAGCGGCCTTCTCCGTGATCATGTTCTTCATCCTCCTGTGCATCACCCTGGTCACCAGCAAGCTGGGCAAGGCGACCGCACAATCGGACCTGGGGTGAGCATGCGATGAATGCATCCGAAGCCCTGCCGACCCGTGTCGGGGTCGGACTGACCGGCAAGAAGTACAAGGGTCAGCGCGGTCGCCTGACCCTCCGTCGGCAGCTGTTGTTGCAGTTCCTGACCCTGCTCGTCCTGTTCACGGTCATGTTCCCCATCCTGTGGATCGTCTCGCTCTCGCTCGACCCGCTCAATCGCTCGCGCCCGGACGGGCTGAACCTGATCCCCGCTGGCGCCACCATCGAGTCCTACTTCCAGGTCATCGCTCAGCCCACCAACAACCCCATCTCGTTCCTCGAGCTGGCGGCCAACAGCCTGAAGATCGCCCTGAGCACCTCGTTCTTCAGCGTCATGATCGGGGTCTTCGCCGCCTATGCCTTCTCGCGCCTCCACTTCGGGCTGCGCGAGCTCTTGATGCTGGCCATCCTGGCGGTGCTCATGCTGCCCGCGGTGGCTACCCTGGCGCCGCTCTTCACGCTGCTCAACCAGATCGACCTGAGCCTGCCGCTGCTGGGGGAGTTCAACCTGCGTGACTCCATCATGGGCGTCTGCCTGGCAGTGATATCAGGCCTCCTGCCTTTCGCCATCTGGAACCTGAAGGGCTACCTGGACACGATACCCAAGGATCTCGAGGAGGCCGCGTCGGTCGACGGCGCCTCGACCAACCAGACGTTCTGGAGGGTCATCCTGCCGCTGGCGGTGCCGGCGCTAGCGGTCACCGCGTTCCTCGGCTTCGTGGCCGGTTGGACCGAGTTCTACTTCTCCTGGATGTTCCTGTCCAAGCCCGAGGACTTCACGCTGGCGATGGCGTTGACCGCCATGCAAGGGCAGTTCGCGAGCACGCCGTGGTCGGCCTTTGCCGCCTTCGCCATCCTCTTCGCCATCCCGCCGGCGATCGCCTACCTGCTGGCCCAGAAGTACATCACGTCCGGCCTCGCCGTCGGCGCCGTCAAGGGCTGACGACGCGACCGGGATGCCAGGCGGCCTGACGATGCCCTTCCCGTTCCTGCCCTGGGGCATCGTCACCGCCGCCATCGTGCTGGGCAGCATGGTCGGCCTGTTCATGGTCGTGGCACACCTCCTCGATCGGGCCGCGTCCGAGTTCGGCGGCACGATGCTGCCGGGCGTGGTGCGGGGTGTCCGGCAGTGGTCGGACGGCCGCTCGGCGGCACTGCCGCCGTCGCCATCGCCTCGAGCCGCCGAGGTCGGTGGCGGGTCGCCCGGCGTCCGCGACGCGGACGACGAGCGTCGGCTGACGGCCGACCCCGAGCTACGCATCGAGCCGATCGTCGACGAGCCACTGCCCGCCCGCGAGCGCCTGCATCCATACATCCGGTGAGGCAGCTCCATGGCGGACTGGCCGCGGCCGTGGCGGTCGCGGCGCTGGTGGCCGCCTGCACGGCGGCCACCTCGCCGACGTCGTCTCCTGTCGCCAGTAGCCCGGGCTCGGCGGATGACGCCCACAGGGCGACGGCCGCGCCTGCCTGTCCTCCGTCCGCGACCTCGAGCGATGCTCCGGACGGCCCGGGTTGGTGGCTGGACCGCACCTTCTACGAGGTCTTCGTACGCAGCTTCCAGGACAGCGACGGCGATGGCATCGGCGACCTGCGGGGTCTGACCGCCCGCCTCGATGAGCTCAACGACGGCGACCCGGCGACGACCGACGACCTGGGCGTCACGGGGATCTGGCTGATGCCGATCATGGAGGCCGCCAGCTACCACGGCTACGACGTGACCGACTATCGAGCCGTCGAGGCTGACTACGGCACGGAGGCCGACCTCCGAGCCTTACTCGATGCCGCCCACGCACGCGGCATCAAGGTCATCGTCGACCTGCCGCTCAACCACACCTCGATCGACCACCCCTGGTTCCGGGATGCGCGTCGGACGGGCTCCACACACGACGCCTGGTACGTCTGGTCGGACGCTGACCCGGGCTACGCGGGGCCTGACGGCCAACCCGTCTGGCACCAGGCCGGAGATCGCTGGTACTACGGTCTCTTCTCGGACCAGATGCCAGACCTCGACCTGACAAACCCGGCCGTGACCGCGGAACTCGACTCGATCGCCGCCGATTGGCTGGGCAAAGGGGTGGACGGGTTCCGACTCGACGCTGCCAGTCACCTCGTGGAGGACGGTCAGGTCCAGGCGAACACGCCGCACACGCTGGCCTGGCTCGGGGACTTCCACGCGGCGGTACGGGCCGTCGATCCGGCCGCGATGCTCATCGGCGAGGTCTGGGAGCCGTCATCGGTGAGTGCGACGTACGTCCCCGATGCCACCGACGAGGTATTCGAGTTCGGCCTTGCCGAGTCGACGGTCGAGGCGGTCCGCCAGGGCCGAGCGTCCGCCCTGAGCGGGTCGCGGGCGGAGGTCGCGAGCCTCTACCCGAACGGGGCGTTCGGGGCCTTCCTGACCAACCACGATCAGACGCGCGCGGCCACCAAGCTCGGTAGCGACCCGGCCGCCCTTCGGCTGGCAGCCGCCCTGCTGCTGACCGGGCCTGGCACGCCGTTCGTCTATTACGGCGAGGAGTTCGGGCTGACCGGCGACAAGCCGGACGAGCTCATCCGGACGCCGCTGGCGTGGGACGCCTCGGCCCCGGCGGCCGGCTTCAGCGCCGGCACGCCCTGGGAGCCGCTGGTCGACGGCTGGCAGACGCGCAACGTGGCTACACAGCGGGCCGACCGCGGCTCGCTCTGGTCGGCCTACCGTGACCTCATCGCGCTGCGTGCTGAGCACCCCGCGCTGCGCCGCGGCCAGCTGGTCCCGGTCCAGACGTCCGACCTTGCCGTGGACGCGATGGTCCGATCCACGGCAGACGAGCAGCTCCTGGTCCTCTCGAACCTCTCGGATGCAGCGGTCAGCGGATACACGCTCGACCTTGCGGAGGGCCCCCTGTGCGGCGCCCCGAAGGCACGCGTGGCGTACGGGTCCGGTACGCCCGTCGCCCCCTCGATCACGGTCAGCGGCGGCTTCTCGGCCTGGTCGCCGCTGCCCGAGCTGCCGCCGCGCAGCGTGACCGTCATCTCGCTCGAGCCATGAGCCCATCCCCGCCATCGTGAGGTCGCGGAGCATGCCCATCGACACGCCCGGCTGGGTCCGGGACGCGGTCTTCTACCAGGTCTTCCCCGATCGCTTCGCGCGCTCGGGGCGGGTCCCGATGCCGGGGCCGCTGGAGGCCTGGGACGCGCCACCGACCCATCACGGCTTCAAGGGCGGCGACCTCTACGGATTGGCCGATCGACTGCCCGAGCTGCGCCAGCTTGGCGTCACGGCGCTGTACCTGACGCCGATCTTCGCCTCCGCCTCCAATCACCGCTACCACACCTACGACTACCTCGCAGTCGACCCGTTGCTCGGCGGCGACGCGGCGTTGCGCGAGCTGCTGGACCGGGCGCATACGCTTGAGATGCGCGTCGTCCTCGACGGCGTCTTCAACCACTCAGGTCGCGGCTTCTGGCCATTCCATCACGTGGCTGAGAACGGCCGCTCGTCGCCCTACCGGGACTGGTTCATCCTCGACGAGCGCGTGCTCGCCGGTGCCCGTCGCCTGGATCCCTATCCGGCCGTCGACCCGGTGCTCGATCATGCAGGCCTGACGACTCGCGGCGGCTATCGAGCGTGGTGGGGCATCCCGGCCCTGCCCAAGCTCAACGTCGCCAACCCCCACGTTCGTGAGTACCTCCTCGGGGTCGGCGAACACTGGCTCCGATTCGGCATCGACGGCTGGCGTCTCGACGTGCCGACGGAGATCGAGGACCCGACCTTTTGGCCCGAGTTCCGACGCCGCTGCCGGGCGGTCGACCCCGAGGCCTATCTGGTCGGCGAGATCTGGACCGAGGCGCCCGAATGGCTGACCGGCGACCGCTTCGATGCGCTCATGAACTACCCGCTCGCCTCGGCCATCCTCGGCTTCGCCGCGGGGGCCAGCCTCGACCAGCGCGTGGTCGACGAACACCACATGTACCGCCATCTGATCCGGCGCCTCGACGGTGCCGGCTTCGGGCGCAAGGTCGAGCGCTTGATGACGAACTACGACCCCCGGGTGGTGGCCGTCCAGCTCAATCTGCTCGGCTCACACGACGCCCCTCGTGCGCTGACGGTGATGAGCGGCGATGTCTCGGCGTTGCGGCTGGCCACCACGCTGCAGCTGACCCTGCCGGGGGCGCCGTGCATCTACTACGGCGACGAGATCGCCATGGCCGGCCACCACGACCCCGACTGCCGGCGTGCCTACCCAGTCGAGCCCGGCGCTGGCGACCAGGCGCTTCGTACGTACGTCGCTGCGCTGACGGCCGCGCGCCACGCGCACGCGCCACTCCGCCGAGGCGAGGTTCGCTGCGTCGGTGCGCTCGGGGAGGCGGTCGTGTTCGAGCGTTCGTTCGAGGGCCGGCGAGCGCTGGTGGCCGTCAACGCCGGTCGTGCGGCGCAGGACGTGCCTCTCGACGGCCTGGTCGGGCTCGACGAGTCGTCCGTCGCTTGGCGGGCGCTCGACGGGCTCGTCTCATCCGGCGCCAAGGTCCGGGTCGACGAGCCGACCGGAGCGCAGTTCATCCGCCTGCCGCCTCAAGGCTCAGGGGTCTGGCTCGGGACCTGATCCGCACCGTCAGGGGATCGCGCGCTCGTGATCGCCCGGGGCTGAGACCCTCAGTCGCCGGCGGCGCTCGACGTGGCGAGGTCGCCGATGGCGCCCTCGCTCGAGTGGGCCGCCGGCAGGTAGAGCTGCTCGACGTACTCCTCGAGCATGCGCGTCGTCGAGAAGCGCCAGATGTTCGAGGCGATGGACGCCTTCATCAGATCGACCCAGGCCTGCGGCAGGCCCTTCGCGTCGCGCTCGTACCAGCGCGGCACGACCTCTTCCTCGAGGAGGCGGTAGAGGTCGGCGGCATCGGCGAGGTCCTGCGCTTCCTCGTCGTCGAGCGTCTCGCGACCGCCGATGGCCCAGCCGTTGGTGCCGTTCCAGCCTTCGTCCCACCAGCCGTCGAGGACGGAGACGTTGACGATGCCATTGGCCGCCGCCTTCATGCCGCTCGTTCCCGAGGCCTCGAGCGGCCGGCGCGGGTTGTTCAGCCAGACGTCGACGCCCTGCACGAGGTAGCGCGCGATGCGCATGTCGTAGTCCTCGAGGATGAAGGCTCGGCCTGCCAGCCTGGGCGCCTGCGTACGCTCGAAGATCTCGCGGATGACGCGTTGCCCGGGCCGATCGGCGGGGTGCGCCTTGCCTGCGAAGACGACCTGCACGGGACGCTCCTCGTTCCACAGCAGCCGCGCCAGCCGCTCTTCGTCGCTGAACAGGAGCGCCGCTCGCTTGTAGGTGGCGAAGCGCCGGGCGAAGCCGATGGTCAGGACGTTCGGATCGAGCACGCGCTCGACGTTCTCGAGCGCGGCCGGCGACGCGCCATGACGGGCGAACTGTCGCAGCAGCCGACCGCGCGCGAAGACGGCCAGCTCGCGCTTCTGGCGCGTGTGCGCCTTCCAGAGCTGCTCGTCCGGGATGGCGTCGAGGCGCTCCCAGAATCGACTGGTCGCGGTCTCGTCGGTCAGGGCGTCGAGCTCTGCACCCTGGTCGGCGAAGAGCTCTGCCATCGGTCGACCCAACCACGTCGGAGGGTGGATGCCGTTGGTGATGCCCACGATGGCCGAGCGCGGGGTGCCCTGCCAGGTGCCGTTGGCGGTCGTGGCATGGAGCTGGCTGACGGCGTTCGCGCCACGCGTCTGGCGCAGTGAGAAGGCGGTCATGTCGAAGCTGCCCTGGTCGCCATCCGTGCCCCGGCCGAGCTCGATGATGCGCTCCAGGTCCAGGCCGCTGCCCTCGATCAGCGGCGCGGCAAGCTGCCGCACCAGGCCCGTGTCGAAGCGCTCGTTTCCGGCCGAGACCGGCGTGTGGATGGTGAAGACGGCGTCACGGCGGACCTGCTCGAGGGCAGCCTCCTGATCGTGGCCGGTCACCGTCAGCTCGCGAGCGCGCTCGACGAGCATGAACGCCGAGTGGCCCTCGTTGAGGTGCCATGCCGCGGGCTCGATGCCCAGCGTGCGCAGCAATCGGACGCCGCCGACGCCGAGGACCATCTCCTGGTGGAGGCGCATCTCGCGGCCGCGGACGTAGAGCTGGTGCGTGATGGGCCGATCGGCAAAGTCGTTCTCGGGTATGTCGGTGTCCATGAGCAGCAGCGGCACGCGCCCGACCTGCGCTAACCAGACGGTGGCCTGCACGGTGCGACCTGGGAACTCGACGGGGACCAAGATCGGGTCGCCCTCGTCGTCGATGACGCGCAGCAGCGGGAGGCGGGCGGGATCGTAGTCGGGGTAGGCGTGCTCCTGGTGTCCGTCGGCGTCGATGGCCTGGCGGAAGTAGCCGTGGCGGTAGAGGAGCCCGACGCCGACGAACGGGAGCGCCATGTCAGAGGCCGTCTTGCAATGGTCGCCGGCCAGCACGCCCAGACCGCCGGAATAGATGCCGAGCGACTCATGCAGGCCGAACTCGGCGCAGAAGTAGGCGATCGGGCCCGTCAGCTCCGTACCATGGCGGCGCTGGAACCAGTGACCGGCGCCGTTGGCGAGGTAGGCGTCGAAACGGGTAAGGATCGTCTCGTACTCCACCAGGAAGTCGGTGTCGTCGAGCACGCGCGACCAATCCCGCATGTCCTGAAGGACGGGGATCGGGTTGCGGTAGCGCGCCCAACCGCCGGGGTCGATGCGGTTGAAGAGCACCCGGACCTCGGGATGCCAGGTCCAGTAGAGGTTGTAGGCGAGCCGCCGGAGCCCTTCCAGCTGCTTGGGCAGGCGCGGCGGCGCTGTCGCCACCGCGGCGATATCGATCGGCTGCATGCGCGGGGGATGCTACACGGTCGGCGGCCTGGCGTGCGCGCGGTCGGACGACCGGAGCCCGCGCACATCAGTCAGAGCGGGTGCGCCTCGTCGGCTCCAAGGGCGACGATGCGACCGTCGATCGATCCAACGTCCGGATACGTCTCGCGATGCTCCAGGCCGACCTGCGGCAGGCCGAGCCCGACGGCCGCCGCGTCGGTCATGAACAGGTAGGGCCGGTCCCCGATCTGGGATCGGATGCTGTTCTTCAGCAGTCGGTGTGCGATGTTGACCGCGGGGCCGAGAAGATCGCTCCGCGAGCCGATGGTCTGGCGAACGACGTGGCCGCGATGCAGGACCATCTTGAGGTCCAGCGTGCCGACGACCGGGCACGCTGTGCAGACGTGGTCGTTCGCCCGCTTGCCAGCCTCGCGACTTGCCCGGAACGCGTCGTGGACCGCCTGCAGCTGGACCAGCACAGCGTCGCCGTGCCCATCGAGCGTCGCCGCGGGCGCCATCGCGAAGACGGCATCGCCTTCGAGCTTGGCGATCCCGAAGCCGGGCTGCACGCCCTCGACGACGGTGTCGAGCAGCTCCCCGATGACCCCGTATCCAGCCGGGATGCCGGCGCTGAAGTCGACCCCATGGGCCTCGCCCACGCCAGCCACGAAGGCGGTGTAGCCGGAGATGTCGGCCAACAGCAGATAGCCATCGATGGCAGACGAAGCTGGCTGCGATGAACTGTCCATGGCGATGCAGATGGTACCCGTCGGGGCCGCGCACCCGCCCAGCCGCTACGATGCATCCGATGCGGATCGTGATGGTCGCCTCCGAGTGCGAGCCGTTCGCCAAGACGGGTGGCTTGGCCGACGTCGTCGATGCCCTCGCTCGGGCCCTCGGACGACGGGGGCACGAAGTGGATGTCGTGCTGCCCTTCTACCGCGGGTTGAAGCCGCCGGACGGCCCGCTCCAGCGCCAGACGGTCAGCGTCCCGGTCGGCGAGCGACCTGGCGAGCGGCGTGATGTCGGCGACCAGGCGACCGTGGACCTCGTCGATGGGCAGGCGGATGGCTATCGGCTCCGCCTCGTCGACCATCCCTACAGCTTCGACCGCGTCGACTACTACGTCGACGGGGGCACCGACTACCCGGACAACGCCGCCCGATTCACGCTCCTGGCTCGAGCCGCGCTGGCGGGCATCGCGCTCGATGGCCAGCCCGTCGACGTCCTCCACGGGCACGACTGGGAGGCAGGACCGGCACTCCTGGCGCTGCAGGCCGCCCGTCGGTCCGGGCGTCCGAAGGAGCTGGCCGGCGCGACCGGGATCCTGACCTGCCACAACCTCGCCTACCACGGTTGGACCTCCGCCGAGCGGACGTGGCAGCTGGGCGATCTGCTCGATCAGGTTGCCAAGGCCGCCGACGGCGTCGATCTCCTGCGGTTGGGGATCGGCGCGGCCGACCTCGTCAACACCGTCAGCCCGGGCTTCGCCCGTGAGTCGCTCGGGCCGGAGATGGGCGGCGGCGTGGACGACCTGCTTCGCCGCCTCGGTGACCGCTACTCGGGCATCGTCAACGGCATCGACACCGAGCTCTGGGATCCATCGACCGACGCCACCTTGCCGGCGATGTTCTCGCGCGACAAGATGGCGGGTAAGGCCGTCTGCCGCGCCGACCTCGCCGCGCGACATGGCCTCGACCCCGAGGGGCCGATCTTCGGCATGGTCGGCCGGCTCGATCCCCAGAAGGGCTTCGACCTGGTGGCTGGCGCCGCGGAACTGTTGGTCGCGGCCGGCGGGCGGCTGGTCGTGCTGGGCACGGGCGACCACGGCCTGGTCAGCGGCCTCAAGGCGCTGGCGGCGCGGCTGGCGGACCGGATCGTCGTCCTCGATCGCTTCGACCGCGACGAGGCGCGGCGGATCTACGCCGGCTCCGACGCATTCCTCATGCCATCCCGCTTCGAGCCCTGCGGCCAGGGCCAGATGATCTCGTTGCGCTACGGGACCGTGCCGGTCGTGCGGCGCACGGGTGGCCTCGCCGACACGGTCTTCGACGCCGATGCACAGCCTGACGGCAACGGCTTCGTCTTTGGTCCCGCCGAGCCGGCGCGCGCTGCTCGACGCCGCCACCCGCGCCATCGCGGCCTGGCGCGCTGATCCGCGCTGGTCCGCGCTCATGTCTCGCGGCATGGCCATCGACCACTCGTGGAGTGGGCCAGCGGCACAGTACGAGGCGCTCTACGAGCGTGGTCTCGGGTCGAGGACGTCGACCGTCGCCTAGCCAAGGGTCGATCGAAGCAGTTGCCACAGCCGGTCGAAGTCCGTGCGCTGTGGGCTATGCGAAGCCCCTTCCAGGAAGTGGACACGGTCCGCGCCGAGGATCGAGCGCAGCTCATCAAGCGCCGCGGACGGGATCAGGCCGCCGAAGTCGGGGTCTGAAGCGATGAGGTCGAGCGGCGGCGCATCGGACATCGCACGCCAGCGTCGGGCGTCGACTATGGGTTGCCAGGCACCGGCGGAGAGGTAGACGGCCTCGATCGAGCCGGGCACGATGGTCGTCAGCGCCTGCGCCTTGGCTTCAGCATCCAGTGGGTCGGCCACCCAGCCGGATGCGGCGACGACCACCCGAGCGGCCTCGAGGTCGCCGGGTCGGAGCTCCGCGACGTCGGACGCAGCCAGCTCGGCGGCCAGAGCGGACATGACGGGTGGGTCGATGAGCACGACGTGCTCGAGCGCACGGCCTGAGACAGCGATCGCGAGGGCGATGTCCGCGCCCCACGAATGGCCGATGAGCACGGGCCTCGACCCCAGCGTCCCGACCGCCTCGCCGACGAGCCGAGCGACGTTGGCCCGCGCGTAGCGCTCGCGATCCTCGAGCCCATCGAGCCAGGTCGTGCCGCCGTGCCCGGGCAGGTCGAGCGCGATCGCGTTCCAGCCGTCGGACGCGAGCGCGCGTGCGGTGCGGGACATGGTCACGGCGGCGCTCTGGACGCCGTGCAGGAGCACCGCGATGCGCCCGGTGCCAGGCCCGGCGGCGGTCGGGCCCCAGCGCAGACCCGCGAAACGGATCCCATCGCCAGGCACGGTGATCGCCCAGGCGCCCTCGCGCGGATCGGGCGGCGTCTCGGGGTCCTGAGCGATCAAGGCGCCCGACGGCCGGCGATCAGTGCCGCCGGCAGGCTCCAGGTCGCATCGCCCTCGATCGCCAGCGCCTCGACGGCGTCGGGGGTCGCCGCTCGCAGGAGCGCCCGGGCAGCGTCGGCGCGCCAGCCCTCGGTCTGCGCTCGCGCGAACCAGGAGACCGTCTCGATGACGATCGACCACTGGCGCTCGTTGACGACCTCGAGCCCGGCCCCTGCGAAGGCCGAATGCCACTCGTCGAGGCGCAGGTTCCGGCCGTGCGCCGGGTCGCGCAGGAGCTCGAGGGCGTTGACGAGCGAGTCGAGGGCCGGGTCGTCCGGCGCCACCGTGTCGATGACCACGATGCGCCCACCGGGCCACAGCACCCGGGCCGCTTCGCGCAGGGCGGCGCCGACGCTCCGGCCAGTGGTGGGCGCTGTACCGGCTGACCACGCCGTCGAAGGTCGAGTCCGCGAAGGGGAGGGAAGCCACGTCAGCGCGGATGGCGGTGTAGCCGCTGAGGCCGCGCTCATCCGCGAGCAGGCGTGCCGTCTCCAGCATCCGTTCGGATGTGTCGACCGCCGTCACGACAGCGCCTGCCGCGGCCACCGCGAAGCCGGCATGCCCCGCACCGCAGCCAAGGTCGAGCACGCGATCGGCCTCCGCGGGCTCGAGCGCCTCGACCAGCCACGCCAGGTCGGGCCCGGCGGCGTGGATCGGGCTGGTGGCGTAGGCGGCGGCCACGCGGTCCCAGTTGGTCGAGACCTCGGTCACGACCGCCCCGCGCACTCACCGGCCCGCGGATCGTCCTCACAGCCCGACCTCCTCGCGAAAGGCCGGCCGGTGGGCATCGAGCCCCATGGCCGTGACCTTCGGCTCGAGCGCGGCCGAGGCCTCGGGGTCGCCGTGGACGATGAAGACGCGCCGAGGCTTTCGGGCGCCTGTCGCGAAGTGGCGCAGCCAGTCAAGCAGCTCGGACTCGTCGGCGTGGGCGCTGAAGCCACTGATGGAGCGCACCTGGCAGCGCACCTGGGTCGGGCGACCGTCGATCTTGATCGTCGTCGCGCCGGCCTGGAGGTGCGACCCGAGCGTGCCTTCCCCCTGGTAGCCGACGAACAGGATGGTCGCCTTCGGATCGCCGATGAGGTTGCGCAGATGGTGGACGACCCGCCCGCCGGTGAGCATCCCGTTGGAGGCCACGATCATCATCGGCCGTGGCGCCGTCCGGATGCGCTTCGACTCGTCGGCCGTGCGCGTGACCGTGGCGCCGGGGTAATCGAGCGGCGAGTCCCCGATCTCCAGGAGTCGATGGGTCTCCTCGTCGTAGTAGCCCGGGAAGGCTCGGTAGATGTCGCTGGCGCGCGAGGCCATCGGTGAGTCGAGGTAGAGCGGCACGTGCGGGATCCGACCGGCCTCCAGCAGCCGGTCCATGACCCACACGACCTCCTGCGTCCGACCGATGGCGAAGGAAGGGATGAGCAGGACCCCGCTCGAGTCCGCGATCACGTTGATCGCCTCGGCCAGCAGGCGGATGGCCTCTTCCTCTGGCTCGTGCTCGCGCCCGCCGTAGGTCGACTCGACGAGCACGATGTCCGCGCCATCGAGGATCGCAGTCGGGTCGTGGATGATGGGTGTCTCGGGTCGACCGAGGTCGCCGGAGAAGACGATCCGGGTCGGAGGGTCGCCGTCCTGGTCGGCAGCGTCGACGACGATGATCGCCGAGCCCAGGATGTGGCCGGCGTCGAAGAACGTGGCCGTCACGCCCGCGGCGACCTCGACGGTCTCGCCGTAGGGATGGCCGATGAAGCCGCCCATCGCCCGCTCGGCGTCCTCGACGTCGTAGAGCGGCTCCAGGTCGGCCGTTTCGACCTCCGGCGGGTGGGCTCGGATCGCGGTCTCGTGGTCCAGCCCGGCCTCCGCCGCCTCGCGTGCCGCCCGGCGCGCCATCCGCTCGCCCCACTCGCGATGATCCTGGGCCTGCTGGGCCTGGACCTTGCCGCTGTCGAGGAGCACGAGGCGGGTCAGCTCGACGGTCGGCGGCGTGGTGTGGATCGGCCCCGCGAACCCCTCGCGGACGAGGACCGGGATGAGCCCGCAGTGGTCGAGATGCGCGTGGGTCAGCAGCATGGCGTCGAGCGACCCCGGTTCGAAGGCGAAGGCGAGCCGGTTGCGCTCGCTGTCCCGCGGCGAGCCCTGGAACATGCCGCAATCTACGAGCACCTTGGCCCGGTCGGTCGTCAACAGGAACTGCGAGCCAGTCACGGTGGTCGCTGCGCCCAGGAAGGCCAGCTTCATGGGGACGTCCGCGGCGTCGCGACCGCTGGTCTCACGCCGCGCCCTCGGCCGGGACGGGCTCCTCGTCCAGCGCCCGGCGTCGGCGCATGACCCGGCCTTGGCGGTCGAAGAAGCCGAGGGCGACGTGCACGATCGGGCCGATGCCGAAGGCGAAGGCGAGCGTCCCGATGCCGACCGTCCCGCCGAGCAGCCAGCCGACACCGAGGACCGAGACCTCGATGACCAGCCGCGCCCGCGCGATGCTCCAGCCGAAGCGATGGTGGATGCCGGTCATCAGGCCATCGCGCGGTCCGGGGCCGAGGTCGGCCGCGAGGTAGAGGCCGCTGGCCACGCCGATAACGAGGATGCCGGACACCATCTGGGCCAGGCGCCACGCCCACGCGTCAGGCGGCGGGCTCGGGAAGAGCAGGAGTCCGAGGTTCGTCGACAGGCCGATGAGGACGATGTTGATGAGCGTGCCGGGCCCGGGCCATTCCCGGAGTGGGATCCAGCACAGGAGGATGGGGATGCCGAGCAGGATGCTCGCCGAGCCCATCGGGATGCCGAGCCGCAGCCCGACGCCCTGGTTGAGGACCTCCCACGGTCCCAGCCCCAAGCCCGACTGCGCCATGAGGGCGATGCCCAGGCCGAATCCGACCAGCCCGACCAGGAGTCCTGGCAGGCGTCGCATCGCAACCGGCGTCCAGCGCTCGCGCATCGAGGCATGCTAGCCGAGCGCCGCTCGGCCGGTGCCGCCTGAGGTTGCTGGCGCTTCGCAGTCGGTGGCTCGTTCACGCGCTGCCCAGGGTTCACGCTGTAGCCGTGGCCCTTACCACGGGTGTTGGTACAAGCCATCGACGGCGGCATCCCAGCAGGGTCTTACGTCCATCCGATGGCCAGTTCATGCCTGAGCGTGGTCAGCACGCCGCCGCGGCCTCGGCCGTCCGTCGATCCGCCTTCACGACGGTCGAATCGGCACCTGACACCACTGTCCGTGGTATCGACCGCGACTTGGGCCGACCGGCCGCCGACAGTCAGCTGATGCCACGCGGGCCGGCCCGGGAGCGTGCCACAGGCGTTACGCTGCGCCAGAACGCGGGTCGGAGCCGCCCGGGTGCAGGGTCGACCATGCAGGGAGGCAACACGGATGGGGCTGCTCGAGGGCAAGAAGGCGCTCATCTTCGGGGTCGCCAACGACCACTCCATCGCCTGGGGCATCGCCAGGGCCTTCCACGAGCAAGGTGCGACCGTCGGCTTCAGCTCCATCGAGTCGCTGGTCGAACGACGGGTCAAGCCTCTGGCCGACTCCATCGGGGCCACGTTCGTCGAGGCCTGCGATGTGCAGGACGACGCCCAGGTCGCGCATGTCTTCGAGCGTTGGCGCGAGGTCCACGGCGAGCTCGACATCCTCGTCCACGCGCTCGCCTTCGCCCGCCGCGAAGATCTTGCCGGCGCCTTCGTCGACACCTCAAGAGATGGCTTCACGACGGCGCTCGACGTGAGCGCCTATTCGCTCGTCGCGCTGACGCGTGCCGCGCTGCCGCTGTTGACCGCCGGCAGCTCGGTTCTGACCCTGTCCTATTACGGCGCCGAGAAGGTCGTCGCCAACTACAACGTGATGGGCGTCGCCAAGGCGGCCCTCGAGGCCTGCGTCCGGTACCTGGCCGCCGACCTCGGCCCGCGCGGGATCCGCGTCAACGCCATCAGCGCCGGTCCGGTACGCACGCTCTCGGCCGCAGGCATCGCCGGCTTCCGAGGCATGTACGGCGAGTTCCGCGACGTGGCGCCGCTGCGGCGCAACATCGACATCGACGATGTCGGCGGTGCCGCGGTGTACCTGTCGAGCGGCATGGCTGCCGCGGTGACGGGCGAGGTCCACTACGTCGATGCCGGGTTCAACGTCCTGGGGGTCCCGACCACCGGCGACTGACACCCCATGGGCCGGACGTGGCGAAACGCCCCGGAGGGCAACGAAACGCCCGAAGGAACCGCCGCTCCTTGATGACCGATCGGTAAACCGTCCGATCATCCCCCTTCGGCCTTGCGGCTTCCGGGTCCGGTGCGAGGCCCCTTCGGGCAAGACGAAATGTATCTCCGCGCTCGGGGCTGGTCAACGGGACTTATCCACGAGATTCGGCCATCGGCCGAAGTTGTCCACGGTCCGTCCCCGAAGTGGGCGGATGTCCGACCAGCCGACTGGGCCGTCTACCAGCCGAGGGTGCCTGGCTCGCCCTTGAATGGGCCGATGACCTCCGACGTCACCCAGCCGCCGTAGAAGTCGCCCGCCTGCGGAATCACGCGCTCGTCGCCGACCCACGCCTCGTCGACGCGGCCGGCGTAGAACGCGACATGGCCGCGGATGGCCTCGAAGGTGGCCTTGGGATCCGGATAGCTCCAGGCGGCCGACTGCCACTCGCGGTCACCGACCCGGATCGACCAGTAGCTTGCCTCGCCCTTCCATTCGCAGACGGTGTGTCGCGACTCGGGCAGGAGGAGATCGAGTCGGACGTCAGCGGGCGGGACGTAGAAGGTCGGTGGGCTGGCGGTCTCGAGCACGCGGAGTGCGTGCGTCGTGTCGGCGACCGTGACGCCTCCGACCACTACGCGCACGCGTCGGTCAGTCGGGTCGATCCGCGGCGGTCGCGGGTAGTCCCAGACCGACTCCTGGCCAGGGCCGGGTATCGGTCGCGCGCTGCGAGTCGTCATGGGCGAAGCCTGCCACGAAACGTCGCCGACCGCCGCATGCGACGATGACGCCATGCACGTGCCCGATCTCGGCCGGCGCGGCCAGGGCTGGGTCTTCCTCCAGCTCATCCTCACCGGCGCCGTCGCCCTGGCCGGCGTCCCGGCCTCCGGCGTGACCGGCGTGCCGGCGACGGTCCTCATGATCACCGGTGGCGCCCTCATCGTGGCTGGGGGCGTGATGGCCTTCCTCGGCGTTCAGGCGCTCGGTCCGTCGTTCACCCCGAATCCGCGGCCGCTCGAGGCCGGCGAGCTTGTCGAGACGGGCATCTACGGTTCGGTCCGCCACCCGATCTACGGCGGCTTCGTCCTGGGCGCGCTCGGCTGGGGCGTGCTCAATGCCAGCGTCGCCTCGGTCGTCCTGTCGGGGTTGCTGCTGTTCGTCCTGTACCTCAAGTCGGTCCGCGAGGAGGCCTGGCTTGCGGACCGCTATCCGGCCTATCCCGCATACCGCGAACGGACCCGGCGGTTCTTCCCCGGGCTCATCTGATGGAGGCATAAGTGCCCGACTCGACCCCTGCCGCCTTCGATCCGAATGCTCCGCTGCCGGGGGCGCCTGATCCCTGGGACGAGTCCTCGATGCCGCCGATGCGTCATGGCCCACCGTTCGTGATGACCGACATGATGGCCGCCGAGCCCGCGCTCGCCGAACGGCTCTTGAGCCGGCTGGCGCAGCCCTCGTCGTCGTCGGCAGTCCTGGCCGGCCGGCTGCGCGAGGCCGCCAGCGCCAGGTCGCCGATCCGTGTCGTCGGCTGTGGCACCAGCGAGCATGGTGCGATGGCGACCGCGCTCATCCTCGAGGAGGCGCTCTGGCGGATCGGCCTGCCAGCCCGCGTCGAGGCCATCCAGGCCTTCGAAGCGGCGCTCGCTCCGCAGGCTGGCGGCATGATCGTGGGCGTCTCGCATGAAGGCGGCACGCGGGCCACCAATGCGGCCCTGACAGCGGCCCGCGACGCCGGCGCGCTGACCGCCCTGGTCACGATCACCGACCGCTCGCCCGGTGGGGCGTCTGGCCGACGTTGTCGTCGCGACCGACGAGGCCGACCAGAGCTGGTGCCATACGGTCGGCTACCTGTCGCCGATCCTGGCTGCCCTGGCCGTCGCCGGCCACCTGACCGGCCGACATCCGGACCCAGGAGAAACACGCGCCGCGCTGGCCGCCGGCCTCGATCAGGCCGCGGCCGCCGAGGCGATCTCTGCCCAGCTCGCAGACGCAACGACCATCCTGACGGTCGCGTCCGGGGCCGACCGACCCGCGGCACGGGAATTGGCGCTCAAGATCGAGGAGGCGACCTGGCTGCCGACCACGATGCGCGATCTCGAGACGTTGCTCCACGGACACCTGCCCGCGACCGGCCCGCAGACCGGGCTCGTCCTGCTCCTCGCCGACGCCGACCACCTCGACGAGCGCGCCGATCGCGCCTCCGGCGCCCTCGCCGCCGCTGACGTGCTCGGGCTCCGAACGGCGGCCATCCTCAGCGGCGATGCAGCAACAGCGCTGGGTGCGGCGCCGATCTCCGCGGGGCGCCTGGTCGCGCATCGCCCCGACGTCGCCGGTCCGGGCGCGGCGCTCCTCGCGACGGTGACGCCGCTCCAGCTGCTGACCGAGCGACTGGCGCGGTCGCGGGGCACGAACCCCGACCCG
>CAWHYC010000008.1:427500-550315 GCA_963833535.1 uncultured Chloroflexia bacterium | reverse complement strand
GAACCACGGCCGCTCGACGGGGCCGGTGATTAGATTGGACGCGCCATGGCACCCAACTGGCGTCGCCTCGATGGCGTCGTGTGGCCCTCCGACGGGCTGCCAGTGTCGCGGTCCGGGGGTCGTTCGATCATCGGTTCTGCCGCAGCCACGCGACGAGCTCGGCCATGACCCGGCAGTCGACCTCGTTGTAGCGCTCGATCTCGCGCATCAGCGTCGAGGTCGCGCATCGAGCCGCCCGACCCGCGCCGCCTCGGCGTCGCACCACCAGGCGCCGACCATCGCGCCCAGGCCGTCGGTCGGGCCGTCGCCCCAGGTCGTCTCGATGAGCCCGGCCGCGTGCATCGCCTTGGCGATCGACTTGAGGCCGAAGTCGAAGGCGCCGCGGACCGTCACCGGGCTCCGGCCGCACGACCTCGGTCAGGAAGTCGAACCAGGGCAGGCTCTGCCAGTCGGGGCCGCCGTGGCGTGCCCGGGCCGAGTTGTAGGCGGTCTCGAGGTCGAGGTCTCGTGCGCCCACCAGTGGACGAGGCGGACGTCCTGCCAGCCGAGGCCGCGGGCCGCGCCGCAGGCCGTCGACGTGCTCGACGAAGGCGCGGATGACGGTCGCCTCGTCCGCCTCGGTCAGGCGGTCGACGGTCCACTGCGCGAAGCGCCACTCGCCCTGCCTCCCAGCGGCCGCAGCCGATCTGGAAGATGAGCGGCTGGCCGCCGACCGCCGGCAGCGCGCTGAAGTCGTCGGCGAGGTTGGAGACGGTCTCGAAGTCGACGTACAGCTCGAGCGGCGCCGGCGTCCGCCAGGTCGTCGGGACGCCGGTGATGCGCTCCGGCAGGACGACGGGGGCGCCCGGGCGGTTGACGGCCAGGACGGCGTCGTACTGGTCGGCCCACTTGTCGGGGATCGCCGAGCGCGGCGGCGCTGGCGCGGCGGGTCGTCCCAGCGTCGGATGCCCCGGGCGTGGGCCGCGCGGCGGCGCTCCGGGTTCATGGCCGGCAGCAGCGTCAGCTCGCCGAGCTCGGCCGCGATGCGGCGCTTGGCGTCGTGCCAGGGAGCGTCGCTCGTGTTGCGGACGTGCGGGTAGAGCTCCGGCACCGACGGCTCGGGCAGCACCTGCCACGCGGCGCCGTCGCGGCGCAGGCGCCGGACCCAGTCGAGCGCGTCGGTCGTCAGCGTCGCCAGCGTGGCGCCGGTCCGCGTGTCGCCGATGGCGTCGCGGTCGACCCGGGCGAGGCGCTCGAGGCAGCCGTTGCCGCGGCTCCAGCCGCAGGTCCAGTTGCGGCCGAGGAGGAAGGCCGCCGGCGGCGTGTAGCCCTGGAGGCGCCCGAGGGCCTCGTTGTAGACCCAGACCTGGGCCATGTACGCTGAGCTCGTCGACACGGCCGTGGCCGTCGCTCGGAGTCGAGTCGAGAGCGTGTGGAACTTGATGTCGACGACGCGGTAGTGCCAGGGCGCGGCCGCCGAGCGCCGGGCGCGGGCACGCGCGCCTCAGCGGCGTGAGCGTGCCCGGGCACGAGCTCGTTCGAGGACGTCCGAGCGGACGAGCAGGTCGGCGACGCCGTAGGTGCGGTTCTCGGGGTTGCGCAGGACCGCCTGGGCGATGACTCGGCGCCCCGGCGCGCATCGCCTCGAAGGTGGCGATCGGCGCAGGCGAGGCTCCTGCGAGTCCTCCAGCCCGTCGCCGATGCGGGTGACCGGCGAAGCGCTGCGCCGATGAGCGCGCATGACGCGCGTCCTCGAAGCGCTTGCCCTGCTCGAAGATGAAGGCCAGGAAGTCGGTCCGGGGGTCGTAGCCCGTCGAGCTCGTCGTCGGGCACGAAGCCGGCTGCGCCTCGCCGTAGCGGTGGAGCCAGTCGAGGAGCGGGTCGCCCTTCAGGTAGTTGCGCGTCCGGCCGGCCGAGACCCAGGCGTCCCAGGCCTCCGGGGTCTGCGGGTCGTCGATCGTGCCGTCGTCGCGCGTCGTGAGTGGCGGCGACGCCGGTCGGCTCGCGATGGAGGTGGAGCGGCGGTCGAGGGTGAGTGTCATCTCGACCTCACCCTAGAGTCCGCTCGTGCCACCTAGCGTGGCACGTCTGACGAGTGGACCTGCCCCGCTTTCGTGGACACCTACTATCGCGGCAGCGTCCGCGGGAAGGAGTCCACGGTGAGGAGGCACACCCACTACAGCGCCGAGTTCCGCGCCGAGGCCGTGCGGCTCGCCGCGACGTCGGGCCAGTCGATCCGCCAGGTGGCGATGGACCTCGGTATCAGCGACGAGAACCTGCGCCGCTGGATCGCCCTGGCCCGTGAGCGGCCGGCGGGCATGCCGCTCGACCTCGACGAGCGGGCCGAACTGGAGGAGCTCCGCCGGCGGGTCAAGACCCTCGAGACCGAGCGCGAGATCCTGCGAAAAGCAGCCGCCTTCTTCGCTCAGGAGACCGAGCGGACCCGGTGACCCGGTTCCGCTTCGTCGAGCAGGAGAAGGCGAGGTTCCCGGTGCGGCGCCTCTGCGCAGCGCTCGGTGTCTCCCCGAGCGGCTACTACGCCTGGCGCTCACGGGGGCCCTCCGCCCGGGAGCGCTCCGACGCGGCCCTGGCCGCGGAGATCCGGCAGTTCCATGCCCGGAGCCGCGGCACGTACGGCGTGCCCCGCATCTGGGCCGACCTCGCCGAGGCCGGGCACCACGTGTCGCGCAAGCGGGTCGCCCGGCTGATGCAGCACGACCACCTCGCGGGTGTCCACCGCCGGCGCTTCGTGCGAACGACCATCCGCGACGAGGACGCGGCGCCCTTCCCGGACCTCGTCAAGCGCGACTTCCGGGCCACTGGGCCCGACCGGCTCTGGGTCGCCGACATCACCGCGCTCCCGACACGGGCCGGGCCCTGCTACCTCGCCGCGATCACCGACGCCTGGAGCCGCCGGGTCGTCGGCTGGTCGATGGCGACCCACCTGCGGGCCGAGCTCGTCACCGCGGCCCTTGACGCGGCGGTCGTCCGCCGTCGACCGCCGGGCGGCCTCATCCACCACTCCGACCACGGGAGCCAGTACACGAGCCTCGCGTTCGGCCAGCGCCTGCGCGAGTCCGGGATCGCGGCCTCGATGGGCTCGGTCGGCGACTGCTACGACAACGCCCTGGCCGAGAGCTTCTTCGCTACCCTCGAGACCGAGCTCATCGACCGCTCCGACTGGGCGACCGCCGCCGAGGCGAGGGCCGCGCGTCTTCGAGTACATCGAGGTCTTCTACAACCGGATCCGACGGCACAGCAGCCTCGGCAACCTCAGCCCCGAGCAGTTCGAGGAGCGCTATCGTTCGAGTCCGGCCGCCGCGGCCGGTTGAGGCATCACCGTCCGCGAAACCGGGGCAACTCCAAAGGGCCGGAAGCCATGGAGTGGTCGCTCGCTTCAACTACGCGATCACGCGGACGCGATCAATCGGCGTCGAGCAACTCGATCACCGGTGCCATCGCGTCGACTGTTGCGACGGTCGCCGGCCAGACGATGAGCTCGATGTTCGTGAAGCCGGCGGACCCGAAGGCTCGCAACGTGTCGGCGATCGCCTCGGGCGAGCCGCGTACCGGGGTTCCGAAGTCCGCCGCCTCCGAGCCCCCGACCGAGGTCGGCTCGATGACGAGTCCGGCGGACTTCCCGATCGTCTCCGGGTCGCGGCCGGCGCCGACACACGCATCAACGAGGGCCGCGAGTCGCGGCTCGAACTCCGCGAGGTCACTCCGCTCCTCGGCGAACCAGCTCCAGATGTCGGCATGGAGCGCGGCCAGACGCAACATCTTCGGCCCCTTGGCGCCGATCATGATCGGGATCCGGCCGGGTCGCGGACCGATCGGTCGGTGTTCCAGATCTCGCGCGGCATGGAACGTGCCCTCGAAGTCCGCGTGCCCCGCTCGGAGGAGGGGAACGATGATCTCGATCGCCTCGGCGAATTGACCATAGACGTGGTCCTCCGGTAGCCCGAAGGCATGCGCCTGGCGCCCCGCGTGTCCTGAGCCGAGGCCGAACACGAACCGCCCGCCGCTGATCTCATCGATCGTCTCGACGGCCTTGGCGGTGATGCCTGGGTTCCGGTGGAGAGCGGACAGGATCCACGTGCCGACCTTGATCCGTGAGGTCGCGGCCGCGACCGCGCCGGTCATGGCGACGCCCTCCCAGAACCCCTGCGGGTCACGATCCGGCGGGCGCCAGAGGAGCTCGTCGCACGTCCAGACGATGTCGAACCCTATCTCCTCGGCTCGCAGCGCGAGGTCGCGGATGTTCGCCCACCGAGACGTGGCACCGCCGCCGAACACTTCCCCCATCGGGAGAACGAGGCCGATCTCGAACGGGCGCATAGGACCTCCGTGGGCGACGAGGGCTCCGAGTGTAGGCCGCGACCGTCAGCCGCCGATGACCTGCTCGGTGGCCATCAAGATCGATACAGCTCGTCCGTCTTGGCGGCCATGATGAAGTCGTTGCGGTGCAGGCCCTGGATCTTGTGCGTCCACCAGGTGACCGTCGTGCTGCCCCACTCGGTCAGCAGCGCCGGGTGATGGGCTTCCCGCTCCGCCAGCGCGCCCACCCGGTCCGTGAATGCCAGTGATCGCCCGAAGTCGTCGAACCTGAAGACGCGTCTCAAGCGTCGGACACCATCGACCTCGAGGACATCCCAGTCAGGGATCTGCGGCTTCAACCGCGCGATCTCGGCATCCGTGACGGTCGGTTCGCCCCGGCGACACGCGGTGCAGCTCATCTGCACGAGCGGGTCGGCCTCCTGATCTGCCGTCATGTCGGCTCCCCTCTCCTGCCTAGGGCTGCGTGACGCAGCTCAGGATCGGCGCATCAGGCGCCAGTGCTTGGCTGCGCCTTGCTACGACGAGCGGGGCGTCGGCGACGCGCCTCGTTCGCCTCGTACGTCTTGCGGATGAGCTGCGCAAGCTCCGCGAACCCGTCCTCGCCGAGGAGCTCACGCAACTTCGGGTAGGACTCCCCGGTCTGCTCGTCCATCGTGTCCTCCATGCGCGGAGCCGCTGGGCCGCCCCTGCCGCCTGACACGATACGGCAGGACGGCGTGCTCAAGGATCTCGGGGCCACCTGAACTCCACCCGCTGCCGCCCGCGAGGGCTCCGGACGCCTCGACGCCACGACACGGTCCGGTCGTCAGTCGCGGTAGAGCTCCGCAAGGGTGGTGAATGCGACTTTGGGCTCCCAGGGCATGTCGGGGTAGGTGTCTCCGTGGCGGTCGTCGAGGACCTTGACGATGCCGGGGCTGGCCAGATCAAGGTCCTCACGCGGGTCGCCGTCGGGGCGGTGCGGGAAACCGTCGAGCGCGAAGAGGAAGACGAACGCGGTGTCGACGCCTTCGGTGTCGAAGATCTCCAGGAGCTCGCGTAGGTAGGCGGCTTGACCGGCCTCGTCGCGCTGGTACTCGGCGTTCAGGCGGATCGGCGCGCCGGTGGCCGCGTCGAACTCGGCGATCTCCATGAAGCGGGCGCCCAGGTCGCCGGCGCCGCGGAAGGCGGCGGTGCCGAACTCGGTGATCGCGACCGGCTTTCCCTGCGCGACGAGGGTCCGGACGCCCTCGCTGAATTGATCGGCGACCTCGGCCGACCGGTAGAGATCCACGCTGACGATGTCGAAGGGACCCCAGTCGATGCGCTCGAGCGGTATGGCGGCGTAGGTGATCTTGCCGCCGAATTGCGCGCGGACACCTGCCACGGCGTCGCCGAGGAATTCGTTCACGCGGGCACTGAGCTCGCCGACCTGCTCCCGCAGGCGATCCCGGTCTGTCGGGTTCAGCAGGAGGGCGAGCCGGTCGGTCACGGTGTCGCCTGGCAGGAACCCCTTGTCCATGAGGCTCAGCTCGGCGCCGACGACGAACACGATCTCGGCGCTCCGTCGTCGTAGCCGCTCCGCCCGTTCGGCGCAATCGGCGAACAGCGAGACCATCTCGTCCGTGGTCAGCTCGAGCGGGTAGGGCGAGAACCAGACCTCCAGCCCGAGGTCGGCGGCATAGGCCGCGGCCAGCTCCAGCCGTTCCGGATCACCCCCGATGATACGGATGGCGGTGCAGTGCAGGTCGTCACGGATGATGGCCAGCTCGCGCTTGACCAGGTCCGGTTCGAAGCGCTCACGCGAGATCGCTCCATGGCGGACGAAGCCGGTGTCGTAGGTGATGCCCTTGGCCCTCACCGACTGGTCCTTTCATGTCCGACGTTGGGAACTCGAGACTAGCGCACCCGTCCGGTCCTTTCGGCCGGGACACCGCCCGGGTGGCGTCATCGCCAGCCCGGCTGCCCAGGGTCTCGAGCAGGCTTTCGCCAGTCAAGCGGTCAAGGCGCGCTTTGTCCGCGCGGCCACCGACCGGGTCGGCGAGCTGGCCGAGCTCGCTGCCAGCGGCTCGCTGAAGGTGGAGGTCGAGGTCCTGCCGCTCGACCAGGCCGCGGACGCCATCCACCGGCAGTCGACGCGGGGGATGCGCGGCAAGCTCGTCCTGGCGATCGGCTGACCGGCCGGTCGACTGAGGAGGCCCGCCTCCTGACGACTACCGGGGAGCACCGTCCAGGTCAGCATCGGGTCGTGCGGCTCGGTGCGCCGAGTGGCAGCCGAAGCGGCCCAGACAGCCCCTTGAGCTCGACCGGCCCGATCTCCGCGAATTGGATGCCTGCGAGGTCCGCGGCTGCATCGACGACCGCCTGGCTGACCAACACCTCGCCCTGGCGGGCGTAATCGGCGATCCGTGCGGCCGCGTTGACGGTCCGCCCGAAATAGTCGCCCTCCTGGTACAGGACGGAGCCTGCGTGCAGCCCGACGTGCGCCGGCGGCAGACCGGCTTCCGCGGCGCTCTCGACCATGTCGAGCGCTGCCTGGACGCCATGGCCCGGCTCGTGGAAGAAGAACATGACCCCGTCGCCGAGATACTTGACAGGGGTGCCGTCGTGCTCCGCCGAGGTGCGCTGCACGATGCGCGCGAGCCGAGCGGTCAGGTCGGCGGCGGCCTCGTCGCCGCGCTCCTCGGTCAGTCGGGAGTAGCCGGTGAGATCCAGGAAGCAGATCGCCGGCGGCCGCTCGACCCGGGTATGCAAGCCCTCTCGCTCGAGGACGGTCTCGAAGCCCTCGAAGATGTTGCGCATCCAGGCATTCGCCTGCTGGCCGTGGAAGATCGCCAGCAGCGCCTGGTCGCTTGGTTCGCTGATGGCCGTGGCCACGCCCTCCGTCTGGCGGCCGATCTCGGCGCCCGACATGCCCGTCCGGAAGAGCGGCATGAGGATCTCCGAGCGCCACCAGTCAGCCTCCGTCTGGGCGATGCGCCGGAGGTTGTCGCCGAAGACGCGGAGGGAACGTTCGATGAGCGCGGGCCGTACGCCCGCGGCGACCTCGACCTCGAGCATCGGGATGACGCGCAGCTCGCTCTCGCGCACGCGGTCGTCGGGCGTCGGTTCGGCGAAGCCCATCGCCTCTCGCACGACGAGCAGGAGCTCGACCGGGATGCCCGTCCGCTCGCTGAGCTCGCGGAAGGTGACCGAGCTGAGCGCGGCGATGCGGTCGTAGCTCGGCTGGTCGACGAAGTCGAGCGAAAGGATCCCCTGGCGCAACGCCTCGGCCAGGCTGTCCAACGGCAGTCCGGCTCGTTCCAGGCTCTCGACCACCCGGACACGACGAACGTCACCCTCCGTGAATCCGCTTGCCGCCTCCTCGAGGACACCGAGCCCAACGAGCCGATCGACGTACTCGAGATCGACCCCTGACCGCTCCGCGAGGTCCTGCCGCGTTTGGCCTTCCATGCATCGGGAGCGTGGCGGGCATCGGCCGGACCGTCAAGGCCGGCGGGCGAGACTCGACCCGCGCGAACGCGTCGATCCCCGCGCGATCGCGTCGCGGCGAAGTCAGCTACTGCAGCTGCGCGATGACGGCCTTTGCGACGGCGATCGCATCGTCCTTGTGGTCCTTGCCATCGTGGCCGGCGACCTCGACGTACATCACCGCCTGGGCATCGTCGCTGAGGACCACCGTCAGGTAGGGATCGTCGATCTCGAACTGCTCCAGGTAGGCGGCCGCCCCGACGTCGGGGATCGATTCCGCGTTTGGCACGGGGTCCGTGGGCGCGCTGGACGAGAACGTGATCTCGACGACCGACACCTGGTTCGACACCGTGCACTTCAGGGGGATGAACAGCTGGCTCTGCGGTGCGGCGGCGCCCGGGACGAGCTTCGCCACGAGGTCGGTGGGCATGAGCGTGCACCAGTCGGTGACGGCGCTGGCGGCGTCAGCGAGCGAGGATCCCGTCTGACCACCACCCGCCGGGGCCGCTGTCTGCCCTGCGGCTGCAGTCTCGGCGGCGGGCTGCGACACGTCGCCGGACTGCGTCGCCGGCCCGCTTGCGCAGCCGGCCAGCAAGAGCACGATGGGGACAAGCGTCAGGCCGTGCCTCATCGGCTTCACGCCCTTCATCAGAACGTGATCCCGCAGGTCGTCTTCTGGAAGGCGTTCATCGCCTCGACGTTGGCGATGAAGTCGGGCGCCGGCGTGGGGGCGGCTGCGCTCGTGCGCACGGCATCCCAGCCGTTCACCACCGCCCAATCGGCGAGCGACTGGAAATATGCCAGCTCCGCGACCATGCCGGCGCGCAGCTCGGGCGGTGTCAGGGAGAGGATCTCGTCCTTGCGAGCGACGGTCTCCAAGGTGATCGCCTTGACCTGGTCGGCGGTCGGCGAGTCGACGTACGTCTTGTTGACCATGAAGCCGCCCCGCGTGTTGATGTCGATGATCAGGGCACACAGCGCCGCGGCATCGCCTGCGCCGCCCCCCGCTTGCGTCGTTGGCGACGCCGGAGCGGTCGTTCCGGAGGCGGCCGGTTCAGAGGTCGGAGCCGCGGTCGGCCCGGCGGCCGCCGGGCCGCCGACGACGTGCCAGCGCTCGGCGCGGCAGCCGTGCATGCGGCGCACAGCGCGAGGAGAGCCAGCGCTGCGATCGAGCAGCCGGAATCGTTTCATGGTTCGGAGCTCCTTTCGTCGGTCGGTGGTAGCGGCCACGGTCCGCTGAAGACCTCGACCTCGACGATCCGGTCGAGCTCGAAGTCGGCCAGGTCGTTCGCGGTCTGAACGGCGACGGCGTCGGTCGCCTCGAAGACCGACAGGCAGGTCTCCTCCTGGGCCACGAGGACCGTGACCACGTGTCGGGCCGACCCTTCTGGCGCGGCGGCCAGCCGTCGGGCGGCCGACTCGACCGAACCGGCGCGGATCGACGGCAGGTAGCGCTCGACGAGGAAGAACCGACGTCCGCTGGCCATGCCTGGAACGCTACGGCGGCCGGCGCGCGCTCGGCATCCGTGGAACCACGGAATGTTGCTCGCGGAGCTATCCGGCGGGCGCGTCGCCTGTCGCTGCAAGGGCGGCGGGTATCTGGCCCCGCGAGCGGATGTCGAGCTTCCGGTAGGCAGCCGAGAGCTGGCTCTCGACCGTGCGCACGGAGACGACCAGCTCGGCGGCGATCTCTCGGTTCGAGCGTCCGGAGGCGGCGAGCTCGGCAACGGCACGCTCGGAGACCGTCAGCTCGGCCCCGGCGGCCGTTCGTCCTCCGATCCGCCCGAGCTCGTGCGTCGCCCGCGCGCCCCAGGCCGCGGCGCCGAGGGCCTGGAAGACGTCCAGCGCGGCGCTCACGTCGTCCCGGGCCGCGCGTCGATGGTTCGCCCGCCGATGCACCTGGCCGCGAGCCAACAGGGTCCGCGCGCGTTCGAACGGCATCGGCAGGCGCGTCGTCGAAGATCGCGATGGCGCGGTCGAAGTGGCGGATCGGCCTCGTCCCGCTCGCCCCGCGCGGCATCGAGGAACCCGCGGCCTCGAGCGGCCATGGCCTCGATCCAGGGCAGTGGCAGGCGGTCCGCTGGTCCTTCCAACCGCTCGCCCAGGACCCGATCCGCGAGATCCAGGTCACCAGCCTGGACGGCCGCCTCGACCAGGTCGCCGAGGAATCGGAACTGGGTGGGCAGGACGACCGCCATGGCGTCGGCGTGATCGAGCGCCCGCGTGAGGTAGCGCAGGGCTGCCGGGTGGTCGGGGACCGAGAGCTCGATGAACCCCAGCAGCGCGCAGAAGATGGCGGCTTCCCAACGATCTCCGGCCGCTTCCTGACGCGCCAGTGCCGGAGCGGCGATCGAGCGCGCCGCCTCGAGGTCTCCATCCCAGGCGAGGATCCGAGCACGGGCGGTCAGCGCCCGTTCCCGCCAGGCTTCCTCGCCCTGCTCGACGAGGTCCATGCACTCGCGTGCCTCACGCCTCGCCGCGTCCCAATCGCCGGCCATCAGGTGCAGCACCGACATCGACTGCAGCAACGGCGGCAGCAGGCCGACCTGGCCACGCTCCGACAGGCGTTGGTACTCGGCGGCATCGAAGGCGATCGCCTCGGGCAACCGGCCGAGGTGGAAGCGTGCATCGTTCGGCGAGCTCCTGGGCACGCCGGGCGACAGCCGTCGCGCCGGCGCCGGTCATCAGGCGGATGCCGCGATCGATGTCGTCGGACGCGACCCGCTCGCCCCTCAGCAGCCAGTGGAAGGCGCGATCGAGGAGCGCGCAGGCCAGGTGATCCGGGTCCGGCGTGACACCCGGTCGTTCGAGGATCTCGACGGCGGCAAGTGCGCTCCGATGCCCGGTCGCCGGATCCATGTCGGCCATGCTCGCGATGGCGGAGTGCACCGCGGCCTCCAGGAGCGGGTCGCCGCCGGTCTGGTCCAGGGCCGCGACGAGGAAGGGCAACGCTTCGTTGGGCCGGTCGATGTACAGGACGTCGCCGAGGGCCAGGAGGGCGTGCGCCCGGCGCGGGCCGCCCGGGACCTCGTCGAGGACGATGCGGAGCCGCATCTCCGCCCCGTCCGGGTCACCGGCGGCGAGGGATGCCTCGGCCGCCTCGATGAGATCGGTGGCCCGGATGTCGGGCGCCTCGGCCACGCGGGCAGCCTGGTCGAGCAGGTCGGCGGCGACGCTCGGCGCGCCGCGTCGGAAGGCGATCCGTCCGGCGTCCCTGAGCGCCTCGGCGACCGTTGCGTCGCGTCCCTCGACCGACGCCGCGAGGTGGATGGCGCGCTGGACGGGGTCGTCGACCACCTCGGCCAGGGCGGCGTGGAGGGCACGGCGTTCGCCAGGCGGGGCATCGGCGATGGCGATCGAGGCGTACAAGGGATGCGCCGGCCGGAGGCGCGGACCGTCGGCGATGAGGACGCCCTGTTCGCAGGCCGCGTCGACCGCCCGGTCGCTCCCGTGACCCAGGACGCGCTCCGACGAGGCCGAGGGTCGGGTCGGCCGACATGGCCACGATGAGGAGGCACCGCCGCGCCTCGCGGTCCAAGGTGGCCAGGCGGTCGCGCACGAGCGGCCCGACCTCAGCCACCACCGGGAACGGCTCGCCCGGCGACAGCTCGATCGTTCGCGCCAGCAGCGAGCGGCTGATCTCGAGGGCCAGGAACGGGTTGCCCGAGCAGGCTTCGTGGAGGCGAACGAGCAACGGCCGGGGATGGGCCACTCCGAGCCGCTCGTGGATCAGGCGACCCAGGGCCCCGACCGACAACGGGCCGACCGTGAGCAGCACACGACGATCGACCGCGTCGGGGAGCGATGCCTCGCCAGGTGAGGCGGGCCCCGTGCCGACCTGCGACGGGTCCGTCCGTCGAGCGAGGACGAAGCCGACCTGCTCTGCTCGGAGGCGCCGAGCGGCGAAGGCGATGCCGTGCTCGCTGGCGCCGTCGGCCCACTGCACGTCGTCGATGGCCACCAGAAGCGGGCGTTCGGCGGCCAGGATCCGGAAGCAGGTCTGCGACGCCCATGCCGACCAGGCTCGGCTCCGGCGCTCGCGACTCGGGCATGACACGACCCAGCGCGGTCTGCAGCGCTCGACGCCGTGGCTCGGCCAGCGGCAGCAGCACCTCGTCGACCGACGGCAGGTCGAGCAGCCCGCCGAGCGTGGCGAAGGCCAGGTCGCGCTCGACGATGCTCGCCCGCCAGATGAGGACCCGATCGCCCCGCGACGCCGCTTGGTCGAGCACGTACGTCCAGAGGGTGCTCTTGCCGATGCCTGCTTCGCCATCGATCACCAGCGATGACGGCCGCTCCCCATCGAGCCATCGATCGATGGCGTCCCGCTCTGCCTCTCGGCCGACGACGAGGGCCGCGGTCATCGGTCAGGGTCGACGGACGACCGCTGGCCAGCGGCGCAGAAGCCACCAGAGGATGAGCACGTCGAGCGTGATGCCGACCAAGAAGCCTAAGAGCGGGAGGGTCGGGTCGGGCTTGGCGATCTCGTCGAACGTGCGCGCGGTGTTGAGCGCCATGGTGATGACGATGACGACGACGGCGAGCCACCGACCCCACGCGCGACCGAGGAAGACGCCGATCGCTGCGAGCACCTCGGCAACGCCGAAGGCCTGCCAGGCGAGCAGCGCAGGCTGGTCAGTGAACGGCGGCATCGGCAGGATCCCGGCGTAGAGGATCGCGCTGCCGCCCGAGATGGCAAGCGCGGCGGCGACGAGGATGCGTGGCCAGGACCGAATACGAGGCTCGGTGGTCGAGGTGGGAGTCGCCGGTTGGTCGGTCATGCGTTGCGTGTCCTCAAGTGTCGCCATCCTCTCGCCTGCCGATGTGACGGTCAAGGCGCGTCGGCGTTTCGAGTCATCGAACCGGCCAGGATTGATTGTGCTACTCTGTGCTACATGAGCGAACGGGATGGACCAGCGCGAGTCGGGGTGCGTGAACTGCGCCAAAACCTGAGCGTCTACCTGCGACGAGTCCAGGCCGGGGAGGCCCTTGAGGTCACTGAGCACGGCCATCCCGTGGCTCGACTCGCGCCGCTCGGCGAGCGTCCGTTGACGCCGATCCAACGGATGATCCTCGAGGGTCGGGCGCGGCCACCCCGACGGGATCATCGAACCCTTCCGCCACCTGTCGCCATGCCGGGGCGCCCCTTGAGCGACATCCTTCGTGAGATGCGCGACGAGGACGACCGTTGACCGCGTATGTCGACGCGTCTGCCCTGGTCAAGCTCCTCGTGGTCGAACCCGAGTCCGCAGCCGTGCGGACGTTCCTGGACGGCCATGACGTCATCGCGTCGAGCCGGGTCGGCTTGGTCGAGGTCGGCCGCGCAGCTGCCCGGCGAACGCCCTCAAGCACAGCTCCGCTCACCGAGGTGCTCGAGTCACTCCTTGTGGTCGAGCTTGACGAGCGGATCGGTGTGACCGCGGTCGGGCTTCAACCCACCAGCCTCAGAGCGCTCGACGCGATCCATCTCGCCTCCGCGTTGGAGCTCGGCGATGACCTGGATGCGTTCGTCGCGTACGACGCGCGGCTGCTCGATGCGGCCCGCGAACTCGGTCTGCCCGTCGTGAGTCCGGAGTAGGCCTAGGGCCCCTGCTTCAGCTCGACCGCGATGAAGATCAGGTCCGCCGGCCCGGGGTTCTCGATCCTGTGGAGGGGCGATGTCGCCCCGTACATCGCGCGCGGCATCACGTAGTCCGGATCGGTCCGCGTATCGAGCAGCACCGTGCCGTGCTCATCACGCCGGATGAGATGCGACCCTGAGGCGACGTAGCTGAGGGTCGGTCGCAGGTGCGTATGGAGCGGAGTGACGTCGCCGGCCCGGATGGTGACCTCGAGGACGCGCACGACCTCATTCTCGAAGATGACCTTGTGGTGGTCTGGCGCGGCGACCACGCCATCGAGCTCGTCCGTCATCGACCCATCCTCCGACTCCGCGCGGCCAGGTCGGTCGAGTCTAGCGGCGGTCGCGAGTCCTGCGTCGATGTCCGAGATGCCAGAGGTCGCACCAGCGGCAGTGGTAGGCCTCGAGCTGACCGCTGGCGTGGTGCCCGTGGCGCCCCACCTGGGTCGCCTCGCGCCGGCTCGTGAAGACGGACTTCGAGGTGCAACCCCGCTCCTGGGCCGGCAGGTCTCGGTTGATGAGCGTCCGATAATCGATGGCGAGCATGTCGCCATCGTCGAAGGTGACCGTGCCACCTCAGATGGCACACGATCCGGAAGAACCGGATCATCCATCCAGACGTATGACCATCGAGGACGAAGGAGGTGCCTGATGCGTGAGTTGCGGCGGGGGATGACGCTGACCAAGGCGATGTTCGCGAGTGCCCCGGGCGGTCCACCATCGGACCCTGGCGGCGGCGAGTGGACCACACTGGGCGCCGCCACCGTCGACGCGGGCGACATCAAGGCCTTTCCGACGGCAAGCGGCGCGGTCGCGGTCGCCAACGTCGGTGGCACCTACTACGCCTTCGGCGACACGTGTACGCACAAGCACTGCTCGCTGGCCGAGGGCGACCTCGACGGCACGGTCGTGACCTGCATCTGCCACGGCAGCCAGTTCGACGTCACGTCCGGCGCGGTCAAGCGCGGCCCGGCCGAGACGCCGGTCGGCTCATACCCCGTCCGACTCGAGGGCACCGACCTCCAGGTCCGCCGCTGACCCGCCGTTCGATCTGACGAGACCCGCTCGTCAGAACCGCGTCAGCTGGCGGCGTGCGGCGTCACTGTCCGGCACCGGACCGGCGTGTCGAGGACGATCTTCCACTCGCCGTCCTCGCGTCGGAAGACGGTCGTGACGCGCAGGTCATAGGCCTCGGGCTCCGCACCACCCACCGAAGCCGTCGTGTGCTCATATCCGACGATGTAGCCGAGGTCTCCACTCGCCCCCGCAGCGATGACCTCGTACTCGTACGTGCCGTTGGAGAACCTGGACGCCAGGAATACGAAGGCCGGTGCGAGCTCACTCCAGCCACTCTTCGTCAACACGGCGCCGAACAGGGTCACCGGATCTCTATGCGACCAGGTGGCAAACCGCGGACCGACGTCGCCGTTGTGGAACGCGGTATCCATCTCGTGCAAGATCGGCAGCATCGAGCCCAGGAAGTCGTCTACCTCGGCCATTTCGCCTCTTCAGGCACTCCTGACTGTGACCGCGACAATTGCTTCTCAACTCGCCATGCCAATGCTGATGACGCCTGTCGTCCGATCGGCCCGAGTGAACCCACAGGTTCTTGCCCGCCTACGGCCCGCCCTGGAGCCCGTAGTCGAGATATGCGTCCTCGCCCACGCGCACCCAGACCACGACGTCGCAGGCCTCGGACTGGGCGACGTCGGTGCACGGGCCGGGCGGACAGGAGCCGGACGGGCGGGGATCAATCACAACACCGCCACCGAACGTCTCGCGGGTTTCGGCAGCGGTGAACCTGCGGTCCAGGGCGTCCTTCTGCCATGACCGGCCGCATACCTCGATGTGTTGTGGGAGGGCTGCGACGTCATGGATACCGTCGGCTCCCGTGATCGCGTTGCCGACGCGAGGTGCGACCACGGCTAGCACAAGGCCGGCCACCACGACCACCAGCCCGATCCCCGCGAGGATCCGCCCCCGATGACCCATGACACACCTCTCGATCGCCCCTGATGCCGCAACGACGTCCCAAGCGGCTTCATTGCGACGGTTCGCGGGAAGTCGATCGGCTATAGGCCCTCAGTCAGCCCCGATCGCTGTCGCGTGGCGCGGCTGGTAAAGCCCGAGCTCGTTGCCGTCGGGTAGCGTGATCGAGGTCAGCAGGCCCCAGCCCCGGTCGGCCACCGGCCCGCACGTGATGCCTTTGGCGGCCAGCTCGGCGATGGTGGCCTCGACGTCGTCGCACATCAGGTATAGCTCGTGGTGGCCCTCGCCGTCGGTCGGATGGACGGCGACCTCGGCCGGCGGCAGCGCGAAGATGCGCCATCCCTGGCCGTCGTCGACGGAGCGGCCATCGAGCAGCTCGGCGAGCAAGGTGCGGACGGCCTCCGCCTCCCGGCTGTAGATCAGGGCATGGACTCCGGTGATCATCGTCGACACCTCCCAGACGGTCAGACACAGCACTGTAGCGCCCTGATGACATGAAGAACCCCGACCGGAGGAGACCCGGGCCGGGGTTGTTCATGTCGGACGCCGTCGCGATGCCCTACGCCGCGGACACCTGCCGTTCGACCGACAGCTCATATCGTGGCCGTCCTACGTTTCCAGACGATGACGGCCTCGTTAGCCTTGCGTGTACGGCCCTAGCACCGGGATCATCGAGGGTGGACGCGGCCTTTGGTGGCCCGGTCTCGGCGACGGGCTGACCGTCGCCGGCCTCCTTGGAGTCTCGGAGGGCGACTGACCAGGTTGGTCTGGCCGTTCTCAGTGCTAGGCTCCACCTGATGGCCACGCAGCGCTTCCCGATCCGCATCGGCCGACGATCGGCTCCGTTCCTGCGCGTCCTCTTCGGCGTCAAACCGGCCGAGGCCGCGGCGACCCTGACCGACGATCCGACGGCCGCCTCGAGGCCCGCTTCGGCTGGGCGCACATCGAGACACCGATCGCGAACATCGTCTCGTGGCGCATCGAAGGGCCCTGGGCCTGGGCGACGGCCATCGGCGTGCGGGTGAGCCTCCGCCATCGCGACGTGACCTTCGGCGGCTCGCCGCGCGGAGGGGTCCGCGTCGACTTCAAGGAGGCACCCAAGCTGGGCCCGCTCCACGTGCCCGCGCTCTACGCGACGGTCGAAGACCTCGAAGGCCTCGCCGCCGCGCTCAAGGATCGCGGCATCCCTGGCGAGGACGCTCGGACGAAGATCGTCGCTTAGCCCGCTACTGGCTCAGTCACCGCCCTTGCGACGCTCGATCACGGCCAGCCAGGCCTGCGCACCGTGGGGGCCGGCCAAGGCGCCCGATGGCGCACCAGCCTCGACATCGGGATCGCCGAAGAAGCCGGCGTTCGTCTCCAGGACGGTCGGCTCGATGCCCAGGATCGACCAACCGTCCGCGAATGACGCCCGGATCTCCGCCTGGCTGATGCGCCGCGGCCCGAGCGTACCGGTTTGTCGGTCGCTGAAGACGAGCATGTGGTACCGACCGCCGGGCTCGACCGCCGCCGCCAGTGAGGCGACGTAGCGGGCTCGGTCGGTGTCGTCGAAGACGTGGAAGACGCCGCAGTCGAGCACCGTCTGCCAGCGCTCGCCAAGGGCCACCAGCTCGGTCGCATCCCATGCCAGGAAGCGCGCCGTGAGGCCGCGCTCCGTGGCCTTGCGCTGCGCGATGGCCAACGCCGTCTGTGCGATGTCAACGCCGGTCGCGTCGAGTCCCAGGGCGGCCGCCATCAACGTGTGCTCACCGGTGCCACAGCCGACATCGAGCACCCGACCTCGCAGTGCCCCCGCTTCCGCCAGGACGCGGAAGGCCGACTGCGGGCGCCCGATGTCCCAGGGCGGCGAGCCGGCATAGACCGTATCCCACGACTGGGATCCGCGCATCGGAGGTCGCCAGCCGAGGCGCACGTCGGGCTGCCGCTCCTCGTTGCCCGAGCCGTCCGTGCGGAGCAGCTCGATGAACCCGTGATGCGCGTAGAAGCCGAGCGCCCGCTCGTTGACCTGGAACGTCCACAGCGTCAGGCCATCGGGGCTCTGGGCCTTGGCATGCTCGATGAGCCGGCTGCCGATGCCCCTCCCCCACCAGCCCGGTCGGATGTAGAGCTGGTCGAGCTCGAAGCCATCGAGGCGCATGAAGCCGACGACCTCGCCAGCGGCCGCGCCCGCGCGCGCGTCTCAACCGCTGGTCGGCCCGGCCGCCCGCCGGAGCCACGGCGACCCACGAGGTCCCGTCGGCGACGACCCCGCGCAGCCACGCTCGGACGTCATCGTCCAAGTGCGCAAGCGGGAACGTGTACGTGGCCCGAAAGGACGCTCAGGTAGACATCGCCGATGGCATCGGCATCGTGGTCCGTCGTCGGTCGGATCTGGATGTCGGACGTGGCGGCTGGATCAAGCGTCGAGGATGAGTCGGACATCCGCGTATCGTGCGCCATCCGCCGAACGGCGGGCAGTCCCGCGGGTCGCAAGGGACTCGTAGAATGGCAGCAGGTGACCTGATTGAACTCCCCTGACAAGCCCCGCCGCTGGCTGCCAATCCGGTTCCTGGCTGGCGTGATGGACGCGATGAAGCGGGCGGCCGACCAGACCACACGCGTCCCCGGTGAGGGCACCCCAGGCTACCCGGACTGGCCGGAGGTGCCGCCGCGCGCGGCGGACGCGACCATCGACACGAACTTGGTCGAGCCACGGGACCGTCCGTCGGGGTCGTCAACCGATCCGTCGGTAGGTGCTCTCCGCTCGACGGGCGACGCGCAGGACGAGGACCAGGCGCGCGTCGTCATCGACGACGTAGATCACCCGTAGCAGGCCGACGCGAAGCCGCAGGAAGTCGGTCCCGACCAGGTTCGTAACGCCCGCCGGCCGAGGCTCGGTCGCCAGGGCGAGGATCGGCGCCCGAAGCCGTGCGGCGTCACCCGGTGGCAGCCGGCGAAGTTGTCGCTCGGCAGCCGGCGCCAGCTCGACCCGATAGCGAGCGTCGGGGCTCACCGCCCGCGCTGGTCGGCGTCGGTGCCTTCGCCGTAGGCTGCCCTCGTCTCCGCCGCGAGGTGCTCGAACGCTTGGTCGGCCGGAAAGCCGCCGGTTCGCTCGTATTCCGCCAGCGCCTGACTGGCCGACGCACGATCCTCGGCCTCCTCGGCGACCGTCAGCCAGCCTTCGAGCGCCTCGGCCACGACATCACGCACGCTCCGGTCGGCGCGCGCGGCCTCGACCTTCACCGCGCGATAAAGATCGGCATCCAGGTCCAGTGTGATCTTCATGCACCCAGCATACCAGCTTGCTGGCTTCCCAGCCAGCGCGAATCAACCCTCGAGCGCGAAGGCGACCGCGTCGCCGACCGACATCGTCAGCCCGGCTGCCCAGGCGGCCTCGAACGCGTCGGAGCCGTCGGAGCTGTCGGAGCTCATCGACGCACGCAGCCGAGCGACCATGACGTCGTACTCGGCGCGCTCATACGACAGCATCGACGCGCCGGCCGACTCGCGCAGGGTCTCGGCGGCGCCCAGGAGACGGGCGGCCCGATCCGTCTCGCCACGCTCGACGGCGATGAACCCGAACGCCTCCAGCTGGTTGGCGATGGCGCCCCGATTGCCGGAGTGCTCCCACCGCGGAAGTGTCCGGCGCAGGATCGAGATCGCTTCGTCGAGCTCACCGCCGCGGCGCACGGCATGCCCGAGGTCACTGAGACCGACCAACCCGAAGCGGCTGTCGCCGATCTCGTCGTAGAACGTGGCGGCCTCCTGGAAGGCCGCCCGCGCCTCAGCGATCCGTCCGGCCGCACCGGCGATGCGACCGCGGATGAGCGCCACGAATGCCATCGCGAACCCATCGCCGCTGGTTCGAGCGTACCGCGTGGCGTCCTCCATGAGCGACCTGGCATGGTCCTGATCAGCCGATCGCAATCGGCCGATCGACAGGGCACCGGCCAGGCTAGCCGCGGCCATCGCCTGCGTCCATGGGTCGCCGGCTCGACCTGCGAGCTCGACCGACTCCTCGCCAAGGGCGAGGAGTTCCTCTGGCCGACCGGCGAACAGCCGCGCCGTCCAGGCGGCTGCGAGGCCGTGCGAGATGGTGGCCAGGTCGCCGGTCGCTCGCGCCCGGGCGAGGCCCTCATCGGCCAGCGCACGGGCATCGCGGTTCGTCCACGTCGCCTGGGTGAACGCCGCCTCCGAGCAGACACGGGCGACAAGGATGTCGCGCGCCAGTCGCGCCTCGGGCGGGGGCGGCGGCAGCTCGCGCGCGGCCGCGACCGCCCGGTCGAACCAGCCTTCGAGCTCGCCACCCCATCGGATCCGCCATAGCAACCAGAGTGCGATGCACGTCCGGATCCCGGCTTCGGGATCGGACTCGAGCCCCCAGTCGATGGCCAGCCGCAGGTTGTCGGCGTCGGCGTCGAGACGCTGCAACCAGTCGATGAACTCCGGCCCGCGCATCTCGCGTTCTGCGTGCTGGCTGAGATCGAGGAAGAAGGCCAGATGCCGGTTGCGGACGGCATCGGTCTCGCCGCTTTCGACGAGGCGGTCCCGAGCGTACTGGCGGATCGTCTCCAGGAGGCGGTAGCGCGTCGCGTTGCCGCGTTCGACCACGACCAGCGAGCGCTCGACCAGCAAGGTCAGGGCATCGAGGACAGCCAGGGTGTCCGGTTCGCCATCCGAGGCGCCGTCAGACGTTGCGCCCGGGGACGCTGCGCCGCCAGGCGTCGCGCCGCCGCAGACCGCCGCTGCGGCCTCCAGCGTCCAACCGCCTGAGAACACGGACAGGCGCCGAAGGAGGCGGCGATCCTCCTCGGGCAACAGGTCCCAGCTCCAGTCGATGAGCGCCTGGAGCGTCTGCTGCCGCGGCATCGCGGTTCGCCGGCCGCCGGTCAGCAGTCGGAACCGGTCGCCCAGGCGCTGGAGTATCTCGCCGACGGACAGGACCGGGACCCGCGCCGCAGCGAGCTCGATGGCCAGCGGGATGCCGTCGAGCCGCTGGCAGATCTCGGCCACGATCGGCGCGTTGGCGGGCGTCAGCTCGAAGGCGGGCGCGACGGCCATCGCGCGCTCAGTGAAGAGGCGCACCGAGTCCGAGGCTGCCAGCGCCTCGAACGACCACGCGCCGGCTTCTGAATGCGCCGCGAATCCGGCGTGTTCGTGGTCCTGCCCCCGACCGATGTGCGGTGGCACAGTCAGCGACGGCACCTGGACGATCCCCTCGCCGGGGACACCGAGCGCTTCCCGACTGGTGGCCATGATCGTCAGCGACGCGCTCGACTCCAACAGCGACTCGGCGAGTGCGGCGGCCGCCCCGATGACGTGCTCGCAGTTGTCGAGCAGCAGGAGCATCGACTTGAAGCGCAGGTAGTCGGTCAGGCTGGCATCGATCGTCGCGTGGGGCTCGTCCTGGACGCCGAGGGCGCGAGCGACCTCCGCGACCACTGACGCTGGATCGGCGACCGGCGCCAGCTCGGCCAGCCAGACGCCGTCCGGATAGGCATCGACGAGGCCGGCGGCGACCTCGAGCATGAGCCGCGTCTTGCCCGTGCCGCCGGTCCCGATGAGCGTCACCAGCCGGTTCGTCTCCAGCAGGCGGCGCACGTCGACCTGCTCGCGCTCCCGACCGACGAAGGACGTCAGCTGGATGGGCAGGTTGGAGCGGCCCGAGCCGAGGGACCGCAGGGGCGCGAAGTCGCGCGCCAGGCCGGGTCCGGCGAGCTCGTAGACCCGCATCGGCTGGTCCAGGTCGCGCAATCGCTGGTCGCCCCGGTCGATGAGCGACGCGTCTTCGGGCAGATGGTCGCTGACGAGCGTGGCCGTGATGCCGGAGAGCAGCACCTGGCCGCCATGGCCGATGGCCAACAACCGCGCCACGCGGTTGAGGGCCGGCCCGAAGTAGTCGCCGTCTCGCGCCTGGGCGCTGCCGCTGTGGACGGCCATCCGGGCACGCAGCGCGGCACCCTCCGGCCACTCGTGCTCGGTCAACGCCCGCTGGCCATCGAGTGCAGCCGCGACCGCTGATCCTGGATCGTCGAACCGCGCGAGCAGCCCGTCGCCGGTCGTCTTGATGACCGAGCCGCCGTGCGACTCGACGGCCACGCGCAGGATCGTGTCGTGGGCCTGGAGCGCAACGGTCATGGCGACCGTGGCCTCCTCCCAGAGGCGCGTCGAGCCCTCGATATCCGTCATCAGGAAGGTCGCCACGCCGCCCGTCGAGGCTGCAGCCTCGGATCCGGTGCTCGCGGGCCTGCCGCCGACTCGAGCGGGACCCTCGTGCTCAGTCATCGAGGCCTATCGTGCCCCATCGACCGACTGAGCGTGGCGTCGGCCGATCAGCCCGCGCGTGCACCGAGTTGCTCTTACCAGTGGGCGTGGTGTTAGCCAGCCCGGAGGGCACGCCGAGCGCTCTGCGGCGGCAGGTCAGCCCACCTCGAGCAATGACGCAGCGCTCACGAAGCCCTCGGCTTCCCGATGGTATGCGCGGAGGGCGCCGGTCCCCAGATCGAAGACCCAGCCGTGCAATTCGATCTCACCCGCCTCGACCGCTCGCGCCACGGCCGGGTAGCCGAGGGCGTTGCTGAGCTGCTCCAGCACATTCTCCTCGACCGCCTGGCGCCACCGCCGTCCGCCCTCCTCGGGCAGGGACCGCGTCCGCTCGACGACCGGCGCCAGCCCGTCCAGCCACTCTGCGAGCGCGGGCGTCGCGTCGCGGGCCACGCCGCCATCGAGCGCCGCACGGATGCCGCCGCACAGGTCGTGGCCGCAGACGATCAGGTGCCGCACATGAAGGTGTTCTACGGCGTACTCCAGGGCGGCACCAGCGCTCACGATCCGCCGCTCGACCGGCGGCAGCAGGTTGGCCACGTTGCGCACCACGAACAACTCGCCGGGGACGGCGTGGGTCAGGAGCTCGGGGATGACTCGCGAGTCCGAGCAGCCCAGGAAGAAGGCCAGCGGGTGCTGGCCATGCGCGACGAGGTCCTCGAGGAACTCCCGCTCGTGGCCGGCGTACGCACGCTGGAAGAGCTCGTGCGCCTGCCCGAGCGAGTGATCGGCGCCGATCGGGACATCGGCCTCGCTGTCGGCGCCAGCCCCTCCGTCGGTGCCCGTCAACGCCTAGTCGCCCTCCGGCGGTTGCCAGAGCTCCACGCGGTTGCCTTCGGGGTCCACGAACCAGCCGAAGCGACCCTCCGGCAGCTCCTCGATCCGCTCGTCGACCACGACGCCCGCCGCTCGCAGCTGGGTCAGCATGGCATCGAGGTCACGAACGCGGAAGTTCAGCATCCAGGACTTGCCGCGCGGCCCGAAGTAGTCGGTCTCGGCCGGGAAGGGCGCCCAGATGGTGCTACCGACGCGACTGGCATCGTCACGCTCACGCCACGTGAAGACGACCGCCGGGTCGCCGTCGATCGGATCGGGCAGCCCGAGGTGCTCGACGTACCAGCGCTGGATCCGATGCGGGTCGACCGAGCGGAAGAACACCCCACCGATGCCGGTCACGCGCTCCATCGATGCCCTGCCCTCCTCGCGACCGCCCGCCTCCCGAGACCCGGGTGAGAGACACCACGAAGCCAGCGGTGGCCGCTCACGACCGAGTGTAGGCGACCGCATCAGGTCCGCCACCTATCAGGTCTGCGTATCCGAGCGCCAGGAGGGTGCCTCTCCCTGCGGCGAGCCGTTCGCATGCGAGCGCGCGGTCCTTCGCCTCCGCGTGGCACGGGCATCTCCTGCCTGATGACAGCCGTGACGAGACACCGCAGACTCCGCGGATGGCCATCCGCTATCGACCCGCGGTCCCGACCGACACGCGGGCCATGTTCGATGTCTTCCTCGACACCTTCGCCGAGGTCGATCGACGTCTCGGCTCGCCCGATGCGCTCGACCCGACCGACGACGCGGTCCGCGAGGCAGAGTGGCTGCGCCGCCAGTCGCTCTTCGAGCACCTCACGGCCACGGCCGATCACGCCTGGGTGGCTATCGATGACGATGAGCACGTGGTCGGCTACGCACGCTCGATCCTGCGTGACGATGTCCGTGAGCTGACCGAGTTCTTCGTGCTGCCGACCGTACAGGGAGGCGGCTGCGGGAGGGAGCTCCTCGCTCGTGCTTTTCCGGCCGAGGGTGCCCACCATCGGACGATCGTGGCCACGCTCGAGCTGCCCGCGCTCGTCCGGTACCTGAAGACCGGCCTCGTGGCGCACGCTCTCCTGGCCTACTTCTCGCGCGCCCCGGAGGTGGTCGAGGTCGAGACCGACCTCGAGATCGTGCCCATCGCCGAGGGTGCCGCCCCGGTCCCTGGGGAGGGGGCTCGAGCCGCCGGGGCCGCGACATCGCCGCATAGCGCTGTGGCGACCGACGTGGCGCTCGAGGCCATCGGCTCCATCGATCGTGCCATCCTCGGCCATCGACGGGACCCCGACCATCGCTGGCTGCTGGCAGACCGCACCGGCCTCCTCTTTCGGCGGGACAGCCGATTCGTCGGCTATGGCTACGTCGGCAGTAGCGTCGGTCCGCTCGCCGCCCTCGAGGCTCGAGACATGCCCGCCATCCTCGCCGCGGCGGAGTCGGCAGCCGCGCGTGACGGGGCGTCGGACGTCGGATTCTTCGTACCTATGGTCAACGGCGCGGCCATCGGCCACCTGCTCGCCCGAGGCTACCGGCTCGACCCCTTCCTGGCGACGTTCTTCAGCGACGGCCACCGGCCCCGCTTCGAGTCCTACGTCCTGACCAGCCCACCGTTCTTCGTCTGAGCGACGGTCCGCAGCAAAGGGCTTCGCCTCAGGCGTGGAACGCCTCCAGCGCGTCTCGTTCGCGCTCGACGACGCGAGCCTCGCTTGCTGTCAGATCACGGAAGGGATCGAGCACGACCTGCCCGCCGCGCAGCGACCAGGCGCCGGCCCCGACGCCGTCGACGAGGTAGACACCGACCGAGAAGGGCATCCGGACGTGGAAGACCCGCGGTCGGAAGGCCTCCGGGAGGATGGCGGCTCGGCGAGCGTGGACGAGCAGGTTGGCGTCCCAATGGGGCAGGAACCGCACCGGCGCGGGCAGGTCTGGCTCGGGCAGCGTGGCGCCCTCGAGATCGACCAGCTGTCGCCCGGCCTCGTCGTGGTACTCGGTCAACGCCAGGTTCGCGCCGCCGAGCTTGGCCTCATCGATCGAGATCCCAGCCCAGGCAGCGATGTCGCGCCAGGCGGCCGGTCCGAACGCGCGCAGGTACGCACGAACCAGGTGCGTCAGCCCCTCCCCCTCGGTCGCGTCGCTCGGCCCGACCCAGGTCTCGGCCAGGCCGAGGATGTCGGCCCGCCGGCGCTCCCACGTGCCCGACGGCGGGACTCGGACCAGGTCGACCCACAGCCCGAGGTTGCCGACGAAGCCGGCTCCCAACTCACCCAGCGCCTTGACCGACTTGGGTCCGTCGGCGAGCGCCTCACGCATGCGTTGCGCGGCCTCGAGCATGGCCGCTTCGCCGCCTTGGCCCGCTGGCGTGGCCGGGATCCGAAGCGACCAGCGACGCCGCGGTTCCCGGACGCCCATCGCGTAGGACCAGAACTCGCGCCGCGAGACCATGTGGATGGTGGTCCGGATGAGCGTGGCCTGGATGACGCTGCGATCCTCGAGCGCCTCGGTCAACGCCGCCCGCCGGAAGTCGACGAGGCGCGTCCAGAGCCCGACATAGCCCGACGGCGCGTACTGGGTCTGGAGGCCGCCGACCTGCTCGATCGCCTCCGCGAGCGGCAGCCGCGATCGCTCCAGGAGCAGCTGCCGATCGAGCAGCGCGCGGTTCAGGTGCGCTGGCCGTGAGGACGCGTGGGGCCATCGGCCGATCGTACGCGAGTGGCGAAGGCCGATCCTGCGCGGCGCCCAAGCCGTTCGTGTCTCACGGACTTCTGCCACCTACCCGCGGAGTGGGTGTTACACAGGATCGCGGCACGAATGACGCCCATACGGCTACGCGGGCGGCTGATCCACGCTCAGAATCGCCGTGCTAAACGTCATTGAGGCCCAATCAGACCCGGCATCCGAGTTTGCACCCGGCTGATGGGCATTTGGCAGGTCTCCGGGCCAGGGGGCCACCGCCGACCGGGCCGTCGCGGGCCAGGGGGCCACCGCCGACCGGGCCGTCGCGGGCCAGGGGGCCACCGCCGATCGGGCTGTCGCGGGCCAACAGGCCACCATGGACCACCGCCCGGAGCCACGGCGTCGATACGGTCGATGGGCGACGTGTCGGTCGGCGACATGTCCGACGAGCGATCGATGGGCTTGACCGGCGCCCTTCGCCTATCCTGTCGATGATGCCGCCGATCCGCGCCGTCCCCCAGCCTGACCGATCGCGCCGCCAGCCGCCACGCCGATGCCGCTCTACCGACTGACCGGCTCGCCCGACCTGGTGGCGCCGACCTTCGTCATCGCCCTCGACGGCTGGGTCGACGCCGGCGGCGCAGCCACGACCGCGGCCGGCCTGCTGAACGTGGATGCGACCACGGTCGCGACCTTCGACCCCGACGAGCTCTTCGACTATCGCGCCCGGCGCCCGATCCTCTCCATCCACGACGGCCGGCCGAGCTCGCTGACCTGGCCCGAGCTGTCGATCCGCCACCTGCGCCGACCGGACGGCCACGACGTGCTCGTCCTGACCGGTCCTGAGCCCGACTACCGCTGGCAGGCGATGGCCAGCGGGGCAGTCGAGCTTGCACGCCACTTCGGCGTCGTCGAGTGGATCAGTCTGGGCGCCATCCCGGCGGCCGTGCCCCATACGCGGGCCGTGCCGATCCTGGGCACCGCTTCACGGCCAGGGCTGCTGCGCGGCAACGTCGCGGCCGGCCCCGACGGCCTGCTGCGCGTGCCGTCGGCCGCCATCTCCGTGCTCGACCTGGCCATCTCGGATGCCGACATCCCGACGCTCGGCTACTTCGCCCAGGTGCCGCACTACATCGCGGGTCCCTATCCGGCCGCAGCCATGGCGCTGGCCGGCGCCGTCGGCCGGCACATCGGCGGCGAGCCGCCGCTCGGCGAGCTGCCCGAGGAGGCGCGCCAGATGGCCAAGCGACTCGATGCGGCCGCGGCAGCCGACGAATTCGACGCGCGAGTACATCGAGCGCCTCGAGTCGATGGTCGACGAATCCCGACTGCCCGCCGGCGACGACCTCATCTCCGAGATCGAGCGCTTCCTGCGCGAGGGCAGCGGCAGCGACTAGGGGCCGATTGCAGGTCTCAGGGCCCGGCCATAGAATCGGACGATGAGCGCACCGATCATCCTGGTTCCCGGATTCTGGCTCGGCGCATGGGCGTGGGACGAGGTCGCCGCCACGCTCCGAGCCGACGGCCACGACGTCACCGCGATCACGCTGCCCGGCCTCGAGTCGGCCGACGCCGACCGCTCTTCGATCACGTTCGCCGACCACGTCGACGCGATCGTGAACGCTGTCCGCGCGGCGCCGTCGCCGGTCGTGCTCGCAGTGCACAGCGCCTCGGGGTTCTCCGGCTACGCCGCCAGCGACCGCGTCCCAGCCGGGATCGCGGCCATGGTCTACGTCGATACCGCCCCGGGGCTGCCGCCGCTCGATCCCGACTTCGAGGGCGACGACAAGCCGATGGTCTGGTCCGAGATCGAGGCCGAGGAGAATCTCGACGGGCTCAGCGAGGCGCAGAAGGCGACGTTCCGTGAGCGAGCCGTCCCGGTGCCGGGCGGCGTCATCCGCGAGTCATTCGAGCTCACGAACGAAGCCCGCAAGGACATCCCGAGCACGCTGATCTGCACAGGGTTCACCGCCGAGCAGTACCAAACCTACGCCAAGGAGCAACCTGTCGCGTCGTTTCTCGCCGGCATCCCGGAGCTCCGCAACGCGACCTGGGTCGACCTGCCGACGAGCCATTGGCCGATGTGGTCGCGCCCGACCGAGCTCGCGGCGATCATCGGCGACATCGCCAAAGCTGCCGCCTAATCGTTTAGCGGTGTTCGAGTCCCTGCTCGGCGAGTGGCAGGCCGAAGGCGAGATGCCGCTGGAACCTCCGATGCGCATCTCCGGGAGGGCGACGATCGAAGGCCTGGGCGAGTTCATCGTCTTCCGTACGATCGCCGAGCAAGCGGAGGTGCCCGACAGCCTCTCGATCATCGGCGGCGCGCCGGCCGGCGAGCCGCAACCGATGCACTATTTCGACGCTCGCGGGGTCCAGCGCCTGTACCTGACCTCGGTCGACGACTCCACATGGATGATCTGGCGCGCCCCGGGCGAGGATTGGAACGGTCCCGACGGCCCGGGCTTCGACCAGCGCTTCATCGGCGAGATCTCGGCGGACGGCAGGACGATCGAGGGCCGCTGGGAGCGCGGCATCGGGGATGCCGGCGACGCCTGGGAGATCGACTTCGCGGTCACCTACCGCCGCACGTAGCGCGGTACGCGCTGCCGACGAGGTTGCGCGAGCGGGCCTAACGGGCAGCTGGTCCAAGACGCCGCGGCGACCGAACGATCTCGACCGCGTCGATGGTGTCGGGCGATTCGAGCACCCAGACGGCCTCGAACCCTTCTGCCGGCAGCTCGTCGAGTGAATGCCGGAGCTCGCGGCGATGGCGTTCCACGACGTCGGCCGGCACGCTGCGGGCGGTTCGTCCGGCGTTCCATCGCTGGACGACGTCAGCGGGCAGGTCGAAGACGATGGCCGCGGCCGCGACTCCGAAGCGACGTGCCAGGCCGATGAGCGGCCGCCGAGCGCGCGGCTCGACGTTCGTGGCGTCGATGACGGTCAGCCGGCCCCGCGCCAGCCGCTGCCGAGCGACCGTGTGCAGGAGGCTGAAGGCAGCCGATGTCGCCGACTGGTCGGCCTCGTCGTCCGCGATCATCGCCCGGAAGGCGTCGGAGCTGAGGATCTCGGTCGGTCGGAAATGGCGCTGGGCGAAGGTGGACTTGCCCGAGCCGGCGGCGCCGATGAGGACCACGAGGCAGGGATCCGGGAGCTCGATGCGCATCGGCGCAGCGTAACGCGCCGCCCGGTCGGTCCGGACGGCGCGTCGAGCAACGGTGAGCGGCCACGTGGGCCGCTGGAGCCGACCTACATGAGGCCGACGACGTGACCCTCGGGATCGGCGAAGAGGGCGACGGTCGTCTCCGGCGCGACCTGGGTCAGGGGCATGATCACGCGCCCACCGAGCGTCTCGACCTGCCTGAGCGTGCCGGCCGGATCCTCGGAGTGGACGTAGAACGTGACCTGGCCGGCGCCGCCGTCCTGGGCGGCACCGATGCCGCTCGTGATGCCGCCGTCCGCCTCACGGAACATGCCGTAGCCGCCGGGGTTGTTGGTGTCGATGTCCCAGCCGAAGACCTTGCTGTAGAAGGACTGCAGTGCGGTGCCGTCCTTGCCCGTGACCTCGACGTGGATGACGTGGGCTGCTGCCATGGCCGGATCCTCCTGTTGCCATCACCGATATGCCGGGCTCGTTCGCCGGTGTACCAGGACGACGAACCACGACGACCGGAATCGACATCGATGTCCGGTTCGTGGCGAAGGACCTTCGGCCCGTCGGGGCCGTTGAAGCGGCAGGCTGCGACGACCTAGGCGGTCGGCTGGGCCTCTGGCTCGGCAGGTCGGGCGTCGGGCCTGGCTGCCTCGGCCCGGATCGGCTCGAGGTCGACCTGGCGGACTTGGCGCGTGCGGCCGGACTCGGTGCGCACGAAGGCCGATGGGATGGCGCTGGTGGCGAGTCGCTCGACGACCGCGGCCTCACCGGCGTAGAGCCCGGAGCCCCCGATGCGGACCTTGTCGCCGACCTTCAGGCCGGCCCGTCCGTTGAGGGCGTTGGTGTCGATGCTCACGAGGCTCTCGCGGACCCGGATCGGCTCACCGCCGACCAGGCCGGGTGGGGTTTGGCGCCGCGTAGCGGTCTTGGCGGGGGGGTAGATGACCTTGCGCTTGCGCATCTATGCGCGCCCCTGCGGGCGCGCCGCTGTCCAGAAGTCCGTCATCCAGATCCTCGTTCGTTGCCTGCCAGCACGGGACAGGCGCGCGCGCAGTGTACACGGCTCGACCAGGAGGTCCGGCCGATCATGGCCGCGCCGAGCCAGGCGGGCCACTCCACCCTGAGGCGGCTTATGTGGCGAGTTCGGTCCTCAGCTCACCGCCCGGGCCGTCTCCACGGCGAGCGCGGCGCTCAACTCACGGCCTTCTTCACCAGCGCAGCGATCTTCGCTGCGTCGGCATCGGTCAGCTTCGTCAGCCCCCACGAGGTCGGCCACATCGTGCCGTCATCGACCTTCGCGTTCTCTTCGAAGCCGAACGTGGCATACCGCGACTTGAACTTGTCGGCGGCCTTGAAGAAGCAGATGAGCTTGCCGTCCTTGGCATAGGCAGGCATCCCATACCAGGTCTTTGGATCCAGCTCCGGCGCGGTGGCGATGATGAGGGCGTGCAGCCGCTCGGCGATGATGCGATCCGATTCCGGCATCTCGGCGATCTTCGCCAGCACGTCGGCTAGCCCGGCCGCCCTGTCCTCACCCCTGCGAGCGGCCGCCTTCATCTCCTTGGCGTGCGCCTTCATCGCGCCTTTTTCCTCGTCCGACCAGATCTCGGTCGAGGTGGTGCCCTTGGCGGACGTCTTCGTGTCTTTCATGTCGGTTGCTCCTCGAACGTCTGATGGGGACGACCCGATGCTACTCAGTCGCCGCCACGATGGCTTCTCCAAACCCGCTCAGATGAGCGGCCGACCGGCGCCACGATAGTTGCGGCTCAGCTCGCTCGACCAGCGCCGCCCGAGCGAGCTCGCGTTGGCTTCGACCCAGGTGGCGAAGGAGATCCGGCCGAGCGGCTCGGCAGGCGAGGACAGGAATCCGCTCGACAGCTCGAGGATCTCGTCCGCCGTCAGCACCACGTCACGAAGCAGGACCCCGAGCAGTCGCGCGGCCAGCAGGACGACCGTCCGTGGCATGGGTTGGACCCTCGCTCGGCTGCCACATGCCGACTTCACGATCTCGACCATCTCGCGGTACGTCAGCGTGTCGGGGCCGCTCGCGTCGACGATCGATCCGGGCTCGGCGTGGGCGGCATCGAGGCAGATGCGCGCGACATCGTCGACGTGGACCGGCTGGATCGGGTAGCGACCATCGCCGGGGATGCCGTAGATCGGCAGCCGTCGCAGCGCCCAGGCCAGGTTGTTGACCAGGATGTCCGATGGCCCGTACGTCAGGGTCGGTCGGACGATGGTGGCCGGGATGCCGCAGGCGAGGACGTTCCGCTCGAGCTGGCCCTTGGCGCGCACATACGGCGTCGGCCCGCCGATCGAGGCGTTGACGACGCTGACGTGTACGATCCGCGAGACCCCGGCCTGCCTGGCTGCGTCGAGCAGGACCACCGACTGCTCGACCGCCCGGTCATAGGTCATCGCGCCGCGCGGGAAGCGCAGCCAGTACGTGTTGTAGAGCGTCTCGACGCCGGTCAGCGCCTCCGCGAGCTGATCCGGCCGCGTGAAGTCGAGCGGCTTGACCGTGATCCTGCGTGCCAGCGGATCGCCGTGTCCGGAGCGCCGGCTGAGCGTCACGACCTCGCGACCGGCGTCAATCAGCCACGTCGTGATCGCTCTGCCCGTGAAGCCGAAGGCGCCGGTGACAGCGTCCCGTCCGTTCGTCGCGGGGGTGGCCGGGTCTGTAAACGTGCTACTCATCAGTAGCGATAATAGCGCGCCCGGCGCGATTGTCAAGGGGGGTTCCTGCGCGTGCCCATTCCTGATGGGCTTGTACCTTGTGTCCGTGACCTGGAAACCGATGTCGCTGGCCATCGAGACCGAGCGGCTGACCCTCCGGCTTCGCGACGAGCGCGACGCAGCTTGGTACCGAGAGCTGATCGCCGAACGTGGGGAGGACATGCCGACGCTCGAGGAGGCGACGGCGCGCCTCGCGCGATTCCGGGACCTGACCATCGAGACCGGGATCGGCGCCCTCGCGATCTGTCGTCGCGCGGAAGGCGACGTCATCGGCTACTGCGCCCTCGTCGTCGGGCGTTGCAGCCTGGACGAACCGGAGGTCGCCTACGAGCTGCTACGGCGATTCCACGGACGCGGCTATGCAACGGAAGCGGCACAAGTTCTCGTGGCTGCCGCCGCCGCGACGGGTCGCCACCGGCTCTGGTCGACGGTGCGGCCGTGGAACGCGGCGTCACTCCGGGTGCTCGAGAAGATCGGGTTCCGCAGGGATCACACCACCACGGACGAGCACGGTGATGTCGTCTACCTGGTGCGCGACCTTTAGGGCACGCGGCGACCAGCGTACGGGACGACGCCCGATCGGCGGGCACGCGCGCCGAGCCGTGACCTCGCGTAGCATCGCGGGTCCATGGAACGCGTCGTCGCCACCGATCTCGAGGGCACCCTGACCGCCGGCTCGACCTGGCGTGGGGTCGGGCGCTACCTGTCCGAACACGGACATAGGGGTCGATACCGCCGCTTCTTCTGGCTGCGCCTGCCGCAGGTCTTCCTGGCGCGACGCGGGATCATCGACCTGCAGGCGTTCCGAGAGCGCTGGATGCACGACCTGACCACATTGCTGCGCGGCATGTCCCGCGAGCAGATCGAGGCCATGGCCGACTGGGTCTTCGAGCAGGAGCTGTGGCCAGGTCGCCGCGATGACGTGCTCGACGAGCTGCAGGCGGCCCGCGCGCGACGGCGCGCGCATCGTCGTCGCCAGCGGGACCTACACCCCCATCGCGTCGCGCTTCGCGGCACGGCTGGGGGCAGAGGCCATCGGCACCGACCTGGCCTACGACGCCGACGACCGAGCGACGGGCGGCTTCGCGGGCGCCCTGGGCACGGGCGACGAGAAGGTCGCCAGGCTGGCGGCCGTGGTCGCCGGCGCGACCATCGATACCGCCTATGGCGACACGGCGGCCGACATCCCGATGCTCGCCCTGGCCACGACCGCGGTCGCCGTCTATCCCGACGCCGCGCTGGAACGTGCGGCGCGCGAGCGCGGCTGGCGGATCCTGGGATCCGCCGAGTGACGCTCGCGAGCGCGGGCGGCACGACGCCGGCCGGTAGCGGCGGACCAACGCCGGCCATCCGGACCGAGGGCCTGGGTCGTCGGTTCGGCGACCTGTGGGCCCTTCGCGGCGTGACGCTTGAGCTTGCACCGGGCGAGGTCTTCGGGCTGCTCGGCCCCAATGGTGCCGGCAAGACGACGACCGTCCGGCTGCTGACCTCGCTCATCGCCCCGACCGAGGGCCGCGCCTGGATCGACGGCTTCGAGGTCACCGCCGATGCCGATGCGGTGCGAGCGCGGATCGGCATCCTGACCGAGACCCCTGGGCTCTACGACCGACTGACGGCGATGCAGAACCTCGACTTCTTCGCCCGACTGCATGGCCTCGACCAGACGACCCGCGCCGAGCGGATCGAGCGCTTCCTGCGCGTCTTCGAGCTCTGGGACCGGCGCGACGACCTGGCGGGCACCTTCAGCAAGGGCATGAAGCAAAAGCTGGCCATCGCCCGTGCCCTCATCCACGAGCCCAGCGTCGTCTTCCTCGACGAGCCGACGGCCGCCCTCGACCCGGAGGCCGCCTTCGTCGTTCGCGAGGCCATCGCCTCCCTGCGCGGCGCCGGCCGCACGATCGTCCTCTGCACGCACAACCTCGACGAGGCCGAGCGGCTGTGCGACCGCATCGGCTTCGTGCGCGGAGCGCTGCTGCGGGTCGACAGCCCGGCCCGACTGCGCGGCGGCAACGGCAACGGTGGCGGGCCGGTGCTGCACGTCGACCTCGTGGCGGCGCCGACCCCGGCGCAGGTGGCGGCGGTGGCCGCCTTGCCCCGCGTCTCCCATGTAGCCGCGACGACGCCGCACATGTCCGACGACTCGCAGGTGTCCGCGGGGAGCGCATCAGGCGGCGGCACATTGACCTGTCAGCTGACAGATCTACGGGCTGATGCACCCGAGGTCGTGCGCACGCTCGTCGAGGCGGGTGCCCTCGTCGTCGGCGTGCGCGAGGCCAGCCGCACGCTCGAGGACGTCTACTTCGAGGTCATGGGTCGTCGACCCCAGCTCGAAGGCGGGGCGGTCTGATGCGCGCGGCCATCGTCTGGACCGTCGTTCGGCGCGAGGCATTGGAGATCGTCCGCAATCGGCTGCTCGTGCTCTCCATCGTCATCCCGCCCATCGTGCTCGTCGTCACGCCGCTGGTCCTCGGCTCCCTGGCCGGCGTGGCCGCCAGCACGCAGCCGCTGCCCGACGACTTCGTCAAGACCATCATCGCCAACCGTCCTGATTGGGCCGACCTGGCCATCGAAGAGCTGGTCGCGGCGTATAGCCTCCAGCAGTTCCTGTCGCTCTTCCTGATCCTGCCGGCATACGTGCCGCTCTCCATCGCCACGTTCTCGATCGTCGGCGAGAAGCAGACCAAGAGCCTCGAGGCGGTACTCGCCTCACCCATCCGGACGAGCGAGCTGTTGGGTGGCAAGACGCTCTCGGCCATCGTGCCCGGCATGCTCACCTCGTGGCTCGCCTACGGGCTGCTGGTCGTGCTGGCCGGCATCGTGCTCGGGCCACGACTGGCGCAGGTGATCCTCGATCCGTCGTGGCTGGCGGCGGTGTTCCTGCTCGGGCCGGCCGTCGGGCTCGTGTCCTGCGTGGCTGGCATCATCGTCAGCAGCCGCGTCAACGACCCGCGGGTGGCGCAGCAGATCGGCGGCCTGATCATCATCCCGCTGGCCAGCATCGCCGTCATCCAGGCCGTCAGCGGCTTCCTGTTCGGCGCGCAGCAGTACGTCATCGCGGCCATCGTGACCACCATCGTGGGCGTGGCCGGCCTCCGACTGGCCAACCGGCTCTTCGGACGCGAGACGATCCTGACCCGCTGGCGGTAGCTCCGCGGCGCCACTCGCCGCAACAGGGCATGCGGCAGCGCCGACGATCAGGTCGCGCTGGGGCACCGAGACGCGCCCTGCCTCGATCGCCGCCAGGTAGGCCGCATGGTCGCGCGCGTTGACGTCGGCGTAGGTCTCCGAGAAGTCGGCGATCGCCCCGTCGAACGTGTCGCTGGTGCCGAGGTACGCGGAGATGGCCGCCGCGTCGCCGGTGCGAGCGTGCGCTCGCGCCAGCGACCAGCCGCAGAGTGCCCGCGTAGAAGCCCAGGCCGGGCGGCTGGAGGGTCGTGGTGTCGACGGAGCCCTTCATGTCCCACAGCTGGCGGAGGTAGAAGTCACGGCCGCCGGGTCCCCGCGTCCAGCCCAGGAAGATGTCGGACGTCGCCTGCATGAGCTGCTGGCCGACGACCACGCGCTGGCCATGGTTGGCGTGGCCGCTCGCGCTCGAGGTACGGCTCCATGACGGAGGCCGTCGCCTCCTTGGCCTGCAGGATGAGCGGGTCGTTCTCGTCGCGGCCCTCGAGGACGAGGACGAAGCAGCGGGTGCCGACGCTCCCCACGCCGACGACCTTGAGGGCGAAGTCGACGAAGCGGTAGCGCTCGAGGAAGTCGCGCCGGTTCTCCGGCATCGTCGCCCGGTAGTCGGTGAAGACCTTGCTCGAGCGCCGCCGGGCCGCCCGCGACCTCGACGTGGGTGATGACCGGCGGGTCCTCGAGGATGACCCGGCGCCCGTCGACGACGCGCGGTCAGCGACTCGAAGGCGCGCATGCCGTCGCGCCGGCGGGCCTTGGTGAAGATGGCTTCCAAGCGCGCCCGACGCTCGCCGCCGGCGCGTCCCTGGAGCAGCCCGGTCGCCTCGGCCGCCTCGCGGATGTCGGCGTCGGTGATCGAGGCGTACCAGACGTCGAGCAGGCGCATGCTGGCGTAGCGGGCCATCCACTGGCGGTAGCCGCGCACCGTGGCCATCGTCGCCGCGCGGATTCTGGCGCGGCGCTGAAGCCGTTGGCGCGGCCGGCGATGACGACGCTCGCGGCGAGCCGCTTGACGTCCCACTCCCATGGACCCGGCAGCGTCTCGTCGAAGTCGTTGGCGTCGAAGACGAGCGTCCGCTCGGGCGAGGCGAAGAGCCCGAAGTTGGAGAGGTGGGCGTCGCCGCTGGCCTGGACGAGGATGTCGGTGCGCGGCGTGGAGGCGAGGTCGAAGGCCATCACCGCCGGCGTGCCGCGGTAGTAGGCGAAGGCCGACTCGGCCATCCGCTCGTGGCGCAGCGGCACGAGCTCCTGGAGCCGGTCCTCCTCCTGGGCGGCCAGGATGGCGATCGGGTCGCGGCCCGCCGCGGGCTCGAACGCCGCGTGGCTGACGCGCGGGACGCGCTTGCGGGCGGCCTTGCCCTTGGCGGCACGCTCGGTCGGGTTGACCCACGGCCGCGCCGTCCAGGACGGGCCCGCCGGCGGCTCGACCTGCCAGGCGGCGTCGTAGGCGGCGGCCGTGGCCTCGTCGGGGGCCTTGGTCGTTCGTGGCTTCCGGGTCCGCGTCGTCCGGATGGGGGTCGGTTCTGTCATGGCTCGAGGCCTCCAGGCGTCCCGGCAGCGTCCGGGACCGTTAGATCGATAGGACTACTTGTCGCGTTCGGCGGCGTTGACGAGCGCCGCCTGGGCAGCCGCCAGGCGAGCGACGGGGACGCGGAATGGCGAGCAGGAAACGTAATCCAAGCCGAGCTTCTCACACTTGAAGATCGACTCCGGGTCGCCGCCGTGCTCGCCGCAGATGCCGAGCTCGAGGTCCGGGCTTGGTGGCGCGACCCTTGGCGACGGCGATGGCCATCAGGCCGGCGACGGCATCGTCGAGCGTCTGGAAGGGGTTGTAGGGCAGGATCTTGTCCTCGACGTACTTGAGCAGGAAGCCGCCCTCGGCATCATCGCGCGAGTAGCCGAACGTCATCTGCGTCAGGTCGTTGGTACCGAAGCTGAAGAAGTCGGCGTATTCGGCGATCTCGTCCGCGGTCAGCGCGCCGCGTGGGACCTCGATCATCGTCCCGAACTTGTAGTCGACGTGGACACCGGCCGACTTCTCGACCGCCAGCGCCTCGGTCTCGAGGATGCGCCGCGTCTCGCGCAGCTCGTTCACGTGGCCGACGAGCGGGATCATGATCTTGGCGATGGGGTTGCCGCCCTCGCGCTTGACGGCGATCTCGGCGTTGAGGATGGCGCGCGTCTGGATCTTCACGAAGTCGGGGATCATCAGTCCCAGGCGGCAACCGCGCAGGCCGAGCATCGGGTTCTGCTCGTGCATCGACTTGATCGTCGCCAGCAGCTCACGATCCTCGGGCGAGGCGGCATCGCCGGCCAGGGTGACCTTGACCAGCTGCTCCTCCAGGTTGGGCAGGAACTCGTGGAGCGGCGGATCGATGAGCCGGATGACGACCGGGAGCCCGTCCATGGCCTTGAAGATGCCCTCGAAGTCGCCCTGCTGGAGGACCTCCAGCTCGGCCATAGCGGCATCGAACCGCCCGACGGCGTGGCGGTCGTCCGCGTCGAGCGTGTCGCCCGCGGCGAGGCGGGCCTTGGCACGCGTGGCGACGTTGGCGACGAGGATGGCGCCGCGCACGATCTCCAGCCGCTCGCCCTCGCGGAACATGTGCTCGGTGCGGCAGAGGCCGATGCCCTGGGCGCCGTAGGAGCGCGCCAGGGCGGCCTCCTCGGGCTTGTCGGCATTGGTCCAGACGCCCATGCGCCGGACGTCGTCGGCCCAGTGCAGGATCTGCTGCAGCTCAGGCTGCTCCTCGAAGCGCGCCGAGACGGTCGCCAGCGCACCCGAGAAGACCTCGCCGGTCGTGCCGTCGAGGCTGATCCAGTCGCCCTCGCGGAAGCCCAGCTCGGTATCGGTCGATCGAGCGGTCTTGGTGGCGTAGTCGACGACCAGCTCCGCGCAGCCGGCCACGCAGGGCTTGCCGATCTGGCGCGCGACCACCGCAGCGTGCGAGGTGGCTCCGCCACGGGCGGTCAGGATGCCCTGGGCGACGGCCATGCCATGGAAGTCGTCGGGTGAGGTCTCCACGCGCACGAGGACGACCTTCTCACCTCGCGCGACCCAGGCGACCGCGTCATCGGCGCTGAAGACAGCACGCCCGACGGCCGCGCCCGGCGAAGCATTCAGGCCTTTTGCCACCCGCGGCGCGGCGGCCTTGGCGTTGGGGTCGTACTGGTCGCGCAGGAGCTGGTCGACGTGCGCCGGCTCGATGCGCCCGAGGGCCTCTTCCTTGGTGATGACCTTCTCGGCGACCATGTCGGTGGCGATCTTCACCGCCGCCGCGGCGGTCCGCTTGGCACTCCGTGTCTGGAGCATGAAGAGGCGGCCGCGCTCGATGGTGAACTCCAGGTCCTGCACATCGCGGTAGTGGCGCTCGAGGCGCGTCGCGATACGCTCGAACTCGCTGTAGACGGCGGGCATCGCCACACGCATATGCGCGATCGTCTGCGGCGTACGGATGCCGGCCACGACATCCTCGCCCTGCGCGTTGGTGAGGTACTCGCCGAAGAGGACCTTCTCGCCCGTGTTGGGGTCGCGGGTGAAGGCCACGCCGGTGCCCGAGTCGTCGCCCATGTTGCCAAAGACCATGGTCACGACGTTGACCGCGGTGCCCAGGTCGTGGGCGATCTTCTGGTTCTCCCGGTAGTCGCGGGCGCGCTTGCCGAACCACGACGCGAAGACGGCTTTGATGGCCAGGTCGAGCTGCTCGTTGGGGTCCTCCGGGAACTCGCGGCCGGTATCCTCGCGCACGATGGCGCGGTAAGCGGCAGCGACGTCGCGCAGGTCGCCAGCGTCGAGCTCGGTGTCGAGTCTCACCCCGCGCGCCTGCTTGGCGGCGTCGAGGGCATGATCGAACCGCTCGCCGTCGACGCCCATCACGATGCGCCCGAACATCTGGATGAAGCGTCGATAGGCGTCCCAGCCGAAGCGTTCGTTGTCGGTCAGGGCGATGAGGCCGTGCAGGGTGGCCTCGTTGAGGCCGAGGTTGAGGACCGTGTCCATCATGCCCGGCATGCTGAACTTGGCACCCGAGCGGACGCTCACGAGGAGCGGGTTGGCCGGGTTGCCGAAGCCCTTGCCGGTTTCGTTCTCGACTGCGCGGACCGCTTCGAGGACGTCCTCCCAGAGGCCGGCCGGAAGCTGCTCACCGGCCGAGAAGTAGTCGTTGCAGGCCTCGGTCGTGATGGTGAAGCCCGGTGGCACGGGCAGGCCCGCATTGGTCATCTCGGCCAGGCCGGCGCCCTTGCCGCCGAGCAAGTCGCGCATCGTCGCATCTCCTTCGGCGCGACCACCGCCCCAGGCATAGATGTAGCGCTTGGCGGCCTGGTGGGCACGCTCGGTCGTGGCGGACGAGACGGTCATGCGGGCAGGCTCCTTGGTCGGGCGTGGCCGGACGTCACCGGCGGCAGGTCGATCGTGTTTCGTGGATTGTAGGGCGGATCGGTCGACGCGCTCGCGCTCTGCCATCATCGTGCCATGAGCGAACCGTTCGACCTCGACCACTTCCTGCGAATCCCACGCCTGACGGGCCTGCGCGGCTCGCCCGACGGCTCATGGCTGGCGGTCAGCGTGGCCGGGCTCGATGCCGAGGGCAAGGCCTTCAAGAGCGCCATCTGGGGCATCGATGTGACCGGGGCCAGGCCGCCACGTCGCCTGACGCGCTCCGCGGCCGGCGAGAGCGGGGCGGCCTTCCTGCCGGACGGCTCGCTGCTCTTCACCTCGGCGCGTCCCGATCCCGATGCCAAGGCCGACGAGGCCAAGGACAAGCCGCCGGCCGGCCTGTGGCTGCTGCCAGCCGAGGGCGGCGAGGCGCGCCTGCTGCTGGCACCGCAGGCCGGTGTGGCCGGGATCGCCACCGCGCGCACGAGCGGCGACGTCGTCCTGGCCGTGCCGCTCCATCCGGGGGCCGCCGACTTCGCGGCCGACGAGGCCATCGAGAAGGCCAGGAAGGACGCCGGCGTCGGCGCACTGCTCTTCGAGCGCTTCCCGATCCGCTACTGGGACCACTACCTGGGGCCACGTGATGTGCACCTGTTCACGGCGGCCACGCCGACCTCGATGACCGAGACGCTGGCCGAGCCGCGCGACCTGACCGGCCCCACGCAGGAAGCGATGATCGAGCCCGAGTTCGACCTGGCCGACGATGGCACGTTCGTGGTCACCACCTGGCTGCGCGCCACGCAGCCCGTTCGCCAGGACCTCATCCTCATCGACCGGGCCACCAGCGAGCGCAGAGAGCTGACCGACGGCGACGCCCTGTACGCCGCGCCGGCCATCTCGCCCGACGGGCGCTCGGTGGCCTGCATCCGGATCTCGTTCGGGACGCCGGACCAGGCCGAGGCCCCGACCCTCTGGCTCATCGATGTCGCCTCCGGGGGCGGCCGCCGGATCGGCGCCACGCTCGACCGCTGGCCGGGCTCGATCACCTGGGCGCCGGCCGGTGACGCCATCTTCGTGCTGGCCGATCACCTCGGCGCCACGTCCATCTTCCGCGTCGACCTGGCCACCGACGAGACCACGCTGCTGGCCGGCGACGGGAGCTACGCCGACCTTTGCCCGACACCGGACGGTCAGACGCTCTACGCCCTCTGCGCGCGCATCGACCGGCCACCGTTCGTGGCACGCCTCGATGCGCACGCCGCCGACCAGACTGCGTTCGAGATCCCCTCCCCGGTCATCGAGGCCGAGCTGCCCCGACGTGGCGTCGTCGAGCGCCTGGTGACCACGGCCGACGACGGCGTCGAGATCGGTGCCTGGCTCGTCCGGCCGTCATCGGCAACGGCCACCGAGCCTGCGCCGCTGGTGACCTTCGTGCACGGCGGACCGCTCGGCTCGTGGTCGGGCTGGCACTGGCGCTGGAACCCACACGTCCTCGTCGAGCGCGGCTATGCCGTGTTGCTGCCCGATCCGGCCTTCTCGACCGGCTACGGCCAGCAGATGATCGATCGCGGCTGGGGCGCCTGGCATCAGCGGCCATACAGCGACGTGATGAGCGTCATCGACGCGGTCGTCGCGCGGCGCGACATCGATGACCAACGGACGGCCCTGATGGGGGGCTCGTTCGGCGGCTACATGGCCAACTGGGTGGCCGGCCACACCGATCGCTTCCGGGCCATCGTCACCCACGCCTCGCTCTGGGACCTGCGTGGCTTCCATGGCGTGACGGACTATGGGCCTTGGATGGAGCAGGAGTTCGGCGATCCGTACGTCGACCCCAGCCCCTACGTCGAGCAGTCCCCGTCGGCCTCGATCGACGCCATCAAGACGCCGATGCTGGTCATCCACGGCGAGCTCGACCACCGGGTGCCCATCGGCGAGGCCTTGCGCCTGTGGACCGATCTCTGGCGCCACGGGGTCGAGGCCAGGTTCCTGTACTTCCCCGACGAGAACCACTGGATCCTGAAGCCGGCCAACTCGCGCCTCTGGTACGGGACCGTGCTGGCCTTCCTCGACCAGCACGTGCTGGGCCGAGAATGGGTCCGTCCGGACCTTCTGTAGAGTGCCGTGGAGCCTGCTCGGGGTCGCCGGCCAGCCGTAGACTGACACCGATCGCCGACCCGACGCCTCGAGACCTGCAGGAGGCACCTGCCACGTGACCGACCGACGCCCATGACCGAGCTCGTCATCGACGACCGCCCCATCGCGGCGGCGTCGCCCCTCTACGGCGCCACGTTGGTGCGGCGTGAGGACCTGACCGACTCGCTGGCCTTCTTCTGGGTCAAGCCGGATGGGCCGTTCATCGACTTCGAGCCCGGCCAGTACCTGACCATCGGGGTGGAGTCGAACGGCAAGCTCATCCAGCGTCCGTACTCGGTCGCCTCATCGCCCCGGGCACGGGACGACGGCTACGAGTTCTACGTGCGCCTGGTGACCGGCGGCATGTTCACCCCGCTCCTGTGGCGCGCTGCCGATCGGCCAGGGCATGAGCCTCAAGGGCCCCAAGGGCAAGTTCGTGCTCGAGCCCGACGACGAGCGGATGCACGTCTTCATCAGCAGCGGCACGGGCATCGCGCCGTTCGTCTCGATGATGTCGACGCTGCTCTACGACGGTCGTCCGCGGCGCGCCACGGTGCTCCACGGCGCCTCGTACGTCGACGAGCTGGGCTACCGCGAGCTGGTCGAGGGCTGGGGCGCGTCGGGCACGTACCCGGCGAGCTACATCCCGACCGTCTCCCGGCCGAACGACGCGCGCAACGCCGGCTGGTCGGGGCGGACCGGGCCGGGTCGAGGCGATCGTGCCCGCCGTCTTCGACGAGCTGGGCCTGACGCCCGACAACGCCATCGCCTACATCTGCGGCAATCCCGACATGATCGCCAGCGTCGAGCAGACCCTCCTCGGCCGAGGCTTCCCGGAGGCGCAGGTCAAGAAGGAGCTCTACTGGCCGAAGGGCAAGGAGCCGCGCGGCGCGGTCTGAGGGTTCGCGGCTCAGTCGACCGAGCGCCTCCGGACAGCTACGCATGCACAGAGTGCAGGTCCGTCCGGCGCGGCCATGCGTGCCCTGGCGGCTTCGAAATCGCGGTACGGATCTGGCCCTCGAGCCGTAGTACACGCTCAGGAACGGCGAGCCGATCCGACGCGAGGCACGTCGACCCGGTGCCGTCCGCCAGCCACCGGACCTCTACTCTCGCCATGCGTGGGTGGCACGAACGCCAGTCCGGCAAGCATGCCCTCCGGCGTCCGCAGCCACGCGAGCGCCCAGCGGCCCCGCATCGGGAGGGCAACGGACAGGACGTTGCGATGGCGATCGACATGCCGCCGCTCGGTTCGCGTCGCAGGCAGGATGACCAGTCTGGATGCCCGATCGGCGGGGGCGCCCCAGACATCAGCAGCGATGCGTGGCGCGAGGCGAACCTTGACATCCAGGCGCCGGAGCAACTCCTCGACGGACGCCAGCGACGACTTGACTTCGATGACAAGGAGAGCTTGCGCCCCGCGGTGGAAGGCGAGGATGTCGATCGACCCTCGCTCACCGTAGCTCGAGAAGGTCACTTCCAATGCGACGTCCCACCCATGCTCGCGGAGCAGCATGGATGTCGCCCCTACCAGGCTTGCGTGGGCATCGTCGAGGAGCCGATCCACCTCCGCGCCGCGCCACCGAACCTCGGCCCGGTACTCGGCGCCAACGTTCTCGAAGACCCCGCGGATCGTCCGCAGCGACAGCTTGTCCAACTCGCCCCGCTCGAGTCGAGAAACGGTCTGTTGGCTGATACCCGTCCGGCGCCCCAGATCGAGCTGCCGAAGCCGGGCCCGGCGCCGCAGACTCCGAAGGATCAGTCCAGCCCGAACATCGTCCACACTCGGATCGTCGCGCCATCGGATGCGCGGCGGATCGCCTGTAGCTCGTCAGCGACTTGCCACCCAGCCTGTGCGCGGGTGGAAGATACTCGTCCGTGGGCGGCGACCGGTCGTGTATCCCATCAACCGGTGCCACTGGAAGTCGCAGGGCCGGCCCCGAGTCCGGTCGCCGGTACGGCCTGCGCGCCGAACCGTCGCAGCGGCCCCCAGCCGAGGAGCACGGCGGGGACGAACAGCACGACGACGAGCGGCGTGGCGATGCCGATGAAGCCACCCAGCGGCCAGAGCAGAACGATGGCGTAGGCGGCGACCAGCAGCCAGCGATCCTGCCACGGCCAACCGCGACCACCCGCGGCGACCGCGAAGACCCCGAGCGCCGGCAGGAGCAGGGTCGCGTCGTAGATCCAGGCGTGGGGGCTGATGACCAGGCCCACGGCCGCGGCGAGCGCCAGTGCGGCCGTCACGCCCCACGTCCGAAGCGCCCGGAGGCTGGCCACGACGTAGGCGAGCCCGACGGCGTAGCCGAGGAGCACGAACGGCGAGAAGGCGCCCGACTCCCCCGGCCCCCCGACGGTCGCTGCGATCCGTCCCGCGATGGCGGGCACGGAGACCGCCTGCCAGCCGTTGGCCAGGAAGTCCGGGCCGCTGTACCTCTGAAGGGTGGATAGCCAATCGACCGGCCAGGCCCACGTGCCGCCCGTGGCCGCGACACCCCAGCAGGTAGTGCCCGATGACGACGGCCAGGAAGGTCAGCACCGCCCGCCAGACGCCCCGCCAGAGGAGCGTGCCGACCTGCGGTGCCGCGAGTTGCGGCTTGTAGGCCAGGAGCCCGACCATCAACCCCGCCATCCACGGCCTGCTCTGCACCATCGCCCACGCGCCGAGGACGACGAGGAGCAGGCCAAGGCCGACGTTCTGGCCGCTCACGACACCGGCTGCGGCCGGTGCCCAGGCGAACGTGCCAACGAGCGCCCAGCGCCGAGGGATGCCCAGCAGGGGTGCCCCGATCCAGGCGGCCAGCGCCAGCATCCCGGCCTCGAGCGCCGACGTGGAGCGCGGCGGCCAGCCCGTAGGGCAGCCACGAGAAAGGGCACGTAGAGGAGCGCCAGGCCGGCCGGGTAGACCCAGGGCGTGATGGGGAGCTGATGCAGGTCCTGGAAGCGGACGATCGCTTCCAGGCTGGTCACCGCGGGCGTGAAGGCGAGGGCGCCCGCGGCGTAGAAGGCGCTGAAGTCGAGCCAGTTCCGGAGCGGCATGCCGACCAACGGCAGCCACGCGGCGACGATGGCCGCCAAGAGCCACAAGCGGGCCCGACGGGCGTCCCAGATGCCACGCCAGCCGCGTGGCATGGCCTCCGGCTGCGAAGCGCCGCCCGGAGCCGCGACGTCGGGCTGATCGGCCCCAGCCGCTGTCTCGGAGACGCTCGCGCCGGACATCGCAGCGCGGCGGGCGTCAGCCGTGCGCGGCCGCCAGCCGCTGCAGGATGATGGCCTTGACCTGGTCGGCGGCGACCCGCTCCTGGGTCATCGAGTCGCGATCGCGGATGGTGACCTGGCCGTCGTCGAGCGAGTCGACGTCGACCGTCACGCACCACGGCGTGCCGATCTCATCCTGACGGCGGTAGAGCTTGCCGATGGCCGCGGTGTCGTCGTAGACGGCCATCGTCTCGCGCTTCAGGTCGTCCTTGATGCGGTGGCAGAGCTCGACGATCTCGGGCCGCTTCTTGAGCAGCGGCAGGACTGCCACCTTGTACGGTGCCAGCTCGGGGTGGAGCGCCAGCGAGACACGCGTCTCGCCCTTGACCTCTTCCTCGCGATAGGCGTCGATGAGGAAGGTGAACGCGGCCCGATCAGCGCCCGCGGCCGTCTCGACGATCCAGGGCATGAAGTGCTCCTCGGTCGCCGGGTCGAAGTACTCGAGGTTCTCGCCCGAGGCGCGGGCATGGTTGCCGAGGTCGAAGTCGCCGCGATTGTGGACGCCCTCGAGCTCCTTCCAGCCGAAGGGGAACCGATATTCGACGTCGACGGCCTTCTTGGCGTAGTGCGCCAGCTCGTCGGGCGCGTGCTCGCGCGTGCGCAGACGGTGCGAGTCGACGCCGTACTGCTCGTACCAGGCGAAGCGGCGTGGCAGCCAGGCCTCGAACTGCTCGGCGGCCTGGTCCGGGCGCACGAAGTACTGCATCTCCATCTGCTCGAATTCACGCATCCGAAACACGAAGTTGCCGGGGCTGATCTCGTTGCGGAACGACTTGCCGATCTGGGCGATGCCGAAGGGGATCTTCTTGCGCGAGCTCTGCTGGACGTTCTTGAAGTTGACGTACGAGCCCTGCGCGGTCTCGGGTCGGAAATAGACCAGCGATGCCTCGTCCTGGACCGGGCCCATGTAGGTCTGGAACATGAGGTTGAAGCGACGCGGCGGCGAGAGCGGTCCGCCGTCGTTGGGGCAGACCAGCTTGAACCGCTCGATGACAGTCGGGTCGCTGAGGTCGGTCGCGGTCAGGCCCTCGGCACCGGGCAGCTCGTCGAGCCGATAGCGACGGTGGCAGGAGCCGCACTCCACGAGAGGGTCGCTGAAGGAGCCCACGTGGCCGGAGGTGACCCAGACCTGGGGGTGCATGAGGATGCCCGCGTCGAGGCCCACGATGTCGTCGCGCTCCTGGACCATCGACCGCCACCAGGCTCGCTTGACGTTGTTCTTGAGCTCGACGCCCAGCGGCCCGTAGTCCCAGACGGCGTTGATGCCACCGTAGATCTCGGACGAGGGAAAGATGAAGCCGCGGCGCTTGGAGAGCGAGACGATGGTCTCGAGGCTGGCGACGGCAGGCGCGACGTCGTTGGGATCGAGATCGTGAGCGGGGGCGGCACCGACGGCCGCGGCGGTCTGGTCGGTCACGGGCGAGCGTGGGCTCCGGCTACGGATGCGCAGGGACGGCGGCTATTGTCCCATGGCCGCCGACGCCGACGGTCGCCGACCGGGAGCTCTGGGCCGAGCGAACCTCCTCGCGATCGGAAGGGCCGGATGGCCGTCTGCAGGCTTGAGCGACCCCTGCTACATTCGAGCGGGGGCCACGTCCACAGAGCTCGGGAGATCCACCATGAACGACGAGACCCAGAAGACCACGCCCACCGCGACCGACTCAGCCGAGGGCGCCGTGCTCGTGGCCGAGGTTTCGGACGAGTCGGGCATCCAGGCCGAGGCCGTCATCGCCACCGACTTCACGCATACGGTCATCGTGGCCGCCTTCGCCGACCAGGAATCGGCCATGGAGACGTATCAGGCGCTGCGCGACGCCGAGGTCGCCCAATCCCTGCACATCGACGCGGTGGCGGTCGTACGCGCGGACGCCGAGGGCAAGATCCACGCCCAGAAGGTGACCGAGCACAGCACCAAGAAGGGCCTCAAGTGGGGCGTCGGCGCGGGCATCGTGCTGGCCGTCATCTTCCCGCCCTCCCTGCTGGCCGGGGCCGTCGCCGGCGGCGTCGCGGGTAGCGCCATCGGCAAGATCCGCCACACCTCGCGACTCATCGACCTCGAGAAGGACCTCCGGGGCTCGCTGCCGCCGGACAGCTCGGGCATCGTCGCGCTCTTCGACACCGCCGATACGGCCCAGGTCAAGGAGACCATGCCCAAGGCGACCAAGGTGACCGAGAAGCCGGTCGATGCCGCGACGGCCGGCGAGATCGAAGAGGCCGCCAAGGAAGGCCAGGCGACGCCCGCCTGACTCCCGCGATCCGGTGAACCCGGAGCTGATCCACGATCGTTCGCGAGACCGGGCGCAGGCCCGGTCTCGCTGATTCCTGGGCTGATCCTTCCGTTCCCATGGCGAGCGACGCCCTTCGTCAGCCGGGCGCGCCCCGGACCTCGTCGAGGAAGGCCAGCGAGCGTGGCTCACGTTCGAGGGCCTGGCGGACGTAGCGTCGCATGGCGCCCTCGACCTCGGCCTCGGTGGCCGCCGTGAGGCGCAGCTGGGCGATGGCCTCGATGTCGAGCCGTCGGTAGGCGCGCAGCACCTTGAGCGCGTTGAGCGACAGGGGTATCCACTCACCGGGTGGATTGGGATGGGCGGGACAGAGCGCGCCGCCGAGCGCCGGCGCCCAGCGGAAGGTGTCCGTCTCCTCCAGCACGCGGTCGCATTCGACGCAGCGCTCGACCTCGGGCCGCACACCAAGGGCGTCGGTCAGGCCGACCTCGAACCAGCGTGCCACGCGACCGGGAGCCATGCCGTCGTCGAGGAGCTGGAAGGCACGCCGCAGGAGCGCGTAGAACGGCTCCGCCGGCGCCTGCTCCTCGGTCGAGCGCTCGGCCAGCTCGCCGACGTACCAGGCCGTGGCCGCGGACTCGAGGCGATCGCGCAGCCGCAGCCAGGCGTGCAGGACGCGCACCTGCGTGACGACATCGAAGGTCCGGCCGCGCGCCAGCTGGAGGCGTAGCTCGGCGAACGGCTCAAGGCTGCCGCCGAGGCGGCTTGTCGGACGACGGACGCCCTTGGCGATGACCCGGATCTTGCCGGCGTCGGGCGTCAGGACGGTCAGCACGCGGTCGGCCTCACCGAGCTCGAAGCGGCTGAGGACGATGCCGGTGACCTGGTAGACGCGGGGCGCGGGCACGGCTCGAAGCGTACCCCCGCTCGCGACGTGCCGGATGTCAGCTCGAATGTGACCTCCGACATCTCGACGTGGGGCGGCACCTCGGGGAGACTCTCGAGCAGGAGGGTCTGTCCATGCACGACCATCGCCTTGACCGCGGCACGACCGCGATCGGCATCTTCTTCGTCCTCATCGGGCTCATCGCATTCATCTGGGTCGCCAACGGCGCCGATCCGGCCGCCTTCGCGGCCGCCGCGCCATATCTGCTGCCGCTCGTCCTGGTCGGGCTCGGCGTCGTGGTCATCGCCGCGGCCGTCCCGAGCCGCGGTGCCAGTAGCGCTGGCCGCCCAGCGTCGGCCGCGCCCGCCAGCGCACAACCGGCCGAGCAGGTCAGCGTCGGCCTCGATGGAGCCGAGCGCGCCGAGATCGACATCGCCTTCGGCGCCGGTCACCTTCGGGTCGGCCGAGCGGGACCGGGTCATCTCGTCGACGGCATGATCGTCGGTGGCGACGTGGTCCACGATCGTGTCGGTCGCGTCCGCCTCCGGAGCGACACGCCCTGGCTGGAATGGGTGCCCGGGTTGCAGCGCGATTGGGCCATCGGCGTGAGTGGTGAGCTGCCCATCCGGCTGGACGTGCAGACCGGTGCGGCCGACGTCGAGCTCGACTGCCGCGAGCTCCAGCTCGACGAGCTCATCGTGCACGCCGGCGCGAGCGCAGTGCGCGTGCAGGCGGCAGCACGTGGCGTGAGCAGGATCCGGACCGAGACCGGCGTCGGCTCGCTCGATGTCGCCGTTCCGAGCGGCGTGGCGGCACGCGTGCGCACGACCGCCGTGCTTGGCACCCGCGAGATCGACCTGGCGCGCTTCCCCGCCGTCGTCGGCGGCTATGAGACGCCGGGCTTCGATAAGGCTCCGGACCGCGTCGAGATCGACGCCCGCACGGCGCTGGGGTCCTTGCGCATCCGGTAGTCCCGCTCGGCGCGAGGCGTCGCGCACGCTCGATAAACATGCTGGACGCTGGTATCATCTTTCGCGTGCTGACGACCGCGGACATCCAGGCGCTCATCGCCGATACCGAGGCGACCATCCTCGAGCTCATCGCCGAGGCCGAGGACGAGGCCACTCGCCCGATGTACGAGCAGATGCGCTATCACCTCGGCCTCGACGGGCAGAACGGCGTCAGCGGCAAGCGCCTCCGGCCGCTCCTCGGACTGCTCGCCTACCAGTCGCTGACCGGGTCGTATGAGGCCGCCCTGCCGGGCGCGGCGGCGGTCGAGCTGGGCCACAACTTCAGCCTCGTGCACGACGACATCGAGGACCACGGCGCCGAGCGGCGCCATCGCGCGGCCCTGTGGACGATCACCGGCGTGCCGCAGGCCATCAACACCGGCGACGCGCTCTTCGTCCTCTCCCGCATGGCGCTCCATCGGCTGACCGAGCTTGGCTTCAGCGACGCCAAGGTGCTGGCGCTGATGCGCCTCTACGACGAGACGTGCCTGGCGCTGTGTGAGGGCCAGTTCATCGACATCTGGACCTCGGAGGGCCATGGCCGCCAGTCGGTCGAGCTGTATTTCGACATGATCGGTCGCAAGACCGCCTCCCTCATCGCCGGCTCCGTACAGGCGGGCGCCATGCTGGCTACCGACGACGCGGCGGTCATCGAGGCCTATCGCGCCTTCGGCTGGGCGCTCGGCATCGCCTTCCAGCTCAACGACGACCTGCTGGGCATCTGGGGCGAGGAGACGGCCACCGGCAAGGCAGCGGCCGACCTGACGGAGCACAAGCGCACCCTGCCCACGCTCTACGCGCTCGAGCATGGCGGCCCGGAGGATCGCGAGCGCCTGGCGGAGCTGCTTGATCTCGAAGCGCCGTCCGTCGAGGCGGTCGACGAGGCGCGCCGGATCATCGAGCGCTCGGGCGCCCGCGACTACACGCGCGAGCAGGCGCGCTGGTATCGCGACGAGGCCGTCCGCCAGCTGGCGCTGACCGGGGCGGTGGACGCGGTCGCGCGCGAGCGGCTGGAGCAGATCATCGTGACCGCCATCAGCGCCTGACGCGCGAATCGATCGGCCGCCGGCGCTGCTGCGCCGACGGCCGTTTGATGGCTGCGCGGGCCGTGCGGCCCAGCGGTCAGGCCTTGGTGAAGGTCATCGTCCCCGCGTCGTCGGTGAAGGTCATAGTCAGCTGGTCGCCGGCGATGGCGTAGGTGGCGACCTTGCCCAGCCCGGCCAGATAGATGCGCGTCAAGCGACGCCTCCCCGCAGAAGGCGAGCGTGGACGGACCGGGCGCGATGGTCAGGTTCGAACCGTCGACCGTGTACGTGCCAGCGATCTGGTTGCAGTCCGCCTTGCCGGTGTACGTGCCGTCAGAGGCGAAGGTGATGGTGTAGTTCTCGGGGTCCGGCACGACCGACTGACTGGCCGGGACGGCTTCGGTCGAGGCGGTCCACTGCCAGGTCCCCTCGAGGGTGGAGCCGGCGGCCGACGGCGACGAGCTGCTGGATGAACAGGCGGCCGCTGCGAAGGCGACGGTCAGGGCGACGAGGACGATGAGGGATCGGTGCTTCATGCGGCTGCTGACTCCTGCCTGCGGATCGGGACGGGCTGCGGCCCGCGCGGACGATAGCAGGTCGACCCGGAACGCGCGGACGGCACCACCGCCGGCGACAGCGGACCTCAGCCTGCCGTGTCCAGGTCGGGCTCCGGTTCGCGGTGGATGCGCACCGCCAGCACCTTGCCGACGCGCCGTCCATCGGTCGTCTCGACGGTCAACGTGGCGCCGTCGAGGTCGACACGATCGCCGACCTTGGGCACGCCACCGACATGGTGGTAGACGAGGCCGCCGACGGTGTCGTACTCCTCGGCATCCTCATGGTCGAGGTCGACCCCGAAGAGCTCGACCAGCTCGTCGACATCGGCGCGTCCGTCGATCCGCGCCTCGTCGTCCGAGAGGCGCTCGACCATCGGCTCCTCGGCGTCGTATTCGTCCTGGATCTCGCCCACGATCTCCTCGAGCAGGTCCTCGAGCGAGACGAGACCCGCCGTGCCGCCGTACTCGTCGAGCACGACGGCGACGTGGATACGTCGGCGCTGCATCTCGTGGAGCAGGTCGTCGACAGACATCGATTCGGGCACGAAGAGGGGCGGCCGCAGGGTGCTCCGGATGGGCGGCAGCTCGGTCCCGCCCTTGAGGTAGGGCAGCAGGTCCTTGGCGTAGAGCAGCCCGACGATGTTGTCGACCGTCTCCTCGTAGACGGGCATCCGCGAGTGCCCCTCGCGCACGATGGCGTCGACGATCTCGTCGTACGTGGCCGTCAACGGCACGGCGACCATGTCGATGCGCGGCACCATGACCTCGTGGATGCGGCTCTCGCCGAGCTCCATGACGGCGCTGATCATCTGCTCCTCTTCCGCCTCCAGGATGCCCTGCTCGCCGCCGCGCTCGACGAGGATCTTGAGCTCCTCGGTCGAGATCATGTTGGGATTCGGCTCCCTGACGCCAAGCAGCCGGGTGATGGCGCTGGTGGCCTCGGTCAGGGCCCAGACGAGCGGCCGGAAGAGGCGGCCCATGAGGTCGACCGGGCGAGCCGCGATGATGGCAAACCGCTCGGCGTGGGCGAGGGCCAGCGTCTTCGGCAGCAGCTCGCCGAAGAGGATGGTGATGAGGCTGACGATAGCGGTCACGATGATCAGCGACAGGGCGTTCGCATATGGCGCCAGGAGGGGGATGCTCTCGAAGAACGCCTGCAGGCCCGACGTCTGGCTTTCGGCCGCGAAGGCCGAGGCGAGCAGGGCCACGAAGGTGATGCCGATCTGGATGACGGCCAGGAAGCGTCCCGGTCGTGAGATGAGGCGGAGCACCCGTTTGGCGCCCTTGTGGCCTTCCTCAGCGAGCTGCTCCATGCGCGTCCGCCGGACCGTCACCAGCGCGATCTCGGCGGCCACGAAGAGGGCCTCGAGGAGGACCAGGATGAGGATGAAGACGATGGCCAGGATGGGGTCCATCAGCGATCCGCCGGGTCGCCCGCACCGGATGGGGCTTCCGACGACCGCTCACGACGCTCGCGGATGCGCGCCGGCACGCCGACCGCCATCTTGCCTGGCGGGACGTCCCTGGTGACCACCGAGCCGGCACCGGTGACCGCCCCCTCGCCGATGGTGACCGGCGCGATGAGCATCGAGTCCGAGCCGATGAACGCGCCGTCGCCGATGATCGTGCGGCTCTTGCGTCGACCGTCGTAGTTGGCGGTGATGGTGCCCGCGCCGATGTTCACGTCGGCGCCGACGTCGGCGTCGCCGATGTAGCTGAAGTGGTGCTGCTTGGTGCGTGGCCCGACGCGACTCTGCTTGACCTCGGCGAAGTTGCCGAGCTCGGCGGCATCGCCGATCGAGGCACCGGCACGCAGGTGGGCGAAGGGTCCGATGCGCACGTCGTCGCCGACTTCGCAAGACTCGAGGACGCTGGCGACGATCAGGCAGCGTTCGCCGACCGTGGCGTCCACGAGCCGGGAATTGGCGCCGATGACGGTCTCGGCACCGATCCGAGTCTGGCCACGGAGCAGGACGTTGGGCTCGAGGACGACGTCTTGACCGAGCTCGACGTCGGCATCGACGAAGGTCGTCGTCGGGTCCTGCATGGTCACGCCTGCCAGCATGTGGCGCTCGAGGACGCGCCAGCGGAGGTCGGCTTCGAGGGTCGCCAGCTGGACGCGATCGTTGACGCCGGCGAGCTCCATCTCGTCGTCGATCTCGACCGGCAGCACCCGCCGTCCATCGGCTCGAGCCAGAGCGACGAGCTCGGTCAGGTAACGCTCGCCGGTGGCCTTCGACGTCGTCAGGTCGCCGATGTGCGCCCGCAGCCAGGCGCCGTCGAAGACGTACAGGCCGCCGTTGACCTCGGGAATGGCGCGCTCGGCCTTGCGGGCATCCTTGTCCTCGACGATGCGCGCGACCTGATCCCGATCGCGCACGATGCGGCCGTAACCAGTGGCATCCTCGGGCGTCATCGTGGCCAGCGCCACGGCCGCCTTGGTGGTCCGACGGCGCTCGACGAGCCGGCGCACGGTGACGCCGGTCAGGAGCGGTGTATCGCCGCTCAGCACGACGACCTCGTCGGGCTCGCCGGTCATCGCCGAGATGGCCACCTGGAGCGCATCGCCGGTGCCCTGCGGCGGGTCCTGGACGACCCACTCGACGGTCTCGCCGAAGACCTGGCGGGCGGCCTCGCTGGCGGGTGAGATGACCACCAGCGGACGCTCGGCGACGTCGCGGGCGGCGTCGATGACGTAGGCCAGCATGGGCCGGCCGCAGAGCGGATGGAGGACCTTGGCGCGCCGCGATCGCATCCGAGTGCCCAGCCCGGCGGCGAGGATGATGACGGCGGTCGACGGCGTGCGAGTCGTCACCGGGCGGGCGTCCCGGCGCGCGTTTGGGCAGGCTCGGTGGGCATCAGGTGGCCGGAATCTTCAGCCGACCGCCCCGGGGTGTCAACCGCAGCTGGCCCACGGCAGCCTCGTCAGCCATTTGTCGGACGAACGGCGATGGCCTCGATCTCGACCAGACCACCCTTCGGCAGGGCGCCGACGGCGAAGGTCGAACGGGCCGGCGGTGACGCCCCGAAGTAGGTCGCGTAGACCCCGTTGAGCGTCGGGAAATCGGCGATATCAGCCAGGAAGACGCTCACCTTGGCGACGTCGGCATAGCTGCAGCCGGCCGCCTCGAGGACCGCGCCCAGGTTCGTGAGGGCGCGCTCGGCCTGGGCGGCGATGCCATCGGCGAGCTCACCGGTCGAGGGGTCGAGACCCAGCTGGCCCGAGCAGAAGACCACGTCGCCGGCCGCGATGGCCTGGCTGTAGGGGCCGATGGCGGCGGGCGCCCCGTCGGTCGCGATGCGCTCCAGGTTCATCGTGCCTCCCTTGTGATGGTGCGCTCGAAGGTCGCCGTCCGTATCGCCGCAGCGGGAACGGCGGAGGCGGGATCGGACCGGAGCACGGCCGCCACGGCATCGGCAGCCGCCCTCGAAGGATACAGAGCGAGCAGCGTGGGGCCTGAGCCAGAGAGCAGGAGCGGCCGGTCGAGCCGCCCTTCGAGCCCCGTGCGCAGGTCGGCGAGGTCGGGCCGCAGACGGATCGCCGCTGGCCACAGGTCGTTGGCATCCCGCAGCCTGCCGGCCAGGGCCACCACGTCAGACGCCGCACAACCTGCCGCTAGCGTGGCGGCCAGGTCGCGTGCGGCCAGTGCCGCGTCCGCGTCGTGTGGGGTGCGACCGGCTGACGCGTCGACGAGCGTCATCCAGGACTCGAAGACGGCCCGTGTAGAGAGCCCCGTGGCGCTGGTCACGAGCAGGATGCCGACCGGATCGAGGGGCCCGGGCAGCGGCTCGAGGTGCTCACCGCGGCCGGTGACCAGGGCAGCGTCGACGTCCACAGCGAAGAACGGCACGTCCGAGCCCAGGCGCGCAGCGAGGATGAGCCGCTCGTCGTCCGTCAGCGTCAGCCCCCAGGCGCGGGCCGCGAGATCGAGCGCGGCAGCGGCATCGGCACTGCCGCCCCCGAGCCCGGCCGTCAGGGGCACGTGCTTGGTCAGGCGAAAGGTCAGGCCGCTGGCGCCCGGAGCCCGGGCCGACCGCACGAGGGCCGCGGCCTGCAGCACAAGGTCGTCAGCACCGGGCCGATGCGCGATCGAGCCGTCGGCCATCTCGAGCCGATCCGGCCCATCCGTGGGCTCGACCGTCAGCTCGTCGGCCAGGTCGAGGCGTGCGAAGACCGAGACGAGATCGTGGAAGCCATCCGCGCGGCGGCCGACGACGGCCAGGGCGAGGTTGACCTTGGCCTGGGCGCGGGTCGCGATCACGGTCGGCCGCCCGCTGCCTGGTGCTCGGCAGGCGGTGTGCCGGCATCGAGCGGGCCGATGGCCGCAGCGATCGCCATCCACGCCTCGACCGAGAGCGTCTGCGGTCGCCGATCGGGAGCGATGTCGCAGGCCAGCAAGGCAGCCTCGACGCGTTCGCGCCCCAGCCAGGGCAGCTGGCGCGGCAGGACGTTGTGGAGCATCTTGCGACGCTCGCGGAAGCCCGCCTGGACGACCCGCCAGAGCGTCTCCTCGCCCTCGGCATCGAGGCGCCGGGCTCGAGTCCGCCCGACCAGCACCGCGGAATCGACCTCCGGCGCGGGCTCGAAGGCCGACGCCGGCACGACCTGCCGGATCGAGACGTCGGCGTGGTACTGGACGAAGACCGAGAGGTAGCTCATGCCACCCGGTGGCGCCGCGATGCGCTCGGCGACCTCCCGTTGGACCATCAGCACGAAGCGGTCGGGCCGCGGCTCGTCAGCCAGGACATGGTGCAGGATCGGGCTGGTGATGTGGTACGGGACGTTGGCCACCAGGTCCCATGGCGGCGCCACGAGATCCCCGACGGCGCGCTCGAGGATGTCGTCGTGGACGAGCCTGAGGGTCGCGTCGGCGATGGCGTCGGCGAAGCGCCGGCGCAGGTGGTCGACCATCCGCGGATCCACCTCGACGGCCACGACCTGGGCACCGGCGGCCAGCAGCGCGCCGGTCAGGATGCCGATGCCGGGCCCGATCTCGAGGACCCGGCGTGCGTCCAGGCCGGGCGGTGCCGCGGATCCGTCGAGCGCGGCCGCTGCCACGATCGCCTCGAGCACCGAGGCGTCGGCCAGGAAGTTCTGGCTGAAGCGCCGATTCGGACGGAGGCCGTTGGCGGCCAGGTAGCGGCGCAGGGACTCGGGTCCGAGGTGGCGCGCATCGAGCGGGTCGACGAGGCGAGCATCGGCCGAAGCTGACGAGCCCTTGGTCGCTCGCTCGGACATCAGCCCACGACCAGCCGCAGGGACGGCGAGGCGCCGAGGTCGAGGCCAGCCCGCTCGCCAGCCAGGAACCGGAGGCTGCCCGCCGCGCCGATCATGGCCGCGTTGTCGGTGCACAGGCTCGGTCGCGGGATGATCAGCTCCACGCCCAACGCGGCCGCGCGCTTGCCGAGCGCAGCCCGCAGGGCGGCGTTGGCGGCCACCCCGCCGCCGACGATGATCGAGCGCGCGGAGGTGCGCTCGGCGGCCACCGCCGTCTTGGTCGCGAGCACGTCGACGACCGATGCCTGGAACGCTGCCGCAAGCTCGCCGACGAGCTCGTGGGGGATGAAGACGCCATCGTCGGCCGTGCCGCCGCAGGCTTCGATGAGGCGACGGCGCACGGCCGTCTTGAGGCCGCTGAAGCTGAAATCGAGCGTCTCGCCGAGCCAGGCACGCGGCAACGGCGCCTGGGCATCGGCGATGCCACCGGATGAGCCTCGCACACCAGGCTGCGGGGCGAGCCAGGCCTCGGCAGCGAGCTGGATCGCGGGACCACCCGGGTACGGCAGCCCGAGCATCCGTCCGACCTTGTCGAAGGCCTCGCCGGCGGCGTCGTCGACGGTGCGGCCGAGGAGCCGGTGATCGAGCGGGCCGCGCATCTCGACCAGCAGGGTGTGGCCGCCGCTGACGACGAGGCCGACGGCCGGGACGGTCGGTGGCGGGCGCGACTCGCCGCGCTCCAGCAGCCAGGCGGCGTGGAGGTGGCCTTCGAGGTGGTTGACCGGCACCAGCGGGCGGTCGTGCAGGAAGGCCAGCGTCTTGGCCATCGACAGGCCGACCAGGAGCGAGCCCGCCAGGCCCGGGCCGTTGGTCACCGCGATGGCGTCGACATCGGCCGCGCTGACCAAGCCGGCGCGATCGAGCGCCTCGTCGAGGACCGGCAGCATCCAGCGCAGGTGCGCCCGGGCCGCGACCTCGGGCACGATGCCCCCGGTCGGCGCGTGGAGCGGCGTCTGGCTGGCGACGACGGAGGCGGCGATCGTGCGCCCGCCCTCGATGACGGCGACCGCGGTCTCGTCACAGCTCGACTCGACGGCCAGGACACGAAGGTCAGCGTCGGCGGTCGAGGCCGGCCCACGCTCAGCCGTCGCCATCGGGCTCCCACGGTCCGCTCGGCGGCTGATCGGGATCGAGCTCGGCGCGCAGTCTCTCGAGCCTGGCCCGCATGGCGGCCGAGGGCAGCTCCTCGGTGGTCATGATCAGCGCGTCCTCGTTGTTGTCGGAGTAGTAGTGCGGCCGGACCCCGACGGGTCGGAAGCCGAACCGTTCGTAGAGCCGCCGTGCCTCGGCGTTGGAGATGCGCACCTCGAGCGTGGCCACGCTGGCGGCCAGCTCGACGGCGAGGTCCATGAGCGCCAGCAGGAGCCGGCTGCCGATGCCGCTCCGACGGTGCTCGGGCAGCACGGCGAAGGTCGTCACGTGGGCCTCGTCGACCATCATCCAGATGCCGCCGTAGGCGACCACCTGACCACCGGCGCGGGCGACCAGGTAGCGAGCCAGTCGATTGGTCTCGAGCTCCTGGCGGAAGGCGTAGGCCGGCCAGGGCACGGGGAAGCTGGCCCGCTCGACGGCATGGACGGCCGGGATGTCCTCGACCCGCATGGCCGCGATGTCCAGCTTCAGCGGAGGTCGGGCGACCATGCCGGTCCTTCGGCCGCCGGGGCGATCCCGCGCGGCAACGTGACGTAGGCGGGCACGAGGGCGAGCACGTCGTCGGCCCGACCGCCAGCGAGGGCCGCGGCGCCGATGTGCAGAAGCGCCCCAGCGAGCCCGTCGAGGGCGATGGCGCCACGGTGACGGGCGTCAGCCGGGATGGCGGGGTCGTCGAGGTCGACCGCGACCATGATCGCCGACCGGCGCTCCGGCGCCTCCAGCCAGGCCTCGAAGGCGACCGGCGCCAGGAGCCGCGCGCCGATGCCGTCGTCTGGTATCGGGACGAGGTAGCGATCGCGCGGCCCGGCGGGCAGGAAGACGGTCAGGGCGCCGGTCTCGCCGGTCGCCGCCGCCAGGGCCGCCGCCGTCCCGACCCCGACGATCGGGCGTTGCAGGCCGTGGGCCAGGGTCTTGCCGGTCGCCAGTCCGACGCGCAGGCCGGTGAAGCCACCGGGTCCGACACCGACAGCGATGGCGCCGATGGCGCCGAGCCCGACGCCGGCACCCGCGAGCATCGCCTGGAGCCGCGGCAGGAGGGTTTCCGCGTGCGCATGACCGCCCGGCCAGGTCTCCTTTGCGACCAGGGAGCCGTCGGCCAGCGACCCGAGCGCGAGCGTGGCACGGCTCGTCGCTGTGTCGATGGCCAGGCAGAGGTCGGACATCAGCGCTCGTCCATCACTGCTCGGCGACCGCGGCCACGAAGCGCGCCTGGTCGATGGTCGCGGCGACGACCTCGATGGTCCGGACGTCGTCGCGGCCGACACCGATGTGGACCTCGAGGCGGTCGGGGTCGACATCGGCCGCCAATCGGTCGCCCCACTCGATGAGGGTCACGCCCTCGGCCTCGCGCTCGTCGAGCAGGCCTCCCTCGAAGGCGTCGTCGGCGCCACCGAGGCGATACAGGTCGAGGTGGAAGAGCGGTAGCCGACCGTGGTACTCGGCCATCAACGTGAACGACGGACTGTCAACCGTCTCGAGCACGCCAAGACCGGCAGCGAAGCCCTTGGCCAGCTCCGTCTTGCCGGCGCCGAGCTGCCCGATGAGGGCGATCCGATCGCCGCCCTGGGCGACGAGCGCCAGGCGGCGCCCGAGCGCCCGCGTCTGGTCAGCCGTGGCGCACCGGGTGACGGCGCGCATCGCCAGCGAGGCCGCGGTCACGGACCGAGGCGCTCCAGGTCGGCCAGGGCGAGCGTACGCTCCTCGGGCGGTTGGCCGGCGCCGCCGGCCTCGAAGGCGACCCGGCCGACGACGCCCATGACGCCGGCCGCCAGGCGCCGACGCCCGACGATCTCGAGCAGCCGCCCGGTCCGGCCGGTCATCTCGCCGGCGGCCGCGCGCACGCGGTCGGGGCCGACGGGCGCGATGGCCGTGGCTGCGTCGAGCACGATCATGGCCGGATCGGCGGCGATGCCGACCTCGCGGCCCTCGGCCTCGATGAGGGCGCCCCAGACACCGGGCGGGATGGGACGCTTGCCGAAGCCGTCGAGGACCAGGAGGGCGAAGGGCGGGCTGGCGTGGATGGCGGCCCGCTGGCGGGCTTCGGAGGCGGCGAACGAACGGAGATCGCGGCCGACGACACCACCGACCACGACGCCACGGACGCCCATCGCGCGCGCTCGGGTGAGCGCCTCGACATCGATCCGTGCGCCGGCCACGACGATGGCGCCGGCGCCCCGGACGTCGATGGCCGCGACCGGCAGTTCGTCATCCGGCCGCGCGACACCGATCATCAGGTGGCCCGAGGTCGGATCGCCGGTCATCATCGTGCCCGCGAAGCCGATGCCGTCGGTGCGCAGCACGATGGCCGTGGCCAGCACCGCCTCGACGACCCCGGCGGCCGGCGCCTGCACGATCTCGATGTGCCGACCGACCACCGAGCGCATCGTGCCGCCGGGGGTGACGTAGACGACCCGGCCGTGGCCGGGCGAAGCGACCTTGCGCCGCTTGCCCCCGAGCGGCGTGCCGTCCTCCAGCCAGGCTCCCGGTTCGGGCTCCTGGATGCCCGCCAGGCGCGTCTCGGCCAGCTCGGGGTCGCGCAAGCGTTCGGCGATGGGGTCGCCGGCGCTGACGTGCACGCCCGCCTCGATGAGCGATCGATCGCCGATGCCGAGGCGGATCCGGATGACCGGCTCGACGATCGCCGCGGCCGCCGGCGCGATGGGCATCACCGCCGGTGGCGCCTCGGCGATCACGTCTCAGTCCCCGACCACAGCGGCCGCTGCCAGGCATCGAGCAGGTCGCGTCGGCGCTCGGGCCGGTCGGGCAGCCGCAGGGGGATCTCGCGTGTGTCGACGAGCAGGCCGCCAAGCCCGCCGGCGACGTCGACCGACAGGCGGTGCGACCGGACCCCGAGCCATGCTCCGTCGCGCGTGGTCAACTCGGCGGTCGCCACCAGCCCGGGTGGCAGGTCGAGGAGCTGCACGCCACCGGCCACCAGCTCGACCTGGTCGGAGGCGCCGTCGGTCGTGGTCAGGCGCAGCGAGCCGCGGTGTCGACCGGAATGGACGCCGGTCGCGACGATGGCGCTGCCCAGCGGCGCCAGCGCATCCTCCAGCAGGTCCGCCAGCAGGCGCTGCCGATCTTCCTCGTTCTCGAGCGCACCGATGGGCGCCAGGACGCGGGCATGATCGTGCGCCAGCGCCATGGCGCCGGGGCGTCGCAGCGTGTCCACGAGGGCGAGCGAGATGGCTGGCGCCGGCGCCCCGGCGAAGGCGCCGCCGCTGACGATGAGCAGGTCCGCCGTGTAGTCGGCCTGGTGCCCGTCCGCGGACGCTGGCAGGCGCCAGCCGTCATCGAGGTGCGCCAGGGCGGCACGTCCTGCCGCCAGCCGCAAACGAGCGCCGTCCCCGGCGGCGTCCCGCCAGGGCGCTACCACCAGGTTGCGGACGCGGTCGCGGAGCGTCGCTGGATCGGCCCGGATGGTCGACCAGGCAAGCACTCGGTCGGCGACCGCGTCGTCGCCGATCGCATCGCGCGGGGCGAGTGCGGCGTCGACCCGCACGACCTGGCCCAGGACACCCGACGGGTCGGCCAGGATGCGCGTGCTGGCCGACGCGCCGACGTCGACGAGCTCGACACGCCGGTCGAGGAGCCGGGCCAGGCTGGCCGTGGCTCGCGCCAGGGCGGCTCGGCCGTCGGCCATCGCCGACGGGTCTCGGGCGTCGGTGTGCGCCGCTGCCAAGCCGGCCAGCACGTCGCGCAGCGGACCGCCGGCGACATCGTGCTGCGCCGGAGCCGCCGGTGCGAAGACCACGGCGGCTCCATCGAAGCGCTCGGCCGCCTCGACCGCGCCACCGGCGAGGACGATCTCGGGCCGGTCAGATCGTCGGCCGAGCGCGGCCGAGACCAGCGCCAGGAGGTCGGCCAGCGGAGCTCGCTCGCCGACCGTCGGCGGATCGGTGGCGCCGATCAGAAGCGTCTCCAGGTCGGGATCGAGGAGTGCCTCGCTGATGGCCACGACACGGTTCGCCTCGGCCGCGAAGCGAGCGCTGACACGCCAGCCCGTCGTCTCCGCCGCCCAGGCGAGGGCGCCGACGGCCGACTCCGAGGGACCCAGGATGAGCATCGTCGGTGGCTGGCGCGTGGCGCTCTCGAGTCGTTCGAGGTCCGGCCACTCGGCCATCCGCTCGAGCGTCTCGGGCGAGACGGAATGCACGTCGGCCGCGAGGCCGGCCAGCAGCGGCTCGAGAGGTGCGCCAGCGGGCTGGGCCGATGCGGCCAGGATGCGCGCCCGGCCGTCGACGTGGGCGATGAGGGCGGCGGCCGTGGTCGCGGTGCCGTGGTCGATGGCGAAGGCAGCCGGCAGTCGGTCGGTCACCCGCGAATCCTCCCACCTCGGGGGCGACCGCGTCGCCGATCGCGGATGCTAGCGCTGGCAGGCTGGGGACGGCTCGGGATCAGGCGTCCCAGCGGAAGTCGTCGTCCATCTCCTCGAGTCGATCGAGAAGGCGGTCGATGCCGGTGTCGTCCGCGAGCAGGTGCTGGACGCCTGCCAGGTCGCCGCCGAAGACGCCGCGCAGGACCGGATCGAAGAAGAGCATCGCCTGGCTGCCCAGCGGTCGATAAGGCCGGCTGGCCTCCAGGAACATCATCGCCGGACCGGTCAGGCCGCGCAGCTGGATCTCGCGCGCGACGCTCTCGACGAGCTCGTCGCTCGCCTCGGGCTCGGGCGCGAAACGCGGTCCGGTCACGAAGCGCCGGCCACGGTCACGGCCGCACCCGCGAGGGCGGCCTCGAAGGCATGATAGGTGGCGGTGCCCTTGAGGGCGAAGATGACCGTGGTCACGCTGGTGCAGCTGGGCAGCTCCGCCCGACAGCTCTCGATCATGACCTGCGCGGCCTCGTCGAGCGGATAGCCGCCGACCCCTGTGCCCAGCGCCGGGAAGGCGATCGACTCGCAGCCGAGGTCGTCTGCCGCGCGCAGGGCGCTCCGCGTGGCGGAGCCGATGGTCTCGGCACTCGTCCGCCGGTCGGAACCCAGCGACACGGCGTGGATGATATGGCGACAGGCGAGGAGGCCGGGGCCAGTGACCACGGCGCTGCCGACGGCAGCCGGTCCCTGTCGCACGGCTTCGAACTCGATGGCGTCACCGCCGCGGTGCTTGATGGCGCCGCCGACGCCCGTCGACATCCAGAGCGAAGCGCTCGCCGCGTTGACGATGGCATCGACCTCGAGGTCGCAGATGTCGCCGTGCCAGAGCTGGATCTTGGCCACCGGTGGTCGCTACCCCTCGATCAGCGCGCCAAGGACTCTCCGGCCAACGTGCGGATACCGGAAAGTCCTGCCGCGGCATGGTACACCCGGGCTACCCGGTATGCCATCGAAGCGAGGACTTCCCACGAGATCGTGGTGCGGGCGCGCGCCAGTTCGGCGACCGTGATGCGCTCGTCCGACTGGCTGCCGAGGAGCACGAACTCGTCGTCCGTGGTGATGTCCGGGATGGCCGTCACGTCGGCCATCACGGCGTCCATGGCCACGCTGCCCACGAGCGGGACCCGCCGGCCACGGACCAGCGCCGACGACCCGCCGCCGTACGCCCGCGCCCAGCCGTCGCCATAGCCGATGGGCAGGGTCGCCAGCAGCGAGCGGCTGGGCGCGGTCCATCGGCCGCCGTAGCCGACCGTCTCACCGGCCTCGAGCCACTCCAGGCGGATGGCGCGCGCCTTGAGGGTCATCGCCGGCCGCAGCTCGGCCGCCAGCAAAGCCCGGTCGTCGGCGATCGGAAAGGCGTCGGGCAGCTCCCCGTAGAGCGCGAGTCCGGGTCGGACCAGCTCGAAGTTCGGCCCCGTGCCCGCCAGCAGCGCGCCGGTGGCAGCGACGTGTCTGGGCGGCACCGCCAGGCCGGCCGACCGGAGGGCCGCTTCAGCCGTCGCGAAGCGCTCCAGCTGGCGGACCGACGCCTCGGCCTCGTGGGAGCTCGCGAGGTGGCTCCAGATGCCGGCCAGCTCGACGCCGGGCGTGTCGGCGATGGCTCGCGCGGCGGCCGCGGCAGCGCTCGGACGGAAGCCAGCGCGCGCCAGGCCGGTCTCGATCTCCAGGTGCAGCCGCAGCGTGGCCGGGCCCATGGCCGTGCCCGGCCGAGCTCGCCAGGCGACCAGCGTAGCCGCCAAAGAGTCCGCCTCTGCCGCCACCAGCTCGACCTGCGCGCCGGCAGCAGCCGCAGCGGCTTCTGGCGGGATGGGGTAGAGGATGAGGACCGGCGCCCCGATGCCCGCAGCGCGGAGGGCGATGGCCTCGTCCAGCGTGGCCACGCAAAGCAGCGTCGCGCCGCCGGCCAGGAAGGCCCGGGCGGCGACCTCCAGGCCATGCCCGTAACCGTCGGCCTTGACGACGGCGGCGATGCGGACCCGGGGGCCGGCCAGCCGCTGGACGACCGATACGTTGCCGGCCAGCGCATCCTGGTCGATCTCGAGCCAGGCCAGGCGCGGCAGGGGTGGCAGGCTGGCGGCCGCCAGGCGCGCCTCGATGCGGCTGGGGAGGCCCCGCCTCGCCTCGATGCCGGTCAGGAGGCTCCGCCTCGCTCGCCACCTTCGGCTGGTCCCTCGCCATCTGACGGCCTCGCCCCGACCTCGAAGCCGAGCCGACGTCCGCTTCGGGCGCGTTCCGCGGCCAGCTCCAGCCGCCGGCGAACGCGGGCGATCTCGTCGGGCAGATCGGACGCCACGACACCAGCCGCCCCGTACCGCTCGCGGGCGACCTCGCCCGCCGCGCCGTGCAGATAGACGCCCGCTCGTGCCGCGGCGACGGGTGAGCAGCCCTGGGCGAGCAGGGCCCCGATGGTGCCGGCCAGCACGTCGCCGGTGCCGGCCGTGGCGAGGGCGGGGTTCTCGAATGGTGCCACCGCGCTTGCGCTCGGATCGGGCTCGCCACCGGCGATGACGGTCCGGGCACCCTTGAGCACGACGACCTGTCCCCACGTGACCGCGGCATTGGAGGCAGCGGCCACCCGCGCCTGGTCGTCCGTTACCAGGTCGTCGGGGATCGACTCGAAGCGGTCGCCGGCCGCCGCCATCAGGCGGGTCAGCTCGCCGACGTGGGGCGTCAGTACGCAGGGCCGCCCGACGCGCTCCCACCAGGATTCGACGGTCGAGAGCGAATTGAGCCCCTCGGCATCGACCACGGCCGGCGTGCGCTCGCCGACAGCCGAGAGGTAGTCGAGCACGAGGTCGACGGTCGACAGGCCGGGTCGCAGGCCGGGCCCGATGACGGCCGCATCGTGGTCGAGGTCGAGCAGCTGGTCGAGGGCCGCCGACGCGTCCACCTCGCCCACCATGTCCGTCTCCGGCAGGCCGATGGTGACGGCCTCGACGACCCGGCCGGCGACCATCGGCTGGAGGCTGATGGGCACAGCCAAGCGCACTAGCCCGGCGCCGGCTCGACCCGCCGCGCGCACGGCTAGCAGCGCGGCGCCGAGGTAGTCGATCGAGCCTGCCACGATCAAGAGCTTGCCGCTCGTCCCCTTGTGGCCACGCGGCTCGCGCGTCGGCAGCAAGGCACGGACCATGGCATCGTCGAGGACGATCGGCTCGCCGACAGCGGCCATCATCCGGAGACCGATCCCTCCGCCTCGGCGCCCAGTCCGGAGGCGGGTCCCCGGTCGAGCTTCGGCTCGGGTCCAGCGTCGGGCAACTCGCGACCGAGGCCCCTGAGCCGCTCGATGCGCGCCAGGATCTGCCGTTCGCGATCGTCGAGGCGATCCTCGATGTCGATCGGGAAGACATAGGCGCCACCGGCAGTGCGCACGCCGAAGGCGATGGCCACGGCGTACGTGCGCTCGTGGCTGATGGAGACCGCGATGCGGCTCATGCCGAGCTGCTCGGCGCGACGCCTGGCCCGGTCGTGGAGACGCACGCTGGGCTGGCCGGTGGGCAGGCGGACGATCTCGATCTCCCGCCAGCCGACGCCGCGGACGCCGAGCCCGAGGACCTTGCTGACGGCCTCCTTGGCGGCCCAGCGGCCGGCCATGGTCTCGGGACGGCCGCGCACGTAGGCAGCTTCCGCGTCGGTCAGCACGCGTCGCGCGAAGCGGGCGCCGAAGCGCTCCAGCGTGGTCCGGATACGCTCGACGTCGATGATGTCGATGCCCAGCTCGGTCGTCCCGTCGGGCACGGAGGGGAGCGCGGCCACGGCGCTACTCGACGGTGACCGACTTGGCGAGGTTGCGCGGCTGATCCACGTCCGTGCCGCGCGCGACGGCCGTCTGGTAGGCGAAGAGCTGGAGGGGGACGATGGCCAGCACGGGGCTCAGGGCATCGATCGTCTCCGGCACCCAGAAGACCTCATCGGCGATCGAAGCGATGGTCGGATCGCCCTCGGTGGCGACCGCGATGATGCGCGCGTCGCGAGCCCGGCCCTCCATGACGTTGCTGACGACCTTGTCGTAGACCGGCGACCGCGTCGCAACAGCGACCAGCGGACACTCGGCGTCGAGGAGCGAGATCGGTCCGTGCTTCAGCTCGCCGGCGGCATAGCCTTCGGCGTGCACGTAGCTGACCTCCTTGAGCTTGAGAGCGCCCTCCAGCGCGACCGGGTAGCCCATGCCGCGACCGACGAACATGAAGCCGCGCGAGTTGACGTAGCGCCGCGCGACGATGGCCATGTCACCGGCTCCGTCGAGCGTCCGCTGGACCTGGTCCGGCAGGGCCCGCAGCGCCGCCACCAGCGTCGCCTCCTCGTCCGCCGCGAGTCGGCCACGGAGCTTGGCGATGGCGGCCGCCAGGATGACCAGCGTGGTGACCTGGGTCACGAAGGTCTTGGAGGCGGCGACCGCGATCTCGGGACCGGCCTGCAGGAAGAGGACCGCGTCGCACTCGCGCGTGATGGCGGAGCCGACCGTGTTGGTGACCGCGATCACGGCGCAGCCCTGCTGACGCGCGTAGCGCGTCGGCGCGATGGTGTCGGCCGTCTCGCCCGACTGGGTGACGGCGATGACCAGGGTCCGCGCATCGAGCGGCGGTGGCGAGTAGCGGAACTCGGAGCCGACCGTCGCGCGGGCCGGCAACCCGGCCCAGGCCTGGATGGCGGTGGCACCGACGATAGCGGCGTATGAAGCGCTGCCACAGGCGACGATCTCGACCCGGTCGGCGGCCACGATGCGCTCGACGAGGTCGTCGAGCTCCGGGACGCGTATCGAGCTCTCGTGGATGCGGCCGGCGATGGCGGAGCGCACGGCGACCGGCTGCTCGTGCATCTCCTTGAGCATGAAATGGGCGTAGCCGCCCTTCTCGGCGGCCTCGATCGACCAGTCGATGACGTGGACGTCGCGCTCCCGTCGCTGACCGTCGACCCCGGTCACGACGACGCCGTCGGCATGCAGGTCGGCCACGTCCCCCTCCTCGAGGAAGATGACCCGGTCGGTATGGGCCAGGACGGCGGCCACGTCGGAGGCCAGGAAGGTCTCCCCGTCGCCCAGCCCGACGACCAGCGGCACGTCCTGGCGGGCGCCCACCAGCCGACCCGGCTCGGCGCGATGCATGACGGCGACCGCGTAGGCGCCCTCGGCCTGGGCCAGGGTGTGTCGAACGGCATCGGCCAGGTCGCCCCGGTAGGCCTCCTCGACGAGGTGCGCCAGGGCCTCGGTATCGGTCTCCGAGCGGAGCTTGTGGCCGCGCGCCGCCAGGCCGTCGCGGAGCTCCTGGAAGTTCTCGATGATGCCGTTGTGGATGACCGTGATGTCGCCCGTGCAATCGATGTGCGGGTGCGCGTTCAGGTCGTTCGGGCGTCCGTGCGTCGCCCAGCGCGTATGGGCCAGACCGATGGCCGCAGATGGCGTGACGTCGAGCAACGCCGTGCGCAGGTTGCCGAGCTTGCCGGCTCGCTTCTCGATGAACAGCTCGCCGTCGGTGGTAACCAGCGCGATGCCAGCCGAGTCGTAGCCGCGGTACTCCAGGCGCGCCAGGCCCTCGAGCAGGATGGGCGCGGCCTCACGCGGCCCGATGTAGCCGACGATCCCACACATGCTGGCTGGCGCTCTCCCGGCGGTCAGGGGGGCGTCAGTGTAGACGCTCGGCGGCGAGGGCAGCCAACGCGTCGGCGAGCTCGGCCACGCGAGTCACATCCTCGCCCTCGACCATGATGCGCAGGGCGGCCTCCGTGCCCGAGGGACGGACGAGCACGCGCCCATGCCCGGCCAGCTCGGCCTCGGCCGCGCGGACGGCGGCGGCGAGCCGTCCATCGGCCTGCCACTGGTCCTTGTGGCGGACGTGCACCGCGCGCTGCTCCTGCGGGTAGAGCGGCACCTGCGCGGCCAGCTCCGAGAGCGGCCGCCCGGCGTCCGCTATGACACGCAGCACCTCGATCGCCGTGAGTACACCATCACCCGTCGAGGCGTGCTCGGCGACGATGACATGGCCACTCTTCTCCCCCCCAGGCCGGCGCCCGCCACGAGCATCGCGTCGAGGATGTAGCGGTCGCCGACCGGCGTGCGCACGACGCGCCCGCCGGCACCCTCGACGACGGTCGCCAGGCCACCGTTGGAGAGGACGCTGACGACGAGCGTGCTGCCGCCCAGGGCGCCACGACGAAGACGCTCGAGCGCCAGCATGCCGATGAGCTGGTCGCCATCGACGATCCGGCCGCGCTCGTCGACGGCCACGCAGCGGTCAGCGTCCCCGTCGAGGGCGAAGCCGACATCGGCGCCGCTCTCGGCCACCCGACGAGCGAGCGCTTCGGGTGCCGTGGCGCCGCAGCCGAGGTTGATGTTGGAGCCGTCAGGAGCGTCGAAGATGACTTCCACGGAGGCGCCGGTGGCGACCAGCAGCTGCGGGGCAACGACGCCTCCGGCGCCGTTGGCGCAATCGACGACGATGCGCAAGTCCGACCGGATCCGCCGCGCGAGCGCCGTCCGGTGCTCCAGGTAGCGATCAAGGTGGCCCGTGGCGTCGATGTCGCGGCCGAGCGCGTCGTTGGTCGGCCCCACGAATTCGTCGGCACGCCAGATGAGGTCGTCGAGCGCCTCCTCCTGTGCATCGTCGAGCTTCATGCCATCGCCACCGATGACCTTCAGGCCGTTGTCGTCGGCCGGATTGTGGGAGGCGCTGACCATGATGCCGGCCTGGAAGGGCCCCTCCCCGGTCAGGAAGGCGAGGGCCGGTGTGGGCACGACGCCGAGCCGGTGGACGTCGGCGCCCATGGACGTCACGCCGGCCACGATGGCGGCTACCAGCATGTCCCCGGAACGGCGCGTGTCGCGGCCGACGAGGACCGCCCCGCCGACCGGCACCAGGGCCTCGACGGTCGCCCGCCCGAGCGCCTGCGCGAGGGCAGGCTTGAGATCGACGTTGGCCGTGCCGCGGATGCCGTCAGTACCGAACAGTCGTCCCATCGTGTCAGGGCGCCGGGGTCGGTGTCGGGCTCAGAGCGGCGATCGGCGCCACCGTGACCGTCACGCTGGCCGGGCTAATGGCCACCAGGCTGGTGCCGTCGGGCGCCTTGAAGACGACATCGACGGCATGCGTGCCCGGGTCGAGACCGCCGACCGGGACGGTCGCGCTCAGCTTCGTCGGGTCGATGGCGTCGAGGGCCGCGCTGGTGCCGCCGAGCGTGACGAGCACGTCGGGCACCGACAGGGCGTAGCTGAAGCCGGCAGCCGGGCCGGTCGGCAGCAGGCCGACGCCGAACGAGCGGCTGCCTCGATCGGCGGCGATCCTGACGGTCACGCGCACCGGACCTCCATCGACGACCTCGATGCCGTCCGGGGTTACCAGGCCGACCGTGGTCGTCAGGTCGGAGGTGCGTCCCGCGAGCGGGATCGGCTCGGTCGCGATCGAGGTCATGGCGGTCACCGCGTCGAGTGGCCCCCGGATGGTGACGACCAGAGGCTCGACCGAGACCGACCGAACGCTCCAGCCGGCCTCGGGCGCCCCGGTCAGGTCGGGCGCCACGGGCACCGAGCGGCTAGCCGTCTCGCGGCCGACGATGATGGTCACATGGACGCGATCGGGTTCGATGTCGACCGGGGCCACGATGTCCCCGCGGGCGTCGAGCGCGACCAGGTCGACCTCGCCGTCGACGTTGATGCCGGTCGGATCGATAGCGACACGTGCGCTGACGGTCTCGACACGCTGCACGAGCGAGCTGGCGCCGCGCACGGCGGCCGTCTGGGCGCTGAGCACGGGATCGCCGATCTGGAGGCCGGCGGGGATGGTGCCACGCTCGACGGTGATGGGCACGGTACGGGTGATGACCGGGTCGAGGCGGACCGCCACCCGGTCCGGCGAGTAGTCGAGGACCTTGATGCGCGGATCGAGCGGGATGACCTCGACCGGCACCGAGACGGGGCTGCCGCCGAGCACGGGCGTGACCGTGGACAGGTCGACCACGGCCTGGAAGTCACTGCTGGAGATCCGTCCGGCGACGTCCGCCGGCGCATAGTAGCGGATGGTGGTCACGTCGCCGAGGCTCTCGAGGAGGAAGGCGCCGCTGGGCTGGTTGACAGCCTCGATGGGCACCCGGCCGGGCCAGACACGCGCGTTCTGGGAGAGCGCGAGCCCGGCGTAGAGCACCGTGGCGAGGGCGATGGCGGCAAGCTTGAGCGGCCAGTTGTGGGTGATGAGCCCGGTCAGCCGGGTCACGTCCCCTGCTTACCGCCTTCGGCCGTGGCGGGGACGGGCGAAGCGCTCACCGGGCTGCCCGGTGGCGCCTCCGGGGCGGCCTCATCGACGGCCGCCGATCGTCGCGGCGGGCGCAAGGACCGGATGCCGCGGACGGCCTGGGCGCCGCTGGCCCGGGCTGCCCGACTGCGTACCGCGGCCGGCTGCAGCAGGGCGCCGAGCGCTGAGCGCAGCCGGTCCTCGTCGAGCTGGCGAACGATGCGGGCACGCTCGACGAGGGCGATCGAGCCGCTCTCCTCGCTGACCACGACGACCACCGCGTCGGTCTGTTCGGTGATCCCGACGGCAGCCCGGTGGCGCGTCCCCAGGCGCTCGGCCTGGATGGACGTCTCGCCCAGCGGCAGCACGATGCCCGCCGCCACGACCTGGTCGCCGCGCACCAGCACGGCCCCGTCATGCAACGCGGAACGCGGCGTGAAGATCGTGCGCAGCAGCTCGCTGGAGAGTTCCGCGTGGAGCATCACGCCCCCCTCGGCCATGTCCTCGAGGCCCGTCTCGCGCTCGAGCACGATCAGCGCGCCGACGCGGTCCGCCGAGAGCTGGGCGGCGGCTCGGGCGACGATCTCGGCGACCCGGTGCAGCTCACCCTGCGAGCCCGACCACAGCCAGGACAGCGAGCCGAAGCGCCCGATGCGCTCGAGGGCGCGACGCAACTCCGGCTGGAAGACGACGACGAGGGCCAGGAGACCGACCACGGCCCCGGTCTGCATCAGCTGCGAGAGGAGCTGGAGGCCGAAGAACTGCGCCGCGGCGTAGACCACGTAGAGCGAGATGACGCCGATGACGAGTCGCACGGCACGCGTGCCGCGGATGAGGCTGAAGAGCCAGTAGAAGAGGAGCGCCGTGAGGACGATGTCGACGATCGCGATCGGTTCGATCTCGACACTGGTGAGCGCGTCCAGGAGGCGTTCCATGGTCGACCGATCGTAGCATAGGGCCCCTTCCGCCCCGGCCGCGACGGCTCGCGGGCCCCTGGCAGGGATCGTCGGCCACCGCCTCGCGGGCGGCCGGGCGCGATCGCTCAGCCGCGATCAGGAGCGCCGGCAGCGGCGAGCCAGGCCGCGATGCGCGGTTCGTCGGCGAGCGCCGCCTGGCCCAGCGCGACGGCTGCCTGGTGGCCTGGCTCGTCGTCCGCGACGAGCATCAGGCGGTCGAGCAGCAGCAGCTTTTCGGCCGCGCGGTCGCGCCAGCCACGGGCGAGGTAGAGCCGGGCCAATTCGACGTGCACGATGGCCGTGCCCGGCGAAGCTTCGAGCCCGCGTTGGCAGGCATCGAAGGCGGCAGCGGGCTCGTCGATGCGCTGGAAGGCGGCGGCGGCCGCAGCATAGGCCTCGGCCGCCTCGACCGGCCGATCATCATCGAGCAGGGCATTGGCGGAGGCCAGGAGCGTCTCGGGATCGGGCGGGGCCGGCGCGGCGGTCAGCGCCGCGGCGGGCGCCGCCCCGTCCGCGTCGGCTGCCGCTGGCGCCACGGCGGCGGCTCGCCTGGCGCGCGGACGGGGCAGACGGGATGTGATGCGGGTCCGGACCGGCCGGGCCGGCGCATCGATCGCCTCGAGCTCCTTGATCCGCCGACGACGGGCGCGGCTGCTCTCGAGGGCCTCAGCTCGACGGAGCGTGGCCAGCGCCTCGGGCCGCCGGTCGGTCTTGGCCTGCACGTCCGCCAGCCGCTCGAGGATCTCGGCCGCCTCGGCCTGTCGGCCAGCGGCCAGCAGGGCCTCGGCACGACCGCTCAGGGCGGCCTCATCGCGCGGCGCCCGGCCGAGGGCTCGCGAGTAGGCCGCCAACGCCTCCTCGAGCCGACCCTCGCGCACCAGCACACCGCCGAGGCTGGTGTGCGGTAGCGGGCGGTCGGGCGCGATCTCGGCCGCTTCCCGATAGTGCGCGATGGCCTCGTCGGAGCGGCCGCGCAGGACGGCCACGTGACCCGCCTTGAGGGCCTCCTTGTAGCGTTCGAAGATCGGATCCGGCACGCGCTCCCTTTCGCTCGGGTCAGGCCTCAGGGTACGCCAGGAGCGTCGCCAGGACCGCCTTCGTGGCATGGAGCCGGTTCTCGGCCTGACGGGCGATAAGGCTGACGGAGGCCTCGAGGAGCTCGGCCTCGATCTCCTCGCCAGGGTGCGCTGGCAGGCAGTGCATCACCCGGCAGCCCGGTGCCGCCTGGGCCAGGAGCGCCCGGGAGACGCGGTAGTCGGCAAGCGCCATCCGACGGCGGTCGCGTTCCGCCTCCATGCCCATCGAGGTCCAGACGTCGGTATAGAGGATGTCCGCTCCGCGCGCAGCGGCCATCGGGTCGGTCAGCCACTCGAGCGTGCCGCCCGTGGCTCGAGCACGCGCCTCGGCCAGGGCCATGAGGTCGGCCGGCGGGGCATAGCCGTCGGGCGTCGCCAGCCGCATCCGGCCGCCGAGGCTGGTGACGGCGATGGCCAGCGAGGCCGCGACGTTGTTGCCGTCGCCGATGAAGGTCACCGTGCGCCCCGCGACACTGCCGAACGCCTCGACGACGGTGAGCACGTCGGCGACCGCCTGCAAGGGGTGCTCGCGATCGGTCAGGCCGTTGATGACGGGTACCGCGGCGCCGTCGGCCAGCGCCCGAAGCGTTTCGTCGCGCAGCGTCCGCGCCACGATGGCGGCGACCCAGGCCCCCAACGTACGACCGATGTCGTCCGCAGCCTCGCGCCGGCCGATGCCGACGTCGCCGCCGAAGAGGTAGACCGACTGGCCGCCGAGCTGCCCGACGGCAAGCTCCGTGCTCACCCGCGTGCGCAGCGAGGGGTGCTCGAAGACGAGCGCCACGGCGCGGCCGCGAAGTGGCTCGTGTGCGTGTCGACCACCGGCCAGCCACTCAGCCTTGAGCGCGGACGCCAGCTCCAGGAGCCGTCGCCAGCCATCGAGGTCGAAGTCGGCGGCCGAGAACAGGTCCCGTCCGCGACGGCCCTCGAGCGACGTCGTCGGATCGGCCGCGGACATCGGGCGGCCTGGCGACGAAGCCGTCAGCGCTTGGTGTACTGCGGCGCCTTGCGTGCGCGCTTCAGGCCGTACTTCTTGCGCTCCTTCATGCGCGGGTCGCGGCTCAGGAAGCCGGCCTGGCGGAGCGGCAGCCGAGCCTCGGGATCGGACTGCAGGATGGCCCGGGCGATGCCGTGGCGGATGGCCCCCGCCTGGCCTTGGTAGCCGCCGCCCTCGACCTTGATCATGGCGTTGAAGCGGCCCTCGGTACCCGTCACCCGGAAAGGCATCAGGATGCCGGCCTGGTCGACGGCGTTCCCGAAGTGCTCATCGAGCGAGCGACCGTTGACGACGACCTCGCCCTCGCCAGCCAGGAGGCGAACGCGGGCGATGCTCGTCTTGCGGCGACCGGTGCCGTAGAAGAAGCTGGACGTGGTGCTCATGGTGGCGCTCCTAGGCGAGCGGCTCGGGCCGCTGGGCCTGGTGCGGATGCTCCGCCCCGGCGTAGATCTTCAGCTTGCGCAACTGCTGGGCGCCGAGGCGGTTGTGGGGCAGCATGCCCTTGACCGCGCGGCGGATGGCCTCCTCGGGCCGACGAGCGAGGAGATCGCCGAGCGTCTCCTGCTTGAGGCCGTGCGGGTAGCCGCTGTGGCGGATGTAGAGCTTCGTCTCGCGCTTGTCGCGCGTCACGGTGATCTTGGCGGCATTGACCACGACTACGTGGTCGCCACTGTCGAGGTGCGTGGCGAAGGTCGGCTTGTGCTTGCCCTCGAGGACGCGGGCGATGCGCGACGCAAGGCGGCCGAGCGTCTCGTCCGTCGCGTCCACGACGAACCAGGCGCGCTCGATCTCGCTCTCCCGCGGTGTATAAGTCTTCGTGGTCATCTCCGTTCCTCGTCGATAGCGGGCCGTCCAAGGACGACCCGTCGCAGGCAGAGCCCCTGGGGCGGGGCGACGGCGCCTGCGAACGCCCGTCGTGGCGACTCGAGCGCCGCCGCGACATCCTCCTTCGTGGCCGCTCCCCGTCCGACACGGATGAGGGCCGCCACGATGCTCCGGACCATCTGGCGCAGGAAGGCGTCTCCGACCACGTCGATGGTGATCGTCCGTCCCTGCCTGCGGACCCGGATCCGTGTGCACGGTCCGGATCGGTTGTCGGTGGCCGCCGCCGAAGCTGGTGAAGTCGTGCCGGCCGACGAGGGCCTGCGCCGCCTCCGCCATCGCGGTGACGTCCAGTGGTTCCCGCACCCCGAGCGCCGTTCGCTCGCGAAGCGGGCTGCGCGGCCCGTTCCAGACGGTGTAGCGGTACTCCCGATACCGCGCCGCATAGCGTGGGCGGAACCCGATCGCCACGCGGCGGACCGCGTGGATCGTGACGTCTGCCGGCAGCAGCGCGTCCAGCGCTGTCGCCAGCTCCCGGACCGGTGTCCCAGGCGAGAGGCTGAAGGCGATGACCTGGCCTGTCGCGTGGACCCCGGCGTCGGTCCGTCCGGCAGCATCGACGCGGACCCGGCCTCCGCCGGAGAGGCGCGTCAGCGCTGCCTCGAGCTCCCCCTGGACCGTCCGACGACCAGGCTGGGCCTGGAAGCCGGCGAAGTCCGTGCCGTCATATTCGACCCGCGCGGCATACCGCACGGGACCGCCCTCTCGGGCGGACGCTCGCATCCCGCGGTCAGACGAGCTCGATCTGGACGATCGGGGCTGCGTCACCGTTGCGTATGCCGATACGTACCAGCCGGGTGTAGCCGGAGGTGCGGTCGGCATACCGAGGTGCGATCTCCTTGAAGAGCTTGTCGATGACGAGCGGCTCGTCGGGCAGCTCGGCCACGACGCGCCGCCGAGCGCTGAGTGATCCATCCTTGGCGAGTGTGATCATGCGCTCGACCCGACCACGGACCTCCTTGGCTCGCGCCTCGGTGGTCTTGACCTGCTCGTAGCGCAGGATGGCCACGGTCAGGTTCTTGTAGAGCGCCAGCCTGGGCCCCGTCTTGCGGCCGAGCTTGCGGCCGTCGACGCGGTTGGACATCTCAGGCCTCGGCCTCGTCGAAGGGCTCGTCGTCCTCGTCGGCCACGTCGTCGAGACCACCCAGATCGAGGTCATCGGGCGGCAGGAAGCCGCGCATCCGGAGCCGTTCCTTCATCTCGTCGAGCGACTTCTTGCCGAAGTTGCGCATGCGCAGCAGGTCGTCGTCGCTGAGCTGCAGGAGCTGGCCGACCTTGACGATGTTGTTGCGCTTGAGCGAGTTGTAGGCGCGCATCGGGAGGTCGAGGTCCTCGATGGGCATGTCCAGCATGTTGGCCGGGATGGCCGGGCCGCCGGCCGTGGGGCGGTCGAGGGCGACCGGCTTGCCGGCCGTCGTGAACAAGCTGAACTGGTGGACGAGGATCTCGGCGGCCTGCGAGAGCGCCTCCTCGGGGGCGATGGTGCTGTCGGTCTCGACCTCGATGGTCAGCTTGTCGTAGTTGGTCATCTGGCCGACGCGGGTGTTCTCGACCGTGTAGTTGACCTTGCGCACGGGCGTGAAGATGGCGTCGATGGGGATGACGCCGATGGGCAGGGGCTCCGCCCGCTCGGCCGCCAGGTAGCCGACGCCGCGCTCGACGGTCAGGTCGATCTCGATGGTCACGTCGCCCGAGTCGAGGACCATGAGGTGCTGCTCGGGGTTGACGATCTCGACGTCGGCGTTCTCGGTGATGTCGGCAGCGGTCACGACGCCGGCGCCGGACTTGACCAGCTTGAGCTGCACGGGATGCGGGGCGTAGCTCTTGAGTCGCAGCTTCTTGACGTTGAGGACGATCTGGGTCAGGTCCTCCTTGACGCCGGGCAGGCTGCTGAACTCGTGGTAGATGTCGTGGACCTGGATGGAGGTCACGGCGGCACCCTCGAGCGACGACAGGAGGACGCGGCGCAGGGCATTGCCCAGCGTCACGCCGTAGCCTGCCGGCAGCGGGCTGGCCTCGTACTTGCCGTACGTGGCGTCGGTATCCCCGACCGACTCGATCTGTGCGTTTTCCAGTTCGATCATCGTCGGGACTACCTCGAGTAGAACTCGACCACGAGCTGCTCGTTGAGCTCGGCCGGCATCTGGTCGCGGCGCGGCAGCGCGGTCACGCTGCCGGCCAGCTTGTCCGGTTCGACGCTCAGCCACTCCGGGACCTGGGCGGTCCGGAGCGTCTCGCGCGCGGTCTTGAAGGTGGCTGTGGATCGGCTTCGCTCGCGGACCTCGATGCGGTCCCCGGGGCGAAGGCGGTAGCTGGCCACGTCGGCCTTGCGGCCGTTGACCAGGAAGTGGCCGTGGTTGACGAGCTGCCTGGCCTGTGCCCGGCTGGACGCGAAGCCCATCCGGAAGGTGACGTTGTCGAGACGCGTCTCGAGCAGGGTCAGCAGGTTCTGGCCGGTCACGCCGGGGCGCGACTCGGCCTCGTCGAAGTAGGTCCGGAACTGGCGCTCCAGGACGCTGTAGACGCGGCGGACCTTCTGCTTCTCGCGCAGCTGGACGCCGAACTCGGATTGCTTGCGGCGCCGGACGCCGTGCTGGCCGGGCGGCGTCGGGCGACGCTCGACGGCGCATTTCTTGGAGTAGCAGCGAGCGCCCTTGAGGAAGAGCTTGGTGCCCTCCCTACGACACAGGCGGCAGACCGGTCCGGTGTAGCGAGCCATGGCGTCAGACCCTGCGCCGCTTGGGCGGGCGGCAGCCGTTGTGGGGGATGGGCGTCACATCGGTGATGGCGGTGACCTCCAGGCCGGCGGCCTGCAGCGAGCGGACGGCCTGCTCGCGGCCGGCGCCGGGGCCCTTGACGAAGACCTCGACCTGGCGCATGCCGTGCTCCATGGCGCGCTTGGCCGCGCCGTCGGCGCTCTGGGCGGCGGCATAGGGCGTGCTCTTGCGCGAGCCCTTGAATCCGGCCGTGCCGGCGCTGCCCCAGGCGATGGTGGCGCCGGTCAGGTCGGTGATGGTGATGATGGTGTTGTTGAAGGTCGCCTGGATGTGAACGTGGCCCTGCGGCACGTTCTTCTTCTCGCGACGACGCGTCTTCGCGACGCGCTTCCGTTCCGCCATGCTCGGTCAGACGCTCCTGGCTACTTCTTGCGGCGGACGCCGACGGTCTTCTTGGGACCGCGGCGCTGCCGTGCGTTCGTCTTGGTGCGTTGCCCGCGGACGGGCAGGTTGCGGCGGTGACGGAGACCGCGATACGAGCCGATCTCCTGCAGCCGCTTGATGTTGAGCGCGACCTCACGCCGCAGGTCGCCTTCGACCTTGTAACGCCGGTCGATGATCTCGCGCAGGCGGGCCACCTGCTCGTCGGTCAGGTCACGGACGCGGGTGTCGGGGTTCACGTTGGCCTGGGCCAGGATCTTCTGGCTGGTCGGCAGTCCGATCCCGTAGACGTACGTGAGGGCGATCTCCACGCGCTTCTCACGCGGGATGTCGACACCGGCGATCCTTGCCACTCGGCCTCCTAGCCCTGCCGCTGCTTGTGCTTGGGGTTGCTGCAGATGACCATCACGGTGCCGTGGCGCCGGATGACCTTGCAACGCTCGCAGCGTGCCTTGACGGACGCTCTGACCTTCACGATGCCCCTGCCCTACTTGAGTCGATACGTGATCCGGCCACGCGAGAGGTCGTACGGCGAGAGTTCGACGCGGACCCGGTCGCCCGGCAGGATGCGGATGAAATTCATGCGGAGCTTGCCGCTGATATGGGCCAGGACCCGGTGGCCGTTCTCGAGCTCGATGGCGAACATCGCGTTAGGCAACGGCTCGACGACCGTACCTTCCACTTCGATCGCATCCTTCTTGGCCACAGGCGGCGCGGGACTCCTCGTGTCGTTTGGTCGGACCTGGACGCATCCCGGCCTGGTGGCCGTAGCCTGCCCGGCGGAACGCGCTGATGTGGCGCGCAGAATGCTGCGCGCACGAAGGCGGATTGTATCAGGTCGCGGCCACCGCCGGCAAGCGCTGATCGGTGACGCGGTTGACGGTCAGGATCCGCGGACCGTCCGCCGTGATGGCCATGCTGTGCTCGAAATGGGCCGCCAGCCCGCCGTCGACGGTGCGCACGGTCCAGCCGTCGTCCTCGACCCGCACCTCGTGCCGGCCGAGCGTGAACATCGGCTCGATGGCCAGGCAGAGGCCGACCTCGAGCTGCCGACCGCGCGATGCGAGGCGGTAGTTGGGGACCTGCGGCTCCTCGTGCATCTCGGTGCCGATGCCATGACCGACGAAGGCCCGCACGATGCCCAGCCCGGCAGCCAGGGCGACGTCCTCGACGGCCGCCGAGATGTCGCCGATGTGGTTGCCCGGGATGGCCATCGCGATGCCCGCCATCATCGCCGCGCGGGCCGCCGCGACGAGGCGGGCGGCAGGTTCGGGGACGGCCCCGACGATGAAGGTCCGCGCGGCGTCGCCATGCCAGCCATGGACGATGGCGCCGGCATCGATGGAAACGAGCGACCCGTCGCGCACGATGCGCGTGGCCGAGGGGATGCCGTGCACGACCTCGGCGTCGATCGAGACGCAGATCGAATGCCGGAAGGCCCCTTTGGCGCCGGGCACGCCGACGAATGATGGCGTGGCGCCGGCAGCCCGGATGACCGCTTCGGCGATGGCATCCAGCTCGAGCGTTGAGACGCCGGGACGGACGGCCGCCTCGACGGCATCGAGGACGTCGGCCACCAGGCGCCCGGCGACCGCCATGCGCTCGATCTGTGCGGCGCTCTTGAGAGTCACACGTCGATCGTGGAAGGTCATCGCGGCGCTCGTCAGCGGGCCGGTCGGGCGATCGCGCGCATGAGCGCGTCGGTGACCGCCTCGATGGGTTGCTCACCGTCGACGGCGGTCAGCACGCCACGGTCGGTGTAGTGATCGATGACCTCGTACATCGGCGGCAGCTGCCGCTCGAGGCGCTGTCGGACGGTGGCCGGCCTGTCATCGTCGCGCTGGTAGAGCTCCGAACCGTCGATGTCGCACTCGCCGGGGTGGGCGGGCGGGCGTTCGAAGCTGTGGTAGGTGTGGCCCTCGGCTCGGCATACCCAACGCCCGGAGAGACGGCGCATGAGCTCCTTCTCGTGGACCCCGATGTAGAGCGCGCCGCGGACGGCCGCCGAACGCTTGGCCAGCGCGGCGTCGAGGGCCTCGGCCTGCTGGCGGGTGCGCGGGAAGCCATCCAGGATGGCCCCCTCGGCCGCATCGGGCTGTCCCAGACGGGCGAGAACGAAACGGATCGCGAGGTCGTCCGGGACCAGCGCGCCACGCTCCATGTAACCGGCCACCTCGCGTCCCAGCTTGGTCTCGTCGCGCACGGCGGCGCGGAAGAGGTCACCGGAGGCGATGTGCGGAAGGCCGGTCCGGGTCGCGAGGATGGCCGCCTGGGTGCCCTTGCCTGCTCCCGGCGCGCCGATCATGACGTACAGACGCATCAGCGCGTCACCGGATGAAGCCCTCGTAGTTGCGCATCATGAGCTGAGCTTCGAGCTGCTTCATGGTCTCGACGACGACGGAGACGACGATCAGGAGCGCCGTGCCGCCAAGGCTCAGGCTGCCCAGCACCGAGCTGGAGAAGAGGGCCGAGATGATCGACGGGGAGACGGCCACGGTGCCCAGGAAGAGGGCGCCGGCGAGGCTGATGCGAGTGACGACCTTGGCCAGGTAGTCGCGCGTCGGGTTGCCCGGACGGATGCCCGGGATGAAGCCGCCGTTCTTGCGCAGCTGGTCCGCGGTCTCGTCGGGCTTGAAGGTGAAGGCGGTGTAGAAGTAGGTGAAACCGACCGTCAGCAGGAAGTAGAAGACGATGTACAGCGGACTGTTGGGGCTCAGCAGGGTCACGATCGACTTCGAGATATCGGAGATGATCGTGACGCTCGAGGTCGAGAAGTAGGCGGCCAGCTGCGCCGGCAGGAGCAGGATGCTGATGGCGAAGATGATGGGGATGACGCCGGCCTGGTTGACCCGCAGCGGCAGGAAGGTCGAGCCGCCCTGGTACATGCGCCGTCCGCGCACGCGGCTGGCGTACTGGACGGGGATGCGCCGCTGGCCTTCCTGGATGTAGACGACCGCGACCACGGCGAAGATGGCGACGACGGCAAAGGCGACGCCGGCAGCCAGGTCAGGATTGTCGAGGAAGGCCCCGACCGCGAGCGGGATGCGGCTGACGATGCCGGCGAAGATGATGAAGCTGATGCCGTTGCCGATGCCCCGCTCGGTGATCAGCTCGCCGATCCACATGGCCAGGATGGTGCCCGCGGTGAGGGTGATGATCTGCATCCAGGTCTCGAGGCTGGCGAAGGCGAAGTTGGTGATCGCCGGGTCGCCGCCGGCCGTGGCCGAGGAGAGCAGAGCAAGGTAACCGTAGGCCTGCAGGATGCCCAGCGGCACCGTCAGGTAGCGGGTGTACTGGTTGATCTTGTTGCGGCCGTACTCGCCCTCGCGCGAGAGGTTCTGCAGGCGGGGCACGACGCCCGTCATGAGCTGCATGATGATCGAGGCGTTGATGTAGGGGTTGACGCCCAGGGCCACGATCGAGAAGTTCGACAGGCCGCCGCCCGAGAAGATGTTCAGCAGCTGCAGGAAGTCGTTGCCCTGGTCGAGCATGTTCTGGACGGCGGAGACGTTGACGCCCGGGACCGGGATGTGCGCCAGGAACCGGTAGACGACGAGCATCCCCAGGACGAAGAGGATGCGGCGCCGGATATCCGGCGCGCGAAGCGCGTTGACGAGGGCGTCGAGCACCGACGACTACTCCGCGGGCTCGGGCTTGGTGCGCTTGCGTGTGGGCTTCTTGCCGCGGGCGGCGGCATCGCCGTCGACCGGGGCCGCCTCGGTCGACTCGGCGGCCTTGCTGGCCTTGCCGGCCTTGGGGGCCTTGGTGGCCTTGGTGGCCGCGATCGCATCGGCGGACGGCCACGGCTGCAGCGTCGATGACCTCGGCCGAGACGTCGGCTTCGACGGCCTCGTCGACGGCAACGGCGTCGATGGCCTCCTCGATGGCGCGGCCTCGTCGGTCGTCAGGCCGATGGCCGGCATCGGTCGGTCGGGCAGCTCGATGAGCTGCGCGGTGCCGCCGGCGGCCTCGATCTTCTCGCGGGCGCTCCGCGTGAAGGCGTCGGCGACGACGAAGAGCGGGCCGTCGATCTCGCCACCGCCAAGGACCTTGACCGGCTGCCGCAGCGTGCCGATGAGGCCGGCCGCACGGAGCAACTCGCCGTTGACGGTCAGCGGCGCGCCCTTGGCGTCGGCGGTCGTCGGCCGGCAGCCTCCATGGCCGCCTCGGCCTCGGCGAAGCGACCCTGTTCGGCGTACTCCGAGATGCGGCCAACGTTGACGACTTCGTAGGCGATCTTGAACGGGTTCTTGAAGCCGCGCAGCTTCGGCACGCGGCGATCGGATGGGTGTCTGGCCACCCTCGAAACCGGCCGGCATAGAGCCACCGGCCCGGGACTTCTGGCCCTTCGTGCCGCGGCCGGCGGTCTTGCCCTTGCCGGCCGCGATGCCCCGGCCGACACGCGTCCGCTCGGTCGTCGAGCCGGGCGCCGGTCGAAGATCGTGGAGCTTCACGCGGGGGCCTCCTCGTCGTCGGTGGTGGTCTCGGCGGCCGCCTTCGTGCCGGCGCTCTTGGTGCCGGCGGCGGGGACCTCCTCGACCGTGACCAGGAAGCGGACGGCGCGGACCTGGCCGCGCATGGCGGCGTCGTCCACGACCTCGACCGTCTGGCCGATGCGGTGGAGGCCGATGGCTCGCAGCGTGCCGTGGGCCCGGGCCGTGTAGCTGATGGGGCTCTTGTGGAGGGTCACGCGCAGCTTACCGGCCATCGGCGCCCACCTCGACCGGCTGGCTCGACGGCTGGCCGCTGATGACGCTGCGCAGCGGGCGGCCGCGGCGCGCCGAGAGCTCCTCTGCCGAATGCAGGTTGCGCAGAGCCTCGATGGTCGCGCGCACGACGTTGACCGGGTTGGTCGAGCCGAGCGACTTGGAGAGGATGTCCCGGATGCCGGCCGATTCGACGACGGCCCGAACCGAGCCGCCGGCGACGACGCCGGTGCCCTGGGAGGCTGGCTTCAGGATGACGATGCTGGCCCCGAACTTCTGGACGATCTCGTGCGGGATCGTGGTGCCCACGGTGGGCACCTTGATGAGGTGCTTCTTGGCGTCCTCCACGCCCTTGCGGATGGCCTCGGGAACCTCGCCCGCCTTGCCCAGGCCGGCCCCGACGTGGCCGGCGCGATCACCGACGACGACCACCGCGCTGAAGCTGAAGCGTCGGCCGCCCTTGACCACCTTGGCCACCCGGTTGATCTGGACGACGCGCTCTTCGAGCGTCAGCCTGGAAGGGTCGATGCGTGCCACGTGATCATTCCTTTCTAGAAGTCGAGGCCGGCTTCGCGTGCCGCCTCGGCCAGCGACTTGACGCGCCCGTGGTAGCGGAAGCCCGCACGGTCGAAGACCACGCGCTCGATGCCGGCAGCCTTGGCGCGCTTGGCGACGAGGGTGCCGACGGACTTGGCCCGATCGGTCTTGGTGCCCTTGGCGCCTCGCAGCTCCTTCTCCAGCGAGGAGGCGGCGGCCAGGGTCCGACCGACGGAGTCGTCGATGACCTGGACGTAGATCTGGTCGATGCTGCGGAAGACGGCCAGGCGCGGCCGCGCCGCGGTCCCCGCGACGGAGAGGCGGATCCGGGCGTGGCGCTTGTTGCGCGCGGCGGTCCGGGAGGTGGCCTTGGCCATGGTCGTCTCTTACTCCTCTGGCGACCGGTGCGGCGATGACGCCGGGCCGGCCTGTCCGCGCCCGATGCCGGGCGCCGTGATGACTACTTCTTGCCGCCGATCTTGCCGGCCTTGCCGGCCTTGCGACGGACGACCTCGCCGCTGTAGCGGACACCCTTGCCCTTGTAGGGCTCGGGCTTGCGCGTCGCCCGGATGCGGGCGGCGACATGGCCGACGAGCTCCTTGTCGATTCCCAGGACGGCGAGCCGAGTGGGGTTCTCGAGCTCGAAGCTGATGCCCGAAGGCGGATCGATCTCGATCGGATGGCTGTAGCCCAGGTTGAGCTGGAGCTTCTCGCCGACCTTCTGGGCGCGATAGCCGACGCCCGTGATCTCGAGCCCCTTGCGGTAACCGTCGGTGACGCCGATGACCATGTTGTTGACCAGCGTGCGGGTCAGGCCGTGCAGCTCGCGCGATCGCTTGCTGTCGTCGGGACGCTCGACCCGCAGGCTGCCGTCCTCCTGGACCACGCGCATGGTCGCCGCCAGCTGGCGTGCGAGCGTGCCGCGCGGCCCGCTGACGGTGATCGTGTCGCCCGCGAGGGCGATGGCGACGCCGTCGGGGACGGGGATGGGAGACGTCCGATGCGTGACATGGTGCCGGGCTACCAGACGAACGCCAGGATCTTCACCACCGAGCTGGGCCTTGCGGGCCTGAGCGCCGGTCATGATCCCCTGGCTGGTGCTGACGATGACGATGCCGAGCCCACCGAGCACGCGGGGGATGTCGGTCTTGCCGGCGTAGACCCGCAGGCCTGGCTTGCTGATGCGCTTGAGGCCCGAGACGACGGGGGCCTTGCCGCCGACGTACTTGAGGCTGGATGCTTGAGCATCGCCGTGGGACCGTCCTGGGCTTCCTCGACGTCGTCGATGAAGCCCTCATCCTTGAGGATGCGGGCGATCTCGCGCTTGGTGCGCGAGGCCGGCACGACCACCTCCGTGTGGCGGGCGCGACTGGCGTTGCGGATGCGCGTCAGCATGTCGGCGATGGGGTCGGAGACGTTCATGGGTCTACCAGCTGGACTTGGTGACGCCGGGCAGCTCGCCCAGCAGGGCGCGCTCCCGGAAGCAGATGCGGCACAGGGCGAAGCGGCGCATGTAGCCGCGCGGCCGGCCACAGACGAAGCAGCGGTGGTAGCCGCGCACCGGGGTCTTGGGCTTCCGCTTGGCCTTGGCGATGAGGACTTCTTGGCCATCTCGTTCCTCCCTCAGCCGGCGAACGGCATGCCGAGGAGCTCGAGCAACGTCTTCGCTTCCTCGTCGGTCTGGTGGCAGTCGTCACGATGCTGATCTCCAGGCCGCGCAGGCGGTCCACCTTGTCGTAGTCGATCTCCGGGAAGGCGAGCTGCTCGCGCAGGCCCAGGGAGTAGTTGCCACGGCCGTCGAAGGACGCGCGGGCACGCCGCGGAAGTCCCGGATGCGCGGCAGCGCCAGCGTCGTGAGGCGCTCCAGGAAGTCCCACATGCGCTCGCCGCGCAGCGTCACCTTGACCCCGATGGGGTTGTGTGTGCGCAGCCGGAACTGGGCGATGGAGCGCTTGGCGCGGGTCACGATCGGCTTCTGGCCGGTGATCGTGGTCATGTCGCCGACGGCCGCGTCGAGCGCCTTGGCGTTCTGGTCAGCGCCTCGCCCAGGCCGATGTTGAGCGACGATCTTGCTGAGGCGCGGGCACCTGCATCGGGTTGGCGTACCCGAACGCCTTCTGGAGCGCGGGCACGACCTCGCTCGTGGTAGCGCTGGCCTGCAGACGAGCCGCTCATGCCTTCACCTCACGGCGCGACCGGCTGGGCGCAGTCGGCATGGCCGCACACGCGCACGGCTCTGGCCGCCTCCGGGCGGCTGTGCTTGACGCGCGTCGGCCGCCTGCAAGCGGACAGATGAGCATCACCTTGCTGATGCTGCAGGGCTGCGCGATGTCGAGGATGCCGCCGGCCTGGACGCGCGGCATCTGGCTGCCGCGGTCGCGGCGCGGGCGCGGCTTGGTGTGCCGCTTGGCCATGTTCAGGCCGCCGACGACGATCGTCACGTCGGAGCGCGGCGAGGTCCGGCGCCACATGGCCGAGGGCGCGCCGCGGCCCTTGACCTTCGCGCGCGCGATGCGGTCCACGATGACGCGGTCGATCGTGCCGCGCTTGCCGGCATCCTTGCCGCTGAGCACGATGACCTCGTCGCCGCGACGCAGCTCGGGCACCTTGGACGTCCGCGGCGCGGCGCCGATGGACGGCCATCAGAGCACCTCCGGGGCGAGCGAGATGATCTTCATGTAGTTGCGGTCGCGCAGCTCGCGGGCGACGGGGCCGAAGATGCGCGTGCCGCGCGGGTTGCCCTGGTTGTTGATGAGCACCGCCGCGTTCTCGTCGAAGCGGATGTAGCTGCCGTCCGGCCGGCCGAACTCCTTGGCCGTGCGCACGACCACCGCGCGCACCACGTCGCCCTTCTTGACGGCGGCGTTGGGGATGGCCTGCTTGACGCTGGCGATGATCACGTCGCCGACGCCGGCCGTGGTCTTCTGGGAGCGGCCCATGATCCGGATGCACTGGATCACCCGGGCACCGGTGTTGTCGGCGACCTTGAGACGGCTGTACTGCTGGATCACGCGCCGGCTCCCTCCGTCGCGGGATCCGCCGACGGCTCGCTCGCCGCGACCGCTGCGGCCGCCTCGGCGGCCCCGACTCGGTCGCCTCGTGGCGACCCGGATGGGCCGCGCATGGATGGCCTCGGTGGTCGCGGCTTCCTCGGCCACGAGCACGTCGCGGCACCCTCGCCGGCACGCTTCACGATCTCGACCAGGCGCCAGCGCTTGGTGGCGCTGAGCGGTCGGGACTCCTCGATGCGCACGGTGTCACCGATGCGCGCCTCGTTGCGCTCGTCGTGGGCCTTGAACTTGGTGGTCAGGCGGATGACGCGCTTGTAGAGCCGATGGCGCGACAGGCGCTCGACCGAGACGACGATCGTCTTGTCCATCTTGTCGGAGACGACCCGTCCGACCTTGATCGTGCGCTTCGTCGTGGGCATGCATGGCTCCGCTCATCGCCCGGTCCTCCCGCGGGTGCCACGGGCTGGCCGGCTCGCTCGAGCTGGCGCTCGGTCAGGACGGTCAGGATGCGGGCGATCGTGCGCCGCGTCTGCGGCGATCTGGCTGTAGTCGGTCAGCTGGCGCGTGGCCAGCTGGAAGCGCAGGTCGTAGAGGTGGCGGTGGGCGGTCGTCGAGCTCGTTCACGAGCTCCAGGTCGGTCAGCGCCGCGGACGCTTAGCGATGTCCATCGGCGACCCCCTCCTTGACCACGAACTTGACGTCGACGGGCAGCTTGTGGCTGGCCAGGCGCATCGCCTCGGCCGCCTCGGCTCGAGCGGCACGCCCGACATCTCGAAGAGGATGCGGCCGGGCTTGACGACGGCGACCCAGTGGTCCGGGGCACCCTTGCCCGAGCCCATGCGCACCTCGGCCGGCTTCTTGGTGACCGGCTTGTCGGGGAAGATGCGGATCCAGATCTTGCCGCCACGCTTGCACGTGGCGGGTCATGGCGCGCCGGGCGGCCTCGATCTGGCGGCTGGTGATCCAGGCCGGCTCCTCGGTCATCAGGCCGTACTCGCCGAAGGCGATCGTCGTGCCGCCCTTGGCCACGCCGCTCATCCGGCCGCGCATGACCTTGCGATGCTTGACCCGCTTGGGCATCAGCATGGCTAGGCGCTCTCCCGCCGTGCGCCAGCGGCCTCGCGCGGCGCCTGGCGCTCGGGCATGATGTCGCCGCGGTAGATCCAGACCTTGACGCCGATGCGCGCCGTAGGTCGTGCGGGCCGGACCTGGCCATAGCTGATGTCGGCGCGCAGGGTGTCGAGCGGGCACGCGGCCTTCCTTCTCCCACTCGCGACGGGCCATCTCCGAACCGCCGAGTCGGCCGGCGACCTTGATCTTCACGCCGCGGGCGCCGGCCTTCATGGTGCGCTGGACGGCCTGCTTCATCGCCTTCCGGAAGGCGATGCGGCGGGTCGAGCTGCTGGGCGATGTTGGCGGCCACGAGCACGGCGTCGAGCTCCGGCTGGCGGATCTCGCTTGATCTCCAGCTTGACCTTGCGCGCGTCAGGCTGGCCGATCTGCTGGCGCAGGGCCTCGACGTTGGCACCGCCCTTGCCGATGACGATGCCCGGCTTGGCAGTGTGGATGGTGACCGTGACGTGGTTGATGCCGCGTTCGATCTCGACCCCGCTGACGCTCGCGTTGGCCAGCGCGCTTGGTGACGAGCTGACGGATGGTGATGTCCTCCTGGAGCAGGTCGGTGTAGTCCTTGTCGGCGTACCACTTGGCGTTCCACGTTCGCGAGACGCCGAGGCGGAAGCCGTTGGGATGGACCTTGTGACCCATCGGCTAGTCCTCCCGGTTCTCGACGACGACCGTGATGTGCGTCATCGGCTTGTGGATGGGGAAGGCGCGGCCTTGTGCGCGCGGCTTCCATCGCTTGATCGTCGGCCCCTCGTCGGCGACCGCGTCGACGACGACGAGGTCGTCGGCCGACAGGTCATGGTTGTTCTCGGCGTTGGCCGTCGCGCTCTTGAGCACCTTGGCCACGTCGCGGGCGGCACCTTGGGGCATGAAGCGCAACAGCGCGATCAGCCTCCTCGACGGGACGCCCGACGATGGCCCGGGTGACCAGGCGCGCCTTGCGCGTCGAGTGGCGGGTGTACTTGGCGGTGGCAGAGACTCTTCATCGGCGGCCTACTTCAATGCCGACGATCGCTCGGTGTGCTTGCCGTGCCCGCGGAAGTTGCGCGTGGGCGAGAACTCACCGAGGCGGTGGCCGACCATGTTCTCCGTGACGTAGACCGGGACGTGCTTCTTGCCGTTGTAGACGGCCACGGTGTGGCCGATGAAGTCGGGGAAGATGACGCTCGCACGCGACCAGGTCTTGACGACCTTGCGCTCGTTGCGCCGGTTCATCTCCTGGACCCGGCCGAGGAGGCGGGCCTCGACGAACGGGCCCTTCTTCAGGGATCGTGACATCGTCTCCTGCCCCTAGCTCTTGCGGTGTCGCGACCGGACGATGCCGGCGCTCGACTTGGATCGACGGGTGCGCAGGCCCATGGCGGGCTTGCCCCAGGGCGTCTTGGGTGGCATGCCGGTCGGCGACTTGCCTTCGCCGCCGCCATGCGGATGGTCGCGCGGGTTCATGACCACGCCGCGCACCTCGGGCCGCTGGCCCAGGTGCCGGGCGCGGCCGGCCTTGCCCAGGTTCTGGTTCTCGTGATCGAGGTTGCCGACCTGGCCGACGGTGGCCATGCAGCGCAGGCTCGCCCGCCGCACCTCGCCCGAAGGCAGCCGGATCTGGGCGAAGTCGCCCTCCTTGGCCAGGAGCTGTGCCGAGGTGCCCGCGGAGCGGACGATCTGGCCACCCTTGCCGGGCACCAGCTCGATGTTGTGGATGGTCGTGCCGAGCGGGATGTTGGCCAGCGGCAGGGCATTGCCGACCTTGGCCTCGGCGCTCGGTCCGGCGACCACGACGTCGCCGACCTTGAGTCCGTTGGGGACCAGGATGTAGCGCTTCTCGCCGTCGCGGTAGTGGAGCAGGCCGATGCGTGCCGACCGGTTGGGGTCGTACTCGATGGTCGCCAGACGGGCCGGCACGTCGTACTTGTCGCGCTTGAAGTCGATGATCCGGTAGTTGCGCTTCTCGCCACCGCCGCGATGGCGGACGGTCATGCGGCCCTTGCTGTTGCGCCCGCTGCCACGCTTCTGGGACTCGAGGAGCGGCTTGTGGGGCTTGTCGGTGGTGATCTCCTCGAAGGTCGAGCGGGTCATGAACCGCCGGCCCGGGGAGGTCGCCTTGTAGCCTCGGAGCGGCACGCTACACCCCCTCGAAGAATTCGATCTTGTCGCCCGGGGCGACGGTCACGATGGCCTTGCGCCAGGGCGAGGTGAGGCCCTTGGTGCGACCGCGGCCGATGCCGCGGCGCTTCTCCTTGGACTTGGTGGTCAGCACGTTGACCTGCAGCACGGAGACCTTGAAGAGCTCCTCGACGGCGGCCTTGATCTGCAGCTTGTTGGCGTCGTGGTGGACGGCGAAGGTGTACTTGCCACGCTGCGTCTCGTCCATCGACTTCTCGCTGATGACCGGGCGCACGATGACCTGGGAGGCGTGGAGGGTCATGCGTAGACCTCCGCCATCGTCGCCAGCGCCGGCTCGGTGATGAGCAGCGTGTCGGCCTTCAGGACGTCGACCGTGTTGAGGGAGTCGGCCAGGATGATCTCGACCTTGGGCAGGTTGGCCGCCGAGCGCTCGAGCTTCTCGTCGCGACTGGGCGCCACGATGAGGATCCGGCCACCGGCCTTGAGGTTGGCCAGATAGCCGACCAGCTCGCGGGTCTTGATCTCGTCCATGGCCAGGTCCTGGACGACCACGACCGCTTGATCGGCGAACTTGGCCGAGAGCGCGCCGCGCAGCGCCAACCGCTTCATGCGCTTGGGCACCTTCTGCTCGTAGCTCCTCGGGTGGGGGCCGAAGACGATGCCGCCGCCTTCATAGTGCGGCGCCCGGATGGAGCCCTGGCGGGCGCGACCGGTGCCCTTCTGGCGGTAGGGCTTCCTGCCGCCGCCGCGGACCTCGCCGCGGGTCTTGGTGTCGTGCGTGCCGAGGTGGCGGCCGGCCAGCTGAGCGATGACGACCTGGTGCATGACGGCCGTGTTGACGGGCGCCGCAAAGAGCCCGTCGGGCAGCTCGACGGTGCCGGCCGTCGCCCCGGTCTTGATGTACAGGGTGGTGGTCGCCATGGCTAGGCCTTCCTGACCATGACCAGCGAATCGCGGGCGCCGGGCACGGCGCCCTTGACGAGCAGCAGGTTGCGCGCGGCATCGGTGCGCACGACGGTCAGCTTCGAGGTCGTCCGGCGGGCGCTGCCAAGGTGGCCAGCCATGGGCAGGCCGCGGTAGACGCGGCCGGGCGTGGTGCCGGCGCCGATGGATCCCGGCTGCCGATGGGAGTCGGAGCCGTGCGTCTCGGGGCCGCGGGCAAAGTGGTGGCGCTTGATGGTGCCCGCGAAGCCCTTGCCCTTGGTGATGCCGATGACATCGACGAGGTCACCGGCGCTGAAGATCTCCTCTACCTTGAGCTCCTGGCCGACCTCGTAGCCGGAGACGTCGTCGAGCCGGAACTCGCGGCGGTCGCGGACAGGCGGCAGGCCGCGAAGCTGGCCGGCGACCGGCTTGGTCTGCTTCTCGCGCGTGCCGGCGCCAAGCTGCACGGCCGTGTAGCCATCGGTGGCCTGGGTGCGCAGGCGGGTCACCGTGTTGGGCTCGATGGCGACCACCGAGACGGCGACCATGGTGCCGTCCTCTGCGAAGACCTGGGTCATGCCGACCTTGCGGCCGATGAGTCCGATACTCATCACATCTTGATCTCGATGTCGACGCCCGCGGCGAGCGAGAGTCGCATCAAGGCATCCACCGTCTTGGACGATGGATCGAGGATATCGATGAGGCGCTTGTGGGTCCGGATCTCGAACTGCTCGCGGCTGTCCTTGTCGATGAACGGCGAGCGGAGCACGGTGAACTTCTCGATCCGGGTCGGCAGCGGCACGGGACCGACGACGTCAGCGCCGGTGCGCTGCGCCGTCTCGACGATCTGGAGGGCGGACTGATCCAGGAGCCGGTGGTCGTACGCCTTGAGGCGGATCCGGATCCGCTGCTTCGCCACGGCTACTCCTGGATGCTCGTGACGGCGCCGGCGCCGACGGTGTGGCCGCCTTCGCGGATGGCGAAGCGCTGGCCGGTCTCGAGGGCGATGGGGGTGATCAGCTCGACGGTCATCTCGACGTTGTCGCCGGGCATCACCATCTCGGTGTTCTCGGGCAGGCCGATGGACCCGGTGACGTCGGTCGTGCGCAGGTAGAACTGCGGCCGGTAGCCGTTGTAGAAGGGCGTGTGGCGGCCACCCTCCTCCTTGCTCAGGACGTAGACCTGGGCGCTGAACTTCGTGTGCGGCTTGATGGAGCCGGCCTTGGCCATGACCTGGCCGCGCTCGATCTCCTCGCGCTCGATGCCCCGCAGGAGGCAGCCGATGTTGTCGCCGGCGCGGCCCTCGTCGAGCAGCTTCTTGAACATCTCGACGCCGGTCACGACGACCTTGCGGGTGGCCTTGACGCCGATGATCTCGACCTCTTCGCCGACCTTGACGATGCCGCGCTCGACGCGCCCGGTGGCGACCGTGCCCCGGCCCTTGATGCCGAAGACGTCCTCGACGGGCATCAGGAAGGGCTTGTCGATGGCCCGCTCGGGGGTCGGGATGTAGGAGTCGACGGCGTCCATCAGGGCCTGGATGGGCGCGTAGGCGGGATCGTTCACGTCGTCGCCGGCCTCGAGCGCCTTCAAGGCGCTGCCGCGCACGACGGGCAGGTCGTCGCCCGGGAAGTTGTACTTGCTCAACAGCTCGCGGACCTCGAGCTCGACGAGCTCGAGCAGCTCGGGATCGTCGACCATGTCGACCTTGTTGAGGAAGACCACGATGTAGGGCACCTCGACCTGGCGGGCGAGCAGGATGTGCTCGCGCGTCTGGGGCATCGGGCCATCGGTCGCGGCGACGACGAGGATGGCGCCGTCCATCTGGGCGGCGCCGGTGATCATGTTCTTGATGTAGTCGGCGTGGCCCGGGCAGTCGACGTGCGCATAGTGGCGGGCGCCGGTCTCGTACTCGACGTGGGCGATGGCGATGGTGATGCCCCGCTCGCGCTCCTCGGGCGCGTTGTCGATGGAGTCGAAGGCGCGGTACTCCGCCCCGCCCTTGAGGGCCAGGTACTTGGTGATGGCCGCCGTGAGCGACGTCTTGCCATGGTCGATGTGACCGATGGTGCCGATGTTGACGTGGGGCTTGGTGCGCTCGAACTTCTTCTTGGCCATCGCGTGCGCTCTCCTAAACCTTGGACTTTTGGGCCAGCTCGTTGGCGATCTGGCTGGGGACTTCTGCGTAGTGGCTGAACTCCATGGACGACGTCGCCCGCCCCTGCGACATCGATCGCAGGTCGGTCACGTAGCCGAACATGAGGGCCAGCGGGATGAAGGCGCGCACGACCTGGGTCGTGCCGCGGGCTTCCATGCCGTCGATGTGCCCGCGCCGCGAGTTCAGGTCGCCGATGACGTCGCCCATGAACTCCTCGGGCATGATGACCTCGACCTTCATGATCGGTTCGAGGATCACCGGGTCGGCCTTCTCGAAGGCGTCCTTGACGGCCATCGAGCCGGCGATCTTGAAGGCCATCTCCGACGAGTCGACGTCGTGATAGGAGCCGTCGAAGAGCGTGACCTTGACATCTACGACCGGGAAGCCGGCGTAGATGCCCGTCTCCAGCGTCTCTCGGATGCCCTGATCGACCGGCTTGATGTACTCGCGCGGGATGGTGCCGCCGACGATCTTGTCGACGAACTCGTAGCCGGCGCCCTTCTCCTGCGGCTCCAGCCGGATGACGGCGTGGCCGTACTGGCCCTTGCCACCGGTCTGGCGGATGAAGCGGCCGTTGCCCTCGGCGGCCCGGCGGATGGTCTCGCGATAGGAGACCTGCGGCTTGCCGACGTTGGCCGCGACCTTGAACTCGCGGACCATGCGATCGACGAGGACGTCGAGGTGCAGCTCGCCCATGCCCGCGATGAGGGTCTGGCCGGTCTCCTCGTCGGTCTTGACGCGGAAGGTCGGGTCCTCCTCGGCCAGGCGCTGGAGGGCGAGGCCGAGCTTGTCCTGGTCGGCCTTCGTCTTGGGCTCGATGGCGACCTCGATGACGGGCTCGGGGAAGGTCATCGACTCGAGGATGATGGCGTGCTCGGGATCGCTCAGGGTGTCGCCGGTGAAGGTGTCCTTGAGGCCGACCGCGGCGGCGATGTCGCCGGCGTAGACCTCGTCGATCTCCTCGCGGTGGTTGGCGTGCATCTGCAGCACGCGCCCGATGCGCTCTCGGCGGCCCTTGCTGGCGTTGTAGACGTAGGAGCCGGCCTTGAGCGTGCCTGAGTAGACCCGGAAGAAGGCCAGCTTGCCGACGAAGGGATCGGCGGCGATCTTGAAGGCCAAGGCGGCGAAAGGCTCGTCGTCGTCGACCGTGCGCAGCAGCTCGGCACCGGTATCGGGGTCGAGGCCGATGACAGGCGGCACGTCGAGCGGCGAGGGCAGGTAGGCGATGACCGCGTCGAGCATCGCCTGGATGCCCTTGTTCTTGAGCGCCGAGCCGGTCAGGACGGGGATGATCTTGGTCTGCAGCGTGCCCAGCCGCAGACCGTGCTCGATCTCGGCCTCGGTGAAGGCCTCGCCCTCGAGGTACTTGTGGGTCAGCGTGTCGTCCATCTCGGCGACGGCCTCGATGAGCGCGGTGCGGTGTATCTCCGCCTCGGCGCGCAGCTCGTCGGGGATGTCCACGATGTCGATCTCGTTGCCCAGGTCATCTCGGGTGTAGATGGCCTTCATGCGCACCAGGTCGATGACGCCGGCGAAGGTGTCCTCGCGGCCGATGGGGATCTGGACCGGGACCGCGTTGGCGCCGAGGCGCTCGCGGATGGAGTCGACGCAGCGCCAGAAGTCGGCGCCGGTGCGGTCGAGCTTGTTGATGAAGCAGAAGCGCGGCACGCCGTAGCGGTCGGCCTGCCGCCAGACCGTCTCGGACTGCGGCTCGACGCCGGCCACGCCGTCGAAGACGACGACCGCGCCGTCGAGGACACGCAGGCTGCGCTCGACCTCGACGGTGAAGTCCACGTGCCCGGGCGTATCGATGATGTTGATGCGATGATCGCCCCAGAACGCGGTCGTCGCCGCGGCCGTGATGGTGATGCCTCGCTCCTGCTCCTGGGGCATCCAGTCCATCGTGGCGGCGCCCTCATGCACCTCGCCGAGCTTGTAGATCTTCTTGGTGTAGAACAGGATCCGCTCGGTGACGGTCGTTTTGCCGGCGTCGATATGCGCGATGATGCCGATGTTGCGGGTCTTGGCCAGCGAAACCTGTCGTGCCATGGTCGTCGATCCTGCTCAGGTTCCGCTTACCACTTGAAGTGGCTGAAGGCCTTGTTGGCCTCGGCCATCTTGTGGGTGTCTTCGCGCCGCTTGACGGCCGCTCCGAGCCCATTCATGGCGTCCACGAACTCGGCCGCGAGCTTCTCGCTCATCGACTTGCCGGAGCGCTTGCGGGCCGACTGGACGAGCCAGCGCACGCCGAGCGACATGCGGCGGTCGCCGCGGATCTCGACCGGCACCTGGTAGGTGGCGCCGCCGACGCGGCGAGGCTTGACTTCGATGATGGGCGTCGCGTTGCGCAGGGCGGCCTCGAGGACCTCCAGGCCGGGTCGGCGCGAGGAGGCCTCGGCGCGCGCGAGTGCCTGTCGGAGGATGCTCTCGGCGAGGCCCTTCTTGCCGTCCTTCATGATCTTGACCACGAAGCGATCGGTGGTCCGGGTCAGGGTCGGCGCGTACTTCGCCTTGCGCGGGGTTTGCGGTCGTCGCGGCATGGAGCTACTTCTTGCCGCCCGTAGCGGCCTTGGCCCCGTACTTGGAGCGGCTCTGCTTGCGGTCGCGCACGCCGGCGGCGTCGAGGGTGCCGCGGATGATGTGGTACTTGACCGACGGCAGGTCCTTGACCTTGCCGCCGCGGACCAGGACGACCGAGTGCTCCTGCAGATTGTGGCCGATGCCCGGGATGTAGGCCGTGACCTCCATCTGGTTGGTCAGGCGCACGCGGGCGATCTTGCGCAGGGCGGAGTTCGGCTTCTTGGGCGTCATGGTGCGCACCTGGAGGCAGACGCCACGCTTCTGCGGGGCGCCCGGGATGGCCTCCTGGCGCTGGCGAAGGCTGTTCCAGTTCTTGCGCATGGCAGGAGCCTTGACCTTGCGGATCTTGCGGCTGCGGCCCTTGCGGACGAGCTGGCTGATGGTCGGCACGGAGTGCGCCGTCTCCTTCCTCTGAGGACTGGGTCTGGATCGCGTCGGCGGGCCGCGTGAGCGCGCACGACGAGAGGTCGCTTCTTCGGTTCCGCGGGCGTCTCCACGATCGTCCGGGCGGCCGACTCGGCCATCCGCTGCGATCGGCCTGGTCGCCTCCCGCGTCCGTGCAGACGAGAACGCGCGACCTTCAGGCCACGAAGGCGGAGTGTATCAGGACCCTCGCACGAGTGTCAACGAACGGGGCCGGCCGTCGGCGACGACCGACCCTTCGTTCAGACTTCGTCGAGGCTCGGCAGGGCCTCTTCCTCGGCCATATCGCCGACGAGGAAGGGGTTGACCTCATCCTCATCGCCGTCGTCGTCCGCGGCATCCTCACCGTCGGCCAGAAGGTCGAGATCGGTGTCCTCGACGGGCAGCTCCCTGGCGTCCTCGAGGAGCGCGTTGTACTCCTCGCCGAAGCCTTCGGGCAGCTCGCCGCCGGCCAGCGCCTCGGCAGCAGCACGACGCGCCGCCTCCTTGCGAGCCGCCACGGCCGCCGGCGCGCCCGTCCCGGCGGGGATGAGCTTGCCGATGATGACGTTCTCCTTGAGGCCGATGAGCCGATCCTTGGCGCCGTTGATGGCGGCCTCGGTCAGCACGCGCGTCGTCTCCTGGAACGAGGCGGCGGCCAGGAAGCTGCTGGTGTTGAGCGAGGCCTTGGTGACGCCGAGCAGGACGACCTCGGCGGTCGATGGCTCGCCACCCTCGGCCAGGACCTGGTTGTTGATGTCCTCGAACTCGAAGCGGTCGATGAGCTCGAACGGCAGTTGCTCGCTGTCGCCCGGCTGGTCGACGCGCACCTTGCGCAGCATCTGGCGGACGATGATCTCGATGTGCTTGTCGTTGATCGTCACGCCCTGGCTGCGGTAGACCTTCTGGACCTCCTTGACGAGGTAGCGCTGGACGGCGTCCTTGCCCCGCGTCTCGAGGAACTCCTGCGGGTTGATGGGCCCATCCGTGATGGCGTCGCCGGCTCGGATCTCCTGGCCGTTGTCGACGCGCAGCTTGGCGTTGTGGGGGATGGCGTACTCGCGCTCGACGACGTCTTCGCTGCGGACGCTGATGCCCTTGCCGGCCTTGACGATGACGCCGCGGGTCGGGCTGTGCACCTCGTCGAGGACGCCGCCGACCTCTCTGCGGCCGATGACCTGGTCGATCTCGACCGAGTCGCCGGGGGCGAGCAGCAGCTCCTGGCCTTTGGCCAGCTCGATAGGCGTCTCGTAGGCTTCGCGGCTGGTGACCTTGACCCGACGGGCACCGGTCTCGCCGGTCAGGATCTCGACCACACCATCGATGTGGCTGATCTCCGCCTTGCCCTTGGGGATGCGGGCTTCGAAGAGCTCCTCGACGCGCGGCAGGCCGGCCGTGATGTCGAGGCCGGCGACGCCGCCGGTGTGGAAGGTCCGCATCGTGAGCTGGGTGCCGGGCTCGCCGATCGACTGGGCGGCGATGATGCCGACCGCCTCGCCGGCGCCGATGAGATGACCGGTCGCCAGGTTGCGTCCGTAGCAGAAGCGGCAGACGCCGTGCCGGGCCTGGCAGCTGAGCGGTGAGCGGACGGCGACCTCCATGAAGACCGGCGTGCCGTCCTTTGATCGCATGCCGGCCAGGCGCAGCGCGGTCGGCTCCTCGATCTCCTGATTGCGTTCGACGAGCACCTCGCCCGCCTTGGTCGTGGGATCGGTGATGGTCGCCGCGGAGAGACGCCCGATCATGCGCTTGGCGAAGTCCTCGTCGGCCGAGCCGGCGAACTCCCTGGTCTCGTCGCGCGTGATCCAGGTGCCTTCCTCGGTGCCGCAGTCCTCGTCGCGGGTGATGACGTCCTGGGCGACGTCGACCAGGCGCCGGGTCAGGTAGCCCGAGTCGGCGGTGCGGAGGGCGATGTCGGCCAGGCCCTTGCGGGCGCCGTGGGTCGAGATGAAGTACTCGAGGACGGTCATGCCCTCGCGGAAGTTGCTGCGCACCGGCTCGTCGATGATGCGGCCGGACGGGTCGGCCATCAGGCCTCGCATGCCGCCCAGCTGACCGATGTTGCCCTTGTTGCCGCGGGCGCCGGAGCTGGTCATCATCCACAGCGCGCCGGCCCGATCGGGGCCGTCGATGACCTTGTCGTCGGGATTCATCATCGCGACCATCGCGTCGGAGATCTCCGAGGTCGTCTTCTGCCAGACCTCGACGACCTGCTCGTAGCGCTCGTCGTCGGTGATCAGGCCGCGGTTGAAGTCGCGGTCGATGGCCAGGACAGCCTGATCGGCGGCGGCCAGACGGGCCGGCTTGTCCTCCGGCGTATGGATGTCGGCGACCGAGATGGTCATCCCGCCGCGCGTGGCGAACTCGAAGCCGACGGCCTTGATGCCGTCGGCGAAGTGGGCCGTCTCGGCCGGGCCGAGCAGCCGATAGCAGTCGGCGATGAGCGTGCGCAGGTCGGTCCGTGTGAGCGGCTGGTTGACGAAGCGCAGCCGCTCGGGCACGACTTCGTTGAAGATGATCCGGCCGACGGTCGTGAAGACGCGTCGCTCGACGGTCTCGCCGGTCACCTCGTCACGGGTCTGGACCTGGGCCTCGATGGGCTGATGGAGCTCGATGTTGCCCGTCCGGTAGGCCAGGATGGCCTCGTCCTCGTCGGGGAAGATGCGTGTCGGACGAGGCGCCCCGTCCCAGTCCCACTGGCCGGGCACGTTGGGGTCCCGGCCGGCCGCCAGCAGCTCGCGTTCGCGTCGCTCGAGCAGGCCGTGCGCGGCACGGGTCAGGTAGAAGCAGCCCAGGACCATGTCCTGCGTGGGGGCCACGACCGGGCTGCCGTCGGCGGGCGAGAGGAGGTTGGCGGTCGAGAGCATGATCGTCCGCGCCTCCTCCTGCCCGGCGGAGGAGAGCGGCACGTGGACGGCCATCTGGTCGCCGTCGAAGTCGGCGTTGAAGGCCGTGCAGACGAGCGGATGGATCTGGATGGCCGAACCCTCGACGAGCACGGGCATGAACGCCTGGATGCCCAGTCGGTGCAGGGTCGGGGCGCGGTTGAGCAGCACCGGGTGGTCCTTGATGACCTCTTCGAGGACGTCCCAGACCTCGGGCCGGACACGCTCGACGATGCGCTTGGCGCTCTTGATGTTGTGGGCGAAGCCCTTCTCGACGAGCTGGCGCATGACGAACGGCTTGAACAGCTCGAGCGCCATCTTCTTGGGCAGGCCGCACTGGTGCAGCTTGAGGTCCGGGCCGACGACGATGACCGAGCGGCCGGAGTAGTCGACGCGCTTGCCGAGGAGGTTCTGGCGGAAGCGCCCCTGCTTGCCCTTGAGCATGTCGGAGAGCGACTTCAGGCGGTGATTGCCGGTGCCGGCGATGGCCCGACCGCGGCGCCCATTGTCGATGAGCGCGTCGCAGGCCTCCTGGAGCATCCGCTTCTCGTTGCGGATGATGATCTCCGGGGCGCCCAGCTCGAGCAGTCGCTTGAGCCGATTGTTGCGGTTGATGACGCGCCGATAGAGGTCGTTGAGGTCGGAGGTCGCGAAGCGGCCGCCGTCGAGCTGGACCATCGGCCGCAGATCGGGCGGGATGACAGGCAGGACCGAGAGGATCATCCACTCCGGCCGCGTGCCGGAGCGCCGGAAGGCCTCGATCAGGCGCAGCCGCTTGATGGCCTTCTTGCGGCGCAGGCCAGAGGTCGTGCGAACCTCGCTGTGCAGGCGCTGGCCGAGCTCCTCGAGATCCATGCGGCCGATGAGCTCACGGATGGCCTCCGCGCCCATGCCGGCGCCGAAGATGCGCGTGCCGCCGCGGACGCCCGAGCCGTACTTGCGATCGAGCTCGCGATAGTTCCAGCTGTCGAGCGAGGATTCCATGAGCATCACGCCCGGCTGGAGCTTCTCGATCTCCTCGCGCGCCTTGCGGATCTCATCGCGCGTCGAGTCGGCCTCGCCCTTGAGGCGCTCCTTCTCGGCGTCGAGCGCGGCATCGCGCTCCATGCTGAGCGTCTCGATGGCCAGCTCGAGGGCCTCGTCCTCGGCGGCCTCGATGGCCTGGATCTCGGTGTTGACGCGCTCGATCTCCTCCCGCGCGGCCTTGCCCAGGGCCGCCTTCGCCTCCTTGCCGCCCTTGTCGCCGGCGGCCACGATGACCTCGCCGGTGGGCGCGAAGACGATGGGCTCCTCGGCCACGCCCTTGAGGGTGGAGATGGCCGACTCGGCCTGGTGCTGGGCCTCGATGAGCTCGTCGGTCCGCTCGGCGCGCTGGCGCTCGGACTCGACTCGGCGCGCGGCGTGCGCTTCTTTCAGCTCATCGCTGCGGCGATTGAGGTCGGTGCGAAGCTCGTCCTCGAGCTCGCTCAGGCCCCGGCCGCCTCGGCCGCCTCGGCCCTCGGCTTCCTCTTCGAGCTGGAGCAGGGCGCGCTTGCGCGCCTCCTCGTCGACCCAGGTCACGATGTAGAGCGCGAAGTAGAGGATGCGCTCGAGGTTGCGCGGGCTGATGTCGAGCAGGATGCCCAGCCGGCTGGGCGTGCCCTTGAAGTACCAGATGTGGCTGACCGGACTGGCCAGCTGGATGTGGCCCATGCGCTCGCGGCGGACCTTCGCCCGGGTCACCTCGACGCCGCACTTGTCGCAGATGATGCCCTTGTAGCGGATGCGCTTGTACTTGCCGCAGTAGCACTCCCAATCCCGGGTGGGGCCGAAGATGCGCTCGTCGAAGAGGCCGTCCTTCTCGGGCTTGAGCGTCCGATAGTTGATCGTCTCAGGCTTCGTCACCTCGCCCTTGGACCAGTCGCGGATCTGCTCCGGCGACGCCAGCGAGATGCGGATGGCGTTGAAGTTATTGACCTCGAGCATCGTTCTCCTTCGCCACGCTGCGGGCGTCAGCGGCGCGACCGATGGGCTGGCGACGGCGGTCCCGGCCGGTGACGGCCGTCGCGGATGGCTGGTTCGTGATCAGTCCTCGAACCCGGCGAGGTTGATGCCGCCGAGGTCGGGGAGCGGGTAGGCCGAGACGTCCTCGGCGAAGTGGATCTCTTCTTCGTTGTCGTTCAGGATCTCGACGTTGAGCCCGAGGCTCTGGAGCTCTTTGATGAGGACCTTGAAGGACTCCGGCACGCCGGGCGGCTGGATCTCCTCGCCCTTGACGATGGCCTCGTAGGTCTGCACGCGGCCCATGACGTCGTCCGATTTGACGGTCAGCAGCTCCTGCAGGATGTTGGCCGCGCCATACGCTTCCAGCGCCCAGACCTCCATCTCGCCGAAGCGCTGGCCGCCGAACTGGGCCTTGCCGCCCAGCGGCTGCTGGGTGATGAGGCTGTAGGGGCCGGTCGAGCGGGCGTGGATCTTGTCCTCGACCAGGTGGTGCAGCTTGAGCATGTAGATATAGCCGACGGTGATCTCGTGGTCGAACGGCTGCCCGGTGCGACCGTCGCGCAGCTCCGTCTTGCCCGTCTCGGGCAGGCCGGCCGTGGCCAGCTCCTCGCGGATCTGCGCCTCGGATGCGCCGTCGAAGACCGCCGTGGCGGCCTGGACCGGTACCCCGGTCAGGCGGCTCTGCTCGTGCAGCGCCCAGCCCAGGTGGGTCTCGAGGATCTGGCCGATGTTCATCCGGCTGGGCACGCCCAGCGGGTTGAGGATGATATCGACCGGTGTGCCGTCGGGCAGGAAGGGCATGTCCTCCTGCGGCAGGATCTTGGCCACGACGCCCTTGTTGCCGTGGCGGCCGGCCATCTTGTCGCCGACCGAGATCTTGCGCTTGGCGGCGACGCTGACGCGGATGAGGCGATTGACGCCGGGCAGCAGCTCGTCACCGGCGTCGCGGCTGAAGACGCGCACGTCGACGACCTTGCCGCGCTCGCCGTGTGGCAAGCGCAGGCTGGAATCCTTCACCTCGCGGGCCTTCTCGCCGAAGATGGCGCGCAGCAGGCGCTCCTCGGCGGTCAGCTCGGTCTCGCCCTTGGGCGTGATCTTGCCGACCAGGATGTCGCCCGGCTGGACCTCGGCGCCGATGTAGACGATGCCGTCCTCATCGAGGTCCTTGAGCGACTCCTCGCCGACGTTCGGGATGTCGCGGGTGATCTCCTCGGGCCCGAGCTTCGTGTCGCGTGACTCGACCTCGTGCTTCTCGATGTGGATGCTGGTGAAGAGGTCCTCGCGCACCAGCCGGTCGCTGATGACGATGGCGTCCTCGTAGTTGCCACCCTCCCAGCTCATGAAGGCGACCAGGATGTTGCGCCCGAGGGCCAGCTCGCCGAAGTCGGTCGAGCTGCTGTCGGCCAGCGGATCGCCGGCCGAGACGCGCGTCCCGACGTCGACGATGGGCCGCTGGTTGATGCACGTGCCCTGGTTGGAGCGCACGAACTTCTCGAGGCGGTATTCATCGAGCTCGCCCTTGTCGGTCTCGACCGCGATGCGGTCGGCGGTCACGTTGACGACGAGGCCCGAGCGACGGGCGATGACGACCTGGCCAGAGTCGCGGGCGGCTCGCCCTTCCATGCCGGTGCCCACGATGGGCGCCTCGGGCTCGAGGAGCGGGACGGCCTGGCGCTGCATGTTGGAGCCCATCAGCGCGCGGTTGGCGTCATCGTGCTCGAGGAACGGGATGAGCGCGGTGGCCACCGAGACGACCTGCTTGGGGCTGACGTCCATGAACTCGATCTGCGTCGGACGCGCCTCGGGGAACTGGTCGAGGTGCCGGGCGGGCACGCGCTCGGCGACGAAGTGGCCTCCGGCGTCGAGCTGCGCGTTGGCCTGCGCCACGTAGCGCTCCTCCTCGTCGGAGGCATCGAGGTAGACGATCTCGTCGGTCACGCGCGGTCGGATGGGATGGGCGGTCGCCTTCTGCCTCTTGAGCTCGGCGACGCCTTCCTTGCCGAGGACCGCGCCCTTCTTGACGACGACCGTCCCGCCCTTGGCCACGATGTCGACCTCGGCCAGCTCCTGATCGGCGCCGGCGTCATCCCAGGCCACGGCCCGCTTGACCTTGCGGTAGGGCGTCTCGATGAAGCCGTACTCGTTGATGCGACCGTACGTCGCCAGCGAGCCGATGAGGCCGATGTTCGGGCCTTCCGGCGTCTCGATGGGGCAGATGCGGCCGTAGTGGCTGTGGTGCACGTCGCGGACGTCGAAGCCGGCCCGCTCGCGGGACAGGCCGCCCGGGCCGAGGGCCGACAGGCGGCGCTTGCTGGTCAGTTCGGCCAGCGGGTTGGTCTGGTCCATGAACTGGCTGAGCTGGCTGCCCCCGAAGAACTCCTTCATGGCCGCCACGACGGGGCGGATGTTGATGAGCGCGTTGGGCGTCGCCTTCTCGATCTCCTGGATGGTCATGCGCTCCTTGACCACGCGCTCCATGCGCAGGAGGCCGATGCGGAACGCGTTCTGGATGAGCTCGCCGTTGGCGCGGATGCGACGGTTGCCGAGATGGTCGATGTCATCGGCCTGGCCGAGGTCGTTGTTGAGCTCGATGAGGTGGCCGACGATGGCCGCGATGTCCTCGCGGGTGATCGTCCGCTCGGTGCGCGGCAACTCGATGCCCATCCGTGCGGCGACGCCGTCGAGCTTCTTGTTGACCTTGTAGCGCCCGACCCGCCCGAGGTCGTAGCGTCGGAAGTTGAAGAAGAGGCTCTCGACGAGCTTCTCGGCGTTGTCGCCGGTCGGCGGGTCGCCGGGGCGCAACTTCTTGTAGACCTCGATCAGGGCTTCAGTGCGGGTGGTCGTGCTGTCCTTCTCGAGGGTCGCCGCGATCTGGCCCGGGTCGCCGACGTCGACGCGCCGGAAGAGCTCGAGCATCGCCTCGTTGGCCTCATAGCCGACGGCACGCAGGAGTTTCGTCGCCTCGAGCTTGCGCTTGCGGTCGACTTTGACCCAGAGCTGGAGGACGTTCTGCTTGGCTGTCGTCTCGAATTCGAGCCAGGCGCCCCGGTTGGGGATGACCTTGGCGCTGTACAGCTTGCGGCCGGTGGCGGTGTCCTCGGTCGCGGTGTAGTAGACACCCGGCGAGCGCACCAGCTGGCTGACCACGACACGCTCGGCACCGTTGATGATGAACGTGCCCTGGTCGGTCATGGTCGGGAAGTCGCCCATGTAGACCCGCTGGCCCTGGATGTCGCCCGTCTCCTTGATGTGCAGCTCGACGTCGACGTAAAGCGGCTTGGCGAAGGTCAGGTCGCGCGAGCGGCACTCCAGCTCGGTGTACTTGGGCTCGCCGAACTCGTGCTTGCCGAAGCGCAGCTCCATGACCCGGCCCGTGAAGTCCTGGATGGGGCTGATCTCCTCGAAGAGCTCCCGCAGGCCCTGCTCGATGAACCAGTGGAACGAATCGAGCTGGAGCTCGATGAGGTCGGGGATGGGATGGACTTCGGGGATGCGGGCGTAACGCTTGCGCTCAGGGGCGAGCGATGCCCGGACGGGCGAGTCGGAGGCAGACAGCATGAACCGCTCCTTAGCGGAGGGAGAAGAGGGAGAGGCCGCGCTCACAGAACGAGTAGGATACCACCGTTCCTTGCGCTGTCAAATACCCGGGGTCGCCGGCGGCGGCACCGGGGGCGGCTCGGGACCGTCGTCCGCGAGCCGTTCGAGCAGGCGGCCGGGCCGCGCGACGGCGCGACCCGACCCTTGCCCGGCTACTTGATCTCGACCTTGGCGCCCTGCTCCTCGAGGGCGGCCTTGATCTTCTCGGCCTCGTCCTTGGCGATGCCCTCCTTGACCGGCTTGGGCGACGCGTCGACGAGGTCCTTGGCCTCCTTGAGACCCAGGCCGGTCAGCTCGCGCACGACCTTGATGACCGGGATCTTGTTGGGGCCGATCTCGGCCAGGATGGCCGTGAACTCGGTCTGCTCTTCGGCGGCAGCAGCCGGGGCGGCGCCGCCGGCCGCCGGGGCGGCCGCCACAGCGGCGACCGGCGCCGCGGCCGTGACGCCGTAGCGGGTCTCGAACTTCTTGATGAACTCGGACAGCTCGAGGACGGTCATGCCGTCGATCGCCTCGAGGATCTGGTCCTGGGTCAAGGTAGCCATGGTGTCGGGTCTCCTTCGTCGCTGACTGGTTGCGGGCTGAGCCCGCGCGTCCGTTCTGGGTCGGAGGCGGCTGGCGGTCGGCGCTCAGGCGCCGGCCGCAGCGCCCTTCTGCTCGGCGAGCTGGGCGAGGCCGCCGCCGAGGTTGCGGATGGGGGCCACGAGCAGGCCGGCCATGGTGCTCAGCGGGCTGGCGATGGCGCCCGCCAGCTGGGCGAGGAGGACCTCGCGGCTGGGCAGCTCGGCGAGCCGCGTCACGTCGCTGGCCTCGATGCGACGTCCTCGGATGACGCCGCCCCGGACGACGACGACCTTGTAGGGTCGGACGGCGTCGAGGAAGGCCTTGGCCAGCTGGGACTCGTCGTCGATGCCGACGGCGATGGCGGTCGGACCCTCGAGGAGTCCCGACAGCTCGGTCACGCCGGCCTGGTCGGCGGCGATCTTGGCCAGCCGATTCTTGACGACGTGGTAGTGGATCCCCTGCTCACGCAACGATCGACGCACGGCGCCGATCTCGGACACCTTCAGGCCGCGGTAGTCGGCCACGATGGACGACGGGCTGGCCTGGAGGAGCGTGGTCAGTTCGGCCACGGTCGCGCGCTTGGCATCGGTGGGCATGCTGCCTCCTTTCGTGGTGGCGCCGGCGAGCCGGACACCCCTGTGGCGATGTTCCGCACAGGGATGCCGGACGGCTGCGGCTGCAGCACCACGGGAGACCCGTGACATCCGATCCTGCCTCGGCGTGCCCGTCGGCGTCACCCGTCCTGGTGGACGAGCCCAGCCGACGCATCGAGCCCCCGTCGGGGACGCACGCTGTCTTTGGCGGAACGATCTGCTAGATGGTCGGTGAGGCGTCTCCGCGACACCGGGGCCGGCCTGCGCCGGCCCGCTCTCAGGCGGCTCTGGCGAGGATGGCCGGGACGTCCACGCGGATGCCCGGACCCATCGTCGAAGCCACCGTCAGGCTCTTGAAATAGTGCCCCTTGACGGCGCTGGGGCGAGCGCGACTGACGGCATCCACGAGCGCCGCCAGGTTGTCGACGATCTGCGCGGCCTCGAAGCTGACCTTGCCGAACGGCACATGGATGATGCCACCCTTGTCGACCTTGAACTCGACGCGACCACCTTTGACCTCGCGCATGGCGCGCTCGATGTCGAAGGTGATGGTGCCCGACTTGGGATTGGGCATCAGGCCCTTGCGACCGAGGATCTTGCCCAGGCGACCGACCATGCCCATCGTGTCGGGCGTGGCCAGGGCGACGTCGAAGTCGGTCCAGCCGGCCTCGATCTTCTTGACCAGATCCTCGCCGCCGACCTCGTCGGCGCCGCCGCGCAGCGCTTCCTGCGCCTTCTCGCCCTGGGCGAAGACGACGACGCGCACGACCTTCCCGGTGCCGTGCGGCAGGATGACCGTGCCGCGCACCATCTGGTCGGCGTGTCGAGGGTCGACGCCGAGCCGGATGTGGGCCTCGAGGGAGGCGTCGAAGCCGACCTTGCTCGTCTGCTTGAGCAGGTCGGCGGCTTCGTCGGGTTCGTAGAGGCGGTCGCGCTCGACGAGCGCGGCCACCTCGGTGTAGGTCTTGCCGTGCCTGGGCATCGATGGGTGCTCCTCTCAGCGGCCAGCGCTGCCGGCCTCCCCTCTTCAGCGCGGGGTAGACGCCCCGGTCCGGCCCCTGGCCGGGATCGTGGTGCGCATCGCCGGGTCGCGCGCACCGTGGTGGTCGTGGCCTAGGCGACGACCTCGATGCCCATCGAGCGCGCGGTGCCCTCGATGATGCGCGACGCGGCCTCGAGGTCGGCCGCGTTGAGGTCGGCCATCTTGATCTGGGCGATCTCACGGACCTGGTCGGGGGTCACCCGGCCGACCGTCTCCCGCCCGGCGGTGGACGAGCCCTTCTCGACGCCGGCCGCCTTGCGCAGGAGGTCGGCCGCCGGCGGCGTCTTGAGGATGAAGGTGAAGCTGCGATCCTCGTAGATCGTCAGTTGGGCGGGGATGATCTGGCCGGTCTGGGCGGCCGTCTTCTCGTTGTACGTCTTGCAGAACTCGACGATGTTGATGCCGGTCGGGCCAAGGACGGTGCCGACGGGCGGCGCCGGCGTCGCCTTGCCAGCAGGCAACTGGATGGTCAGGACATTGCGGATCTTCTTGGCCACGGTGGTCGGTGTCCTCTTCTCGCCCTAGAGCTTCTCGACCTGGAGGAAGTCGAGCTCGACGGGCGTCTCACGGCCGAAGATGCTGACGAGCACCTTGACCTTGTTGCGCTCCGGGTTGACCTCGTCGACGGTGCCGATGAACTCGGCGAAGGGGCCGTCCGTGACGCGCACGCTCTGGCCCTTGGAGAAGGCGACCCGGAACTTGGGCGCTTCGACGCCCATCTGCCGGAGGATCTGCTTGACCTCCGTCTCATCGAGCGGGATGGGCTCGTTGCGAACGCCCGGGATGTTGGCGCCGCCGACGAAGCTGGTCACGCCGGGGGTATTGCGGACGACGAACCAGGAATCGGGGTCGAGGATCATCTCGACCAGGACGTAGCCTGGATAGACCTTCTTCTGGACGGTCACGCGCTGGCCGCCGCGGATCTCGACCTCATCCTCCTCGGGCACCAGGACCTGGAAGATCTTGTCGTCCATGCCCATCGACTCGATGCGATGCTCGAGGTTGGCCTTGACCTTCTTCTCGTAGCCGGAATACGTGTGGATCACGTACCAGTGCTTCTGGGTCGGCGCCTGGGTCGCCTCGGTCGTGTCCATCAGACCAGCTCGGTCAGTCGGGCGATGAGCTGGAAGAAGATGAAGTCGACGGCCGCGATGAAGACGCCGATGATCGCGCTGATCAGGAAGACCAGCACGGTCAGGTTGCGGACCTGGAGCCGGGTCGGCCAGGTGACCTTCTTCAGCTCGGACCAGGACTCCGCGATGTAGCGGCGCAGTCGCGTCACCATGGATGCTTCTTCCTTGTCGGTACGGTCAGGTGGTGGTGGCAGGCGCGGCCGGACTCGAACCGACAACCACTGGTTTTGGAGACCAGAGCTCTGCCAAATTGAGCTACGCGCCTACGTTCGCCCGGCTACTTCGCCTCACGGTGCAGTGTATGACGACGGCAGCGCGGGCAGTATCTCCGAAGCTCGAGCCGCGAGGGATCGTTCTTCTTGTTCTTCTCCGTCGCGTACGTGCGCTCCTTGCACTCGGTGCAGGCGAGCAGGATGACGGGACGGTTCTCGGCCTTCGCCACGGCTACTCCTGGATGCTCGTGACGGCGCCGGCGCCGACGGTGTGGCCGCCTTCGCGGATGGCGAAGCGCTGGCCGGTCTCGAGGGCGATGGGGGTGATCAGCTCGACGGTCATCTCGACGTTGTCGCCGGGCATCACCATCTCGGTGTTCTCGGGCAGGCCGATGGACCCGGTGACGTCGGTCGTGCGCAGGTAGAACTGCGGCCGGTAGCCGTTGTAGAAGGGCGTGTGGCGGCCACCCTCCTCCTTGCTCAGGACGTAGACCTGGGCGCTGAACTTCGTGTGCGGCTTGATGGAGCCGGCCTTGGCCATGACCTGGCCGCGCTCGATCTCCTCGCGCTCGATGCCCCGCAGGAGGCAGCCGATGTTGTCGCCGGCGCGGCCCTCGTCGAGCAGCTTCTTGAACATCTCGACGCCGGTCACGACGACCTTGCGGGTGGCCTTGACGCCGATGATCTCGACCTCTTCGCCGACCTTGACGATGCCGCGCTCGACGCGCCCGGTGGCGACCGTGCCCCGGCCCTTGATGCCGAAGACGTCCTCGACGGGCATCAGGAAGGGCTTGTCGATGGCCCGCTCGGGGGTCGGGATGTAGGAGTCGACGGCGTCCATCAGGGCCTGGATGGGCGCGTAGGCGGGATCGTTCACGTCGTCGCCGGCCTCGAGCGCCTTCAAGGCGCTGCCGCGCACGACGGGCAGGTCGTCGCCCGGGAAGTTGTACTTGCTCAACAGCTCGCGGACCTCGAGCTCGACGAGCTCGAGCAGCTCGGGATCGTCGACCATGTCGACCTTGTTGAGGAAGACCACGATGTAGGGCACCTCGACCTGGCGGGCGAGCAGGATGTGCTCGCGCGTCTGGGGCATCGGGCCATCGGTCGCGGCGACGACGAGGATGGCGCCGTCCATCTGGGCGGCGCCGGTGATCATGTTCTTGATGTAGTCGGCGTGGCCCGGGCAGTCGACGTGCGCATAGTGGCGGGCGCCGGTCTCGTACTCGACGTGGGCGATGGCGATGGTGATGCCCCGCTCGCGCTCCTCGGGCGCGTTGTCGATGGAGTCGAAGGCGCGGTACTCCGCCCCGCCCTTGAGGGCCAGGTACTTGGTGATGGCCGCCGTGAGCGACGTCTTGCCATGGTCGATGTGACCGATGGTGCCGATGTTGACGTGGGGCTTGGTGCGCTCGAACTTCTTCTTGGCCATCGCGTGCGCTATCGAACTCCTACAGGTGCGGCGCGGGCCGCAGGACGGGGGCTGGAGCCCACAATGGGACTTGAACCCATGACCTCTTCCTTACCAAGGAAGTGCTCTGCCAGCTGAGCTATGTGGGCCGGGGTGAGGAAAGGTTCTCACACCAGAGGGATGTTGGTGGGCAGGGAGGGAATCGAACCCCCACAGTCGAAGACGGCTGATCTACAGTCAGCGGAGCTCACCACCTGCTCAACCTACCCACGGGTTTCGCCACGTTCCTCGACGACGGGTCGCCGAGCGGTGAAGAGAGATGGAACGGGCGAGCTCTTCACTTGGAGCCGACGACGGGACTCGAACCCGGAACCGGCGGTTTACAAAACCGCTGCTCTACCAATTGAGCTACGTCGGCGCGAACGGGGAGTTTACAGCACCGGCCCGCGAAGGCGCAATGCACGCGGTCGGCCTGACGTCCCGTCCCTCAGGGCAGCAGGCCGTCGGGCTCGACCTCGGCCACGGCCTCAGATACGGGCTCGGCCTCGGCCGCGGCCTCGGCGGCAGCGTCGGGCTCGGAAGCGTCGTCGCGTTCGGAGGCGGCGTCAGTTTCGGCTCCCGCCCGGCCTTCCGCGGCTTCGTCGTCGACCGCTGCGGCGGGTGCCCCGACGGCGCGTTGGCCGGCCGCCTCGAGCAACAGGACCGAGCCGGCGACGGCGGCATTGAGCGATGCGATGCGACCGTGCATCGGGATGCGGACCGCAAGGTCGAGGCGCCTCCGGATGGCCGGCCCGATGCCCTGGCCTTCACTGCCGACGACGATGACGAGCGGCCCGCGCAGGTCGGCATGGCGATAGGTCAGCGTCGCAGACTGTTCAGCTCCGACGATCCGGAGGCCCCGGACATGGAGGTCGGCCAGGGCACCGGGGAGGTCCGTCACGGGGACCATGACGAGGTGCTCGACCGCGCCTGCCGAGGCCTTGACCGCAGACGGCGTGATAGGCGCCGCGCGACGGATCGGGAAGATGACCCCATGGACCCCGGCCGCCTCGGCGCTGCGCAGGAGGCTGCCCACGTTGTGCGGATCCTCGAGCGAGTCGAGGGCCAGGACGAACGGCCGCTCACCGCGATCGAGGGCCCGCACGATGATCTCTTCCAGCGTGCCCCAGCGGCGCGGAGCGACGACGAGGGCCACTCCCTGGTGTCCGTCGAAACCGGCCAGCGCCGTCAACGTGCCACCTTCGACCTCGACGACGGGGATGCGCAGGGTCGTCGCGTGCAGGACCAGCGCGTCGAGCGCAGAGCGCCGGGTCGGCACGACCAGCAGTCGGCGGGACTCGCGTCGAGCCGCGAACGCCTCCTCGACCGGTCGCCGGCCGGCGACCAGCTCGTCGCCCTCATCGAGCAGCGACCTCGGGTCGACGGGGCGGGGCGGTGCGCCGTGTTCGGTCGCCCGTGGAGGGAACGCGAGGGCCGACGGACCCTCCCCCTGCGGCGAGCCGCGCCAGCCGCGCTGCGGCCCGCCCGCCGATGGGCGGGCGTCGGGCGGACGATCGAACCGCCCGCGGGCATGAGCCTGGCGATCGAAGGGCGGTCGTGGAGGCTGCGGGCGGCGGTCCCCGGGGCGATCGCCGGACCAGCCTGGACGGCCAGGGACGGGTGGGCCGGCGTCGGCTCGCGGGCCGCGCGCATCGTGGGGCCGGGATGGCCGGCGTGGCCGCTCGTCGTGGCCGCTCGGTCTCGGCGCGCCAGGGTCGCGACGCCCAGGGCCGGGCGCGCGGTGCCCAGGTTCGCTACCGGGATGCGCTGGTCGGTAGCCGCCTTCGAAGTCCCCAGCGCCCGGTGAGCGTCGTGCTGGTCGGTCGCCCGACCAGGACCCATCCGGGGGTGGCGCTCCCCTCGAACGCGGTCCAGGTGATCGCCCTCCGGTCTGACCGGCGTCCGTGGGGCGGTTCCCTGCGGGGCGACCTCGGCTCGAGCCTGCGCTCGACGGTCGTGGTCCGCTTGGATCGGCCGAGCCCCAGCCGTGTGGACCGTGCCCGGCGCCCGGTCTTCGACGACGATCCCGCTCTTCCGGTCGGTCCGGCCGCGGCTTACCGCCGGGCACCGTCGACCACCATCTGGCGCCGCCAGCGCTGGCCGTCGCGGGTGTCCTCGACCGCGATGCCCCGCTCGGCGAGCTCGTCGCGCAGACGATCGGACAGCGCCCAGTCCCGCGCCGCTCGAGCGGCGGCTCGAGCCTCGAGTCGCTCGACGAGCTCCTGTTCGAGGTCAGCCAGGTCCTCCTCGGCCACGGCCAGGACCCGGTCCAGGTCGCGCACGAAGGCCGCGGCGCGACTGGCGTCGGCGCCGGACAACGCGCGGGCGTCCATCCGCCGATTCAGCTCGCGGGCAAGGTCGAATACCGCCGCCAGCGCCGGCGCCACGTTGAGGTCGTCGTCGAGCCCGGCTGTGAACCGAGCCCTGCGTCTCGTCGAGGAGCGCATCGAGCGAGGGATCGTCGGGGCCGCTCTCGACGTAGGCGTCCAATGCGGCCAACAGCGTCGAGAGTCGCTCGACGGCCGCCGCGGCCGCCGCCAGCGACGCTTCACTGAAGTCGAGCGATGCGCGGTAGTGCGCGGCGATGAGCGCGAAACGGAGGGCACGCGCCGGTACACCGGCGGCGTAGATGTCAGCCGGGCGGGCGATGTTGCCGGTCCGCTTGGCCATCTTCTCGCCGCTCATCTGGAGATGCGCGCAATGAAGCCAGGTGCGCACGAAGGGCTGGCCGGTGGCGGCCTCTGACTGGGCGATCTCGTCCTCGTGGTGGGGGAAGATGAGGTCGATGCCGCCGGTATGGAGATCGAAGCTCGGGCCGAGATAGCGCATGCTCATCGCCGAGCACTCGATGTGCCAGCCCGGCCGGCCATCGCCGAGGCGTGTCGGCCACCTCGGCTCGCCGGGCTTGGCGGCTTTCCAGACCGCGAAGTCGCGCACGTCGTCCTTGTCGTACTCATCGGCTTCGACGCGTTCGCCGACCCGCTGGCTGGCGGGATCGACGTGGGCCAGCCGGCCGTAGGCAGGCCAGCTCGCGATGCGGAAGAAGATCGAGCCGTCCTCGGTGCGATAGGCGTGACCGCGCTCGAGGAGCGTCTCGATGAGCTCGACCATGGCCTCGATGTGCTCCGTCGCACGCGGCAGGACGTCGGGCATCATGACCCGCAAACGGCGGAGGTCGTCGAGGAAGGCCTCCTCGTAGCGTGACGTCAGCTCGCCGATGGGGATGCCCTTGGCCCCAGCGTCGCGGATGATCTTGTCGTCCACGTCGGTGATGTTCATGACCCAGGTCACGGGGTAGCCGCGCCAGGCCAGGTAGCGGCGCAGAAGGTCGGCGAACAGGAAGCTCCGGAAGTTGCCGACATGCGACGGCGCGTAGACCGTCGGCCCGCAGCTGTAGATGCGGACGTTGCCCGGGTCGAGCGGCTGGAACGGCTCGAGGGCACCGCCCAGCGTGTTCCGCAAGCGCAGCGTCACGAGCGCACGACCTGGACGATGGCCTGCGCGGAGATGGACCGGCCGGCACCATCCGGTCCGTCGAGGTTGCCGGACGAGGCATGGACCGCGACCGCGTCCGCCGAGTACCCCGACCAGGCCGGCGATGGCGTCGCGCATGGCATCGAGCCGCGTGGCGCCGAGGCGCGGCCGGGCGCCCCGGATGAGCAGGTCGACCCCGATGGCCCGCCAGCCCGACGTCGCAACGTCGCGGACCACGGCCGACACGAGGGCGCGCGAGTCGACGCCGTGCGTGGCGGGATCGCCGGCCGGGAACCGATGGCCGAGGTCGGCACGACCGGTGGCGGCAAGGAGTGCGTCGGCGATAGCATGCAGCGCGGCGTCTCCGTCCGAGTGGCCGTAAAGGGCAGGCGCGTCCTCGATGCGGATGCCACCCAGCGCCAGACCGTCGCCAGGGCCGAAGGGGTGGCTGTCCCGGCCCTGCCCGATGCGCGGCGGCCCGAGCCGCGCAGCCATGACGGCCTCGGCGCGCTCCAGATCGGCCGGCGTGGTGATCTTGAGATTGTCCGCGTCGCCGTCGACGACCGCGATCGGGATGCCCAGCGACTCGAGCAGCGCGGCTTCGTCGGTCATCTCGCGTCCATCGGCAGCGACCACCGCGAGCGCCGCCAGGAGGTCGGCTCGGCGTCCGCCCTGGGGAGTCTGAGCGGCGACCACCCCGCTGCGATCGACGGTCTCGATGATGCGGCCATCGGCGATGCGCTTGAGCGTCTCGACGACCGGCCAGCCGGGGATGGCGGCACCGAGCGCGACGGTCGCGGCTGCGACCCGGTCGACGAGCGAAGGCCTGACCAGCGGCCTGGCCCCGTCATGGACGAGGACGACGTCAGCGTCCGTCGCGGCGAGACCGGCGGACACCGAATCCTGGCGTCGGGGCCCGCCAGCGACGACGCGCGCCTCGGTCGCCCTGACCCAGGGAAAGGTGGTCATCTGCTCGACCCGGTCGGGCGCCGTGACCAGCACCAGCGTCCGCGTTGATGTCGCCGCGCGCAATGCGTCGAGCGTCCAGGCCAGGAGCGGCCGACCGAGCAGCGGCGCCTCCAGCTTGTCGATGCCGGCCATCCGGGTGCTCGAGCCGGCGGCCGCGACGACGACGTCGACGGCGCCGGCGGCGGCGCCGGTCATCGCGCTCGAGGGTGGGCGAAGACCATGCGGCCGGCGACGGTCTGGAGGACCCGACTGACCGTGACGTCGACCTCACGGTCGAGGAAGCGATCGCCGCCCTCGACCACGATCATCGTGCCGTCGTCGAGGAAGGCCACACCCTGGCCGGCCTCCTTGCCCTCCTGGATGACGCGTACGTGGAGCTCCTCGCCGGGCAGGAAGGCAGGCTTGACCGCGTTCGCCAGGTGGTTGACGTTGAGGACACGAAGGCCCTGCAGCTCCGCCACGCGGTTGAGGTTGTAGTCATTGGTCAGGATCGCGCCGCTGCGCGCCTTGGCCAGCGCGATGAGCTTCTGGTCGACCTCGCCGATCTCCGGGAAGTCCTGCTCCGAGATCTCGACCGGGATGCGGTCGCCCTTCTGGAGCGCGGCCAGGATCTCGAGCCCGCGTCGACCGCGGTTGCGCTTGGCGGTGTCCGAATGGTCGGCGATGTGCTGCAGCTCAGCGAGCACGAAGCGGGCGACGACCAGGACGCCGAACAGGAAGCCCGAGTCGGCGATGTCGGCGATGCGGCCGTCGATGATGGCGCTGGTGTCGACGATGATCGTCGGCCCGACCGGCTGGGGAGGCGCCTCGTCACGGCCGCGCGGCAGCACGCCGAGGGCCTCGACGGCTTCGAGCAGGTCGTTGCGCTTGACGACCGTCAGGCCGAGCATGCCCAGCCCGAGCACGGCCGAGACAGCCAGCGGCATCCATTCGCCATAGGGTGAGGGCAGGCTTGACAGGGGCAGGCCCAGCAACAGCCCCATCAGTAAGCCGATGAGGAGGCCCGCGATGGCGGTCACGAACTCCCCGGTCGAGATCCGTTGCACGCCGCGGATGAGCGCGCCGGCCGGCACCACGGTCAGATAAGGCAGGATCAGGAAACCGAGCACGCCCCAGGCGATGACCCAGGCGGCCAGCATGAAGCCGCCGTAGGCGAGACCGGCGAAGAGTCCGCCGGTCGGGCCGCCTGCAGCCGCGACCTGGAACGCGATGAGGATCCCGAGCAAGGCGCCCAGGATCCGGACGACCCTCGTCATGCGGCCGCGGAGCCTAGCACATCGTCGAGCGTGGACGACCGTCCCATGCCGCTCACCTGGCCTCCTCCATGACCGCACGCCGTGGGGCTTCGCCGTGCACGGCGATGGCCACCCCCAGCGCCTCGCGGAGGGTGGCCACCCGAACGACCTCCAGGCCGATGAACCCCTCGGTCGCCGGTGCGTTGCCGGCGCTGGGCACGATCGCCCGCCGGAACCCGAGTCGGGCGGCCTCTCGGAGCCGCCGATCAAGGCCGGCCACCGGGCGCAGCTCACCGAGCAGCCCGACCTCGCCGCAGGCGACCGTCGCCGCGTCGATCGGCCGATCGCGCTTCGATGAGGCGATGGCCATGGCCAGGGGTAGGTCGAGGGCGGGCTCGGCGACGCTCAATCCTCCGGCCAGCGATGCATATAGGTCGTCGCCACCGATGCCGACGCCCGCCCGCCGTCCGAGCACTGCGACCAGCAGCGCCAACCGGTTCGGGTCCGGCCCACTGGCGGAGCGCCGGGGGCTTCCGGCACCGGCCGGTGCCACCAGCGCCTGGACCTCGACGAGCAGCGGACGGCTGCCCTCCAGCGTCGCCGCGATGGCGCTGCCTGCGGTCCGGCCGTTGGTCGCAGGGTCGGCGCGCGAGAGGAAGGCGATGGCCGGGTCGAGGACCGACTGCAGGCCGGCGCCGAGCATCTCGAAGACGCCGATCTCCTCGGTCGAGCCGAAGCGGTTCTTCTGCGCGCGAAGGACGCGGATGGTCCCGTAGCGGTCACCCTCGAGCGCGAGCACGGCATCGACGAGGTGCTCGAGCGTCTTGGGTCCGGCCAGGCTGCCGTCCTTGGTGACCTGGCCGACGAGCACGACCGGCGAGTGCGAGGCGCGAGCGAAGGTCGCCAGGCGTGCGGCCGACTCCCGGACCTGGCCGACCGAGCCGGCTGGCCCGTCGAGCCCATCGAGCGTCACTGTCTGCACCGAGTCGACGATGAGCAGCGCAGGCCGGAGGGTCAGGGCCGCCTCGATGATGCGCTCGACGTCGGTCTCGGCCAGGACATGCACTGCATCCGCGGCCGGGCCGTCGGTCAGGCCAAGGCGGGCGGCCCGCAGCCGGAGCTGCCCAGCCGACTCCTCGCCCGAGGCGTAGAGCACACTGCCCTGGCGACCGGCGATGCCGGCGGCGGCCTCGAGGACGAGCGTCGACTTGCCGATGCCGGGCTCGCCACCGAGCAGGACGACCGAGCCGGGCACCAGCCCACCGCCAAGGACCCGGTCGAGCTCATCGATGCCCGTCGGTCGTCGTTCGATATCCTCGTCAGACAGGGCGCGCAGGGGTCGAGGCTGGGCTGGATCGGCGGCGGCTCGAGGCCGGGCGGCACGGCTCGATGCGTCGCGCACGACCGTCTCGACGAGCGTGTCCCAGGCGCCGCAGCCGCGACACTGGCCTTCCCAGCGCAGGTGGCTGGTGGCGCAGGCCTGGCAGACGTAACGGCTCTGCGGCCGCGCCACGACTAGCTGACCTCGACCGGCGTCTTCTCCACGAGCGGCTCGATCGTCAGCCCGACATCGCCATCTCGATCGACGACGATCGTCTGCCCGGCCTGGAAGCGACCGACCAGGAGCGCCTCGGCGAGGGGGTCCTCGACCAGGTTCTGGATGACGCGGCGCAGCGGGCGAGCCCCGTAGTCGACGTCGTAGCCGATCTTGATGAGGTGGTCCTTGGCCTCCTGCGTGACGTCAAGCCCGATGCCCTGCGTGCGGAGTTGCTCGCGCACGCGCGCGAGCAGGAGGTCGACGATCTCGCGGATCTCCTCGACGGTCAGGGAGCGGAAGACGACCAACGAGTCGACGCGGTTGAGGAACTCCGGTCGGAACTGCGACTTGAGCTGCTCCAGGACCTTGTCGCGCATCCGGTCATATTGCTGGTCGGCTCGCTGGCCTTCGGCTTCGGAGACGGGGCGGAAGCCGAGGCTGGTGTCCTTGAGCAAGGATTTGGCGCCGACGTTGCTGGTCATGATGATGACCGCGTTCCTGAAGTCGACCCGCCGGCCCTTGGCGTCGGTCAGGTGCCCGTCCTCGAGGATCTGGAGCAGGATGTTGAAGACCTCGGGGTGTGCCTTCTCGATCTCGTCGAGCAGGATGACCGAGTAGCTCTTGCGCCGGACGGCCTCGGTCAGCTGGCCGCCCTCCTCGAAGCCGACGTAGCCGGGCGGTGCGCCGACCAGGCGGCTGACGTTGTGCCGCTCCATGAACTCGCTCATGTCGATCTTGATGAGCGCATCCTCGGAGCCGAACATGAACTCGGCCAGCGCCTTGGCGAGCTCGGTCTTGCCGACGCCGGTCGGCCCCAGGAAGATGAACGAGCCGATCGGTCGCTTGGGATCCTTGAGCCCCGCGCGCGCCCGACGGACGGCCTTGGAGACGGTCTCGATGGCCTCCTGCTGCCCGATGACCCGGGCATGCAGGGCCTCCTCCATCTTGAGCAGTCGCTCCGACTCCTCCTGGGCGATGCGTGTGACGGGGATGCCGGTCCACATCGCGACGACCGTGGCGATGTCCTCCTCGGTCACCTCCGGCTGGTCATCGCCCTGTGACTCCTGCCACGCACTGCGCAACTGGTCGACGGCGGACTTGGCGACCGACTCGGCGTCGCGCAGCGAGGCCGCGCCCTCGTAGTCCTGGTTGTTGATGGCCGCATCCTTCTCCTTGGTGACGCGATCGAGCTCCTTCTGCGCGGCCTTGAGGTCGGGCGGCAGGGTCGAGGTGCGCAACCGGACGCGGCTGGCGGCTTCGTCGATGAGGTCGATGGCCTTGTCGGGCAGGTGGCGGTCGGTGATGTAGCGCACCGACAGGTCGGCCGCGGCGTTGACGGCGGCGTCGGTGATGCGCACCTTGTGGTGCTCTTCGTACCGCGAGCGGATGCCCTTGAGGATGTCGATCGTCTGCTCGAGGGTGGGCTCCTCGACCATGACCTGCTGGAAGCGTCGTTCGAGGGCGGCGTCGCGTTCGATGTACTTGCGGAACTCGTCGAGCGTGGTAGCGCCGATGCACTGCAGCTCGCCGCGTGCCAGCGGCGGCTTGAGGATGTTGGCGGCATCGATGGCGCCTTCGGCGGCGCCCGCCCCGACGAGGGTGTGCAGCTCGTCGATGAAGAGGATGGCGTCGTTCGTGCTGCGCAGCTCCTCGATGATCTTCTTGAGCCGCTCCTCGAACTCGCCGCGGTACTTGGTGCCGGCCACGAGCGAGCCGATGTCGAGGGTCAGCACGCGCTTGTTGAGGAGCGTCTCCGGGACGTCGCCCGAGACGATGCGCTGCGCGAGGCCCTCCGCGATGGCGGTCTTGCCGACGCCGGGCTCACCGATGAGGGCGGGATTGTTCTTGGTGCGCCGCGACAGGATCTGGATGACCCGCTCGATCTCCTTCTCGCGTCCGATGACTGGGTCGATCTTGCCCGCGCGCACGGCATCGGTCAGGTTGATGCCCAGCTGATCGACGGTCGGTGTCTTGCTGGCTCGCTTGGTCTCCGCCGCCGGGCCCGCGCTGCTCGACTGCGAGAGGACGCGGATGACCTCGTGGCGGACCTTGTCGAGGTTGACGCCGAGCGACTCGAGGACGCCGGCTGCGATGCCCTCCCCTTCACGCACCAGGCCCAGCAGGAGGTGCTCGGTGCCGATGTAGTTGTGTCCCAGGCGTCGAGCCTCGTCGATGGCCAGCTCGATGACGCGCTTGGCGCGGGGCGTCAGGCCGACCTCGCCGACGACGGGGCGATCGCCGCGCCCGATGATGAACTCGACCGCAGTGCGCACCTTAGGCAGCTCGACGTTCATGTTCTCGAGCACGCGGGCAGCGACGCCCTCGCCCTCGCGCACGAGCCCGAGCAGCAGATGCTCGGTCCCGATGTAGTTATGGTTGAACCGCTGCGCCTCATCCTGTGCCAGCGTCAGGACCTTGCGCGCGCGATCCGTGAACTTGTCGAAGCGGTCCATTCGCGGTCGAACGCCTGTTCTACTGGCAGCGGGGATCCGCCACCTTGCGGGCTATCCTAGCACGGGCATCCGGCCTGACCGCCGCCCGGGAGTACGGTCACGGGGGGCACCAGAGTACCCCTGACCGCCCACGACGGATGGGCATCTCGATGGGTTCCCGGCGAGCGGGTCGAGGTCGGCCCGCGAACGTGAAGCGGCTGGCGTCAGCCGGCCGTGTTCTCCTCCATCGTCTCGACGGCGATGGCCTCGACCGCCGCGGCGGCCTCGACCTCCATCTCGGCTTCGTCCTCGGCGACGGCCTCGACGATCTCCCCGACGACTACGGCGGCGGCGGCCTCCTCGGCCTCCTCGACCGCGGCCAAGGCCTCGACGACCTCCACCTCAGCCTCCGCGGCGGCCGCTTCGTTGTCCTCGTTGGCGGCCGCAGCATCCTCGAGGCGCTCGATCTCGTCGGCCGCAACGGCCTCCACGACCGCCTCGTCGACGGCGACCGTCTCGACGACCTCCTCGATGGCCTCGGCAGCGACCGCTTCCTCGACCGCCTCGGCTTCAGCGAGGTCATCCTTGACCTCGGTCACCTCGGCGGCGGCCATCTGCTGGCGGACCTGGGCAAAGGCGGCGGCCAGCGTGTTGTCGATGCCGCCCTCCGGCTCCTGCACCGCCTGGGCGGTGTCGAAGGAACGCTCCGGTCGGGGTCGACGCGGCTCACGCGCCTCGGGCGCGGGCCGAGCCGGCGGCTCCTCGGCCTGCTTGAGGCTGAGGCCAAGGCGATGTCGCTCGGAGTCGAGCGAGATGATCTTGAGCTTGAGCACCTGGCCCTCGTGGACCACGTCGCCGGGGTGCGCCACGCGCTGGTGGGACAGCTCGGAGATGTGGATGAGACCCTCGAGGCCCTCGCGGACGCGGACGAAGGCGCCGAAGTTGACGATCTTGGTGACCGTGCCGTCGATGATGTCGCCGACCTTGAAGTCGGCCACCGTGGAGTGCCACGGGTCGGGCTGCAGACGGCGGATCGAGAGGCTGATCCGGCCGCGCTCGTGATTGATGTCGATGACTTCGGCCTCGACCTCTTCGCCGACGTGGTAGCCAGCCTCGGGGTTGTTGACCTTGTTCCAGGAGAGCTCGCTCTTGTGGACCAGGCCATCGATGCCGCCGAGGTCGATGAAGACGCCGAAGGGTGCGATGGAACGCACCGAGCCGGTCACCTTCTGGCCGACCTGGAGGCTGCTGAAGAGCTCGTCGCGCTTCTCGCGCCGCTCCTCGTAGAGCGCGACCTTCTCCGACAGGATGAGGCGGTTGGCCTTGCGGTTGACCTCCAGGATCTTGAGCCGCATCTTGCGCCCGACGAAGGGCTGCAGCTTCTCGGCGATCTCCTGGGCCGCGTCGCGCGGCTGGTCGTTCTGGGGTCGGCGGGGAAAGTCGACGATCTGGCTGATGGGCACGAAGCCGCGGATGCCGCAGTCGACGATGAGGCCGCCCTTGTTGTGGTCGATGACCGGGGCCTCGATGATGACGCCCGCGTCGAACTGCTCCTGCATCGAGCGCCACTTGCGCTCCAGGCCGGCTCGCCGCAGCGAGAGCACCGCATGGCCCTCGTTCGATTCGGGCTGTAGCACGTAGACCAGGACCGTGTCGCCGATCTCGAGCGCGGGCTGCGACTCGGCGTTCCGGCCGTAGAGCTCGCGATTGCTGACGACGCCCTCGGACTTGGCGCCGATGTCGACGAGGATCTCGTCCTTGTCGATGCGCACCACGGTGCCCTCGACGACGTCGCCGTGCTTGAAGCTGCGGATGTCACCGCTCTGCTCGTTGAGCAGCTCCTCCATGGTCGTCGGCTCGGGGCCCAGGTCGCGCTTCGGCTCGGCCTCGGCGGCGGGTGCTGCGGCCAGCTCGCTGGCATCGATGCTGGCGCTGATGGCCTCCGCAGCCACGCCGGCAGCCTCGTCCGCTTCATCGGCCTCGGCATCGGCCACGGCATCGGCGAGGACGGCGACCTCGACGGCGTCCTCGGCCCGAACCTCGGCGACGAAGGCGTCGGCGGCAGCCTCATCGGCCACCTCACGGGCCTCGTCGGCCTCCTCGACGATCTCGACGGCCACGGCCTCGGCGACGACCGCCTCGACGACGGACTCCTCAGCGACCTCGTGGGCGACATACGCCTCGGCTGCGGCCTCGTCGGCGATCTCGACGGACTCCTCGGCTTCGACGACGGCTTCGCCGACCAGCTCGAGGGGCATCTCGTCGTCGGAGAGGACCAGTTCGGCGACCGCCTCGGCGGCCTTGGCATGCTGGGCTGCCTCGAGGGCCGCGCTCTCTGTCTCGACGGCCTGTTCGACAGCGACCTCGGCTACGACATCGGCCTCGAGGGCGACCTCGACCGCGATCTCGGCGACGACCTCCTCGGCGGCGGCCTCCTCAGCGACGTCCTCGGCCACGGCCTCGACGACGGCGGCCTCATCGACGGCTTCGACGGCCTCGACCTCGATGACCTCGGCGACCTCCTCGGCCACGGCCGCCTCCTCGGCGGCGCTGACGGCCTCGCCGACGGCGTCCTCTGCGCTGGCGTCGATGTCGGTGGTGGCGGGCTCGTCCACGGCGACTGCCGCGGAGCGCTTGTCGTCAGCCTCTGCCGCGGCGTCCTTCGCCTCGTCGGCCGGCGTGCTCCCGCCCTGCTTCTCTGCGCTCAATGTGGTGGTCTCCTTCGAGTCGATCTCCTGCCGGGACGGGAAGGGCCCGAGCGACACGCTCGGGCCGTCACACGTCGGAGGTGGGTCGTCCGTGTCCCGTCGGGCTCGTCAGACTCCTTCGTCGCAGGTCGGCTCGCGCGTCACGTGGCGCTGGCCCCGGAAGGGCCCGCGCATACTACCACGCACGTTTGAGCAGCCACAACGAGGGAGAGGCCGTCCTCGCGTGCCCGAGTTGCCGGATATCGCCATCCTGACCGATGCCTTCGAGGCTGCCCTGGCAGGGCGGACGATCGTCGCCTCCGAGGCTCCGCAGACGCTGGTCGTCCGCGGCACGCCGGACGAATTGGCTGCACTCTCAGGCCAGGTCCTGCAGTCCGTGACCCGGCGCGGCAAGTTCATCGTGCTCCAGCTCGACCGCGACCGGATCATCGTCAACGCCATGCTCACCGGGCGCCTGGGGCTGGGTGCGCCTGGTTCGAAGGCGCTGGCCTCGACCGCCTGGGTGCTGGCGCTTCGGCGGTCGCAGCGCACCGCCCGATCAGTCCGCGGCCTGGACGCGCGACGCGGCGTGGCTGCCCTCGGCCGGAGATGCCATCGAGCTCCGCTACCGTGACCCGACGCGGATGGGCAAGATCTACCTCGTACCGCAGGGCGTGACGCGTGCGGTAGCCGGCTGGGACGAGCTCGGGCCGGACGCCGATGACCCCGAGCTCGACCTGGCCACCTGGCGAGCCCGCATCCAGCGCCATCGCGGCGAACTCAAGAACCTGCTGCGCGAGCAGTCGTTCGTGGCCGGCATCGGCAACGGCTACAGCGACGAGATCCTGTGGACAGCCCGCCTGGCCCCCTTTCGCAAGCGCTCGACGCTGGCTCCCGAGGAGGTCGATCGCCTGTACGAAGCGACCAGGAGCACCCTGGCCTGGGCCATCGCCGAGCTGCAGCGCCGCGTGCCGCCCGCCTTCGAGGTCGAGGTGCGGGACTTCCTGCACGTGCATCGGAAGGGCGGCCAGCCGTGTCCCCGCTGTGGGACCACCATCAGCGAGATCGCGCCCGGCGGTTTCGTGACCAGCTTCTGCCGCGGCTGCCAACGCTGACGGCTCGCTCCGTGCCGCGACCCTACGGCTACGGGAGGCGCACGATCTGTCCCGTCCGGAGATGGCTCGCGTCGTTGATGTTGTTGAGGCGCTTGAGGACCGCGACGGTGGTGCCGAAGCGTGCGGCGATGCCACTCAGCGTATCGCCTGACTTGACCTTGTAGCGTCGCGTCGCGGCGGGCTTGGCGGTCTGCTTCGGGGTCTTGGCTGGAGCGGCGCTGGGCGACGGACTGGGCGTCGACGTGGCCGGCAACGATGGCGAGGCCGGCGACGTCGCCAGCGCCGCGGTCGGCGATGCCAGGGCGGCCGGCGTCGTCGCCTCCGGGCTGGCTCCCAGGCGATCTCCCGGCGGGCCCCCCGCGAATCGCGCGGCGAGGAGCAGGGCCGCAGCGCCGACCATGGCGACGGCCAGGGCGATTCGCGCCAAGCGGCGGCTGCCGCCGAGCAGCGAGAGTGGGCCGGCGATGGCGCTGGGCCGATCGAGTGCGACCGGGGCGACGCGTGGCACCCGGCGGGCGACGCGGGCCTCGAACGCGACAAGCCCTTCTGGCGAGCCCAGCCAGCGCGCGTGACGAGCCACCGTCGCCGCCTCGAAACGTGGGCAGGTGGTGTAGGCCGCCAGGCACAAGCTGCGCTGGGTTTCGAGGTTGGGCGCGTCGATCGGTGAGACCGCCATGCAGCGGTGCTCACGCAGCGGGCGCGCCGCGCGCCACGATGCTCCGGGGACGAGCAGATAGGGGCACACGGTCGCAACGCCGAGCTGGGTGCCGCTGCCGCCTTCGGCCACCTCAGCCGGCGGCTGGTCGCCCGCGCTGCCAGGCTCGATCTGCGACGGCTCGATCACGCCTAAATCATAGGCTGCGGTCGGGGCACTCGCCGTGGCGACCGTCGCCTCGTGCTCGTCGCCCGATCGGCGGACGCGAAAAACCCCGGCGACGACCTATTTTCCCGAAAGGCTGCCCTCTCAGTATCTTCGGCGCTGGAGAGCTTAACTGCCGTGTTCGGGATGGGAACGGGTGTGGCCTCTCCGCTGGAGTCACCGGGGTTCTTCTGCTGTGAGGACGTGACACGGTGGCGGCGAGACGGGCGCGAGGCTCCCGTCCGGCGCACGAATCGACGATGGATCTTCGATCTCCGTCGCGACCGGTCAGCCGACCGGACGACGACGGTGAGATCCACGGATCCCTGCAGCTGTCGTTGGGTCAGCTGCTGAAAGAGGTCAAGCCCTCGACCATTAGTACGGCTCAGCTTCACCGGTTGCCCGACTTCCACATGCCGCCTATCAAGCAGGTGGTCTCCCTGCGGTCTTACCCGGTTGACCCGGTGGGGAACCTCATCTTGAGGCGAGCTTCGCACTTAGATGCTTTCAGTGCTTATCCCGACCGAACATAGCTACCCAGCGGTGCCCTTGGCAGGACAACTGGCACACCAGCGGTTCGTCCACTCCGGTCCTCTCGTACTAGGAGCAGCTCCTCTCAAGTTCCCTACGCCCACGCTGGATAGAGACCGAACTGTCTCACGACGTTCTGAACCCAGCTCACGTACCGCTTTCATTGGCGAACAGCCAAACCCTTGGGACGTACTTCCGCCCCAGGATGCGACGAGCCGACATCGAGGTGCCAAACGGTGCCGTCGATGTGAACTCTTGGGCACCATCAGCCTGTTATCCCCGGGGTAGCTTTTATCCGTTGAGTGATACCCCTTCCACTCGGAGGTACCAGATCACTAAGCCCGACTTTCGTCTCTGCTCGACTTGTGGGTCTCGCAGTCAAGCTCCCTTATGCCTTTGCACTCTTCGGCTGGTTTCCATTCAGCCTGAGGGAACCTTTGGGCGCCTCCGTTACACTTTAGGAGGCGACCGCCCCAGTCAAACTGCCCGCCTGACACTGTTCCGCGCCCGGATTACGGGTCGCGGTTAGAACCGAAATCCAACAAGGGTGGTATTTCAACGTTGGCTCCACCGAAGCTAGCGCTCCAGCTTCACAGCCTCCCACCTATCCTACACATGCTGAACCCCAATCCAATATCAGGGTGCAGTAAAGCTCCACGGGGTCTTTTTGCCCTAGCGCGGGTAACCTGCATCTTCACAGGTACTTCAATTTCGCCGAGTCCCTCGTTGAGACAGCGCCCAGATCGTTACGCCATTCGTGCGGGTCGGAACTTACCCGACAAGGAATTTCGCTACCTTAGGACAGTTATAGTTACTGCCGCCGTTTACCGGGGCTTCGATTCAGAGCTTGCACCCCTCCTCTTAACCTTCCGGCACTGGGCAGGCGTCAGCCCGTATACGTCAGCTTTCGCTTTCGCACAGACCTGTGTTTTTGCTAAACAGTCGCCTGGGCCTTTTCACTGCGGCCTCGATCGACCCATAGCAAGCTACGAGTTGCGAGGCGCCCCTTCTCCCGAAGTTACGGGGCCATGTTGCCGAGTTCCTTAACGAGGGTTCTCTCGATCGCCTTGGTATTCTCTACCCGCCCACCTGTGTCGGATTGCGGTACGGACACCTTTGATCTCGCTAGACACTTTTCTTGCCAGCTTGGCTCACTCGAATCGCAGCAGAT
>CAWHYC010000008.1:0-422500 GCA_963833535.1 uncultured Chloroflexia bacterium | reverse complement strand
GGTATCGCCTTCCGCGACCAGGTCCTCGATCTCCATCCGAGCCCCGGACCGGCCGAGGAGGCGGTCAGGAACGCCTTGAAGGCGGTGCGGTCCATTTCCCCCATCGCGCGGTTCACGTAGTTCGCGGCCAGAAGGTCATCGACGAGGTCGACGTTGCCCCCGACCAACACGTCCGTGATAAATCGACGGACGACGGCCTTGTTCTGCTCGATCGACATCTGGACCTCCGGTGGTGGAGTAGGCCCCTGACGAGTATGGCCCCGTTCTCGTGGACGAGCACGAGCATGCGATGGGCCGCCGGCCTGCTCGCCAGGCGCGGACCTCAGATGGGACTCTCCTGGACGAGCAGGATGAAGGCCGCCCCGGCCAGGAAGGTGAGCAGCCCGAGCTCGACGGAGTCCGTCGCACCGACCGGGCCAGTCAGGATCAGATAGAGGAGCGCGCCGATCACCGCGGCCACAGCGGGCTTCAGCAGTCGGAGCAGGATCTCGACGATCAGGTTGCTCACGGTCGAACGTCGTCCTGGGGGATCGGCCGGATCGCGGAGATCACGGCTCGACCGCCTCCATCGCGCGCCGACCCTGGAGGGCCCGGACGAGGGTGACTTCGTCGGCGTATTCGAGATCGCCGCCGACCGGGATGCCGCGCGCGATGCGGGTCACCGCGCCGACGTGCGGCGTGATGCGCTCGGCGATGTACATCGCCGTGGCCTCGCCTTCGAGCGTCGGGTTGGTGGCCAGGATGACCTCGACGAACGGCTCGCCGGCCGCCGAGCGCGCCTCGATCCGCGCCAGCAGCTCCCGGATGCGGAGGCGCTCTGGCCCGATGCCGTCGATCGGAGAGATGGCTCCCTGGAGGACGTGGTACAGGCCGCGCACGACGCCTGTGCGCTCGAGTGCCAGGACATCGAGCGGCTCCTCGACGACCGTCAACCGGTCCTGGTCGCGGCGCTCGTCGAGACAGATCAGGCATCGGGGTCCGGAGCCGATGTTGAAGCAGACCTCGCAGAAGACGACCTCGTCTCGGACGGCGATGAGGGCAGCCGCCAGGCTGCGGGCTTCGGCATCCGGAGCCCGCAGGAGGTGGAACGTCAGGCGCTGCGCCGTCTTGGGTCCGATGCCCGGCAATCGGGAGAAGGCGTCGATGAGCCGGGCGACCGGCTCGACGAGCTGGCTCAAGGGCGGCTCACCCCAGGCCCGGCAGCCGCAGGCCGCCGGTCACGGCCGCCATGCGTTGCTCGGCCTCGGACTTGGCGGCATTCAGGGCGTCGTTGACCGCGGCCATGACGAGGTCCTGGAGCATCTCGACGTCGGCTGGGTCGACGACCTCGGGATCGATGGCGATGGCGAGCAGCTCCTGCTTCCCGCTGACGGTCGCCCGGACCGCGCCTCCACCGGCGCTGCCCTCGACGGTCAGGACGTCGAGCTCGGCCTGGACGCGGGCCATCTCGGCCTGCATCTGCTGCGCCATCTTGGCCAGGTTCCCGAAGCCCATCCCATCCTCCTAGCTGACGTCGGCGACGTCCTTGGCATCGATGATCTCGCCCTCGAAGATCCGTCGTGCGATCTCGAAGGCATCGACGGCGGCTCCGTCATCGTCGTCCGGGGCTGCCACGTTGGTGGCCACGCAGCGGACCGCGTAGTCGGCGCCCATGACCTCTCGCACGGCATCCTCGAGCATCCGCTTCTTGCGTTCCGCGATGTCGCGCAGGAAGGCCTGATCCTCGGGAAAACCAAGGACCACGACCCCGTCACGGACCTCGACCGGGCGAGCCGCTTCGATGAGCGGACGATTGGCCGGGTTCTGCGAGACGTGGGCGACCAGGACTCGCCAGCCGCCACGCAACTGCTTTAGGGCCTCGTCGCCGTTCGGCTTCGGGCTGGCCGCAGGGACCGGCGCGGGAGCCGCCAAGGGGGTCGACTCGGCCGCGGCGGCCAGTGCCGGCGCGCGTGCGTCGGACATCGGCCTAGTCGCGGCGGCCGTTGCCGGCGAGGGTGCGTCAGGGGTCGGCTCGGAGGGCAGCTCTGAGACGGGTCTGGATGCGGGTCGAGGCTCAGGCGCGGCCGTCGATGTTTGGCGGGCGATGCCGGGACCGATGCTCTGCGGCACGGTCGCTTGCATGGCGTTGCGCGTGGTCGGCGCCCCACCCTGGAAGAGGAGCAGCTCGAGCTGGAAGCGGAAACCGCCGGCCATCGCCCTATTGGCGTCGAGGGCGGCGATGCGTCTGGCCATCTCGGCCAGCTCGATCGGCGAGGCTTCAGGACCGTCGGCGGAACCGCCGAGTCTCCCGACGACGATCTCCCGGAGCCGGGCGACCAGCTGGTCGGCGAAGGCCGGCAGGTCCCGGCCGGCAGCCTCGAGACGGTCGAGCACTGCGATGCCGTCAAGCGGACGGCCGTCGGCCATGGCCGCCAGGAACCCGTCGATCTCCTGCTCGTCGGCCAGGCCCAGCAGGTCGCGCACGGCGATCGGCGGTGATGGGAGCGATCGCCGGCGCTCAGGAGCTGGTCGAGCATCGACTCGGCGTCGCGCATGCCTCCGGCCGCGAGATGGGCGACGAGCGCGACGGCCTCGGCGTCGGCCGTCTGCCCTTCCTCCACGAGGATCCGACGGAGCTTGCCCTCGATCTGCGCGACCGTCAGCGGCCGGAACGTGAAGCGCTGCAGGCGAGACACGACCGCCGGCCGGATCTGCGCCGGATTCGTGGTGCAGAAGATGAAGAGCACATCGTCCGGCGGCTCCTCGAGCGTCTTGAGAAGGACGTCCCAGCCCTCCTTGATGCGCTGGACCTCGTCGATGATGAAGACCTTGCGACGCAGGTCCGGCGGCGCCGTGTAGACGCGCGGCACGAGCTCGCGCATGTCGTCGACCGTGTTGTTGGAGGCCGCGTCCAGCTCGACCACGTCGAGCGCGCGGCCCTCCCGGATCGCCGTCGCACGACGGAGCAGGCGTCGCACGGCTCGCCATCGACGACGTTGCGGGCAGTTGACGGCCTTGGCCAGGATGCGCGCGAGCGATGTCTTGCCGGTCCCGCGCGGCCCGACGAAGAGGAAGCCATGAGCCAGGCGGTCGAGGCGGACGGCGTTGCGCAGCGTCTCGACGACGGTCTCCTGGCCGACGATCTGGTCGAAGCGCTGGGCGCGCCAGCGGCGGTAGAGCGCCTGGTGGGGGGTCGCGCTGGGCATCGCCCGATGATCCGAGGGAAGTGCGCCGTGCACCCTCCGTCGACCGGGACGTTCGCGTGCCCTCCGCGGCGATCGGCTCGGACCAGGCCGGTCCGCGGCACCCGGCGATCAGCGCTTAACGCTGCTTCCTTCCGGACCTGACGTGGTTCGCGCGTCGCCGCTGCGCGGGACCCGATCCTCAACGTCGATCGCCCCGGCGGCACTCGCGAGCGCGGGCCTCGGGAGGGGATTCAGCCCTGCTGGAGCGGATTGCAGGTACAGGGCACCGCTAGTTCCCCGCCTAGCACGGCCCGCGGATGATAGCGCCGGCCGGTCCGGCAGAAGGGGGCTGGCGGAGAGGGAGGGATTTGAACCCTCGATGGGTTGCCCCATACCGCATTTCCAGTGCGGCGCCCTAGGCCACTAGGCGACCTCTCCGCGGCGCCCGGGCCGCATCGCGACGGCCCGAGTCGAGGGTGGTGGGGTGTGGGAGTGGCGGAGAGGGCGGGATTCGAACCCACGGTGCTTTCGCACACCGCTTTTCGAGAGCGGCACCATCAACCACTCGGACACCTCTCCGCGCGAGAGGATACCAGAGGGTCACGCTCGGACCGGCAGCACGACCGGGCAGGCCGATGGGTGCCCGAGCGGTCGGTCGGGGCCCTCAGGCGGGGGCGGCGGAGTCGGGCTGGCGCGGACGCAGCGGTCGGTCGCTGCGGGCCAGGAGCTCGGCCGCATCGGCCTCCAGGATGCCCGACACGACATTCAGCCGACGGGCGGGCCGTTGACGCCGCGGGCGAGCTGGAGCGCCGATCCGGCGGCACCAGCCTGCGCGTCCGGGACGGCGAAGACGACGCCATCGACGTCGCTCTCGAGCATGGCGCCGACGCACATCGCGCACGGCTCACGAACGACGTAGACCGTCAGGCCGGAGAGCGACGTGGTGCCCAGCCGCTCGGCGGCTTCACGGAGCGTGCCGATGACCGCGTGCGCCGTGGGGTCGCCGCTGCCGCGGACGCGATCGTGGCCGCACTCGCCACCATGGCGTCGTCGAGCACCGCGACTGCGCCGTCGACTCGCTCGCCGGCGGCCGCGGCCGACGACGCCTCGGCGAGAGCGGCAGCTCATGTAGAGCTCGTAGTGCATCGCCCGGAATCGTACACCGCCCGTGTGCGCCCGGCGCTACCATCGTCGGACGTTCCAGACGTCGATCTTCTGACACGGAGGTCTCCGCCATGGCTCGCGCCCGTCGGATCGGCATCCTGACTGGTGGCGGCGACGTGCCGGGCCTCAACAGCGTCATCAAGAGCGTCGTCTACCGGGCGACCGAGCTAGGCCACGAAGTCTTCGGCATCCGCCGCGGCTGGGAAGGTCTGACCCATCAACGACCCGGCGCCACGCCCGACCCGAGCTACGTCGTGGCCCTCGACCGCGTCTCCACGCGGGCCATCGATCGGACCGGCGGCACCGTGCTCCACACCTCGCGGACGAACCCTCGCAAGATGCGCGCCGACCGCCTGCCCGCCGACCTTGACGCCGCGCGGGCGGCGGCGATGACGACCGATGGCGAGCTCTACGACCTGACGCCGGTGGTCCTCGAGAACATCGAGCGGCTGGGCCTCGACTACCTGGTGCCCATCGGCGGCGACGACACCCTCTCCTTCGCCCAGACGCTGCACGACCATGGCGTCCCGCTCATCGCCATCCCCAAGACGATGGACAACGACGTCCAGGGGACCGAGTACTGCATCGGTTTCTCGACCGCCATCACGCGGGCCAAGGAGGCCATCAACCGCCAGCGCACGACGCTCGGCTCACACGAGCGGATCGGCGTCTTCCGGGTCTTCGGGCGTGACTGTGGGTTCACCGCGCTCTATACCGCCTACGTCACCTCGGCTCGATGCCTCATCCCGGAGGTGCCTTTCGATCTCGATCAGCTGACCCGGCTGCTCGTCGAGGACCGCGATAACAACCCCAGCCGCTATGCCTTCATCGTGGCCGCCGAGGGCGCCATCTGGTCTGGCGGGACCGTCCAGGAGCTGGGCGAGGCGGATGCCTTCGGCCATCGTCGAAAGGCCAACATCGCCGAGGTCCTGGCCGCCGAGGTCAAGGACCGGACCAAGGTCGAGACGGTCTTCTCGGATCTGACATACGACCTCCGCTCCGGCGAGCCCGATTCGCTCGACCAGATGGTCGCCATCACCTTCGCCAACGTCGCCATGGACCTCATCGCCGATGGCGCCCGAGGTCGGATGGTCGGCGTTCGCGACGGCAAGTACGCCCACTCGCGGCTGCCCGATCCGGCGCTCGGGTCGCGGCACGTCGATGTCGAGTCGATGTACAACGTCGAGCGCTTCCGACCCCGATATGCCGGCCTGCTGGGACACCCGATGCTGCTCGGCGAGCCGGTGCCTGCAGAAGGCTGACGACACCGATCGTCGAGCCCTCCTTGACGAGGCCGCACGGCTCATCCGGTTCGTCGAACCCCAGGCGGTCGATCATCGTGTCGTTCGGGTCGAGCCCTGATCAGGGTCAAAGCGCGGTGTCCACATGCACCGAACGTTCGTATGTCGGCCTTGACGGAGCGCCATGTGGCCGCTATCCATACCGGGTCGATCCCGCACACCGGAAGGATGCCCTCATGCGCCGTCGCACGCCCGCCGCCCTGGCCGCCTTGCTGGTCGCGCTCAGCCTGCTGGCCGTGGCTGGACCGGCTACGGCCCGCAGTCCCCAGAGCGAGCACGATCGCATCGTCGCGCATTGGACACCGGAGCGGTTGAAGGCGGCCGTGGCCCGTGACTACGTGCGTGAGGCGAGCGGGCGGTTCGTGCACAAGGCCAAGCCGGGTGGCGGTGGTGGAGGTGGCACTGTCCTGGGCGCCTCGTGGACCAAGAGTGGCGCGATCCTGCTGCGCTCGGGCAAGGTCTACTTCGAGATGGGCGGATCGGGCTGGGTCTGCAGCGGGACCGTGGCGTCCGACACGCGGGCGAACGAGTCGCTCGTGTTGACCGCCGGGCACTGCGCTGTCGATGAAACGAACGGCGAATTCGCCGTGAACTGGCTCTTCATCCCCGACTTCGATGGCGCGCCGACCTTCACTTGCAGCGCTACGGTCTATGGTTGCTGGACCGCGGAGGCCCTGGTCGTGCAGAGCGGATTCGCGAACGCCGGCAGCTTCAACGACCAGGCCGTCAAGCACGACTTCGCCTTCGCGGTGGTCGGCAACGGCGGCAAGGGCGGCAGCGTATCGCCTCGGCTGGAGACGGCCGTCGGTGGCTCCTTACCGCTCGTCTACAACCTCCCGAACCAGACCCCAGCGGTGGTCAAGGGCCAGAAGCTCTACGCCTTCGGCTACCCTGCGGCGGGCAAGTACAGGGGCAAGGACCTGACCTACTGTGCCGGCGCCATCACCGAGGACAGTCTGGTCGCCAACGCGACGTGGGGCATGGCCTGCAACATGACCGGCGGTTCGTCGGGCGGTCCGTGGCTCGCCTCATTCAGCGAGCAGACCGGCAGTGGTTCGCTCGGCTCCCTCAACTCCTACGGATATTCGGGCCGGTCCGTGATGTACGGGCCGAAGTTCAATAGCGATACCAAGGCCGTCTACGACGCCGCCAACAGCACGCAAACGGTGGCCAACACGATCGTGCCCTAAGCCGCGGGCGCCCGTCTGGGCGGTCGCGATCGAAGCACCGCTCACTACGCCCGGCACGAACCCGGGTCAGGTCAGCGCGCTCGCCAGGAGGGCCAGCGCCGGCGGCACGGCCTGCAGCAGCGCTGCGCGCCGGAACCGTCGGCCGGTCGCCAGCAGGACGGCTCCGGCCAGGACCATGGTGGCTAACGCGAACTTGGTGATGCCGATGCCGGCGCTGACCGCCCCGCCGGACGCGAAGTCCACGAGGAGCAGGCCGCCGAACACCCCGAGTGCGAGGAAGAGGTTGTAGAAGCCCTGGTTGAACGCCATCGGGCCCACGATGTCGGCCTGCTCCTGGGTCGCCATCCCGAAGCGAGCCCAGGTCCGTGGTCGCCGGAAGGCGATGCTCTCGAGATAGAAGAAGCCGACGTGCAGCAGCGCCGCGACGAGCGCCAGGGCCTGGGCGATCGGCGGCATCGTCGTCAGACGTCGCTCAAGCTTCGGCAGCCGCGTCGATCCATCGGCCGAACCATGGCACGAGTGGCTCGATCGGTGCAACCGCGCCGCAGCTGGTCCGGATCCGGGGAGCCCCGTAACACGGGCGGCGCCCAGACGTCCAAGCAGCGTGGGCCTGGACAACCGCGCGCCGATCGGCCTGATGATCATCGTGGCCGTCGCTACGCTGAGCGCTTGCGCCGGTACACCCGCCGCCACACGCCAGGCTGCGACGGCCACGGTCGGGGCGTCGCCCGGGGCATCGGCCAGCCCGTCACTGGTGCCGGCGCTGACGACAGCGCCGACGGCCCTTCCGAGCGCGACGTCGGCGTCCGACGGGACCGATAAGCGCGCAGTGCTCGACTTCGGTGGTCAGCCAAGCGACGACCGGATCGTGCTGGGGCGGCTGACCGAGGGCGGCGACTACGAGGTCGTGGCGCTGCTCCCCTCGGAGGAACCGTTCCTGGTCGGCGCCATCCGAGCGATCGCCAGCCGCGTCCCGCAACCCTGGCGCCTCGCCGATCCGAAGACCGCGGCCGCCGTTTCAGACACCGGCTTCCTCGTCCTGACCGTCCTCCAAGGTCCGGCGGCGGATGTCAACGTCGGACTGGCGGTCTTCGACCTCGGGGACCCCACCGCATCCCCCAGGATCCTGCCCTCGCCGGATGGTGGCTTCCGCCTGGCCGGCGATCGTCTATGGGTCGCGACCGACGATGACGTATTCGCCGTCTACGATCTGCCATCGGCGGCGTCGACCGTCGTCAGGGTGCCGGGGGGTTCCAATGTCGTGCGTGGCGGGCGGGTGCCCTTCTCGCTGGCCGAAGCCGGAGACGCGGTGCTCATCGAGGGCAATGCCGCGGGACTGCGGCTGCTCGAGATGACTGGCGAGCAACGCCCGCTCGGGGAGCAGCCGCTGCTGCTGACGACCGGGCGCGAATCGCCGTTCGGGTCCAACGGGCGAGAGCTCGGCGTCGGCGCGGACTGTGCGGCGTCGACGGTCCAGCCCGCCGACCTCTGCGTTGTGGGGCGGAACGGCTCCGTCCTCGGTTACTCGGTGCCCGGCAGTGTGATCGACGTCGCCTGGGACCCCGGCGAGGATCAGCCGGTCTGGGTGACGACGAAAGGCCTGGGCGTAGTACACGGCGGCACGCCGCAGCGGATCGTCAGGGTCGGCGCGTGGAAGCCGTCATCGATCGCCGGCTTCTGGTCGAACGTCGCGCTTCTTGCCTCGGTCGACGAACCCCAGGTCGCCGTGGCGCTTGTCGGCCCCGACTCGATGACCGCCCTGCCGATGCCGGCCGACTCGATCGTGCCGCTCCCCGGCGACGTCGTGCTGCGGGTGGTGCGATCCGACGGACCATAGACCTGGGATCGTGAAGGAGTGGCGCGCCCGGCGGGACTCGAACCCACGACCTTTAGGTCCGCAACCTAACGCTCTATCCACTGAGCTACGGGCGCACGCGATGCATCGGGACGGATGGCGGAGAGGGAGGGATTCGAACCCTCGGAGCAGGTTACCCCACTCAACGGTTTAGCAAACCGTCGCACTAGGCCTCTATGCGACCTCTCCGCGCCGACGCGGACGGCATTCTAGCAGGCGACATCGGCGCTTCCGGGCGGCAGCCAGACGCCGTCGCCGAGCCGCGCGGCCTGCCGCCGTTGACACTCCACGGGGGCTGGGCTACCGTTCGGCCAGCCATGCAGCGGTTCATCTACTTTCGACGCCCGGCACGCTAGCCCGCGGGTCTGACCCGCCGGGGCGGGTCGTGCCGGGAGAGCAGAGGTCGTGACCTCTGCTCTTTTTGTTTCGCCCGAACACCCGACCATCAGCACTCACCCGATCTCGAGCAAGACCGCAACCGACCAGAGCTGAAGGAGCAGGCACGGTGTTCATCGTGATGTCGGCGCGCGCGACCGAAGCGGAGGTCAACGCAGTCAAGGGCGTGATCCTCGCCGAGGGCCTGCAGCCGCATGTCAGCCCGGGCTCCGAGCGCATCGTGATCGCGCTCGTCGGCGACGTCGGGTCCCGCCAGCAGACGCTGATCAGCCGGTTCGAATCGATGCCTGGGGTCGACCACGTGACGCCAATCACCCGGCCCTACAAGCTCGCCAGCCGTGAGTTCCACCCCGACGACACGGTCATCGAGGTCGGCGACGTGCGCATCGGAGACGGCTCGTTGACGGTCATGGCCGGGCCATGCTCGATCGAGAGTCGCGAAGTCGCCCTCGAGACCGCCCAGGCCGTTGCCGCGGCCGGCGCTCGCATCTTTCGCGGTGGCGCCTTCAAGCCACGCACCAGCCCGTACTCCTTCCAGGGGCTCGGCGTCGAGGCCCTGCGCTACCTGGCCGAGGCCCGCGAGCTGACCGGGCTGCCCGTCATCACCGAGGTCATGGAGCCCTCCCAGGTCGAGGTCGTCACGCGCTACGCCGACATCCTCCAGGTCGGCACCCGCAACATGCAGAACTACTCGCTGTTGACGACCGTCGGGCGAGTCGGCAAGCCGGTCATGCTCAAGCGCGGGTATGGCGCCACGATCGAGGAGTGGCTGATGTCCGCCGAGTACATCGTCAGCTCAGGCAACCCCAACGTCATCCTCTGCGAACGGGGCATCCGGACGTTCGAGACCTACACGCGCAACACCATGGACCTGGCCGCCGTGCCCCTCCTCCATCACCTGACGCATCTGCCGGTCATCGTCGATCCCTCGCACGCCACCGGCAAGCGCTGGCTGGTCAAGCCGCTGGCCATCGCCGGCGTGGCTATCGGCGCCGACGGGGTCATGGTCGAGGTCCACCCGCGGCCGGACGAGGCGCTCTCCGACGGCGAGCAATCGCTCGACCTGCAGGGCTTCCGCGACCTGATGACGGCCTTGGTGCCCGTCCATGAGCAGGCTCGGCCGCTCCACGGCGACCCGATCCTGAGCGGCGCCGCGCTGGGCGTCGGCGATGGCGGCAAGCATTGAGCGCGAACGCGCCGATCAGCTCCACGACCGTCGGTCCGGCCGCTCGTCTCCGGGGCCACCTCCGCGTGCCCGGCGACAAGTCGATCACGCACCGCGCGCTCCTGCTGGCGGGCATGGCGGCGGGACGCTCGACGATCAGCGGCGCCTCCGACGGTCTCGACCCTCGGAGCACGGCTCGCTGCCTGGCCGAGCTCGGCGTGCGCGTCGACCAGGCGATCGACGACGACGGCTTCGCGACCTACCGCGTCGAGTCGCCAGGCATCGGTGGCTGGCAGACACCGTCGGGGACGCTCGACTGCGGCAACTCGGGGACCACGCTCCGGATGCTGACCGGCATCTTGGCCGGATCGACGATCGGCGCCACGCTCGACGGCGACGACTCCCTGCGCAGCCGGCCGGTGGCGCGCATCGTGGCGCCCCTACGCGCCATGGGCGCCAATGTGCACGCGCGGGCAGACGACAGCCTGCCACCCGTCACCGTCCACGGCGCTGCCACTCTGGTCGCCGTCGATCACGCCCCGCCCGTACCCAGCGCGCAGGTCAAATCGGCCATCCTGCTGGCCGGCCTGGCGGCCATGGGCACGACCGTCGTGCGCGAGTCGGTCGCGACCCGCGATCACACCGAGCGGATGCTTCGAGCGCGCGGGGTCGCCATCGAGACGGACGACGGCGCCGAACCTGGCTCGGTCGTCGTCTCGCTGACTGGCGGGCAACGCGTGGCGCCGCTCGATGAGCAGGTCACGGGCGACCTGTCGTCGGCGGTCTTCTGGCTGGTCGCCGGCGCCTGCCACCAGGACGCCGAGTTGACGCTCGAGGGCGTCGGCGTGAACCCGACGCGACGCCGAGCCATCGACCTGCTGTTGGCGATGGGCGCCCGGATCACGGAGCGAGATGCGTCTACGGTGGCAGCCGAGGCCGCGGCGGCCGAGTCGACGGCTCGGGTCGGCGAGCCCCAGGCCGACCTGACGGTGCGCTCGAGCGACCTTGAGGCCATCGATGTCTCGTCGGCGGACGTCGCCGCAGCCATCGATGAGATCCCCGTGCTCTGCCTGGCGGCAGCCTGCGCGCGCGGCACGACCCGCATCCGCGGCGCCGGCGAGCTGCGCTTCAAGGAGAGCGACCGGTTGGCCGGAGTCGCCGAAGGCTTGAACGCCCTCGGCGCGCGCGTCACGATCGACGGCGACGATCTCGTCATCGTCGGTGGTGCCGGGCACGCCGGCTTCGGACTGCGTGGTGGGGAGGTCCGCTCTCATGACGATCACCGGCTCGCGATGACCTACGCTGTGGCCGGTCTCATCGATCCCGCACCCGTCAGGTTCGACGGTCGCTCCGTGGCCGTTTCCTACCCGACCTTCTTCCGCGACCTGGAAAGGATCCGAGCATGAGCAAGCGCCTCGTCCTCATCGGCCACCCGGTCGCCCATTCGCTCTCGGCCGCCATGCAGCAGGCCGCACTCGACGCGGCCGGCATCGACGCGCGATACGAGCTGCTCGACGTGCCCCTGCCGGATCTCGCGGACGCCGTCGAGGCCGTGCGCGGCGACGACTTCCTGGGTGCCAACGTGACCATCCCGCACAAGGAGCGGGTGGTGCCGATGGTCGACCGGCTGACCGAAGATGCCCAATCGACCGGTGCCGTCAACACGATCACGCGTGAGGGCCGACGGCTGGTCGGCCACAACACCGACGTGCCGGCGTTCAAGATCGCGCTCGACGAGCTGGTCGGGCGTCAGAAGATGCCGCGCACGGCGGTCGTGCTCGGCGCCGGCGGTGGGGCAAGGGCGATCGTGCACGGCCTGATCACGGCCGGCTTCCTGCGCGTCATCGTCTTCAATCGGCACCTCCATCGGGCGGAAGGCCTCGTCCGCTTCTTCGGCAAGAGCGCGGCGCACATGGAGCTCAAGGCGATGCCCTGGCACGAGTCGATCATCGAGGTCGAGCTGTCCAAGGCCAAGATCCTGGTCAACACCTCGTCGGTCGGCCTGGGCACCGACCTGTCGCCCATCCCGGGCGATCTCATCCCGCCCGACCTGTTGGTCATGGACCTCGTCTATCGGCCGAGGGTCACCCGACTGCTGGCCGACGCCGCGGCAGCCGGCGCCGCGGCGACCATGAACGGCGAGCTGATGCTGCTCCACCAGGGCGCCGCGGCCTTCGAGCTGTGGACCGGTCAGTCGGCGCCGCTCGACCTGATGCGCACGCAGCTCGATGCCGGCCTGGCGGCCGACGGCACGACCGAGCGAGCCGGTGTCGAGGCGGCCGCCGGCGAGCCTGCCTGACCATGGCCTTCCGCTTCCTGACCGCCGGGGAGTCGCACGGGCCGACCTTGGCCGTGACGCTCGAGGGGCTGCCGGCGGGCATCCCCGTCTCGGCGGGCGGGATCGCGCTCGACCTCGCCCGCCGGCAGCGGGGCTATGGGCGCGGCGCCCGGATGACCATCGAGCAGGACCGGGCCGAGATCATGGCCGGCGTCCGACACGGCCGCACCCTGGGCTCGCCGATCCTGCTCCTGGTGCGCAACAAGGACTGGGAGAACTGGACCCGCATCATGCAGGTCGAGGCGCTGACCGACGAAGAGGCCGCTGAGCTGGCGGCGCTGGCCGCGGACGGCAACAAGAAGGCGCAGACGGTGACCCGCGTGCGGCCCGGTCACGCCGACCTCGCCGGCGCGCTCAAGTACGGCTTCGATGACGTGCGCGACGTGCTCGAGCGCGCCAGTGCGCGCGAAACGACAGCGCGCGTCGCGGCCGGCGCCGTCTGTCGGATCTTCCTGCGGCAACTGGGCATCGAGGCCTGGAGCTTCACGGCCGAGGTCGGTGGTGTGGCCGTCGATCCGGCGACCGCCAGTCGGACGCGCGAGGAGGCGGAGGCCAGCCCGCTGCGCTGTCCCGATCCAGAGGCCGAGGCGCGCATGGTCGCCGCCATCGACGAGGCGCGCTCGGCCGGCGACACGCTGGGCGGCATCTTCGAGGTCGTGGTCACCGGCGTGCCCGTCGGCCTGGGCAGCCACGTCCACTGGGACCGGCGCCTGGACGGGGCGCTAGCCCAGGCGATCTGCTCCATCCAGGCCGTCAAAGGGGTCGAGTTCGGGCTCGGCTTCGAGCAGACCCGGCGCCGTGGGTCGGACGTGCATGACGTCATCAGCGGCGTCGGCGTCGATCCCGATGCGCCCGGCATCCCGGACCTGGATGACGGGCCGGTCCGCCGCTGGCTGCATCGGACCAATGCGGCGGGTGGCCTGACCGGCGGCATCAGCAACGGCGAGCCGATCGTCGTCCGCGGCGCGGTCAAACCCATCTCGACGCTGGCGCGGCCGCTGCCCTCGGCCGATCTGCGCACCGGCGAGCCGGTCGACGTCGCCCACTACGAGCGGAGCGACATCAGCGTCGTGCCCGCGGCCGGCGTCATCGGCGAGGCGATGGTGCTCCTGACCCTCACCCGGTTCGTGCTCGAGAAGTTCGGGGGCGACTCGCTGCTCGAAGTGCGCGACAACCTGGCGCGCTATCGCGAGCGGACGCTGGCACTGGTCGACGCCGCCACCGTCGACCAGGCCGAGGCCGCCGCCGGCGAGGCCGAATCGGGCTCCGGCGGGGACGACTGAGGACGCCGTGGACGTGGTGCTGGTCGGCCCGCCCGGGAGCGGCAAGAGCGCCGTCGGTCGTCGCCTGGCGCGCGCGGCGGGGGCCGCGTTCATCGACCTCGATGCGGTCATCGAAGCGGCCGCCGGGACGAGCGTGGCCCGCATCTTCGAGGCCGAGGGCGAGGCCGGCTTCCGGGCGCGGGAACGAGCGGCGGTCGAAGGGCTGGGGGCGGCGGATCCGGCGTCGCGGACGACCCGGGTCGTCGCGGCCGGTGGTGGCGCGGTCGTCGACCCGCGGAACCGCTGGCGGCTCTACCGAGGCCGGCGCGCCTTCAGCCTGACGACCGCGCCGGAGGTCGTGGCGGGCCGGCTGGCGAGCAGCCGGACGGTGCGGCCGCTGATCGCCGGCCGCGAGCCGACGGCTGCCGTCCGCGACCTGCTGGCCGCCCGTGCCCGCTTCTACGAGCCGGCTCAGCCGGTCGAGGGCCGAGGACGGGTCGAGGAGGTCGCCGGCCGCGTCGCCGACGCGCTGACCAGACCGGCGCCGGAGGGCACTCGTCTCCTGGCGGCCACGACGTCCATCGGGCGACTTGACATCGGCGCCGGGCACGCCACCCGCGCGACGGCCGACGCCCTGGCCACGCTCGGCGCCCGACGCGCCACGATGGCCAGCGAACCCGAAGCGTGGCGGCAGCATGGCCAGCGTCTGGCGGACCGCCTGGCGGCCGCGAGCACGGTCGAGGTCCAGCCGCTCCTGCTGCCACGCGGCGAATCGGCCAAGACATTGAGCGCCTACGAGGCGGGCATTCGTGAGCTCGCCGCTCGGCATATGGAGCGCAGCGACCCGATCGTCGCCTGCGGAGGCGGCGCGCTCGGCGACGCGGCCGGGTTCATGGCCGCGACCTGGCTGCGGGGCGTCCCGCTCATCCAGATGCCCACGACGCTGCTCGCCCAGGTCGACTCGGCTATCGGCGGCAAGGTCGGTCTCGACCTGCCCGAGGGCAAGAACCTCGTCGGCGCCTTCCATCAACCAGCCGCCATGATCCTTGACATCGAGCTGCTGGCCAGCCTGCCCGAACGGGAGCTGCGAGCGGCGCTCGGTGAGTGCGTCAAGTACGCCGTTCTCGGCGACGAGCGTGTCTTCGAGCTGCTCGAGACCGACGGGCCCGCGCTCGCCGCTGGGGCGGCATCGGCGTTCGAGTCGGGCGCCCTGGCCGAGCTGGTCGAGCGCTGCGCCTGGGCGAAGGTCGAGATCGTGACCGCCGACGAGCGGGAGCGGGCCATTCGGATGCACCTCAACCTGGGCCACTCCATCGCCCACGGCATCGAAGCGGCGGCAGGGTATCGCGACGTGCTCCACGGCGAAGCGGTCGCCAGGGGGCTGCTCGGCGCGCTCGAGGTCGGCCGACGGCTGGGTGTCACGCCGGACACGCTAGTCGACCGGACGACGGGGCTCCTCGAGCGGCTGGGGCTGGCGGTCGGCGCCCTGCCCTATCCGGCCGACCAGGTCGCCGCCGCCCTGGCGGTCGACAAGAAGGTCGCCCGAGGCCGGCTGCGCTGGGTCCTGCGCTCCATCGACGGCATCGTCATCCGCTCGGACGTGCCCGACGAGGTGGTCGGGGCCGGGATCGCCGTTGCGATGGCCGGGATCGCGGGGCGGGTCGCCGCGTGACGCGCGTGCTGGTGCTCCAGGGTCCGAACCTGGACCTGCTCGGCAGTCGCGAGCCGGAGATCTACGGCCGCGAGACGCTGGCCGAGCTGCACGTGCGGATCGAGGCATACGCGTCCACGCTCGGCCTCGAGGTCGAGACGTTCCAGTCGAACCACGAAGGCGCGCTGATCGACCGGCTCCACGAGCGAGACTTCGAGATCGCCATCGTCAACGCCGGCGGCCTTACGCACACCAGCGTGGCCCTGCGCGATGCGCTGCTCGGCGTCCAGCGGCCGTTCATCGAGGTCCATCTCTCCGATCCCGCCAAGCGCGAGCCGTTCCGGCAGGTCAACTTCCTGTCGGACATCGCGCTCAGCTCGATCGTCGGCCAGGGCGGTGACGGCTACCTGCGGGCCCTGGATGCCATCGCGCGTCGTCGGGAGGTTGGCGATGGCTGACGAGGCTCGCGTCGAGACGGCCGCCATGCGCCGAACTCGGCGACGCATCGACGCCATCGACCGGCGCATCGTCGCGTTGCTCAACGAACGGTCGCGGCTGGGCATCGAAGTCGGGGCGGCCAAGGCGGCCAACGGGCGCCCGGTGCGCGATGCGCACCGTGAGCGGGAGGTGCTGCTGCGCGTAGCTGCGGCCAACGAGGGTCCGCTGCCTCAGGCCGACCTGCTGGCGATCTACCGCCGACTGATGGTCGCAACGCGGCGCCTCGAGATCGGTGCCCGCAAACGTGAGCGCGAGGCACGGCAGCGCGAGCGGCAAGGCCACCGACGCGATCGGGGACGATCGCCCGGGTGATCGACCGCATCGTCGACCGGGTGCTCGATCGCACGGTCCGACCCGGATCGTGGCCGGTGCCTCCGGACGTGGCCGCCTGGCACGAGAGTCTGACGGTCGTCGACCTGCTCGTCGGGACGCCCCTCTTCCGGCGGACCTTCTTGGCCAGGCTGGATCACGGCCATGTCGACCTGCCCCGGGCGCGGCTGGGCGGCCTGGATGTCATCGGCTTCACGGTCGCTACCCGCTTCAACGACCTTCGCGGCAGCCTCTCGGCACCGCACTTCTGGGCGCTCGGGCTGCCGCGCTCCATCCTCGATGACGACCTCGCCATCGCGGAGGCGTTCCTCGACCGCATCGACGGCTGGGTCGCGGCGTCCGGCGGGCGCCTGGCGTGGTGGGAACCCGCACCACAAGCCGGCGCGGCTGAACCGTCGGTGCGCTGCTTCGCCGGCGTCCAGGGTGGCCAGGTCGTGGCAGCGGACCTCGGCCGGATCGAGCGCCTAGCCGGTCGCGGCGTCCGGATGCTCGGCCTGGCCCATGTCATGGACACCCCGCTGGCGGGCTCGTCGACGGGGCGCAGCGCGGGTGGTCTGACCGGCCTTGGTCGCGAGGCCATCGCCGAGGCCGAGCGGGTCGGCGTCCTCGTCGACCTGGCCCACGCGTCCGTGACGGCGATCGAGGACGCCCTCGGGCCGCGACGCGGCCGATCGTCATCAGCCACACCGGCTTCACCGCGCTGGCGGGTGGCCGCAGCCGCTGGCGACGCTACTCGCCGGCGACCCGCAACCTGCCCGACGGCATCGTCCGCGAGGCCGGCGCTCAGGGCGCCCTTATCGGGGTCACGTTCGCCACCGGCCTCGTCGGCGGGACCTCGATGGCCTCGGTCGTTCGCTCGATCGTCCACGCGGTCGGGCTCGTCGGACCCGCCCAGGTCGCCATCGGCTCCGACTTCGACGGCGCCCTGCGCATGCCCTTCGATGTCCGCGGGCTGCCCGCGCTGACCGCTGCCCTGCTGGCAGCCGGTCTCGGGCGGCGACGCAGTGGCCGGGATCATGGGCGCGAGTGCCCTGCGAACCCTGCGTGGCGCCGCGAAGGCGAGCGGCTCGCCTGCGTACACTGGCGCCGCCGGCTGAACGGCTCAAGGGGGCCGACCGAGGGACTCCGCGCCGATGGAACGTCTGACCGACGGGGTCGAGCTGCTCGACGGCCCGCTCGATGACGGTGCCGCCCTGGCCGGCAACCTGCGTGACCTGCACCGGATCAACCGATGGCTCGGCGGCGTGCGGCTGAGCACGGCCGGCATCGAGGCGCTGGCGGCGCATCGCCTCGACGTCACGCTGCTCGACATCGGGACGGGTGGTGCGGACATCCCCATCGCGTTGCTCCAGGCCGCGGATCGTCGCGGTCGGCAGCTGGCCGTGGTCGGTATCGACAGCCGTCCCGAGATCGTGGCCATTGCGAGGGCGGCGGCCGAAGTCGCAGCCGTGGACATGGCCCGCCTCGAGGTCGTGGTCGCCGATGGGCGCTCGATCCCGTTCCCCGACCGGTCGTACGACATCGCCCACGCCTCGCTCGTGCTCCACCACCTCGAGCCGGACGACGCCGTCGGCCTGCTGCGCGAGATGGGGCGCGTCGCCCGACTGGGGATCGTCGTCAACGACCTCGATCGAAGCCGCCTCGGCTGGCTCGGCGCCTGGCTCATGGGCCACCTGCTGACCGGCAACCGGTACACGCGCGTCGATGCCCCGCTTTCCGTTCGACGCGCCTACCGCCGCGACGAGGCGGCCGAGCTGATCCGGGCGGCCGACCTCATCCCGGTCTCGACCTTCCGCGGTTCCTTCGGCCAGCGCTATGCGATCGCCGGCGGTCCCGCGCTCGCCGGTCGACGACCGTGAACTCCGGGATGCCGCGAGGTGTCGGCGAGTGACGGCCGAGCAGGTCGAGGTGGCGATCGTGGGCGGCGGACCGGCCGGCGCCGTCGCTGCGGCCCGGCTGGCGCGGCTGGGACACGAGGTCGTCGTCCTCGAGCGCGCCCCGGAGTGGCGATGGCGGGCCTCAGGCGTCTTCACGTCACCTGCCGCCGTCGTCGCCCTGCGCCGGATGGGCCTCGACGAGGCGACGCTGCGCGCCGTCGCGCGTCCGATCCCGGCCATGCGCGTCGAGACACCCGGCGGGACGACCTTTCGGCTGACCTACGGCACGGAGACCGGCGGCGAGCCGGCCGTCGGCTTCGATCGCTCGAGGCTCGATCCCGCGCTGCTGACGATGGCCGAGGCGGGCCGGCGCGGATGTACGGCGGGGCTGGACGATGGCCGGGTACGACCAGGCCGATCGGACGGCTCGAGCTGCGACGGCTCGACGGGTCGCCGGGGCAGCTCCGGGCGGACATCGTCGTCGGCGCCGATGGCCTGCGGTCGGTCGTCGCCACGGCGACCGGCGTCGGGCGACGATCGCGCCTGGGGCCACGCATCGGCCTGACCTACCACCTCCGCGATCCGGACCCGTCCGGCGTGCACGATGCGCGGATGCGCGTGTTCGACGATGGCTACGTCGGCATCGCGCCGGTCGCCGGCGGGCGCGTGAACGTGGGCATCGTCCTCGGGCGAAGCTGGCGGGCGGAACTCGCACGACGCGGGGCGGCCGCCATCGCCGACGGCATCGTGGCGGCCACCCCGCCGACGGCCGACGACCCTGCGGCCTGGCGCACTGCCGAACGGACCGACGCCGTCGTCGGTGCCTGCACCGCTCGGGCATCGCGTCAGCCGTCGCGCGGGCGCGCGCTGGCTGCTGGTCGGCGACGCCGCCGGCTTCCTCGATCCCTTCACCGGCGAGGGGCTCCATCGGGCGCTCGTCTCGGCCGAGCTTGCGGCTGCGGCCGTCCATGCACGTGCTCGCGGACAGCGCGGGGCGTTCGAGGCGTACGAGCGAGCGATGCAGCGACGCTTCCTGGCCAAGGACGGCGTGTCCTGGCTGGTCCAGGCCTTCCTGACCAGGCCTGCCCTGTTCGAGTACGCCGCTCGGCGGATCGCCGACCGCACGGCCGTCCGTGCGACGATGGGTCTCGTGATGGGTGATCTGGTGCCGCCCAGCCGTGCGCTCGATCCGCGCTACCTCGTCCGGTTGCTCGCGCCATGAGCAGGCCGTGATGCAGATCGCCATGAGCGCCGCGTGATGCGGAGCACGACGAGCATCGAGATCGCCGCACCGCCCGAGCTCGTCTTCCGGCTCGCCCGCGACGTCGAGCGCTGGGATCGGTTGCTGCCGCACTACGTGCGGTCGCGGGTGATCGCTCGCGGGTCCGACGGCACACGGCTGACCGAGTTCATCGCCCGCCGTCCCCTGGTCGGGCTCCTCGGGCTCGGCCTGCCGGTCGCCTGGCGTGCGCGCATCTGGGTAGAGCCGGACACGCTGCGGCTGCGGTTCGTCCATGTCGCCGGGGCTACGAAGGGGATGGACGTGACCTGGCGGATCGACTCACTTGGCGACGGCGCGCGGGTCTCGATCGACCATGACTTTCGGCCCTGGTTGCCGGGCTTCGCGTGGTTCGTCGACCGCGCCTTCACGCGCCCGATCGCGGGGCGGACGCTGGCGACCTTCAAGGTCTTGGCCGAGGCGCTGGGCGGCGGACCCGATGCGGCCACTGGGTCCACATCGGGCGAGCGGACGTATCAGGCATCGTGAGCGAGCGCCGCCGGGTCTGGATCACGGGCATCGGGATCGTGTGCGCCATCGGCACCGGCGTCGAAGCCTTCCGGGCGGGCCTGCGGAAGGGTCACTCGCCTATCCGGCGGATCGACCGCTTCGATCCCGGCCCCTTCCGCTCGCAGGTCGCGGCGCAGGTCGACGACTTCGACCCGCTGGCCTGGATGCCGCCGAAGACCGCTCGCCAGCTCGACCGCTTCAGCCAGTTCGGCCTCGTCGCGGGGCGCCTGGCCTTCGACGACGCGGGCCTCAGCCCTGGCGCCGACGGCGCTGCCGACCCCGAGCGCATCGGCATCTACCTCGGATCGGCGCTGGGCGGCATCGCCTACGCGGAGGAGCAGCACGAGCGGTACCTCGAGCGCGGCATCCGGAGCGTGGCGCCGAACCTGGCCCTGGCCGTCTTCGGCGGCGCGGCCCCGGCCAACCTGGGCATCGCGCTCGGCGTGCGCGGCCCGATCCTGTCGACCGCCAACTCCTGCGCGTCGGGAGCGGTGGCCTTGGGCGAGGCGCTCGGCGATCTGCGCGAGGGCCGGGTCGACGCCGCCATCGCGGGCGGCTGCGAGATCCCCCTCAGCCCCCTCGCCTTCGGGGCCTTCGACATCATCCGCGCCCTGTCGCTCGGCCACAACGACGATCCCGGCCACGCAGCCCGGCCATTCGACACCGGCCGCGACGGGTTCGTGATGGGCGAGGGAGCGGCGCTCCTGGTCCTCGAGGCGGCCGAGGTCGCCGAGCGTCGTGGGGCGATCCCGTACGCCGAACTGCTGGGTTACGGGGCGACTTCAGACGCGTACCACATGGTCCAGCCACGCAGCGACGGCAGCGAGGCCGCCCGCGCCGCGACGATCGCCCTGACCGATGCGGGCGTCGACCCGGCCGCCATCGACTACGTCAACGCGCACGCGTCATCGACACCGATCGGCGACGTCGCCGAGGCACGAGCCATCGCCACGGCACTCGGTCCGCGGGCGGCGACCGTCCCGGTCAGCGGCACGAAGGCGCTCTATGGCCATCCGCTCGGCGCATCGGGCGCCATCGAGGCCGCCATCGCCGCCCTGACCATCCGCGACGGCTGGGCGCCGGCCTCCGTCAACCTCGTCGATCCCGATCCCGAGGCGCTCGCCCACCTGCCCGGGCTGATGCTCGAGAGCCGCGAAGGCACCTATCGGCACGTGCTCTCGACCTCGTTCGGGTTCGGCGGCCTGAATGCGGCGCTCGTCCTCGGAGCCCTCAGCGGCTGACGCTACCCTCCGGCGGCAGGCTCGAGCTGAGGTACGCGACCACGGATGGGTTGGCAGGTTCGTCAGTGGGCGTTGAGCTCGGCGATCAGGGCGGCCAGCCGGCGAGGATCCGCGACCCAGCCATCGGCGCCGAGGCGCCGCGCCGTGGCCTGGTCGGGGACAGCGAAGCCGCCGGCCACGATGGGCACCGCCGGATCGGCGCGACGCGCAGCGGCAACCAGCCGCGCGGCGCCTGGCAGACGGGTGGAGTCGACCACGCTGATGACGATGGCGCCCAGGTCGTCGCATCCCGCGATCGCGGCGGCCAGGGACGCCGGCGGCGTGTCCGGGCCCACGTTGAGGACCTCGTAGCCAGCTTGGGCAAGGATGTCTCCGAGCATCGCGACTCCGAGGCCATGACGCTCGCCGGCCGGCATCGCCACCAGGACCGCGCCCCGGTGCCGGCCCCGGCGGCGGAACCTGGGCCCAATGCGCCCGACGATCGAGGACGCCACGCCGCTGGCGAGGTGCTCCTGCTCGATGCCGATCTCACCCCGCTGCCAGGCCGCGCCGATGCCGTGCAAGGCCGGCCCCAGGACCTCGACGTAGACGTCTTGCGGCTCGATGCCCGAGGCCATGGCCGCCTCGACGACCTGCCACGAGCCTGCGCCGTCACCGGCCAGCATCCGCTGCCCGAGGCGCTCGGCCCACGGCGCCCGTCGCCGAGGCTTCGATGCCATGGAGGGTGGTGCGGGAAGCCCGGGTGCCGGTGGGCTGGTCGGGCCTCCGGTTCGTTGCGCCGTGGTGACATCAGCCGGATCGATGCGCCACGAGCCGCCGACCTTGCGGGCCGGCAGCATCCCCAGGCGGACGTGACGGTAGACCGTCATGTAGTGCACACCAAGGCGGTCCGCCACCTCGTGAAGGGTCAGCAGCTCGGCGCCCCCGGCGGGCCCACGAGCGGCCATCAGCTGCACACCATGGGCGCATCGTGCCATGGCACGCAGCCCGTCATCAGCCGGACAGCGTGCTGGCGAAGACCTGCCAGGCCAGGGCCGACTTCGCGACCAGGCTGAGGATGAAGTAGGTCGCCTCGCCGAACGTGTATGACCGCCAGCGGCCGAGGCGCTTGTACTGGAGCCACATGTTGATGGCGAAGATGTTGAAGAAGACGAAGAGCGATACGAAGATCGCGTAGACGAAGGCGGGCGGCTCGGCTGCGCTGCCGGGTGAGACGAGATAGACGCCGACGGCGAGCCACGGCGCGATGCCGACGATGCAGCCCATCCAGAACGGCCACAGGGAGCCGCCCGGCTTCTCGTAGCGCTCCTGCACGGCGCCGAAGAAGATCATCGCCGCATTGGCAGCGAAGATGGCGATGAGCGCCGCGATGTCGCTGATGCCCGTGAGCATCGCGATGAGCACGATCATGATCGACGAGGAGACCGAGTACTCCGCCCAGCGGAAGTAGTTGCGCTGAGCGTCGAGGCCCGCGATGTAGCGGCCGAAGACGCCGGGTGCCGAGACGAGCCAGTGGAAGCCGGCCGAGAGGAACAGGAAGAGCGCCACGCCCCAGGCGACCGAGACGTCGAAGAGCGTGGTCGGAGCGCCGGCGGGGGTGCCGGGCGGACCCTCGATGAAGTTGGCCGTGACCGGTAGCACGAAGGCGGTGGCGAGAGCCAGGACGGCGACGGCCTGGATGGCGTGAACGGTTCCGACGCCGATGTTCCACCGGCGCAGGGAGGTGGCCTTGGACTCAGGTATCGACGCGACCGCGCCGGTCATGGCAGGGCTGATGGCAGACATGGGAGTGGCCTCTTGTGATGGAGGGATGGTGCCCGGCGATCGGACACCATCCCTCGGGAGACGGAGGGGACGATCAGGTCACTCGGCCGGCGGCAGGATGACCTGGTCGATGACGTGGATGACGCCGTTGGAGGCCATGACATCGGTCGCGGTGACCTGGGCGGCATCGTTGAGGTAGACCTTGCCGTCCTTGACGGCGATGGCGATGGGCGAGCCCTCGACCGAGTCGGCGGAGGTCAGGTTGACGACGTCGGCCGCCTTCACGAAGCCCGAGACGACGTGGTAGAGCAGGATCTTCTTGAGTGCCTCGGGGTCAGCCAGGAGGCTGTCGAGGGTGCCCGCCGGCAGGGCCGCGAAGGCCTCGTCGGTCGGCGCGAAGACGGTGAAGGGGCCCTCGCCCTGGAGGGTCTCGACGAGGCCGGCAGCGGTCGCCGCGGCAAGCAGCGTCTTGAAGGTGCCGGCGCCATCAGCCGTGGCGACGATGTCACCGAGCTCGGGGCTCGGGGCTGGGGTGGCCGGGGCCGGCGACGGCGACGCGGCGCTGGTGCACGCTGCGAGGACGAGGGCCAACGCAGTCACAGAGATGATCACGGAGCGCTTCATTCCCTGGGTTCCTTTCATTCGTCCTTGGTGGACGATCTGGTTCGAGGCTCGGGTTCGAGCTGTCGAGAGTATTTAGCACTAAATCCTATCTGTCAAGCGGGCCGCGCCGTCAGGCACGGCTCGTGTCACAGGACCGTCACACAGCCAGGCGCCGGGCCAGGGGGAGCGATGCGCGATGACGGTCGGGGCGAGCGCCCTACCGCGCCAGGATCGCCTCGAGGTCCCAGGCTTGCGCGCCCTCCGGCGGTAGACGAAGGACGACGCCACTGTCCGCCCGCTGCTCGGGGAAGGGCCGCCCACGGCCGGCCCCCAGGTGGCGCGATGCGATGGCAGGGCGAGCCTCGGCGACGCCATCGGGGCTGCTCACCGCGTCGGCCCGGACCACGAGACCTACGTCGTCTCGTGCCCTGTCGCTGCCGCCAGGTTTCGCACCAGATCCGCCATCCGCCCCACGTCGCCCTCGTCCCCGAGCGCGTCGACCAGGGCGCTGCCGACGATCACGCCGTCGACGACCCGGCCGAGCTGACGAACGTGGGCAGGCCGCGAGACGCCGAAGCCGGCTGCGACGGGGATCGGGCTGCGGGCACGGACGTCGTGCAGGAAGGCCCCGACACCCGCGGGCAGGGTTCTTCTGGCGCCGGTGACGCCGACGAAGGAGACCGCGTAGAGGTAGCCGCCACTGCGTTGAGCGATCGCCGTGCGTCGATCGGGGGCAGTCGTGGGGGCGACCAGATAGACCAGGGCGAGATCGGCAGCACGAGCCGCGGCCTCGATCTCTGCGCCCTCGTCGATGGTCAGATCGGCCAGGATGAGGCCGCTCGCCCCGGCCTCGGCCAGACGCCGGAGGGCTCTCTCGGGGTCGTCCCGACCGACGGCCTGGTTGACGTACGCCATCGGCACGAGCGGCACGTCGGGTCGTGCGCGGTGGACCCGGGCCAGGAGCTCCAGGGAGCGTTCGAAGGTCGCGCCGCTCCGCAAGGCGACCGAGCTGGCGTGCTGGAGCGTGGCGCCGTCGGCAAGCGGGTCCGAGTACGGGAGCCCGAGCTCGAGCACGTCGGCGCCCGCATCGATGGCCGCCAGCGCCGCCGCCAGGCTCGTCTCGGCGTCGGGATAGCCGGCCACGACGTAAGCGATGAGCGCCGTCCGACCCGCCGCTGTCGCGTCCGTGAACCGCGTCCTGATCCGCGCTGCCCCGGCGGTCGCGTCCGTGCCTGCGATCAGGTTCATGGCAGCTCGCTCCGTCGCGACGGTCACGTCTCGGCCTCCAGCGCGCCGAGGTCCTTGTCGCCGCGCCCTGAGAGACCGAGCAGCACGATGGCATCGTCGGCGACGGGTGCGTGACCCCGGACGCCGGCCAGCAGCTTGCCCAGTGCGGCGACGGCATGCGACGGCTCGAGCGCCGGGATGATGCCCTCACTCCGCGTCACCAGGCGGAGGGCATCGATCGCCTCGCCATCGGTCGCGTCGAGGATCTCCAGGCGTCCGGCGACGTACAGCGCCGAGAGCTGTGGTCCGATGCCCGGGTAGTCGAGGCCGGCGGAGATCGAATGCGCCTCGATGACCTGGCCGTCCTGATCCTGGAGCAGGTACGAGCGGGAGCCGTGGAGGACACCGGGGGAGCCACCGGCCAGGGCAGCCGCGTGGTGACCGGTCGCGACCCCCTCCCCGGCCGCTTCGACGCCGATGAGCCGGACCTCCGGCTCGCCGATGAACCGGCTGAGCAACCCGATGGCGTTGGAGCCGCCGCCGACACAGGCGACGGCGACGTCGGGCAGCCGACCCTCGACCCAGCGCAGCTGGGCCGCGGCGTCGTCCCCGATGACCCGCTGCAGATCGCGGACCATGCGCGGGTATGGGTGCGGCCCGACCGCCGAGCCAAGCACGTAATGCGTCGTCTGGACGTTCGTGACCCAGTCGCGCATGGCGTCGTTGATGGCGTCCTTGAGCGTCGCCGAACCGCTCGTGACCTCCCGTACCTCGGCGCCCAGCGCGTGCATGCGAAGCACGTTGGGTGCCTGGCGACGGACGTCTTCGGCGCCCATGTAGACGACACAGGGCAGGTCGAGGAGGGCGCAGGCTGTGGCGGTGGCCACGCCGTGCTGGCCTGCGCCGGTTTCGGCGATGACGCGCGTCTTGCCGAGCCGCCGGGTGAGCAGCGCCTGGCCGAGCGCGTTGGTGATCTTGTGCGCGCCGGTGTGGTTCAGGTCCTCGCGTTTGAGGTAGAGCCGCAGTCGGCCTCCCTGGCGTCCGGCGGCGCGTTCGAGCGCGGCGGCCAGCCGGTCGGCCCTGTAGAGGGCGGATGGCCCACCGACGTAGTGGCTGCGCAACTCCCGCAGCTCGGCCCAGAAGCGCGGGTCATCGCGGACGGCGTCCCAGGCGTGCTCGAGGGCGATGAGGGCACCGACCAGCGTTTCCGGGACGTACCGACCGCCGAACTCGCCCTCGACCCCCCATCGACCCCGAGCGTCGACGTCGAGGAGGCCCCGATGCACGGGCGTCGGGCGGGCAGCCGACTGTGGACGGTCGAGCCGGGCTGCGCGAGCCCGCTTCACGAAGAGCCCGACCTTGAAGGCGTCCTTGCGCGGCCGACCATCATGGCGATCTCGGGCGATCGTCCCGTCGCGGGCCCGTCGCTCGATGCCGCCCGCAACGTCGACGCCGCGCGCCGGGATCGCGAGCACGGCACCAGCGACGTTGGCCGGATCGAGGCCACCGGCCAGTGTGATGGGCACCTCGCGCGCGACCGCTGCGGCCAGCTCCGTCGCCGCGCGGCGCCCCGTCCCGCCCGGGGCCGGTCCGCCGGACGTGTCGAGCATGATCCTGGCGGTCCCGGCGGCCAGGTATGTCCGCGCGCGTTCGACGGTCGCGGCGGCGGCCTCGGTCACGGCCCCGATCGCATCATCGGCGCACTCGGGAGGCAGGTGGAGCACCTTCCAGGCCGGCCGCGCGTATCGACCGATCGTATCCGGCGGCTCCGCGCCGTGCAGCTGGAGCGCGTCGAGATCGAGGCGGAGCGCGAGGCCGTTGGCGTCATCGGGGTCGCGATCGACGACGACGCCGACGATCAACGGGGCCGGGCTGGCGGCCGACCGTACGGCGGCGACGATGCCGGCGGCGGTGCGCTCGTCGAGGGCGCGCGGCGTTCCGGGCACGAAGTTGAGGCCGATGGCATCGGCGCCGGCACGGACCGCGGCGAGGGCGCCGGCGACATCCGTCACGCCGCAGATCTTGACCGATGGCGCCCGATCGGCCGCGGCTGGATCCTCGGTCGGGGACGACGGTCGACCGGCCGCCACAAAGGCAGCCGTCCGGGCGCGGATGGCGGCCGGGTCGTCGCCCGTCGCCATCAGCGCCTCGCCGATGAGTGCGGCGTCGAAGCCGACCGCGCGCCAGCCGGCGACCATGGCCGGTTCGTGCACGCCAAATTCGGCGACCACGAGCCGATCGTCGGGCACCTCCGCACGCAGGCGGACGGCGTGTTCCGGGTCTACCGCCAGCGTCCGCAGGTCGCGGTTGTTGAGCCCGATCAGACGCGTTTCTGTCGCCAGGGCGCGGTCGAGCTCGCGGCGATCGTGGGCCTCGACCAGCGGCTCGAGGCCGACATCGCGCGCGGCGCGCACCAGGGAGCGCAGCGCGGCGACGCGATGGAGCGCGGCGATCAGGAGGACGAGATCCGCGCCGGCCGCGCGCAGCATCGGCAGTTGACGGCGATCGACAACGAACTCCTTGGCCAGCACCGGTACCGTCACCGCCGACCGGATCGCCGTCAGGTCGGCAAGCGAGCCACCGAACCAATGCGGCTCGACCAGGACGGAGATGACGCTCGCGCCGCCCGCGGCGTAGGCCCGCGCGCGGGCGACCACGTCGCTGGAAGGCACCACCAGGTCTCCGGCCGATGGCGAGCGGCGCTTGACCTCGGCGATGAGGTGGAGTCCCGGCTGCAGCAGCGGCCGGAGCGCATCTCGCGGCGTTGCAGCAGCTGCAGCCTCGCGGCGCAGCTCGGAGAAGGTCCGGCCGGCCAGCTCCGCCGCGACGTCCGTGCGGCGCCGTACGGCGATCTCGGCCAGCACGCCAAGACGTTCGGCCGTGCGGCTCGAACGACGCGAGCGCGGCGCGACGGCGGTCATGAGGCGCTCATCACGCCGGGGGCGGCCGCGGCACTCCGAGCCGCAGCCTCTCGTGCCGCCTCGACCCGGAGCCGCCGTGAACGGAGCCGTTCCAGTCGATCCGCAGCCGCCCCCGAATCGACGGTCGCGGCCGCGAGCGCCACGCCATCCCCAAGGGACGTCGCGAGACCGGCGACTTCCAGGGCAGCCCCGGCATTGAGCAGCACGACGTCCCGATGGGGTCCCGTGACGCCGCGCAGCACGGCCTCGACGATGCCCGCGTTCTTGACCGGCGTGCCGCCGGCCAGCGCTCCGCGCGGCGCGCGAGCCAGGCCGACGGACTCGGGCACGATCTCGCTGCGTGTGACCGCGTCTGGCGTCACGTCATAGCGCACGCCGCTGCCATCGAGCGGCAGCTCGTCGATGCCCTCGCCGTGGACGACGAAGGCCCGCTCGATGCCCAGGCGCTGGAGCACGTCGGCCATCTTCGGCGCCACCGTGGCATCGCCGGCGCCGACGACGAGGCGCGAGACGCCGGCCGGGTTGGTCATCGGGCCGATGAGGTTGAATGCGGTCCGGACGCCGATCTCTCGGCGTGTCGGACCGGCATGCATCATCGCCGGGTGGAAGCTGGGTGCGAAGAGGAAGGCGAAGCCATCCTCGCGCAGCGACTCGGCGGCCTCGTCGGGCGACTGGTGGATGACGATGCCCAACGCGTCGAGGACATCCGACGAACCGGAGGCGGATGTGATGGCGCGGTTGCCGTGCTTGGCGACGGGCACGCCGGCTGCTGCCACGACGATAGCCGCCGCGGTCGAGATGTTGAACGTGCCGCTCTTGTCGCCACCCGTGCCGACGACGTCGATGGCGCCTTCGGGCGCCTCGACCCGCAGGACGCGCTCCCGCATCGCGGTCGCGAAGCCGGCCAGCTCGTCGACGGTCTCGCCGCGCATGCGAAGCGCGACCAGGAGCGCACCGAGCTGGGCGGGCGTGGCCTCGCCATCCATGACCGCACCCATCGCATCGCGAGCCTGCTCGAGGCTGAGCGTCTCGCCGTCGACGACAGCCGAGAGGGCGGCCCGGACGACCTCGCTCATCGGCGCGACTCCACCAGCCCGCGCGTGGCGAAGCCGACGCCGTCCGCGCCCTCGAGGATGCCGGCTGTTCCCTGGCCCGTCAGGCGAAGGAAGTTGGCCAGCAGGTGCGGCCCGTCCGGCGTGAGCACCGACTCGGGATGGAACTGGACACCCTCGATCGGCAGGCCCTTGTGGCGCATCGCCATGACCACGCCGTCCTCCGTGCGACCGGTGACCTCGATCTCCGACGGCAGGCTCGATTCGTCGACGCACAGCGAGTGGTAGCGCGCCGCCATGAACGGCGACGGCAGGTTGACCAGCAGGCCCGCGCCATCGTGGAAGACCTGGCTGGCCTCACCGTGGACGAGGGTCGGCGCGCGGACCACGCGGCCACCGAAGGCGGCCGCGAAGCTCTGGTGCCCGAGGCAGACGCCAAGTAGCGGGATGCCGTGCTCGGCGGCGACCTCGACGGTCGCGACCGAGACGCCGGCCGTACCCGGGTTGCCCGGTCCGGGCGAGATGACGATGCCGGCCATCGGCTCGCGCTCGTCGGAGACCTCGGCGCCAGCCCCTGCGGCGCCAGACGTCTGCCCTGCGCCAAGCATCGGATCGAGGTCGGCGGTCGGTGTCCCCTCGGTGGCCAGTCGCTCGATGCCCGCCCTGTCGATACGGTCGTTGCGCACGACCATCAGGCGCGCGCCGGCAGCCTCGAGCGCCTGGACGAGGTTGAAGGTGAAGCTGTCGTAGTTGTCGATGACCAGGATCACGCGGGCGCCCCCTCGGGGGGCAAACCGGTCGGCGCCCCGTCGGGCGCTGAGGCGGTCGACGGGCCGGCCGCGGGCTCGGCAGCCAGTGTCTCGGCGGCTTGCTCGATTGCGCGGCGCATCGCGGCGGCCTTGTGCTCGGTCTCCTCGAACTCCCGCTCCGGCACGGATGCGGCCACGATGCCGGCGCCCGTGTGGATGTGCGCGACGCCGTCCTTGAGCACGGCCGAGCGGATCGTGATGGCCGTGTCCAGGTTGCCGTCGTAGCCGACATAGCCTGCCGCGCCACCGTAGAGGCCGCGCCGCTCGCCTTCCAGCTCGGCGATGAGCTGCATGGCGCGCACCTTCGGCGCGCCGGAGAGGGTGCCGGCCGGGAAGACGCTCTTCAGGGCATCAAGGGCGTCGAGGTCCGGACGCAGGCGCGCCTCGACGTGCGAGACCAGGTGCAGGACGTGGGAGTAGCGCTCGACCTCCATGTAGCGCGTCACGGCCACCGTCCCCGGCCGCGCTACGCGACCGAGGTCGTTGCGGCCGAGATCGACGAGCATCACGTGCTCGGCGCGTTCCTTGGGGTCGCGCTGGAGCTCGTCGGCGATGCGCTCGTCGTCGGCGTCGTCGATGCCACGCGGCCGTGTGCCGGCGATGGGGTGGGTCGTCATCCGGTCGCGATCGACCTGCAGGAGCAGCTCCGGGCTGGCGCCGACGACCTCGTAGTCCGCGGTGCGCACGAAGAAGAGGTACGGGCTGGGATTGACGCGGCGAAGCGCGCGATAGAGGCCGACGCCGTCGAGGCTCCGACCGTCGGCGCCCCGCGGCAGGGTCAACGACTGCCGGCGGGCGAGCACGATCTGGATGGCTTCGCCGGACGCGATGGCGTCCTTGGCCCGGACGACGGCAGCCTCATAGGCCTCGCGGCCGAGGCTGGCTTCGATCGGGCTTTCGAGCTCGAGGGGCACCGACCGACCAGCGCCGGGGCGGGCGCTCGGGGTCGGGAGCAGCTCGGCGGCCGAGGGTCGGGCGGTCCGCTCGAGCGCCTCGAAGATGGCTCGCTCGGCGATCCGGTAGCGGCCCTCGAGGTCGGGCGGCGCGGTCTGGAGCGAAGCGATGGCGCTCAGCGTGTGGGTCAGGTGGTCGAAGACGAGGACGAGGTCGGTCTCCAGGAAGGCCGCGGTCGGCACACCGAGGTGGTCGACGTCGGGCAGCGGCACCGGCTCGAACTGGCTGACGGCGTCGTAGGCCAGGGCGCCGACGGCACCGCCGGTGAAGCGCGGCATGCCCTCGAGCGGCACCACGTTCCGTCGCGGCACGAAGGCCCGGATGGCGGCGATGGGGTCCGGCACCTCGAGCGTCTCGCTCGGCAGCCCGGCGTGGAAGACGTCCTCGGACAGCGGCCGGACGACGATGTGCGCGGTCGTGCCCCGAACCTCCAGCGTCCGCCGCGGGCCGACGCCGAGGAACGAGTAGCGCCCGACGCGCTCGCCGCCCTCGACCGACTCGAGCAGGTATGCGGGTCCGCCGTCGTCCATGCGCAGGAAGGCCCCGACCGGCGTCTCCAGGTCCGCGTCACGCCTGGCGCGCAGGAGGATCGTGTCGGCGTTGCCCGCCAGGCGCTTGACCTCGGCCACGCTGAGCGGGCTCGTCATCGTCATCTCGTGCTGTCGGACCTCCGCAGAATCAGTACGACCTTCCGTCCACTGCCGGGACGCAAGGTCGAGACCTTCCGCGGTGCCACCCGCATTCGGCGCCCGGTCGGCCGGGTGCCGCGCTCTTGGCCGACGGACCCTTCGGTCGATCGGTGCTGCCGTGATATCGCTGGCGCACTGCGCCGGAGCCTACTGGGTCCGCTTCGTCGCGCTGCGTGCGCACCGTCGCGGCCGTTCGGTCCGGAGGCTCCCGGGTCCATTCGCCATCGTCCTCGTACCGGCTTCCACCAGCCGCCGGCTCTCTGTGCCGAGGGATCGACGGATACTCGTCCCGTTCATCGCCCGTCTTCAGTTCGGACGCGGAGTATAGGCCGAGCAGCGAGAAGGGTGTCAAGCGTCAGGGCAACGCCGGCGGGTCCGAACGCGTGTCCGCACCGGAGCATCAATCGAAGTCGAAGATCGTGTTGCCTTCGTAGAATGCGAGGACATAGGCGCAGCGCTCGCAGATGAGCAACAGGACGCGGTGGGCGGTGATGCCCCATTCGCTGTCGAACTTGCCCCGCTCCTGGCGGAAGGTGCCATTGCCGCACATCGGGCAGACGGGCTTGCGCGGCTCCGCGCCGGGCTGGTCGGTCATGGCTGCACCTCACGGTCGATCGGCAGGATGGTCACGAACCGGCCGTCCATGCCAGGGTAGCGCCGGGTCGGGCGGCGCCATTTCAGCCAGTCCTCTTTGAGCTTGGAGACGGGCACCAGCGCGTTCGGCGGCCGGGACGCGCCCCAGATCGAGCTGACATAGGGATACCAGACGTCCTCGATGTCGACGTCGGTGACAGTGAAGTCGTCCGTCGCTGCGGGATCGGCGGTCGCCCGGAAGCCCGACATGACCCACGAGTGGGCGCCGCGCCAGACGAGCACTCCGGCTGGTCGGCCGGTCAAGCGGATCGCCTTGGCAGCGGCCTGGACCGCCTGGCGGCGGGTCGCGAAGACACCGACCTCGTAGCCACCGTAGCCGAGCTGCTGGAGGCCCCGCGCCCAGCCGATGGGCTCGGCGCCTTTGCCCACCAGAGTCTTGGTCGAGAGCTGTCGCGCGAGCTGGTAGAGCTCCTTTTGTGCGTCGCGCGAATGCTCGGCGCCGCGCGACATGATGTTGATCATCGTCAGCATCGCGGCCGGCACGCAGTACCACTTGGTGGCCTCGGTCACGGCGTCATTCTTGCGGTAGAGGTCCATCGCGAACGGCCCGTGGCGCACGATCGGTGGGTCGAGGACGGGTTCGACCGCCGCTGGCGGCGATGGATCCGGCGTTGCAGTGGGACGGACGACAGGCGTCGGGGTCGGCGTCTCCGTGGTCGGGTCGGGCGTCGTGACGCCCGCGGTGCCACTCGTCGATGGCGAGCGCTGCGACGTCGTCGGGCTGGGCGATGGCGCCATCTCCGGCGGAGGCACGACCGCGCTGGCCGCACAAGCGGTCGCGAGCGCGCCGGCGAGCAGGATCGGAAGGAATCGGGCGAGCGGGGTTCGCGATGCCATGGCAGCCGGTCAGACGTTCAGCCGGTGGTTGAGGTTGCGTCGAGCTCTCGCCGCATCGTGACCCTGGCCGTGCCGCCGCCGGGCGGCAGGTAGCGGGCGATCTCCCGGAAGCCGGCACTCTCGAAGAGCCCGACGGTGCCTGGATAGGCGACGTCGGGACTCAGTCGGATGTCGCTCGCATCGCGGGCATAGCCCTCGATGGCTGGCGCGCGGTTCGCGTGCGCGTAGGCGACGGCGCCATTGAGCAGGCTGCGGGCGATGCCCTCGCCACGCCGTCGGCGGGCGACGTAGAAGCAGACGACCGACCACGTCGGCAGGTCGTCGACCGGCTTGAGATTCCGTGAGCGCACCAGGCGAGCGAAGCTGGCTCGAGGCCCGAGCCCCACCCAGCCCACGGCATCGTGGCCCTCGTAGGCGAGCAGGCCGGGCGCGGGCTCGGCGGCGGCGAGGACCTCGAGGTCGGCCTTGTTGTCGGCGGCCTTGGCCACAGACATCTCGGTGCTGGTTCGCCGGAAGAACATGCACCAGCAGCCGTACGACGCGCCGCCCTTGCCGAAGAGCCTCTCCAGGTCCGGCCAGCGCTCAGGTGTGAGTGGCTCGATCCGGAGCGATCGTTCGTACTCGATGGCGCTCGTCACAGCCCGACCATCGGGCGCAGATCATGGCCTTCTCGTGGCTTCATCGCGTGACGGTACATCGTGCCGCGGTGAGCGGGCGACCGCCGTGCCCATCCAAGCGGGGCCTTCTGATCGTCTCAGACCGCGGCACGTCATCTCGGCCAAAACTTGCTACCTGTGGCCCTATCAGACGGGCGGGACCCTGCTATCGTCACGAGGCATGGCCACCACCGCCCTCGCCGCCAACCCTCGGACCCAGCCGCCGTCGCCATCGGCCGAAGCGATCCGCCTGGCCTTTGCGGACGCGTGGGGCGAGATGGGGGCCGCGTGGGGCGTGCCGCCGTCGGTCGCCCGCGTGCACGGCTACATCCTGGCGCATCCCGGGCCGCTGACCGAGCGCGAGGTCCGCGAGGCGCTGGGGCTGTCGCCATCGGGCGGCCAGCCTGGCCCTCGCCGAGTGCGAGGAGTGGGGGCTCATCGAGCGCATCGCCGATCCCGTTCGGGTCGGCCGGCGCGGGCCGAGCGCCGTGGCCTACATGAAGGTCGGCGATCACTGGGTCTGGTTCCAGCGCATCGCCGAGCAGCGCAAGCAGCGTGAGACGGACCCCGTGCTGCCGCTCATCGAGGCAGCCATGGCCAGCGCCGACGCCGTCGCCGCCGAGACGCCCGGTGACACCGAGGTGCTCGCTCTGCGCAGCTGGCTCGAGGACTTCCACGGCTTCGTGCGGCTCTTCGATCGCGCGGTCGGGGTGGTCGCCCGGGCGGAGTCGTCGGAGATCGCGCGTGGCTTCGCCGTGCTGGCGCGGATGCCGGACGAGTCGCTCGATCGGCTGTTGCGCCTGTTCGCGCAGCTCCCCGAGGACGAGCTGGCGTCGACCCTGGAAGCCATCTCGCGGGTCTCCCCGACGACCGCGCGACGGGTCCTCTCGGCCGCCGGACGCGTCGCCCGGCTCGGGCGCTAGACGGAACGGATCCCGCCCGCGACCTAGGCTCTCCTTTGCACCTTCCGTATACTCCCCAAGAGTATGGAACACGCGCCTGCCCAGTCGCTCGACCGATTCGCCTTCCAGGCCACGGTCCACTGCCTCACCGGCTGCGCGATCGGCGAGATCCTGGGACTGGTCATCGCCACCGCACTTGGCTGGCACGACCTGCCATCGATCGTCCTGGCCATCGTGCTCGCGTTCGCATTCGGCTACGGCCTGACGATGCGACCGCTGCTCGCCGGCGGCCTCCCATTCCGCCGGGCGGCCCGCACCGCCCCGCTGGCTGATCTCGCGTGGCCTGGGCCACGCCGTCGTCCACGCTCAGCACGGATAGCGAACCGATGACTCCGCCGACCGGCGACCCGACCGACACACCTCATCGGATGACGGCGGCGGCGCACTGGCAACGTCAGTACGCCACACGCGCAGCGGACAGCGTCGGCTGGTACGAGGCCGATCCGTCGATGTCGCGCCGGCTCGTCGCCGAGGCACTGGAGCGTGGCGCGCGGAGTGTCATCGATGTCGGCGGCGGCGCTTCCTCGCTCGTCGACTCGTTGGTCGACGAAGGGATCCGCGTCGCGGTGCTCGACATCGCCGAGGCCGGCCTGGCCGTCGCGCGTGACCGCCTCGGCGAACGCGCAGATGGTGTGACCTGGATCGTCGCCGACGTGACGACTGCACATGACATCGGTCGATTCGACGTGTGGCACGACCGCGCGGTGTTCCACTTCCTGACCGAGCCCGCGGATCGGGCCGCCTATGTCGCGCTGGCGACGCGGACGATCGAGGACGGCGGGACAGCGCTGGTGGCCACCTTCGCTCCCGACGGACCCGAACGGTGCAGTGGGCTGCCGGTCTGTCGCTACGACGCGGCTGCCCTTGCGCGAGAGCTCGGCCCGGCATTCCGGCTCGAAGCCAGCGAGCCCTATCTCCACGTGACGCCCTCAGGCGTGCCGCAGTCGTTCGTGTATGCGCGGCTCACCAAACTCTAGCGCCAGAGTTGCGCAGCCGAGATCGAGCCCGGTGACATGGCGGAGAGGGTGGGATTCGAACCCACGAGGCTTTCGCCCGGCGGTTTTCAAGACCGCTGCCTTCAACCACTCGGCCACCTCTCCGGAGGTGAGGATAGCGTCAGCCTGAGCGCCGAAGCCAGCCGAACCAGCGGCTGAGGCCCTTGGGCTGCTCGTCGGGGGCGGACTCGGTCGCCGAGCTCGAAGCGGCCGCGTGGTCTTGGTCGTGGTCGTGGTCGTGGTCGTGACTGTGGTCGAGATCGTGATCGTGATCGTGCTCGACGGGATCCATCGGCGCGGGCCCGTGGTGGATGTCGTGAGGTTCGTTGAAGTCGCTCGGCGGTGGCGCGCCGAAAGCTGGTCCCAGGGTCATGGCGATCCTCCTCCTCGATCGGGTGCCGATCGCCGCACCGTCTCGTGCAGTCGGTCGGTCGGAGTCTACGCGTCTGCCTGGAAGCGGACGTTCGTCCCGGACCCGCCCGCGGCGGCATCCGGGCGCCCGCCGGGCACGACCGGGCGAACCAGGATGGCCGAGCCGGCGATGCTGACCACGACGGCTGCCAGCAGGGCGACATAGTCGGACCCCGTGATGGCGCCGGCGGTCACGAGCGCGGAGCCGATGACGAAGCCGAACTCGCCCATCTGGCCGAGCCCGACCGCCAGCTGCAGCGGGCGGGCGGGCAGCCGAGCGACGCGCGCGAGGCCGTACGCGACAGCGCCCTTGGCGATGACGATGAGGACCAGGAAGACGCCCAGCATCGGCAGCCCGACGAGCAGGTCGCCGGGGTCGACAAGGGTGCCGATGGCGACGAAGAAGAGGACCGCGAAAAGATCGCGGAACGGAAGCAGGCGGCGGCGCGCCTCGGCGGCCACGGGGCTTTCGGTGATGGCCAGGCCGCCCACGAATGCGGCCAGGGCGAGCGGCACGCCGAAGACGACCGCACCGACGCCAGCCAGCGCCAGGCCGCTGGCGACCGACGTGATCAGGAACAGGTCGTGCTCGTGCCGCAGGCCTGCCAGGAGCAGCGGCAGCACCCGGGCCGTGACCAGTGCCAAAAGCGCGAAGGCCACCAGGCCGAAGAGGGCATCGGTCACCGGCCGTCCGCCGAGGGCCAGCCCAGCCAGCAGGACGCCTGCGGCGACCACGCCGGTCACGTCCTGGAGGACCGCCCAGCCGAGCATCGATCGCTCGGTCTGGAGGTCGGTCGTGCGCCGCCGGCTGCGCGTGATGTTGACGACCACGACCGACGAGCTGAAGGCCACGCACAGGCCCAGGATGGCGGCCGGGATGAGCGCGAAACCCAGGACCAGGAAGACGGCCCCGCCGATGAGGGTCGTCACCAGCATCTGGACCGGGGCGACCCAGAAGAGGGCGCGCTGTTCGCGGCGCAACGTCCGCAGGTCGACCTCGATGCCGACCTCGAAGAGGAGCAGCACGACACCGACGTCGGCCAGCAGGTGGAGCTGCTCAGGATCGGCGACGTAGCCCGGCGTGAACGGTGAGACCAGCAGCCCGACGAGGAGATAGCCGACGACCGCCGGCAGGCCGACTCGACGCGCAAGGAAGCCGGCGGCCACGGCGGCCAGCAGGACGATGCCGATCTCGAGGATGGCCGGGGCGGTCGTCTCCACACGGGGATGGTACCGGGCAGGCCCCTGCTGGCCGGCGACTATCCTGCGCTCGATGCCCGAGTCGATCCCCGACTTCGACCTCTACGCCGAGCTTGGTCTGGCGCCCGACGCCGATGCCGACGCCATCCGCGCGGCGCATCGCGACGCCGTTCGACAGGTACACCCGGACGTGTCGGCGTTAGTCGACAACGATGGGGATCAAGCCAAGCGCCTGAACGTGGCGCGTGACTGGCTCACGGATCCTGCGCGTCGCGCCCGCTATGACGAGTCGCGCGGGCTCGGCACCTGGGAGACCGACGATGGCGCGGTCGACGGCTCGGCTGTCGGGGCATCGCCATCCGCGGAGACCGGCACCAGCACGAGACCGGGACGGCGCGACGCGCACGCCCTGCTCGAGGTCGGCTGGTGGCTGCTGCTCATCGCCGCCGCATCGCTCATCTTCGTCATCCTGCTGGTCATCGTCGCCGACCGCTGACCGACCGACACGCCGCGACCAGACCTGGCGGGCTGGACGAGCCCAGGAGGACGATCGTGTCCGACCGGGGCGCGGCGCTAGTCCTCCTGGATGACGACCGTACCGGCGATCAGGTCGTGCCAGCCGCGACGGCGGTTGTCGACGAGGACCCAGATATACCCCAGGTAGAAGATGATCTGGTCGATCCAGTAGCCGACCAGGCGCAGGATGGCCGGCCCCATGGTGACCTTGCCGCCGTCCTTGTCCATCACCACGCGGAGCTTGAAAGGCCGCATGCCGAGCGTCTGGCCGTCCTTCGTCCAGAAATACGGGAAGTAGACGAAGTAGACGACGAAGAAGCCGACGATCGCCGCGATCACGGATGTGGCCGCCAGGAAGTCCACGCCGATGGCGGCGAAGATCCCGGCCACGATCAGGAACGCTGCCAGGATCACGATGCTGATGCCGAGGATGATCAGGTGGTCGAGGATGAATGAGATCAGGCGTGCGCCGTGGTCGGCGAACCGCACGCCCGGAAACGGTCCCGCTGGGACGGCCGGCGGCTGCCATGCCGGCGGGGCGGTCGGCGGAGCGCTGGGCGGTGCCGCTGTCGCCGCCGCAGCAACGGGCGCCGCGGCGATCGGCGCTGCCTCAGCGGGCGCAGCTTGGGCCGCAGCGGCTGGCTCGGGGGCGGCCGATCGGCTCCGGCTGGCTCGGGGCGGGCGTAGTGGCTGACTCGGTCACGGCCTCCGACGGCGCAACTTCGGCTGCAATGGGCGGCTGGACGTCGGCCTCAGCTGGTGCTTCGGGCTCGGGCTGCTCGGGCTGGCCGGACTGGTTCGGTTCCATGGTCATGGCTACTTCTCCCCGATGACGATGGTCCCCGCGATCAGATCGTGCCATGCGCGACGCCTGCTGTCGACGAAGACCCAGAGGTATCCGAACGGGATGCCAAGGATGATGCTGTCGATGAAGAAGCCGATCAGCCGCAGGAACGCTCGGCCGAGCGAGATGATCTCGCCCGACTTCTCGTCGACGACCCGCAGGCCGAGAGGCATCATCGCCAGCGTCTGGCCGTCGCGCGACCAGAAGAACGGGAAGTAGCCGATCGAGATCGCGACGGTGATCGCCGCGCCGACGATCACCAGCAGGTTCTGCAGCGTCTGGCCGAGGAAGGCACCGATGAAGACCAGCACGATCAGGATGGCGCCGATGAAGAAGCTGATGAGCAGCCCGTCGAGGATATAGGCGATCAGCCGAAGCCCCCGACTGCCAAGGTCGGGTTCGGACGGCGACTGAGTGGCCGGGGGCAGCGGTGGTCCGCCCGCTGGGTGCGGGGTCGGTGCGGTCGGCTCCAGGCCGAACCCGGGCGCCATCGTCATCCGGTGATCCTCTCCTCCAGGCCTCCCGGGCTGGCCCAGGTCAGGCAGGGATCGAGTCTACGCCCATGTGTGGCTGCAGGACAGCCGGCACGCGCAGGCTTCCGTCCGCTTGCTGGTAGACCTCCAGGATGGCCGCCACGGTCCGCGCCAGGGCGAGCCCCGAACCGTTGAGCGTGTGCAGGATCTCCGGCTTGGCGCCCGGCTTCGGGCCGCCAGCGGATGTTCATGCGTCGGGCCTGGTAGTCGCGGAAGTTCGAGACCGAGCTGACCTCCAGCCAGTCCTCGACGCCGGGCGCCCAGACCTCGAGGTCGTACTTCTTGGCCTGCGTGAAGCCCATGTCGCCGGTCGCCATGAGCTTGACCCGATAGGGCAGGCCCAGCCGCTGGAGGCACGACCTCCGCCCGCGCCGGTCAGCCACTCGAGCGTCGCGTCCGAGTCGGCCGGGCGCTCGAAGCAGACCATCTCGACCTTGTCGAACTGGTGGACGCGCAGGATGCCGCGCGTGTCCTTGCGCCGGCCGCGCCGGCCTCGCGCCGGAAGCAGGGCGAGTAGGCCACGTAGCGGATGGGCAGCCGGTCGGCCTCGATGATCTCGTCGCGGTGGATGTTGGTGACCGGCACCTCGGCGGTGGGCACCAGGTACAGCTCGTCGCGCGTGACGACGTACATCTGGTCTTCCTTGTCCGGGATCTGCCCGGTGCCGCGTGCGGACGCGGCGTTGACCACGACCGGCGGCCAGATCTCGGTCATGCCGTGCTCGCGGGTGTGGAGGCTCGAGGAAGAAGTCGATGAGCGCGCGCTGGAGCGCGGCGCCGGCGCCGCGGTAGAGCGGGAAGCCCGAGCCGGTGACCTTGGCGCCCGCCGCGAGGTCGATGATGCCCAGCGCCTCGGCGACCTCCCAGTGCGGCTTGCGCGTCCGGCTCGAGCCGTCCGAGGCGCACGTGCGGCGCGCGGGCTCGCCCCACGCTGCGCACGATGACGCTGGCCTCCTCGCCGCCGACGGGCACGCCCGGGTCGGGCGGGTTGGGGATGCGCAGCAGCAGGTCGTCGAGCTCGCGCCTGGGCCTCGGCGAGCGTCGGCGTCGAGGTCCTCGATGCGGCGCCCGAGCGCCGTCGAGCGCGCGCGCAGGCCGCCGACCTCGGGTCCCGTCGGGGTCGGCCCCGCCCTTGATGGCCGCGCCGATCCGCTCGCTGAGCTCGCCTTGCGCTCGGCGCGCAGCCCGTCCGCCTCGCCCGTGCAGCCTCGCGGCGGCGGGCATCGAGGCGCGACGGCTCGTCGACGAGCGTCGGGGTCCTCGCCCTTGTCGATGGCGCCCTGGCGCGGACGCGTCAGGCGTCGTCGCGCAGGCGCTGCAGGCCGACGCTCATGCGCCGGCCTCCGCCGACGGTCACGCCGACGTCGCGGCAGACCTCCGGCCGCGACCGCGCGCAGTGCGCGCCATCGCACGAAGCCCGGCTCCAGGCTCGCCAGCAGCCAGCCCGCGCGGGGCCCGTTGGCGCGACCCAGGAACGCCGCGTAGAGCGCCGCGAACGCCTCGGCCGACGACAGCGCCGCGCGCCTGGGCGGTGCGGAAGATGAGGTCCTGCCAGGCGTCGCCGGCGGCCGGGCGCTCGGCCTCGGCGGCATCGGCGAGGGCGGCCAGGATAGACGCGCTGCGCCTCGGTCGAGCGCGGCGACGGCCTCCGGCAGGCAGTCGCGCGGACCGCTGACCCGGTAGCGCTCGGGCGCGAACTCGTCCAGCCAGGCCCGCGCGACGCGCGACGCGCTCGTCGAGGATGGCCGCGCTCGGCGGCGTCGAGCGGCGCGCCCTTCTCGGCGGCCATGCGCTCCTCGACGTCGACGCCGGGCACCTGGACGAGCAGCGCCAGGTGGCGGAAGGCCGGCCGGAAGCGGGCGGCCTCGGCGGCCAGGTCGCGCGTCGGGTCGACCAGGCTCTGCGCGGAAGATGCGCTCCGGGTCCGGCGGCAGCTCGCCGCGCACCGGCTCGCCCGGCGACGGCGCGCGGCGATGCGGTCGAACTCGTCGAACAGCCCGGGGATGGTGTCGCCCTCCGGGTCGAACTCGATGGCCGCGCCGGGCTTGTGGCGCAGGAACAGGAAGCGCAGCAGCTCGGGCGGCAGGATGTCGGCGATCTCGTGGGCCGCGGCGCCGGTGCCCTTGCGAGGTGCTCATCTTCTTGCCGCCGATGTTGAGGAACTCGTAGGGCACGTTGAGCGGCGGCTCGCGCTCGAAGACCGCGCGGCTGATGGCGTCGGCGCGGTCGCGCGAGCCGCCCGTCGTGGCGAGGTCCTTGCCGCAGCCCTCGATGGTCGCCGCCGACCAGGCCCCAGCGCGCCGCCCAGTCGACGTTCCAGACGCAGCTTGGCGCGGCCCGCCGAACGGCGAGACGCGACCCGTCGATGCCGCAGCCGGTCGCCCACGTCGACGAGGTCGGCGCGGCACTCGTAGGCGACCGTCGCTGGCCGTCCCAGTCGGTGGCGAGCGTGGTGCCGATCCGGCCGCAGTTCTCGCAGATGACGTGCACCGGCAGCCAGTCGGCCGGGATGCTCGACCGTGCTCACCGTGCGGTAGATCTCCCGGATCGACGTCCGCCTGGTCGAGCGCGCGCGCGATGTAGGGGTCCATCGCCGCCGTCGCCGTACTGCTCGCTCATCCAGTAGAGCTCGGGGTGGATGCCGAGCCCCGCGAAGGTGCCCAGGAAGAGGCCCACGAAGTGGCGCGCGTAGTTGGCGGCGCTCGCTGCCCTCCGGCGCCGGCACGTGCGCGAGGGGCACGCCCATGTAGCGCTCGACGGCGTCCGGCGTGAGCAGCGCCTGGGCGTCCATGGGGTCGAGGTCCTCGACGCCGTAGCGGAACGCGACCGGCGTGCCCGCGCTCGGCGCAGGGCGCGCGCGGATGGCGTCGTGCAGCACGACGCCGCGCAGGCTGCCGACGTGGACGGTGCCCGACGGGGTCTTGGAGTCGTTGACGACCTGGGGCCCGTCGACCGACGCCGCCAGCTCGTCGGCCCAGAACATCGCGCGAGCGCCTCGCCGGAAGCCGGCCGGCTGCAGCCGCTGCCGACGATCAGTCGATGCCACGATCGGTAGTCGGTCGCCGGCGGGACCGACGACCGTGACCTTGTCGCCCTTCTTCTTGCCCAGCAGCGCCCGGCCGACGGGCGACTCGTTGGAGATGCGGCCTTCCGCGGCGACGCCTCGGCCGAGCCCACGATGGTGTAGGTCTCGCTTGCCCGTCGCTCGCCCTCGAGCTCCACCGTCGAGCCGATCTGGACGTGGGTCGGTGGAGTGGTTCTCGTCGATGATGACGGCGTTCTTGATCAGCGCCGAGAGCGACTGGATCCGCCCCTCGACGAACGCCTGCTCGTTCTTGGCGTCCTCGTACTCGGCGTTCTCGGTGATGTCGCCGTGCTCCTTGGCCTCCTGGATGCGGGTGGCCACCTCCGGCGCGCCGCACGTTGACCATCTCGTCGAGCTCCACGCGGAGCTTTTCCATCCCCTCGCGGGTGACGTAGCTGGGCTTCGGATTCACGTCTGGGCTCCGGACCGAGGACTCGTGCCCGAGCGGGCGCCGGACGCTGATAAACGGACGAACCCCCGATCCTCGGCGTCTGCCGTGGCCAGGAGTCCGAATGTCGGCGGATTGTAGGTCCGACCCTCTGGACCGTCAAACGCTGGTGGTGCTCGGGCGCACCGGGCCTCAGACCGACTCTAGGGCGAGCAGCGCTCCTGGCGCAGGTAGCGACGGCACTCGTCGTCGGTCCAATCGCGCGTCAGCTCACGCCGCGCGACGGCGACCAGGTCGTCGAGGTCGAGCGCCCAGACCCACGCCCGTCGGTGCCGTCGCCGGCCGAGCATCGAGCCGTCGGGGCTGAAGGCGACCGTGCGATCGGACCATGACCACCGCCGAGCACGAGCCGAGCCTCGCCGGTCGAGGTGCCGTAGAGGTGGACCGTCGACTGCTACGGCACGGCCAGCAGCGACCCGTCCGGGCTGAACGCGACCTCCGCCCGATTCCACGGCCTCGACTCACGGTGCGTGCCCGTCTCAGGTCCCAGATCGCCACCGGACCGAAGCCCGTGGCAACGTATCGGCCCGTCGGATCGAGGTCCAGGTCCTGAGCGTAGGGCGTGTCTATCGTTCGGAGGACCTTGCCGCGACGCCAGTCCCAGACCGAGAGCCGCCCGGCTGGCGGGCGACCGTCAGGGTCGAGCGTCTCCATGGTCACGAGGCGATCTCCCCCGGGCGTGAACCGCGAGGCCACCGTCTCGTACCCGTCGCGCTCCGGAAGGATCGCCAACGGCCGACCGTCGGGATCGAGGATCTCGAGCGCGTGCCCTTCGACCCCGTTCGCGACGGCAAGCAGCTGACTGTCGTCGCTCCAGCTCACACCATCCCAGTACGGCGGCTCGGTGAATGAGAAGTGCCGCTCGCCGGTGGCCAGGTCCCAGGTGTCGGAGCCGAAGACCAGCCAGCGCCCGTCCGGGCTGACGTCGAAGGCATGCTCTCTGACTCGCGCCCCAAAAGGCCCCGAGCGAGCCGCCCGAGACGAGGTCGTGGACCCTGGCGAATCCGTCCTCGTCGACCGATACCAGCCCTTGACCACCCTGGGTGAAGCCCACGTCGCCGAACCCGCCCGCTGAAGGTAGGATCGCCACCTCGGCGGTCCCCGGCAGGGTCACGTCCCAGACCTTGACCGCCGAGCGATCCTTGGCGCCGGCGACGAGGCTTCGGCCATCGGACGAGAAGGCCAGGCTGGCGACCCCTCGGCTGGTCGGCTCGGCGACGAGCGTCTCTGTTTCCTTTAGCCGTCCGTCCGCCTGGTCGAAGACGATGACCTCGTCGGCATCTTCCGTGCCGACGGCCAGCTGGCGCGAGTCCGGGCTCCAGGCGAGCACATCGAGCCCCGAGGCATGGCCGAACGCACTGTCGAGGTGCGCGCCGGTGCTGGCGTCCCAGAGGTCCACGCCGCCGAGGCCCGCCGTGGCGATGAGCCGGCCGTCCGGGCTCCAGGCTACGGCGCCCGCTCCGAATGGGACGCGGAGGCGATGGAAGGCGCTCCGGCCCGTCTCCGAGTCGTAGACCCATACATCACCCGGGCCGACGCCGACGTAGCGCCCGTCGGGGCTGATGCCGACGATCCCCGGCACCGCCGGTTCGTCGTCGGCAGCCGGGCTGGCGCCAGCGACGCCGCCGCCCGAGGTCGGCTCGTCCACCAGCGGGCCCTCGTGCCGCCAGAGCTCCCGTCCGGTTGACGTCTCGACCAGCCGGACGACCATCTCGTCCGGCCAGACGGCCACCACGCGGGTTCCATGGGCGTCGAAGGCCAGGTCGCTGACCGGACCGGAGCCCTGGATGACGGCGCCGGGTCTGCCCGTCGCAGGATCCCAGAGTCGGAGCCGACCATCGTCGCCGCCGGTGGCCAGCCAGCGTCCGTCGGCGCTCAATGCCAGATCGGTGACCCGGCCCGGGTGAGCGTCGACGGTCCGCACGATGGCGCCGGACGCAGCATCGCGAAGGTCGATGGCGCCGGGCGTGCCGATCGCCAGGGTCGCCATCAGGCCGTCGCTGTTCCAGGCGACCGGGCCACCCGTCCCGTCGAAGGTCAGCTCGACACGGGATGCGGCGATGGCCTGGTGCAGGCGTCCGTCGCCTCGACGGAGCACGACATCCGGCTGCGCCACCAGGCGAGCCTCGTCGACGGCCCTGATGGCCAGCAGGATGGCGCGCTCGGGGTCGAACTCGCGCTCGGCCAGAGCGGCGGCGGCGAGCTCCCTCGACGCGCGCCACCCCAGCCTCTCGGGTCGCCTTCTGCTCCTGGCTCACCGCGACCAGGTGAGTGACGTGGCCACGACGGTGGCGACCGCAAGGACGGCCGCCAGGGCACGGAGCCGGAACCGCGAGCGCCGCTCGAGCCCAGCCTCGCGCGTACTCGCGCCTCCTGCGCTCTGCTCCGCCTCCCGGGCATCGACGCTCGCCTTCAGGTACGCGCGTTCGGGTCGCCCGATCGCCAGGTCCGTCGCCTCGGCCCAGTCGGCGAGCTGCTCGAGTCGGGCGCCCCGGATGAGGAAGCTCGGATCGCCGTCGGACGCCCGCCACTCGGCCGCCGGCCGGGCCAGCCGTCGCTCCTGACGGAGGTCTTCTCGCGCGGCGTCGATCCAGCCGCGCAGCCGCCCCCAGGCGGTCAGCAGCGCCTCGTGGGCGATCTCGACCGTCGGCTCCCGGGTGGAGGGCTCCCGGTCGAAGGTCAGGAGCCGGTGGCGTCCGAAGGTCGTCGAGGACGTCGTCGATCGCCTCCTCGTCCACGTCGAGCGCGTCGAGCTCGCTCCGGGCGACGCGGCGCCGGGTGTCCTGCCGGCCCTCTCCGAGCGTGACCAGCCGCAGGAACACCTGCTTGGCGGCCGTCGGCGTCCAGCGGCGTCCGGTCGCCTCGTAGATGCGGTCGGCGCGGGCGGCAAGGCGCCCGGCGACCCCGCCGATCTCCTGGTAGGCGGCGAGGGTCAGCCGCGCGTCGTCGCGCCGTTCGAACAGCTCGGTGAGGGCGTACTGGAGGAGCGGCAGCGCGCCCGGCTGATGCGCGACGTCGGCGATCATCTCCGCCACCAGGCCGGGCTCGACCGCCACGCCGACCGCTTCGGCGGGTCCGCGGATCGCCTGCTCGAGCTCGTCGGGCGTGAGCGGCGGCACGGCCTCGGTCCGCGCCGCGAGCAGCTCGCCGAAGCGCGGGTAGATCGAGCGGTCGGTCGTAGAAGTCCGCCCGCAGGGTCACGATCGACGCGGAGCCGGCTCTCCGGGTCGAGCGGTCGCCACCCGCAAGGCCTCCAGGAACCGCTCGCGCTCGGCCTCGTCGCGGGCGAGCGTGAAGACCTCCTCGAACTGGTCGATCACGAGCAGGATCTCGGCCGTCGCCGGGAGCGACGAGCGATCCGACGCGCGTCGAGCAGGCCCCGCGAGCCCGGACTCGAGACGTCGCGCAGTCGCGGCATCGGCGCGCACCGCGATCCGCAGCAGGGCGGCCGCGAGCTCGTCGATCGGGTGCGGCCCGGGGAACATCTCGGCGACGAACGTCGATCCTGCGTCGCCCAGGGCGCCGGCCCGGATGGCCGGCACCAGGCCGGCGCGGACGACCGACGACTTGCCCGCGCCCGCTCGGCCCGACCACGGCCAGGAACCGCGAGCCGGGCCCGCGCCTCCGAGCAGCCGCTCGACGAGGCGACCGAGGAGCTCGGCTCGGCCGAAGAAGTCGCCCGCGTCGGCCTCGCTGAACGGCCGCAGGCCCTTGTACGGGTTTCGCCTCGTCGGCAGGGCGCCGCCCATCGCGGCGGTGCCGAGGCGCCTCGAGCCGCCGCGGCCACCGGCCTCGGCATCGATCTCGGCCGTCGACGCGTCAGCCTGTCGCGCGAGCTCGGCCAGACGCTCGTTCGCGGCAGCAGCCGCCTTGCCAGGCCGCGCAGCCGGCGGACGTCCTCCGCCGCGGTCCGTCGCCGTCGTCGACGCGCCACCAGGAAGTCGACCAGGTAGGCGTTCCCCTCGCCGTCGAAGCGGATCGTTCGACGGCGCCGACGTCGCCGTGGGCGACGCCCTGCCGATGGGCGAAGGCGAGCGCGCCAGCGATCTGCTCGACGACGCGAGCGGCTCGCTCCAGCGTCGAGCTTCTCGCCTCGATCCTCGAGCGCGCGGAGGCTGCCGCCCTTCAGGAAGCGCGACACGATGTAGGCGCGACCGGGCTCCCGCCAGTAGTCGTAGACCGGCGCGATGTGCGGGTGCTCGAGGGCGGCGACGCGCTGCGCCTCCGGCTCGAAGCGCCGGACGAAGGCCGGGTCGGCGGCGACCTGCTCGTGGAAGACCTTGCACGGCGACGTCGCGACCGACGTTGGGCTGGATGGCGCGGATAGACGACGCCGGTCCGGCCGTCGTCGAGCTTCTCGAGCAGCCGGTAGCCGCGAAGCGGCTCTCCCCGCAGCTCGAGGTCCGGGATCCTGCTCCAGGATCCGCTGCTGCAGGCGCTCGAGCTCGGGCGAGGGGTCGACCCCCAGCTCGTCGACGAGGACCGCTCGAGCGCGGTGGAAGGCCTTGAGCGCGTCGGCCTGCCGCCCGTCGCGATAGAGCGCCAGCATGAGCATGCCCCACAGCGATTCGTCGAGCGGGTGCCCGGCGACCAGCGCCTCGAGCTCCCCGACGGCGCGCGACGCGCGACCGGTCGCCAGCAGCCCCTCGAGCCGCGCCTCGCTGGGCCTCGAGTCGCTGCTCGTCGAGCCGGGCCGCCTCGGCGAACAGTCCGCGCTGGTCGGCGAGGTCGGCGAGGGCCGGCCCGCGCCACAGCGCGAGGGCGTCTTCGAGCGTGACGACGGCGCAGGTCCGGGTCGACCGGGAACGCCGTCGCGCCTCGCTGACGAGGGCGTCGAACCGCGCGGTGTCCAGCTCGTTGCCATCGACGCGCAGGCGGTAGCCGGGCGCCTGACCCTGGATGCGCTCGGCGCCGAGGGCGCGCCGCAGGAGCGAGACGTAGGTCTGGATGATGCTCCGCGCGGTCTCCGGCGGGTCGTCGCCCCAGACCAGATCGACCAGGGTCTCGGCGGGGACGAGCGCGTTGGCACGCACGATGAGGTGAGCCAGGACGGCGCGCTGCTTGGGCCCGCCGAGTGGGAGCGGGCCCTGACCCGTCGTCGACCTCGAGCGGCCCGAGCAGTCGGAACTGGAGCCTGCCCCGGCTCGACCGACGCCCGTCACCGGACGCCGGCGGGCTGAAGGCCCGCATCCGCTCGGCGACATCGGCGCCCCGGGCTGACACGGCCACCACGTGCACCGGATCTGCGATGCCCTTCAACCGGATCGATGCCGCGGTCGCGATAGTCGACCCCCTCGACGACGCGCGCGAGGTGCGTGAACCCCTCGCTGGCCAGGATCTCCCCGGCGGCGGCCTCCGCGCACAGTCGCGCGGCGAGGTTCAGGGCACCGCCACGGTAGCCGTCGCCGACCGGCACAGCCTCACCGACGTCGAGTCCGATCCCGACCGGGAGTGGCGGGCCGGTGCCGGAGATCGCTTCCTCGAGCAGGCGGTCCTGGATGGCGACCGCAGCCTGGATGGCCTGTCGGGGGAGGCGAAGACGGCCAGCGCCTCGTCGCCGCGAAGCTCGACGACGAGTACCCCCGGCGGCGTTCGTGACCGACGCGATGCGCTCGGCGAAGGCGGTCGCCAGCGCGGCAGCGGCCTCGTCGCCGTGATCCTCGGTGAACGTCGTGTAACCGCGGATGTCCGCGATGAGGAAGGCGCGGATCACATGGGCGGTCGCGTCGGCGCCGCCAGTCCCATCAGCGCCCTGGGCGCCTATCCGCCCCGTGCCGCGGGGAGCCCCCTGCGCCTCCCTCATGGAGTCGAGTATCGGGCACGCATCATCGGCTGACCAGCCTCCGCCCACCCGCCCCCGTCGGCCGGCGCGAGGTCGCGAGGCGCATCGGCGGGCGGGCGCGCGCGGCCAGGTGCTCGCGTCGTGATCGGCCATTGATCTGGCCTCGCAGCTGCATCCGCCGAGCGTGGCGACAGTGGCTTTAGGGATCCTTGAGGCGCGCCTCCGCCCAGCGGCCGGAGGCTCAGCCAGCGAGCGCGACGATGCGCTTCCGCGCGCGGGTCAGCGACGTCCGGTCGCGGCAGGCGATGAAGACCGTGTCGTCGCCGGCGATGGAACCCACCACCTCCGCCCAGCGCGCACGGTCGAGGGCCGCGGCGACCGCATGCGCCGAGCCCGGCAGCGTTCGCACCACCAGCAGCAGCCCCGCCTCGTGGACCTCGATGGGCAGGTCGTGCAGCAGGTCGCGCAGGCGCTCCTCGCCGGAGGGCTCGGTCTCGGCCAAGCGCGGCGGCAGCGCATAGCACAGCACGCCATCGCGCGCCTGCTTGATGAGCCCCAGCTCCGCCACGTCACGGCTGACGGTCGCCTGGGTCGCCCGGAAGCCGCGATCTCGCAGCGCCCCGGCCAGCTCCTGCTGGGTGCGGATGGGCCGGCGCACGACCAGGTCGCGGACGGCCTGCTGGCGAAGCTGCTTCATGACCTCCATCGTCAGTCCTCGGCCTCCATCGCTAGACCGCCAGGACCCAGACGACGATGACCGCGGCCAGGACGAGGCGATAGGCGATGAAGATCGCCGTCGAGTGGCCCTGGAGGTAGCGCAGCAGGAACGTCACGGCCAGGAAGCCTGCCACGGCAGAGCCGAGCACGCCGGCGACCAGGACGAGGGGCTGGAAGTCGAGCGTGCCGCCGGCCAGCGAGCGCAGCTTCCAGAGCCCCGCGCCGGCGATGACGGGCACGCCGATGAGGAAGCCGAAGCGGGCGGCCGCGGGACGCTCCAGACCGAGGTAGAGGCCGGCCGCGATGGTGATGCCGGAGCGCGAGATGCCCGGGAAGAGCGCCAGCGCCTGGGCACCGCCGACGACGATCGCGTCGCGCAGTCGCAGGTCACGCAGCGTGCGCACCCTCGTTCCATATCGCTCGCCGAGCCACAGATGCCGCCGCCCCGATGAGGACGAGCCCGGCGATGGCCAGCGGCCGCTCGCGGAAGAAGGTGTCGAAGAACGACTCCAGGCCGGCGCCCAGGATGGCCGCCGGGACGACGGAGACCAGCAGCAGCCAGGCGAGGCGGCGATCTGGGTCATCGCCGATGGAGCGATCGCGGATCGAGGCCAGGCCGCCCTTGGTGATGCGCACGAGGTCGGGCCAGAGCACGAAGACCATGCCTGCCAATGTTCCCAGGTGAAGCATCACGTCGAAGACGGCAGAGTTCAGGAACGGGTCATCCCAGCCCAGGAACTTTGGCAACAGGATGAGGTGCGCCGAGGACGAGATGGGCAGGAACTCGGTCAGGCCTTGCACGATGCCGATGATCAGGGCCTGCAGGATGGTATCCATCAGCGGCCTCCTCGTCGGGCCGGTCGATGACCGACGCGACGATGCTCGTCAGCTACCGGATGAAGAGCGGCGCGAGGACGAGGGTGATCGTCGCCAACAGCTTCACGAGGACGTGGAGCGACGGGCCAGCCGTGTCCTTGAAGGGGTCGCCGACCGTGTCGCCGACGACGGCCGCGGCGTGCGCGTCCGTCTTCTTGCCCAGCACGTTGCCGGCGTCATCGGTCAGGTGGCCGGCCTCGATGTACTTCTTGGCGTTGTCCCAGGCGCCACCGCTGTTGTTGAGCACGGTCGCCAGCAGCACGCCGGCGATGGTCGCGACCATCAGGAAGCCGGCGATGGCCTGGGCACCGAGGAGCACGCCGACGATGACCGGGGTGGCCACGGCGACCATGCCCGGCAGGATCATCTCCTTGAGAGCTGCGCGCGTCGTGATGTCGACCACGCGGGCGTAGTCCGGTCGCTGGGTGTAATCCATGATCCCGGGCATCTCCCGGAACTGGCGCCGGACCTCGACGATGATCGCCTGCGCCGTGGTCCCCACGGCACGGATGGCCAGCGAGCTGAAGAAGTAGACGAGCATGGCGCCGATGAACGCGGCCACGAAGACCGGCACCTCGGCCAGGTCGATGGCCTCGAGGCGCGTGCCGGCCTCGCGCACGCCGGCCAGGATCTGGCGGTCGATGATCAGGTTGACCTTGTCGATGTAGGCGCTGAAGAGCAAGAAGGCGGCCAGCGAGGCCGAGGCGATGGCGTAGCCCTTGGTCAACGCCTTGGTCGTGTTGCCGACCGCGTCGAGGCGGTCGGTGATCTCGCGAGCGCCTTTCTCGGACTTGCTGAACTCGGCGATGCCGCCGGCGTTGTCGGTGATCGGGCCGAAGGTGTCCATGGCCAGGATGTAGGCGGTCGTCATGAGCATGCCCATCGTCGCCACGGCGGTCCCGAAGATGCCGCCGACGTTGGCGCCCTGGGCGTTGACCAGGCCGGCAAGCGAGCCGAGCCAGTTGCTGGCCAGCAGCGCGGCGGCGATGGTCAGGGCGGTGGCGAAGGTCGTCTCGAAGCCGACCGCCACGCCCGAGATGATGTTCGTGGCCGGGCCCGTCTTGCTGGCCTGGGCGATCTCCTTGACGGGCCGCCAGGAGCCCGCGGTGTAGTACTGCGTGATGTACACGAAGACGATGCTGGTGGCCAGGCCGACCAGGCCGCAGGCGAAGAAGAAGACCCAGGTCGGCAGGCCGTTGGCGCCCGTCTCGCTGCCCGTGTTCATGGTCTGGCTGGTGACCAGGGCCAGGGCCACGACCGAGAGCGCGGTCACGACCCAGTAGCCGCGGTTGAGCATGTTCATGGGGTCCTCGTCCTCGCGGCCGCGGACGAAGAAGATGGAGACGATGGTGGCCAGCAGGCCGAAGGCACGGATGATGAGCGGGAAGAAGATCCAGGCTTCAGGGTTCGGCCAGCCTGAGGTCAGGGCGATGGTGTAGACCGCGACGCCAAGGATCATGGCCCCGATGTTCTCGGCTGCCGTCGACTCGAAGAGGTCGGCACCACGGCCGGCGCAGTCGCCCACGTTGTCGCCGACCAGGTCCGCGATGACACCGGCGTTGCGTGGGTCATCCTCCGGGATGCCCGCCTCGACCTTGCCCACCAGGTCGGAGCCGACATCGGCCGCCTTGGTGTAGATGCCGCCACCGAGCTGGGCGAAGAGGGCCACGAACGAGGCGCCGAAGCCGAAGCCGACGATCAGGAAGGGCGCGATGGCCGGGTGCGTGAAGCCGCCGTAGGCCACGAAGATGCCCCACACCCCAAGGAGCGAGAGGGCGACCACGAGGAAGCCGGAGACTGCGCCGCCGCGCATGGCGACCTGGACGGCCTCGACCAGGCTGCGCTGCGCGGCCGAGGCCGTGCGCACGTTCGACTTGACCGAGATGTACATGCCGATGATGCCTGAAGCCATCGAGCAGGCGGCGCCGACCAGGAAGGCGACACCGGTCATCAGGCCGAGCTGGAGGCCGAAGACATCCGTGTCGGCCACGGCCTCGGTCTCGACGACGCCGATGACCAGACCGATGATCACGGCGCCACCGAGGGCCAGCAGGGCGATGGTCGTGTACTGACGGCGGATGAAGGCGACCGCACCCTCGAGGATGGTGCCGGCCACGTCCTGCATGGCCTGGGTGCCCTTGTCGCGACGCAGGACGTCGCGGGCGAGGTAGAGCGCGAAGAGGATCGCGATGATGCCCGCGATCGGGATGATCCATTGCAGGGTCGTCGCGATCTGCACGGTGGCTGAGCCTCCTCGATGGCGGTCGATGGGCGACCGGGTGGTGATCAGCGCCGGCCGCGCCGGCGAGCGGGCCGTCCCTCCGAGGCCAGGGCTCACGATGCGGCAGACACACGACGAGCCCCGTCGTTCGGGGCCCGGGGTCGATGTGGCGGGGAGTGTATCAAATGGCCGAGGCCGATGGATGAGGTCCACTTATGCAGTGAAGTTCCAGTCGACCGGTCGCCTTCGCCGGGCGGGCGGCCGGGCACCGGGCGCGCCCCTATACTCCCCGTCTTGTGAGCAAGAGACCGCTCGGCTGCCTCTTCGAGGTCGTCGAGACCCTCGTCCTGACCATCATCATCTTCCTGGTCATCCAGAACTTCGTCGCGCAGCCCTATCGCATCGAGCAGATGAGCATGGAGCAGACGCTGGAGCCCGGCCAATACGTCCTCATCGACAAGCTGTCGCCACGCTGGGCGGACTATGCCCGCGGCGATGTGGTCGTCTTCTGGCCGCCCGACACCGAGCACGACGTTCCGTTCATCAAGCGCGTCATCGGCCTGCCCGGCGACCGGGTCGAGATCAAGGATGGGTCGGTCTATGTCAACGACGTCGAGCTCGACGAGCCCTACGTCTTCGAGGGACCGACCGAGGCCAGCGTCCTGGGCGACGTCATCGTGGTCCCGCCCGACAGCTTCTTCGCGATGGGCGACCACCGCTCCGACTCGACCGACTCGCGCGTCTTCGGGTTCATCGCCCGGGACGACATCATCGGCCGGGCCGTGGTGCGCTACTGGCCCCTGAACACCTTCAAGGTCCTCCTGACGCCGACCTACCCGGGGGTCCCGGCCGCCGAAGACGATGGCGACGGTGGCCTCGCCCGACCGGTCGGACCGGTCGTTCCCGCTGGCCCGCGCGCCAGGCCCGATCCAGGCCGCTCCCACGCCTTGGCCAGCTGACGATCGACCGATCGCCATGAACCCCATCGGCATCGCGGCATCGGCGGTGGTCCTGCTGGGGCTGGGTATCACGCTGCGCTCGACGAACGGCCGCCTCGTCGTTGCCGGCACCGCACTTACGTTGCTGGCGCTGCCGCTGGCCGCCGGCGGATCGCCTGAGCCCCTGGTGCTGGCCTTCCGGACCATCGCCTTGCTGGCCGCCGTCTTCCTGCTCGACCACGCCGTCCGGCGGACGACCGTCCTCCTGGGACCGACCAGGCTCGGCGGCACGGCCGAGCTCGGCCTGGTGGCGGCAGCATTCGTCCTCGGCGCGCTGCTGGGAGCCTCGATCCCCGATCCGCGCATCCCCGCCATCCCGCTCGGCGCCGCCGTGGCCCTCGCCGCGGCAGCCGGATCGCTGCTGGCCTTCGGCACCGACATCCTGCGCGTGGCGGTCGGCGCCATGCTGCTGATCGCGGCCGGCACGGCCATCGTGCCGGCCCTCGGTGGCGAGATCGACCCCGCCATCCAGCTCGCCTTCTCGGTCGCCGAGCTGGCCACGGCGGTGGCGGCATCGTGGCTGGCACTCACGGGCGCCGCCATCCGCCACGATCTCGAGCTGGCGGATCGCCCGCGCGACATGCGCGACGCCCGCTGAGACGATGACGCTCTTCGCCTTCTTCCTGGCGGCCGCAGCAGGTGGCGGCGGGGTGGTCGCCCTTCGTGAGCGGCCCAAGGCGGCCGCGGCCATCGGTCTGCTGGCGACCGGCGTCTGCCTCCTGGCCACGATGGCGATGCCCGCGTCGACTTCGCTGGCCATCGGCTCGACGACCCTGCAGGTCGACGCGTACGTTCGCCTCTTCCTGGTCGCGGCTAGCGTCGGACTGTTGGTCAGCCAGGTCGTCGGCCTGGCACACGGCTGGCAGCGTGAGCTGCCCCTCGCGACGCTCGGTGCGCTGGGCCTGATCGGCGTCGCGCTGACCGTAGGTACCCCGGCTGCCGCCATGCTCACGGTCGCCGCGGCGGGCACGTTCGTGGTCATCGCCTCGCTCGAACGAGCGGTGTCGATGCCGGCCGTGCGTGCCGCCGCATCGGGTTTCCGCCTCGCCGCCATCGCCGGCTTCATGGGGCTCGTGGCGATGGCGATCACCGGAGACGATCCCATCTTCGTCTCACCGGACGTCCTGGCCGGCGCGACCCTGTTGATGGCCGCGGCGGTCGCCATCCGGATCGGCGCCATCCCCGTCCACGCGCCGTTGGCCCGTCTCATCGAGCGTGCCAAGACGGCCGCCCTGCCCCTCCTCGCGGCCTGGGTCCCGGCCGCGTTCGCGGTCGTCGCGCTCGGTTGGACGGCGACCATCCTGTCGCTGGGGGCGACGACGCCGATCGCCATCGTGGTCATGGCCGTCGGGGTGCTGACCATCGCGCTGGCCAGCGGGGTGGTGCTCATCGACGACGATCTGGTGCGCTGGCTGGGCTACGGGATCATCGCCGACGGTGGCTTCGTGCTCCTGGCCCTCGCCGGCGACAGCATCAGCGCCATCGCCTCTGGGCTGGCCTGGCTGATCTGCTTCGCGCTGGCCCGGACGATCGCCGCCTGCGTCATCCTCGGCCTGCAGGGTGCATACGACGCGCGCCGCACGCGCGAGCTCGAGGGTTGGCTGCGTCGGACGCCGCTGATGGGTGCCGCCCTGGTCGGGGCACTGATCATCGGATTCGGTGTCCCGGGCACCCTCAGCTGGCAGGTGCGGCTGGACCTGGCACAGGGTGCGCTCGGCGAGCCGCTGGGCATGGCCCTGGTGCTGGTCGCACTGCTGCCGGTGCTGCCGATGGCGAGACTGGCCTGGGTCGGTGTACTGCCGCCCAGCAACGTGGTCGTGGCGGGCAAGAGCGAGCGATTCGTGCTGCCTGCGCCCCAGGAGCCCGAGCCGTCGAGCACGTCCATGGCGGGCACCGAAACAGCCGCGATGGCGGCGACCGCGAGCGCGACCATCGAGCCGCCCGCCGACGCTGAAGCGCTCCCCGACCTGCCGCTCCACGAAGCGGAGTCACGCGAAGGACGGCCGCTCGCTACGGATGAGGCGCCGGTCACCGCCGTCGCGCCGATCGATGGAGTCGCCTCGGGACCGACACCAAGCCCTGAGCCTTTGATCCCTCCTGACGCTGCCGCCGACACGCTGTGGGCCTCAGCGGATGCGTCCGCTGGCGCGGATCAAGCGGCAGAGGACCTCGCACCGACCGCTGCCGACACCGACCGGAGGACAGGTGACGACCTTGTCGAGGCGATGACGGCCGAGCCGATGTCCGCGCCGGAACCCGTGTCCACCGCGGAGCCTGCGTCTGCGGCGGAGCCTGCGTCTGCCGCGGCGGCCGCTGGGTCGCCTGATCCCGTGGAGGCCACGAAAGGGCCTGCTGCCACTGGGCATGCGACCGCTGCCTCGCCGGACGACGAGCGAGCGCCGGGCACGACCTTGAGCAGCCGTGGCCGCGCTGCACGGGCGGCCCGGAAGGCCTCGCAGCCGACGGTCGTGGTCGCCCAGCCAGCCGACGCCGACGACGACCGAAACGGCGACGGCGTTCCGCCACCGGCCGCAGAGCCGGCCGGAGCGGGCGGCCCCTCACGAGGCGAGCGGAGCATGGCGAGCCTGCGTCGTGCCGCCGCCTCGGCATCGACGTCGGTGGGGCCGTTGCGTCGCACGCTCGACGACCTGCCCGCGATCTGGGCGCTGGATCGGACGCTCATCGCCTCGATCGCGACGCTGGTGCTGGCGCTCGTCGGGCTCGCCTTCGCGACCGACCTGGTCGGCCTGGGGGCGGCCGCAGGGGCGGCGGTCGGTGTCGGCGTCGAGGGTAGCCCGGCGCCCTAGCCGGATCTCGTCGGGTCAGTCGGGCGGCGCGAGCACCCAGCGGTCGACGTCACGCTCGTAGGCCAGCAGCTCGTCGGCGGCGAACCAGAGGGCGACCTCCGCGGCCGCGTTCTCTGGGCTGTCGGAGGCATGGACGAGGTTCTGCGCCGTCTCCAGGGCGAAGTCGCCGCGGATGGTGCCAGGTGCAGCCTCCTGGGGACGCGTAGCGCCGTTGATGGCGCGCACGACGGCGATGGCGTTGGGCCCCTCGAAGACGGCGGCCACGAGCGGCGACGAGGTGATGAACTCGACGAGGCCGCCGAAGAAGGGACGCTCGCGATGCACCGCGTAATGTGCCTCGGCCAGGGCACGATCGACCTTGACCAGCTTGAGCCCGACGAGTTTCAGGCCGCGATCCTCGTAGCGCTGGAGGACGCGACCGACCAGCAGGCGCTGGACGCCGTCGGGCTTGACCAGGACGAGGGTGCGTTCGGTCACGATTCTCCCTCTCTGCTCGACGGCCCATCGACGGCCTGACGAGCGCGTTGGTAGGCAGCGGACGCCTCGATCTCCCGGCCCATGGCCCGAAAGGCGTCACCTCTGACGAGCTGAAGAGCGGCCGCGCCGGCCCCCATCCGATCGCCCGTCGCGATGGCTCGGTCGGCGAGCGAGAGGACGAGCGGGGCCAGGGCCGCCTCGTCGCGCAGGATGATCCCGAGGCGAACGCCGACCCCGCGTCGGTCGCCGGCGGCGATGGCCGCCTCGACGACCTGGACCTGGTCGCGGGCGGTGCTGCGGGGCACGGCGCCGGTCGAGAAGCCGACCATGCCAGCCGCCGCGGCCTCCCCGACCTCGACATCGGTGGCCGGCCAGGCGGCGCTGCGCGGTTGCCCCGCGAAGAGCGGCTCGAGCGGATCGGATGTGCCGGGCGGCAGCATCGCCAGCAGCCGATTGGCGTAGCCCCGTGCCTCGTTGGTCCGGCCGCGGGCGGCCAGCGCCTCGGCAGCGACGATGAGGGCGACCGGTTCGGCGCCCCCCGCATCAAGGTGCGCCACGGCAGCATCGCCAGCACCCGGCAGGTCGCCACTCCGCCAGCGCGCCTCGGCCAGATCAGCCAACGCAGGCGTGTCGAGCGTGCCGTCGGCGGCCATCGTCTCGAGCTCGGCCCGGGCCAGCGAGAGCATGCCGGTGCGCAGGTGGAGGCGCGCCAGGCGAGCCTCGGCGCTGCGACTGGCGGTCTGCCGGTCTGGTATTTCGATCGTCATGGCAGGTGAAGCGCGCGGTCGAGGCTGGCCCCATGCCGCGGCGGCGTGACCACGGCCAGGGTCAACCCCTCGTCGACGAAGAGCCGGCCGGCCAGCTCCTGGATCTGCTCGGCGGTCACCGCCTCCAGGCTCTCGATGGCCTCGTCGAGGGTCAGGACCCGCTCGTGGAGCGCCTCCTGGACGCCGATCCACGAGGCCAGGTGGCGGCTCTCCTCGAGTCGCAGCTCGAGACGGCCTCGGACGTAGTTGCGGGTCTTCTGCAGCTCGGCCGCCGGCACCGGCTCGTCGCGCAGCTTGGCCAGCTCGATGAGGATGGCGCCCAGCGCCTCGCCGGAGTCGTCGGGATCGACGCCGGCGTAGATCTGCAGGCTGCCGCAGTCGGCGTAGTCGGTCGTGAATGCGTGCACGTCATAGGCCAGGCTGGCGTCCTCGCGCACGCTCAGGAAGAGGCGGCTCGAGGATCCATCGCCGAGGACCGAGCTGAGCAACTCGAGCGTCCAGGTGTCCGGGTGGTCCCGCCGCAGGGCCGGGACCCCGAGACAGAGATGCGCCTGGGAGCCGGGGCGCTCGACGACCTTGAAGCGCTCACCGGCCGGCAGCGGGGCGGGCGCCGCGGGCCAGGCCGCGCTGACGCCGTTGCCGGTCCCGAAGGCCTCGCTGACCAACCCCACCGCCTCCTCGTGCGACAGGTCGCCGGCCAGGGCGACGACGGTGTTGGCCGGCCGGTACGCATCACTCCAGAAGCCCCGGATCGCGTCCGCCGGCAGGCCGCGGACCGTCGCCTCGTCGCCAGCGATCTCCCAGCCCAGCGGCGCGTCGCCGAAGAGCGCCTCGTCGAAGACGTTGAAGACGAGCTGGCCGGCGTCGTCCCGGTAGGAGCGGATCTCCTCGACGATGACCTCGCGCTCTCGGTCGATCTCGTCGTCGGTCAGCAGCGGCCGGACGATGAGCTCGGCCAGGACGTCGACGGCGCGAGCCGCTTCGCGGACCGGCAGCCGGCACCAGTAGACCGTCGACTCGCGATCCGTGGCCGCGTTGCTCGTGCCACCGACGCCCTCGATCGCTTCGGACACGAGGCGCGTGGTCGGATAGGCCTGCGTGCCCTTGAAGGTGATGTGCTCCATGAAGTGGGCGATGCCGGCCTGCTCGCGGGTTTCGCCACGCGAACCGGCCAGGACATAGGCCGCCACGGAGAGGGAGCGGGCGCCCGGCAGACGGGCGGAGATCACCCGCGGCCCGTCGGGCAGGACGGTGCGCTCGAACATCGCGCGGATGGTACCGGAATCGTCGGTGCGCTCAGGCACCGGATGCGCTGAGGCACCGTCGGCGGATTCGGTCGTCCGGTCTGGGCGCGAGCGGCTAGACTGGGCGCCGTCGGATGGGCCGGGAGCCGTTCGGATCGCGCCGTTGCGGATGGGGCCGCATCGGGCGCTTGTGAGCCATGGCGAAGGATGTGCCGCTCGAGCGGCCCGAACGACGCTGTGCCTCGCGCGACCGATGTCGACAAGGTTGTTGAGGAGGATCTCTCGATGGCGTCCCGACGAGTCAGGCTCGCGGCGCTCCTGGGCACGTTCGCCCTGGTCGCCAGCGGCTGTTCCCCATCCGGCTCTGCCGCGCCGAGCGCCTCGGGCGCCTCGGCCGAATGTGCCGGCACCGGCACGGCCGCCACCGAAGGCGCCGAGCTCCAGATCCCGGACGTGGAGGCAGGCAAGTTCAATGTCGCCATGGTCCTCATCGGACCACACGACGACGGTGGCTGGAGCCAGGCCCACTACGAGGGGCTCCAGTACCTGTGCGAGAACCTGCCCGGCACGCACGTGGCCTACATCGAGAACGTGCTCGACAACGCGGCCTCCGAGCAGGCCTTCCGCAGCCTCGCCCGCAAGGGTTTCGACTTCATCATCGGCACCTCATTCGGGTATATGGATCCCATGGCCACGGTCGCCGGGGAATTCCCCGACCAGACCTTCCTGCATCTGACTGGCTACAAGTCGAACGGCAAGAACTTCGGGAACTTTTTTGGCGCCGTCGAGGACTTCAAGTACCTGGCAGGCATGCTGGCCGGCTCGCGGGCCAAGAAGGATGGCAACCCCAAGCTCGGCTACATGGGCACCTTCCAGATCCCGGAGGAGATCCGCCTCGCCAACGCCATCATGCTTGGCGCCAAGAAGACCTGTCCCGAGTGCACCATGGACGTGCGCTGGATCGGAACGTGGCATGACCCAGCCAAGGAGAAAGAAGCCGCCGCGTCGCTCTTCGACGCTGGCGCCGATGTCGTCTTCACCGGCGCCGACACGCCGGCCGTGGCCGATGTCGCCCAGGAGAAGGGCAAGTGGGGCGTGACCTACGACCACCCGGGCTCGTGCCATGTCGACGCCTGCCTGACGGCGCCGTATTGGATCTGGGGACCCGAGTACAAGCGCATCGCTGAACAGGTCAAAGCCAAGACCTACAAGGCCGGCTACGAGTACTTCGATGCCGACTCGAAGGCCATGGGCCTGTACGGCTTCATGGACGGCCAGACGCCTCAGAAGGGCATCACCGACCTGCCTGCCGAGGACGTCCAGATGGTCAAGGACCTGCTGGCCAAGATGCTGGCCGGCGAATTCGGCCGCTTCGACGTCTTCAGCGGGCCGATCAACGACACCACCGGCGCCATCAAGGTGCCGGCAGGCGAGAAGCTCAAGCAGCCCGACCTGGATCAGTTCCCGGCCGCTCCGGGACAGCCTGACAACGGCTGCACGTATTGCATGAAGTGGTTCGTCGAAGGCATCAACGGCGAGCTCGAGGCCCCGGCCCCGTCCTCGTCCCCAGCCCCGTAGCGTTCGAGCTGGCGGGCCCGTCCGGCTGGTGCCGTGCGGGCCCGAGGCTCCCAATCGTGCGCTCAAGGCAGCATGAACGACTGCAGTCGTCGATGAGCCGCGACCCCGGATGACGGTGGTCGACGCCTCCCGGCTGCCATCGCCCGCGCCGGGGCCGCCGCTGGCGGTCGAGATGCGGGGCATCGTCAAGCGCTTCCCGGGCATCGTGGCCAACGACGACGTCGGCTTCGAGTTGCGTGCCGGCGAGGTCCACGCCCTCTTGGGCGAGAACGGCGCCGGCAAGTCGACGCTCATGAACATCCTGGCCGGCCTCTATCGGCCGGACGCCGGCGAGATCCTCGTGAGTGGCCTGCCGGTGGCCTTCGGATCGCCGGCCGATGCCATCGCCTCAGGTCTGGGCATGGTCCACCAGCACTTCACCCTGGTGCCATCGCAGACCGTCACCGAGAACGTGCTGCTTGGCCTCGCGCGCCCCCGCTTCCGGCTGGGCCTGCAGCGCTACGACGAGGAGCTGGCGCGGCTGGCGGCCACCTTCGGCATGCGCGTCGACCCACGGACCAAGGTCTGGCAGCTCTCGGTCGGCGAGCAGCAGCGGGTCGAGATCCTGAAGATGCTCTATCGCGGCGCCAGCGTCCTGATCATGGACGAGCCGACGGCGGTACTGGCGCCGCAGGAGGTGGACGAGCTCTTCAAGACGCTGCGCACGATGACCGCCAGCGGCCGCTCGATCGTCTTCATCAGCCACAAGCTGGCCGAGGTGCTGGCCATCGCGGATCGCGTCACGGTCATGCGCCGCGGCAAGGTCACGGCCGCTGGGCTGCCCGCGGCCGGCGCCACCAAGGCGGACCTGGCTCGGCTGATGGTCGGGCGGGAGGTGCTCGAGGTCCTCGACCGCACCCCATTCCGGCCGGGGCCCGTGGTCCTCTCCGTGCGGGAGGTCCATGCGGAGAACGACAAGCTGCTGCCGGCCCTGCGCGGTGTCTCGCTCGACGTGCGGTCGGGCGAGATCCTGGGCATCGCCGGCGTGGCCGGCAACGGGCAGAGCGAACTGGCCCAGGTCATCACCGGCCTGCGGCCGTTCAGCGGCCTGATCGAGATCGACGGCGAGCCTCACACCGGCCGCTCGGCACGCGAGGCCATCCGGAGCGGCGTGGCCCACGTGCCCGAGGACCGGACCGGCGTGGGCAGCGCTCCGAACCTGTCGGTCTCAGACAACCTGATGATGAAGAGCTACCGCGAGGCGCCGATCGCGCGCGGCTGGGCCATCGACGTGACGGCCGCTCGGCGCTCCGCGGAGAGCCTCAAGGACGAGTACCGCATCGCCGCGCCTTCGATCGACACGCAGGCGCGACTGCTCTCTGGCGGCAATCTGCAGCGCCTCATCCTGGCCCGCGAGATCGAGTCCAAGCCGCGGCTGATGGTCGCCGTCCAACCGACGCGCGGGCCTCGACGTGGGCGCCATCGAGGCCGTCCACGCCCTCCTCCTGGCGCGTCGCGAGGCGGGTGCCGCGACCATCCTCATCTCGGAGGACCTGGACGAGCTGCTCTCGCTGGCCGACCGCATCGCGGTCATCTACGAGGGGCTCATCCTGGGCACGTTCGACACGCCCGATGCCGACCTGCAGGAGATCGGCCTGCTGATGACCGGCGGCAGCGGCGGGCTGCCGCTCGAGCTGCCGCCGTCGCCCGATGCGCCGGTGGGCCCCGACGCATGAACGAGGAAGGGTCCGGCAGGTGGCTACCCCGATGACCGCGCGCCCGATCGTCCCGACACCGCGACGAGCGCGCTCCCTGAGCCCTTTCGAGCTGCGACTCGAACGGCGCCTCGACGTCCCGCGCTGGCTGCCCCTGGTGGCCACGATCGGGGCGGTCGCCGTGGCCCTGGTCATCGGCGGCCTGATCATCGCGCTCGTCGGCGGCGACCCGGTGCGAGCCTATGTGCATATCGCGGACGGGGCCTTCGGCGACATCGGCGTCATGTCCGACACATTGGTGACCGCGACGCCCCTCATCCTGGCCGGGCTGGCCTGCGCGCTCGCCTTCCGGATGCGGCTCTGGAACATCGGTGCCGAGGGCCAGCTGCTGATGGGCGCCTGGGGCGCGGCGGCGATCGTCCTGGCGCCGGTCCTGCCGCCCGACGCCCCAGCGCCGCTCTTCATCGGCGTGATGCTGGTGGCCGGCTTCGTGATGGGCGCCCTGTGGGGCCTCATCCCCGGCGTCCTCAAGGCGCGACTCGGCGTCAACGAGATCATCGTGACTCTGATGCTCAACTACATCGCGGCCCTGTGGATCACGTTCTGGGTCTTCGGCCCGTGGAGCGAAGGGGGCTTTCAGCAATCCGCGCAGTTTCCGCGGGGCGCCTGGCTGCCACGCCTGACCGACTTCGCGGAGCAGGTCAAGGGATTCTCCGGCCTGACCGTCCATGCCGGCCTTGCCCTGGCGCTGATCGCGACCGTGATCGTGTGGTGGATCCTCAAGCGCAGTCGATGGGGTTATGAGATCCGCCTCATCGGTGATTCACCGGCGGCGGCGCGCTACGCGGGCATCGACATCGGGCGGGCGACCATCGTCGTCTTCATGGTCTCGGGCGGCCTGGCCGGCCTGGCCGGCATGAGCGAGGTCGCCGGCACCATCCATCGCCTGCAGCAGGGCATCTCGCCGGGCTACGGCTTCACGGCCATCATCGTTGCCTACATCGCCAAGTTCAATCCGTTCGGCGTCGTCATCGCCTCGATCTTCTTCGCCGCCTTGATCCTGGCCGGTCGCGAGATCCAGCCCTCGGGCGTGCCGGCGATGATCCAGGGCATCATCCTGTTCGCGCTCATCGGCAGCGAGGTCCTCCTGCGCTACCGCGTGCGCTTCGTGCGCCGGATCGGGGTCTGACCATGGACCCCATCATCATCATCTCGGCGGGCGTGGCGGCGGGCACCGTGCTGCTCTTCGCGTCGATCGGCGAGATCTTCGCCGAGCGAGCCGGCGTCCTGAACCTGGGCGTCGAGGGCATGATGCTGATCGGCGCCGTGATCGGCTTCTCGACCGTGGTCGCCACCGGCAACCCGTGGCTCGGGCTGCTGACGGGCATGATCGCGGGCGGCCTGCTGAGCCTCCTGCATGGCGTCGTGACCATCCACTTCCAGGCCGACCAGGTCGTCAGCGGCCTGGCCCTGACGCTCCTCGGCGTGGGCCTGGCGCGTGTCCTGGGCGAGGGGCTCTCGAAGGCCGGGACGACCTCGTTGCTGCCGACGATCACCGTGCCCGGGCTGTCGCTGGTACCGATCATCGGGCCGATCTTCTTCACGAATCAGAGCGTCGTCGCGTACTTCGGCTATCTTGCTCGTGCCGGTCGCCTGGTACTGGATCCACCGCACCCGGCCAGGCCTCCATCTGCGAGCCGTCGGCGAGTACCCGACGGCGGCCGACGCGATGGGCGTCAACGTCTATCGGCTGCGCTACGGCTACGTCTTCATCGGCGGCCTGCTGGCCGGCCTCGCCGGGGCGAGCATCACGCTCGCCATCCAGCCCGGCTGGTTCAGCGACCTGACCGTCGGCGGTCGGGGCTGGATCGCGGTGGGCCTGGTCATCTTCGCGCGCTGGGATCCCATCCGAGCCGCGCTCGGCAGCTACCTCTTCGCGTCGATCACGCGCTTCTTGCTCGACGTCCAGGGCCCGCGCGAATTCTTCGGCATCCCCAACCCGATCTTCTTCGACAACACACTGACCTACCTGCTGGGGATGCTGCCCTACGCCCTGGTCATCGGGGCCGTCATCATCGGCTCGCGCGAGGCGACCCGAAAGCGCATCGGGGCACCGGCCGCGTTGGGCATCCCGTACATCCGGGGCGAACGCGGAGCGTAGCGAGCAGGTGCGCCGGGCTGGACCGGCGAACGTAGTCCCCCCGGGACTCTACGGGACCGAATCAGGCCGGCATGGCCATCGAGAAGTCCAAGAATGGTCCGATCTCGTCTCGGTTTGACTCGATCATGCGGGTTCGAGTCCGGCCCGGGACGACGGATCGCCGGCTATCCGACAGAACCTGCTCGTTACAGTCCTGGGGGGACTAACCATAGCCGCCGGCCGCCCGCTTGGACCTGCTCATCACCGTCTTGCGGCGCAATGTTCGAGGCCGCCGGACGCTAGAAGGTCGTCGGTTCCTCGGGGCTGTCGAGGCCGCCGAGCTCCATCTGCACGTAGTCGTCGGGCGGGGCGAAGCGCAGCACCTGCTGGATCGGTGCCTCGCCGTCGACCGGGGCGTGGACCGGCGCGAACTCCATTACGATCCGCTCGTCGCCCTGGACCAGGGTGTAGACGAGCAGCTGATCCGGGCGCGTCTCGAACTCGAGGTGCTCGAACGAGTCGACGTTGAGGCAGATCGAGAGCGGCGTGAAGAAGCTCGAGGTCTCCGGTTCGTCGGCCACGATGCGCTCGACCCAGCCGGTGCCGTGGCCGGTCATCGCGCCGGACCGGTAGTAGCGGTAGGCGACAGTCTGCTTGAGCAGCGGCCTGAGGAGGTTGTGGATATCGGCACGACTCGAGACGAGGCCATGGTTGACGAAGAACTTGGCCCCAGGCTCGAGCGTCAATCTAGCTCCTCGGCGATCCCCCGGCGTCTCGCGCGGGACTGCGGCATCGTAGCGCTCTCGGCGCCGGACCGGCAATAGGCACGACGGCGGAGCGGCCGGTGCCAAACGGCGGCATGGCGGAGCGCCGTACATCGAGCGGGATGCGCGGCCCGCGGCGCTGTGGCACGATCGTCGCCATGGCCGACGATCCAGCGACGCTCCAGGAAGTCACCACGCAGCTCGACGGGCTGCGCTTCTTCTATCGGGCCTCGGCGATCCCGCCGCCGGACGGCGGGCCGGCGATCGTCCACGTCCACGGCTTCGGGATCAGTGGCACCTATCTGCTGCCGACCGCCTCGCGCCTGGCGCCGTTCTACCGGACCTACGTGCCCGACCTGCCGGGCTTCGGGCGCAGCCAGCACCCCGCTCATCCGCTGGGCATCCCTGCGCTCGCAGACGCCGTCGCGCGCTTCATGGATCACGTCCAGCTCGACAAGGCGACGCTTCTCGGCAACTCGCTGGGCTGCCCGATCACGGCGGCGTTCGTGGCCCAGCACCCCGATCGCATCGAGCGGGCCATCCTCGTCTCGCCCGCGGGCGGACCGCACAACCGGCCGATCGTCAAGGGTGTCGGCCAGCTCGCCCTGGCCGGCCTGCGCGAACCGCTGGGCATGGCGCCCATCGCCGTCCGGGACTACCTGCACTACGGCATCCCGCAGACCTGGTCGCTCTTCCGCTCGATGATCGCCTTCCCCACCGTCCAGCGCTTCTTCGGTGCCAAGATCCCGATGCTCGTCGTGCTCGGCAACCGGGATCCGCTGGTCAGCGAAGAGCGCCTGCGATACGCCATCGGGCAGCTGCCGGAGGCCTCGCTGGTGTCCATCGATGGCGCCGCCCACGCCATCAACTTCTCGCATCCCGACCAGCTGGCCAACGTCGTGCACGCCTTCATGGAGGGCGAGGCGATCGTCGACGAGCCCAGCTATCCGGGTCGCGTGCGCGTCATCCCGCCGTACGGGACCGACGACCCGAACGATATCGCGGAGCGGCAGAAGCTGGCCGGCATCGAGGCCGACCTGCTGGCCGAGGATCGGCGCAAGGAGCTGGCCGCGTCGCAGCCACGCGGCAGGGCCTGGTCGCAGCACGGGCCGGTCGTCGCCGACATCAGCGGCGAGGGCCCGCCGCTCATCCTCCTCCATGGGCTCGCCGGCTCGGCGCGCTGGTGGCAGCGCAACACGCCGGCGCTCGGGCGCGCGTTCAAGGTCCATGCCATCGACCTGCCCGGCTTCGGGGCCTCAAAGCGTGAGGCTCGCTTCGTGCTCGACGAGGCGCCCGCCCAGCTGATCGCGACGATGGATCGGCTGGGTATCGAGCGCGCCAGCGTTATCGGGCACTCGATGGGCGGCCTGGTCGCCGCCGGCCTGGCGGCCGACTACCCCGATCGCGTGGACCGGCTGGTGCTGGTCGATGCCGGCTTCCTGTCCCTCGACCCGCACTTCCGGCACCGCATCACGGGGCCGCTGCGCACGGCCCGACATACCGCGCCGTCGCTGCTGCCAACGCTGGCTTGGGACTCCGTCCGCTCTGGCCCGATCCGGCTCGTCCAGGCCACGACGCAACTCCTGCGCGCCGACTGGCGGGCCAAGCTGTCCAAGATCCAGGCGCCGACCCTGGTCGTCTGGGGCGAGCACGACTCGGTCTGCCCGATCGGCATAGGGCGCTCCATCGTGGCCGTCGTGCCCGGCTCGCGCCTCGTGGTCATCGACGGCGCCGCCCACAACCCGATGTGGGAGCGTCCCGACGCCTTCGACCGCGAGGTCCTCGACTTCCTCGCGGCCACTGGGACAGTCGCCCGTCCGGCACCCGTCGCTACTACCGCGGGCTGACAGGCACGACCCAGGGCCCGAGAGCGGCGCCCGCGTATCATCCCGGAAATGCTGCTCAGCCTCGATGTCGGCAACACGAACCTGTCGGTCGGCATGTCCAACGTCGGCGAGCCGTCCGGGTTCATCGGCGAGGGCCGCATCGCGACGTCACCGCGCGCTATCACGGCGGACGCATTCGAGGCCTTGCTGGGGCGCCTCCTGGGACTCGAGGACCGACCGCTGGAGGCCATCGTCCAGGCCATCGTCATGGCCAGCGTCATCCCGGCCTGGTCGGCAGCGGCGGTCGAGGTGGCCGCCCGCTGCGGCATCCCGCTCCTCGAAGCGAGCGCCCAGACCGTGCCCATCCCGGTCAGGATCGACCGACCGACCGACGCGGGTGCCGACCGGATCATCAACGCCTTCGCCGCCGGTCGCCTGTACGGGATGCCCGCCATCGTGGTCGACCTGGGCACGGCGACGACGCTCGATGTCGTGGCCGCCGATGGTGGCTACCTCGGTGGTGCCATCGCCGCCGGGCTCCAGCTCGGCCTCGACGCCCTGGCGTCGGGCACGGCCCTGCTGCCCCGTGTCGAGCTCACCGCCCCGGCCAAGGTCATCGGGCGCGACACGATCTCGGCGATGCAGAGCGGCGCCGTCATCGGACACATCGGCCTGGTCAACGAGCTGGTCCATCGGACGCGGGCGGAGCTGGCGGCGCAGAGCCCTGCCGGTGCCCGCATCCACGTCATCCTGACCGGCGGCCTCTCGAACGAGGCATGGGCCAGGGAGATCCGCGGCATCGACTCGATCGATCCGTCGCTGACCATCCGGGGCCTGGTCCTCTTCCACGCCGAGGTCGGCGCCCCGGCCAACGCGCCAGGCGCCGCAGGGACCCCCGCGTGATGCCCGAGATGGTGCCCGTGATGATCCAGGCGACGACGCGGGCATGAGCACCTCGCCGGGGGATCGGGGCCAAGTGCCGTCGGACGCCCCGAACGTGGACGCTTTGGACCACGTCGAGCCGGGGGGTCGCGGGCCGTTGCGGCCCCTCGAGGGTCGGCTGGTCGTGCTCGGCGTGACGGGCTCGATCGCCGCCTACAAGGCCGCCGAGCTGGCTCGCGCGCTGATCGCGGCTGGTGCCGAGGTCCAGCCCGCGATGACCCACTCCGCGGCCCGATTCCTCGGCCCGTTGACGCTCGAGACGCTGACGCGGCGCTCGGTGCAGCTCGACCCACTGGGATTGCTGCCCGACTCGCGCATCGGCCACATCGTGGCCGCCGACACCGCCGACCTGGTCATCGTCGCGCCGGCCACTGCGCGCTGGATGGCGGCCATGGCCGCCGGCCTGTCCGACGATGTCGTGACCGCCATCTGCCTGGCGACCGCGGCACCGGTCGTCATCGCACCGGCCATGGACGGCGAGATGTGGTCGCACCCGGCCACGCGCGCCAACGCCGACGCCTTGCGCAGCTTCGGCTACACGATCATCGAGCCGGAGGAGGGCACGCTCGCGTCGGGCGCCGAGGGCCGTGGGCGCCTGGCCGAGACTTCGACCATCGTGGCCGCGGCAGTTGCGGCGCTGACGGGTCGGACGATCCGCGTCGCCGACTCCGCTCTCCGACCACCGCTCGCGTCCGGCGGTCGTGGCCAGGACCTCGAGGGCCGCAAGGTCGTGGTCAGCGCCGGAGGCACGAGCGAGCCCATCGACCCGGTCCGCTTCATCGGCAACCGCTCGAGCGGCCGGATGGGCGTGGCCATCGCCGAAGCCGCCCTCGATCGGGGCGCGCGCGTGACGCTGGTCGCGGGCACGGTGAGCGTGCCGCTCCCCGAGGACCGGGCCACGGTCCTGCGAGCGGAGACGACCGCCGAGATGCGCGGCGCGGTGCTGGCCACGCTGCCGGGCGCCGACGCGCTGATCATGGCCGCCGCCGTGGCCGACTTCCGGCCCGCGACCGCGTCGGCCACGAAGCTGACACGCGACGCCGGCCTGACGCTCGACCTCGAACCGACAGAGGACATCCTGGCCGAAGCCGCGGCCGTGGCGCAAGGCCAGCTGCGGCCGCGTCCGGTGCTGGTCGGCTTCGCCGCCGAGACCGGATCGCTCGAGCGTGCCGCCGAAAAGGCCACCCGGAAGCGCGTCGACCTGCTCGTTGCGAACGATGTCAACGAGCCAGAGTCCGGGTTCGCGGTCGAGACCAACCGGGTCACGCTCATCGCGCCGGGCACGGCCCCGGAGGCGTGGCCGCTCCTCACCAAACGCGAGGTCGCCGATCGGCTGCTCGACCGGGTCGTCGCCCTGCTGGACGCCCGGGACGCTTCGGCGCAGACTGGCGCGACATGAGCGCCACCGCCGACTCACCACGCCGCCTGACCATCAGCGATATCGCCGCGATGTACGCCGACGGGCAGCGTATCCCTATGCTTACCGCGTACGACTACCCGACCGCCCGCATCGTCGACGACGCGGGCATCCCGATGATCCTCGTCGGCGACTCGGTCGGCCAGGTCATGCTCGGCTACGAAACGACCGTCCGCGTCTCGATGGCCGAGATGCTCCACCACACGCGGGCCGTGGTGCGTGGCACGCGACGAGCGCTGGTCATCGGCGACATGCCCTTCCTGACCTACGGAGTATCGGTCGAGGAGACGATGGCCCATGCCGGCGCCTTCCTCCAGGATGGCGGCGCGCAGGCGGTCAAGATCGAAGGCGGGCAGCGGTCGGCGCGGACGATCGAGTCCATGGTCAAGGCCGGCATCCCCGTCATGGGCCACATCGGTCTGACGCCGCAGGCCATCCACCAGATCGGCAAGGTCCGCGTGCAAGGCAAGACCCGCGATGCGGCCCGAGGCCTGCTGGCCGACGCGCTGGCGGTCCAAGAGGCGGGCGCCTTCTCGATCGTCCTGGAGTTGGTGCCGGAGCAGCTGGCCGCGTCGATCACGGAGCGCCTGAAGATCCCGACCATCGGCATCGGCGCCGGCGCCGGCTGCGCGGGTCAGGTCCAGGTCATCACCGACGTCCTCGGCCTCGGCGACTTCGTGCCGCGCCACGCGCGGCCGTACGCCCACTTGCGCGAGACGATCGACGGCGCGGTCCGAGCCTGGGCCGCCGACGTCACGGCCGGGACCTTCCCGGGAGCCGCCGAGTCCGTGCGCATGGACGACGCCGTGCTGGCCGAGGCGCTTGGGCAGGGGGACCTCGATCGCCCGGGGCCGGGCTCGTCGTCGGGGATCCCGAGCGGCGGCATCCCGCTCGACCGCGACCTCTAGGGGCGTGACCCGGGTCCTGCGCACCCGCGCCGAGCTGCGCGGCGCACTCGCCGGCCTGCCACGGCCGGTCGGCCTGGTCCCCACCATGGGCTGGCTGCACGACGGCCATCGTGCGCTCATGGAGCGTGCCCGGGCCGACGATGCCACGACCGTGGTGACCATCTTCGTCAACCCTCGCCAGTTCGACGAGGCGGCCGACTACCAGCGCTATCCACGCAACGAGGCCCGCGACCTGCAGGCCTGCGTCGAAGCCGGCGTCGACCTGGTCTGGGCGCCGCCGGTCGAGGAGGTCTACCCGCCCGGCTTCGACACGCTCGTGCGGGTCGGGGCGGTGGCCGGTCCTCTTGAGGGTGCTGCTCGTCCCGGTCACTTCGATGGCGTCGCGACCGTCGTCGCCATCCTCTTCGCGCTTGTCGGCGCCGAGCACGCCTACTTCGGCAAGAAGGACGCGCAACAGGTCATGGTCATCCGCCAGATGGCGCGGGACCTGGCGCTGCCGACGGACGTCATCGCCTGCCCCACCGTGCGCGAAGCCGACGGCCTGGCCATCTCGTCGCGCAACGTCCACCTGGACCCGGCAGAACGGGCGGCGGCGGCGGTCATCCACCGCGCCCTGCTGACTGCCCATGATCGCTGGGCCGCCGGCGAGCGATCCGCCGAGGCGCTCCGCGGGCTGATTCGTGACGTCCTGGCGACCGAGCCCTTGGCCGACGTCGAGTATGTCTCGTGCGCGGATGGGGTCACGCTGCGCGAACTGGATCGCGTCGACGGCGTGGCCTTGCTCTCGACGGCCGTCCGCTTCGGGGCGACGCGGCTCATCGACAACGAGCTGCTCGGCGGCTGAGCTGGCCGCCGCGAGCTGGCGGGCCGTGCTCTGGCCGGCCTCGACCGTCTGCTGCCCCGCCCGAGAGGACGAGATGACGCAGATCGATGACGATCGTCCGCATCGTCCGCGAGGTCCTCGGAGAGGCCGTCATCGGCGTCTACCTGGAAGGCTCGGCCGTGGTCGGTGGCCTCCGACCACGAAGCGACATCGACGTGTTCGCGGTCACCGAGTCGGTCGGCGACGGAGGCCGAACGGCGATCGCTGGTCGATCGGTCGATGGCCGTCTCCGACACCGGCGGGCCGGATGGCCGACCGGTCGAGCTGACCATCGTCGTCCAGTCCGAGGTCCGTCCGTGGCGGTACGCGCCGATGCGCGACTTCCAGTACGGCGAGTGGGTGCGCGCCGACTACCAACGCGGCGAGCTCCCCGGAACCCGAGCCGGACGCGGACCTCGCGCTCCTGATCACCGGTCTCCTGGCAGCCGACCGAGCGCTGTTCGGGCCGCCGCCGGCCGCAGTCCTCGATCCCGTGCCGCCCGATGATGTACGCCGCGCCACCATCGACGCGATCCCGGGCATCCTGCTCGATCTCGACGCGGATACGCGCAACGGGATCCTGACGCTGGCCCGGATCTGGACCACGGTCGCGACGGGGACCATCCGCTCCAAGGACGCCGCGGCCGACTGGGCGCTCCCCCGGCTGCCCGAGGCGCATCGCGAGGTCCTCTCTCGGGCTCGCGCGATCTACCTCGGCGAGGCGGATGAAGGCTGGGACGACCTGCGGCCGCAGGTGCGGGTGGACGCGGACGTCATGGTCGCCGAGATCGAGCGTCTGGCCGCCTCCGCGTAGGGCGCTTGCGACCCGTGTCGACATGCCTGCGCGGGTGTCAGCCCGGCGTCGGCTCGGCGAAGCGTGTCAGGAGGCGGTCGACGTCCAGGTGGTCGGCGACGAGCTGCTGGATGAGCTCGATCTTCTCCGTGTCGTCGGGATGCGTCTTGACCAGCAGGTCGTGGACCTCGGACGCGGTGGCGTAGGTGTCGCCAGCGACGAGGTAGGTGAAGATGTCCGCCCGGCGGATGGCGTCGATGACACGCTCGGACGGCCGATAGCCGCCCGTCAGCACGACACCGGCCAGCGTCTGGCGACGGCGGCGCGTCGAGACGGTCTCCTCCCCTGGGCGCCCGACGAGCGTGGCCGAGACCATCGTCGCCGATGACGTCCTCGCGGTCACCGGGCACGATCAACAGGCTGCCCGGCCCGACCCGCTCCAGGACGTGCTCGGCCTGCATGGCGCCGATGGCGACGTGCTCGATGACCAGAGACAGGTCCGGCCCTGGATGGAGCAGCTCGCCCTGCATCTGCTCCTGGAGCATCGAGAGCGTCGGGATTCGAGAGCAGCGGCTGGTAGGGCAGTACGCCGAGCAGCTCGATGCCGTGCTGCGCCAGTCCCTTCTCGAGGACCTTGGCCAACGAGGGATGGGCATCGTGGTCGACCTTGTTGACCACGGCGCCTGCGACCTCGACCCCGTGGCGCGTGAAGAGCGCGTGGTTGAGCACGATCTCGTCGATCGGTCGACCGACCCCGGCCTCGCTGACGATGACCGCGCGGGCGCCGAGCATCCTGGCCACGGCGGCGTTGGAGAGATCGATGACCGAGCCGACGCCGGCATGGCCGGTGCCCTCGACCAGCAGCACCTCGCGTCCGACGGCCACGCGCTCCCATGGCCGAGCGGATGCGTGCCGGCAGGTCCTCGACGACCTTGCCGTTGATGAAGGCCTTGGTGAAGCCGCGCGGGATGTGGACCGGGCTGATGTCGGCCAGCGGGTCGGGCAGGTCGTAGGTCGTCTTCATGAGGATGGCGTCCTCGTCGGCCGGCACGCCATCGACCATCGCGTAGCGCTGGCCGACCGGCTTGATGAAGCCGGTCTTGAGGCCGCGGCCGAAGAGCGCCGCCAGCAGGCCGAGCGAGACCGTCGTCTTGCCGCGGTTCATGCCCGTGGCCGCGAGGTACAGCTGACGCATCGCCGTCAGCGTACGTCAGTCGAGGGTCGGGATGCCGTGGATAAGCGGCACAGGAAACGCTTGGGCGGGCTTGGCGAGATGCTACCCGCGGTCGCGGGGCGTGATGCGGCGCTCGATGAGGGCGATGGCGTCCTTGAGTCGGGCAAGCGTCTCCATGTCGACCGTGTCGGTGTCGCTATGCGGCCCGAGGCGCTCGAGCAGGTCGGCGATGAGGCCGTAGAAGACCGGCGCGTCGGCCAGGAAGAACTGCGGCTCGTTGTTGTAGCGGACCAGCGTCAGGCGACCCTGCAGCACGCGCCGGTCGTCGACATGGGCGACCTGCGTCGCGAAGTTGTGGCCCTGGATGCCGTCGGGGTTGTTGAGGAAGTTGAGCGCGTTGTCGATGGCCAGGCCGAAGCGGGCGCGCCAGGCGACCAGCCGCTCGTGGACCTCGCTCGGGATGCGCACCTCGGCGACCTCGTCGAAGACCTCCGGCGCCACGGTCAGCAGGCCGACCAGCGTGGTGCCGGCTCGCGGACCGAGCATCACTTGGAGGCTGCGCTCGAGCGTGAAGACCTCCGAGTCGAAGCGCGGGCTGGTGATGACGTCGGTCAGCAGGTCTTCGACGTTGTCGAGCACGCCGGGCTCGGCAACGGCATTCGACAGCTGGAGGATCTCCTCCTTGAACAGGAACTTCTCTTCGTGGTCGAGCATGGGAGCGGATGGTACACCGGGTCTAGTGCGCCACGGCGCCCGCCAGGAAGAGGGCCAGAGCCGTAGTGCTGGGCCATACCTCCGCCTTGGGCGACAGGCCCGCGCTGGGCGACAGGCCCGCGCTGGGCGACAGGCCCGCGCTGGGCGAAGGCCCGCGCTGGGCGACAGGCCCGCGCTGGGCGCCTCACATGCCGTCGAATCACCTCGAGCGATCCGCCCTATCCCCATCTACCCGCCACGCGGGTGTTCGAAGGAGCTGGCAGAGATCCATCCCTGGAGCACCGCTCCCATCACGCTCGGACAGTCGCGTCCCGAGGCGCCCGCGCGCTCACGACGCCGGCGAACACCCGAGGCCTGGGTAGGCGGCAGCATGGCGCGCGACGCCACCGGGCTCGCGGCCAACGAGCCCTTCCGGGCATGCAGCTACGCGCGGGCGCGGGCCACGAAGCGGGCGACCTGGTCGTCGAGCGTCGGCAGCGGGACAGCGCCCTGCAGGAGCACGGCGTCATGGAAGGCACGGATGTCGAAGCGCTCGCCAAGCTCGGCCTCGGCCCAGGCCCGCAGCCGCAGGATCTCGAGCTGCCCGGTCTTGTAGGCCAGCGCCTGGCCCGGCCACGAGATGTAGCGGTCGACCTCGTTGATGATGTTCTCGATCATGACCGGGCTGTTGTCGCGCATGTAGTCGATGGCCTGTTGACGTGTCCAGCCCAGGGCGTGGATGCCGGTGTCGAGGACCAGCCGGCAGGCGCGCCAGGCGTCGAAGGCGAGGATGCCCAGGCGATCGAGGTCGGAGCTGTAGAGGCCCATCTCGTCGGCCAGCCGCTCGGTGTACAAGCCCCAGCCCTCGTCGAACGCGGTCACGCTCATGTGGCGCCGGAACTCAGGGATCCCGGTCAGCTCCTGGGCGATGGCGATCTGGAGGTGATGCCCGGGGATCGACTCGTGATACGCGAGGGCCTCCGATTCGTAGCGCGGACGGCGCTCGGGGAGCCGCGTGTTGAGGTAGTACTGACCCGGCCGGGAGCCATCCGCAGCCGGCTGCCAGTAGTAGCCGAGGACCGAATGCGCCTCCTCGTGCTCGGGGATGGGCATCACCACGCAGTCGGCTTCTGGAAGCCGACCGAACCAGGCCGGCATCGCGGCGCGAGCCTTGTCCATGGCCCGGCGCGCGTCGGCCAGGATCTCCTCGCGGGTCGTGTAGTAGAGCGTCGGGTCTGTCTGCATCCGCTGGACGGTCGAGGCGTAGTCGGTGGTCCCGAAGAGTCGGGTCCCCAGCGCGACCGTCTCGGTCTTGATGCGCTCGACCTCGGACAGGCCGATGTCATGGGTCTCCTGTGCCGACCGATCGAGGCTGGTGTGGGCCTTGATGAGCAGGCGGTAAGCCTCCACGCCGCCGGCGACGTGCATGATCCCGGGCTGGTCATCTGAGCGCGCGGCCGGCAGGATCTCCTCGACCAGCATGTCCCGATACCGCCCGAACGCCGGCGACAGGCGCTCGCGGACGACGGCCAGCAGGTCGGCGCGGAAGTCCTCGACGTCGGCAGCGGCCCAGTCGTCGTGCGCCTCGTGGATGGGGTCGAGGATGGCCCACGACTCCAGCGGCGTGGTGGCCATGCCCTCGAGCGTGCTGATGGTCTTGACGACCGGCTCATGGACGGCAACGATCCCGCGGGCCAGGCTGCGTCGAAGGTTCGCCATGTGGACGTCGAGGAAGTCGGCCATCGCCCCGACCCGACCGATGAAGGCCTGGCCTTCGGCGACGGTCGAGACCGGCTGCAGCGGCGGCAGGCCCATGAACAGGATGTGCGGTCCCTGGACGGGATCGACCGTCCACTCATGGAGCCGGCTCTTGAGCCGCGCGGACTCCGCGTCGAGGGCCTCGATGAGCACGGATCGCGTCAGCCGATCGGCCTCGCTGAGGGCCTCGGGGTCGATGGACACCGCCCGCGCACGAAAGCCGCCGAGCGCACCCAGGCGCGCCTCGGTGCCCTCCGGCGACTCATCCTCGAGCAGCGCATCGAAGCGCCGCTCCCCGATGACCGTGGCTTCGTACGGGTGGCTGGCCAGGTACGCCCGCCAGTGATCCGCGGCCAGGTCGGCCAGCGCTCCCGCCGCGGATCCCGGCGCCGTCTCGGTCAACGTGTCGCTCATCGTCGCTGCGTGCCTCTCGATCGGATTCGTGACGCCCCTACCGATCGGGCCGGCAGGGGCGTCGAGGGATTGGACCTGGGTTATGGGCGAAGCCCTGGCTCTGGTCGGGGCTACGGGTAGAGGCCGCGCAGGGCGGTCGCCGAGGCGACGCGATCGACCGCCAGCAGATAGGCGCCGACGCGGTTGTTGACCTCGTGCAGCTGGGCCAGGCGGAGCACCTCCCCGAAGGCCTTGACCATGATCTCCTTGAGCTTGGCGTTGACGACGGCCTCGCTCCAGTGATCGCGGTTGAGGTCCTGCACCCACTCGAAGTAGCTGACGGTCACGCCACCCGCGTTGCACAGGATGTCCGGAATGACGAAGATGCCACGCTCGTAGAGGATGGCGTCGGCCTCCGGCGTGGTCGGGCCGTTGGCGGCCTCGGCCACCAGGCTGGCCTTGACGCGGCCGGCGTTCTCAGCCGTGATCTGGTTCTCGAGCGCCGCCGGGATGAGGATGTCGCAGGGGATCTCGAGCAGCTCAGCATTGCTGATGGCCGTCGCGCCCGGGAAGCCGACGACCGTGCCGTGCTCCTTCTTCCAGCCGATCACCCGCTCGATGTCGAGGCCGGCCGGATCGTGGATGCCACCGGTCGAGTCGGAGACGGCCACGACCGTGGCGCCCTCGGCAGCCACGAGCTGGGCCGCGATGGAGCCGGCATTGCCAAAGCCCTGGACGGCGACCTTGGCACGCGTCAGATCCAGACCGAGGTGCCGCGCGGCCTCGACGACGGTGAAGATGCAGCCGCGTGCGGTGGCCTCGTTGCGGCCCTCAGAGCCGCCCAGGCTGACCGGCTTGCCGGTCACCACGCCGGGCACGGTGTACCCGACGTGCATCGAGTAGGTGTCCATGATCCAGGCCATGGTCTGGGCATTGGTGTTGACGTCCGGCGCGGGGATGTCGCGCTCGGGACCGATGAGCACGCTGATCTCGGTCGCGAAGCGACGTGTCAGGCCCTCGATCTCGCGCATCGAGAGCTTCTTGGGGTCGACGACCACGCCGCCCTTGCCGCCGCCATATGGGATGCCGACGACCGCGCATTTCCAGGTCATCCACATGGCCAGGGCCTTGACCTCGTCGAGGGTCACGTCCTGGTGATAGCGCAGGCCGCCCTTGGCAGGGCCGCGGCCGAGGTTGTGCTGGACGCGATAGCCGGTGAAGACTTTGACGCTGCCGTCATCCATCTTGACCGGGAAGTGGACGATCAGCTCGCGGCGCGGCTCGCGCAGGACCTGACGCAGGCCCGGGTCGAGGTCCATCTTCTCGGCCGCGAGGTCGAACTGCTGCTGCGCCACCTTCCAGGGGTTGATCGGCGCCGCAACCTGCTCGGTAGTCATGGGAAACAGGTTCCTCCGTGTCGCGATCGCCGGCCTCGAGGCTTGCATGGGCGAGCAGGATCGCGGGATCCGAAGCTGACCAAGTCTACAACGGCACCCTGCCTGCCCGACGAGGGCCGAGCGGCTCAGGCGACCCCGGCCGAGCGGCCCGAGTCATCGTCGGTCCGGGCCATTCCATACGGCCCGCCGGTCCATCCTGACGCGCTACGACCGGTAGATGACGACCGCTCCATAGGCGCCAGGGCCTACATGTGGCCCGACCGATGCCCCGATGGATCGCACGGGCGTTGATCCCACCGGCAAGCCGGACCGGGCTGCCAGCTCGGTGGCAAAGGCGTCAGGGTCGGCGGCCATGCCCGACAGCACGACGGCGCGCTCGATCGGCCTGGCAGTGATCAGCTCCAATAGCCGTTCGCGTGCCTTGCTTCTCGTGCGCGGCTTGTCGGCCGTCTCGACCAGGCCATCCTCGATGGTGATGATGGGCTTGACCGAAAGGATGCCGCCGATGGCCGCCTGTGCGGCGCTGATGCGGCCGCCGCGCTTGAGGTACTCCAGGGTCTCGAGGACCACGAAGAGGTGCGAGTCGTGCTTGCGCGCCTCGACCATGGCCTCGATCTCGTCGGCGCTGGCTCCCGCCCCCGACATCTCGGAGGCCATGATGGCCAGCAGCCCGAAGCCGTAGCTGGCGGTGTCCGAGTCGATGACCCGGATATCGCGACCCGGCATCTGGTCGCGGGCGATGACGGCGCTCTTGTTCGTCGCCGAGAGCTTGCCGCCGACCGTGATGCAGACGACCGACTCGGCGCCGGCGTCAAGAGCTATCTGGAAGGCGGACTGGAAGTCGCCCGGGCTGCAGGCGGCGGTCTTCGGGAAGGGCGCGCCGGGCGCGGTCATCATCTCCCAGAAGCGCTCGGCGCTGAGGTCGACACCGGTCCGGTACTCGATCGTGCCGAACGTCACCAGTAGCGGCACCAGGGCGATGCCGTTGCGTGCGGAGTCCTCGGACGAGAGGTCGGACGCGGAATCGATCACGATGGCGACGCGGGGCATGCTGGGCTCCCTCCGTGGCGCGGGATCGGACCGCGCCCTGAGCAGCCACCCCCTGTCAGGGCGCTGATGCGGGCTTGGCGGCTCGGGCGAGTGTAGCGATGCGACAGTGACTGGGGAAGCCATCTTCCGCTGGCGCTAGCGGTCATCGGCCAGCGCGGGGGCCGAAGGCAAAGGCACGCCGCGATCCGGCTCGGTCCTGCCACCTACCCGCTGAACGGGCATTCGCAGGCTCCGTGACCGCAGACGCGGTCGTCCTTGGGCGGATCCACGCTCAGGCGCGCTCCCGATGGTGCGCCGACCCGGCCCTCAGCGTCGCTATCACCCGCTCCATGGGTATCTGGCGGGTTCGTGCCGGACCCGGCGACCGCGGCGACTCCGAGCTGACCCAGGGCGACGGACCCTAGACCCGCTCGAAGGCCATCGCCACCGAGCCACCGCCGCCGAGGCAGAGGGTGGCCAGCCCGTAGCGTCCACCGCGGCGCTGCAGCTCGTAGAGCAGCGTGGTCGTGATCCGCGCCCCGCTGGCGCCGATCGGATGGCCCAGGGCGATGGCGCCGCCGTTGACGTTGACGCGGTCCCAGTCGAAGCCAAGCTCGCGCCCATCGGCCAGCACCTGCGCCGCGAAGGCCTCGTTGATCTCGATCAGATCGAACGACTCGATCGGCAGCTCGACCTTCGACAGCAGGCGCCTGACACCTTCGATGGGGGCCAGGAAGAGCCACTTCGGCGCGACTTCCGCCTGGGCATAGCCAAGGATCCGGGCCATCGGGGTCAGCCCGAGCCGCTCGACCTCGCGCTCGCTGGCCACGACCGTCGCCGCGGCGCCATCGGTGATGCCAGGGGCGTTGCCGGCCGTGACGGTGCCCAGCCCGTCGGCTGGCGCGTCGGCACCGGTAGGCAGGTCGAAGACCGGCTTCAGCCGCGCCAGCGCTTCGGCGGTGGTGTCGCGACGGGGCGCCTCGTCGGTCTCGATGAGCGTCTCCTCGCGGCCGCGGCGGACGGGCACGGCCACGATCTCATCGACGAATCGCCCGGTGTCGATGGCGGCGATCGCACGTCGATGACTCTCCAGCGCGAAGGCATCCTGGTCGGCGCGCGAGACGCCGTTGTGGATCGCGACCCGCTCCGCATGCGTGCCCATGTGGCAGTCCTCGATGGCGCACCACAGGCCATCGGCGACGGTCGAGTCGACCAGCTCGGCATTGCCCAGGCGGTAGCCGAAGCGGGCCTTGGGCAGCAGGTAGGGACCCTGGTTCATCGATTCCATGCCACCCGCGACGACGACCGAGGCATCGCCGGCCCGGATCGACGCGGCCGCCAGCATGATCGCCTTGAGTCCCGACCCGCAGACGCGGTTGATCGTCGTCGCCGGCGTCGTGTCGGGCAATCCGGCCTTGAGCAGCGCCTGGCGGGCCGGGGCCTGGCCGGCGCCGCCCTGGAGCACCTGACCCATGAAGACCTCGTCGATCGGCGCCGCGCCGGGCTCCAGGCCGGCCCGCTCGACCGCGGCGCGGATCGCGATGCCGCCGAGGGTCGTGGCCGGCACCTCGGCCAGGCCGCCGGCGAACCTGCCGATCGGCGTGCGCGCTGCCGAGGCGAGGTAGACATGGCCGTTCGGGCCGGCGGGGTCTGGCATCGGCGGAATCTACACCGGGGCGCTGCGACCCCAGGGTCAGCGACCGGTCAGCCGGCTACCCGCCCCAGCACCTGCTCGGCCACGATGAGCCGGTGGATCTGGTTGGTGCCTTCGTAGATCTGGGCACCCTTCGCGTCGCGCATGTAGCGCTCGACGGGGTTCTCACGCGAGTAGCCGGCGCCGCCGAAGAGCTGCACGGCGTCGGTCGTGACGCGCATCGCGGCATCGGACGCCGTCCACTTGGCCAGCGAGGACGCCTCGGCGATCGATTCGCCGCGATCCTTGGCAGCAGCCGCCGCCCGTGTCAGGGCTCGTGCTGCAGCGACCTCGCGGGCCATATCGGCGAGCATGAAACGAAGCCCCTGGAGCTCGGCCAGCGGGCCGCCGAAGGCGACCCGCTCGGTCAGGTAGCGGGCCGACGCGTCGAGCGCGGCCTGGGCCAGCCCGACGCAGGCGGCCGCGATCGAGATCCGCCCCTCACCGAGGGCCGAGAGGGCGATGCGATAGCCCTCCCCCTCCCCGCCCAGCCGGTTCGCGGCGGGAACCTCGCAGCCGTCGAAATGCAGCTCGGCGCCTGGGCTGGCGCGGATGCCCATCTTCAGCTCGTTCCGTCCGAAGCCGAAGCCCGGCGTCCCGCGCTCGACCAGGAAGGCCGTGATGCCATCGCGCTCGCGGGCCGGATCGAGGGTCGCGAAGACGAGATAGCGCTCGGCATCGGGGGCGTTCGTGATCCAGCTCTTGGCGCCATCCAGTCGATAGCCGGTCGGAGCGTCGGCCGGCCCGACCGGCGTGGCCCGCAGGCGCAGGGCGACGGCATCGGAGCCGGCATGGGGTTCGGTCAGCGCGAAGGCACCCATCGCCTCGCCGGCCAGCATCGGCGGCAACCAGCGGGACCGCTGCTCGGCGGAGCCCCAGGTCACGACCGGATACTGGGAGAGGATGTGCACGCTGAGCGAGACGGCCATGGCCATGTCCGCCCGGGCGACCTCCTCCATGATCATCGTCCACGCGCGGTAGCTGAAGCCGGCGCCACCGACCGATTCCGGGAACGGCGCCGCCGTGAAGCCCAGGGCCCCCATGCGGGTGAAGAGGGCACGGTCGAACTGCTCGGTCGCGTCGCGCTCGGCGGCGCCGGGCAGCAGCTCGCGCTGCGCGAACTCGCGCGCGGTCTCCTGGAGGAGCGATTCCTCGGCGGACAGGGCCAGCGGCTCGCCGGGGGCGGTCTGTCCGCTCATCGGCTGGCGCGCCCGAGCGGCTGGGCGGAGACGCCGCTCATCGCGGCGGCCGAGGCGGAGACGCCGCTCATCGCGGCGGCCGAGGCGGAGACGCCGCTCATCGCGGCGACCGAGGATAGGTGTGGAAGCCGTGGCCGGTCTTCTGGCCCAGCCGTCCGGCGGCGACCAGCTCGCGCAGGATCAACGGTGGCGCCATGTGCGCCTGGCCGTAGCCCTCGACCAACACATCCATGATGTACAGACAGGTGTCGAGGCCGATGAAGTCGGCCAACTCGAGCGGGCCCATGGGGTGGTTGAGGCCGACCCTGGCCCCGGTGTCGATGTCGTCAGCCGTACCGACCCCTTCCTCGAGCGCCCGCATCGCTTCCGCCAGGTACGGCATCAGGATCCGATTGACGATGAAGCCCGGTCGGTCCTGGCTGACGATGACCTGCTTGCCGAGCTCTGCCGACCAGCCGCGGATGGCCGCTTCTGTGGCGCCCGAGGTCGCCTTGCCCCGCACCAGCTCGACGAGCGGCATGACTGGCACCGGGCTGAAGAAGTGCATCCCGACGACCTTCGGCCGGCGGCTCGCCGGGACTGCTGCCGCCAGCTTGGTGATGGGGATGGAGCTCGTGTTCGAGGCCAGGATGGCATCTGCCGGCATCAGGCGGTCGAGCTCGCCCAGGAGGGTCGTCTTGACAGCCAGGTCCTCGAAGATGGCCTCGACCGCCAGGACGGCGCCGCTCGCTCGCGCCAGGTCATCGGTGGCGTGGACCCGCGCCAGCTCCTCGTCGCGTTCGTCGGCACTCATGCGGCCCTTGTCGACAGCCCGGGCGAGGTTGGCGGCGATGCGGTCACGACCCGCCTGCGCCCGCTCGATGTCCGGCTCATAGAGGACGACCGGATGTCCGGCGGCGGCGAAGACCTGGGCGATACCGTGGCCCATCAGCCCAGCACCGCAGACGAGGATCGGTTCGGCCGACATGTCGCCAGCCTACCCCGCTGCCCGCCGCTCGTCGGTGCCGATCAGGCGGTCCAGCGCGCGATCGGCAGCGGCATAGGGATCGATCTCGTGCGCTGCCACGGCGGCATACAGGGCAGCCATGCCGGCCGCCTCCCCCGGAGTCGCGAGGCGTGCACGGAGACGCTCGCCGAGGATGCCGTCCACCTGCGCTCGCGCTCGCCCCAGCCTGGTCGGGTCGCCACCACCGCCACTCTCGGCACCCTGGCGGAGCGCATCGCGACGGTCGAGCGCGGCAAGGAGGGCCGGCACACCGTCGCCGGTGGCCGCGGTCGCGAGCAGGACGTCGGGGCGTTTGGGCCTTGGTCGACCGGCCTCGGCCGCGGCGCGATCGTGCTGGGCGCCGACCGTCAGCATGGCTCGCAGCTGGGCCGCGGCGCGCTGGGCGCCGGGACGGTCACCCTTGTTGACGACGACGATGTCGGCCACCTCCAGGAGGCCCGCCTTGATGGCCTGGACCTCATCGCCCATCTCCGGCGCCTGGACGACGACCGTCGTGTCGGCGATGGCCGCCACCTCGACCTCGCTCTGGCCGGTGCCCACGGTCTCGATGAAGACGAGCGGAAAGCCGACCGCATCGAGCACAGCGGCTGCGGCTACGGTGGCGGTGGCCAGGCCGCCCGCGTGGCCACGCGCGGCCATCGAGCGGATGAAGACGTCGCGGTCGCCAGCATAGGCCTGCATCCGGACACGGTCGCCCAGGATCGCCCCACCGGTGATCGGGCTGGAGGGATCGATGGCCACCACGGCGGCCGGTCGGCCCGCCTTGCGGGCCTCGCCGATGAGGGCCGCTACGAGCGTGGACTTGCCCGCACCCGGCGCACCCGTGACCCCGACCAGGTGCGCCCTGCCCGCTTGCGGATAGAGGATCCGCAGCGCGGCCTCGCCGGCCGGCGACCGATCCTCGACCTCGGTCAGCAGCCGAGCCAGCGCCCGGCGATCACCGGCGCGTGCCCGCTCCGCGAGGTCGCGTCCGCGATCGGATGCGGTCACGCCCCGTCGCGCGACCGGACGTTGGCGCGGATGTACTCCGCGACCTGGGCGATGGTCGTGCCGGGGCCGAAGACCTCGGCCACCCCGAACCCCTTCAAGGCGACGATGTCGTCGTCGGGGATGATGCCGCCGGCCGTCACCAGCACGTCGTCCAGCCCCTCCGCCTTGAGCCCGGCGGTGATCCGCGGCAGGAGCGTCATGTGCGCGCCGGACAGGATCGACAACCCGACCACGTCGACATCCTCCTGGAGGGCGGCGGTGACGATCATCTCCGGCGTCTGGCGCAGGCCGGTGTAGATGACCTCGAAGCCCTCGTCGCGCAGGCCGCGCGCGAGCACCTTGGCGCCACGGTCGTGGCCATCGAGGCCGGGCTTGGCGATGAGCACCTTGATGGGGCGGGCGGGCATGCCGCGATTGTAGGCTCCGACCCGTACACCTTGGCGACCCGAGCGCGCCCAGATCGCCCGACGATGCGATGGGCTGGGTCCGCCGCGTGCCGCCGCGCGTGGTAGCGTCGCGGCCATGAAGGCCATCCGCCGCTCGCAGTACGGCTCGCCCGACGTCCTCGAGCTGCGCGACGTCCCGACACCCGTCCCGGGCGCGGGTGAGGTGCTGGTCGCCATCCACGCCGCGTCCGTCAATCGCGCCGACCTCGACTACCTCACCGGCACTCCATTCATCACGCGGATGGGGACGGGCCTGCGAGAGCCGAGACACGAAGGGCTGGGACTAGACGCGGCGGGCATCGTCGACGCGGTCGGCGCAGACGTGACCCGCTTCGCGGCGGGCGACCGCGTCTTCGGCAACTTGACCATGTATGGCTACGGCGCGTTCGCCGAATACGCCTGCGCGCCTGAGCGCGCGTGGGCGCCGATGCCGGCCGGCGCCACCTTCGAGCAGGCTGCCGCCCTGCCGGAGGCCTCGATCATCGCCTACCAGGGTCTTGGTGGAGGCCGCTCGATCAGACCCGGCGATAGCGTCCTGGTCAACGGGGCGTCGGGCAATGTCGGGCCCTTCGCGGTGCAGCTCGCGAAGTCGTTCGGGGCCGAGGTCACGGGCGTCTGCAGTACCCGGAAGATGGACTTCGTGCGATCGCTCGGGGCCGACCACGTCATCGACTACACGCAGGTCGACTACACGCGCTCGACGCCACGCTACGACACCATCCTCGATGTCTGGGGACGCCGCTCGTTCCTGGCGCCGCGGCACGCCCTCAAGCCGGGCGGCCGCTACGTGATGGTCGGCGGCACGACCGGCGCGATCTTCGAGGCCCTTCTCCTCGGGCCACTCATGTCGCTGGTCGGCAGCCGGAAGCTCGGCATCCTGTGGGGCTGGAAGCCGTTCGACCCGACCGACATCGCGACGCTCTCTCGTCTCCTGGAGTCGGGCGCCATCCGGCCAGCCATCGACCGCCGCTATCCACTGGCCGACGTCCCCGCCGCGCTCCGCGACCTGCAAGCCGGGCGCCCGATCGGCAAGCTCATCATCACGGTCCGCGACGGGGAGGCGGCACGATGAGAGACGCCCGACGAGTGCAGCCACCCGACGTCTCCTACGCCCGTAGCGGCGACGTGGCGGTCGCCTACCAGGTCGTCGGCGAAGGGCCCGTGGACATCGTCTTCGTGCGCGGCATCACCGGCGACCTCCTCTCGACCTGGGAGCAGCCGTTGCTGGTCCGCCACGTCGAGGGCCTTGCGGCCAGCGGTCGGGTGTTGATGCTCGACAAGCGCGGCACAGGCCTGTCCGACCGCGTCCGCGAGGTCCAGTCGCTGGAGACGACCATGGACGACGTTCGGGTGGTCATGGACGCTGTGGGGTCGGAGCGTGCTGTCCTGTGGAGCGGCGGCATGAGCACCGGCTTGACCATGCTCTTCGCGGCGACCTACCCGGAACGATGTTCGGGCCTCGCCCTGTTCGATCCCCGGATCAAGGGCATCCGAGCTGTCGACTACCCGTGGGCTCCGACCGCGGACGAGTGGCGCGAGCAGCTGGCCGGTGTGCGGCGAGGCTGGGGCGATCGAGCCTACCTGGAGGGTTTGGCGCGCGAGTGGGCGCCGGAGGTCGCCGCGAACGACGCCTTCCGCGAGTGGTTCGTCTGGCACATGCGCCGCAGCCTGAGCCCGGGCGCTGCGCTGACGGCGTTCCGAACCGCCATGGAACTGGACGTCAGCGACGTCCTGGCGGCCGTTCACGTACCGACGCTCATCATGCCGCGGCCCTCGCTCCCCGGTCCGGCCCACTACGCGGCGGCGCGGATCCGCGGCGCTGTGGTCGCCGAGCTGCCTTCGTTCCAGGGCGTCTATACGTGGGTCGACGATGACGCCCATGAGGCGACGATGGCTGCGACCGCGCGCTTCGTCTCCGGCCTCAGCGCCCCGAACGCCTCCGAGCGCGTGTTGGCCACGATCGTGCTCACCGACATCGTCGGCTCCACGGAACTCGCGGCACGCCTCGGGGACACCGCCTGGCGAGAGCTGCTCGAACGGCACCACGCCATCGTCCGCCGCGAGCTCGCCCGGTTCCATGGCCGGGAGCTCGATACCGCGGGCGACGGGTTCTTCGCGACCTTCGATGGGCCAGCCCGCGCCGTCCAGGCCGCCGCCGCGCTGCGCGACCCGCTGCGAGCCATCGGGCTCGAGGTCCGGGTCGGGATCCACACTGGCGAGTGCGAGGTCAGCGACGGCAAGATCGTGGGCATCGCGGTCTCCGTCGGGTGCTCGCATCTGCTCGCTCGCCGAGCCTGGCGAGGTGCTCGTCTCGAGCACGGTCAAGGACCTTGTCGCCGGCTCCGGCCTGGCCTTCGAGGATCGTGGCGAGCATCAGCTCAAGGGGATCCCGGATACCTGGCGCCTGTTCGCCCTCAGGCCCAGCTGATCCGGTATCGCGGGCCGGATCGGGCTCGGATCGTCAGGCTGGCCCGGGCGGCCGTCGCTCCAGATGCGCCAGGAACTCGGCCCGCGTCTTGTCACGCGAGCGGAAGATGCCCAGGACCGCACTCGTGGTCATGATCGTGCCCGGCTTGCGCACGCCGCGCATGACCGCGCAGAGGTGGGTCGCCTCGAGGACCACGCCGACGCCCTGCGGCTGGAGCCGTTCCTGGAGGAAGTCGGCGATCTGTTGGGTCAGTCGCTCCTGGACCTGCAGGCGGCGGGCGTACATCTCGACGATGCGTGGGATCTTGGATAGCCCGATGACCCGACCCTTTGGGATGTAGGCCACGGATGCCGAGCCGAAGAAGGGCAACAGGTGGTGCTCGCAGAGCGAGTAGAACGGGATGTCCTTGACGATGACCATCTCGCTGTAGTCGACCTCGAAGACTGCTTCGTTGATCAGTCGGTCGGGGTCGACCCGATAGCCGGCGGTCAGCTCGGCGTACATCCGATGGACGCGCTCCGGAGTACGCCGCAACCCGTCGCGATCGGGATCCTCCCCGATCTCGACCAGGATCTCGCGAACGGCAAGCTCGACCGGCCCGTCAGCGTCGATGGCACTGTGTTCGCCCGCCAGCCCATCCTCGCCCATCTCGAACTCGATCTCGTCGATGAGCGCGCGGACGCGGGCCTCAGGATCACTCATGGCAACGACGCCGACCGGGCGTCAGGCCTGCGGCTGGCCGTCGATCGGGCTCGGCGCCGTATCCGTAGCAGACGGCGCCGGCGGTGCGGCCGGAGCGAGGGGTGCAACGGCTGCGACGGGCACCGCCGGGGTGGCAGCTGGCGCAGGCACGGCCGCGGCGGGCGCAGCGTCGGGCTCGGTGGCCGTCGCCTTGGACGGATCGTCGTCTTCCTTCACCGCACGCCGGAAGCCGGAGATCGACTGGCCGAGCAATTCCCCGAGCTTGGGCAGGTTCTTCGGACCGCGGACCAGGAGCACGATGATGAGGATGACGACGAGGACGAGGATGAGGTCGGTCCCGACTGGCATGCGCGGATGGTACTCCCTCAGCCAGCGCGGTCAGGCTGCGGGCCTGAACCCACGGAGCCAGGCGACGACGTTGCCGCCCAGGTCGCCGATGTGGTAGCCGCCCTCCTGGAGGACGACCGTCGGCACGCCGAGCAAGGCCACCCGACGACCCATCGCGGCGAAGCCCGGCGCGGTCAGGCCGAAGCCCCCGATGGGGTCGAGCGCATACGTGTCCAAGCCGAGTGAGACGACCAGCGTCGAGGGACCGAAGTCCGCGATCCGGGCGAGGCCGACGTCGAGTGCCGCGAGATAGGCCGCATCGTCCGTGCCCGGAGGCAGCGGCAGGTTGATGTTGCGACCCGTGCCCGCGCCCCCTCCGACCTCGTCGGCATGACCGACGTAGTACGGATACATGCCTCGTGGGTCGCTGTGAAGCGAGACAAAGAGCACGTCCGGCCGCTCCCAGAAGATGGCCTGGCTGCCGTTGCCATGGTGGACGTCGACGTCGAGGATGGCTACAGCTGCGTCGGTGCGCTGCGTCAGCCAGTGCGCGGCGATGGCGGCGTTATTCAGGTAGCAGTAGCCGCCGAACAGGTCGCGCGCCGCATGGTGGCCGGGTGGCCGGCACAGCCCGTAGGCGACCGGCGCGCCGTCGAGTATCCGCGCGGCGGCCGTCAAGGCCACATCCACTGCGGATCGCGCGGCCTGCCACGTGCCAGCCACGATGGGCGTGGCGGTGTCGAAGGTCCAGTAGCCGACCCGGCCACAGGGCGACTCGGGCTCGGGCCAGACATCGCCCGTCGGCCGCAGCCCGGGGTGGCGGAGCGTGTCGGGCACGATGCTGTCGCCGCCGGTGCCGCCGGCCAGCCACTCGTCCCAGGCAGTCTCGAGGTAACGCACCAGCCCCGGGTCGTGGACGGCCAGGATCGGCTCGAGCCCGAAGTCGTCGGGCGCCTGGAGCTCGAAGCCCCCGGCCGCGTCGAGCGCGGCCAGGATCGATGTCGCCCGCGCGCCGACCTCGAAGGCCGGGATCTCGCGGCCGCCGCTGATCTCGCGGGGCGGCTCATGCAGGGCTTGGCGCGGGCTCGTCACGACGATCATCGCTGGTCCTCGCGGGCGGTAGACTCGCAGCCATGATGCCGCACGCGAGGCCCTCGTGAGCCGCGGCGGGGCGAGCCTCCAGGAACGGTACGCCCCGGGGAGCATCTGCTTCGGCTGTGGCCCGGCCAATGCCAAGGGGCTTCGTATCCGCAGCTTTCCGGACCCCGACCCCGAGCGCGAGGGCGCGCTCGTGGCCAGCTGGACGCCGTCTGCCGAGCATCACGCCTTCGCCAGCGTCCTCAATGGCGGCATCTGCGGCGCCATCCTCGACTGCCACGCCAACTGGTCGGCGGCGATGGCCATCATGCGCCAAAGCGGAGCGGACCGGCCGCCGGCCACGGTGACCGCCGAATTCCTGGTGCGGCTAGTGGCACCGACGCCGACCGACGCGCCGCTCATCCTGCGAGCCTGGCCTGTCGAGGTCGTCGGCCGGCGGGCGACGAGCGAGGCGCGCATCGAGACCGCCGAAGGCGCCATCACCGCGACGTTCAGCGGTCGCTTCGTGGCCGTTCGCGACGACCACCCCGCCCACGATCGCTGGCAGGCCGGCGAGGAGCCTATGCCCGGCGCCGGCTAGCGCCGACCGCCGCCAGGACCTGCCCGTGGATGCGGGAACCGCCGGCCACGAGGCCATCCACGAGCGCCGTCGGATCGGCCATCTCGAGCACCTGCCCGTCGAGCCCCGAGACCAGGCCGCCGGCTTCCTCGACAAGGAGCACGCCGGCACAGATGTCCCAGCCGTGCTTGGGAGCCAGGCTGATGGTGGCGTCGGCTTCGCCGCTCGCGACGAGCGCCAGCTTGTAGGCGATGCTGCCCATGGCCACCACGTGGCAGCGTTGCTCGAATGGCAGCCACTGACCGCGGGCGATCTCGCTCCGGCTGGCCAGGACGACCGCCGTCGAGAGGTCAGACGTCGGACTGGTCATGACGGTCCGGTCACCGATCCTCACCCCGCGGCCCCGGACTGCGGCCACGAGCAGGTCGCGCGATCGGGTTGTAGACCGCGGCCACGAGCGGTCGCCCTTCGACCAGCAGGGCGATGGAGACCGCGAACTCGGGGATGTGCTGGACGAATTCCCGGGTGCCGTCGAGCGGATCGACCACCCACAGCCGCCGACCGCCTGCCACGACCCGCGCGTCGCCCTCCTCCGACAGCCAGCCATCGGCCGGGAACCGGCCGATCAGGCGTTCCCGGATGCGTCGGTCGGCGGCCGCGTCGGCGGCGGTCAGCGGATCGCCGCCGGACTTGAAGGTCACCGCGTGGTCCTCGCCGAAGGCCGACCGGATGGCGGCACCACCGGCACGAGCGGCGTCGATGGCCGCCGCCAGCTCGTCGTCGTAGGTGCCGCTCTCGATGGCATCGGGAGCGACGGGCGGGTCGATCATGTCGTGGATCGCAGTCCTCGTCGGGAGGCGCAGGAGAGACGACGCATGCTACCCCGGCCGGTCCGGTGAGCGCCTGGAGGAGGTGGTCGAGGACGGTCCCGTATACTCGGGGCGCCGGTCACCTCCATCGTTGTCACGACCGCGCGCGAGGGATCCCGGACCGCCGACTGATGCCACCACGCGATTGATGCAAGCACGCGGATACCTGCTCAGCCACCTCGATACGCTCGAGGCGGAGGCGGTCACCATCATGCGCGAGGTCGCGGCCGAGACCAGATCGCCGGTCCTGCTCTTCTCTGGTGGCAAGGATTCGATCGTCCTCCTGCGACTCGCCGAGAAGGCCTTCCGACCGTCGCGCTTCCCGTTCCCGGTCATGCACGTCGACACCGGCCACAACTTCCCGGAGGCGATCGAGTATCGCGATCGGCGCATGGCCGAGATCGGCGAGCGCCTGGTCGTGGCCAGCGTCCAGGACTCGATCGACAAGGGTCGCGTGGTCGAGGAGACCGGTCCCCGAGCCTCGCGCAATCGCCTGCAGACGGTGACCCTGCTCGACGCCATCGCCGAGCATGGCTTCGACGCGGCCATCGGCGGCGCCCGGCGCGACGAAGAGCGGGCACGGGCGAAGGAACGCATCTTCTCTGTGCGCGACGAGTTCGGGCAATGGGATCCGCGCAACCAGCGGCCCGAGCCGTGGGCCATCTACAACGCCCGGCACCGGCAGGGCGAGCACCTGCGCGTCTTTCCCATCTCGAACTGGACCGAGCTCGACGTCTGGCATTACATCGAGCGCGAGGAGCTCGAGATCCCGTCCATCTACTACGCCCACGAGCGGCCGGTCTTCCGGCGCGACGGCATGCTCCTTGCGCTCGGCCCCTACGTGCCCCTGATGCCCGGCGAGGAGCCGGTGGCCATGCGCGTCCGCTTCCGGACGGTCGGTGACATGACCTGCACCGGCGCCGTCGAGTCCGAGGCGACGACGATCGACGAAGTCATCGAGGAGCTCGTGGCGACGCGCGTCACCGAGCGCGGCGCGACGCGTGCCGACGACCGCTCGAGCGAGGCGGCCATGGAAGACCGCAAGCGAGAGGGCTACTTCTGATGGGCGCCGGCACGCGCGAGGGCTCGTACTGATGGCGGCCGGCAACGGCGCCCGGCCGCGCGCTGCTCCACTCATGGCCGGCGCGGATCTGCTGCGGGTGGCTACGGCGGGTTCGGTCGACGACGGCAAGAGCACGCTCATCGGCCGCCTGCTGTACGACTCCAAGCTCATCCTCGAGGACACCCTGGAGCACCTCGAGAAGACGAGCGCGCGCCGGGGCGACGAGATGCTCAACCTGGCGCTGCTGACCGATGGCCTGCGGGCCGAGCGCGAGCAAGGCATCACCATCGACGTCGCCTATCGCTACTTCTCGACGCCACGACGGAAGTTCATCCTGGCCGATACGCCGGGCCACGTGCAGTACACGCGCAACATGGTCACCGGCGCCTCGACCGCCGACCTGGCGCTCATCCTCATCGATGCCCAGCGTGGGGTCGTCCAGCAATCCCGGCGCCACGCGGTCATCGCCTCGATGCTGCGCGTGCCCCACTTCCTGGTCTGCATCAACAAGATGGACCTCGTGGACTTCGACCAGGCGGTCTATGACCGGATCCGCGACGAGTTCACGGCCTTCGCCGCCAAGCTCGACGTGACCGACGTGGCCTTCATCCCGGTCAGCGCCCTGCATGGCGACAACGTCGTGTCGCGCTCCGATCGGATGCCGTGGTACGCCGGTGGCTCGCTGCTCAACCACATGGAGAGCCTGTTCATCGCGTCCGACCGCAACCTCGTCGACTGCCGCTTCCCGGTCCAGATGGTCGTCCAGCCGACGTCGGCGCGCTCCGAGGGTTACCGCGGCTACGCTGGCCAGGTCGCGGGCGGCGTGTTCAAGCCCGGCGACGACGTCGTCGTCCTGCCATCGGACCTGACCACGACCATCACGTCCATCGACACCTACGACGGCTCGCTGAGCGAGGCCTTCGCGCCGCTGGCGGTGACCATCCGGCTGGCCGACGACATCGACCTCTCGCGCGGCGACATGATCTGCCGCGAGAACAACCGACCCCACATCGGCCAGCGTATCGACGCCATGGTCTGCTGGATGACCGACCAGCGCCTGACCGTCGGCGGTCGATACGTGCTCAAGCACACCACGCGCACCGTGAACGCGCACGTCGCCGAGATGCAGTACCGGCTCGACATCGACACCCTCCACCGCGAAGAAGACGTGGACGGGCTGGGCCTCAACGACATCGGGCGCCTCTCGCTGCGCCTGACCTCGCCGATCTTCTTCGACGAGTACCGACGCAACCGCACCACGGGCGCCTTCATCCTCATCGACGCGGCCTCGAACGTGACCGTCGGCGCGGGCATGATCCTCGGGCCGACGAGCGCGTAGCGCGGGTATCATCGGCCTCGTGATCGTCAGCGACACCCACCGCTACGTCTTCATCCAGCAACCCCACACAGCCTGCACCGCCATCCAGGCCGAGCTGCGCGAGCACTACGGCGGGAAGAAGGTGGCCGCCAAGCACGCCACGTGGGCCGACTTCATGCGCCTCGCAACGCCCGCCCAGAAGCGCTACTTCGTCTTCTCCGGGGTGCGCAATCCGCTCGACGAAGCCGTCAGCATGTACTTCAAGTACAAGACCGACTGGCACCAGAAGTACAGCCGCCGAGCCCAGGACCAGACGCTCAGCCCCGTCCAGCAGGCAGCGTATGAGCTGGTGGTGGCCGAGGATGCCGACTTCGCGCACTACCTCCGCCGCGCCTACCGCCGCGGCTGGGACAACGACACGCTCATCTACCACAAGCGGATGGACCAGGTCGTCCGCTTCGAGCACCTGCAGGAAGACTTCAGCCGGACGCTCGAGCGCCTCGGGCTGGAACAGGTCGGTCCATTGCCGCTGGTCAACAAGACCAGCGAGCGGGGCGGCTACCTCGACTACTACCCGCCTGACCTGCGCCCCTTCGCGGCCGAGGTCTTCGGCCCGTTCATGCGCAAATGGGGCTACGCGCTGCCTGCCGACTGGGTCGGCGTCACCATCCCGCGCGCCGCGATCATCGACTTCCGCGTTCGGGGCGTCTGGCGCTATGTCTACCGACGCTATCTGCGCCGCCCGACGAGCCCGGCCACGAACTTCATCCTGGGCCTCACGAATGCCTCGCGACGATCGGCGCGTCGCCTGTCCGGCAAGCCAGGGACCGGCGGTCAGTCGACGTAGCCGAGGTCCATGAGCCGGGCCAGGGCCCGGCCGGCACAGGCCTCCGGCGTCTCGTGGCCATCGGTCAGGCAGTGCACATCGGCATCGCTTGGGGGCTCGTAGGGATCCCCGACCCCGGACAGGTCGGTCACGCGGCCAGTGGCCGCACCGCGATAGAGCCCCTTCGTGTCGCGCGCTTCGAGCATGGCAAGCGGCGCCTCCACGTACACGACGATGCAGCGGCCGATGGCCGCCCGGACCTCGGCGCGCGTCGCCTCATAGGGCGAGACGAGCGCGGCCAGGGCGACCACGCCGCTGCGGGTCAGCAGCTCGCACATCCAGCCCACCCGCCGGACCTGTGTGTCCCGATCGGCGCGGCTGAAGCCAAGGTCTGCGCTCAAGCCGGAGCGGACGTCGTCACCATCGATGACCACGACGGGCAGGCCTCGGGCTCGCAGAGCCTCGGCCAGGTGGCTGGCGATGGTCGACTTCCCACTGCCTGACAGCCCCGTGAACCAGACCGTGAATCCGGCGCTCATGGGCCAGGTCCATCGGCCGCCCTCGCAGGTCCATCGGCCGCCCTCGCAGGTCGGGAGGCGCGGGTAGCCCGAGCCAGCCGAGGAGGGTCGGGGCCACGTCGTAGATGCTCTGGTCGGCCAGACGCTGCCCGCCGGCTGGCTTGAGCGGGTCGTGGACGATGAAGATGCCGAAGCGCGAATGGTTGGCGTCGTCGGGCGCCAGGTCGTTCTCGAACGTCCAGACCGTCTGCAGCCCGACGCTGCCGACCGAGCGCCAGGCAAGCGGGCCGAAGTAGACGAGCAGATCGGGCGGCACGTTGCGCACCTCGCGATAGATGGCGTCGGGTCGGTAGATGGTCGAATCGAGCGGTCGGCCCGCCTCGTCGGGGATACCCAGCAGCCCGGCCGTCAGGGCCAGCAGCTCGGCCTCGTAGGCGTCATCGTCGACCGTGCCCATGGGCTCACGCCCGGCCACGTTGAGCGAGATGCGCCCGTAATAGCCGCCCTCACCCCAGGCCCGGGTCGCCGGCCAGGTCACGCCAGCGGCTTCGAGCGAGGATCGCTGGTCGGGATAGTCGTCGAGCGCCAGGTAGCCCTCCTGGAGCAGCCACTCGTTGACACAGATGCCACCCAGCATCGCCTGCGCGCCGTGGTCGGAGACGACCAGGACGACCGTCTCGTCGGGCACCAGCTCGAGCAGCTCAGCGAGGCGGGCGTCGGCATGGACGTAGTAGTCGTGGATGGCCTGCTCATACGGGTTGCCCGGCGGATGCTTGGGGTGGCGTGGGTCCATGAACTTCCAGAACGCGTGCTGGATGCGGTCGATGCCCATATCGACGGTCATGAAGTAGTCGTATCGGCGGCGGGTCAGGAGCCGACGGCAGACCTCGTAGTGCTGCTCCGACATGCGGTAGATGTCGCGCAGGATGCGGGCCTTGTCCTCCGATCGGAAGTCCGGCACGTCGACCAGGTAGTCGCCCTCGATCCAGCCCTCGATCTCCGCCTTGAGCGATGCCGGGTGGGCGTACTCGCTGGCGGCGCTGGGGGTCAGGAAGCAGCTCACGACGTCGCCGTTGAGGGGCTTGATGGGGTACGTCTGTGGGACGCTGACCAGCCCGACCGTGCCCCCTGCGGCGCTGAGGTGATCCCAGACCCGCGGCCGGGTGACGGAGCGGGCATCGGCGATGGCCAGGTTGTCGTAGGAGCGGTCGATCCGATTGCGGAAGCCGTAGAAGCCGAGCTGGCCGGGATCCAGGCCGCTCATCATCGAGGCCCAGGCAGGCACGGTGATAGCCGGGATGGTGCTCTCGAGCCGCGCCCAGGCGCCGCCGCTCATGAGGCGATCGAGGGTCGGCAGCTCGGCCCGCCAGCGATCGAAGACGAGCGATGGCTCCGCGCCGTCGAGCCCGATGACGAGGATCGGGCGCGCCGACGGACGGGATCTCGGCATGGCCGTGTCGCGCGCCACGGTCATCGTCTGACGCCTAGACCTTGGCAGCGGCCAGGAAGTCCCGCACGTGTCGGCTGAAGTCGTCCGGTCGCTCCAGGTTGGGCAGGTGGGCGACGCCCTTCATGACCACCCGCCGCGCGCCGGCGATGCCGGCGGCCAGGGCGTCCGCTGCGGCATGGGTCTCGGACGGATCGAGATCGCCCTCGATGATCAACGTCGGCACGGCGACCTCGGCCAGACGACCGGCGGCCGGTGGGTCGAGGACGATGGGCTGGCCGGAGGGTTGCTCGGCCACGTAGTTGGCGAGGCTCATGGCACGGACACGCTCGCGGAGCTGCGCCGACACGCGGGTCGGCGACTGGCCGATCCCGTCCACCCAGATGCGCACATCCATGTCCGCCAGCGACGTCCAGTCCCTGGCCTCTTCGAAGGCCTCGGCCGACTCGAACATGGCCAGTTCCCCGGGCGTCGGCTCGTGCTCGAAACCGCCCAGTCCACCGTTGACCCAGATGAGCGCCGAGACGCGATCGGGGTACTCGAGGGTCGTGTCGAGGACGATCGAACCAGCTCTCGAGCAACCCAGGAGCGCCGCCCGATCCAACCCGACTTCATCGAGCACGGCGATCAGGTCGGCTCGGTTCGAGAAGGCGACATCGGTCGATCGAGTGGCTCCGAAGCCACGACAGTCATAGGTGATGACCTGGTGACCGCCGGCGAAGCTGGGCACGTTGTCGTCCCACATCGACTGATCGCAGATCCCGGCATGGACGAGCACGAGCCCCAGGCCGCGTCCGGTCGATTCATAGAAGATCGTCGCGCCAGGGACCAGGATCTTGCCGGTCTGATCGGGCGAGAAGCTCATCGGGCCTCCAGTGGGGCGGCGAGGACGCCAAGGATGCTGGCGCTGACCTCATCCGGTCGGTAGCGCATCAGATTGTGCGCCGAACCAGCCAAGGGGACCACGCGATCCGGAGGCGTGGCCGCCCGTCGCCGAACCGCCAGCATCTCCTCGAGCGCCACGCGCCGCTCGCGGACGTCATCGTCGTCCGCACCGCCGGGCTCCGCGACGAGGATCGTCAGCGGCCGGCCGAGGTCGCCCAGGGCGGCCACCGGGTCGTAGGCGAACATCGCCTCGACGCACCCGCTCAGGGCATGGCGGCGAACCACCGGTGCGACCCGACCGGCGTATTTCTCATCGACGGCTGAACGGGCGGCCCGCTCCTGGTCGGCGTCCCAGCTGCCGGGGTCCCAGTCCCGGCGGTCGGCCAGGAAGGCGTCCATCGAGGCCAGCACCTCGGGCGGCTCGTCGAGGCCGCGCTGGAACTCGGCAGGGCCCATGCGCAGCGCCGCCTCGAGCTCTTCCCACCCGCCGTCGACGAGGATCAGCCCGGAGACCGCGGCCGGCTGGAGGTGGGCCGCCCAGGCCGCGACCTGCGCTCCGAAGCCGTGGCCGGCAAGGACGACCGGCCGGCCGCCGACGTCCGGGCCCAGGCCGTGGGCGGTGAGCACGGTCAGCAGATCGAAGGCCAGCGAGTCGAGGTCATAGCCCTCGCGCGGCGACTCGGAGAGCCCGTGTCCCCGCAGATCCGGAGCCAGCACGCGCGCGCGTCCTGCGACGCGCCGCACGACCGGGCTCCAGATCCAGGCCGTCGCCAGCAATCCATGGACGAGGACCAGGGCGGGCGCCTCCGACGAGCCGGCATCGGCCCAGTCGAGGACGTGGATGCGGACGCCCGTGTCCATGGTCACCATGACCGAGGCAGGCTCGGTCGACATGGCGACGCGCGGCGCGGGCGCGTCCGCCTCGGTCGGGATCATCGCGTCTCGGTCGAGATCATCGCGTCTAGGATAGGTCGGCGCCGACCGGGTGCCTCATGGCCGCCGGTCGAAGCTGCTGCAGAGCGGGTGCCGTGCCGGTCCGTCGTCGCGGAAGTCAGGCCAGACGCAGCCCCGAACGCCGGGCATCGCTCGCCGATGCCTTCGAGGCGAGCGTCGCGCGCGCGCTCGACTCATTGCCGGCCGATGTGCAGCGGCTGCTCGAGACCGTCGCCATCGTCATCGAGCAGGAGCCGTCGCCACGACAGCGGCTGGAGGAGGAGCTGGAGCCCGACGAGACGCTCTACGGCCTCTACGAAGGGACCCCGATCACGGAATACGGAGCCGACTCCGTCCCCTACCCCAACAAGATCACCATCTTCCGTGGACCGCTGGAGGCAGACTTTCCCGACCGCCGGGAGCTCGAGGAGGAGATCCGCATCACCGTCCGCCATGAGCTGGCGCACCACGTCGGGTTCGGTGACCGAACGCTCCATGATTTCGGCCTCGACTGAGCGCCGAAAGGTACCGCTCGACGGCGTCCGTCGAAGCGCCGAGGCTGCGCATCGACGGGCGGTCCGGGCGCCGGCAAGACAGGTGCCGCGGACTCCTCCCCGACATCGTCGCCGGCGTGCGACGTTGCCCGCGGCGCTGGGCCGTCCGTCACCATCCCGGAACCGTTGGCGCGCGGTCCACGCCTGGACGTCGATCACCATGACCACGGCCCCTCGATCTCGTACTTGCGTATTTGCGCAACTTATGACATCATCATCGATGTGATGCCCGCCGTCATCTCCAGCGAGCTCGAGCGCGAGCGGTTCGCCGCAGTCGGTCGAGCGCTGGCCGACCCCAAACGGTTATGCGTCCTCGAGACGCTCGCTTCTGGGGAACGCTCGGTCAGCGAGCTCTCGCGTGACGTCGGTTGCCAGGTCCCGAACATGAGCCAGCACCTCTCGGTGCTGCGCAGTGCCGGGTTGGTGGCATCCCGACGTGACGGCACGACCGTCTATTACCGCCTCGCGGATCCGCGAGTCCTCGAGGCTTACACGCTCATCCGTTCGATCGCCGGCTGACGGGCCGCAAGAAAGGGATCCCATGTCCATCAAAGTCGCCACCGACGAGACGTTCCAGCAGGTCGTCATCGAGAGTGACAAGCCGGTCGTCGTCGACTTCTGGGCAGCCTGGTGCGGTCCCTGCAAGCTCGTCGCGCCGGAGCTCGAGAAGCTGGCCGAGAAGTACGAAGGCCGGCTCGACGTCGTCAAGGTCGACGTCGACGCCAACCCGGGCCTCTCGCAGGCGTTCAACATCCTTTCCATCCCGACCATCGCCTACTTCAAGCCCGGTGCCCAGCCGCAGGGCGTGGCCGGTTTCCGGCCCATGGAGAGCTTCGAATCGGCCTTCGGCCTGACCGAGCTGCTCAACGCACCGGCGCCCGAGGCCGCCACGGCCGACTGACCAGCCCTCAGCCCTTGGGGGCCGAACCCGCTCCTCCTCCTCCTTCATCAGGGTCCTCGACCGGCAACGGTCCGGGGCCTTGATGATTCAGCACGCCGAATCGGAACCAGGACTGACCCAAAGCGGCTTGTGCTTCGTTCTATGGTGCAGTCCAGCCACCAGGCGGGGGAGATCGTGACCTCAGACGCTCGACGCGACGGGATGATCGAGACGGGTGCCGCACTCGATGCGGCCACGCTCGACGTCTTCGTGCGCGAGCACCACGATCGCCTGGTGCGGCTGGCGCGCCTCGTGTGCCTCGACGCCAGCGAGGCCGGGGACGCCGTGCAATCCGGGCTCGAGCAGGCCTGGCGGCGACGCAGGAGCCTCCGCGACGCCGATGCGCTGCGCTCATGGCTCGACCGGATCGTCGTGCGCGAGGCGATCCGGCTCGACCGCCGACGTCGGTCGCCGCTGAGCCGCTTCTTCGGCGGCCCACGGGAGATCTCCATCGGAGTGGTCGATGCCCGGGCAGCCGTGACACCCGAGCGAGCCGACCTGCGCGTCGCCTATGAGGCGCTGCCGGCCGAGCAACGCGCTGCCATCGCGCTCCATCTGCACTACGGGTATTCGGTCGCCGAGACCGCCGAGATCGTCGGCGCCCCCGTCGAGACGGTTCGCTCGCGGCTGCGGGTCGCACGCGAACACCTCCGGCACGCCCTCGAGGAGGGGCAACCATGACCCGCCAGCTTGACGACATGCAGCTCGACGCCGAGCTCCGCCGTTTCCTCCAGGCTCGCGCCGACGATGTCTCGCGCGTGCGCGACGCCGAGGCTATGAGTCGTGCCATCGCGACCGGGACTACGGCCCGCGCCAGTGGTCGAGCCTTCGGCCGGGCGACGTGGCTCGTCCTTGCGGCCGCCCTGCTGGCCATCGCCGCAATCGCGGCCATCGGCGTCGGCGGCCTGCGCCGCGCGGCAGAGGCGGATCCACAAGGGACGCCCACCAATGGCTTGATCGCATACGCGAGGGAGTATCGACGAGCGCCGACCGACATCTTTCTCGTGCGCGACGGTACCGAGCCCAGGCAGATCGCCGGTCCCGGCGTCGGTGCCCTGCCCGGGATCTGCCCAACATTCTCACCTGATGGGCGGAAGCTGGCCTACGGGGAGGCCGGCGGCGCGGTGGTCGTGCTCACGCTCGATGGGGCGGGTGCGATAGTGGGCCCTCGACAGCGGCTGCCCGTCCCGGGCAGGACGTTCGCTCCGTGTCCGACGTGGTCGCCGGACAGCCAAGGCGTCGCGTTCCTCGACGGACCCGCGCTCGATATCCTGTGGCTGGATGGCTCTTCGACCGACGTCCGCGGCCAGGTCTGGGGGCTCGACTCGGCCGGCTTCCCACCCGACCACGACGTCGCGTGGTCCCCGATGGGCGATTCGATAGCGCTCGCCCGACCGTCGGGAACATGGCTCGTACCGGTCGACGGCCGTCAAGCTCGGCGGCTTGATCCGGGCGCGGCAAGCAGCGTGAGCTGGGCGCCAGACGGTTCCCATGTCGCCATCAGTCGTGATGACAGCTTGGTGAGCATCGTTTCGGTGTCAGGTGACGAACGGATCGTCGATCTCCCAGGTGGGTGGGGCCGGGTAGCGTGGTCGCCCACAGGCGACGTGATCTACACGGGAGGCGTCATCGCGCGTTCGGACGGATCGGACCCTCATCAGCTCGCCGACTGCGGCTTCGCCTCGATCATGTCCCCCGACGGCAGCCGGATCCTATGCGCCCTGGATCTCGGCGAATTGGGGTACGAGCTCAGGTCGATCCCCGCGTCCGGTGACGGCGAGGCCATCACGATCGTGCATCTTGTCGCCGTCAGTGGCTTCCGGACATGGCCCACGTCCGAGAACTTCTCGTGGCAACCGGTCTTCGCAGAAGCCTCGAGCGAGGTCCCCATCTCGACCTCCGTGCCGACCACACGGCCACCGAGTGCCATCGCAACGCCGACACCTGTCGTCGCCTCCCGCGTCGCCGGCCAAGGACCCGTGGTGCGATGGACAAACGTTCCTCTGGCGGAGGATCTGGCGCAGGCGTTCGTTCCTCAGGCGGATCTGCGGAGCCAAACGCGCATCGCCTGGCTCGGCGACCGGTTCGTGCTCGCCGACGACAACGCTGGAGCGGTCGCCACGTCATCCGACGGACGATCGTGGGCCCTCCTCACAGCGGACGATCCGCAGCGAGCGCTCGATGCTCCGCGTGCTAGCGAGTGACTCCGGGATCTCGACCTGGCGAGGCACCGACTTCGGGCAGACCCTTGAGACAGCCCTCACGAACCCGCCATCCGAAGGCGCGCTGGGCGCGGTCGGCATCGGGCCGGCGGGCGTCGTCGCCAGGACCCACTCCACCCTCGACTTCGATGCGTTGATCACCACGAAGCTCGGCTCTGGCTGGGCCGACCAGCTCGAGACGTTCGACTACAGCAACGGCGTCCTCAGCATCACGACCAGCGAGGGCCGCTCCACGAAGATCGTCTGGGCCGACGAGGGTTTCGAGCCCGGGGACGTCGCGGATCGAGGCTTCGGGTTCCACAGCCGTGACGGTGAGACATGGACCCCGATCCCGGACTTCCCGGCCAACGTCTCCGAGATCGTCGGCGTCCCGGACGGGTTCATCGCACGGGGCGGCGACGGGCAGGGCACCGGCATCTGGCACTCCGCGGACGGCCTTGTCTGGCGCCGTCTCGGTGGCTCGGGCGACGGCGCCATCGTCGCCTGGGCGGACGGCGTGATCGAGACCGATGGTGTCCGCCGCTTCGATCACTGGACCGCGACGGGTGAGCTTGCGCTACCGATGACGACGGAATTGCCGGACACGTGGACCGTCTCGGAGAAGGCGATCGGCGCTGGGCCGCTCGGCGTGGTGACGGTCGGCATCGGCGATCGGACGATCCTGTTCTCCCCCGACGGGACCGAGTGGAGCCTGCAGGCGATGCCCGATTCGATGGTCGTTGCCTCGCGCGGCCGACCCGACACGAACGTCGCCGTCGGCGACGATGCAGTCGTGGTCCTGGCGAGGACCGGTGAAGGCGATGCCTCGGCCCCAGCGATCTGGCTCGGCACGCTCGAGCCATGAGGACGTGAGGGTCATGGCCTGGCCTGGCGGAGAGCAGCCGGCGAGTCACCGGATGGCTGGCGACCATCGGCATCCTGTCCATCGCGGCTGGCTGCTCGGGCGCGGTCGTTGAGCGATCGTCTCCGCCTGCGGAGGCCTCGTCCCCGCAACCCTCGAACGCGGCGCAGGCTACGACGTCGACGCAACCCACGAGCTCGACGCCGGCCCCGACGCTCGATACCCCCGTCGCGCTTTCCGATGAAGTGCGTCAGCAAGCGCAGGTGCTCGGGGGCGGCAGCTACCCTCGATACTCGGTCGAGGTGCCCGACGGCTGGTCCTCGGATGGCCACTTCGTGCTCGAATCCGGTCCTTCCGTGCTCGGACTCAGCGTCTGGGACGTGACCCAGGTGGCCCGCGACCCGTGCCACTGGCAGGGGCAATTGATCGATCCTGGGTCAGGTGTCGAGGATCTCGTCGCGGCCCTCGGTGCCCAGGCGACGCGCGACGCGTCGGCGCCGATCGACGTGACCCTCGCCGGGCATCAAGGCCGGTACCTCGAGTGGTCGGTCCCTGCCGACATGGTGGTGACCGGCGACGCCGACTTCCAAGGCTGTGACGTCTGGCCGGACAACGGACACCTGGACTTCGTCAGCTGGCTGAGTGGAGGTGGGGGCGAGCGATACCAGCAGGTCCCCGGTCAGGTCGACCGCTTGTGGGTCCTTGATGTCGATGGGCAGCGACTGGTCGTCGATGCAACGTACTCACCCGAAACCACGCAGGCCGACCGGGACGAGCTGGCGCACATCGTGGATTCGCTCAGATTCGAGATCCCCTAGCCGATCCGCATCTGCTTGACTGCGAACTCGAACCAGGCCTCGATCCGGTCGCGGGTGAACCGATCGAAGGTCGTCGGCGAGAACGCGACCCACTCAGCCCCCCGTGGTGACGCGCTGGCCTCGGGCGTCCTCGCCGCAGCGGCGGCGACATCCGCTCGAAGCCGGAAATCGGCCGTCCCGCCAGCGACGCTGACGACCAATGCCTGATCGACTGAGTAGGCCGTGACGTCACCTGTTGGCGCGGCCTCGATCCCCAGTTTCGCTGCGGCTCCGGCGACGAGCATCGCCAGCTCCTCAGCGGGAGACATCGCCACGCGAGTCAGGCCTGGCGGTCCGAGTCGGCCAGGATAGCGGCCAGCTCGTCCTGGTGGTCCTGGTAGTGCTCGATGGTCTCCGCGAAGAAGAACTCCATCATGTCCCCGTCCCGGACCCAGCGCGCCTCCGGGACCATGGTCAGCGTGCCCCGCAGCTCGCCGGGCAGCGTCCTGGCCAGCCGCCGTACCTCGTCGTGGTCCAAAGAGCGCCAATGGACGACCAGCTCGTCATTGATCTCGTCCCCACGCGCCTCCCAGTCGTCGTCCATGCGACGCTTGGAGGGCGACATCTCCCCCACGGCCAGCTCGCGGGCGACTTCCAGTGCTCGTTCCTGCCCGCCCACGAGGTGGCCGAGGAGGTCGCGGGCCGACCAGCCGTGTGTGGCCCCGTCCGCTGGACGCGGCCGGTCGAGCCGCTCGTCGGTGAGGTCGATGAGCGCCTCGAACGGGAGCCAGGCCTCGTGCTCCTCCTCGAGGAACTCCATGGCCGATGCGTACATGTGCCCTCCTTTGATCGCGGTGGTAGGTGGTCTCGGTCAGACGGCGACCGGTTCGCGGTACTCCCCGAAGACGGCCCGGAAGACGCCGCACATCTCGCCCAGCGTGGCGTAGGCGCGCGCACATTCGATGAGCGCCGGCATGAGGTTCGTCTCGCTCGTGCCGGGACGTGAGGCGAGGTCGCGGAGCCGCTCCAGCGCGGCCGCCACGGCCCCCGCGTCGCGCTCCCGGCGGACGCGCTCCAGCCGCCCGAGGTGGGCACGAAGCGACGCCTCGCTGACCTGCAAGAGGGGGATCTCCAGCAGCTCGTCCGGGTCGACGTTGACATTGACGCCGACGACCTCGCGCTCGCCGGCGTCGAACTCGCGCTGATAGCGGTACGCCGCATCGGCGATCTCGCGCTGCGGGTAACCGGCGGCGATGGCCGCGACCATGCCACCCAGCCGGTCGATCTCATCGAGGTAGCGCCACACGGCCCGCTCGGTCTCGTTGGTCAGCGCCTCTACGAACCAGGAGCCGCCCAGTGGATCGACGGTCGAGGCGACACCGGTCTCCGCAGCGATGATCTGCTGCTGGCGCAGGGCCAGCAGGGCGGCGTCGGCTGAGGGCACGGCCCATGCTTCGTCATAAGCGTCCGTGTGCAGCGACTGGGTGCCGCCGAGGACCGCCGCCAGGGCCTGGATGGCGACGCGCGTCAGGTTGTTGAGGGGCTGTTGGGCGGTCAGCGAGACCCCGGCCGTCTGGGTGTGGAAGCGCAACCAGGTCGAGCGCTCGTTCTCGGCCCGATAGCGCTCGCTCATCAGCTTGAACCAGATGCGCCGAGCTGCCCGGAACTTGGCGATCTCCTCGAAGAAGTCGCTGTGCGAATTGAAGAAGAACGAGAGTCGTGGCGCGAAGTCGTCGACGCGCAGGCCACGCGCCAGCGCTGCTTCGACGTAGGCCATGCCGTCGGCGATGGTGAAGGCCAGCTCCTGGACGGCCGTCGAGCCGGCCTCGCGGATGTGGTAGCCGCTGATCGAGATGGTGTTCCAGCGCGGCAGCTCACGCGTCCCGAACTCGATCGTGTCGGTCACCAGGCGCAACGACGGTTCGGGCGGGAAGAGGAACTCCTTCTGGGCCACGAACTCCTTGAGGATGTCGTTCTGGGTCGTACCCTCGAGGATCGAGCGCGGGAAGCCTCGCGCCTCGGCAGCCGCGATGTACATCGCCCAGATCGGCGCCGCCGGGGAGTTGATGGTCATCGAGGTGCTGACCCGATCGAGCGGCAGGCCGTCGAGCAGGACTTCCATGTCGGCCAGCGAGGAGACCGCAACGCCACAGGTCCCGAACTCGCCCTCGGCCTCCGGGTCGTCGGTGTCATAGCCGTAGAGGGTGGGCATGTCATAGGCCACCGAGAGCCCGTCTGGCCAGCGTCGAGCAGCTGCCGAAAGCGCGCGTTGGTGTCCTCGGCCGCCCCGAAGCCCGCGAACATGCGCATGGTCCAGAGGCGCGACCGATAGCCCAGGGCATGGATACCCCGCGTGAATGGCGCCGCCCCGGGCACGCCGATGTCCCGCGCCGGCTCGAAGGCATCCCAGCGGCCACGCGGCAGCGGACGCCGAGGTGGTCGACGGCCGTGGGACCGGCCCCGCCGGACCCGCCGCCGGCCCAGGCCGATGGTCCGTACATGGCTTCGACATCGACGTCGCTGATGGTCGTGAAGCGCGGCTCGACGAGTCTCCGAGGCGCGACCGCCGGCCGCCTCGCGCCAGGCTCGTTCGCGCTCGGCCCAGGCGTCGTCCATGCCGGCGACGATACCATCCGACCCTCGGTCACGACGTCTGTCGCGCGGCCGCCCTACCCTTCCCGGTGCATGCCTTTCCGACGCCCCACCCGACGACGCCAGGTGGCGCTGTCGCTCGCCCTGATCGCGACGATCGTCGGCGGCTGCGCGATCGTCGGCCCGACCGCTCAGCCCGACCCGTCGGCCCCCTGCGGTGGCGCCGACGAGCAGCGGGCAGCCGGCTTCGACCCGGAGCTCGAGGCGCTCATCCCGCCGACCATCGACGGCGTCGCACCGAGCACGCTCGACAGTGGACGGTACTGCTCGGCCAGGGCGCTGGGCACGCTCGCAGACGCCGGCTTCCATGAGGTTCGCTTTGCGGGCGCGACCTGGCCCGGCTCGGATGCATCGGGGTTGGCGATCGTCGTCTACCGAGCGCCCGGCCTGACGCTGAACGCCATGGCCGACACATTCGCCAAAGGCGCCGATGATGCTCGCTCTGTGAACCAGGTCCACGCCCAGGCGATCGAGGTCGCTGGGCGACCGGCCGTGCGCATCGATGCCGCAATGCGCGAGGACCCGCAGACGGTCTACCTCTGGCCGGCGGCCAGCCCGGACACGATCAACGTCGTCATCGGCTCCGACATCGAGCAGGCGCGGCTCGATGCGGCGCTGGCGGCGATGGGCGACCGCTGACGTCCGCGGGCTCCTGGCGACGACCCGATAGCCGGGTCTTCTTGCTCGGGCGACGTGCTCGCTCGGACCAGGGCGGTGCGCGCACGCCATCGACCATCGTTCTAGGGGGGCCGTACTCCCGCCCCATTGCCCATGCCGCCGGGCGGGTCTACCTTCTGGACACGCCGTCGATCTCGGGCCGGATGCGCACCCGAGGCGTCGACCACCGGGTTCGGGACTGGATGTGATCCCGGCTTCAGGGGCGTTGGAGCTGTCCATCGCGCTCGGGAACGCCGGTCCCCCTCAACGAGTCGAGTGACAGGTATTTTCGGCCGACGGGCCGGCCATAGCGGGAGAGACGGCCGCACTTATCGGGCACCTGGGATCGGGACTCTGGTCGGGCGGCCGGGGTCCCGATCTCGAATTCTTCCGCCTAGTCGTCCGGACCGCGGCCGGCTCCGAAGCCGGGCGTCGGCGGTCGAACGCGACGCTCGACACCCCGCTCGTCGAGGTCGGCCTGGATGACTCGCGCCTTGACCACCAGGTCGCGGTCGCGGGTGATCGTGCGGGCGATCCAGTCGATATAGGTCGGTTCGAAGGCCGCGACCTGGCCGAGCGTGTGGCCGCGGAACTTGCCGAACTCGAGCGGTGTGGTGAGCGACTCGTCGAGCGACGGGAGTGGCGCTCGGCGGCGCGTGCGACGTGTGTGGATGGGGCCGTTCGGCAGGCTCGCTCGGAGCGGCTCCGGATCCTCCGCCCGCTCGCGGGCACTGATCGGACGGTGGCCGGGCAGGCTATGGCTGCCGTTGGTCGTCGTCGCGTCGCGCTTGCGGAAGGTGTCGGTGGTGTCGAAGCGGGCGGTGACCGGTCGTGTCGGACGCGGTGGCGGAGGCCCGGACGCTCGCGGCGTGCCATCGCCGTCGTGACCGCTTTGCCCACGCCCGCCCGGAGCGCCGGCGCGAGGGTGCGCCCGGTCGTACTCGCGCCGTCGGTCCTCGTCACGCAGCAGGTCATATGCCGCGTTGACCCTGGCCATGCGCTTGGTGAGCTCCGCCGTCCGCTCGGTGTCGCCGGCCGCCTGATCCGGGTGCAGCTCGCGAGCCAGCTCGCGACGACGGCGCTTGATGGCCGCGTCGGTGGCAGCGGGATCAACGTCGAGGACGCGGTAGGGATCGCCTCGGAAGGTCGGCACTGGCATGACACCCGAGGCTACCACGTGCCACGACAGGACCTAGGGGCTGCCCTCGTAGATCCAACTGATGGCGCGCGTCCCACCATCGGCGAGGGTGATCGTGGTGTCCCCTTCGCCGCGGGCGGGGGTGCACGGTCCGGACGTGCAGCGCACGACGATCGCGACGACCGCGTCCGGATCCGTGTCTAGGTCGTCGAGTGCCTCAAGAGCGCGCGCCTGACATGTCACCGCGTCGATACCCAGACAGGTCGGGGCGACCGCCAGCGATGGCTCCGGGCCAACCGGCTGGCCGACCGGCGCAGGAGCCGCCTGCTGCCAGCCGAAGCCGCTCTGTTCAGTGGTGCCATCCCCATACGTCACCGAACGCTCCGCCGCTCCGCTCGCGTCCGTGCACACGGCGGTGCATCGGACGGCGATCCCGAGGACGACGGTTCCGCGCTTCTGCGCCGTCGCATCGGCCTCCTGGAAGGCCTGCTCGCACGTGGCTTGTGGCAGGCCGATGCACGAGCGCGTGCCCGGAGCGACGGCCGGCGCCATGACCCTGACGCATCCGGCCGTGACGATGACGAGGGCGAGGATCGCCTGGACGAGCGCTCTGAGGCTGCCGGCTGAGGGCACTGGCCGAGTGTAAGGGCGTCCGCCTGCGGCACGGCTCCTGTGCGCTATGGTCTGCGCGATGCCCATGCGCCTGCCCTTCCAGCCGCCGCTCGAGCCGATGCTGGCCAAGCCCGCCCCTGCGATCCCGGTCGGCGAGAACTGGCTCTATGAGCCCAAGTGGGACGGCTTCAGGGCGATCGTGTTTCGCGATGCCGACGAGACGTTCATCCAGAGCCGCGACCTGAAGCCGCTCGATCGCTACTTCCCGGAGCTGGCGGAGCCGCTGATCGCGAACCTCCCCCAGCGCTGCGTGGTCGATGGCGAGGTCGTCATCCGCGGTGACGGCGGGCTGCAGTTCGAGGCGCTCCTGCAGCGCATCCACCCTGCCGCGTCACGCGTCCGGATGCTGGCCGAGACGACCCCGGCCTCATTCGTCGCCTGGGACCTGCTGGCGCTCGATGACGACGACTTGCGATCGACAGCGCAGGGCGAACGGCGGGCCCGACTCGAGACGGTTCTGGCCGATGCCGGGGCCCCGGTGCACCTGACGCCGGCGACTCGGGACGCCGCCACCGCCGAGGACTGGTTCCATCGCTTCGAGGGTGCGGGCCTCGATGGGGTCATCGCCAAGCCGTTGGACGGTCTCTACCTGCCGGGCAAGCGCGCGATGATCAAGATCAAGCACGCGCGAACAGCCGACTGCGTGGTGGCAGGCTTCCGCTGGCACAAGAACGGGCCCGGCACGATGGTCGGCTCCCTGCTCCTCGGGCTATGGGACGATGCCGGCAAGCTCAACCACGTCGGCGTCACGGCCAGCTTCACGGAGGCGCGACGCCGCGAGCTCGTCGACGAGCTGGCGCCGCTCCGTGACCATGCCCTCGACGGGCATCCGTGGGCGGAGTGGGCAGAGTGGGCGGCCGCCGCCGAGGCCGCCGGTCAGCGGCTGCCTGGGGCGACGTCGCGCTGGAACGCGGGCAAGGACCTGTCCTGGGAGCCGCTTCGAGCGGAGCGCGTCGTCGAAGTGGCCTACGACCACCTCCAGGGCGACCGCTTCCGACACGCCACGACCTTCCTGCGCTGGCGCCCGGACCGCATGCCTGACAGCTGCCGGTACGATCAGCTGGAGGTCACCGCACCCTACGAGCTGGAGCGCATCTTCGGGGCGACGGCCGACCACCGAGTCGGATGACCGATCCGGGCATCGGCGGCTCGCCCGAGACGGTGCTCGATCCACGGGTCCTCAACCGCGCGACGCTGGCACGGCAGCACCTCCTGGCTCGGGTCGCGATGCCAGCCACGCAGATGCTCGAGCACCTCGTCGGCCTGCAGGCCCAGGTGCCAGAGAACCCCTACGTCGCGCTGTGGAGCCGGCTCGAGGACTTCGAACCGACCGAGCTCTCGGACGCCATCGAGCAGCGACGGGCGGTGCGCGGCGGCCTGATGCGGGGCACGCTCCACCTTGCGACCGACGATGATTACCTGGCCATCTGGCCGCTCATCCGGCCCGTCCTCGACCGCGTGCTGCAAAGCCAGAGCCCTTTCGGGCGAGCCATGGCGGGCATCGAGCCGGAAGCGCTCATGGCCGCCGGGCGAGGCTGGCTCGACGAGCGACCGCGGACCCGCGCGCAGCTGGCGCCACGGATGGCCGAGCGCTGGCCTGACCATGATGGTCCGTCGCTCGCGTATGCCCTGACCTACCTCCTGGCACTCGTCCAGGTCACGCCGCGTGGCCTCTGGCAGCGCAGTGGAGCGTCAGCCTTCACGACGGTCGAGGCCTGGCTCGGACGCTCCGTGGAGCCCGAGCCCGACATCGACGCCCTCGTGATCCGCTACCTGGCGGCATTCGGGCCGGCGAGCGTGGCGGACATCCGCGCCTGGTCCGGCATCGGCGGGCTGCGCGAGGTCGTGGATCGCCTCCGACCGCGCCTCGTCATGTTCCGCGACGAGCTCGGCCGCGAGCTCTTCGACCTGCCATACGCTCCGCGGCCGGACCCGGACACGCCAGCGCCGGTGCGCTACCTCCCGGAGTACGACAACGTGCTCCTTGGCCACGCGGACCGATCCCGCTTCGGGGCCGACGAGCGAGTGGCGGCGCTCTTCGGGGAGCGACCCATCGGCCTCGGCGCGATCCTCGTCGATGGCCTGGTGGATGGAAGCTGGCGGCTCGAGCGCGGCGGGTCGAGGCGCGAGCCGACGGTGACGATGGACATCCGAATGGTCGAACGGCCCAGGCGGACTGATCGCGCGGCCGTGGCTGCGGAAGGTGAACGGCTGCTCGCCTTCCTCGCCTCGGACGCCGTATCGCGCGATGTCCGGGTCGCCATAGGCGCCGAGCCAGCAGCCGGCAGACCCCCTAGCCCTGTCGCCAATCGATGGCGCGGACGCCGATCAGCTCCTTGACCCCTTTTAGGCTGAGCGCGCGGGGCTCGGAGATGGGGAAGCGGATCGCGCCGGTCGACTCCAGGACCGCCTGCGAGACGAGGATCTCCTCGCCTTCGGCGGCGGCTCCGATCCGCGCGGCGACATGCACGCCTCGACCCGAGTAGTCGCCGCCCTGCCTGGTGGCTTCGGCGGCATGCAACCCGACCCGTACCCACGGGGCAAAGCCATGCTCGCGCCGGTGGCGGGCGAGGCGACGCTGGATGTCCACCGCACACTCGACGCCGTCGACGGCCCGCTCGAAGGCCACGAAGAACCCGTCGCCGGTCTGCTTGACCTCCTCGCCTCGATGCTCGGCAAAGGACGACCGCAGCTCCCGATCGTGCCATCGGAGGAGCTCCTCCCAACCCTGGTCGCCGATCAGGCTGACGAGATCTGTCGAGGTCACGATGTCGGTGAACATGAAGGTCTTCACCGCCCGCGCGGAACTCGCGACGGACGGGCCGGCTTCATCGCCCAGGAGCAGCGTGACCCTCTGCAGGTCCAACGACGCCCCGAGATGCTCGAAGACCGCGCGCGCGGATCGGAGATCCCGCCGAGCGGCGACGTCGTCACCTTGCGCCAGCAAGGCCATGCCATAGAGGACGCGCGCCCTGGCGCTCTCGTACGGCAACTCGAGCTCTTGCCACGACCGCCACGCACGGCCAAGCATCACGGCGGCGTCGGCAGGTTCTGCCTGGTGGAGGAGCAGCGCGCCCCGTGCCGTGAGCGCGGCTGCTGTGAGTACCGGCCGGTCGAACGCACCAGCGATCGACTCGAGCTCCTCGGTCGCGCTCGTGGCGGTCTCGACATCGCCGGCGGCCAGCGCGATCTCGACCTGGGCGGGCAGCAACCTCGCGCGCCTGGTCTGATCCTTGGTGCCAGGCTCGACCGACCCTGTCGCGAGGCTGCGGTCGATCGACCGAGCAGCCTCATCCCGGCTCCCTTGGGCGAGCTGGAGAAGCGCCAGACCAGGCTGGGCGTCATGTCCATGCTCATAGGCCCGCTCGAATGCCTCTCCAGCTGCGGCCAGGTCACCCATCCGAAGGCGCACTTCGCCGACCTCGTAGTGCGCGAAGCCGACCCCGTCCAGGATCCGGAAGAGCTCCAGCTCCTCGGTGGCATGGCGGGCCTCCTGCTCCGCCTCTGGCCACCGGCCGCGCAGCATGTTCAGCTCGGCGCGATGGACCCGGCAGATCCCCGGATAGCCGCCGACGGCCTGGCGACGCATCCAGCGCTCGGCCTCCTCGATCCACTGGTCCGCCCTCCTGAAGTCGCTGATGTCCCGGCAGGTCGCGATCGTGTTGCAGTAGATGTCGCTCGCCGTCCGGACGCCGATCTGTCCGGACGAGGCGGCCGCGGCCGCCTCGTCGATGAAGGCCAGACCGCGCTGCCAGTTGCCCCAGGCGATCTGGATGGAGCCCTTGAAGCTGAGCGCCAGGGCATGGGCATCAGCCTCGCCATGCGCGCTGGCGATCTCGATCGCGCGATCGATGTGTCCATCGGCCTCGGCCAGGTCCGAGCGCATGTGAGCACCCGCCCCGCGGACGACCTCGAGCCATGCGTGGGCGCCCGACTCCGGCGCGGCCTCCAGGAGGCGTTCCGCCCGAGCCTGCCAGCCGGCGCCGATCGATCCCGCCAGCCGCCGGAAGGCGAGGTAGGTGAGCAGCAGTGCGACGCGAGCGGCCAAGACCGGTTGCGCCTTCTCGAGATGAGCGGCGAATGCGCGTTCCAGCGCGTCCGTCGCGTCGTCTGGGTGCCCGTTCCACCAGGCCGCCTCGCCGAGCAGCTCCAGGTCTTCCGCTCCCAAGCCCGCTGCGCGGTCGGCCGCGCCAAAGGCTTCCACGGCCTCGGCCCATGCGTGACGGCGGACCCCGTCACGTCCTAGCTCGAGCGTGTCGATCGGCATGGATCCAACCTGTGGCGTCGCTGACTGGCCGCGATTATCGCCGATGCCCGCAATCAGCCCGCCTGAACGGGCGGGTCGAGTCGCCGGGTGCCGGCGCAGGTACGTCGTCAAAGGATCAGCGGCGGGCGCGTTCATTCCTGGCGGCAGCGTCCGCGATCTCAGTGATCCTCGCCGTGCGGGTCTCGGGGCGCCGCGCCGTGGCGACCCAGCCGAGCAGGAGCTTGCGCGCCGAAGGCGGGAAGGCCGCGAAGTTGGCTGCCGCCGGCGTGCGGGCGTCGAGAGCTGCGGCCAGGTCCGTGGGGATCTCCAGGCGTTCTGTGGCGTCGAGGGTCTCCCATGACCCGTTGGCCTTGGCGAGCTCGATGGCCGCCAGGCCGGCTGGAGCCATCCGGCCCTCGCTCATCAGCCGCTCGACGCGCGCCTTGTTGGTCGCGGCCCAGGCGCTGCCCGGCTTGCGCCGTGCGAAATAGAGCTTGTTGCGCTCGTCATCCACCCGGCGGCGCGTGCTGTCCACCCAGCCGAAGCAGAGGGCTTCCTCGACGGCCGCCACATAGTCCAGGCCCGCGTGACCAGCTTGCTGGCGCCGCATGAGCAGCCAGGCACCGCGGGTCACGGCGTGGTTCGCCGCCAGCCAGGCACGCCACGTGACGAGATCGTCGGCGTGGACTTCCGGCGCGTCGTCGAGGGCTGACATCGGCCCGAGTCTAGCCCTCGTCCGCGTACCTTCTTGGTCGCACGGGCTGACCGTCGGTCGGGACGCCCAACGCTCGTCGCCGCTCAGCCCCCGTCGGCGTCGGTCGCCGCCGCCTGCGCGCTGGGAGTCGGGACCCACTCGGTCATCGGATCGTAGTCGGGGTCGAGTGCCTCCTGGGACGGGCGATCCGCCTCGGGCACGTGGATGAGGTTGACGCGCACCCGATACCAGAGCGAGGAGCGGCCACGCATGCCGTCGACCAGGATGTCGGCGGGCTCGAGGAGCGGCACGACGGCCGAATGGCGTGCCTTCCAGCGTTCGAGGCCGGCCAACGCATCGATCTTCGCCTTGGCGCGCGCGATCTCGATGACCGGCATCGTGCTCTTGCGCCGACCCGTCGGCGTGGGGCGGGTGCCGGTCCATGGCGTCGTGCGGGCGCCGGGCCACTCACCGGCTGCAGCTCCAGAGGTGGATCCGAGCCACTCGGTCGGCAGGCCGGCATTCGGGTCTCCAGCGGCGACAGCCGCGGCTCGCGCCTCAGCGACCTCGGGTGGCGGCCCGCCATCGACGCCGCGGCCTTCGTAGTCGGCGTCGGCGCGTCGCTTTCGGGACGGCTGGACGCGTGGCGGCTCGCCCGCCTGCTTGGCGTAGTTGGGGGGCCACGGCGCGTCGCCCAGACCCTCCTTCTCGTCACGGGCGGAGAGCTCAAGTAGCGCATCGAGCGAGCCCACGGCGCCGTCGATACCGGCTCCGGGGTCGCCGATGCGCGCGTAGCGGTCGGGCACCGACAGCAACGTGAAGTCGCCGAGCTCGGCGTCGGGCACCTCATCCCAGGTCAGTGGGGCCGAGACACGAGCATCGGGTGTCGGGCGCACCGAGTAGGCCGAGGCGACCGTGCGGTCCTTGGCGTTCTGGTTGTAGTCGAGGAAGACACCGTGGCGTTCCTCCTTCCACCATTTGCTGGTCGCGATCGACGGTGCCCGCCGTTCGACGTCGCGAGCCAGAGCGAGCGCCGCGCGGCGGACCTGCGGATATGTCCAGCGGGGCTCGATGCGGACGTTGACGTGGATGCCACGCGAGCCGGAGGTCTTGGGCCAGCCGACCAGCCCGACCGAGTCGAGCGCCTCGCGGATGACGAGCGCGACCTGGCGGACCTGCGAGAAGGGCACGCCGGGCACGGGATCGAGATCGACGCGCAGCTCGTCGGGGTGGTCGAGGTCGTCAGCGCGGACCGGGTGCGGGTTGAGGTCGATGCAGCCGAGGTTCACGACCCAGGCCAGACCCGCGGCCTCGTCGACGACGATCTCGTCGGCCGTGCGGCCCGACGGAAAGGTCAGGGTCGCCGTGCGCATCCAGTCCGGGCGGTTCTCCGGCGCCCGCTTCTGGAAGAACGGCTCGTGGTCGATGCCGTCGACGAAGCGCTTGAGGGCCATCGGCCGGCCGCGGACGCCGGCCAGCGCGCCGTCGGCGACGGCCAGGAAGTAGCGCACGACATCGAGCTTGGTGTGGCCGGCCTGGGGGAAGTAGACCTTGTCCGGATTGGAGACCGTGACCTCGCGGCCGCCGATGTCGAGGATCTCCTTGCGGGACGCCATGGGGGAACGATACGACGGGCGGTCGAGTCAGGCCCCCTGCGCGAGCTTTCCATGTCGCGGCGCGGGCACGCCCCGCCGCGAGACTAGAGGCGCTTGCGCAGGTAGGTGGCGACGCCCGCCTCGTAGCCGACGGCTTCGTAGAGCCGCTGCGCATCCGGGCGGTGGCGGCCGGCCGTGATCTCGATGAATGCACAGCCGGTCTCGCGGGCGATCGCCTCTGCCGTCTCCATCAGGAGGTGCCCGATCCCGCGTTCGCGTACGCCGGCGTCGACGATCATGGCCAGGATGCGAGCGATGCGGTCGCCGTGCTCGAACCGCGGCATGACATGGACAGCCACGAAGCCGACCACGTCACCGCCCAGCTCGGCCACGCGGACGGTCGAGAAGGTCGAGTCGAAGCGCGAGAGGCGCTCGCGGATGTCGCTCGGCCCGGCCGGGTAGCCCTCGTCGGTGAAGAGCGTGGCGATGGCCTCCGCGTCGGCATCGGTGGCGGGGCGGACGGTCGGACCGGCGGTCATGGCCTGATGGTAGAGGACGAACGGTCCCCATGGGTCAGCCGGGCGGACGAGTCGACTCTGACCGCCCAGGGGATCCCCAGTGGCGGCCAGCTGCGGTGACCGGGGCGACGTGGCAGCCGAGGGCGACGTTCGCGTAGCCGATCGAGACCGTTCCGGCGCCGCGAGGTAGACCGCGACCGGGCCTTCTCCATGCCGCGCGAGCGCCGCCGCCAGACGGCCCTCGGTGCGAGGCTCGAGGATGAGCAGCGGCCCGTCGACAAGGTCGATGCGACGAGCGACGGCGCCGAGGGCCTCGTCGTCCGGGGCCGGATGTACGAGGCTTGCCTCGATGCCGGCCTCGACCGCCAGCTCGGCCGCGGCCCGATCGAGATCGACGGTCGCCCAGCCGATCGCCGCCACCGATGGCTCGGCGGGGATGATCAAGCCAGCCGCCGCGAGCTGGGCCAGGCATCGAGCGACGGTCAGCGCCATCGACGGAGTGTGGCGCATGCCGGCTGGAGCCGATACCGTAGGACGCCTTCGGCGGATGCGAAGACCGCCGCTGGCCCAAGGAGATCCACCCGTGCGAACCCTCACGACCATCGGCCTCGGCGTCCTGCTGGCGATCGTCGTCGCGGCCTGCTCGGGCGGTGGCGGCTCGCCGAGCCCGACCGAGGCGGCCTCGGCAGCGGCGCCCGGCGGCACGACCGGTGCTGTGAGCATCGTCGACTTCGGCTTCGAGCCCGCCGACTTGACGGTCGCCGCCGGGACGACGGTCACCTGGACCAACACCGGTGCCGCGACGCACACGGTCAAGTGGAGCGACGGCACGCCCGAGAGCACCGGCCTGACCAGCGGCGCGACCTACCAACGGACCTTCGATGCCGCCGGCACGTTCCCCTACGTCTGTGGCATCCACGGCTCGATGAGCGGGACGATCACGGTCACCGAGTAGGCGTCCGACCCCGAGGCCCCGGTCGGCCGGCGCGGGCAGCCGCCAGGAACCACGGCCTGACCGTGAAGAGGCCGGCGAGTACGAGGGACGGGACGAGGATGTCGACGACGAAGATGAGCCAGACACCGGCCGACAGACCCGTCGTGCTGGAGCTCGCACCGACCGCATGGCCGACGCCGACGACAAGGTAGGCGACGCACACACCGGCCCCCAGGACCCAGCCGAGGGGTCGGCGAAAGAGCAACAGCACGGCGGCCAGCAGGGCCACGCCACCCCAGAGCAGCGGCCAGAGCGGCGAGCCATCGGCGTGGGCGATGCCGCCCGGCTCCAGGATGCCGATGCCGCCGCTACCGATGGCCAGCGCGTCGGCGAAGCTCAGCAGGGCGCGCCCGAGGAGCGCCAGAGCAAGTACGCGCAGCAGCAGCGCGTGCGAGCGTTCGGCGGCCACCCCCTCGACCGCGGCGCCGTCGGCCTCGGGCGCCGGGCCGTCCAGCCTGGTCATCGCGGCACCCTACCATCCCCGTCCGGGGACATCATCGGTCGTCCCTTGCGACATCGGCGGCCACCGACATCGCTCGACCCGCTGCCCAGCAGGCGCGCACCGCCCGAAGCTGGAGGTCGATCTCGTGGATGCGGGCGCGTCCGTTGGCGACAGAGACGCTGGCCCGACTGATGCCCAGGACCTCGGCGGCATCGGCCTGCCGGATACCCTCGATGAGGCGCAGCCGAGCGAGTCGTCGCTGGCTGGGTGTCAGGTCGTCGAGCAGGCGACCGAGGACCGGGCTGAGATCGGCTAGCAAGGCGTCGGCATCCTCGTTGCCGGTGCACACGACGAGCAGCTCACGGCGGGCTGCTGCCGCTTCCAGCGCCGCCTCGGCGTCTTCGTCGACGCCGACGACGACCGACCAGCGCGCGGCCGGCATGGCCGGATCGAGCCAGGCGTCGAGCAGCGCGACGAACGGGTCGTCCGCATCGACCGGGCCGCGCACTCCGAGCGTCCGCCCGGCCTCGCGCGACGCGCGCAGACGCCCCCGAACGACGACCCTCCGCTCCACCGAGCGAGGCTAGTCGCCTGTCGATTAGCCGTCAACGGCTAATCCGGACCAAATATCCGATCTCGACCGTCGGGCCGGGCTCGAGCGTTTCCGCTGCGCCGCCCAGCCGCCGTCGCGTTGACGGGCGAACGCGGACAGCGCACCATCGAACCGACCGATGCCAGACCAGACCCCCTACCCGACCGGCACCGTCACCTTCCTCTTCACCGACATCGAGGGCTCGACGCGCCTGCTCGAGCGGCTCGGCACGGCCGCCTACAGCGACGTCCTGGAGCGCGCACCAGCGCATCCTGCGCGCCGCCATCTCGGCGGCCAGCGGCCACGAGATCAAGACCGAGGGCGACTCGTTCTTCGTCGTCTTCCGGAGCGCGCCGTCGGCGGTCGAAGCGGCCGTCGCCGCCCAGCGCGGCCTGGCGGCCGAGGCGTGGCCGGAGAGCGTGGAGCTGCGGGTCCGCATGGGCCTCCACACCGGCGAGGGCGTGGTCGCTCCGGACAGCGACTACGTCGGGCTCGACGTCCATCGGGCGGCGCGGATCGCGGCCGCCGGCCACGGCGGCCAGGTCCTCGTCTCGGGCACGACCCGGGCGCTGACCGAGGGCAGCCTGCCGACCGGCGTCACGTTGCGAGACCTCGGGCGAGCATCGGCTCAAGGACCTCTCACGCTCGGAACGGATCGCCCAGCTCGTCGCGGCCGGCCTGCTGGACCAGTTCCCGCCGTTGCGCACGCTCGACGCGACGCCGAACAACCTGCCGGTGCTGCCAACCAGCTTCGTCGGCCGCGTCCACGAGGTCGCCGAGGCTCGACGCCTGCTGGCATCGACCAGGTTGCTGACCCTGACCGGGCCGGGCGGCACGGGCAAGACGCGGCTCGCCCTGCAGCTCGCTGCCGAGTCGATCGAGGACTTCCCGGACGGCGTTTTCTTCGTGCCCCTGGAGCCCATCGTCGACCCTGCCCTCGTCGCTCCGGCCATCGGCGCCGTGCTCGGCGTCCGCGAGGGGGACACGAGCCTCGCCGATCGCGTGGTCGAGTACCTGGCGACGCGTCGGATCCTCCTGGTCCTCGACAACCTGGAGCAGGTCGCCGGCGTGGCCGGCCTGCTCGGTGACCTGTTGAAGGCTGGTCCGGACGTGCGCGTCGTGGCCACCAGCCGCTCCCTGCTGCACGTCTACGGCGAGCAGGAGTACCCCGTGCCGCCACTCGGCGTGCCCGATCCGGCGAATCTGCCGACGCTCGAAGCGATGACCCAGTACGAGGCGGTCGCGCTCTTCATCACGCGTGCCATGGCGGCCAAGCCGGACTTCCTGGTGACCAACGAGAACGCTCCCGCCGTGGCCGCCATCACCGCTCGCCTCGATGGGCTGCCGCTGGCCATCGAGCTGGCCGCGGCCCGAGTCAAGCTGCTCAACCCGCAGGCGATGCTGCCTCGCCTCGAGAGTCGACTGGCGCTGCTTGGCAGCGGCGGCTCGCGGGACCTGCCAGCCAGGCAGCAGACCCTGCGCGGCGCCATCGATTGGAGCTACGGCCTCCTCGACGAGCCTGGGCGCTGCCTCTTCGCCCGTGCCTCGGTCTTCTCGGGCGGCTTCGACCTGGAGGCGGCCGAGGCCATCTGCGGACCGTCGACGACCGGCGGCGCCGCGCTCGACGTGCTCGATGGCTTGAGCGACCTCGCCGACCAGAGCCTCGTGCGCGAGATCGAGGAGCACGACCAGGTGCGCTTTCGGATGCTGGAGACGATCCGCGAGTTCGCTATCGAGCGCCTGGTCGAACGGGGCGAGGCGACCGAGCTGCGCGTCCGGCACGCGACGTGGTTCACCGAGCTGGTCGAGCGCGCCGCGCCCCACCTGACCGGTCAGGATCGCGCCCGTTGGCTCGACCTGATCGAGCACGACCACGACAATGTCCGGGCCGCTCTGGCCTGGGCGCTGGAGACTCGCGAGGCGGCCATCGCATTGCGCATCGTCTGGTCGGCCTGGCGCTTCTGGCAGAGTCGGGCCTTCCTGACCGAGGGCCTGATGCATGCCGGCGCGGTCCTCGCGCTGCCGACCGAGGGCGTCGATCCCGTGCTGGTGGTCCGAGGCCATGAGGCGGCCGGCGGCCTGGCCTACTGGCGCGGCGACTTCGCGGCCTGTCGCGAGCAATACGGCCTGGCGCTCGAGTTCGCGCGCGCTATCGGCGATCGGAAGCTCATCGCGGATGAGCTCTACAACTTCTCGTTCAGCATCTTCATCGAGGACCCGGAGTACAGCAACGCCCGAGCCGCTGCCGAGGAGGCCGTCGCCATCTACCGCGAGCTGGGCGATGAGGACGGCCTGACCAACGCGCTCTGGGGCATCGGGAACTCCTACTACTTCATGGAGGAGTGGCAGCAGTCTGCGGACTCGTACGTCGAGGCGCTGGCGCTCGCCCGCCGCACGCACAACGACTTCATGACCAACTGGTCGCTCCACATGCTGGGTGCCTCGGTCACGATGCTCGGTCGCTTCGCGGACGCCCATCGGTACCTGACCGAAGCCACCGAGGCGATGGTCCGCGCGGGCGAGACGACGGGGCTGGTCCTGGTCCTCGACGACTGGGTCGATTACTGCTACCTCGTCGGCGACCTCGAGCGAGCCCTGCGTCTGTATGGCGCCGCGCGGCGCCTGCAAGCCGTGACGTCGACCGGCCTGGCAGAGTGGTCGAACATCAGGCTTCGCGGTGGCGGGCGTTCATTCCCGGGCATCGACGCCGAGACGCGCGAGCGGCTCGAAGCAGACGGCGCAACGCTGAGCCTCGACGAGGCCATCGCCCTGGCCATCGCCTCGCCCGTGGTGCCAGACCAGCCGCCAGCAGGATCGAAACGCGATCACCCGCCGGCGGTCTAGGCCTCAGCGATGACGGTCCGGGCGACGCGTTCGGCAAGGGCCATGATGGTCATCTGGGGGTTGACGGTCGTCGCGGTCGGGAAGAGCGAGCCATCGCCGACATAGAGGCCGGGCACCAGACCACCGGTCGTGTCCGCGCGGACGCGGCCCCAGGGGTCGCAGGCGCTCGTGGTGGGGTCGGCGCCGGCGGGCATGCTGCCCATCTGGTGGGCGGAGAAGAGCCCCATCCGGTTCGGCGCGAAGCTGCGGCCGGCGAGGTCCTCGAGGTATCGGCCGAAGGTCCTATCGTCGGACCGGCCGTCGCGCCCGAACCAGACCGCGGGCGTGCCGACGGCGACGATCGAGGTCGCACCGGCGGCTCGGCTGATGCGCGCCATCTCGACCACCGCCCGGCTGGCCGTGCGGGCGTCGTTGGGCGAGATCCGATAGTCGATGCGGGGTCGCCGGGTGCGCGAGAGGCTCACCCGGCCCGCGCCGCGGTCGCCGACCAGGGCGACGATGGGGGCCACGAACGAGAGCCGCTCCATGAAGTCCTTGCTGTCGACCCGACCGGTCCACGGGAAGGCCGATCCTGCCAGGCCGGGATGAGGTGGCGCCGACTCGAGCACGATCGGGCCGTGGGCGGGGCCCGGATACCCCGCCGCGGTCGGTCCTGGTTCCAGGAAGTGCAGCGATCGGGCGCTCTGGAGCGGGCCTGCCCACATCTCGACCGGCTCGGGCATCACGCCAGCCAGGGCAGCCACCGGATGGAGTCGCAGGCCGTGGCCGGTCCAGGGGTGCGCGCGCCCGCTGGCAAGCACGATGATCGGAGTCCGCAGGGCACCGGCCGCCAGGACGACCTGCCTGACGTGAACGCGGAATGGCCGCTCGACATCCGTCGGCAGGCCGGACGCATCGAGCGCCAGCAGCCGGCCCTCGACGCCGACCGCGCGACCACCTTCGATGACGACCCGATCCACGGGCGCATCGACCAGGAACCGAGCGCCGTGCTGCGCGGCGATGGCGAGATGGCCGCGGATGCCGGCCTGCTTGGCACCGGTCCGGCAGCCGAAGGTGCAGCCGCCGCAGGTGTCGCAGCCGGTCGTGTTCCGCTCGTTCGGACCCGCCTCATAGCCGAGGGCATGGCAGCCATCGATCAGGAGCCGGTCCTTGACAGCGATCGTCGTGGCAGTGGCCACGTTGAGCTCGGCCCGGATGCGCGCTAAGTCGGCGTCGGTCTCGGCGTCGTCGAAGCCGGTCAGCCCATGATCGCGTGCCCAGTGCTCGCGGACCGATGCCGGGGCGTCGATCGAGGTCGTCCAGTTGACGGTCATCCCACCGCCGAGCGTCGCCCCGGCCAGGATGGCGATGGAGAGATCGGCGTTCGCGCTCAGGCCCCGAGCCAGGAACATGCGCTTGAAGCCAGTCAGCTCGTTGGTCGGCATGGCTGCCTCTGGCCAGGCAGAGCCGGCTTCGACGACCAGCACCGAACGTCCGGCTGCCGCCGCCCGTGCCGCCACGACGCCACCCCCGGCGCCGCTGCCGACGACGACCACGTCGGAATCGAGGTCGAGCCGCGTCGAGGCCGCTCGTGGGGAGCGATCGACCGCCATCGGCTCGACGGGCGAGGGATCAGCAATCGGCGGCTCCCACCCCGGTCGGTAGCCCATCGCGGTCCACCGCGGGTTGGCCTCAGGTCCCGGGCCCGGGTCTGCGTAGGCCAGGAAGAGCGCCATCCGCTTGAGGGCCTGGAACGTCGTTCGTCGCTGCGGCAGACGGCTCGTCCCCCAGCCCAAGAGGTAGCGATCACGCGCGTCGCCATCGAGGTCGCGGAATCGGACCGCGCCGGCGCCGAGCACGAGGTTGGCCAGGCGCAGGTCGAACGCGCGCACGGCCAGCTTGAGCTGCCAGAGGTCGATCGGCTCGGCCAGCTCATCGAGCGCGGCTGCTGCCAGGCGTGCCATCCGCGCGACGTCGCCGGCGACGAACCCGTCGAGTGCACGACCGAGCGCCGCCAAGTCGGCAGCGGACCAGCCCGGGGGCGCCGGCGGGTCGGGGACGAAGGTCACTCGGCTTCGAACCCTTCCGCCGGAAACGGCGGGCAGCGCAGCGGGCGATCCTCGCGATAGCCCAGCAGGTAATCGGCCTGGATGAGCGTGTGCAGCTGGCTCGTGCCCTCGTAGATGACGGCCGCCTTACTGTTGCGCAGGTAGCGCTCGACGGGGTACTCGTTGGAGTAGCCGTAGGCGCCGTGGACCTGGATCGCATCGAGAGCGCTCTGGACGGCGTGCTCGGTGCAGAACCACTTGGCCAGGCTCGTCTCGCGCGTGTTGCGGCGGCCGTGGTTCTTGAGCCAGGCGGCCTGCCAGCAGAGCAGCCGGCCGGCCTCGATGCCCTGGTGCATCCTGGCCAGCATCTGCTTGACGAGCTGGTGCTCGCCGATCTCCTGGCCGAAGGTATGCCGTTCGTGGGCGTACTTGACCGAGGCGTCGAGGCAGGCCTGGGCGAGTCCGACGGCGCCGGTGGCGACCGTGAAGCGACCCTGGTCGATGGCGCTCATGGCGATGGTGAAGCCCTCGCCCTCCTCCCCGATGCGATTGGCGGTCGGGACTCGGACGTCATCGAAGAAGAGCTGTCCCGTGTTGCCGGCATTGATGCCCAGCTTGCCCCTGAGCGAGCCGGTGGTGAAGCCGTCCATGCCGCGTTCGACGACGAAGGCCGTGATGCCCTTGTGGCGCTTCTCGCGGTCGACCGAGGCGAAGACCAGGAAGTGATCGGCGATATCGCCCAGACTGATCCAGATCTTGGCGCCGTTGAGGATGTAGTCATCGCCGTCGCGGCGGGCCGTCGTCTGGAGGGCGGCCGCGTCGGTGCCCACGCCGGGCTCAGTGAGGCCGAACGTGGCCAGCTTCTCGCCACGCGCCTGGGGCACCAGGAAGCGCTGCTTCTGGTCTTCGTTGCCCCACTGCAGGAGGGTCAGGGAATTGAGCCCGACATGGACGCTCATGATGACCCGAAAGGCGGTGTCTGCCCGCTCCAGCTCCTCGCACAGCAGCCCGAAGCTGACGTAGTCCATGCCGCCGCCGCCGTACCGCTCGGGGATCGGGGCGCCCAGGAAGCCTTGCTCGCCCATCTTGCGGAATGTCGGCAGATGGACCTCGTGTCGCTCGTCCCATTCGCGGATGTGGGGCAGGATCTCGGCCTCGGCGAATGCGCGTGCCGCATCCCGCACGAGGCGATTCTCCGGACTCAGCTCGAGGTCGATCACGCGACGGCCGCTCCTGGCGGGTCAGCCGCCCACGAGCGAGCGGCGTCGGGTGGCGTCAAACGCCGCCCTCCACGGCCGGGGAACCTGACGGCGGCAGATACGTGAGCTGGCGCTCACTCGCCCTCCCGCCGCTCCTTCCGTCGCTGGCGGCGGATGATCCAGGCGGCGATGAAGCCGACGATGACGCCGCCGATGACGGCCACGGTGCCGTCGATGAGGAAGCCGCTATCCGGGAAGAAATTGACCATGACGACCAAGAGCAGCCAGGTCGAGATCGCCGTTGCGAAGACCAGTGTCATCGGATCTCCCTCCTATGGACTGACAAGCGGAAGCTTGCCTAGATGCGGCCGAGCAGCTCGGCCTTCTTGGCCTCGAACTCGGCATCCGTGATCACGCCCTGGGCATGCAGCTCGCCAAGGCGTGCGAGCGTGGCCGTGCTGTCTTCCGCCGACGCGCCAGGCGGAGCCGAAGACGACTCCGGCGTCGGGCCGAGCGGGGTGGGCGAGCTCGCCGGTGCGGCGTCCACGGCGGCTGGCCCACCAGCGGCCGGGATGGGCGTGGCGGCGGGACTCGCGGCCGCAGGCGCCGTCTGCGCGCCGGTCTGAGCGGCTTGGAGCGCGGTGCGGAACTCGGCCGCGTGCCGAATGGTCGTGAACCTGTCGCTGCCTTCGGCGCCAGATGCGGTCAGGATGGTCAGATCGCCGTAGCCGAACATGCCGCCCAAGGCTGGGACGGTGAGCTTGACGTCGGTGACCGAGCTGAGCAGCGTCTCGGAGCTGTGCTTGCGAAGCAGACCCTCATAGCACAGCACGCGCTGGTTCGAGACGCCGAAGTTCGCCGACAACCAGGCAACGATGTTCCACACGATCCACGCCGCTCCGATGACGAGGATGGCCAGCCCGATCCACCACATGAGCGTGCCGAGCATGCCACCGATGCTACCGAAGAGTCCCTCTCCGCCGGGCGGCGCAAGCGACCATAGGATCAGCCCGCCGATGACCAGGAGGATCGCGATGAGTGAATCACGAATCGGCGCCATCCAGTGCTTCCGCGTTTCGAAGATGATCTCCTCGCCGGGCAGCAGTGCCTGTCGCAGTTCGTTCATGGGCTCTCCGCTCCTGCGCACGCGCCGGGATGCGTCCGGTCGCGCCGGCATGATAGACCGCGCGACGAGGTCTGCGAAGGTCGAACGGCACCCGTCAGCGGGCGGCTCGGACCGTGGCGGGGCTGGGTGAGCGGCTAGACTGAGCACGATGCAGACGACCACCCGCGCGTCGGCCGCGACCGGTACCGCCCTCACACCGCCGGACCACCTGACTCCGGTCCTGGGCCGCTATTTCCAGCGCACGTGGAGCCACGGCGAGGGCCATCGCCTGTTCGACGTCGAGGGCAGGGCGTATCTCGACTTTGCCAACGGCATCGCCGTCTCGTCGCTCGGGCACCATCATCCCGCCGTCAGCGCCGCCATCCACGCACAGGTCGACCGCCTCATCGCGCCGCCGAGCGCTATCGGCTTCACCGAGCCGATCAACCGCCTGGCCGAGATGATCGCGGCCGAGATGCCCGACCCGCTCGACACGGTCTTCTTCCTCAACTCCGGCTCGGAGGCCATCGAGGGCGCTCTCAAGATGGCTCGTCGCGTGACCGGTCGGCCGGGCATCATCGCCTTCCGCGGCGGCTTCCACGGCCGGACCTTCGGGGCGACCAGCGTCACCAGCTCCAACCCGAACTACCGCCATGGCTACGAGCCGCTCTTGCCGGGCGTCTACCTGGCCGCCTTCCCGGACGTCTACCGCGACTACGAGGGCGACGAAGATGCGGCCACCGACGCGTGTCTGGCGTCGCTGGAAGCCGACTTCGACGACGAGGTCTCACCGGAGGATGTGGCCGCCATCCTTGTCGAGCCCGTCCAGGGCGAGGGCGGTTACCGTCCGGCGCCGGCGCGCTTCCTCCAGGGACTGCGACGCCTGGCAGATGAGCACGGCATCCTGCTCATCTTCGACGAGGTCCAGTCCGGCTTCGCGCGAACGGGGAAGATGTGGGGCTTCGAACACGCCGGCGTCGTGCCCGACGTCGTGACCTTGGCCAAGGCCATCGCCAACGGCCTGCCGCTCTCGGCCGTCGTCAGTCGCCGCGAGCTGCAGGAGCGCTGGGGCAAGGGTGCGCATGGCACGACCTTCGGCGGCAACCCGGTCGCCTGCGCGGCCGGGATCGCCGTCCTCGAAACCATCCACGCCGAAGAGCTGGTCGTCAATGCGGCCGCTCGCGGTGCCCAGCTGACGGCCGGGCTCCAGACGCTCATGGCTGGCGATGTCGGCATCGGCGACGTCCGCGGCCCCGGCTTGATGATCGGCTCGGTCCTGGTCACCGACCGCGCCCGCCGCACGCCCGACGGCGATCGAACGGAGCGCGTCATCCAGCGCTGCGCCGACCTCGGGCTCCTGCTGCTCTCGTGCGGCGTCGACCACGACACGGTGCGCTGGATCGCGCCCATCGACGTCACGGCCGCCGAGATCGACGAGGCGTTGGGCATCTTCGGCGAGGCATTGGCGACCGCCTGACGGCGCTCGGCGCGCCGCGGTGCCGGATCGCGGCTAGCCGGTCCCCTGCAAGGCCGCTGCCACGCCGTTGACGGTCAGGTGCACCAGCCGCAGGAGCCGTTCCCACTCTGGGTCGCCGGGTGAGGTCCCTCGAAGCCGTCGAAGGAGACGGACCTGGAGCTCGGACAGCGAGTCGGCATAGGGCGTCCGCAGCGCGATCGACCGTCGCATCGCGGTCAGACCCTCGAGGAGCTGCGCACGCCCGGTGACGCGCAACAGCAGCTCGACGGTCAGGCGGTGCTCGTCGCCGATCCGCGCCCAGATCCGTGGCGCCTCCGGGTGTGCCGAGAGCGCGGCATACTCGCCGGCCACGGTCAGGTCGCTGCGTGATAGGACGAGCTCCGCGTTGTCGAGCAATGTCTCGAAGAACGGCCACTCCCGGTAGAGGCGCTGCAGAGCCTCCATGCCCGCCGCGCCGTGCGCAAGCCGGTAGGCTTCCAGCGCCGAGCCTAAGCCGAACCAGCCGGGCAGGCCGAGTCGTGCCTGCGACCAGGCGAAGACCCACGGGATAGCCCGCAGCGACTCGATGCTCGGCGGCGGCCCGGTGGCACCCGCCCGATCCACGTCGCGCTGGGCGCGCGTGGCGGGACGCGAACCCAGCCGGAGGGCGGAGAGCTCGGCGATGGGGGTGGCGTCCTGGAAGAAGGCCGCGAAGGCCGGGTCGTCCCAGACGCAGGCTCGGTAGGCTGCCTGCGCGGTGGCCGCCAGCTCGTCCATGACCGCGGCGCCCGCCTTCACTGCCCGGCCGATCTCCGCCTCGTGGTCGGCCGATGACGCGACCAGCGTCGCGGCCGTCAGCTGCTCGAGCTCGCGAAGGGCGATGACCGGGTCGCCGTAGCGGGCGGCGATGACCTCGCCCTGTTCGGTCAGCTTGAGGCGGCCGCTGATCGAGCCCGGCGCCTGGGCCAGGATGGCGCGCCGCGCCGACCCGCCGCCGCGTCCGATCGCTCCGCCGCGCCCGTGGAAGAGCGTCAGCTCGACGCCATGCCGGCGCGCGGTCGCCACCAGCGCCTCCTGGGCTCGGTAAAGCATCCAGCCCGCGGCCAGGAAGCCGGATTCCTTGTTCGAGTCGGAGTAGCCCAGCATGACCTCCTGTCGGTCGCCCCGAACAGACAGGTGACGCCGATAGGCGGGCTCGCTGAGCAGCCGGTCAAGCAGTGTGGCCGCGCCGGTCAGCGCATCCGCCGATTCGAGGAGCGGCACGACGTCGATCTCGGGCCGGCCCGGGCCGAAGCCACTCGTCACGGCAGCGGATACCCCTGGGTCGGCGGCCGCGTCCGCGAGCTCGAGCACGGCCAGGACGTCCGCAGAGCGGCGGGTGAAGCTGATCACGTAGCGGTGACAGGCCTCGACGCCGAATCGGCGCTGGATGTCGGCCACGACCCGGAGGGTGGCGAGGACCTCGGCGGCGCTGACGCCCGGCGCCGCGTACAGCTCGGCCAGCATGTCTCTTCCAGCGCGGATGGCGGCCAGGGCCGACTCGTGGACGGCCGCGTGCTGCCGGATCTCGAGCGAGGCAAGGTAGAAGCCGAACGTCTCGACCTGCCAGCGCAGGTCGGCCAGCTCGCCCCAGGCGACCCGCGCCAGGCCGGTCGCGATGAGCGCATCGGAGAGCTCGGACAGCTCCTCGATCAGCTCTGCCACGGAGTCGTAGCGGCCGGCGTGCGGCATGCGCGCCTCGGTCAGGACACCCCGGGTCCGGCGCAGGTGTTCGGCCATCGCGCCCAGGCGCTGCCGGAAGGGCTCATCGGGGAATCGACGACGCAGCATGCGCATCGTCTCGGGCAGCGTCTCCTCGTCGATCACCAGCCGCGCGGCGAGTCGGTCGCTCACGCGATCCGATGGGACCGCCGCGGCGACGGCCTGCATCAGCCGCGAGCAGACGGCCTCGTAGCCGCGCAGCACGTGGTCGCTGGCGATGCGCAGCGTTTGGGCGGTGACCTCGGCCGTCACGTAGGGGTTGCCGTCGCGATCGCCGCCGACCCACGACCCGAGGTGGAGGAACGGCGGCACGCGCGGTGGCCGCGTCCCGGTTCGGCCGCTGTCGCTGGCGGCGCGCTCGTCTATCGGCGCGCTGAGCAGATCGAGCGCGGCGTCGACCGACCGGTAAAGGCGCGGCACGGCCGTGAAGAGGGTGGCATCGAAAAAGGCCAGCGCGCTGCGCACCTCGTCGAGCGGCGAGGGCGCCTCGCCGCGCAAGTCCGCGGTCTGCCAGAGCAGGGTGATCTCCTCACGCAGCCGGCGACGGATGTCCCCGTCCTCCTCGGGCGTCAGGTGAAGGTCATGCAGCCGTTCGACCAGCCGCTCGATGCGACGCAGGGCGATCAGCGCGGTTCGGCGACGGGCCTCGGTCGGGTGGGCGGTGAGCACCGGCTCGATCGATAGCCTGGCCAGGAGCTCGTCCGGGTCGGTGCCGGCCGCCGCCAGGCGCAGGATGGCCTCGCCGACGGAGCCGCGGGTGACCGCACCTCGCGCCGAGCGTCGTCGGCCCCGGATGCCGCGCACCCGGGCGCGCTCCTCGGCCACGTTGACGAGCTGGAAGTAGAGCGCGAACGCGCGGATGACGGCCTCCGCGTCATCGACGGGGAGCGCCTCGAACTCGGCCGCCAGCTCGATGCCGAGTCGGGTCCGGATGTCGGGATCGTCGGTCGCCCGCAGGGCGATGGTCCGCCGCCGGATGGCTTCGATCCTGCCGAACAGGATCGGCCCGGCCTGTTCGACGATGACCTGGCCGAGCAGCGCGCCGAGCAGCTTCACCTCGCGCGCCAGCGGGTCCCGCGCCCGGGCCGTGCCGATGGCGCGCGGCTCCGCACGCACGGCCGGGTTCGACGAGCGGCGCCGGTCGGCGGTCATGCCGCCCATGGTGCGGCGCGCGCTCGCCGTTTCGCAACCGGCCGGGAACCGGGGCGCAATGTTCGTGCCTCGAGCGTTCTCGTAGGCTCTGTATCGTGGACGTCGTGGCGACCCTCGACCGAGACGCGCGACATCCCGGCGACCAGCCCGACGCGCCGCCGGCGCCGATCGGGCAGCTCGAGTTCCTGTACCGGATCATCCGTCTGGCGACGACGGCCGGGACCTGGGACGAGCTGCTGGAAACGGTCGTCGACGGCACGCGCGACGCCCTGCAGGCCGACGTCAGCTCGCTCTACCTGCTCGACCGGGACGGCCTGCATCTGACCCTGGCCGCGACCAACGGCCTCGATCGCTTCCAGATCGGGCGGGCGCGCGTGCCCTTCGGCGAGGGCGTGACCGGCTACGTCGCGGCCCAGCGCGAGTCGATGATCATCCCCGACGTCCCGGCCGAGCCGCGCTTCCTGTGGGTCCGTGGCATCGACCAGCGCCGTTTCATCGCCTCGATGCTCTCGGTCCCGCTCATCTGGCATGACACCGTCGTCGGCGTCCTCAACGTCCAGACCGAGCGACCGCGAGACTTCTCGATCGCCGACCGCGATCAGCTGCGCGCCATCGCCGACTTGCTGGCGGGCATCGTCGAGCGTGTCCGGCTGCAGCGTGAGGCCGAGGACCAGGTCGACCAGCTGCGCGCCCTGGACCAGGGGCGCGTCGAGCTGATCGCCCTCGTGACACACGAGCTGCGTACGCCACTGGCGGTCGTGCGCGCCTATGCCGACCTGCTGGCCGAGGAGCCACCGCTCCAGGATCGCGGCTCGCGCGATCCCGCCCGGCGGGCGGCCAGGGCGGCCTGGCACGAGGCGGTCGTGGCCCAGATCGAGCGTATCGATCGGCTGGTCGATTCGATCATCGCCTCGGTCCGGCCGGAGGGCCGACAAGAGCCGCCGCCCGAGAACCGGCCGGTCGACCCGGCGATCATCGTGGCCGAGGTCGTCGACGAGCTCAGCCCCCTGCTTCGCCATCACCGGCTCGAGGTCCGCGCAGACGTGCATCGCCACGTCATCGCCGATGAGGGACGCCTCCGCCAGGTCATGGAGCACCTCGTCGAGAACGCCGTCAAGTACGCCCCGCCGGGCACTGCCATCAGCATCGAGACGAGCCTCCAGGAGGGCGTCGTCCAGGTCGCCGTGGAGGACGACGGGCCAGGCGTCCCGGAGGAATGGCGCGAACGGATCTTCGAGCCCTATGCGCGTCGGGAGACGCGGACCGCACGCGGCTCGGGGATCGGTCTCTACGCGGCTCGCCGCCTGTGCCAGTCGATGGGCGCGCGCCTGTGGTGCGAGCCCGGTCGCGAGGGAGGCGCGCGCTTCGTGGTCGCGCTGACGGCCGTGGTCGCGCTCTAAGGTGGCGCCATGAGCCCGGAGCGTGCGCTGCGCATCCTCGTCGTCGACGACGACCCGGCCATGGTCGGCGCCATCACCGCCCTGGTCGGCGTCGAGGGTCACCAGGTGATCACGGCCTACGACGGCCTGACCGCCATCAAGCGTTTCGATGAGGAGCTGCCGGACATCGTCCTCCTCGACCTTGCCATGCCGGGTCCCGACGGCTTCTCGGTCGCCGGCCGCATCCGGGCCTCCGGTCCGACGCCCATCCTTGTCGTCTCCGGCGAGAGCGGCGAGGCGGCCAAGGTCCGGGCGCTGGCCATCGGCGCCGACGACTATCTGACCAAGCCGTTCGGTCGTGGTGAGCTGCTGGCTCGCATCCACGCCCTCGTCCGACGGTCCGAGATGGCTTCGACGGGCGGCGGCGGCTCGACGGTCGCCATCGGTTCGCTGGTCATCGAACCCGCGCGTCATCGGGCGCGGGTCGGCGAGCAGCCACTCGACCTGACGCCGACCGAGTTCCGGCTGCTCGATGCCCTGGCGCGGGCTGGCGGCGACGTCGTGCCCCACCTGCGCCTGGCGCGGGCAGGCTGGCCGGCCGAGCCCGACCCCGACCTGCTCTGGCTGAAGCCCCATCTCACCCGCCTGCGCGCCAAGGTGGTGGCCGCCGGGGGACCGCCGATCGTCGCCGTGCGCGGTGTCGGGTACCGCCTCCAGGTCGACGCCTAGCGTCGCGACCATGCCGGGGCGTCAGCCCCATCCAAGTCCAGCGCCTCGCTGGCCGGGCGCGAGGGACGCGGAACCGCCGGCGTTCGAAGGCGCGGCTATGCCGCGCACAGGGTCAGTCGAGCGTGCGGGTGTCGACCGAGGGAGTGTCGACCCGGGTCAGGCGACGATCAGGAGGTCGACCCGACCGCTGGTGTCGTGCACGGCATCGACGCAGTCGACGCGACAGCCGCGGGCGTCACGCCCACCCATCGCTCCGAAGTGCGCATAGCCACCCTGCGGCAACGCCTCCAGGCGGCAGCCACAGGCCGCGCAGGTGACCGGGCCGCCGATCCCGGCTCGGCTGCGATATCCGGTGCGGTAGATCGGCTCCTTGGTGTCCATGGCTGGGTCCTCGCAGGTTCGGCCCGCATCGCGGCGCGTAAGGGGCATTCGTCCGAGTCTCACGCTACGCGGGCGCCGACCTCCGCGTCAGCGCCGACCGGGATACGGGAAGGTTGCGATGCGGTTGCCGCCGCTCCGACCGGTTCCACGATCCAGATGTCGCGGGGCGCCGGTTCACCGGCGTCGAGGAGGGTCGCGGCGAGCGCGGATCCGACGGCTGCGTGGGCGACCAGCAGGCGACGCAGCTCGGCGGCGAGGAGGTGCGCGTCGTCTCGGCCCTGGACCGCGTCGCTCAGTCGCATGGCGGTCACCGAGCCGGCTTCGATCCGCGCGGCGTGATGCCCGCGCGGATCGAGAAGGTAGGCGCGTCCGCCGGTCATGCCAGCCCCGAAGTTCGGCCCGATCGGGCCTAGCACGACGACCACGCCGCCCGTCATGTATTCGCAGCCGTGCGGCCCGATGCCCTCGACCACGGCCTCGGCGCCGCTGTTCCGGACCGCGAAACGCATGCCTGCGCGACCGACGACATGCAGCCGGCCGCCGGTGGCGCCGTAGAGGCAGGTGTTGCCGGCGAGCGATTGGCTGGCCGCGACGCACGCCAGGTCGGCCTCGGGACGAACGATGACCACGCCGCCGGACAGGCCCTTGGCGACGTAATCATTGGCCACACCCTCGAGCTCGAGCGTCAGGCCGGCGGTCAGGAAGGCCCCGAAGCTCTGGCCAGCCGCGCCGCTGGCCACGAGATGCAAGGGACCATCGACCTCGTGCCGTGCATGGGCGCCAGCCAGGGCGGCACCGAAGGCGCGATCGGCCGTCGTCAGGGCGACCGATACCGTCGAGCCCGGGCGAAGCCGATCGGGCGTCCTGAGCAGCTCTACCTCGACGGCCGAAGCTGGCACGGCCGGCGTGGCTGCCGTCGCTGCGCTCGGGTTCGCACGCCGCTGCGCGCTCGCCGACCAGCGTGGGGCGCGAACCAGGGCGGCAGCATCGACGGACAGGCGTCCCGAAGCCGGCTTCAGGACGGTCGAGGCGTGGCCGACGATCTCGCCCAGCGATCGGGCGCCGATCGCGGCCAGCTCGCGACGCACGTCTTCGGCCAGGGCGACGACGAACCGCTCGACCTGCTCAGGGGTGCCGGCGAACTTGGCACGCAGGTCCTCCCGCTGGGTGGCGATGCCGGTCGGGCAGGTGTCGAGGTGGCACTGCCGAGCCATATCGCAGCCGAGCGCGACGAGGACGGCGGTCCCCAGCGCGAACTCCTCGGCGCCAAGCAGGGCGGCGATCACGATGTCGCGGCCGGTGCGCAGGCCGCCGTCCGTGCGCAGCACGGCGCGATCGCGCAGGCCGGCGCGCAACAGGACCTGGTGGACCTCGGCCAGGCCGAGCTCCCAGGGCACGCCGGCATGCTTGATGGAGCTGAGCGGCGAAGCGCCCGTGCCGCCCGCATGGCCGGCCACGTGCACATAGTTCGCACCAGACTTGACGACGCCGGCGGCGATGGTGCCGATCCCCCGGGAGGCGACGAGCTTGACGCCGATGCGGGCGGTCGGGTTGACCGCGCGAAGGTCGGCGATGAGCTGTGCCAGGTCCTCGATGGAGTAGATGTCGTGGTGCGGCGGCGGGCTGATGTAGGCCATGCCCGCCTGGCCTCGGCGGAGGGCCGCGATGTAGGCGGTGGCCTTGCGGCCGGGCAGATGACCGCCTTCTCCGGGTTTCGAGCCCTGGGCGATCTTGATCTCGAGCTGCTCCGCGCGAACGAGGTAGGCGGTGGTCACGCCGAAGCGGGCCGAGGCGACCTGTTTGATCCTCGCGTCGCGACGCTCTCCTGTCGGTCCCGGCGCGTACCAGGCCGGATCCTCCCCACCCTCGCCGGTATTCGCTGCGCCGCCGGCGCGCTGCATGCCGATCGTCACCGCCTGGTGTGCCTCGGGCGAGAGCGCGCCGACGCTCATGGCGGCGGCGGCGAAGCGAGCGCTGATGGCCCGCGCGGGCTCGACCTCGACCAGGGGGACCTGCCGGCGGCGGCGATAGACGAACGCGTCGCGCAGGACTGAGGCGTCACGGGTGTCCAGCCAGCGCAGCGCTCGCGGGTCGGTACCTCGGTGGCGCAGCGGCCACGGATCTCGCCCCGGCTGATGTCCTTGATCGTCGGCGGCGATGCCCTGCAGCACCTGGACCATCGCCGGCGCGTAGCGGTGCAGCTCGCCGTCGGCGCGGAAGCGCGCTCGTCCGGGGTCGATGAGTCGCCCGGGCGGTGTCTCGGGCGGCACCAGGCGGGCGGCGTCTGCACGCCGCAGCTGACGCGCGGCAAGGTCGGCGAAGCCCAGGCCGCCTGGCCACCCCGCGGCCGCCGGGAAGCAAAGCGCGACGACGGCCTCGGACAGCTCGAGCGTCTCGAACTGGACCCCCCCGACGTACGAGGCGACGGTCGAGATGCCCATCCGGGCGAGCGTCTTTCGCAGGCCGGCCTCGAACGCCTCGATGAGCCGGGCGGCGGCGGCCTCGGCGCTCAGCTCCTCGAGGCCGCGCGACCCGGCCAGCTCGGCGGCGAGCTCGATGGCCAGGCGCGGGTGGACGGCGCCCGCGCCGGCCGCGATCGCCATCGCCGCGGCATGGACGTCCAGGATGTCGGCAGCATCGACCAGGAGATCGCAGCGACCCCGCAGCCCGGCCGCGGTCAGCGCTGCGTGGACAGCGCCGACCGCCAGCACGGACGGGATGGGCAGGCGATCGAGGGTGAAGGTGCCGTCCGAGATGACCAGCAGCCCGATGCCGCGTCGAGCGGCGGCCAGGGCTCGTGCCGCCAGGCGCTCCAACGCCGCCTCCAGACCGGAGTCGCCTGCGGCGCCGGGCCAGGTCGCGTCCAGGCGGCGGGTTCGCATCGGTGCGGCCTGCAGCAACCCCGCGAGGTCGGCCACGAACGGCCGATCGAGCCGAAGCGTCCCGGCCCCTGCAGCGGCGCCAGACCCGCCGAAGATCGATCCGCGCGGCCCGAGCTCGACCCGGCAGTCGACGACCGCGCGCTCGCGCTCGGCATCGATGGGCGGGTTGGTGACCTGTGCGAAGGCCTGGCGAAGGTGATCGGTGACCGGTCTGTCGGTGCGGGCCAACGCCGGCGTCGGCGTGTCGTCACCCATGCTCCACAGTGGCTCGTGGCCGTCGACGACCATGGTCCGGACGTCGAGCCGGAACCGCTCGGCGTCGAGCCCGGCCAGGAACCGATGGTCCGCATCCATCGGAGTCGTGGGCGGTCGGGCCATGGGCAGATCCACGAACGGTCGACACGCCTCCGACCGAGAACCTCGCATCGGGTGATCGACGGGATGTGGGGCTTCGGCCTCGGCTGGCAGATCGACCAGTCCGGCAGCGGGCTCGACGACGAGCATCTCGCCGGGGCCCAGGCGCCCGCGCCGGATCGTGCTCGCAGCGGGCAGATCGAAGGCACCTGCCTCGGAGGCCGCGACGACGAGCCGCCGATCGGTGATGGCATAGGCCAGCGGTCGGAGGCCGTTGCGATCGAGGATGGCGCCGACGCGTCGGCCGTCGCTGAAGACGATGGCCGCCGGGCCGTCCCATGGTGCGAGGAGGTGGCCGCGGTCGTCGGCGGTCGGATCGCCACTCCCGCTCGGGCCGCGTCGGAGCGCCTGCACGTCGGGCATCAGCGCCCGGAGCGCCGCCTCCAGAGTCCAACCGGTCTGGACGAGCAGCTCGACGGCCTCATCGAGCGATGCGGAGTCGGAGACGCCCGGCGAGAGCAGCGGCCCAGCAGCTTGGAGGCGCCGCGCGTCGTCCGATCGGGCTGCGTCAGCCGCCCGGCCTCGGACCTGCTCGCGATTGCCACGTACGGTGTTGATCTCGCCGTTGTGCGCCAGGAGCCGGAACGGCTGCGCCAGCGGCCAGGTGGGCATCGTGTTGGTGGCGTAGCGCTGGTGGAAGACGGCATGGCTGACCGCTAGCGGCCCGGCCAGGTCCGGGTACAGCTCGGCCAACCGAGTGCCCACGACCAGGCCCTTGTAGACGACCGTCCGAGCAGATGCAGACGCGACGGAGAAGCCGTCGAGGCCGTTCGACCGAGCGGCCTGCTCCATCCGCCGTCGTGCGAGGACCAGGCCGCGCTCGAATGCCGCCGCGCTCATGCCCCGAGGCCGCGGAACGAGGACCTGCTCGACGATCGGCCTGGACGCCGCGGCCTGCGGCCCGAGGACGCCCGGCTCGAAGGGCACCGGCCGCCACGCTCGGGCCAGGAGCCCCTCGATCTCCAGGGCGGCCCGGACGCCATCGCGCGCCAGGCGGGCCTCGGACGCGCGACGGGGCAGGAACAACGAGCAGACACCGGGACGAGCGGCGCCTCGCGCGGGGCGCACGCCGCCCGTTATCAGCTCGACGACCGACGGCTCTAGCGGCAGGAGGATGCCGGCGCCGTCCGACGACGCACCGTCGGACCCGAAGGCACCCCGATGGCCGAGGGCGCCCAGGCCCTTCAGGGCAAGCGGCAGGACCTCGTCGTGGGCACCATCGCCGGCGTCCGCGACGAACCCGACACCGCAGGCGTCGTGCTCGAAGCGTGCGTCATAGAGCGGCGGCTCGGTGCGGCGGGGTCGTCGGTGCCCGGCCTCGTCGCGGGCCATGTCATCGGTCTCCCCGCCTCAGGTGCCGGTGCCGTAGGCGACTTCGCCATGCGTCGTGACATCGAGACCGAGCGCCTCATCTGCCGGCGAGACGCGCAGCCCGACGACGGCGTCGATGACCTTGACGATGACGAAGGTGGCGGTGGCGGCGAAGACATAGGTCGCCAGGACGGCGACGAGCTGGATGACGACCTGCTGGGGGTTGCCCTCGATGAGGCCCGACGCGCCGCCGATGGCGGCGACCGCGAAGATGCCGGTCGCCAGCGCCCCCCAGGTGCCACCCACCCCATGGACAGCGAAGACGTCGAGCGCGTCGTCGATCCTGACCCGCTCGCGCAGCAGCGTCGCGCTGTAGCACAGCCCGCCGGCGACGAGGCCGATGGCCACGGCACCGCCCGCGGTCACATAGCCCGACGCCGGCGTGATGGCGACCAGGCCGGCCACGGCGCCGGCCGCCGCACCGACCACGCTCACCTTGCGCTTGTGCAGCCAGCTGGCGAGGACCCAGGTCAACGTCGCCGCGGCCGCGGCGGTGTTGGTCACGAGGAGCGCGTTGGCCGCCTGTCCGGTGGCGGCCAGGGCGGAACCGGCGTTGAAGCCGAACCAGCCGAACCACAGGAGGCCGGCTCCCAGGACGGTCATCGGCACGTCGTGGGGCTCCATGCCCTCGTGGCCATGGCCGACACGCCGGCCGATGAGCAAGGCGACCACGAAGGCCGAGACACCAGAGCTGATGTGGACGACGGTACCGCCAGCGTAGTCGAGGGCCCCGAGCTCACGCAGCCAGCCGCCCGGCGCCCAGACCCAGTGCGCCAGCGGGGCATAGACGAGGATCGACCACAGAACGGTGAAGGCGACGAACGCCGCGAAACGCTTGCGCTCGGCGAAGGCGCCCGTGATGAGCGCCGGCGTGATGGCCGCGAACATCATCTGGAACGAGGCGAAGAGGACGAAGGGGATCGAAGCCGCGTAGTCGGGGTTGGGGTCGAGCCCGACGTTCTGGAAGAAGATGAAGTCCAGGTTGCCGATGAGACCGAACTGGCCGGCATTGGGGCCGAAGGCGAGGGTGAAGCCGATGACCACCCAGACGATGCTCACGATGGCCAGTCCGAAGAAGCTGTGCATGATCGTCGAGAGCACGTTCTTGCGACGGACGAGGCCGCCGTAGAAGAGGGCCAGGCCCGGCAGCATGACCATGACCAGGGCCGTCGCCATGAGCAGCCAGGCGGTGTCGCCAGCGTTCATCGATGCGCCTCCTCACTGCGGCCCGGGAGGAGCGGGCCGCGTCAGGCAGACGCTAAGTCGGGTCGAGTCGTGGTTCGGCTGGCATCGCGGATCGCGAAGGGTGCGCTTCGGTTGCGAACCGGGGTGCGGCAGCGCAACGACAACGCCGCCGGGAGGAGGGATCCGGCGGCGTTGACGTGGACGGTGTTCAGTTGGGCAACGGGCGTGCGAGCCCGGGTATCTGGGGCGAGGGCTCCGGGCCCAGTCGAGTCGGGGCTACTTGTTCCGCTGCAGGAAGGCCAGGACGTCGTCGTAGCGGAACCGACGATCGCCGCGCTTGCAGACGCGGTAGAAGGGCAGCTCGCCGCGATCGCCGAGACGCTTCACGGTGTTGACGTGGAGGTGCAGCAGATCGGCCACCTCCGATGCGGTGAGCATCGGCCCGATGTCCTGGATCGCCATTGAGGCCATTGGTTCGATCGTCCTCGCGTTGCTGACTGTGCGGGAGCGGTGTAGTCCGCCCGACTCACGTGGTGCATGGTGGGCTGACGAGGGGAGCGGTCCAAGCCGTACTTTCGTCCGACCGCCCCGGACCCCCGATGGTTCCATCCGCGATGGGGGTGTCGCGATCGTTGATCGGTCCCTCGGCCGTTTCCGATCAGGTCAGCTCGTCGGCGAGGAGATCCATCAGCAGGCCGTCATGGAACGTGCCGTCCGAGCCGCGTTCGTAGCGTCGCATGACGCCGACGGGACGAAAGCCGACGCGGGCATAGGCGCGGATGGCGTGCTCGTTCGCGGCGGATGGATCGATGGTCAGGCGATGGTGGCCGCGAACGTCGACGAGGTAGCGCGCCAGCGTGCGCAGCGCGTCGACACCGATGCCCTGCCCCTGGTGTGAGCCGTCGAGGAAGATGTCCAGCCCGGCGTGCCGGTAGTCGGGCTCGTTCTCCTCGTGGAACTGGACCGTGCCCACGACCTGCCCGTCGAGCTCGATCGCGAAGCGCTCGGTCTCGTCTTCATCGTCGAACCACTCCGCGAGGCGGAGGGCGACGTCGCCGGGGCCCCACCAGCGCACGACGCTCGGATCGTCAAGGATGCGCCCGATCTCTATGCGGTCGGCCTCGACCAGCGGGCGCAGGATGACGCGCCGCCCCCGGAGCGGCTCCACCGACGTGTCTCCAGCCGGCGAGCGGGCACCGTCGTTCAGCTGGCCCGGTCCGCGGTCGCGGCCTCGATCGCCTCGGAGGTGGCCGCCTTGGCGTCCGCCGTGGCTCCGTCGACAGCCTCACGAGCGGCGTCGGTCGCGCTCCGGACGATCTCGCCGAGGTCGCCGTCGAACATCGACTCACCGGCTTCGTTCGAGATGGCGACGCCGCCGAAGACGGCCATCGTGTTGATCCGAAGCACCGGGGCCGCGAGATCTTCCGGGGCGTCGGTCTGGTCCGCGACGCCTCCGAAGATGGAGGTCGACTCGGACTCGATGCGCCAGGTAGGCGGCACGATGATCTGCACGCCGCCGAAGATGGCACGGATCCGCAGGTCGGCTCCATCGGCTGCGAGCGTCGCGCCGCGCAGGTCCAGTCGGCCGCCGCCGTACCAGGTCAGCAGCTCGCCGCCGGTGAACGAGGGTGCGGTGCTGGTGTACTCGCCGCCGTCGAAGATGAGCGCTGTGTCGAGGTCGTTGGCCTCCGGTAGGAACGTCCCGCGTCCCTGGTCGCCGAGCCGGTACTTGGTCACCAGCGCAGCGATGGGCGGGATGATCAGGCCGGCCAGGAAGGCCAGCCCCAGCAGTCGGATGAGTGGTCGCATCATGGTGGGCTCCAATCGTGTGTCGTGGGACCGCCAAGTCTACCCCGCCAGCCCCTCGCACCCCGAAGTCTTGGTGGGCAAGTGGCGCCCCCGGCAGGATTCGAACCTGCGACCTTCCGCTTAGAAGGCGGCTGCTCTGTCCACTGAGCTACGGGGACCGCGGGCAAGTCTACCCGCGGCGGTGACAGGATCACCCGTTCGGGCGTCCCAGAGCCGCCAGCGTTGGCGCAGAGGTGCGCGTCGCGCCAACGCCACGGTAAGGAGTGGATCCCGATGCGATCACCCGCGGTTCGTGCCCGGATGCGCGTGGTGCCAGCACGCACCGACTTGTCGCGTTGGCGCACCCTCTGCCCTTGACCGATGCCGTGGTGCGCGCCTACAACGGGGAGGCATCGGCGCCCTTGCGCGCCGGAGGAGGTCACCGCATGTCCCGACGCCCGATCCTGCCACATATCGCGCGCTTGATCCTCGCCGCAGGAGCGTTGCTTGCAGCACCGCTGACGGCCTCGGCTGAGGAGCCGCCGGCATACACCTTCACTGGGCCCCTCTTCGGGCTGGCCACGGCCCCGGCCGGCGGTCTCGTGGTGGCGGATGCCGGTGCCGGCGTCGTGGTCCTTCGCAAAGGCGGCGGGCGCCTGCTGGCCACCCTCCCCAACGTGACCGATGTCGCCCCGATCGGGCTCAGCTCGATGTATGCCGTGACGGGCGGCGGCCCCGAGCCGAGTGATGGCAAGCTCTACCGCATCTCGCACGGCCGGAAGGCCGTGTGGGGCGACCTGGCCGCCTTCGAAGCCAGCGTCAACCCCGACGGCGGGGCGATCGACTCGAATCCGTTCGACGTCGCACGCCTGACCGGCGGCAAGGCGCTCATCGCAGATGCAGCAGCCAACGCCCTCGTGATCTCGACCCGCAAGGGGCGTCTTGACTGGGTCGCGACCCTCCCCGACGAGGATGTCCCGACCGACTGGATCAAGGCCTTCGCCGGCTGCCCCGAGCCGCTCTCGGACGAGTTCGCGTTCGTCTGTGATCTCCCAGAGCTGTGGCCAGCGCAGGCGGTCGCTACCAGCGTCGCCATCGGGCCGGACGGCGCTTATTACATGGGTGAGCTGAAGGGCTTCCCGGCCGGACCGGGCCTTTCCAAGATCTGGCGCATCGAGCGCGGCACTCGCCATGCACATTGCGGCAGCGACCCGCGCTGCACGGTCGTCGCCGACGGCTTCACCTCCATCGTCGACCTGGCGTTCACGCCCAGCGGCAAGCTCGACGTGGTCGAGCTCGATGAGGGTGGGTTCCTCCCGCTCGAGCTCGGCTTCCCGGGCGAAGGCGGCACGGTCGACCGTTGCGAACTCTCGACGGGCACGTGCTCGGTCCTGGCCGGCGGGCTGTCGATGCCGATCGCGGTCGCCGAGAAGGGTGCGGCGACTTACGCGATCATCAACGCGCTCGTGCCCGGAGGGGCACAGGTGGTCAGGCTGCCCTGATCCCGGAGTGACCAAGGGCCACGGTCGCGGCGCCGACCAGGGGCCATCCTGGCCAGGCGGGCCCTTGACGACCGCTCGAACGGGCGTGCTATCCTCGCCGCCCTTTCGCCGTCAGCCCATCGTCGCGCAGCTAGCACGAGGTCACTCAGCCGCCCGTGGCCGCCCCGCAACGGATCGCCCCCGGCCAGCTCGAGGCCGGCCTCCTGCCGACGCTGCCGCGCCTCGACATCGAGCCGGAGTGGAAGGTGCAGCAGCGGCTCTGGGGCCACGCCTTCCACCCCATGTGCAGCTACCTCGCGATGTTCCCGGCAGCGTTGGCGCATGCCTTCATCGCGCGCTACAGCCGGCCAGGTGATGTCGTCCTCGACCCGTTCAGCGGCCGCGGGACGACGCCGCTCCAGGCCTGTGCCGAGGGCCGCGTGGGCGTCGGCAACGACCTCAATCCGATGGCCTACCTGCTGACCGCTGCCAAGCTCGACCCGCCATCTCGGCCAGCCTTGACGACGCGGATGAACCTGCTCCGCGTCGAGTATTCGCTGGCAGCAGCGCGCTGGACGCAGCTCGCCGCCACGGCCATCGAGCGTGTCGGCTCGGCCGATGTCCCGGTGCCCGGAGCTGGAGGCGTCCCGGAGTCGGCGTCGATGCCGACGGAAGTCGCCCTGGCCTTCCATCCGCGCACCCTGGCCCAGGTGCTCTTCCTGCGCGCTACGCTCCGTGCCGACGATCCGACCGACCGGTTCCTGATCGGGGCGATGATCGGCATCCTGCACGGGCGCAGTCCGACCTACCTCTCGGACATCATGCCGAATACCTTCAGCATGGCGCCGCGCTATGTCCGCGACTTCGTGGCTCGGACGGGTTTCGTGGCGGCTGAGCGCGACGCCTTCGCCTGCCTCGACGCCAAGCTCCGTCGGCTGCTGCGCCAGGGCCTGCCTGCCCAGCGAGGCATCGCACTGCTGGGCGACGCCCGCGACGCCGGCACGCGCGCCCGACATGCCCTCCGGCAGCGAGCCCTGCCCGATCGGGCTCGCCTGGTGGTGACCAGCCCGCCGTACCTGCGGGTCGTCAAGTACGGCTACTACAACTGGTTGCGCCTGTGGTTCATGGGCGTCGATCCAGAGGCCGTCGATCGCAGCCTCGACGACGCACATCACCTCGACGCCTATCTCGTCTTCCTGCGCCAGACCCTGGCCGACCTGCGCGGCGCCCTGACCGATGATGCGGTCGTGGTCATGGTCATCGGCGACGTCGAGCTCGACCGTGGGCGGGCGATGCACGGGGGCGTCGGGCTGGCCGAGACGGTCTGGGAACGCGCCGCCGCGCCCGAGGGCTACCGATTGGCGGGCATCGCGCTCGACGACATCGCGGCCCAGCGAAAGATGACCAAGATCTGGGGCACGGAGGCGGGCCGGACGACCAAGACCGACCGACTGCTGGTCATGTCACCGACCGACCAGGGTCGTCGCCGCGCGCTCGCCGGCGCAGCGTTGCCCATCGACTGGACCTGGCCATCGGAGGCGCGTCTGCGCGCGGTCTGAGCGCCAGCTGGTCCGGTCGTTCGTCGACCCGAGCGTCGTCCAGCGCACGGGCGCCGCGTCCTATACTCGGGCGGTATGCGCCAGATGTACCACCCGGACGACCTCGCGGCGATGGACCCACTGGTCCTCATGAAGAACCTCGACCATGCGCGGATGACCAGCCGCCGGCTCTCGTACGTCCTCCAGCAGCAGGTCCACCTCTATACGCCCGAGGCGAACCAGGTGCGCGACGAGATCGACCGCTACGTCGAAGCTGAACGCCAGATCGAGGGCGAGATGGCGCGTCGCCGGATCAGGGACTAGCAGCCCAGCTCAGTCGGCTGCGACCGCAAGCGACGTCGAGCTGATCGGGGCGTCGGCGTCCTCGCCGAGGACGTCGCAGACCGCGGTCCCGAGGTCGACGGTCTTGGCCGACGTGCGCAGCCGACGCGCCCGTTCTCTCTCGTCACGGCTGACCTCAGCCGCGACGGCCGCCAGCCCCGGCAGGTCGGAGAGCGTGAAACGGATGCCCTGATCGGCAAGCTCGCTGAAGCCCCAGCCGCGGAACACGCTGCGAGCCGCCACCGCGCACATCTCGTCGTACAGCTCGGGCCAGCCGACACGCCGTCGGTGGTAGCAGAACCTGATGAATGCTTCGACGGCTGGCGCCTGGGTCGCTGGGCCCTCGCTGACCGGGGCGACATGCTCGAACCCATGGCGCGCTTCCATCGACAGCCGATCCTCCATCCCCGTTCACGGGCACGTGCAGGCACGGGTCGAGCGCTGCTGGTGCCCCCCACGGCGTTCGGTCGCCACCCTTGAACGGCTTCGGGCCCCGGCCCCAGGGTCTCCGTCCAGCCCCGTGATGAGTGCCCGACCATGGTAACTCGGGTGGCCTTCGGATGGGAGGCCCTCTGTCCACCATCTTGTCCACCAAGTTGTCCACATGGCCCCGACAGGCCGGTAGGATGGCGCCATGGCGTCTGGTTCCCGAGCCGCGCAGGGGCTGTACCTCATCGCCGTCGGCATCGCCTTCACCGTGGTCGGCTTGATTCGTCCGCGTCGCTCGATCCTGCCTAGACCCCGATCCCACCGGCGACCGGCGGTGTCACGGCGGCGCGACGGACACCGATGCCGGGTATCGTCGGCAGCTGCCAGCGACAGTCGGCGCCGAGCTCCAGACCCGTGAACGGATCCGCGGCCAGGAGCAGGTTGCCATCCAGGTCGACCCAGTCGACCAACCCCGCCACCGACGCTGACGCTGCGATGCCGAGTCCCGTCTCCTCCATGCAGCCCAGGAAGATCCGAAACCCGAGCTCCCGGCCGTGTCGGATCATGCGCAGGGCCGGACCGATGCCACCGACCTTGGCCAGCTTGACGTTGACGCCCTGGACGACCCCGACGAGGCCGACGAGGTCGGCCTCCACGACCGCGCTTTCGTCGGCCACGATGGGCAGCGACGAGCGGTCCTGGAGCCAGTGCAGCTGATCGAGCCGCCGGGCCTTGAAGGGCTGCTCGATGAGCTCGACGCCCAGACGCACACAGTGGGGCAACAGGGCGTCAGCGACCTCGGGCGTCCAGCCGGTGTTGGCATCGACCCGGATCGGGCCGGCGTAGACCTCGCGCACGGCCTCGAGCGTCTCGAGATCGGCCGGGCCACCGAGCTTGATCTTGAGCGCCGGGAAGTGCGCCGCTCGGGCGGCGCGCTGAGCGACGACGGCGGGCTCGTCGATGCCGAGGCTGAAGTCGGTCGGCGGCAGCTCGCGTGGCGTGCCGAGCAGCTCGGGCAGGGCCAGGCCCAGCCGCTTGCCGGCCAGATCGTGGAGCGCGAGATCGACCAGGCACTTGGCCGCGCCGTTGTGGGCGATGCGCTCATCCATCGCCGTCGAGGCATCGACCAGCCAGCCACGGACGAGGTCCAGCCGCGCCGGCAAGGCGCCCAGCCCGTCGACGGCCTCGACCAGCACCGGGACGACGGCCTCGACCGTCGCCGGCGTCTCGCCGTAGTAGGGATCCGGGTAGCCCTCGCCGATGCCGGTCGACCCGTCGGCGTCGGTCAACGTCCCGATGACGGTCGTGGCGTCACGATCGGGCGACGTCCGCGCGATCCGGAACGGGTCCCGGAGCGGCAGCACGAGGACCTCGGTCGCGATCCTCATCTGCCGCTCCCTCCGGACGTGAGGCTCACGCCAGGCGTTCGCGCAACGCGTCGAGCAGCCGCTCGGCGCCGAAGCGGTACGGATCGTCGCACGGCAGGCCGAGCTCGTCGGCCGTGCGCGCGATCTCGCGTCGCGCAGCGCTCTCGTCGAGGAGCGACGTGTTGAGGGCCACCGCCGCCACCACGGACGGGGCCATGAGGCCGGCAAGCTGCTCGTGCAGGGGGATCAGCTCGCGCATCGGGCGCAGCGCGTAGCGCGTGTCCTCCCAGCCGTGGTGGTGCGTCCGACCGGGCTGATGGACGAGGACCATGGCGTGCGGCGCGCAGCCATGGATGAGCCCGAGCGTGACGGCGCTGTAGGCGGGATGGTCGATCGAGCCCTGGCCTTCGACGAAGATCCAGTCGCCCATCGCCTCGGCCTGCTCGACCAGCCATTCGCAGGTGCCATCCAGGAAGTCGCTGATGACCCGGTCGACGGCCACGCCCCAGCCGTCGATCATCATGCCCGTCTGGCCGGTGGGCACGAAGACGGCCGACAGGCCGGCCTCGAGGGCCGCCTTGCGCAGCTCCAGGGCGACGCTCATCTTGCCCAGCGCGCAGTCGGTGCCCACGGTCAGGACGACCCGCTTGCCCGGCAGGTGCGCTCGTCCGGTGCTGACTTCCTCGCGCGCGGGCGGCCGCCGATAGTCGACGATCGCGACACCGGCGGCCGCCGCCGCGTCAGCCAGCTCTGGGTCGTCGCCGAGCAAGGTGTGCAGCCCCGAGCGGATGTCGAGACCGACCTCGATGGCCTCCATCACGATGGCTCGCCAGCTCGGGGGCAGCTTGCCGCCCGGGGGAGCCGTGCCCAGCAGGAGGGCGGTCGGCCGACGCGGCAGCGCCTCGGCCAGCGAGGCGACGATCGGGATGTCGTAGCCGTCGCCCATCACATCGCGCACGTTGCCGCCGGCGCGGGTCGAGTCGAGCACGGCGACGATGATGTCGCGTCCGTAGCGGATGACGCCCATCGCGGTCTTGGAGCCGATGTCGCCGAACTCACCCTCGGCCAGGATGACCAGCCGCTGGCGTGCCTCGGCCGTGGAACGCATGGCCCGCAGTCTAGACATGAAGACGCCCCCGGGGCGCGGTCCGGGGGCGTCAGGGATGTTCGACTGGTACCGCATATCGGATTCGAACCGATGATCTCCGCCTTGAGAGGGCGGTGTCCTGGGCCTCTAGACGAATGCGGCGAGCAGCACGAGCGGTGCGGCCCGTGGGCACGAGAGTCTAGCACGGCGTCGCGCTCGGACGAGCCTGGACATCCCCGTCCAGCCGGGTTCGCAGCTACAGGCGATGGGCGTCGAGGAAGCCGCGGATGGCGGTGGCGACCTGCTCGAAGGCGTCCTCCCCGATGACCAGGCCGTAGTGCGAGTGGGCGCCGTACGGCTGGTATTCCGCGCCCAGCCACTCCGCCAGGCGCTCCGATTCCGGCTCGGGGAACTCGTGGTCGAGCCCGCCGCCGATGACCAGGGTCGGCAGGTCCTCGGCCAAGAGGTCGCGGTCGACCGGCACGCCAGAGATGACGTCGCGGCGGGCAAGGCCCGACTCGGCACCCATCATGTGCTGGATGCGGAGCACGTCGGCCACGTTGAGGTCGGGGTTGCGTCGACGGATCGCCTCTGGAAGACCCGCCCAGCCGACCTGATCGCGGCGGTAGATCTCAGGCACCGCGCGCAGCTGATGCGGCTTGGCCGGGACCCGCAATGCGGCCGGCAGGGCCGGGCTGATGAGGACCAGGCCGCCGGCCAGTGGCATCTCGGCGGTCTTGAGCGCGGCCAGCGCGCCATAGCCATGCCCGACGAGGACCACGTCGCCACCGAGCCGCTGTGCCGCGGCGGTGACGTCACCGATGTAGGTCGCGAAGTCGAGCGTCTCGTAGTCGGCGGTGTCGGACCAATAGTGGCCGCGAAGGTTGACCGCGTGCGCCTCCCAGCCACGCTGCGCGAAGAACTCCTGGTAGCGATGCCAGACCCAGGACCCAGCCAGCTCCCCGTGGACGAGCAGGAGCGGCTTGCGCCTGGTGCGCCGTTCCGGCAGCCACGACTCGATGTGGATGCCGCGCTCGAGCAGGTCGATCTCATCCTTGCGGACGGGGCGGGTGCCGACCGGTCGCTCGGCTGGTCGGCGCGTCAGCTCGATGGGGGCTTCGAGGTCTCGGTCCATGTAGCTCACCATTCTCCCGGTGCGAAGAGCAGGCCGGTGACCGGCTTGGGGCTGAAGTAGGTCGACTTCTGGGGCATCAGCTCGCCGGCGAGAGCGACTCGGACGACGTCCGCCGCCGGCGTTGGATCGAGGAGGAACGTCGTGCCCGACGGGCCGGCGGCATCGACGGCAGCCGCGGCGCCCTTGACGTAGCGCACACGTTCTCCGCGCGCGATGGCCGCCTGGTCGAGCCCGTAGATCGCGAGCATGGCCGTCTCGAGGACGGTCACCCCGAGGTTCCGGATGGCCGGCGTGGCGTGGCGGTCGAGGAGCGCATCGAGCGCGCCGGGCCTGGGCCGAAGCACGGCCGCCAGCCCAGCCGACCAGACGCCGATGCGTGGCCCGGCTGTGTCCGCGTCGGACGGTGGCGCGGACAGCGAGAAGGCACCGATCAGGTCCTCGCTCGACGCGAGGCGCTCGACCTCGAAGAGCGCGGACAGGCCGGTCGCCAACGCCTCACCGGTCGGCTCGCCCTCGACCACCCGGTGGGTCGGCAGGATGGTCAGCTCCGTGGCAGCGAGGTCGAAGAGCAGGACGAAGACGGTCTCGTATGGCGGGTCTTCCGTGCAGGCTCGACGCGCGCCGCGGCCGTCCCGATAGTCGAGGGCCGTGGCATAGCGATGGTGGCCATCGGCGATGACGATAGGCCCGACCTCGGCCAAGCTGATGAGTCGATCGACAGGACCATCATCCCCACGCGCTCCGGCCGGCACGACCCAGATCCGGTGTCGAACGCCGTCATCGTCGACGACGGACTCGTCGGCCTCGGTGGCGGCGATCGCCGCCAGGATCGCGCCGCTCTCGCCATGGGGCGAGCGGTAGAGCCCGACGACCGGGCTGAAGTTGGCGCCGGTCGCGCTCAGCAGCGCCAGGCGATCCGCCTTCGGGCCGCCCAGGGTCCGCTCGTGGGCCAGGACGCCGCTACCCGGCCCGAACGGCTCCAGCGTGAGCCGTGCGAAGAACCCGCGCTGCACGCGTTCCTTCGGGTCGCCCGGCAGGCGATAGGCCAGCTCGTAGGCGTAGAGCGACGGCGTCGGGTCCTTGCGCAGGGTGCCGTCCGTCCGCCACGAGACGAAGGCCGCGGCGGCCCGCCGATAGCGGTCATCCGGACCATCTCCGGGCTGTGACGGCGGCAGGTCGAGCCGGACGGAGTTGCGCGGGTGGCGGGCGGCCAGACGAGCCTGCAGCTCGGGTGGGATGACGTCATACGGCGGGCTGATGACGTCGGCAAGGTCGCCGACAGCGGCCAGGTCGTAGCGCAGGGCGCGGAAGGGTCGCAGCGTGGGCACGGGCGGCCAATGGTAGCCGCGTTTGCGGTGAGATGCCCAGGGTCGTCCGGGATCGGCAGGGACCGACGGCAGATCGCCGCGCTGCGTCATCAACCGCTCCTGGCGAGTGACGCAACTTTGACCCACGGTCCGACGTCTAGCCGAGGATCCGACTGGACACAGCCCGCAGACTGAGGCCCGATGCGCCGTCTCGTCCCCCTCGTCGCCGCGCTCGTCGCCCTCGCCTGGCTGGCGCCAGCCAGCTTGGCCGCCGACGACGTGACCATGACCGCGCGCTCGCTGGCGGGCGGCAACGTCCGGGTCGGAGCCTGGTCGGCCATCGAGGTCGACGTGGCCAACGACGGACCGGCCATCAGCGGCGAGCTTCGTCTGGCCAGTGATCAGGCCGCCTCGTCGTCGTACGCCGCCCTGGTCGACCTGCCGACGGGCTCACGCAAGCGGTACGTGCTCTACGCACAGCCTTCCATCTTCGGCCGCGACCTCGGCGTCACGCTGGTGTCCGCCGGGCGATCGATCGCCAAGGCCGACGTGCCGATCACGGCTCACGATCCCTATCAATCGGTCATCGGCGTGGTGGCCGAAGAGCCCGGCCCGCTCGTGGCCGCGCTGACCAGCGCGCTGGCCGATCCCCGGGTCGCGGCGCCAGCCATCGTGTCCTTGGCACCTGAGGACCTGCCCGCTCGCGTGGAGGCGTGGTCGGCCATCGACCGCCTGGTCTGGCAGGATGTCGATACCGCCAAGCTCCAGCCGGAGCAGCTGTCCGCGCTGCGCACCTGGCTGGGACTCGGCGGTCGGCTGGTCATCCTCGGCGGTTCGACGGGCGCCACGACGCTCGGCAGCCTGCCCGACGACCTCCTGCCGTACCGCCCGACGGGCACCGTCGACGCCACGCCGCAGGAGGTCGACGCCCTGATCCGCGGCAGATCGGACCTCTCGCACGACGTGCCCGCGCTGGGCGGCACGCTCATCGAGGGCTCCGTCATCGGTCGCGCCGGCGACAGCGTCATCGCCGCTGAGCGGACCGTGGGCCAGGGTCGGGCGATGATCATCGGCGTCGATCCCACCGCCGACGGCATCGCCAGCACGCCGGCCGCGCAGGCGCTCTGGCGGCGAGCGATGCCGCTCGCCGCATCGGCGGTCGTCAACCCCCTCGCCCTGCCGGACGACAGCGCCATCGTCGGCGCTCTCAACAACCTGCCGGCCGTCGGCCTACCGCCGCTGGAACAGCTGGCCGGGCTGCTCGTCGCGTACATCGTCCTCGTCGGTCCGCTCAACTACCTGGTCCTGCGGCGACTCGACCGCCGCGAATGGGCGTGGGTCACGATGCCGGTCCTCATCGTCGTCTTCTCGGTCGGCGCCTTCGGGCTCGGCCGTGCCCTCAAGGGCAGCGACACGATCGTCAACACCATCGCCATCGTGCGCGGCGCGGCCGGCGCCCAGTCCGGTCTCGGCCAGGTATATGTCGGCGTCTTCTCGCCATCACGCCGGACCTTCGACGTCCGCGTCGGTGGTGGCGCCCTGCTCTCCAACCCCATCAGCATCCAGCAGCAGGGCGTCGGAGGCGCGCCGCTCGACATCCTGCTCGGCGATCCGGCCGTGGTGCGGGGCTACGCCGTCGGGTTCGGCAGCCTGCGTGGATTCCGGGCGGAGGCTGCGCTGCCGGTGCCCGAGGTCGAGGCCTTGCTGAAGCTGCGCGAAGGACGGCTGGAGGGCACCGTCACCAACGCGTCGGACGAGACGATCGAGGATGCCGCGGTGGTCTATGGCGGCAGCCTCGCGAAGCTGGGCGAACTCGCCCCCGGCGCATCGGCCAAGGTCAGCCTGGCGCTCGGTACCGGCCAAGCGTTCGGTGCCGGCATCAGCGATCGGATGTTCGGCGCCTACACCGGCGGCACCACCGACCGGGACCGGACGATCACCACCCGTCGCGCGGTCATCGACCAGCTGACCCAGTACAACGGTCGCTTCTCGACCCTCGTCGGGGCCGCGACCGGCCAGGCGCCGGCCCTCATCGGCTGGCAGCCGGGCGGCTCGCCGCTGACCGTCGACATCGGCGATGAAGGCGCCACCCGCGTCGGGGACGCCGTCTACGTCCTGCCGCTGGGGGTCGATGTCGGTGGCAAGACGACCTTTCCTGATGAGCTCATCAGCCACTCTGTCGTGACGACCGATGCGGCCGAGGGATTCGACCAGGGCAACGCGTTCTCGCTCAGTCGCGGCTCGATGGTCGTCGACTTCGCTCCCATCCCGTTCGATGGCGCCTTCGTTCCGACCCGGCTCTCCCTGTCCATGACGCCGGGCGATCCTGGCTTCCAGATCGGCCAGGCGGGCGCGTCGGCCAGCCCCCTCCCCGACGACCAGCAGCCGGACCAGGATGATCCAGTCGGCGAGGTCGGCGGCGCTGCTCCGTTCGACGGGATGCCCGAGATCCAGCTCTTCGACCGAACGAGCGGTCGCTGGATGGAATTCGCCCACATGAACGCCGGCACGGTCGTCTCGATCGCGGCGCCCGAGCGGTACGTCGACTCGGCCGGCCACCTTCTGGCGCGCTTCGTCAGCCGCCAGGCTGCGAACAACGGGAGCACCTACTTCTCGCTCGCGGCCCAGCTTGAAGGGAGCCTGCCGTGACCTTCGCGGTACGGACCGAGGGACTGGTCAAACGATACGATGGGACGCTGGCCGTGGCCGGCGTCGACCTGCAGGTCGCGCCCGGCGAGATCCACGGCCTGGTCGGACCCAACGGCGCGGGCAAGACGACGACGCTCAAGATGCTGGCCACGGTGCTGGCGCCGACCTCCGGTCAGGCCGAGATCGGCGGTGTCGACGTCATCAAGGATCCCGACGCGGTCCGTCGCGTCATCGGCTACATGCCCGACGCCTTCGGTGTCTACGACGACATGAAAGTCTGGGAATACCTGGACTTCTTCGCCCGCTGCTACGGCCTGCCGGCGACGCGGCGGCGGCAGATGATCGGCGATCTGCTGGAGCTGGTCGACCTGGCCGACAAGCGCGACGCATCCGTACAGGCGCTCAGCCGCGGCATGCAGCAGCGCCTCTGCCTGGCGCACACGCTGGTCCACGATCCGAGCGTGCTGCTCCTCGACGAGCCGGCGTCCGGTCTCGATCCGCGGGCGCGGGTCGAGCTCCGTGAGCTGCTCCGCGAGCTGCGCGCGCTGGGCAAGACCATCGTCATCAGCAGCCACATCCTGCCCGAGCTCGAGGAGCTGTGCACGAGCGTGACCATCATCGACCACGGGCGGGTGCTGGCATCGGGACGCGTGGCCGACATCGAGGCACGGCTGCGGGCGGGGGCGGTGCTCAAGGTCCGCGTCCTCGGTGACGAAGCGGCGCACATCGCTGCCGCTGACTTCTTCCGCGCCGACAGCCTCATCGTCGGCGTCGAACGGCTCGATGACGGCTGGCTGGAGATCGCCTTCAAGGGCGACGACGACGCCAGCGCCGCACTGCTGGCACGGGTCGTCGGTGCTGGCCACCGCGTCGTCGTCTTCAGTCGGGCGGCGTCGGACCTCGAGGAGCTCTTCCTGCAGGTCACGTCGCGAGAGGTTGTCGAAGCGGGATCCGCCCCCAGCGGGGCCGACCGATGATCGCCAGCACGCAGCACCGCAACCCGTTGCGTCGCCTCGGCGATGCCTTCCAACGCCTCGGGGTCGGTATCGTCGCCGTCGGCACCAAGGAGCTGCGGGGCCGCATGCGAGGGCGTCGCGCCTTCGCCGTCCTGACCCTCTACCTCGTCCTGTTGGCCATCTTCTCGTGGGGCGTCTACGAGTTCCAGAAGGACGCCGCGGCCAGCCAGTCCTTCTTCACGGGCTTCGGCGTCGCGCCGGTCGCGCTGTCGGCACAGATCGGCCAGGCCCTGTTCACCGGGCTGCTGTTGGTCGAGACGGTGCTCGTGGCGGTCCTCGCACCGGCTTTTACGACCGGCGCCATCTCGCTCGAGCGCGAGAAGCAGACCCTCGACCTGTTGGTCACCACCCCGCTCAGCAGCCTCGGGCTGGTCATCGGCAAGCTCGGGGCGGCCCTGGCCTACGTCTTCCTGCTGATCTTCGCCTCGCTGCCGATGGCAGCGGTCGTCTTCCTCTTCGGTGGCGTCGGGCCAGACGATCTGCTGCGCGGCTACCTGCTGCTGGTCTGCTTCGCGGTCGGCTTCGGCGCCATCGGGTTGTTCATCTCGGCGCTCGTCAAGCGCACGCAGGTGGCCACGGTCCTGACCTACCTGACCATCCTCGCCCTGACCGCGGGGACCTGGGTCGTCTGGTACTTCCTGTACGCGACGTCCGGCGTCAGCGCCCCCGGCGGCTTCATCCCGGGCACCGGCGCCGCCACCGGTCGCCCAGCCCAGCAGCTGCTGTGGCTGAACCCCTTCGTGGCTGACATGGACCTCGTCTGCGTGACCGCCGTCTCCGGTTCCTCGGATGCCTGCCTGGTCATGAGCGCGGTCACGGGCAAGCCCTACTTCGGCAGCTCGGGCAGCATCGACTGTCCGCTCGATCAGTGCCTGAAGCCGATGCCCGAGCCGGTCCCCATGCCCGGCGTCGCGGTCGACGATGGGTCGGCTGTCGTCCAGGTCGGGGTGGCGAACGCGGTCGCCATCGGCGGCTTCGTACCTGACGGCGCGTGCCTGCCGAACGCCAGGTGCGTCATCGCTGGGAAACCGGTCTTCGACGTCGCGCCCTCGCAGACCCTGACGGGCTTTCCGCGGGACACGTTCTGGCCGCAATCTGCCGCCGCGTTCCTGGTCCTGGCGGTGGTGCTGACGCTCATCTCGTCGCGCCTCGTGATGCCCAGCCGTCGGGGATCGCGTCTGCCCCGGTCGAGACGGGCCCCGAGGCCAGCGCCATGACGCTCGACCCGACGCTGGTCGCCATCCGCTCCGGCCTGGCGCCTTTCCGCCGCCGCCTCTGGTTGCGCCGGATCGTCCGCGACGCGACATGGCTGGCGGCACTGGTCGTGGGGATGGAGCTCGTCCTCGCCGTTGCCGGACGGCTGTTGCCGCTCGGATGGGCGTGGAGCGCGGCTCTGGCCATCCCGGTCGTCGGCATCATCGCCCTGCTCATCGACGCCGTGCGCGTGCGACCGACGGTCGCCGAGACGGCGCTGGCGCTCGACGGCGAGCAGGGCCTCCGCGACCGGCTCTCATCCGCGCTCGAGATCGCGCTGCGATCCCCCGAGCTGACCATGATGGTGGGAACGGGGGACACTCCCGATGGTGCGGGTCGCGCCACGGACCCGGCCGCCGATCCAGAGCTCGTGCACGAAACGGCGACCTACGCCGATTTCGTCAGGCTCCAGCGTCGCGACGCCCTGGGCAGCCTTCGCGCGGCCGACCAGCACGCCTTTCCTCCCCGATTGCCGCGTCGCCCGGCGCGGCTGGCCGCCATCCTCGCGTTGGTGCTGATCCCGGCCCTCGTGCTGCCCAACCCACAGAGCGACACGCTCGCGCAACGTGAGCGCCAACGGGAAGCCGCCGAACGGCAGGCGCAGCGCCTGGAGCAGACCGCAGATCGTCTGAGCGAGGGCCGGACCGCTGACGATCCGCGCGCCGACATCGCCGAGGAGCTTCGACGGATCAGCCGCGAGCTGCGAGAGCGACCGGAGGATCTCGAGGCGCAGCTGGCCAGGCTCGGATCCCTCGAGGACGCGCTCCGGGCACGCCTCGATCCAAGCAATGAGCAGCGCGCGGCGGCCCTCGCCTCGCTGGCGCGCAGCGTCAGCCGTCTGCAGTCGGGCAGCGACAGCAATCCGGACGGATCCCCCGAGCAGGGCGCCAAGGACGCCGACCGACTCGCCGATCGCGCCGACGAGCTGACGTCGGCTGAACGGGAGCGGCTCTCAGCAGAGCTGGCAGCACTCGAGGGGGTCGCTCGCCAGGCCGGCGCCAGCGCCCAGGGCGCGGTGCGCGACGCGGCGCAGGCGCTCGCCCGGGGCGACGCCGTCGGCGCGCAAGATGCGCTGCGCCAGCTCGGTGAACAGCTGGCCCGGGCAGGCCGCGATGTGGAGCTGCAGCGCGATCTTGCCCGCACGGCGAACGATCTCCAGGACGCTCGACGCACCATCGCGAGCGCCGCGGGCCAGGGCACAGGCCAGCCCCAGGGGCAACCCGGCCAGAGCCCGGGCACCGGGCAAGGCCAGGGTCAGCCCGGCCAGAGCCCGGGCACCGGGCTGGGACAAGGCCAGGGACAAGGGCAAGGCCAGGGCCAAGGGCAGGGCCAGGGGCAAGGCCAAGGTCAAGGCCAGGGACAAGGGCAGGGCCAGGGGCAAGGCCAGGGACAAGGCCAGGGGCAAGGCCAGGGACAAGGGCAGGGCCAGGGCCAAGGCCAGGGGCAAGGCCAGGGCCAGGGACAAGGCCAGGGCCAGGGCCAAGGCCAGGGGCAAGGCAGCCTCGGCGGAGGCGGCTCGAGCGCCCGCTTCCTCGGCAGCGGCACGGGTTCGAATGGCCAGTTCCGTGGTCCGACGAGCGGCAACAAGCAGTTCGGCACGGGCGACCTGGACAAGATCTTCGCCGACTTCGATCGGCTTGGCCGCCCCGGCGACCCGTCGTACGTGGCAGGCTCCGGTGGCGACGGGCAGACACAGCAGGGCCAGGGCACGGGCCAGGGCGTCCCCAGCGACGCATTCGTGCCCTACACGGACGTCTACCAGGACTTCTACGACTTCGCCATCACGAGCCTCGATCGCAGTGTCGTGCCGCTCGGCGTCAAGGACTACGTGCGCGACTATTTCTCGTCCCTCAACCCCTGATCGACCACAGGAGACGACCGATGAACGACCCCGCCGCTCCGACCGCCGCGCCGACCATGACTCTCAGCACGAACGACTTCGCCGAGCGGAGCCGGATCATCGAACGCGAGGTCGGTCGGGTCATCGTCGGTCAGGATGCCCTCGTCCGGCAGACCCTGATCTGCATGCTGGCCAACGGCCACGCGCTGCTCGAGGGCGTGCCCGGGCTCGGCAAGACGATGCTCGTCCGCACCATGGCCGAAGTCATCGACTGCGCCTTCAACCGCATCCAGTTCACGCCCGACCTGATGCCCGCCGACATCGTGGGCACCAACATCCTGGTCGAGGAGGCGGGCGGCCGGCAGTTCCGCTTCCAGCCCGGGCCGATCTTCGCCAACCTCGTGCTGGCCGATGAGATCAACCGTGCAACCCCCAAGACCCAGTCGGCCCTGCTCGAGGCGATGCAGGAGCAGCAGGTCTCGGTCGCGCGCCAGCGCTACAAGCTCGATCCGCCGTTCTTCGTCCTGGCGACCCAGAACCCGCTCGAGATGGAAGGCACCTACCCCCTGCCCGAAGCCCAGCTCGATCGCTTCCTTTTCAAGCTCTGGGTCCCCTTCCCAGCCGAGGAAGACCTTGTGGCGATCATGGATCGCACCACGGGCGGCGAACAGGTCACCGTCCAGCACGTGGCCACCGGCGCCGAGATCGTGGCCATGCAGCGGCTCGCCCGCAGCGTGCCCATCGCGCCGCACGTGACGGCCTATGCCGTCAGCCTGCTATCGGCCACGCACCCCGACAACGATCGCGCACCTGGCCTGGTGCGCGAGTACGTCCGCTACGGTGGTTCGCCGCGCGGCGCCCAGGCGCTCGTCGTGGCGGGCAAGATCCAGGCCCTCATGGACGGACGCTTCAACGTGGCCATCGACGACATCCGCGACGTCGCCTTGCCGGCGCTCCGACATCGGGTCATCCGCAACTTCGAGGGCGAGGCGGAGGGCATCACGCCCGACGCCATCATCCGCGCCGTCCTGGACGCCGTCGCCCCGCCGATCGTCGACTGACGGCGACGGGCAGGCGCCGATGACCGACCCGCGATCGTCGCCGGCCGCCGAGCCGGCGACCCGCCACGACCTGCTGCCCTCGGCGGTCGACCCGACCGTCTTCGACGAGGCGTTCCTACGCCAGCTGGAACGATTGATGCTCGTCACGCGCAAGGCCGTGCGGGGCGGCATGAAGGGTGTCCGTCGGAGCGCCAAGCGCGGCGTCTCGGTCGAGTTCGCCGACTATCGCGATTACTCGCTGGGCGACGACCTGCGCTCGCTCGATTGGAACATCTACGCCCGCCTCGAGAAGCTCTTCATCAAGCTCTTCATCGAGGAAGAGGACGTGACCGTCCATATCCTGCTCGACGCCTCGGGTTCGATGGGCACGGGCTCGCCGGACAAGCTCCTCTTCGCCAAGCGAGCGGCCGCCGCCCTGGCCTATGTCGGGCTGGCCTCGTATGACCGCATCAGCCTGGCCGTCCTCCAGGGTCGCGCGGCCCGCCGCTACCCCGCCGTGCGCGGGACTAACCGCATCTTCCAGGTCCTGGCCGACCTGTCGCCGGTCCAGCCGGCGGCTGGCTCCACCGACCTCGCCGCCTGCGCGCGGCATTACGCGGCGCAGCTGACCCAGCGGGGCCCGCTGATCCTCATCAGCGACTGTTTCGACGCCAACGCCGAGCGGGCCATCTCCGAGCTCGCCGGCACGCGCTGCGAGGTGGCCATCCTCCAGGTGCTGAGCCCGGACGAGCTTGACCCGCCGCTCGAGGGTGACCTGCGGCTGGTCGACGTCGAGAGCGCTGCCGGCGTGGACATCACCGCGGACCTGGCGACCATCGACGCCTACCGCGCGCGCCTCGGGGCCTGGCAGGCCGGGCTCGAGGCGACAGCCACCAAGCGGCGGGCCTCGTTCGTGACCGTGCCCTCGACCTTGCCGCTGGCCGACCTCATCTTCGCCGAGCTGCGCCGCCGCGGCGTGGTCGCCTGACACGAGGCGAGACGATGCCCTTCCTGGCGCCGCTGGCCATCGCCGGCCTGGCCTTCATCCCGCTGGTCGTCGCCTTCTACATGCTGCGGCTGCGGCGCGATGAGCGGACGGTCAGCAGCACGTTCCTCTGGCAGCAGCTGGTCCGCGACGTGGAGGCCAACGCCCCCTGGCAGCGTCTGCGGCGATCGTTGCTCCTGCTGCTCCAACTCCTCCTGGTCCTCATCCTCGTCCTGGCCGCAGCGCGTCCCTTCCTGGAGCGGCCTGCGGGCCTGGCGAGCGACCTGGTGCTGGTCGTCGACGCGTCGGCCAGCATGGGCGCCACGGACGTCCTTCCGGATCGGCTGACCGCGGCCAAGCGCGCCGCATCCGAAGCGCTCGCCGAGCTGCCCTCGGACGGGCGAGTGAGCATCGTCGCCGCCGGCGAGACGGCCCGCGTGGTCGGCAACGAGGTCAGCGATCGCGGACGCGCGACCGCCCTCATCGATGGCATCGCGCTGTCCAACGGCAGCGGCGACATGACCGAGGCGTTGCGCCTGGCTGATGCCCTCGCATCGCGTGCCCGGGGCGCGCAGATCCTGGTCGTGACCGACGACGCCGGCGGCACAGCCCCGGCGCTGCATACCAAGGCGCCCATCCGCGTCCTGCCGGTCGGGCGGGAGCGGCACAACCAGGCGATCTCAGGCCTGGCGGTCCAGACCGGCGCCGGCGGCGTCAAGCGCAGCCTGTTCGTGAGCGTCGCCAACCTCGATGCCCAGCGCGTCGAGCGGCGGATCCAGGTGCTGGCTGACGGGGTCCCCTTCACGGCTCGAGACGTCTATCTCGACCCGCTGACGCAGACGCAGGTCATCATCGACGAGCTGCCCGCGGGGACGGCCGTGGTCGAGGCCCGGCTGACGGCCACCGACACGACCGAGGATGGCGCCGCGCCGACCGGTCTTGCCGATCAGCTGGCGGCCGACGACGCCGCCTGGGCCATCGTGCCGAGCGACCGCCTGCAGCGCATCCTGCTGGTCGGCCCCGGCAACGTCTACCTCCAGAACGCCCTGTCGCTGCTGCCCAAGGTCGAGCTCTACGGCGCCACGGGCGAGGACTACGCGAATACGACCGGGCTCGACAAGTTCGACCTCATCGTCTTCGACGGCTTCCTGCCGGCGAGCCTGCCGGCGAAGCCGATCCTGGCCGTCGCTCCACCGCGGACGAGCGAGCTGGGCACCGTCACCGGCACGCTGCAGCAGCCAGGCCTCGGCCGGCCGGCGCCGGATGAGCCGCTCCTGCACGACGTCGACCTGACCCGTGCCCATGTCGCCAAGGCCCAGCGCATGGAGCTGCCGCCGTGGGCGCGGAGCGTCATCCCTGGCGTCGGCCAGGCGCCCCTGCTCTATGCCGGCGCGCGCGATGGTCTACCCACCGTGGTCCTGGCGTTCGACCTTCGCCAGAGTGACCTGCCCCTCCAGGTGGCCTGGCCGATCCTCGTCGCCAACCTCTCGGGCGAGCTGCTCGGACGGGACGCCAGCACCTTCGACCCGGTCAAGCCGGGCGCACCTGTCGAGCTGCTCCTGCCACCGGACAGCGTAGGCATGCGAGTCTCGTCGCCGGACGGGACGATGACCGAGGTCGAGCCGGCGACGACATCCAGCGCCGGCGTCACGTTCGTGGGCACGAGCGCCCTCGGCGCCTACACCGCCGAGCCGATCCCGGCGCCGCCGGCCCCTTCAGGCAGCGCCGCGGCTGCGAGTCCCACCCTGCACCCGACGCCGAGTGCATCCGGTTCGGGCGCAGAGGTGGCGGTCGGGCCCGTCCGCTTCGCCGTCGATCTCTTCGACTTGCAGGAGTCGAATATCGCGCCCGGCGACGGTGCGCGACTCGTGGCGGTCGGTGGCGCTCCCGCCGATGGTGGCACCCGGGGCACGGCCCGCGACGAGTGGTGGATCCCCATCGCCCTGGCCGCGCTGGGCCTCCTGCTCGTGGAGTGGCTCGTCTACGAGCGCGACGGGGCACGGCGCATCCGCGGATGGATCGGCAACCTCGGCCGCCGACGCCCGCTGCGACGGCGGAGCGCCCGATGAGCCTGCCCTTCGGCTTCACCGCGCCGCAGCTCCTGCTCCTGCTGGTCCCGGCGGTCGCGCTGACCCTTCTGCTCAGCCGAGCCGCCCGGCATCACCTGGGTCTGGGCCGTCGGCGGGTCGCGCTGGCGATCCGCATCGTGCTGCTCGCCCTCATCGTCTTCGCCCTGGCGGGCCTGCAATGGGTCTGGCCGGTCGACAAGCTGACGACGGTCTTCGTCGTCGACCTGTCCGACTCTGTCGGCACCGCCGGCCGAGCTGCGGCCGTCGACTTCGTGCGCCAGGCCATCGAGGTCAAGAAGGATGGTGACCTGGCCGGCATCGTGGCCTTCGGCGGCGATGCGCTCGTCGAGCAGCTGCCTGACGATCTCAAGGAGATGGCCGCTCTGGCCTCGGTGCCCGTCAAGGGCTCGACCGACATCGGCGGCGCCCTTCGGCTGGCATCCGCGCTCTTCCCCGACGAGACGCAGAAGCGCATCGTGCTCGTCAGCGATGGCAACGACACGACCGGACGCGGCACGTCGGAGGCGGCGTTGGCCGCGGCACGCGGCGTGCAGGTCGAGACGCATGCGGTCGGTCAGCTGACCGCCGACGAGGTCATCGTCGAGAGGCTCCACACGCCGTCGACCGCGCGCGTCGGCGAGGAGATCGAGGCCACCGTCACCATCACCTCGACCGTGGCCCAGCCGGCCACCGTGCGGCTCTTCGGCGACGGCGAGCAGATCGGCTCGCAGCAGGTCGCGCTCGAGGCCGGCATGAACACGGTCACCTTCCGGACCAAGGCGACCGAAGCCGGCTTCCACACCTTCCGCGCCCTGGTCGAGGCAGGGCACGACACGTTCGGTCAGAACGATCGCGCCGACTCGGACACCATCGTCAAGGGCGATCCGCGGATCCTGGTCGTGGCCGGAGACGAAGACGTGGCGGGCAACCTCGTGACAGCCCTGGAGCGCGAGCGCCAGGATGTCACGAGGGTCGTCCCCGAGGCGGCGCCAGACTCCCTGACCGGGCTGGCCGCCTTCGACTCGGTCGTCCTCGTCGACACCCCGCGCACCCGCCTGAGCGAGAACCAGATGAAGGCGATGCAAGCCTTCACCCGCGACCTCGGGCGCGGCCTGGTGATGATCGGCGGGCCGCGCTCCTACGGTGCCGGCGGCTACAAGCAGACGCCGCTCGAGGAGGCGTTGCCGGTCGAGATGGACGTCCGCGATCGCGAGAAGCAGCCGGATGTGGCCCTGGTCGTGGTCATCGACAAGTCGGGCTCGATGGACGCCTGCCACTGCAACGTCGCAAATCGCGACCTGGGCGTGGCCATCCAGGGCGTGCCCAAGGTGGACATCGGCAAGGAGGCCATCCTGCGCGCCGTGGCCGCCCTCACGCCACGCGACGAGTTCGGCGTGGTGGCCTTCAACGAGAACGCCCACTGGGTGATCCGGACGGCGCCCCTGGGCACGGTCGGCGACGTCGAATCACAGATCGCCGGCATCAGGGCCGAGGGCCAGACCAACATCTTCGCCGGGCTCTCGGAGGCGGTGGCGTCCCTGGAGAAGACGACCGCGACCCGTCGCCACATCGTGCTCCTGACCGATGGCTGGTCCCGCAGCGGCGACTACACGGCGCTCATCGCGCGGATGAAGGCGGCCGGCATCACGCTCTCGACGGTCGGTGCCGGCGGCGGCTCGGCAGACATCCTGAAGCAGCTCGCCGATCAGGGCGGCGGACGCTACTACCCGGCCGCAAACCCCGCCAGCATCCCCGACATCTTCCTCAAGGAGACCCAGCAGGTCTCTGGCCAGCAGATCGTCGAGGAGTCGTTCTTTCCGGTCCAGACCGGGTCGTCGCCCATCCTTGCCGGCTTGGAGGTCGGCCTGCCACGCCTCCTCGGCTACAACGGCACCACGGCCAAGCCCGCGGCAGAGACCATCCTCGTCACCGGTCGCGACGACCCGCTCCTGGCTCAGTGGCAGTACGGGCTCGGTCGGTCGGTGGCCTGGACCTCGGACGCGACCGGCCGCTGGGCCAAGGGCTGGGTCGGCTGGGAGGGCTTCGACCGCTTCTTCAGCCAGCTCGTGCGCTGGACGTTCCCGGGCGAAGAGACCGGTGGCATCGAGGCCGAGTTCGTGACCGAGGGCGATGCATCGCGGCTGCGCGTGACGTCGGTCGAGAGCGATGGCACGCCGCGCGACTTCTACGAGACGGCGGTGACCGTCGTCGACCCTGAGCTCGGCCAGCAGGTCGTCTCGCTCGAGCAGGTCGCACCCGGTGTCTACGAGGCGCCGATGGGCACGCTCAAGCCCGGCGCCTATGCCCTGCGCGTGCTTCAGAAGCGCGCCGGCGTAGCCGATCTCGGGCGCACGCTCGGCCTCGTCGCACCCGCCCCGGCCGAATATCGGCTGCTGGGCGTCAATGAACCGCTCCTGACGACCTTGCGTTCCGCGACCGGCGGGCGAGCCATCGACACGGCCGCGGAGGTCTGGACGCACGACCTGCGCTCGACCGCCTTCGCCACCGATCTCTGGCCGCTGCTGCTCGTCCTCGCGCTGCTCCTCTTCCCCGTCGATGTCGCCATCCGGCGCGTCTCGATCTCGCGCCGCGAGCTGGTCGCCGGGCGCGCGTGGTTCAGCTCACGAGTGCTGGGACGCGGGCGCGCAGCCCGACCCGAAGCGGTCGGCGGGATGCTGGCCGCCAAGGAGCGCGCCGCGGGATCGCGATCGCGCGCCGCGCTGGTCCGACCACCGACCGATGCCTCCGACGCCCGGCCACCAACGGAAACGACGCGGCCTCCGACATCGACGATCGAGCCGTCACTGACCGAGGCGCCCGCCGCGGTGGTTCCGAACGTGGCCGGAAGGGCGCCCATCGCCGCTCCGATATCGAAGCAGCCGGACGAGCCCGCTCCAGCCGCTGCTCCGACCGACCTGGGGTCCGAGACCGACACGCTGGCGCGCCTCCGCGAAGCCAAGAAGCGGGCCCAGCGCTGAGCGGCCGATAAGTGACGCGGACCGCCCGACCGGCGGGCGCCAGTCGTACGAGCCCCCCAAGGCTCACTCGTACCTGAGCGAGCGCCACATGTCGATGGCCCACTCCCAGTCGGATGGGTCGTCGAACACGATGCGGATCGCGGCTCCGCTGCCGACGACGGCCGAATAACCCTCGACGATGCCGACTTCGACGCCCGAGCTCGCATCGGTCGTGATCCTGGCCCGACCCATGACGTTCCCTTCACGGTGGGTGATCGTGTGGTCGCCGAGGTCCGCAGCGACCCTGGCCAGGAAGGCGTCGGGCGGCATCGGCCCGCTGTCTGCCGCGGTCGCGGTGGCGGCCAGCGTGATGCTGCGCTTCGACTCTCCGCCCCACCACTCATCGGAGGTCCACCGCTCCGTGAATGAACCGGGCACAGTCAACGACCAGCCCTCGTGGCGGATGGTCACCGGCCTTCGGCGATAGCCGAACGGCGGCCGGTCGACGCCGACGGCACGGCCACGCACGGTCGCGGCCAGCGTGTTCTCGTAGCCGCGGTATCCCATCAGCTCAGCCCATTCCGGCCAGGGATAGTCGAGCGACGGATCGAGCACGTAGGCGCGGCGAAGGAGCTCAAGGACCTCGTCCATCGCCGCCTGCTCGCCGGGAGCGGGCGGCCGCCAGCGGATCTCGGTCCACATCAGGCACAGCGCCCGACCGAGGAGTGATCGGGCATCCACCGCGTCCGACCACCACGGCCACACGTCGATCGCCACCTCCGGCCGCTCGAGGGCCGCCGCCAGCCAGGTGTCGTCGCGGGCCCCGAGCGGGGTGGCTACGGCGCCGTCGAAGGTGAACTGCGTCCTCATCGACAGGGACAGGTGGAGGCCAGCCTCGCCGCGCCCACGCGCCTCCCTGATGCGCTTCAGGGTCGCCTGAAGCCACAGCAGCATCTCACGCTCGATGGACAAGCGGTCACTGCCGGCCACGAAGCGCGTCGTCTCGGTCGTCCCGGCGCCGCCGTCCGGGTTCGTCCAGGCGATGTCCATCGCCGTGCCGAGCCGCTGCACGAGCCGGGCCAGGTAGGTGTGGTAGCCGGGCCCCACCGCAGATGTCACCGCCATAGCGTCCACGGCGCCGTCGACGGTGGCGTGCAGGCGCAGCGGGAAGGCGGCCGGGTGGACGTCGACGAACAGTGACGCGGCGCCCCCATCGGCTGGGTCAACGCGCACCGATCGGACCAGGTCGTGGGCATCGGACGCCAGCCATGTGCCCGCATCGGCCATCAGTCCCTGGCCAGTCGGTAGTCTGGGCACCAGGCCACGCCTGGCCGCCTCCCCAACCACGTACAGCCCGAGGTCCACGTCGCTCCTCCGCCCGCGCCGGGCAGCCGTAGCCGGCTCATCGGGGCGTCCACCATAGCGGCCCCATCGCCCATGCCCATGACCCAGTCGGGCCATCCAGACGGGGGATTCGGGCTAGGCTTGGGCCATGCCCCTCCCCCGCGTGGTCCGTGTTCTTGTGGGCGCGACGGGCGCGGTCGCCCTGCTGGCCGGGTGCGGATCGGTCGTCGGGTCGCCGCCGCTGCCGACGCCCGGCGGCTACACCGAGATCTTCGAATCGTGGGTGCTCAACGGCATCACCGTCCACGAACGGACCAGTGGCGATCCCGGTTGCGGCGACGAGTCGCTGGCCGATAACGCCGTGCACGTGGTCGTCTCCTTCCCACCGGATCCGAGCCCTCGAGATGTCTACCTCTTCCACTTCCGCAACAGCGTGCGCTGGGCGGATGCGGGACCGATCGTCGATGCCTGCCAGACGGCCTTCGAGGCCATCTCGGCGCGGGCCGGCGGACCCGTCTCGCGGATCGACGTCAGCCCGTACCGCGCCTACGGCGACGGCTGGACAGCGGAGCTCGAAGCCGCGCTCAAGCGTGGCCTGGCGTCGGTCGCGGGCGACGGCGGCATCCCCACGGGCGTCGACAAGGACCGCACCCCGCAACCGAGTCCTGTCGCTCCCTGACACCACCTCGCGTCTCGGTACGGGCGCCACGAGTCCTTGGAGCGGTGCGTTGCAGCACCTGGTCCGGGGTCTCCGCGGACCCATCGGTCCGGGTCGGCGTCGTCCCCTGACTGCACCAGACCGAAGCTCCAGGCACCGCACGGCAACAGCCATCGCTGAGCCCCCGTCGGCCGGGTCCCACGACATGCTGACGACCGAGCCAGCCCGACCGTCCCATACCCGCCTGACCACCGGGCCAGCGACCTGCCGAATGCGGGCCGCGAGCCTTGGCGCATGGACAAGCGACCCGCCCGCCGCCTCCCGATGCGCCTGGCTGCCGGCCTCGCGTGGCTCATCGTCGCCGAGACCCTCCTCGTCGGCAGCGTGGCCGCCAACGAGTCCGCCGGTGCCGCCGCGAACCTCCCCGACGACCGATCCGGCGCGCTGCCGACCTTCGACATCGCCGCCCGACCGATCCTGGCTTCCGGCGGTGCTGTCGAGCCGCCCGATGTCAGCCTCGACGACGTCCGCATCGCGGGCGCCGACTGGCGCGCCGAGCGCGAAGCGCAACGCGCGACCGATGCCGCCGCTGCAGCAGCCGCCAAAGCCGCAGCCAGGGCCGAGGCTGCCGCCAAGGCCAAAGCCGATGCCAAGGCGAGAGCCGATGCCAAGGCGAGGCCGGGAAGCGGCTCCAAGTCGAAGCCCAGCAAGCCGTCGTACAAGGGCAAGAACCACTTCTGGTTCCCGAGCCTGGGCATCAACCAGGGCGTCTACGGGTTCCCCTGCTCGCGCTCTCAGGGGCCGGGCAACGTGGTCTACCGCTGGGGCTGCGCGGGATCGAACAACGTCTACCTGATGGCCCACGACTTCGGCAAGTTCTACCCGCTCTATCGGGCGTACCAGAACGGACGCCTCCACGATGGCATGCTCGCGGTCTACGCAGGGCCCAACGGGCACACGCATTACTACCGACTGAGCTACTACAAGGTGGTCGCGCCGGATGGCGACGTGGGCTGGGCGTACGCCTCGCAGTCGCGCTCTGCCCTGACGCTCCAGACGTGCGTCAGCGGCGGCAAGCTGCGTCTCGTCGTCCGCTTCTACGAGGTCTCCAAGCCCTAGCCTGCTCGGCTCGTGATCGCCGCCACGCGGCAACCAGGCTGCGTCGGCCGGGGCGCCCAGCCGGCGGCGGCCGTGGCTACGATGACCGGGTGAGCAACCGCCCCGACCGCTGGCCGATCTTCGGCCGCGATGCGCCAGATGTCGCCTGGCGTCCTGATCCAGCGATCGCCCCCGGGACCCGCCTGGCGCGCTTCCTGGCGACGACCGGCGAGCCCGACCTCGAGGCCCTGCAGGCCAGGGCCACGGTCGACCCGGCCTGGTTCTGGACCTCGGCCATGGAGGATCTTGCGCTCGACTGGCAGCGCCCGCCTCGTACGACGATGGACATCAGCGCTGGCGTCGAATGGGCGACATGGTGGGGCGGCGGCGCCTTCAACCATGCGTCGGCGTCGGTGGATCGGCGAGCTCGCATCGAGCCCGATGGATCCGCGCTCGTGTGGGAGGGAGAGGACGACGAGGTCCGGACGCTCAGCAACCTGGAGCTCCGCGAGGCGGTCGACCTGGCGGCGTCGATGCTCCGGGCGCACGGGGTGCGGGCCGGTGATCGCGTCGGGATCCTGTTGCCGATGCTGGTCGAGACGGTCATCGCCGTGCTCGCCCTGGGCAAGCTGGAGGCCGTCTTCACGCCGATCTTCTCTGGCTACGGCGCTGAAGCCATCGCCGCCCGCCTGGCGGATTGCGACGCCACCCTGCTCATCACGGCCGACGGCTTCCGACGTCGCGGCGGCATCGTCCAGCTCAAGACCACTGCCGACGCGGCCGTGGCCATGGCGCCGTCCGTGCGCGAGGTCCTGGTCGTCCGACGCGTGGGAGGGTCGGGCGCCGATCGGACCGACCACGAACCACCGACGCCCGGCGACGTGCCATGGACGCCTGGTCGCGACCACTGGTGGCACGAGGCGCTGGCCGCCCCCGGCCTCGAGCCGTTCAGCGAGCCGCCGCCGACCGATCCGGAGACGCCGTACATGATCATCTACACCTCGGGCACGACCGGCCGGCCCAAGGGCGCGGTCCACGTCCATGGCGGCTTCCCCATCAAGGCCGCCCAGGACCTCGCCCACGACTTCGACCTTCGCCCCGGCGACCGACTCTTCTGGTTCACGGACCTGGGCTGGATGATGGGTCCCTGGGCCATCAGCGGGGCGTTGCTGCTGGGCGCCTCGCTGGTCCTCTACGAGGGCACGCCGGACTTCCCCGGCCCTGACCGGCTGTGGTCCATCGCTGCCCGTCATGGCGTGACCCACCTTGGCCTGTCACCGACCGTCATCCGCGCCCTCATGGCGCACGGTCCCGAGCCAGTCCGCGACCACGATCCGTCGCGCGCTGCGCGTGCTCGGGTCGACGGGGGAGCCGTGGAATCCGGAGCCCTGGTGGTGGTTCTTCCGAGAGGTCGGGCGCGGCCGCTGCCCGATCGTCAACTACAGCGGCGGCACCGAGGTCAGCGGCGGCATCGTCAGCGGCAACCTGCTGACGCCCATGAAGCCGTGCGGCTTCTCCGGTCCAGCGATCGGTACGGCGGCCGACATCGTGGGGCCCGACGGCAGCCCGGTGCGCGGGATCGTCGGCGAGCTGGCCATCCGGGCGCCGATGCCGGGCATGACCCGCGGCTTCTGGCGGGATCGCAAGCGCTACCTCGAGACCTACTGGGCGCGGTTTCCTGGCGTCTGGGTGCACGGCGACTGGGCCCTCGTCGACCGCGACGGCCATTGGTTCATCCAGGGCCGGTCCGACGACACGCTCAAGGTCGCGGGCAAACGGGTCGGTCCGGCCGAGGTCGAGTCAGCGGCGTGCGCCGTGTCGGCGGTCCTCGAGGCGGCTGCTGTCGGGGTGCCGCACGACGTCAAGGGCGAGGTCATCGTCGTCTTCTGCGTGCTCGGACCGGGCGAGACCGACTCGCCCGAGTTGCGAAGCGCCATCGCCGCGCGCATCGCGGAGGCGATGGGCAAGGCGCTCAAACCGGAGCGCGTCGTCGTCGTCCCGCGACTACCGAAGACGCGAAGCGGCAAGGTCATGCGCCGTGTCGCGCGTGCGGCCTATCTCGGCCTTGATCCGGGCGACATCTCAGCCCTCGAAGACCCGTCGGCGATCGACGCCATCCGCGCCAGCGGCAGTACAGTGCCGTCATGACGACCGGCGCGACTCGATCCATCGAGCAGCCCTTCTTCGGCTTCCACATGCCGAACTACAGCTACCCAGGCGTTGCTCCCGAGCATCTCTTCGAGCGGGTGGTCGAGCGCGCACTAGCCGCCGAGGCCGCCGGCTTCGGGCTGGTCACGGTCATGGACCACTTCTACCAGATCGCCGGCGTGGGTCCTGAGGACGAGCCGATGCTCGAGTCCGATGCGGTCCTCGCGGCGCTCGCCGCGCGAACGAGCCGCGTGCGCCTCGGAGCCCTCGTCGCGGGCGTCACCTATCGCAATCCCGCCATGCTCGCGAAGAGCGTCACGACAATCGACATCATCAGCGGTGGACGCGCTGTCCTCGGCCTCGGGGCGGCCTGGAACGAGACGGAGCACGTCGGCTACGGTTTCGACTTCCCGCCGATCAAGGAGCGCATGGATCGCCTCGACGAGGCACTGACCATCTGCCACCTCATGTTCACCGAGGAACGTCCGACGTTCGTCGGCGAGCACTATCGGATCGACCGGGCCCTCAACCGCCCGCGGCCGATCCAGCCGGGCGGACCGCCGATCGTCGTCGGCGGCACCGGCGAACGGCGCACCCTCCGCCTCGCCGCCGTGCACGCCGACTGGACCCATTGGTTCGCCGGCTCGATCGAGGCGCTCCAACACAAGACCCAGGTCCTCGAGCAGCACTGCGAGGCTGTCGGACGGGACCCCGCGACGATCGTCAAGACCATCGGCTCGCCGGTCCTGCCGGTCGCCGGCGAGCGCGAGGCCGCGGCCGCGCTCGAACGCATCGCGCCTGAGCGACGAGCGGCACTGACCCCAGCGACGCCGCAACGCGCGGCCGAGATCCTGAGCCGCTACGTGGAGGCCGGCTTCACGGGCTTCACCTTCGGCAACACGATGCTGCCGACGACCGAGTCGATCGCGGTCGCCGGCGAGGTGCTCCAGATCCTGAGGCGAGGCTGAGGCCTGGGACGAGACCGGTGGCGGCACCGCCACCGGGGATACCTCAGCGCTGCAGGGCGGCCAGGCGGTCGGAGTACTGCCGACGGACCTCGTTCAATTCCGGCAGCGTGAAGCCGAGCTCGTCGGAGATCTCGCGGATCTCATGGCTCTCCTGGGCGGAGATGGTGTCGCCGCCGGCCGACGCGACGGCGAACAGGCAGTGCAGCAGCTGAGTGCGGTCCTCCCAGGTGGAGACGTCGCGGAAGCGCCGCGTGACGAGATAGTCGTCGGTGCCACCGACCAGGTTCGACTGTGTCTCGGCGATGGTCACCACGAGGACAGCCTGCGCCTCGGTCAGGCCGCCCCATTGCTGGACGATCTTCTCCATCTCCAGCGTCTCGCGTTGATCGACGTCGAGGTCGGCCGCCGCCACGCGCGTCAGCACGTAGGCGAAGGAGGCCAACCAGACGGCGCGATCCTCGGGCATCGCATTGAGCTCCGCCACCAGCTTGCGCACCGTATCGGTCTCACCGGTCGGCGCCGCCGGCCTTTCCACGATCTCCGGATCCGCCGGAGCCTGCGTCTTGTCCGAGCCACCCTTGCCGAAGAACTTGTCGAGGGACATCACACCACCTTCAGATCGAGAGACATCACACCACCTTGAGGCCGAGCACCCGGCGGCCGATGACGAGCCGTTGGATCTGGCTCGTCCCCTCCCCGATCTCGGTCAGCTTCGCGTCGCGCAGGAAGCGCTCCACCTTGTACTCCTCCACGTAGCCGTAGCCGCCGTGGACCTGGACGCCGTCGTCGGTCGCCCGGTTGGCAACCTCGGAGGCGAAGAGCTTGGCCTCGGCCGCGGCGAGGCCGTAGTCGCGGCCCTGGTCCTTGAGCCATGCGGCCCGCCAGACCATGGCACGCGCGGCATCGATCTCGGTCGCCATGTCGGCGATCATGAACGCCACGCCCTGGAACGTGCCGATCGGACGACCGAACTGCTGGCGCTCGCGGGCGTAGGCGACGGAGGCATCGAGCGCGGCCTGGGCCAGGCCGACGGCCATGGCGCCGATCGAGATGCGCCCGCCATCGAGGATCTTGAGGAACGTCTTCCAGCCGTCGCCCTGTTCACCGAGCATCTGCGCGGCCGGGACGCGGCAGCCGTCGAAGAGCAGCTCGCCGGTCGCGCTGGCATGAAGGCCCATCTTCTCCTCCAGCCGCCCGACGCTGAAGCCAGCCGTGTCGGCCGGCACGATGAAGGCGCTGATCTCCGGCGAGCCGTCCTCTCGGCTGCCCGTTCGCGCTGTGACGACATACGTTCCTGCCTGGCCGGCGTTGGTGATGAAGCGCTTCCGGCCATCGATGACCCAGGAGCCGCCGGCGGGGCCGTCCTCGTGCCGGGCCGTGGTCCGCGTGCCACCCGAGTCGGAGCCGGCTTCGGGCTCGGTCAGGCCGTAGGCGCCCAGCACCCGGCCCTGCGCCATCGGCACCAGCCAGCGTTCCTTCTGCTCGGGCGTGCCGGCCAGGTGCAACGGCCCGCATCCAAGGCTGGTGTGGGCGGCGACGATGATGCCCAGCGAGCCCCACACGCGCGAGAGCTCCTCGACCGCGATGGCGTATGCCAGCGTATCGAGGCCGGCGCCGCCCTCGTCCTCGGGGTAAGGGATGCCGAGCAGGCCCATGGGGCCGAGCATGGCCACGATATCGGTCGGGAATCGTCGGTCCCGCTCGTGCTCGTCGACGACCGGCTCGACCTCGTTGACCGCGAAGTCACGGATCGTCTGGCGCAGCAGGATGTGCTCGGGGGAGAGGTCGAGGTCCACGGGTGGTCGGAGCCTACCAGAACGCCCGTCAGTGGCCTCCGGCGGCGCGCCCGACGGTCCGCACGTCACCCCACGGTGCGCCGTCTGGCCTCGGCGAGCTCGGTCCGCCAGGCCTACGAGCGGTGGTCGGTGCTACCCTAGGCGACCAGTGTCCGCCGTGCTCGGCCGCGCTCTCGGGGCCGGCCGATGCGAAGCGCGAGTCGAGCGTCATCGGCCCCTCCGGTGCGCTCGGTGCGGGGGCCGCCCGGCACCGACCACCCAGTCCCAAGGCTCACAGCAGTCCGGAGTCGCCCATTGGTCCCTGCGGTCATCCTCGCGGCCGGCTTGGGCAAACGCCTGGCATCGCTCACCAACGGCGGGCCCAAAGCCCTCCTCGAGGTCAATGGTCGGACGCTGCTCGAGCGGACCATCGCCGCGCTCGAAGGCGCCGGCTTCCGCGAGGTCATCGTCGTCACCGGCCACGCGGCCGAACGCATCCGCCCGATCCTTGAGGCGCCGCCCGATGGTATGACGCTCGTCGAGCGCTGGAATCCCGACTACGCCACGGCCAACAACATCGTCTCCATCATGGCCGCGGCCGACGCCGTCGACGGGGGCTTCACGCTGCTCAACTGCGACATCACGTTCGACGCCTCCATCCTGCGCGACGTCGCCGGCCTGGAGAGCGGCAATTGGCTGGTCGTCGATGGCGACGAGCCGCTGGGCCACGAGGAGATGAAGGTCACGCTCGACGAGAATGGCCACCTGACGCGGATCAGCAAGCTCCTCGATCCGTCCAAAGCGGTCGGCGAGTACATCGGCATCTGTCGCTTCGACGCCGCCGGGACGGCGACGGTGATGGCCTCCGCACGCCGACTCGTGGCTGCCGGCGCGACCGACCTCTACTACGAGGACGCCATGGACGCGGCAGCGGCCGAGCTAGCCATGCGCGCTTCATGGACGCGGAGGCGCCTGTGGACCGAGATCGACGACGACGCCGACTACCGGCGCGCGCTGCAGGTCACGGCGGAACTGGACGCCGTGGGGACGCGATGACCGTCCCGGTCGCGCCCCATCGCTCGGTCCGCATCCCGCGCCTGATGCGCGTCGTGCGCGGTCCTGACGCGGTCATGGACGCGCTGGCGGATCTCGTCGAACCTGGCCATCGCCTGCTCATCGTGCACAGCGGGGACCGATCGGCGACAGGCTACGGCGGCCGCATCGAGGCGCACGCACGCGGATCCGGCTACGCCGTCGAGGCCTGCCTCATCGCGACCAACAGCGAGGCGGCGGTGACGAAGGTGGTCGAGCTGATCGATCGCTTCCAGCCCGACTTCGTGGTCGCGGTCGGTGGCGGTCGTGTGGTCGACGTGGCCAAGCTGGCCGCCGCGCGACGGCAGGCCCAGATCGTGACCATGCCGACGCAGCTGGCGAGCGATGCCATCTGCTCCCCGGTGGCCATCATCCTCGACGCCGAGGGTCGCCAGCAGTCCATGGGTGCCCAGATGCCGATCGCCATCGTGGTCGACATGGACGTCGTCGACTCGGCGCCGGCGAGGACATGGCTGTCGGGCCTCGGCGATCTCATCTCCAACCTGTCGGCCGTGCGCGACTGGCGCCAGGCGCACGATCGACGCGCCGAGGAGTTCGACGACTTCGCCTGCCTGACCGCCGAAGCGGCGGCGCTGTCGGTCTTCGAGGACGACGCCGACATCGCCCAGGACGACTACCGTCAGAAGCTCATCCGTGGCCTCATCCTGAGCGGCATCGCCATGGAGATGGCCGGCTCGTCGAGGCCGGCATCGGGGTCGGAGCACCTCATCAGCCACGCCCTCGACCAGCTCCTCGAGCATCCCCGACCGCATGGCCTGCAGGTCGCTGTAGGCACCATCGCGGCCAGCGTCCTGCGGGGCGAGGATGGGCACCGCCTGGTCGCCTTCTTCCGCCACGTCGGGCTCCCGATCGTGCCCGGCGACCTGGATATCTCGGTCGACGACTTCATGGCCGCCGTCCGTCTCGGACCGACCACCAGGCCGGGTCGGACGACCTGCCTCGACGACGTCGACGCGGCCGACGCTGGCGCGACTCCGTGGGGCCTATGAGCGCGGCGAGCTCTAAGGGGTGAGGCGCCACTACATCCTTCGGCTCCGGATCTGGATCACGCGCGCGGCCTTCGCGCTCGCCCGTCGGCTGCCCATCCGGCGGCGGGTCGTCCTGGCCACCGCGCACATCCATGCCATCCGCGGCAACCTGGCCGCCATCCAGGCGGAGATCGAGCGGCGCGGCATCGACGTGCCGGTCGTGACCCTCATCCACGATGCGCGGCCAGGTTGGATGGGTCGCATCCTGGGCTTCGTCCGAAGCGTCCATGCCGCCTACCTGCTGGCGACCTCGCCGCTCTTCGTGGTCGACAGCCACTACCTGCCGATCTACGTCATCCGGCCTCGGCCGGGCACCACCATCGTCCAGACGTGGCATGCCTGCGGTGCCATCAAGAAGATCGGCTACAGCGTGCTCGACAAGTCGTTCGGCGCCGACGAGGTCATGACCAACCTGGTCCAGCTGCACACCAACTACACCATCTGCCTCGCTGCCTCCCACGCCGCGGTGGTCCAGTACATGGACGCCTTCCGACAGCCGGCTGAGCGCTTCGTGACCGAGCTCGGCATCCCGCGCACCGACGTGCTCGTCCGGACCGACGGCCGCGAGGCGCTCATGGCCGCCATCCGCGAGCGCTACGCCATCCCGCTCGACCGCCGGGTGATCCTCTACGCGCCGACCTTCCGGGGCGAAAGCATGACCAAGGCTCGGCACCCGGAAGACCTCGACCTGGGGCTCATGGCGCGCTCGCTGCGGGCGGATCACGTGCTCCTCCTGCGCCTGCACCCGGCGGTCCGCGCCCAGATGACCATGGATACCAGCCTCGCCGACTTCGCCATCGACGTCTCCGACTACCCGGAGGTCAACGAGCTGATGCTCGTCAGCGACATCCTCGTGACCGACTACTCCAGCGTCATCTTCGAATTCGCCCTGCTCGACCGGCCGATGGCCTTCTTCGCGCCAGATGCGAGCGCCTACGACCACGAGCGCGGCTTCTACTTCGACTACCGCGCGGGCGTGCCGGGGCCTGTCTTCGAGACGACCGGCGAACTCGTCGACTGCCTCCGTGCCGGCGCATTCGACCTCGAGCGCGTGCGACGGTTCGCGGCGACCTGGTTCGACGTCGCCGACGGCCATGCCTCCGAACGGTTCATCGATCGCATCGTCCAACCGGCGCTGGCGGGCAAGCCGATCGACGTCTGACGAGCGCGCAGCAGGACCGTGGCGCGTTGCGGCTGCGGCGCCGGGCGCCACCACATGGCGGTCAGGATCGGTGGGCCTCCCGTGTCGCGAGCTGGGTCGCGAAATGGTCCACGAACCGCGCGCTGGCTCGTCCGTCGCAGGCGCCCAGATGGCGCTCGATGAACGCGTCGTAGCCGGAGGGCTCGAACCGACCCTCGAGGATGGCGGCTGCCGCAGCGTCCGTGTCGGCGACCTGGGTGCCGATCATCTCGGTCGCGAAGTCGAGGCAGACGCCTGGGTCGCGAGCGTAGTCGGCCAGGTCGCCCGTGAGCAGCACGATCGGCCGACGCAGGAGCGCGAACTCGAAGATCGCCGACGAATAGTCGGTGATCAGGATGTCGGTCAAGGCGAGCAGCTCGTTGATCTCATCGCGGGGGTCGAAGACGACGTCGTAGCCGTCCCTGGGCACCGACGCCGGATCGACGTTGGGATGGACCTTGAGCACGAGCGCGTGATCGGGCGGCAGCAGCGCGCGAAGGCGAGCGGGGTCGAGCGCGGCGGCCGACGCCTTCTGGCTGCCTCGGCCGCGCAGCGTCGGCGCGTACAGGACGACCCGCCGATCGGCCAACATCGGGTGCGCAGCAATGAGCCGCCGACGCGCGGCCTCCATCGCCGCCTGGTCGAAGAAGAAGTCCGTGCGCGGAGTCCCCAGCGCCTGGACCCGGTCGGGTGGCGTTCGGAGCGCCGCCGCGTAGGTCGCTCGAACCCCCTCGGATGAGACGACCACGTCGTCGTAGTAGCGGTGCAGGAACGTGCGCTCGGGCTCTGCTGGCGGTGCCACCGTGTCCAGGCCGAAGCGCTTGACGGCGCTCACCGCATGCCAGACCTGGACCACCCGCGTCGCGCGGCCATGTGGGGCGACATGGATCGGCAGGTAGGCGTTGTCGACGACGAAGAGCGGCGAGGTGCGCAGGTAGTACATGCCCCGGATCGTCCGGAGCAGATAGGACGCCTTGGCGCGCAGGCCGTAACCATAGGTATCGAGGAGGACGACCGGTCGCAGCGCCGGGTCGCGTGCTCGCAGCTGGGCATCGATGAAGGCGAGGTTGCCCTCCAGGCGCGAGATCCGCGGACTGGCCAGGACGACGCGATCGGGCACCATCGGGAGACGGGCGAAGAACCATCCGAAGAGGCGCAGGACGCGACTTGCCAGGGCGTATTCGAGGCGGCTCATCCCGGTCGAGCGACCGGGGGCCGGAGGCGAGCTGCTTTCCGCTTCACGGCGCGAAGTATGGCCGCCGCTGACGCGACCGACGCGACCGGTGGCGCTTTGTGCCCACGACCGACGAAGGCCGCGAGCCGGTGCTACGCTCGGCCGACCATGTCGGCCGAGCCACTGCCGCCCGTCAACGACCGGAGCTCGAGCAGCGCGCAGCAGGCCGTCCTCATCGCCTTGCGCCGCATCGGACCTGCCTCGCCCGACGCTCTGGCGGCCGCGATGGGCATCAGCCGGAGCGCGGCCGTGGCCCACCTCCGGATGCTGACTGCCGTCGGGCTGGTAGCGCGGGACGTCGAGCGCCATGGTGTCGGGCGGCCACGCCACCGATACGACCTGACTGCCGCCGCGCAGACGCTCCTGCCCTCCAACTACGCGAGCCTGGCGACGGACCTGCTCGATGCGCTCCAGGTCGTCGCCGACGAGGCGGTCGTGGATGCGGTCTTCGCCGAGCGTCGTCGGCGGCAGGCCGCGCTCATCAGGGCCCGCTTCGCTGACCGGCGACTCGACGACGCACCCCTTCAGGAGCGGGTCCGTGAGCTGGCCGTCATCCAGGACGAACAGGGTTACCTGTGTGATTGCGCCGCCACGGCGGCCCGGAGGCTGGGCGACACACTGCCGGCCCGTGGCCTGTCGGCAGAGGACCCCATCGCCGACGGCCCAGCGGCTGGACCGGAAGCCATCCAGATGCGGCAGGCCAACTGCGCGATCTACGACGTCGCCACACGGCATCCGCAGGCGTGCCATTCCGAGCTCGAGCTCTATCGCGAGGTGCTCGGCGCCGATGTCGTCCGGGAGGCGCACATCGCGAGTGGGGATCGGACCTGCACCTACCGTATCGAGCCCTTCGGCCCCGGCGGAGCGGCCTAGGCTTCTTCGCGCTCCAGTTGCGAGCGCCCGGGCGGTCGACGCTTCGGCAGCGCCATGTCGCTGACCCCCTCCACGAATGACGCCTGGCGCGCCCACTCGATCGATTGAGCCTGCTCCTCGTGGCTCAGGATGCCCAGCCGGCCGAGGGTCGTGAGCTCGTCGCGGATGTAGGTCTTGAGCATCTCCGGGCCGTCGGTGTTGATGGTGAAGCGAACGCCGTTGCGGCGGAAGGTGTCGAAGATCCAGCGGAACTCGTCCCAGCCGGAAACGACGCGCGTGTTGAGGTTGCTGGTCGGGCAGACCTCGAGGACGATGCCTCGCTCCCGGAGCATGGCCATCGTGCGCGGATCGTAGGCCGCCTTGACCCCGTGCCCGATGCGCGACGGCTCGAGCTGCTCGACCACCTCGCCGATCTCCTCGACAGGGCCAGCCTCGCCCGAATGGACGGTGATCCCGAGACCCTTGCGCCGGGCGCGGTCGAAGAGCCGTCGATAGTCCCTGGCGCGAAACGTCAGGCTCTCCGGGCCGGCGATGTCGATGCCGACGACGCCGCGACCGCGGTAGGCGATGGCCTTCTCGACGATGATCTCGTTGAGCGCGTACGGGAATGCGCGGTCGAGGCAGAAGATGAGGCCGGGCGTGACCGGGTATTCCAGCATCGCCCGATCCATGCCCCGGATGGCGGCGCTGATGATGTGATCGAGGTCCTGCTCGCCGCCACGGTTGCGCTTCATGGGGTTGAAGCGCAGCTCACAGGTCGTCACGTTGTTCTTGCGGTAGGCGCCCCCGACGACCTCGTAGACGCTGCGCTCGACCGCCAGCGGGGACGACTGGATGAGCTCCGTCCAATGGAACAGCTCGAGGTAGCCATCGAAGGAGCGGCCGCGGCGCGGCGAGACCGTGATCAGCTCACGGAACTCCCAGTAGTCCTTGGTCGGCAGCTTGATGCCCTGGGAGTGCGCGATGCCCCACATGATGGCCGGCGCCACCGCACCGCCAAGGTGACAGTGCAGCTCGGTCAGGGGCACGGTCCGGGCGAGGGCGGGAGGCACGGCCCCATGCTAGGGGAATCGAAAGGGCCCGGTTCGATCCGGGCCCTTCGGGCGGGCGAGTCGTCTGCCTAGGGGTGGTCGTGCTTGGCCTTGTGCGCCTTGTCCTTGCGATGCTCAGCGGACTTGCCATGGGTCTGGACGGTGGCTTCCGCGTCCAGGGTCGTGGTCTCGGCGACCCACACCGGGCACTCGCCGACGGCAGGGACCTGCAGGCCGCGAGCGACCTGGCTCACGGCCCAGCCGTGGTTCTCGTTCGGGCCACCGACGCACTCCTTGTTCTGTGCGACCGCCGAGACGAGCGCACCGTGCTCGCCCTGGGCGCCGTCAGTCGAGTCCTCGGTCGTGTCCTCGGTCGTGTCTTCGGTCGTGTCTTCGTCGGAGTCCTCATCCTCCGTGGTGTCCTCGTCGGTGTCCTCATCGGCACCCGATTCGTTGTCCCCCTGGTCGTTCTCGACCTGGTCCTGCGCCTGGGGCGCAGCTGGGAGAGCGATGTGGGCAGCGCCGGCGACGCCGGCGACCGACAGCAGCAGAAGCAGGGCCACGACGAGCGCAGCTGAGCGGGTTCGTAGTCGTTCCATGACCGGAGGCTAGCGCACCTTCGCCGATCGTGGGCATAGGACCATCGGTCATTCGGCGGATAGCGGTGCCCGTTGGCACCCGATAGCGGCCTCCGATCTCGTGGGTCGATCGTCCCACTCGGGACCATCGCGGCGATTGCCCGTGCGCCTGGAGGCCGGGAATGGGCGCGAGCCGTATCCTCGGGACATGCGTCTCCTGGTCACCGGCGCGACCGGCTTCGTCGGCCAGGGCATCGTCCTGGCCGCGCTGGGCGCCGGACATGCCGTCCGAGGCCTGATCCGCGACCCCGCCAAGGCGGCCGCGGTCTTTCGTGAGCGGCCGGTCGACCTCGTCGTGGGCGACGTGCACTCGCGTCGCGACCTGCTCCTCGCCCTCGAGGGCGTCGATGTCCTCGTGCACGCGGCATCGACATACTCGTACCGTCGGGAAGCGGCCGCGACCATGATCCGCGACAACCCGGCCATCGCCGAGACCGTGCTGTCAGCCGCGCGCGACGCCGGCACGCCTCACATCATCGACATCGGCAGCGCCGTCGTCTTCCGACCGCATCCGGATGGACCGCATGCCGGCACGGTCGGCATCCACGCCCCGCATTGGGACTCAGGGCAACGGCAATGGGACGACCCCTACCTCCAAAGCAAGGTGCTCGCGGAGGATGTCGTCAGCCGACATCGCGCCAAGGGCGCGGCGATCTCGTCGATCCACCCGTCGTTGATCCTAGGCCCGGGCGATCGCGGGCCGGGCCAGTCGGGCTCGGTCGTCGTCGCCCTCCTCGCCGATCCGTGCATCTACCTCGACGGCGGCGCCAGCTGGGTGGACGTCCGCGATGTCGCCGATGCCGTCCTCCACCTAGCCGACCGACCACCCGGCGACCGCGTCATCCTCAGCGCGACGGACGCGAGGTATCGGCAGCTGGCCGCAGAGCTCGATCGCCTGACCGGCCGTCGGATCCGCCGCGTCTGGCTGCCGGCCGGCCTGGTGGCCGCAGGCGCGCGGCTCAACGACCGGGTCGGTGGGCGTCTCATGGCGGACCTGCCGACACACGCCAGCCTCGAGTGGACGCTGACCATCGGGCCCATCGACGGCTCGAGCGGCGAACGCCTGCTCGGTCGACCCTACCGGCCGCTGGCCACGACGCTCGCGGACGCGTTGCGCTGGTGGTCCGACCACGCGACCGTGCCGCGATCGACGATCGGGCGCCTGGCGGGCTGAGACCGCGCCTCAGCTGGCGACAGGGGTGACCCGACCTGCGGCGTCCAGCGTCGCCTGGCGACGGGCTCGCTTCAGCTCCGCGCCAGGGACCTGGTCTCGAGCGTGATAGCTCGACCGGACCAGCGGCCCCGACTCGACGTGCTTGAAGCCGAGCGCGAGCGCCTCGACCTTCATCTCCGCGAACTCATCGGGATGCACGTAGCGCGCGACGGGCAGATGCGCCTGGGTAGGGCGCAGGTATTGGCCGATGGTCAGGATGTCGCAATCGACGGCTCGCAGGTCGATGAAGGTCTGCGACAGCTCCTCGCGCGCCTCGCCGAGGCCGACCATCAGGCTCGACTTCGTGTGGACCGCTTCGTCGTGGCCGGTGAGCTCGCGCGAGAACCGCTTGGCGCGGGCCAGGACATCGAGCGATCGATGGTACCGGGCGCGCTTGCGGACGGGCTTCTGGAGACGCTCGACGGTCTCGACGTTGTGGTTGAGGATGTCCGGCCCGGCCGCCATGACCGTATGGAGCGGCAGATCCGCGCCGTTGAAATCGGGGATGAGGACCTCGACGCCCATTCCCGGGCACTCGCGGCGCAGGGCACGGATGGTCTCGGCGAAGATGTGGGCGCCGCCGTCCGGCAGGTCGTCGCGGGCGACGCTGGTCACGACCACGTGCTCTAGGCGCATCTGCCGGATCGCCTCGGCCACCCGCCGCGGCTCGTCCTCGTCGTTCCAGGTCGGGCGGCCGGTCTTCACGGCACAGAAGCCGCAGGCACGGGTGCAGGTGTCGCCGAGGATCATGATCGTCGCCGTGCGCTGCTCCCAGCACTCCCCGATGTTGGGACAGCGGGCCTCTTCGCAGACCGTGTTCAATGTCAGGTCGCGCAGCACGCCCTTCAGCTCGTGATAGTTGGCGCCCGACGGCAGCCGAGCACGGATCCATTCCGGGTGCCGACGCAACGGCTGCGAGCCGTCCGCAGCCGGCGCGCCATACGAGCCGCCGCCCATCGCGATGGTCAAGGGCTCGCGAGCGGCGTGCCCATGGCCACCGTCGCCGGGTGGCGTGAAGATAGGCAGCTCGCGACCCATCAGCTGCACTCAGGCACGAGGCGGTACATCTCCCCCGTGCTGGCGCGCGGATCGAAGACCAGGAGCTCGTCGTCCTTCATGACGCCGTCTGTGTCCAGCACCCGGAGCAGCTGCCGCGAGTCGTTCTCATAGCCGGTGGCGACCCAGCCGTTCTCGGCGGTCACAGCAGCGACCGGACGTCGAGCGTTGGCCAGCGCGAAGATCGCACCCTGGAAGCGGATCCAGGTCGGGAAGGCATCGTCATGCAGGATGTTGACCGGCTGGCAGCCGTCGAGCCGCTGGCCGGACTGGACGCTGCGGTCTGGCCCGGACCAAGTGTCGGTCGTGTTGTCGCGCCAGATGGTCACGCCCGCGCGCAGGACGAACCAGGTGACGACGATGACGATGAGCGCCACGATGAGCTTGCCGAAGATCGGGTGCACCTCGAAGCGTTCCCGTTTGGCGGTGCCGATGGGCAGCTCCTGCCCGGCCTGCAGGGTGCGCAGCAGGCTGCCGTAGCGGTCGCGACCGGAATTCGCCATCCGGTCGCGTTTGGCCGCTCGCTCGGAGATGCTCAAGCGCTCGGTCGGCGGCTCGGTCAGCGGCGAGTCGGACATGGCCTGGGCGATCGGGTCACCAGATCGAGGTCGAGTCGTCGACCGACTCGAGCCATTGGCGGATGGTCGCCAGGAAGCGGCCAGCCTGCGCGCCATCGGTGGCGCGGTGGTCGATGGCCAGGACCATGTTCATCATCGACCGCACGCCGATGACGTCGCCCTGCGGTGTCTCGATGACGACCGGTCGCTTGACGATGGCCTCCATGGTCAGGATGCCGACCTCCGGCACGTTGATGATGGGCATGGTCAGGATCGAGCCGGTCCAGCCGGTGTTGTCGACCGTGAAGGTGCCGCCCTGGATGTCGTCGAGCCGGAGGCGGTTGGTACGGGCTCGATCGGCCAGCTCGTGGATGGCCCGGTTGAGCCCGTGGATGCTGAGCCCATCGGCGTCCTTGATGACGGGCACGACCAACCCGTCGTCGACGGCCACGGCGATGCCGACGTTGATCGCCCGGCGACGCCAGAGGCCTTCGTCGGTCCAATGCGCGTTCATGTCGGGATGACGACGCAACGCTTCGACGGTCGCCTTGGTCACGAACGCGACATAGGACAGGCCGATGCCCTCGCGCTCCTGGTAGGCGCGCTTGTTGGCGTCCCGCTGGCGAACCACGGTCGACATGTCGACCTCGACGGTCGTGTAGGCGTGCGGCACCTGCAGGGCGCGCGTCATCTGGGCGGCGATGGCCTTGCGCATCTGGGTGGCCGGCTTGAGGGAGTCGGCGGCCACTGGGGCGGGCGGCGGCGCCATGGGCGCCGCAGGGGGGGCCTGCTGGGCGGTCCCGGCTGGACTGGACCCGGGCGCGGTCGGCGCGGTCGGGCGGGGTGCCTGGCTTCGGGGTCGGGGCCGGCTGGGCAGCACCTGTGCGCTGGCGCTCGATGTAGGCCAGGACGTCCTCCCGCGTGACGCGACCGGCATGGCCGGTGCCCGGGACCTGGGAGAGGTCGAGTTCGTGCTCACGCGCCAGCCGGCGCACGGCTGGCGTGACGCGGCCTTCGTAGTCGCCGGCTGGAGCTGACCGCTCGTCTGAGCCGGCGGGCCCGTGGCTCGCGGCGCCGTTGCCGCCGGTGGTTGCCGGTGAGGGAGCCATGGCGGCCGGGGCGACAGGAACCGTGGTGGAGGGCGCCGGAGCTGCGGCCGGCGCGACGGCGATATCTGCTTGATCCGGGGCGGCTACGGGGGCAGCGGCTGCAGCCGCAGCCGCTGCGGGCGCATCGCCGGCGCCATCGATGACCGCGATCTCGGTGTTGTTGGCGACCGTCTCGCCCTCCTGGACCAGGATGGCCGAGAGGGTGCCCTCGAACGGCGAGGGGACCTCGGCATTGACCTTGTCGGTGACGACCTCGACGATCGGCTCGTACTTGTCGACGTGGTCGCCGACCTGCTTGAGCCAGCGCCCGATGGTCCCCTCGGCCACGCTCTCGCCGAGCTGTGGCATCGTCACCTTGGGCACGGTCTGGATCCTCCTGGCACGTCCCGCCTGTGCGGGACCGGGATGCGGCTGCCGCGTGTAGTTTCGCCTATCCGCGCCGTTCGCGAAACCAGCCGGGTGCGGCCCGCCGGGAGTCGTGGTCCGGGCGCCCGGTTCTCTAATGCTCTGTGGATCGAGCGCCAGACCGCCACCCGCCTTCGCCGGCCCCGACCGACCCAATCGACCTGATCGGTGGCCCATACCACTGGTGATTGTGGTAGCCGGATCGGAGCCGGCTCCGGAACGGGACAGACCCCTGTCGGGCGTCCTATGGCCGGCTCGCCACGCTCACAATCGGCGTGAAACCAGGCGAGCGGGTCCCGACCGCGACCGTCTGCGCCAATGACCATGGCTAGTACCGAGTGGAGTGGTGTAGGCCGCGAAGGATGCCGGGCGTCGGCGAGTCTGCGCCAGAGACCATGGCTAGTACAAAGTGGAGTGGTGTCGGCCGCGAAGGATGCCGGGCGTCGGCGAGGGGAGTCGCGGCGCGGCTGATGAAGCATCAGGCCCCGTCTCACTACCTCCGGTCACCGACCCTAGAGGTACAGCGTCCGGTGGCCGGCCTCGTCCCAGGACACGATGCCAGGCAGGACATAGCAGCCATCGGCCACAGGCTGGCGCCAGCAGCGTTAGCCGCGACCCAGCACCAGGCGCGTGCCGTCGACCAGGGCGTGGAGCTTGGCCCGGGCAGCCCAGCGCGCGGTCTGGCTGAAACCACAATCGGGGACGAGAGTCAGCCGCTCCGCCGGTACTCCGCAGGCAAGGACCTTGTCGATGCGCTGGGCGACGTCCTCGGCTGTCTCGAGGTAGTAGCTCTTGACGTCGATGACGCCGACCGCGAGGTCGCGATGCGGGGCGATGTCGGTTAGCACGTCAAGCTCAGTCATCTCGCGGTTGGCAAACTCGAGGACGAGCTCGTCGGCACGGAAGGCGAGCATCGCCTCGAGCACCGGTCGATAGGTTCGTTCGGCCAGCGGCCGGCCCATGTAGTTGCCGAAGCAGAGGTGGACCGCCACACGCAGGCCGCTGATGCCTTCCAGCACGGCGTTGAGGAGGCCCGCGAAGTCGGCGTGCGCCTCGGGATGGATCGCCGGCGAGGGCTCGTCGATCTGGACGAAGTCGACGCCGGCCGCCGCCAATGCGCGCAGCTCTGCGTTGAGGATGGGCACCAACGCCCACGCGGCCGCCAGGCGGTCGGGGTAGACCTGGCCAGGCCCGAAGGTCAGACGTCCAGACAGCGTGAACGGCCCCGGGATGGTCATCTTGAGCGGCTTGTCCGTGTGGGCGCGGGCGTAGGCGTACTCTGCGACGACGCCCAGGCCGGTCGGCGCGGTGATCGGCTCGAGGACCTCGAAGCGGTGTTGCTGGTCGTGGCCGGTGGGACCCACCAGGCGCCCCGGCGTGAGCGGTCGGAGGCCGGTCAGATGGCCGTAAAAGGCAGCCGTGAAGAAGCCCACCCTGCGCATCTCGCCGTCGGTCAGGATGTCTACGCCGGCCGCCTCCTGCTCGCGGATGGCGAGATCGACGGCATCATCGAGCAGCTCGGCGACGTCGGCCTCGCCGATCTCCATGCGCTCGGCGGCGGTCAAGCCGGCGAAGAGCCAGGAAGGTCTGGCGTAGGAACCGGCCGTGCTCGTCAGCAGGCCGCCGGGCGGTCGGTCCACATCAGGCCTCCGTGGTCAGTCGGGTGGCGGGGGTAGGTGGGGTGGCTGGGTCGCCGAAATGAAGGCGAAGGCGCGGGCCGGATTGTCGACGAAGATCCGATGACGAGCCTCGGCCATGATGCCGGCTGCGTCCATCATCGCGCTGAATTCGCCGAGCAGGAAGGCCATGCCCGGGCGGCCACCATACGCGCTCCAATAGCCCTGGCGGGCGGCGTCGAGGCCGAGCATGAGCTGGCCGCCGAAGCCGTCCTCGAGCATCCAGCCGAGCAGGGCCAGTGTCCCGTTGTCTCCTTCAGGCGGCCAACGGAAGGCCTGGTCGTATTCGACCGAGACGCCGGTCGCCAGGATCTCGCGGTGATAGCCGCGGTCGACGAGCTTGTCGGTGTGCGAGAGCGTGACGGCGGCGGCCGGCACCGCGGCCCTGGTCAGCAGCCGAACTTGCTCGAGCGCCGCGGTGCCGTCGGTGCAGTGGGTCAGGATGGGCACACCCGTCGCACGGTGCGCCGCCGCTGCCGCCTCGAAGACCCGAACGTCCCGTCGGCTCAACGTGCCGCCATTGCCGGCGATCTTGATGACACCGGCGCGGTGTGGCGTCCGAACGACCGTCAGCGCGTGGTAGTCGTTCGCATCGATGCCCCGGACGATGTCGCTGATGAAGCGCTCGGCGAGCTCGTCGACCGTCAGGACCTGGCTCCAATGGTCCTGGGCATAGAGCTCCTCGAGGTGGAGCCCGGTCGAGGCCACGACGTGCAGTTGGCTGCGCTGGGAGATCTCAGCAAGCTTGACGACGTTTCGGCCCATGTCGCAGGGCATGGCATCGATCACCGATCGCAGGCCCAGCCGGACCGCCGAGCCGACCTCCTTGACCGCCTGGTCGACGTCGTCGAGCCGGAAGTCGGGCGACAGCTCGACCATCCGTCCGCCATCGATGACGAGGTGCTCGTGCGCGTAGGTCACACCCAGGTCCGCGGAGGGGATGTCGCCGAGGACGGTGCGCACGAACGGTGCCACGAGCGCCGTGTAGGCCGCGGCGGTCACTCCGCGGGTGCCGTCAGACGCGCGTCGGCGGGCGATGCCGCCTCGAGCGACAGGATGGCGCCATCGCCTCGCAAGCAGCCGAGGAGTCGATCGACCGGCACGGCGCGAGGGCCGACGCCAGCGCCGACTGCCAGCGCCGCCGCCGTGCCGGTCGCCTGGCCCATGGCCATGCACTGGGCCATCGAGCGGACCGAGGCGTGCGCGTCGTGGGTGGCGGAGAAGCAGCGCCCGGCGACGAGCAGCCCGTCGATGCCGATCGGGAGCAGCGTCCGATACGGGATGCCCACCGCGCGGCCCTCGGGGAGGTACTGCCATCGGGTGTCCGTGCCCGGTCGGTGGTCCTCGATGGGCGCCCCGCAGAGCCCGATCTGGTCGTCGAACTGCCGCGCCGCAAGGACATCGTCACGCGTCAGCCGAAGGTCGCCGTAGACGCGGCGCGTCTCGCGCACGCCGACCTGAGAGCCGAAGCTGACCAGGCTGGCGGCCTCGTAGCCGGGCACCCGATCGACGAGGAATCGCGCGTATTCGAGCGCCTGGCGGCGGCCGGCCATCTCGGCCTCGGACAGGAAGCCGGGGTCGGTGGCGTTGATCGTCCGGCCGTCGTCGAGCCGCGAGGCTTCGAGGCGGGTCATGATCGTGGCCGTCACGCCGGGGATGGGCGTGATGTGGTCGCTTCCTTCTCGGCGCGGCAGCTCGTAGGCGCCAGACTCGGCGGCCTCGGCCATCAGCGCGTGGAACGCGACGCGGTCGATCGTCCGACGGCGATCGTCGTCCACGTTGGCCATCCGGAACGTGGTCGTCAGCGTCTGGGCGGGCTCAAGCTCACCGGCCAGGTCCGTCGGGACGCCGGCGAAGTGGCAGACGTCGGCATCGCCGGAGGCATCGATGACGACCGACGCCTCGATCCGTCGGAGGCCGGCCTTGGTGGCCATGACGACGCCCTCGATGTGCCCGTCGCGCACGATCGCGTCCTGGACGAAGGCATGCAGCAGGACACGAGCTCCGGCCCCGGGCACGAGGGTCTCCCAGGCGACCTTGAGGTGCTCGGGGTGGTAGGTGATGCCGGTCCCCGCGCCGTAGGTGTTGGGGCGCTCGACCACCGGGCCGAGCGTGCGCAGCGCTGCCACGACCTCGTCGGCGATGCCCCCGACGACCTTGCGCGGCGCCTCTCCCGGCGTCCAGAAGCCGTAGAACGTGTCGAGGACGGCCGTGCTGGTGCCGCCGAGGAAGGCCTGCTTCTCGACGAGCAGGGTCGAAGCGCCACCGCGGGCGGCGGCGATGGCCGCGGTCGAGCCCGCCGAGCCGGAGCCGACGACGAGGACGTCGACGCGAGCCAGGGTCTCCATCAGTCGGCATCCCCGATCTCCCCGCGCCGCACGACCTCTTCAGCGCCGATATGCCCGGGCTCAACGGCCGTCACCGACCAGCCGCCATCGACGGCCAGCAGCTGCCCGGTCACGCGCGACGCATCGTCGGAGAGCAGGAAGAGTGCAGCCCGCGCGACATCGGTCGGGTCGATGAAGCCGCCGGCCAGCGGCTGCTTGCGTCGTGCGAAGGCAACGGTGGCCGGGTCCGTGGCAGCTCTGGCCGCCATCGGCGTCGACGTCAGGGCGGGTGCCAGGCCGTTGACCCGGATCCCGCGCGGTGCGTAGTACGCGGCCGCGGTCTGCATCAAGGCGTTGACGGCACCCTTGGCTGCGGCGTAAGCGTGCGTCGCGAAGAGATCCGGAACGGGGTCCGTGGCCAGCACACTGGACACGACGACGACGGCTCCGCGAGAACCCACCGTGTCCGGAGCCTGCTCGAGCATCGCCCGCAGGACGGCGGCGAGGATGAGCGCCTGACTGCGCGCGTTGAGGTCGAGGGTCTGGTCCCATGCCTCGCCGGTCAGCGTGTGGAGGGGACCGTCACCAAAGCGGCGACCGCTGCCGCCAGCGACGGCCAGCAAGCCGTCGATCCGCCCGAACGTCGCCCGGCAGCCCTCGACCGCGGCGTTGGCCTGCGCCTCGTCGCGCAGGTCGGCGGTGGCGTAGGCAGCCTCGGCCCCGATCGTCCGGAGTCGCTCGACGAGCTCGGCGCAGTGGGCCTCGGTCTTCGAGGTCACGAAGATGCGCGCGCCCTCGGCGGCGAAGAGCATCGCGCCGGCGGCGGCGATGCCGGTCGAGCCGGTGATCAGGCAGGTCCTACCGGCCAGACGATCCACCGTTCAGGCCACCGACTCGAGCCAGAAGAGGGCGCCGTCCACTGCCATTCTGCCCTCTCGCGCGTCAGTACGCCGCAAGTTTCCGGATGGCGTCCGCGATCTGGTCGGGGCTGACCATGAACCAGTCCTCGAGGTGGTGGTTGTACGGGACGCCCGGGACGTCCGGGCCGGCGACCCGGATGACCGGGCCATCGAGGTAGTCGAAGGCCTCCTCGGCGATGATCGCGGCGACCTCTGCCCCGTAGCCGCCGAAGCGGTTGTCCTCGTAGACGATGACCACCTTGCCGGTCTTCTTGACCGAGGAGAGCACGGTCTCGCGGTCGAGCGGCCGGAGCGTGCGCAGGTCGATGACCTCGGCACTGATGCCCTCGCCGCCGACCAGCTCGGCGGCCTCCAGGCTGTAGTGGGCCATCAGGCCGTAGGCGATGACCGTCACGTGATCGCCGGCGCGGGTCACCTGTGCCCGCCCCAGCGGCACGACGTAGTCGGTGTCGGGCACCTCGCCGCGCACCGAGCGATAGAGCTTCTTGTGCTCGAAGAAGAGGACCGGGTCGGGGTCGCGGATGCTGCTGCGCAGCAGGCCTCGCGCGTCATAGGGCGTCGAGGGCACGACGATCTTGAGGCCCGGCACGTGGGCGAAGAAGGCCTCGACCGACTGGCTGTGGTAGAGCGCGCCGTGGACGCCGCCGCCGTAGGGGCTGCGGATGGTGATGGGGCAGCCGAAGGTGCCGTTGGATCGATAGCGCAAGCGCGCCGCCTCGCTGACGATCTGGTTGAAGGCCGGGAAGATGAAGTCGGCGAACTGGATCTCCGGCACCGGTCGGAGCCCGTTGACGGCAGCTCCGATCGACGCGCCGACGATGAGCGACTCGCTGAGCGGCGTGTCCATGACGCGATCGCCGCCGAACTCGGCGAAAAGGCCGTCGGTGGCCAGGAAGACGCCGCCCTTCAGGCCCACGTCCTCGCCCAGGATGATCATCGTCTCGTCGCGGCGCATCTCGTCGGCGAGCGTCTCGCGGATGGTCTCGACCAGTGTCCGGATGGCCATCGTCGGCTCAGCCTTCGGGCTCGAAGTAGACGTGACGCTCGGCGGTGGCGGGGTCGGGTTCGGGCTGGGCCTCGGCCCAGTCGGTGGCGTCCTCGACCGCCGCGTCGATCTCCGCCGCCATGCGCGCCTCGATCTCGTCGTCGAGGATCTTGTCGTCGCGCAGCTCGCCGCGGAAGCGGGGCAGCGGATCGTGATGACGACCCTCCTCGAGGTCCTCGGCGCTGCGGTACTTGGTCTGCTGGTCGTCCGAGGAGTGGCCCGTCAGCCGCGTGACCTTGGCCTCGATGAGCGTCGGGCCATCGCCCCGCCGCGCACGCGCGATGGCCTCGCGACCGGCGCGGTAACAGCCCAGGACGTCGGCGCCGTCGACGATGACGCCGGGCATGTCGTAGCCCGCCGCCCGCGACGGCGATGTCCTTGACGGCGCTCTCCAGGCTGGCCGGGACGCTGATGGCGTAGCCGTTGTTCTCGACCACGATGACCACCGGCAGCTTGTGGATGCCCGCGAAGTTGAGGCCCTCGTGGAAGTCGCCCTGGTTGCTGGAGCCCTCGCCGAGCTCGGTCACCGCGACCTGGTCGGTGCCCCGGATCTTGGCCGCCAGGGCGATGCCGACGGCGTGCAATACCTGGGTCGCGACCGGCGACGACTGGGACATGATGTTGTGCTGGGCGCCGCCGTAGTGGCCGGGCATCTGGCGACCGGCGGAGCTGGGGTCGTTGGCCTTGGCGAACTGGGCGAGCATGATCTCGCGCGGCGTCATGCCGAAGGTCAGGCAGGCCGCCACCGAGCGGTAGTACGGGACCATCCAGTCGTGGTTGTGGCGCAGGTCGCTGAAGATCCCGACCTGCGCGCCTTCGTGGCCCTGGCCGGAGATCACGAAGGGCACCTTGCCCGCCCGATTGAGGATCCACATCCGCTCGTCGAGGGCTCGCGTCAGCCAGATCAAGCGGTACATCTCGAGCAGCCGCTCCGGGGACAGCCCGACATCCTCGCCGAGTCGTGCCTTGGTGGCGGCGGTCCGACTGGCCATCGGCTCAGACGCCAGCGATCATCGGCGGGGCCCCCCGGCTCATACGTTGATCGCCCGGCCTTCGATGTTCATGGCGGCTTCGCCGAGCGCCTCGGACAGCGTCGGGTGCGGGTGGACGGCCGCCCCCAGCTCCCAGGCGGTGGCCTCCAGGAGCATGGCGGCGCTGGCTTCGGCGATGAGGTCGGTGACGTGCGGGCCGATGAGGTGGACGCCGACGACCTCGTCGGTGTCCCTGTCGGCGATGACCTTGGCGAAGCCTTCGTACTCGCCGCCGATGAGGGCCTTGCCATTGGCGATCCAGGGGAACTTGCCGGTCTTGAAGGCGATGCCGTCGCGCTCGCACTCGGCCTCGCTGCGGCCGATGCTGGCTATCTGGGGCCGGCAGTAGGTCGCGCGCGGCATCTTCAGGTAGTCCACGGTCTCGGCCTCCGCGCCGACGATCGACGCCACCGCCGCCAGCCCCTCATGAGCAGCCACGTGCGCGAGCCAGAGGCCGCCGATGATGTCGCCGATGGCGTAGAGATGCGGTTCGGCGGTGCGCATCGTCTTGGGATCGACCAGGACGACACCGCGGTCGACCTTGGCGCGGGTGGTCTCGAGGCCGACGTCCTCGACATTGGCCGCACGCCCGGTGGCGACCAGCATCTGGTCCGCCTTCAGCTCCTTCGGCTCAGCGCCATCGGGGCCGACCATGAGCGCCACTCCACCGCCGGCGGCCCTGCCCGTCTTGACGACCTTCACGTCGAAGCGTGCGTTGATGACGATGTCGATGCCACGGCGTTTGAAGGCACGTTCCAGCTCGATCGACACCTCGCGGTCCTCGAGCGGCATGAGGTTCGGCAAGTACTCGAGGACCGTGACCTTGACACCCATGTCCGCGTAGAAGCTGGCGAATTCGACGCCGACCGCACCGCCGCCGACGACGATCAGGCTCGTGGGAAGGCTGGTCGACGCCAGGATGTCATCGCTGGTGACGATGAACCTGCCGTCGGGCTCGAGGCCGGGCAGCGACTTGACGCGGCTGCCGGTGGCAAGGATGGTGTCGGTCGCGTCGAGGGTCCGGTGGCCCGCGGCGGAGCCGTCGTCGCCGATCAGGTCGACCTCGACCTTCTTTCCCCCGTTCAGCGCTGCCGTGCCCGCGGATGAACTCGACCTGGTTCTTCTTGACCAGGCTCATCAGCCCCTTGGTCAGGCGGTCGACGACGCCGTCACGGCGCTTGGCGATGACCGAGAAGTCGACGGAGGTCTCGCCGGTCGCGATACCGAAGTCCTTGGCCTTCTGGACCCTGGCGTAGAAGTCGGCCGACTCGAGCATCGCCTTGGTCGGGATGCAACCGACGTGCAGGCAGGTGCCGCCGATCTGGTGGGCGTCCACGAGGGCGACCTTGAGGCCCAGCTGGCCGGCTCGGAAGGCCGCCGAATAGCCGCCGGTGCCGGCCCCGAGGACGACCAGGTCGAAGCTGTTCGACGATCCGACGGCCACGGTTCAGCGGGCTCCGTTCGCGGTGGGTTCGGGGCGGCGGCCGAGGATCTCGACAGCGCTGCGAAACACGTGTCGATGGTAGGGGTGCCAGCGCCCACCCGCAACCGCGCGGGCGGGCTGCCCGCCTGATGCCCCTCGGTCAGCCGGCGGCGGTCGAGACCGCGATCCGATGCCAGCCCGTCGAACCGGACGGCAGCGGTGACGTCTCCTCGCCGGACTGTGTGGCGCCATCGCCATCGGTGGCCCTGACGGCGATCTCCATCGAGCCCGACGCGGGTGCTGTCAGGTCGGCGCGCCAGCGAACCCAGGTCAGCTCGCCGAGGGGCGGGGTGACGGCATCTTCGAGCTCCGCGTCGAGCCACGTCTGGCCGCCATCAGGGCTGACCTCGACCCGCGCGATGCCGCGATCGCCGGCGAAGGCCACGCCGTAGGCAGTGAACGGCGCCGACGCCGCCACCGACGCCTGGCTCAGCGGCCAATCGATGCGCGACATCGTCCGCACGTAGGCATCCGGGTCCCAGCCACGCTGTACCCAGTAACCGGCTTCCTCGTGGTCGGCCAGCTGCATCCTGCGCACCCACTTGGGCTGCTTCATGCCGAAGCGACCGGGGATGAGCACCCGAGCCGGGAAGCCGTGCTCCGGGGTCAACGGTTGGTCGGCCATCAAGTAGGCGATCCAGGTGTCGGGGTGACGGGCGACCTCGAGCGGCAGCGACTCCGTGAAGCCGTCGTCCGCCTGCCACAGGATCCAGCTCGCGTCCGGCCTGACCCCGACCCGGTCCAGGAGGTCCGAGACGCGCACGCCGCGCCACTTCTGGTTGCCGATGAGGTGGTCGCCGCGGACGATGTCGGTCGAGATGCATTCCAGCGTCCGATAGGCCTCCTGGTACGGGAGGCCCTGCAGCTCGGTCAGGCCGATGGTCGCCGGCCGATCGACGAGGCCGTCGATGACCAACGCCCACGAGGCGGCATCGACGGTCGTCGGGCCCAGGTTCTTGTTGACGGTGTAGAAGTCGGGCACCGGGGTTTGCGCCGGCGTCGGCCCGAAGCCGCCGGGGTCGCCGACTCCGACCGCGGTCGGATCGCCCTTTCGCCCTGCGGCGACGACCTGCGAGAAGAGTGACAGGAACGAGCCGGCGAACGCGGCGCCACCGACGACGAGCAACGCGCGGCCGATGAAACCGCGGCGTGACAGGTCGCCCGCGGCTCGGCCCTGGCGAACGGCAGGACGCTCATCCGAGAGACCGACGTCGGTTGCGGACCGATCGACCTCGCCACCCGCCGGCACAGGCGCGTCTTCGGCCAACCACGTCTCGCGTAGCCCGATGAGCAGGGTCGCGAAGACGATCGAGGCGATGACGATCGGGCCTTGCACGGCCACGCCTTCCGAGACCAGCGACGCGCCCAGGAGCCCAGCCCCGAAGACGGGCAGGACGATGGATTCGACGACGGCCAAGGCGGAGAGCGCGATGGCCGCCGCCGCGACGACCGGCCCCAGGCGGCGCGTGGCACGCAGGGCGAACGAGCCGAGCAGGCCGCCGGCGAGCACGATGACGGCCGCGATGCCGATCGTGAGCAGGCCCTTGGCCAGCGGCCCAAAGGTCGAGACCATGAACTCGAACGCTGACAGCGGCAGGTAGCGGTTGAAGCCATCGGAGATGGTCTCGATCAGCCCGGGTCGATCGGTGACCAAGCGACCGAGGATGAGGATGAGCAGGGCCGGACCGGCGGCGACAAGCCCGGCCAGGAACGTACGGCGACCAGGCGTGGCGGCTGACATGCCACCTAGCCTCGCATCATCCGATGACGGCTGCATGACGCGGTACCCCTTGCCACGTGCTGGACGCCGACTCCTCCATGCCGCACTACGTGCGCCGACCGACCGTCGAGACCGGTGGCGCAGCGATGTTGCGTTATGCTCGGCGCATGTCCGACGCGTGGCTCGGCTATGGCCTGCTCCTGCTGGTCGCCTACCTCATCGGTTCCATCCCGACCGGCGTCCTGGTGGCCAAGCTAACGGGCGGCGTCGACCCCCGCCAGGTGGGCAGCGGCCGTACCGGCGGCACCAACGCGCTGCGGGCGATGGGCTGGACGCGCGGCGTCGCGGTCGGGCTGTTCGATGGTTGCAAGGGCGCTGTGCCCGTGCTCATCGCGATGTACTTCCAGGCTCCGGACGTGGTACTGGCGCTGGTCGGCGTGGCTGCCGTCGTCGGGGCCTGGCGCTCGATCTTCCTGGGCTTCCACGGCGGTCGTGGCGTAGCGACCGGTATCGGCGCCATGTTCGCCATCGCTCCGCTGGTCTGCATCCTGGCCGCGCCAGTCTTCCTCATCGTCATCGGGCTCAGCCGCTATGTCTCGCTCGGTTCGTTGCTGGGGTCCGCAGCGGCGGCCGTGATCATGCTCGGACTGGTCGTGGCGGGCATCATCCCGCCAGCCCTGCTGGTCTTCGGCATCGCCGGCGCTGTCATCGTCTGGCTGGCCCATGCCGACAACATCGATCGGCTCCTCCATGGCCAGGAACGGAAGCTCTCCTTCGACCGAGGCCAGCGCTCCTAGGCGATCGGCAGAGTCGCGCGGCTCATCGACGCCGAGTCGCGGCGCGGATGGTGGTCCATAGCACGGCTACGGTCCCGACCACGAGGACGATGACCACGATCGGCGCCTGACGGACCGCATCGCCGACCGGCGGCACGAGGAGCGCGACGAGGGCGACCAGCCCGACCGCCAGCACCACGCCGGCGGCGATGGCCGCGACTTTCAGCCAAGTCGGTAGCGGTCGTGTCCATGCCTCCACGGCGCCAGCTGCCGGATGTCCGCGTCATGGGTGCGGGGTCAATCACGCGGCGTCCGGGTCGGCAGCGGCCGGGATGCCGATGGGCGCCACGAGCACTCGTCCCGCGAGCGCCTTGCCGATGCGCGTCGCATGGCCGAGCTTCGGCCGGTGGAAGGTGACCGTGACATCGGCCCGCACGACCGGGTCAGAGGCCTGGCCCCCGGTCAGGTCGACCGCGGTCGGCGTGTCCACCGCGAGCACCGGCACGCCCGCCTCGCGGCCGCGGATGACGAGGTCGACGGCGGTCCGGATCGGCTCGCGTAGGGGCCCGTGCACGCCGCTGCCGAGCAACGCATCGACGATCACGGCGGCTTTCTCGATGCCAGCCAGCAGGAAGCGGACGTCGCGCTCGTTCGCGGCATGGATCCGCTCGACGTCGGTGCCCTCGAGCCGCTCCCACGCGCGACGCGCATCCGCCGTCGTTGGACGATCCTCCGAGGCCACGAGCACGCACGCGACGCGCACGCCGGCGGCGCCGAGGTAGCGCGCGGCGACGCTGCCATCGCCGCCGTTGTTGCCGGGGCCGGCCAGGATCAACACCGGTCCGTGGCCGACTCGCTCGGTCGTCGCCAGCAGGGCACGGATGGCGGCCGCCACAGCGGCTCCAGCCTCCTCCATCAGCGCTTCGCCGCTGACACCCAGGCGTTGAGCCTTGTGGTCGGCGCCGCGCATCGCCTCGCCACCCATCGCAGCCCGGGTCCTCGTCGGCCGCCAACGTGTCGCGAGGAGGGCCAGGTCGAGGTCCGGATCGGCCAGATAGGGGTCGGTCGAGGGCAGCGGCACGGGCATGGTCGCGTCGCTGATCGGTGTCGTCACGGCGCCGCCATCGTACTGCCGACGGCCAGTCAGTCGACCGGGAGCCGCCAGCGGCCCGAGCCGTCGGTCTCGGCCAGCCCCTCGGATCGAAGCTGGCCGAGCGCCGCGGCCACGGCATCTGGCCCGTGCGCGCCGATGGGCGCCGCGATCGTCAGCCAAGCGTCCCCGTCCGCCCCGCTCAGACGGGCCATGATCCGGCCCCGGAGCCAGCGGTTCGTGGTCTCGTACGGCGCCGCGGCCTCGGCTGCTCGAACCCTGGCCGGGGCGGCGCCAGCGCCCACGGCCACCGCACCAAGTGTCGCGAACCGGCACTCCTCGACGAACGGACACGCGGCGCAGTCCGGCTGCGACGGCTTGCAGAGCGTGGCACCGATGTCCATCAGCGCCGCGGTCCAATCGGCCGGCCTGTCGAGCGGCACGACGGCGTCGGCCGTCGCCTGGAGGTCCCGCGGCGCCATCGCCACGCCGGGATCGCGCGCACCGCCGTGCCCTGCCACGACGCGACCCAGCACCCGCCGGACGTTGGTGTCGACCGGCCCGACCGGCATTCCGAAGGCGATCGCGGCCACGGCCCGCGCGGTGTAGGGCCCGACGCCCGGCAGTGCCTCGAGCACGGCCAGGTCGTCAGGCACCCGCCCGCCGTGCCGCTCGACGATGGCACGGGCGGCGCGCTGCAGATTGAGCGCGCGGCGGTTGTAGCCCAGGCCGGACCACTGGCGGAGCACGTCGGCTGACGGCGCAGCCGCCAGGACGTCGACCGTCGGGAAGCGATCCATGAACGCGCGCCAGGCAGGTTCGCCACGCGTCGCCTGGGTCTGCTGGAGGATGACCTCGGAGACGAGGATCGCGTACGGATCGCGGATGCCACGGAAGTCGAAGGCACGGGCCTGCCGGTCGAACCAGTTCAGGACGGCCGCCTGGAGCCGTGCGACAGCGGCGTCGTCGAGGGTCACGGCCGGCAGTCTACGGCGCCGTGACGCGGTACCCTCGAAGCGTGCCGAGCCCACGTCATCCGAGCGTCCCGATGCCCGACTTCATCCCCCCGATGACGGCCACCCTTTCGGAGCGGCCGTTCACTGATGACGACTGGTTCTTCGAGGTCAAGTGGGATGGCTATCGAGTCGAGGCGGTCGTCAGAGATGGCAAGGCGCGCCTATGGACCCGGAATCGAGGCGATGCCGCGCGCTACTTCCCGGACCTCGCGGCGGCGCCTCCGGACTGGATCGACGCTCAGCAGGCGATCGTCGACGGCGAGGTCGTCGCGCTCGACGAGGCCGGCCGACCGTCGTTCGCGCTGCTGCAGGCTCGGGCCGGCTTCCAGCAGCGCCGCGACGTCAGCGTGCCCATCGTCTACCAGGTCTTCGACCTCCTCTTCCTCGACGGCGAGTCGCTGCTCGACCTCCCGCTCGACGAACGAAAGGTCCGGCTGCGAGGCGTCCTCCGCGACCACCCGCTCGTCCGTTACGCCGGGCACATCGAGGCCGACGGCGAGTCCCTCTTCGCCTCGGTCCAGGCGGAGGGACTCGAGGGCATCATGGCCAAGCGGCGGTCGAGCCGCTACGAGCCGGGCCGCCGGTCGCATGCCTGGCTCAAGATCAAGAATTGGCCGGAGCAGGAGTTCGTCGTCGCCGGCTGGGAGCCTGGCAGCGTCGCGCATCGGGACCTTGGCTCGCTGGTCCTGGGCGTCTACGACGACGAGGGTCGTCTCCGATTCGCGGGCGAGGTCGGCAGCGGGCTCGACGCTCGGACGCGTCGCGACCTGATCGCCCGCATGGCCGCCATCGCCCGTGACACAAGCCCGTTCGACGCACCGCCACGCCTCCCGCGCGTCCATTGGATCGAGCCCCAGCTCGTCGTCCGCGTCGAGTTCGCAGAGTGGACCCGTGACGAGCTCATCCGTCAGGCGGCCTACCGGGGCATCGAGCCCGAGAAGGACCCGCGCACGGTTCGCCGCGAGCGCCCGACCGCACGACCGTCGGACGACCGACCGACGACGAAGGGGCCCTACGACTCGACGACGAAGACGACCGACCGACCCACGCAACCGACTCGACCAGCAGCCAATGAGGCGACGTCTGCCGTGCCTCGATCGCAGCCCGGGGCCGATGGGCCTGCCCAGTCCGCGACCCCGGACGAGCTCGCCGCGCTCGACGCCATGGGCGCCGCCGGCACGTGGTCGGTCGGCGGCCACGAGGTCGGGCTGACCAACCTCGACAAGGTCATCTTCCCGGACGCGGGACTGACCAAGCGCGACCTGATCCGCTACGACGTGACCATGGCGCCGGCCATCCTGCCCTACTTGCAGGATCGCGGGCTGACCCTGACGCGCTACCCGAACGGGACCGGCGGCCCGCACTTCTGGGAGAAGGAGGTGCCCAAGCACGCACCAACGTGGTTGGCGCGCTGGCATTACGAGAGCCACAACCCGAAGGACTCACACACCTACGCTGTGGCGGACCGCGTGGCCGCGCTCGCCTTCCTGGCCAACCAGGCGGCCATCGAGCTGCACCCCTGGACCTCGCGCACCGAGGCCGCCCACCGACCGACCTACGCGCTCATCGACATCGATCCGGGACCCAAGACGACCTGGCCGGAGGTGCTCGTCCTGGCCCGTCTCTACCGCACCGCGCTCGGGCACCTCGCCGTGCGTGGATATCCCAAGGTGACGGGCAAACGGGGCATCCAGGTCTGGATCCCGGTCGAGCCCCGCTACACGTTCGCGGAGACGTCCGCCTGGGTCGAGGCGCTCAGCCGGGCCGTGGGCGCCACGGTGCCGGAGCTGATCTCGTGGGAGTGGACGGTTCGCGACCGGCGCGGCCGCGCTCGCCTCGACTACACGCAGAACGCGAGCAACAAGACCTTGGTCGCGCCCTACTCGGTGCGGCCGGTGGGCACGGCGCCGGTCTCGGCACCGATCGACTGGGATGAGCTGGACGACCCGGGGCTGCGGGCCGACCGCTGGACGATGACCTCGATGCCGGCTCGCCTGGCTGAGCGCGGCGAGCTGTTCGCGGGAGCGCTCATGCAGGACCAGGTCCTGCCCAGCCTCGGGTGACGCCCACCGGGCTCGCGAGGGCAGGGCCCGCATGAGGGCCCTGCGATCCCTTTTCCTGGCGGTCGGCGGCGCCGTCGGGGTCGTGTACCCGTTCATCGCCGTCATCCTGCTCGGCCGAGGCTTCGACGTCGTCGGCGTCGGCGTCGTGACCGCGCTGTCTGCCGTCGCCTTCACCGCCTCCGTGCCCATCTGGGGCCACGTGGCCGATGTGCTCCTGGGGCGGCCGCGCGCGCTGCAACTCTCGGCCATCGGGGGTGCCCTGGCGCTGGCTGTGACGCTGCTTCCGGTGCCGCCGATCGTGGTCGCCGTCTGTTTCATCGTCTTCTCGGCCTTCGAGTCGGCCTTCGCGCCGCTGTCCGACGCGCTGGCGGTCAATGGCGTCCGGGATGCCCGGCGGGATTACGCGCGCGTCCGCTTGATGTCGAGCCTCTCTTTCGCGCTGGCAGCCATCGTGGCGGGCTTCGTCTACGACCAGTCCGGCTATGCGCCCATGCCGATCCTGTTCGGGCTGGCCGCGCTCGTCGTGGTCGGCAGCGCGGTCTTCGTGCCGGACGTGGAGCGCGCCAACCTCCGAGCCATGGCGCCAACGACGCGCGGGAGCGACCCCGCCGGCGGAGACACGCTGGCTCGCTCCACACCGCTCGTGCCGGACACCGAGACCAGCCCGACCTCGACCGCGCGGTTCGGCTCGGTCAGCGTCGCGCTGGCCCTCGCCCCGAGGTTGCCCCTGGCACTGCTGGCGATCGGGCTCATCCACGTCGGCATCCTGGCCGGCTTCACGTTCCTATCCGTCCGCCTCCAGCAGCTTGGCGCTGAGCCGTCAACGATCGCGCTGTCTGCCGGCGTCTCGGCGTTCGCGGAGATCCCGGCCTTCCTGGTCATGGGCAGCCTGGCGCAGCGCTTCGGCATCCGGGCGGTGTTCCTGGCCTCGACGCTCGTCTACACGGCCTGCTTCGTCTCGTGGATGGTGCTCGACGCACCGACCCTTATCGTTGCCACCCGGATCGCGACCGGTTTCGGCTTCGCCGGCATCGGCGTGGCGGCCGTGCTGACCATCGCCACCCTGCTGCCCGATCGGCTCCAGGGCACGGGTCAATCGCTGTACCAGACGACGGCCTTCGGCCTGGCCGCCATCATCGCCAACGTCGGTGGCGGCCTGGTCTACGGCAGCGAAGGCTACGCGGCCGTCTTCGGGTTGGCAGCCGTCGCTGGGGTGCTGGCGATGATCGTCGGGCTGGTGGCGATGCCCCGTGGCCGAGTGCGGCTGGCGACCGCGCCCCGAGCCGGCTGAGCCATGGCTTCGGCTACAATCCCGACCGTCACTGGCGAGTGGCCAAACGGTAAGGCACCTGATTCTGGATCAGGGGATTTAAGGTTCGAGTCCTTGCTCGCCAGCCATCTCCCCAAGGGCCCCGTGTAGCTTGAGCGCGCCCTCGACATGACCCTCCAGACACCGCCCGACCCAGAACGGACCGACTTCATCCGGGACATCGTGGCCGCCGACCTGCGAGAAGGACGGCAGACCTCGATCGTGACGCGATTTCCGCCGGAACCCAACGGGTATCTGCACATCGGGCACGCCAAGTCGATCTGCCTCAACTTCGGCATCGCGAGCGAGTTCGGTGGCCGCTGCCACCTCCGCTTCGACGACACCAACCCGGAGCGGGAAGAGCAGGCGTACATCGACGCCATCGAGGCGGACGTGCGCTGGCTGGGGTTCGACTGGGGCCAGCACCTCTACCACGCGTCGGACTACTTCGAGCAGCTCTACGCCTGGGCCGTTCACCTCATCGGCGCCGGCAAGGCGTACGTGGACGACCTCTCGGCAGACGAGATCCGCGAGCACCGCGGCACGCTCACCGAGCCCGGCCGCGACAGCCCGTGGCGGGACCGCTCGACCGAGGAGAACCTGGACCTCTTCGAGCGCATGCGGAGTCGCGAGTTCCCCAACGGCGCGCGAGTCCTGCGGGCGCGGATCGACATGGCCAGCCCCAACATCAACCTGCGCGACCCCGTCCTCTACCGCATCCTGCACACTGCGCACCCGCGCACGGGCGATGCCTGGTGCATCTACCCGACCTACGACTTCGCGCATGGTCAATCGGACGCCATCGAGGGCGTGACCCACTCGATCTGCACGCTCGAGTTCGAGGCCCACCGCCCGCTCTACGACTGGCTCATCGACAGCCTGCCGGTACCCTCGAAGCCGCACCAGATCGAGTTCGCCAGGCTCAACTTGTCGTACACCGTGCTCTCGAAACGGGTGCTCCTGCGGCTCGTCAACGAAGGGCACGTCCGGGGCTGGGACGACCCACGGATGCCGACGGTCCGCGGCCTCCGTCGGCGCGGCTTTCCAGCCGAGGGCATCCGCGACTTCGCGACGATGATCGGGGTCGCCAAAGCCGACAGCACCATCGAGGTCGGCCAGCTCGAGCATGCGGTCCGGAGCGTGCTCAACCGGACGGCACCGCGGCGCTTCGCCGTCATCGATCCCCTGAGGGTGGTCATCGAGAACTATCCCGAGGGGCAGGTCGAAGTGATGGACGTCGTCAACAACCCAGAGGACCCGGCCGCGGGGACCCGCGGCGTGACGTTCGGGCGCGAGCTGTGGATCGAGCGCGACGACTTCATGGAGGAGCCGTCGCCGAAGTTCTTCCGCCTGGCACCGGGCCGCGAAGTGCGGCTACGGTCCGCGTACTTCGTGACCTGCACGGGCGTCGTCAAGGACGCATCTGGCGGCGTCGTGGAGCTGCGCTGCACATACGACCCGTCGACCAGAGGCGGTGACGCCCCGGATGGCCGGCGGCCGAAGGCGACCTTGCATTGGGTCTCGGCGGCGGATGCCGTGCCCGCCGAGATCCGACTCTACCGCCATCTCTTCTCGCGGCCCGATCCGGGGGCCGATGGGGACCTGCTGGCCGACCTCGATCCGGCCTCCGAGACGGTCGTCCAGGGGTTCGTCGAGCCTGCCCTCGCCGAGGCGGGGGTCGGAGAGACGGTCCAGTTCGAGCGGCTCGGCTACTTCTGCGCGGACCCGGATTCCGTGCCCGGCGCGCTCGTCTTCAACCGGACGGTGACGCTCAAGGACACGTGGGCGAAGGTCCAAGCCCAGGACCGGTAGCGCGACCCGTCGCCGCCTGTCGGGCAGCCGCGACGTTGAGGGGACCCGTTGCAGAGGGTAGACTCGAGTCCCCGAAACGGGCTCGCTGGCGAGTGGCCTAACGGTAAGGCACCTGACTCTGGATCAGGGGATTGAAGGTTCGAATCCTTCCTCGCCAGCCAACTCCACAAGATATGGGCGCGACAAGCCGAAGGCGGCGCGACCCCCGTCGCTGGGTCGCTAGCAGGATGCGACCCGCAGGAACCCTCCCGCGATGGTCATCCCCCAGTCGAGCTGCGGATCCTGGTTCGATCCCTGCGTGCCACGCAGGTCCTTCACGAGGTTGTCCCGCACGGTGACGCTGTTCGTGTCCGTCCCGAAGTCGTAGGCGTCGAGCGCGTCGGCGAGCGCGATGCGCTGTGCCATCGGGATGTTGGCGATCTCGTGTTCCTTGAAGAGCGCGAACAGCGCGGGTGGCAGGCAGCTGCCGGTGACGGCCGTAGAGGCCGCAGGCGACGGAGCGGGGCTCGCGGTGGCGGCGGGCGTCGCCGGGCTGCTCGGCACAGCGGTGGCGGCCGGTGTCGCCGGACCTGCCGTCAGCGCCGTCGAGCCGGCTCCGCATGCGGCGCTCGACAGCACGAGCACGCCGGCCGCGAGCCAGCGCAACGATCGCCTCGATGCGTAGAGCGATGCGCGTTGGGCCATCTCATCCTCCTCGCCGCGGGACGATAGCACTGGCTCGGCGTATCTTGCACCTCGCCGCGACGATGCTCCAGCTGTCGCCGCCGCCGAGCTGCGCGGCTCGCCTCCCGGTCTTTGTATGCTCGTTGCGTGGCCGTCCATCGACTGGATCTCGCGCAAGCGCGGCGCATCGCCATCCAAGCCCAACTGTTGGATGCACCGCGACCGACCGACCTGCTGGCGGTCGTCGAGCGCCTGACGTTCCTGCAGCTCGATCCGACGGCCGCCATCGCGCCGAGCGCGGACCTGGTCCTCTGGAGCCGCCTCGGATCGTCGTACCGGCCGGAACAGCTGCAGCAGGCGCTGGAGCAGGACCGGACGCTCTTCGAGTACAACGCCGTGGTCCGGCCGATGAGCGACCTTGGCCTCTATCTCGCGGACATGGCGAACCGGCCCAGCCATGCGCGGGCACGGGAGTGGTTGCGGGCCAACGATCGGTTCCGGCGGGACATCCTGGAGCGGCTCGGCACGTCGGGGCCGCTGATGTCACGAGACATCCCGGACACCAGCGTGGTCCCGTGGCCGTCGTCGGGCTGGACCAACGACCGCAACGTCACGCAGATGCTGGAGCTCCTTGGGATCTGCGGCCAGCTCGCCATCGCGGGTCGCATCGGGCGGCAACGTGTCTGGGACCTGGCCGAGCGGGTCTACCCGGCGGATACACCTGTCGTCCCGGCAGACGAAGCGCATCGGATCCAGAACGAACGGCGCCTGCGCTCGCTGGGCATCGCCCGCGCGAAGGGCACCGCCGTCCCAGTCGAACCGAATGTCGTCGGCGATGTGGGCGAGCCAGCGACGGTCGAGGGTGTGCGCGGGACGTGGCGCGTGGACCCAGAGGCGCTCGGCCAGCCGTTCCAAGGACGGACTGCGTTGCTGTCGCCGTTCGACCGCCTGCCCTATGACCGGACGCGCGCTGTCGAGCTGTTCGACTTCGAGTACGTCCTCGAGATGTACAAGCCCGAGGGCAAGCGCCGGTGGGGGTATTTCGCGCTGCCGATCCTCCACCACCAGCAGCTAGTGGGCAAGGTGGACGCCACGGCCGATCGCAAGGGCTCGAAACTGCTCGTGCGGGCCATCCACCGGGACATCCCCCTCACTCGCGCGATGACCGACGCCGTCGACGCCGAGCTCGAAGCCCTGGCATCGTGGCTCGGCTTGGGATCGGTCGACCGTGCCCCGACGCCGTAAGGGCATCGGCCGGTCGCTCATGACGCCTCGCGCGTCGGGGCGACGGGCAGGATGAACGCCATCACGACATAGACCACCACGAACAAGCCACCCGTGAGGAGCGTTGCGAAGACGAACAGCGTTCGCACCCAGTCCACCCGAATGTCGGCATACGCTGCGAGGCCGTTGCAGACGCCGACGAGCATCTGACCTTCGCGGATCCGTTGGAGACGGCGGGCAGGTGGTGGTGGGGCGGCCTCCTCGGGCGACGGACCGTGGCCCGTGTCGACCGCGCCGATCTCGTCGAGGATGCCCTCGATGTCGGCGGACGTGACCAGGCGATCGTCGGCTCCGAGCAGCACGTCGAGCTTGTCGCCGACCGATCGCTCGAGGTCGCCCAGGACCTCCGCGCGGTCGGGATCGGCCTGCAAGCGTGAGGCGGCTCGATCGAGGTACCGCGCCAGCCGGTCGTACGCGTCCTGCTCGAGCGAGTACCTGCGGGTATGCCCGTTCAGGCTGATGACGGTCGTCTTGTCCATGAGTCACCTTCCCAGTTCGTCGATGAGTGAGGTCAGCGAGGCCCAATACGCTCGAAACTCGCCGAGATGGTCCCGTCCCGACCCAGTCAGGCGGTAGTACTTGCGCGGCGGCCCCGCGGCCGACTCCCGCCAGTCGTAGTCGAGCAAGCCCTCGCTCCGCATCTTGCTGAGCAATGGGTAGAGCGTGCCCTCGCGGGTCGCGAAGTCGGTCTTGGCTAAGCGCCCCAGGATGTCTGCGACATAGACGTCGCCCGAGGAGACGATGTCGAGGATCAGGAACTCCAGGAGCCCCTTGCGTAGCGGGCTGAGCTTCGATGGATGCATATTCCCCTTCGCATACTACCTTGTTTCAGAAAGGTAGCATGCTCAAGGACACGCTGACAAGCCTTTCGGCGCCGCCGCAACCGATCAGGACTCGCGAGCGATGGCCGGCTCAGACTCCGAGCACGCTCGATGCCATGGCCGTCCCGGTGACGCGCGCCTGGATCTTCGCGAAGGCCGTGTCGCGCGAGGTCGAGGTGTCGTCACCGAACGGTGAGAAGCCGCAGTCGTCGGTCGTGCCCAGGTGGCTCGGATCGATGTAACGGGCCGCCTCGAGGACCCGGTCGCGGACTTCTTGAGGGGTCTCGACGCGCGGATCGATGGGGTCGGTCACGCCGACGAAGACGCGGCGCTCGCCTGCGCGCTGGCCGAGGATCCTGAGCGCAGGCTCGCGGTCTGCCTCGCTGGCGAGCTGGACGTAGAAGGAGCCCACGTTCAGCCGGCACAGGGCCGGCAGGAGCTCTGCGTAGTCGATGTCGGCGCTATGCGTCGAATCCTGGTCTCCGCCCGGACACGAGTGCACGCCGACCCGCGACCGTTCGTCGTCGGTGAGGCCCTCGAGGACACGGTTGTTGAGGTCGACGAACGCGCCGAGAAGCCCACCCGACGGGTCGAGCTTGAGCGACAGGCGGGCCTCGGTGAAGTCGATCTGGACGATCGCGCCACGGTCGAGGCAGCCGCGCATCTCGGACGCCGCCTCGCTCACCAGGTCCTCGATGAAGGCCTCGCGCGGGTAGCCCGTGATGCCGTCCCCGGGATACATGAGGCTGATCGCGGACGCGGATATGACGGCCTGCTTCAGCTGGGCGTCCGTATGCCGTCGGGCGCCATCGAGATAGGACCAGGCGTAGGTCGCGTATCGGAAGGGAGCCTCCGTCAAGACCGGCAACTGACGCGTGTGACCGTCCTCGAAGGGGATGATCACGCCGCCCGAGGTGAGGCTGGTGAGGCCAGCGACCGGGTAGGTGGCGAAGCTCTGCTTCCGTTGTTCGCCGTCGGTGATGACGGTCGAGCCGGTCTCCTCGAAGCGACGCACGGTGTCGCGCACCGCGTCGTCGAACAGGGCCTCGAGCGTCTCGGACGAGATCTCGCCGGCGGCGGCAGCTTGCATGCCGTCCTGGAGCGCCCTGGGTCGGGGGATGCTGCCGATCGGTTCTGTGGGGAGTGTCATGCGGGTGATGCTACGGGACCGCCGTTGGGTGCAGCAAGTCGGGTCGCGTAGGGCCCGCTCCGGGGGTCGATCAGCGACCATGACCAGTGGGTCTTGCGGTCCGGACGATTGGGCCCCAACATGGCGCTCCCCGGGGGAACGACGGTCCGGTTCTCGACCGCGCGATGACACGGGAGCAGACAGGCGCCGTCGCGCGCCGGAGAGACCGACCGTTGGCCGTCACCCACCCGGAACAGACCGTCACCCATCCGGAACAGATCCGCCTCGAGCCCGTCGCCGAGCGCCACCTGCCCTTCGGCCTCAAGGTGGTGCTCGCCCTGGTCCTCGGGCTGACCCTCTTCGCGGCCTCCGTGGCGGCCATCCTGGCCGGAGCGTGGACCGCCTATGAGCGGATCCACGACGGCCAGGCCTACCCCGGCGTCAGCATCGCGGGCGTCGATATCGGCGGCATGACGACGGACCAGGCGACGGCAGCCCTGACCCCCGTCCTGGCCGAGCGCTTCGGGGGCAGCGCGTCGATCAACATGGCTGGCACCCGGCTGCGACCGACCTTCGCCGACCTCGGCCGCACGCCGGCCGTGGCGGCCACCCTGGCCGCGGCGATGACCATCGGGCGGGGTGCCACGCTCGAAGAGCAGCTTCAGGATCGACTCGGTGCCTTGACCGCTGGCCGACCCATCCAGCCCGTGATGGCCTTCGATCGCAACGTGCTCGATGCCTGGATCGCCCAGCACGCTGCCGCCAAACGCCTGGTGCCGAGGCCGGCTTCCGTGGCCCTCATCGGACGACGACTGGTCATCTCGTCCGACGTGACGGGCATCGCGGTCGATCAAGGCAAGCTGGCCGCGGCGCTGGCCCCCGCCCTGGCCGACCCGTCGGCGACGGCGCCGATCGAGGTCGCGTCGACGCCGGTGACGCTCGAGTCGAGCAGCAACGACGTCGATGTCCTCGGCACCAAGATCGCCGTCGCGCAGATGGCTCGGCCTGTGACCGTGACGCTCGGCGGGCGGCACTGGACGTTCATCGGCAAGCGCGTGCGTGCGTGGCTCGAGCTCGTCGCCGGTCCTCACGGCTCGGTCCCGGTCATCGACCCGGCGGCCGTCAAGGCCGATGTCGCGACGCTCGCCAAGAAGGTCAAGCGCAAGCCGCTCGAGACACGTTTCCTGATCACCAAGGCGGGCAAGAAGTTCGGCTTCGTGGCCGGCCGCCCGGGTCGCCAGCTCGATACGGCGACGACATCGCAGCGCGTGGTCGCCAGGGTCATCGGACGCCGGGTGGGGCTGCCCGAGGGCGGCGCCATCGCCGTCGCCACTCGGGGCGTGGAGATCAAGCTGTCGGCCGCCGAAGCGTCGCAGATCGTGCCACAGGTGGTCCTCCTGTCGAGCTGGACGACCTACTTCCCGCAGGGCAGCCACAACGGCAACGGGGTCAACATCCACCTGCCGGCCCGGATCATCAACGGCATGGTCATCAAGCCGGGCACGATCTTCGACTTCGTGCGCACCGTGGGTCCGCTGTCGTGGGCACGGGGCTACCGCATGGGCGGAGTGATCAGGGGCGATCACACGGATCCGACCGGCGCCGTGGCCGGCGGCATCTGCTCCGCCTCGACGACGGTCTTCAACGCAGCCGCCCGGGCGGGCCTCGACATCCTGACCCGTGACAACCACTCCTACTACATCTCGCGCTATCCCCTCGGGCTCGATGCCACGGTCTCGACCCAGGCCGGACGCATCGTCCAGGACATGCGCTTCCGCAACGACACGCCGAATCCGATCTTCATCAGCACCCAGTACGGCTTCGGCTGGGTACGGGTCCAGTTCTTCGCCCTCGAGCAGACGCGCCAGGTCAGCTTCAGCCGACCACAGGTCTCGAACCGCATCCGCGCCACGGACCGTGCCGTTCGTACCAGCCGCCTTCGGGTGGGCCAGAGCGAGCGCACGGAGTACCCCGCCGACGGGATGGATGTCGCGGTCACGCGAACGGTGCGCGACATGCATGGTCGGGTCATCCATCGCGAGACCTTCCGGTCCCACTACGTCCTCTGGAACGGCGTCCTGCTCGTCGGCACGCGCCGGTAGGACCGGCGCCCCAGCGCGGTGGTGTCGCCTACCAGGGCAGCATCTGACGCAGCGCGAACCAGACGTTCGCCGGCCGCTCAGCCAGCCGGCGCATGTACCAGGGATACCAGGCGACGCCGTAGGCGATGAGCGCCCGTACGTCGTAGCCGGCTCGCGACAGCCGGCGCTGCTGGTCGGTCCGGATGCCGTAGAGCATCTGGATCTCGATCTGGCCGGGTGCCAGTCCGATGGCTGCTCCGACGCGCGTCATGCGTTCGATGAGCGAGACGTCGTGGGTCGCCGCGACGAACCGGGCGCGGTCATCACGGACGGCCTCGAGGAGCTGGGCCGAGAGGGCAAGGAAGGAGCCGTCGACCTCCGGTCGGGACCGATAAGCGACGGCCTTGGCCTCGTCGTAGGCACCCTTGACGAGGCGGATGGCCGGTTTCACGGCCAGCAGCCGCTGGATGTCGGCCGGCGTGCGGTAGAGGTAAGCCTGCAGGCAGATGCCCACGTTTTCATGTCTCGCCCTTGCCCGCTCGTAGAACTCGATGGTCGACTCGGTGTAGGCGCTGCCCTCCATGTCGATCCAGGCCCAGCTGCCCCGTTGTGCGGAGTGGCTGGCGAGCGCGTCGAAGTGCTCGAAGGCCGTCACCGCGTCGAGGTCGAAGCCGAGCTGCGTGAGCTTGAGCGAGATCTCCGCGTCGACGCCGCGGCCGGCGATCTCGTCGATGAGCGCGTGGTAGGCCTCGGCCACGGTCCGGGCTTCGGTGAGGTCGGTCAGGTTCTCGCCCAGCAGCGTGAAGACGGCATCGACACCCCACGCCTGGTGGGTCACGGCTGCGTCAAGGGCAGCCTCGGCCGTCTCGCCGGGCATGAAGCGCCGGGTAGCCCGCCGGACCCAACCGAAGCGGGGCAGCCGCGCCTTGAGCCAGCGGTTGCGGGACGCCCAGAGGAGGATCCGTCGCATCGCATCGATGGTACCGAGCCCACGGGCCACCGATGCGCCGTCGGAGTAACGTCCGTGGCCGTCCCGGGCGCATCCGTGGTATGAAGAGCGCATGACCCGTCGCATCCACGTCTTCGATGCCCCCGACCGATTCGTGGCCGACGCCATCGGCCAGCCCGGCAGTCGGACGTTCTATCTCCAGGCGAGCGAGGGTGACCGCCACGTGACCGTGGCCCTCGAAAAGGTGCAGGTCGCCCTGATGGCCGAGCGCCTGGTCGACCTGCTCGACGCCATCCGCGAGCGAGGTGTCGAGCTGCCCCCGATCGATTCCGGCGAGGACGACACGGCGCCGCTCGACGAGCCCATCCGCGAGTCGTTTCGGGTCGGCACGATCGCGATGGGCTGGGACGTCGGGCGCGGCTGCGCGATGATCGAGACCCGCGCCATGGTCGAGGATGAAGAGGATCCGCCTGAGGTCGAGGACGACGATCCCGATGGGCCCGACCTCGTGCGCGTGTTCCTCGAGGCGCCGGCCGTCTACGCCTTCACCCGTCGGGCGGCCCGGGCGGTGGCTGGCGGTCGGCCGCCTTGTCCCGTATGCGGCGAGCCGCTCGATCCGCAGGGCCATCTCTGTCCCCGCCGCAACGGGTACGTCCACTGAGCGATCAGCCGGATGGCGAGCGCATCGCGCGCGCTCTGCGCGAGGGCGAGCTCGAGCTGGATGGTCGGCTCATCGAGGCCTCGAACGCCTCCTTCGTCGGCTTCGCTCGAGTCGTTGGCCTGGCAGAGATCCGCTGCGTCTACAAGCCGATCGCCGGCGAGGCGCCGCTGTGGGATTTCCCCGATGGCACCCTCGCGCACCGCGAGGTGGCTGCCTACCTCGTATCCGAGGCGGCCGGCTGGGCGGTGGTGCCAGTGACCGTCTTCCGTGACGATGGCCCGTTCGGCGCTGGGATGGCCCAGCAGTGGATCGACGTCGACCAGAGCTTCGACCTGGTATCGGCCCTCCGGTCTGGCACGCCGGCGCTGCGTCGGATCGCCCTCTTCGACGCGGTGGTCAACAACACCGATCGAAAGGGCGGCCACCTGCTGCCCCTGCCCGACGGTCGTCTGCTCGGCGTCGACCACGGCGTCTGCTTCTCGGTCGAGCCGAAGCTGCGAACCATCCTCTGGGGCTGGCGTGGCACGCCGCTGAGCCCTGCCGAGCTCGACGAGCTCCGTGCGCTGCGTGCCGCGCTGCACGGCCCGCTCGATGGCGCCCTGAGTGCTCATCTGCACGCTGATGAGATCGCGGCCACCGTCGCCCGCGTGGAAGCGCTGCTGACGGATCCCCACTTCCCGATGCCCAGCCCCGACTGGCCAGCCGTGCCCTGGCCGCCGTTCTAGGAGGTGCCCGCGGTCGACGGCGCGCGACTACGATGTCGGCATGATGCGTGGTCACGCGGCGCCAGCGATCGCCACCGTCGAAGATATCTCGGTCGGTAGGCTCCTGGCCGCCGTCGAGGACCTGCACACTGAGGTGCCAGCCGCAGTCGGGGCGACCCGCATCGTGCGAGCGCCAGGGCGGATCAACCTCATCGGCGAGCACACGGACTACAACGACGGGCTGGTCCTGCCGGCTGCGATCGACCTCGAGGTGCGCATCGCCTATCGACCGACCGATGATCTGACGGCGACGCTCACGCTGCTCGCGACCGGTCAGACAGGCTCCGTCCGCCTCGACGATCCCGGCCCACGGCAGGGCGACTGGCGCGACTACCTGGCCGGGGTTGCCTGGGCCCTGGCCTCCGATGGCCACCGAGTGCACGGGTTCCATGGCGTGCTCGGCAGCACCGTTCCGATCGGGTCAGGTCTGGCTTCCTCAGCGGCGTTCGAGCTCGCCTGTGCCTGGGCCCTGTCCGGTCGCTCCGCTCCGGCCCTGGATGGCCGCGGCCTCGCCGTCCTCTGCCAACGCGCAGAGAACGACTATGTCGGCGTCCGCTGCGGGTTGATGGACCAGTACGCGGCCGCAAACGGCGTCCAGGGTGCCGCCATCCTCCTCGACTGCCGCACCAGGGAACATCGGGTCGTGCCGCTCCCCGATGAGCTCGCGCTCATCGTCGCCCACACGGGGATGCCGCGGCGACTCGATGGCTCGGCGTACAACGAGCGTCGCGCGGAGTGCCAGCGAGCGGTCACGAGCATCGCCCGGCGCGAACCTTCCGTGCGGTCGCTGCGCGACGTGGACGAGGCGATGCTCGAGCGACATCGCGACGTCGTCGATCCGATCGCCTACCAGCGGGCCCGGCACGTCATCACGGAGAACGCGCGCGTCCTGGCGACCGTGGCGGCGCTCGAATCGGGCGACCTCGACACCGTGGGCGGATCGATGCTGGCCAGCCACGTGTCCCTGCGCGACCGCTTCGAGGTCAGCTCTCCCGAGCTCGACGCCCTCGTCGAGATCGCGATGGCGACGCCTGGCGTGGTGGGCGCGCGCATGACGGGCGCGGGCTTTGGTGGCTGCACGCTCACGCTCGTCCGAGCCGGTCGCGCGGAGGCAGTCGCTGCTCGGCTCACGCGCGAGTACGAGATGCGGACGGGCCTGCTCCCGAGGATCTGGGCCGTCGGAGCGGTCGATGGCGCCGGCGTGCTGGAGGCGGATGTCGCCGGGCGGCAGGCATGAGGCCAAGCCCGCCGCCGTCGCCCCACCGACGCTACAACGCGCTGACCGATGAATGGATCCTGGTGTCGGCGGGCCGGGACGCGCGGCCATGGCTCGGCGCGATCGAGGCCGCCCACCTCGAAACCAGGCCTGCATTCGACCCCGCCTGCTCGCTATGCCCGGGGAACGCGCGTGCCGGCGGGACTCTGAACCCGTCCTACACCGAGACCTTCGTGTTCACCAACGACTTCGCAGCGCTCTCGCCAGGTGATGCCAGCTCGTCCTTCGAGGACGGGCTGCTGCGTGCCGAGACCGAGGCGGGAACGTGCCGTGTCCTTTGCTACACGCCGCGCCACGACCTCGACCTGGGCCGACTTCCCCACGAGGCCGTGCGCCGGGTCGTCGATGTCTGGGCCGACCAGACGGTCGAACTCGGACGCCGGTATCGCTGGGTCCAGGTCTTCGAGAACCGTGGGCTGGCGATGGGTGCGTCGAATCCGCATCCGCACGGCCAGATCTGGGCGGGCACGGCCACCCCGAGCCAGGCTGCTAAGGAAGACGCGGCCCAGCGGCGCCACCATGAACGAACCCAGCGGCGGCTCCTCTCTGACTACGCGCAGCAGGAATTGGCTGGCCCGCGGGTCGTGGACGAGGACGCCGAGTGGCTGGTGATCGTGCCGTTCTGGGCCGCCTGGCCGTACGAGACGATGCTCATCCCGCGCCGTCCATTCGCCAGGCTCCCCGACCTCGACGACCAGGCGCGCGACGGGCTGGCGGCGATCCTCAAGCGCCTCCTCGGTCGCTACGACGCGCTGTTCGGGATCCCCTTCCCGTATTCGATGGGCTGGCACGGCGCGCCACACGACGAAGGACGGGAGACGGCATCGTGGCAGCTGCACGGCCACGCATACCCGCCTCTCTTGCGCGCCTCCGCGCGCAAGTTCATGGTCGGCTACGAGCTGCTCGCCGAACCGCAGCGGGACCTCAGCCCGGAGGAGGCCGCTGACCAGCTGAGGGCGACCATCGCGGACCAGCCCGGTGCCACCGGCACCGGGCCGCCTCGAGTCGTCGACTAGGCAGGGTCCGCCAGGTCGCCTGACAGGGCGGCGCCTGACATCACGCCGGCGCGCAGCCGCTTCAACCGCTTCATGACGTCGTTGCCGTCGCGACCGAACCAGTCGTGGAGGCGGACGTACTCGCCGAAGAGCTCGTCGTAGGCTGGCTCATGGGCTGTGATCGGCCGGACGACGTCGCCTTCGACGGGAGCCATCCGTCGCGACGCTTCGATGATCGTGTCGTGACCGCCGGCCTCGGAGCCGGCCGCTACGGCTGCGAACATCGCCGAACCGAGGGCCGGCGTCTGCGGCGAGGCTGCGATGCGGATCTCCCGGCCGGTGACGTCGGCGAAGATCTGCATCGCCAGGCGGTTGCGCTCTGGCAGGCCGCCGCAGGCGACGATCCGTTCCACCTTCACACCTCCGGCCTCGAGCGCCTCGATGATGACCCGCGTCCCGAAGGCGGTCGCCTCGATCAGCGCCCGATAGATGTCGGATGCCCGCGTCGCCAGCGTCGCCCCGATCAGCAAACCGGACAGATCCACGTCGACCAGCACGGAGCGGTTGCCGTTCCACCAGTCGAGCGCCAGGAGCCCCGACTCGCCAGGCCGCAAGCGTGCCGCCTCCGCCTCGAGGACCCGATGGACATCGGTCGCACGCTGCCGCGCCAGCTCGTGGTATTCCGGCGGCACGCAGGTGTCGACGAACCATCCGAAGATGTCGCCCACCGCGGACTGACCGGCCTCGAAGCCGAACAGGCCGGGGATGATGCCGTCCTCGACCACGCCGCACATCCCAGCGACCTCCGCCATCGCGTCGCCCAGGACCATGTGGCAGATGCTGGTGCCCATGATCGCGACCATCGTGCCCGGCTCCGTGACGCCCGCGGCCGGCACCGACACGTGCGCGTCAACGTTGGCCACGGCGACCGCGATCCCTGGTCGGAGGCCAGACCACGCCGCGGCCTGACCGGACAGCCCGCCGGCACGCTCGCCGATGGGCACGACGCGGCGCGACATCTTGTCGTCCACGACGTGCTCGAAGCGCGGGTCGAGGGCGGCGAAGTAGGCATCGGACGGGAAGCCATCCCGCTTCGACCAGATGGCCTTGTACCCGGCCGTGCAGCTGTTGCGCGTCTCGACGCCGGTCAGCTGCCAGACCACCCAGTCGGCAGCCTCGACGAGACGATCGGCAGCGTGGTAGACATCCGGGGCCTCGTCCAGGATCTGGAGCGCCTTCGGGAAGAACCACTCCGACGAGATCTTGCCTCCGTATCGCGCCAGCCACGGCTCGCCGCGAGCCCGGGCCGCGGCATTGATCTGGTCGGCCTCGGTCTGGGCGGCGTGATGCTTCCAGAGCTTGACCCAGGCATGGGGGTCGCGCCGGTGGTCGTCCAGCGCGCAGAGCGGCGTGCCGTCGGCGGTGGTCGGCAGCATCGTGCACGCCGTGAAGTCGACGCCGACGCCGATGACGGAGGCCGGATCGACCCCCGAGTCCGCCAGCAGCCTGGGGATCCCGACGCGCAAGGCATCCAGGTAGTCGTCGGGGTCCTGGAGAGCCCAATCCGGCGGCAGGACGACGTCCTCGTCGGGCGCCGGAAGTCGTTCGTCGATGACCCCATTGCGGTACCGATGGACGGCGGTCGCGAGCACGTGTCCGTCGGCCGCGTCGACAAGGACGGCGCGGGCCGACTCGGTCCCGAAGTCGACGCCGATGGTGTAGGCAGGACGAGCCATCCGAACCGGCCCTAGGCCAGGCCAAGGTCTGGCGTGACGACGACCTTCAGGCCACGCCGTGCAACCAGCGCCTCGAAGGCCCGGGCCGCTTGACGGATCGGAAAGCGCTCGGTGATGAGGGGCGTCAGGCTGATCGAGCCAGCCGCGGCGAGTGCCGCCGCGCGCGGCAGGTCAGCGGGCTGCATGCGGCGGCAGAGGAGCATGGAGATCCCCTTCCGGCGTGCGAGCCCGGCCGCGAATGAGGTCCGGTCGCCGGCGGGGATGCCGACGAGGACGACTCGCCCGCCAGGCCTCACCGCGTGTATGGCGTCCTGGAGCGCGCCGTCGTCGCCGGCGACCTCGAAGGCGACGTCGACCGGTGCGCCCGGGACGCCCCGGTTCCCGGTCATGCTGCCTGGCTCGAAGACCTCGGTCGCACCCGACGTCGCCGCGGCGGACCGGCGATGGGCGAGCCGGTCGGTTGCGACCACCCTCGATGCGCCGGCGAGCCTGAGGACCTGGACGAGCAGCAGGCCGAGTGGACCGCAGCCGAAGACACCCGCGCTGCCGCCAACGCCGGGACGGGCCAGGTCGATGGCATGCAGCGCGATGCCGAGTGGCTCCAGCAAGGTGGCTTCCTCGTCGGCGATCGTGTCCGGAAGCGGGTGGAGGCACCGGCGTGGCCAGGTCATGGTCGAGCGGAGCGCACCATCGGTGGCACCGTGACCGGCGAACCGCCCCGCCTGGCAGAGGTTCGGCCGACCGGCCAGACATGGCTCGCACACCAGGCACGCGACGGCGGGGTCGGCAACGACGCGCTGGCCGGCGGCCGGGCCGTCCATGATCACTCCCGCGAACTCGTGACCGAGGACGAGCGGGCGCTCGAGCCGTGCATCGCCGATCGCCCCGTCCTGATACCACCGGATGTCGGAGCCGCACAGGCCGACCGCCGTCACCCGCAGCCGCACTTCGCCTCTCCCCGGACGCGCGGCATCTTCGTGATCGACCCGCACATCCCCAGGGGCATGCAGCCTGGCGACCTCGACCTGCGGCAGACCGCCTTCGATCACCGTCGCACCTGGCCGTAGTAGGCGTCCGGCCCGTGCTTTCGCTCGTGGTGCCGTTCGAGCAGGGCGTCCGTGATGGGTCGGGCGTCCGGGTCGAGCGCCATCGTCCGAGAAGCCATCGCCGCGATGGCCTCGAGCGCGATCGCGTTGTCGACCGCCGCGCCGGCGCTGGGGCCCCAGGTGAAGGGACCGTGGGAGGCGACGAGGACGGCGGGCATGGACATCGGATCGAGGCCCGCGAACTGGATGGCATCGATGATCACCTGGCCGGTCTGGGCCTCGTACTGGCCGTCGATCTCATCGGCCGTCAGCTGCCGGCTGACTGGCACTGGCCCCCTGAAGTGGTCGGCGTGCGTGGTCCCGAAGACCGGGATGGAGCGGCCGGCTTGCGCCCATGCCGTGGCCTCGATCGAGTGGGTGTGCGCGACGCCACCGATCGCCGGGTAGCGCCGGTAGAGCGCGAGGTGCGTGGGCAGGTCGGAGGAAGGTCGAAGGGCGGTCGATACGGGTCGGCCGTCCGAGAGCGAGACGGCGACGAGCTGCTCGGGCTGCAACTCGTCATATGGGACGCCGCTCGGCTTGATCAGGACGATGCCCGTGGCCCGGTCGATGCCGCTCGCGTTCCCGAAGGAGAGCGTCACGAGGCCGGCTTCGACAAGCCTCAGGTTCGAGCGCCAGACCTCGTCGCGGAGGTCGGACGGAACGGTCGCCGGCATGCGCCTAGCCCTCCATCCTGCGACCCGCTAGAGCCCGCGCGCCAGGTGGTAGTACGCCTGATTCCAGCGCATCTCCTTCACGAATGCGGAGACCCGGGTATCGGCATCGACCACCAGGAGCTCGATGCCCGCCATCTCGGCGAAGTCGGCCAGCGGCTCCGGGCCGACCGCCTGCGTCAGGACCGTATGGTGTGAGCCGCCCGCTCGCAGCCAGGCTTCCGCGGCGACACGCAGATCAGGACGGGGTCGCCAGACCGCACGAGCGACCGGGAGCTTCGGCAAGGGTTCGTCAGGAGGAACGATGTCGACCTGGTTGGCGACGAAGCGGAAGCGATCGCCCAGGTCGACCAACGCGACCACGAGCGCCGGCCCGGGTGCCGCAGTGAAGACGAGCCGGACGGGATCCGACCTCGCACCGATCGAGAGCGGGTGGATCTCGCAGGACGGCCGATCCCCTGCGATCGTCGGACAGACCTCCAGCATGTGGGCGCCAAGGACCTTCGGCCCGTCCGGGTCGAGATGGTAGGTGTAATCCTCCATGAATGACGTCCCGCCCGGCAGGCCGGTCGCCATCGTCTTCATGAGGCGCACCATGACAGCCGTCTTCCAGTCGCCCTCAGCGCCGAAACCGTAGCCATCGGCCATCAGGCGCTGGACGGCGATGCCCGGCAGCTGCACCAGGCCGTCGAGATCCTCGAAGGTGTCCGTGAAGGCGGCGAAGCCACCGACCTCGAGGAACCCGCGCAGGCCGACCTCGATCCGCGCCGCCTCCCTGAGCTCGGCCCTGCGCGCGCCGCCGGGCGCAAGATCGGGAGCCACGAGGTACTCGCGATCGTATGTGGCGGCGAGGGCATCCACATCCGTCTCGGCGACCGACCGTACCGCATCGACGAGATCGGTCACGCCATATCCGTTGACCGCCACTCCGAGCCGGATCTGCGCCTCGACCTTGTCCCCCTCGGTCACAGCGACCTGGCGCATGTTGTCGCCGAAGCGGGCGACCCGCAGGCGATGCGATTCGCGCCAGGCGGCACTCGCCCGGGCCCAGGCAGCGACCCGCTCGGCGACATATGGGTCGCGCCAGTGGCCGACGACGACCTTCCGGGAGCTGCGCAGGCGGGATCCGATGAAGCCGAACTCACGGTCGCCGTGGGCCGCCTGGTTCAGGTTCATGAAGTCCATGTCGATCGCGTTCCACGGCAGATCGCGATTGAACTGCGTATGCAGGTGGAGGAGCGGCTTCTGGAGCGCCTGCAACCCGGCGATCCACATCCGGGCCGGTGAGAAGGTGTGCATCCAGGCGATGACCCCGATGCACGTGTCCGAGGCGTTCGCCTCGAGGCAGAGCTGTCGGATGCCCTCGTCAGATGGTCACGATCGGCCGATAGACGATGCGCACCGGGATCGTCGGCGAGGCGTCAAGCGACTGTGGCGACCTGCTCGGCGTTGTGTGCCACTTCCTGGAGGGCCGCATCGCCGTAGAGCTCCTGGCTGCCGGTGAGGAACCAGACCTCGAGCGCTCCCATGGGCTTCATGGCCGTGTCCCCCGTGCGAGCGTCGCTGCGCGACGATGTGCCGAGGATGCGGTGGTGGCTGGTGGCGTCGCCAGTCGCGGTACGACGGCCGTCGACTGTCGCACGACGAGCTCAGGGCGCAGCACCTCGACCGTCACCGATCCGCCGTGTTGCGCGCCCTCGATCGCCATCTGAACCGCCCTAGCCGCCATCTCGCGGACCGGCATGCGGATGGTGGTGAGCGACGGGACGGTGAACGCCGAGATCGGCAGGTCGTCGAAGCCGACCACGGACAGCTCGTCGGGGACGGCCAGGCCACGGATCGCCGCCCCATGGAGGACGCCGATCGCCAGCTGGTCCGTCGAGCACACGACGGCCGTCGGCGGGACCGGCAGCGCCATGAGCGCCTTCAGGGCCTGCTCGCCCCCGGCAGGTTCATTCGCGACGTGCTGGACGTATCCCGGCGGGATGTCCAGGCCCTCGGCCGGCATCCTGTGCCTTGTAGGCCGCCGAGCGCTCCTCGATGTCGCCGAGCGGGCGACCGCTGATGAAGGCGATACGTCGATGGCCGAGAGCGAGAAGGTGATCGAGCGCCTCCGCGATGCCCAGCGCGTTGTCGACGCTGACCATCGCCAGGCCGTGTGACGCGGAGCCCTGCCACAGCGCGACCACGGGCACGTGGTCGCCCCGGAGCTCTTCGATGAGTCGCGGCTGGTCGCCCATGTCGCCGAGCACGAGGATGGCGTCGACGTGGCGCGTCTCGAGCACGGAGCGCAGCAGGATCGCCTCGTCCGCGCGGCCATGCGCGTGGCCGAGCACGACGTTGTAGCCGAGCGCCGCGGCCGACGTGGTCACGGCCTCGACCGCGCCGCTGAAGAACGGGTCGACGATGTCGCGGACGATGACCCCGAGGAGCATCGTGCTGGCGCCGCGGAGACCGCGCGCCAGTGGATTCGGACGGTAGCCGAGGCGGCGCGCGGCGGCGAGGACGCGCTCTCGGGTCGGCTCGCTGATGGGGATCGGCGAGGCGGTCGCATTCAGGACCCGGGAGACGGTGCTCTGCGAGACGCCGGCCTCGATGCGCGATGTCGGCCATCGTCACGTGCGGCTTCGGGGCGGCTGAACGCGTGCTCGCGTCCAAAGTCATCGGAGCGGCTCGACTCGTCGTCTGGCTGACATTCGGAGGGCGCCTCGATCGGTGGTTCAGGCTCCAAACGCAGTTGACAGCATACCATTGACTGCATACGATTGCATGCACGTTCTGATGGAACGGTCGCCAGCCTCGGCGGGTCGGCAGCCTTGCACGTATGGGGGCAGCCGGCCGAGCCACGGATCGACTGGTCGCATGAGCAGGATGGAGGACTCGCGATGCTACGAACCTCGAAGGTCCCGGGCCGGCGCCATGTTCGGTGGGTGCTGCCGGCCGTGATGATCTCGGCCGTGCTGGTGATCGCCTCGTGCACCAGCACGGGCAGCCCATCCCCATCGGCAGGGACCGGCAGCACGCCGGCGGCCCAGTTCTGCAAGGACATGAAGATCACCTTCTTCCCGGGAGGCACGCCGGGCGGTGGGTTCGAAACGGTCGTCTACAACGGAGCCAAGGCGGCCGAGGCGGCCTTCGGGCCGACGATGACCTATCAGTGGTCCGACTGGGATCCGCTGAAGATGACCACCCAGTTCCAGGAGGCCGTGGCGACGAAACCCGACGGCATCGCGATCATGGGTCACCCGGGTGACGACGCCTTCGACCCGTTGATCGATGACGCGCGGAGCCAGGGCATCCTGGTAACCGTGATGAACACCGAGCTCCCGAAGGCCGAGGCGAAGTACGCAAGCGCAGGGACCGGCTACGTCGGAGCCGTGCTGCACGACGCCGGCGCCGCCCTGGCGACCGAAGCGATCAATCGCGGTGGACTGAAGTCAGGCGACAAGGTCTTCGTCTGGGGCCTCAAGGCCCAGCCCGGCCGCGGTGAGCGGACGCTCGGCGTCACCGACACCCTCGAGAAGGCGGGCATCAACGTCGTCTACCTCGAGATCGACGACGCGACGAACGCCGATCCGTCAGCCGGTGTCGCCGCCTTCACGGGCATGGCCTCGGCGAACCCGGACCTGAAGGCGATCTTCATCGACCACGGCAACGTCACCTCGACGATCCCGACCTACATGAAGGCCGCCAACCTCGCACCGGGCAGCATCTATCGCCGCCGGGTTCGATGCCTCGGCAGCGACCGTGCAGGGTGTCAAGGACGGATACATCCAACTGGTCATCGACCAGCAGCAGTACCTCCAGGGCTTCCTGGCCGTTCAGCAGCTGTGCCTGTCGCACCAGTACGGTTTCAGTGGACTGTTCGTGAACACCGGTGGTGGCTTCATCGACAAGTCGAACGTCGACGTCATCGCCCCGCTCGTCGAGCAGCAGATCAGGTGACATAGGGTCACCCACGTGAGTGAGATCTTGGCTGGCGAGGGTGACCGCCCTCGCCAGCCGGCTGAATCGGCAACCACGCCGGCCGTCGGCGAAGGCGTCAGCGAGGCCGGTGACATCCGCCTCGAGTTGCGCGGTGTCTCGAAGTCCTTCGGCGGGGTCCGGGTCCTGAACGACGTGGACCTCCGTCTGACGGCGGGCGAGGTGGTCGGCCTGTTGGGCGACAACGGCGCTGGAAAGTCGACCCTGATCAAGATCATCACCGGCTTCCACCAGCCCGATCACGGCGAGATCCTCTTCGGCGGCCAGCCCGTCCACGACCTCGATGTCCAGAAGGCGCGAGCCCTCGGCGTCGAGACCGTCTACCAGGAGCGTGCCCTCGCAGAGCAGCTCCCGCTCTGGCGCAACATCTTCATGGGGCGCCCGATCAGCGGGCGCTTCGGGTTCCTGAAGGTCGGCGAGATGCGGAGCGTGACGGCCGAGCTGATGGGCACGTCGATGGGCTTCACGTCACTCGCCCTGACACCCGACACCTCGGTGACCGGGCTCTCGGGCGGGGAGCGCCAGGGGCTGGCGATCGTCCGCGCCCTCCATTTCGAGGCCGACATCATCATCCTCGATGAACCCACGATGGGACTCTCGCTCAAGGAGACAGAGAAGCTTCTGCAGTTCGTGGACGGGATCCGTTCGGCAGGCAAGTCGTGCATCTTCATCGACCACAACATCTTCCACGTCTACTCCGTGGCCGACCGGATCGTGGTCCTGGATCGCGGGCGGATCGCCGGGGAGTTCCCGACCAAGCGCTACTCCCTGGAAGAGCTGATGGACATCATGCGAGAGGTGGCGGCGAAAGGCGCATACAGGGAGCTGGAGCGCTATCGGCCGGACGAAGGCACGCCCCCGGTGGCCAGGGAGCAAGCATGAGCGGGGTCGCGGCGCAGAGCGCCAAACCGACGGTACGCCGCTCGATCAACGCGTTCACCACCACCTGGGCGTCGCAGATCGGCATCACGGTCGCCTTCCTGGCCCTCTGGTTGGTGTTCGTCGCCTTCGCACCGGGAACCTTCCTGAGCGACCGGATCTACCTGTCGTTCGCGCAGACGACGCCCTACTTCGCGCTGATGGCGCTGCCCCTGACGATGGTCATCATCGCCGGCGACATCGACCTCTCGTTTCCCTCGATCATGGCCCTCGGCATGGTCGGCTTCGTGTTCGCCTGGCAGGGGACCGGCAGCGTCGAGCTGGGCATCCTCGCCGCGCTCGCCGTCGGCTGCCTGGCGGGGCTCTTCAACGGCGTGGTCATCACCTTCATCGGCATCCCCTCGCTCGTCGTCACCATCGGCACGCAATTCCTGTTCCGAGGGCTCGCCCTCGTGCTCGTGGCCGGCAAGAGCTATGCCCTGGTCCAGACCAAGGAGGCGGCCTCGTACGACCTGATGGTCGGCCGCCTCTTCGGCATCCCGATGGAGTTCTATTGGCTCGTCCTGGCTGCGATCATCGTCTGGCTGCTCCTCAACCGCCATCGGCTCGGGCAGAACGCCTACACGGTCGGCGACAACAAGAATGCGGCGGCCCTGATGGGCATCCCCATCCGGCGGACCCGGATCCTGCTCTTCGTGATGATGGGCTTCGCGGCCGCGTTCGCCGGACTGCTGAACAGCCTCCAGGTCGTCAACTTCTACCCCTCGATGGGGCCCGGATACCTGCTGCCGACCCTGGCCGCGGTCTTCGTCGGCGGCACCTCGGTGTTCGGCGGACGCGGCAGCATCTATGGCACGTTCATCGGCGCCTTCATGATCGGCGGCATCACCGCGGGCATCGTGGCCATCGGCCTGACCGACTACTACGTCAACCTGATCTATGGCGCCATCATCCTCATCTCGGTCTCGATCCACGCCGTCCTGCAGCGCCGCTTCGTCAGGTGATCGCGCCGAGGCGAGCGTGGCGACCGAGTGATCGTGTCGAGGTCCTTCCGGCGAGCGCCGGTCAGTCGTTTAGCAGCTGACCGACTTGAGGAGGTCTGACGCCTCCTGCATCGATGTCGCCCCCGCGTTCGCCCGGTCCATCGCCCGTTGCAGGTCCTCGAAGTCGGCGAAGGGGAAGGCGTCGGCGAAGCGCTTCGTGATCTTGGCCGCCTGGCCGAAGTCGTCCACCCCACTCCCGTACTCGGCATGCACGGCGGCGTAGCAGGCGCGTGGCGGGTGGCGGTCGAGCCACGAGCGCTCGGTGTCCGCCCAGTCGGAGATGGCCGATGCGGACCGTTTCGTGGCCTTGATGTCGAACGCCTGTGCGGCCTGCTGGAGCGGTTCGAGGAGCGCCTGGCCATCCTCGATGGCGGCGGACACGTGCTTCACGAAGGTGGCCAGTGACGTCCGCTTGGGGCCGTCCCCGCTGGGCTCCGCGGTCGGTTCAGGCGATCGCCCAGGTGACGGCTCCGAGGTCGCCGTCGGTGGGACGGGGGAGCGAGGCGCCGGCGTCAGGACGACGGCCGGTCGCGCGGTCGGCTCGACGATGTGCGACGCCCGATCACGGACGACCGCGGCAGCCATCGCGACCAGCAGGATGCCGACGATCGCGAAGCCGATCAGCCAGATCCATATTCGGCGCCGAGCTGCCATCTACGCGGCGACGACTCGGCGCGCGTCGGCGAAGAGCCCGTTCAGGATCCGCGAGGTCGACGGATAGGCATGGATCGTCTCGGCCAGGACGTCGATTGGCACGCGCGCCTTGATGGCCAGGACGCATTCATGGATGGCGGCCGACGCGTCGGGCACGGCCATCGCCGCCCCGACCAGCTCGCGCGAGGCCCGATCGAAGACCATGGTCACGTGCCCGAACTCGGCCTCGACCGAGTAGCCCTTGATGGACGTCGGGAAGTCCGCCACCAACTCGAAGGCATCGAGCCCGGCCGCCATGGCCTGCTCGAGGGTCAGGCCGACCGAGGCCAGCTCGGGCTCGGTGTAGGTCGCCCGCGGCAGCGCTCGGTAGTCGGGCGTGATGGGCTCGCCGCGTGCCATCCGGACGGCTAGCTCGCCCTGGTAATGGGCCTGGTGCGTGTGCAGCTCCGGCCCCGCAGGGTCCCCGATCATCCACAGTCCCTCGCCGACACGCAGGCGTCCGTCATGCGGCAGCTCGCGCGGCGACAGGCCGACCGACTCGAAGCCGAGGCCGTCGAGCGAGAACGTCCGCCCGACCGCGAGCAGCGTGACGTGACCGGCTGCCGTCGTGCCATCGTCCAGCTCGATGACGTCGGCGCCGAGGGCGCCAGCCTCCGCCCGCGCGGCCAGCGCCCGGACCCCCAGCCGAACGGTCACACCGTCACGCTCCAGGGCTCGCAGCGCCGCGTCCGAGTTCCGTGGGTGATCGGTCGGGGCCAGCCGCGCACCCGACTGGACGACGGTGACCGGAACCCCGAACCGGGCGTAGACCTGGGCCAGCTCGACGCCGGTCGGCCCACCGCCAAGCACCAGCAGGCTCTGCGGCAACCGGCGGGCCGAGGTGGCGTCCCGATTGGTCCACGTGCGGATGGTCTCGATGCCGGTCACCGGCGGGACTTTGGACGACGAGCCGACGGCGATGACCACATCGGTCGCCTGGAGCGTGCGCTCGACACCCGCGGGATCCGCCGCGCGGCCGGGCCGCGTGGCCGTGACCGCGACCTGGCCCGGGCCGACGAGCCGCGCCGAGCCGCGGATGGCCGTCGCGCCCGCGGCCTCCAGTCCCTCACGTGCCCGGTGTCATCGGGATAGTCGAGCCCGATGCGGTTGATCATGTAGTCGCGTCGATCCGACGCGCGCGTCCAGGGGTAGTCGCCACCATGCGCGTGGCGCAGCGCGCCGTTGAGCAGCGTCTTGGATGGCACGCAGCCCCAGTGCGGGCAGGAGCCGCCGAACAGGTCGCGCTCGACGACTGCCACGCTGGCGCCGAGCTCACGAGCCTTGTAGGCGGCCGCCTCTCCCGCCGGTCCGGCCCCGATGACGATGAAGTCGAAGCCTTCGACCACGACCTTCCCGTTGTCACGCATGGTCGTAAGGGTAACGGTGAGTCCCGGCCGCCCCGGGCTCGCTCGTCCGCCGAGGCGGCGATACAGGGACTATGGGAGCCAGATCGAGCCGTCCTCGTCGATCGGCCAGCCGGGGTTGTGCGCCACCTCCCAGGGATGGCCGTCGGGGTCGATGAAGACCCCCGAATAACCGCCCCAGACGGTCGCCGCTCCCGGACGCCCGATGGTAGCGCCGGCGGCGAGCGCCTCGGCGAGCACGGTGTCGACGTCCGACGGCGAGCGGACGTTGTGGGCGAGGGTCACGCCGCCCCAGCCGCCGCCATCGTGGACACAGGAGTCGGAGGCCAGTTCCGCTCGGTCCCAGAGCGCGACGACCATGCCGCCCGACTGGTAGAAGTCGATCTCGTCGTCGTCATTGGCACGCCGCCAGCCGAGCGCCTCGTAGAAGGCCCTGGCGCGGGCGAGATCGGCCACCCCGAGGGTCACCAGGCTGACTCGTTGCTCCATGTGCGCCTCCTCGATCTAGCCTGCGCTCATCTCGTTCCGCTTGCGCTCGCGCTCGGCCGATCGTCGATCCGCGCACGACGATCGTGCGACCCACGTGGCGTCGAGCCGCGCGAGGCGCGCCTTCTTGAGATTCTCGCGCACGATCCAGCGGATGGTCGGGTCCGCGCTCTCGAACCAGCGCTCGAATGCAGGACGCCCGGTCGCGGGATCCCCGACGATGGCCACGCTCCAGCCATATCCGAGGGCCTTCTGCAAGGCATCGATGTCGGCACCGCGGCGACCCGGCTTCGATGCCAGGTCCGCGGTGATCGAGTCGACGAGGTCGACCGCCCGCCGCGCGAAGGGTTGCTCCGTCAGGAGGGCGGGCTCGCAGACAGCCGCGACCGCCGCCCGCTGGATCAAGGGCTCGTCACTCGACCAGGCTTCGGCGGTCGAGAAGGCGGCCTCTGGGTCGGACCCAGCCCAGCGCTGGATGGCCATGGCAACGCCCTCGCGGATACGCCAGCGCGGGTCCGCAGCCAGCTCGCGGAGCCGCTCGACGAGATCGCGGCGGCCCTCGCGACGGCGCCAACCGTCCGAGAGAAGGCGCCCCAGGCCGACGATGCCGGCCACGACCAGGACGGTCCGCGGCTCGTTGCCACCGACGACGTCGGGTCCTTCAGCCGCCCAAGCCAGCACGGTCGCGGCATCGGCGACGTCGGCGATGGCGGCGATGAGCTCGAGGTTGCCGCGCGCTCCTGGCAGCCCGGACTCCGCAGCGACGATGACTTCGGGGAGCTCACCCGCCTGCATCCGAAGCGCGTAGTCGGTGCGTCGGCCCACGGCGGAATCATGCACCGGCGGCGCGGGTCGACGTAGGCAGCGGCTGCCGGCCGCGATCGTCAACCTCTACGGATCCCTGCCCCGTGCGGTGCTGGGGTTGCGCGGTTAGGAGCCTGCCGCGTACGCCAAGATAGGCACGGTCCAGACGTCCCCCGACGGAGCCTGAACTGTGCCGATCATCGATCGCCTGCGCCTCGCCGACCTGATGGCGGCCGAGGAGCGCCGCTTCATCGAGGCCAACCCGCGCTCTCGCGCCCTGCACGAGCAGGCGAAGGCCTCGCTCCTCGATGGCGTGCCGATGAATTGGATGGTCAAGTGGGCGAGCCCCTTCCCGGTCTTCGTCGACTGGGCGGAGGGCGCCCGGTTCGCAGATGTCGACGGTCACGACTATGTGGACTTCTGCCTGGGCGACACCGGCGCCATGGCCGGCCACTCCCCTGCCCCGACCGTCGCCGCCGTCCAACGGCAGATCGCACGCGGCATCACGACCATGCTGCCGTCGGAGGACGCGGTGTGGGTCGGCGAGGAGCTGAGCCGCCGCTTCCGCCTGCCGCAGTGGCAGTTCACGCTCACCGCCACCGACGCCAACCGCTTCGCGCTGCGCCTGGCACGCGCGATCACGGGCCGTGCCAAGGTCCTCGTCCACGACCACTGCTACCACGGCTCGGTCGACGAGACCTTCGCCTGGCTAACGCCCGACGGCCGGGTGGAGGGACGGCGCGGCAACCTTGGCCCGGCGGTCGACCCGGCGCAGACGACGAAGGTGGTGCCATTCAACGACACCGAGGCCATGGAACGTGCCCTCGCCCCGGGCGACGTGGCCGTCGTGCTCATCGAACCGGCCCTGACCAACGTCGGCATCGTACTGCCCGAGCCCGGCTATCACGACGCCGTCCGCCGGCTGACCCGCGAGGCGGGCACGCTCCTGCTCATCGACGAGACGCACACCCTGTGTGCCGGTCCCGGGGGCATGACGGCCGCCCACGGACTGGAGCCGGACATCCTCGTCTGCGGCAAGGCGATCGGCGGCGGCGTCCCCGTCGGCACCTACGGGATGTCCGCTGTCGTGGCGGATCGAGTCCGGGCGACCGTGACCGTCGAGGACTCCGACGTCGGCGGCATCGGTGGCACGCTGGCTGGCAATCCCCTCTCGCTGGCGGCTGTGCGTGCGACGCTCGGCGAGGTCCTGACCGAGGACGCGTTCGCGCGCATGATCCCGCTTGCCGCTCGTTGGGAGGCCGGCGTCAACGAGGTCATCGCGGCCAACTACGCACCGTGGCACGTGACCCGCCTGGGCTGTCGAGCGGAGTATCACTTCCTGCCCTCGCCGCCTCGCACCGGGGCCGAGCAATGGGCCGCCGGCGACACGGAGCTCGAGCGCTACCTCCACCTCCACGCGCTCAACCGGGGCATCCTGCTGACGCCCTTCCACAACATGGCCCTCATGTGCCCGGCCACGACCGAGGCGGACGTCGACCGGCACACCGAGGCGTTCGCCGAGGCCGCGGAGAGCCTGTTCGGCCGCTAGCGCGGCAGCATCAGCAGCAAGACGCCGAACACGATCAGCCAGAGCGACCAGGCGACGTAGGCGATCGGCACCAGCTTCTCGGCGAAGGCCCAGCCGTGTTCCTCGTTGGGGCCGACGAATTCGAGGCTGCCGACCATGAGGGCCACGCCGACGAGCAGTCCGATGGCGCCAAGCCACGTTGGCATGACCGCGGCCTCGAGCAACGCCGCGCCGACGAGGACGGTCCAGGCGCCGGTCAGCAGGTATCCGAGGTGCTCGCCGATGGCGACGCCGAGCAGACGATGGAGCGTGGCGAAGGCGACCTCGATCGTCGCTCGCGTCGCATCACCGGCTGGCCCCTCCTCCGCGGCCGCGTAGCGCCTGGCCAATTCCGGGACCACGAACGGCCAACGCACGAGCCCGGTGACCTGCACGATCGCAGCCGCGACACCGACGGCGATGCCGACCGGCACGAGTGCAGCGGGCGCGGATCCGAGCACCACCCCCACCAGGACGGCCAGCGGCAGCATCGTCAGCGCCACAAGCATGAACAGCCACCAGCGCACGACGAGGCCACTGCCGCCAGCCGCGAACCGGGTCAGGATGACCGGCGTCGGCTGGCGCACGATGCCCGGGTAGTCGAAGGCTCGCCCGAGCTCGAAGAAGGCCGCGTTGAAGGCGATCGGCAGGGCGATGAGCAGGATCCCGGCGGCGAGGGTGGCAGCTTCCAACGGTCTACCTCGGTTCAGGGTCCGCATGCAGCGCACGGTCGAGCCAGACTGCCAGGACTCGGGCGCAGCGCACGACCTGGTCGAGCTGCACCCGCTCGTCGGCAGCGTGGGCGTACCGGGGGTCGCCGGGTCCGAAGATGACGGTCGGCGTGACGCCCTCGTTGACCAGCAGGCGCATGTCCGCGCCGTAAGGCACGCCGATGAAGCTCGGGCGTCGGCCGTTGACCGCCTCCGCCGCGTCGCGGAGCCCGGTCGCAAGCGGCGCCTCGGGGTCGGCACGGGCCGAGTCGAAGCGCCCACCGAAGACCTCGACCCCGACAGGGTGATCGCGCAGGAAGGGGTCGGCAGCGGCAGCGGCCTCGACGCAGGCCCGCAGGTCGGCCTCGGCCTCCTCGGACGTCTGGCCGGCACGGACGCCGTACCGGCCCTCAGCGACGATCCGGTCGGGGACCGTGGAAGCCCAATCGCCACCGGAGACGCGGCCGATGATGGTCGGGTACGGCAACCCCAGGGCGCGCATCCGAGGGTCAGTCTCCGCCTCGTTGCGCGTCGCCTCGTCGGCTCGCAACGCCGCGTGCAGGATCTCCAGCTTCTCGAGCGCCGAGACGCCATGGCGGCGCATCGAGGCGTGGGCCGCCTTGCCCGGGACGATGATGCGGAAGGTGATCGCGCCCGCCTGGGTGACCACGATGTCGAGGTTGGTCGGCTCGGTGATGACGGCCATGTCGCCGACGTAACCGGCACGGATCGCGGCGAGCATGCCGGCGCCGCCGTCCTCCTCTGCCGGCACGGTCACGAAGGCCGCCTCGCCCGCCAGCTCGGCTGGGTCGACGACGGCGGCCAGCGCTCGCATCGCTGCCAGGCCCGCCACGACGCCGCCCTTCATGTCGTTGGCGCCACGGCCATACAGGTCGCCATCGCGGACATCCGGCGTGAACGCGGGTGTCGTCCATGTCGATGGATCGCCTGGCGGCACGACGTCCACGTGGGCGACGACCAGCATCCGCGGCCCCGGCCGAGCGCCACGGATCCGGCCGGCCACGACCGGCAATCGGTCCCGCGGCATCTCAGTGCCCGGGAAATCTGGGTCGGTTGCCAGCACCGCCGGGTCCGTCTCGACACGCTCGACCGCGAGGCCCGCCTCCGCCATCAGCGCGGCCATCAGGTCCTGCACCGGGCCTTCGTCGCCGGTCACGCTGGGGACGGCCACGATCGCTCGCAAGTCCGCCTCGACGCGGGCGGGCTCGACGGCGGCGATCAGCGCACGCTCACGATCGGACAGCGAGGCGCCCAGGGAGCCGATGGCGGCCTCGGCCCTGGCGTCGGCGCTCATCGGGTCAACCGCGCAGGATGGGGCGGGTCAGGCAGGTCGGGCCGCCCGAGCCATTGGCGCCGACCTCGTCGAGCGGCAGTTCCAGAACCTCGACGCCGTGATCGCGAAGGCGACCCGCGGTTACCGGGTTGCCGGCGGCCATGACCACGACGCGCGGCCGGATGGCCAGCACGTTCGGACCGAGCGAGTCGTATTCCTCGGGCGGGACGGGAACCATGGTCACGCCCCGCTCGCGCAGCAGCTCCCAGAGACCGACCGGCAGCAGCGGCAGGTAGACGACGGCGAGATCGTCGGCGACCGGTGAGATGACGCTCAACAGGTGGATGAGCTTCTCTGGCCCGTCGCCGTAGGGCACATCGAAGACGCGCACGTCCCCGCCCCAGATGGCGGCCAGCTGCTCCCCGCCGAGCCGGTTCGTACGCAGCGTTCGGCCGACGCATAGGGTCTCCGAGTCGACCCAGAACGTGTCGCCACCGTCGACCGTTCCTGGCGCCTCGATGGCGCCGATGACCGGGATGCCGCGCGCCTCATACCAGGCCGCGTGGACAGCTTCCTCGCCGAGCCGGTTGGCCTTGCCGGAGCGCAGCAGGACGGCGCCACGGTCCGTGACCAGCGAGGCATCGAAGGTGTAGACGAGGTCCGGGTCGTCGGTCTCGACGCCGAGCTCACGGACAACCACACCCATCTCTCGCAGCGTGTTTACGAAGCCGTCATGCTCGGCCTGGGCGCGCGGCAGGTCGACCGGTCGGAAGAAGCCATGGGCCGCGTCGTCGAACGCCCGACCGAAGGCCTCGCCTGGACGCTGGACGATGACCTCGCGCAGCGGCGCCACCATGCCCTGCGCTCCGTAGGTCCGCGCGGCGGTTTCGGGCACGCTCACTGGACGCAGAACTCGTTGCCCTCGGGGTCGTTCATGCGCACCCAGTACTCGCCACGCTGCTCGATCGCGCCACGGGCGTCGCTGGCGCCCAGCGCCTTCAGTCGTTCGACCTCGGCATCGACCTTCAGCTTCCGTTCCTCGAGCGGCACGCCATGCCCGCCGCTGGCGTTGAGATCCATGTGCAGCCGGTTCTTGGCGACCTTGCCCTCGGGCACGCGCTGGATGAAGATGCGCGGCCCGACGCCATCCGGATCCTCGATCGCGTTGGCATCGTTCCAGCGCTCCTCCGGGATGCCCTGCGCTCGGGCCCAGTCGTCCCACTCGTCGAAGCCGTCCGGCGGCGCGGGCGTGCTGTAGCCGAGGGCCGCCTTCCAGAACTCGCCGAGGGCGCGGGGATCGGCGGCGTCGAAGACGAGCTGGATCCGGGTGGCCATGGCGCCCTCCTTCAGGCTGGGATCGGGTTGGCGAGGTGACGGTCCAGCCAGTCGACGACATCGGCCTCGACGGCTCCGGCGTCGACATCGTTGTGCGCTTCGTGGTAGCCGCCCTCGTAGATTCGGAGCTCGACGTCGGGCGCGCCACCGGTTCGGGCCTTCTCGGCGAAGGCGACCGTCCCGGTTGGGTCGATGACGCGATCGGCGCTGCCGTGGAAGATGAACAGGGGCAGGCGCCACTCACCGGCGTGTGCCTCGGTCCAGGCCAGGGCGCGGAGCGTCTCCACGGTCCCCCGAGCCGTCAATCGGCGGTGATTGAGCGGGTCCGCCCTGGCCGCGGCCACCCGCTCCGACGAACGCGACAGGGCCTCGTCTTCGAGTGGGACGTTCAAGGCGATCGTCGGCCAGACGCGCGACATGCCCGCCGCCAGGGCCTCGAGGACCGGGCTGCGAACCCCATTCGGCCGCAGCGCCGGCGAGCTGGCGATGACGCCAACGAGACCATCCTGTACGCCGACAGCGCTGCTCTGGCGATGAAGCACGGACTCGAGCACGATGGCGCCGCCGAGGCTGTGGCCGTACAGGACGAGCGGCGTTTCCTTCGTCTCCTGCGAACGGACGTGGTCGAGATAGCGGTCGATGTCATCGCGGTAATCCGACCAGGCATCGATGTGGCCGCGCCGGCCGAACGAGCGTCCGTGGCCCCGGAGGTCGAAGCCGTGGACGGCGAACCCGGCCGCCGTCAGCGGCTCGGACCGCGTCGGCGTAGCGGCCGGAGTGGTCACCGAAGCCATGGACGATGGCGACCGCAGCCCGAGGCCGTCCGCTGGGCGCCCAACGCCTTGCGAAGAGCTCGAGGCCGCCCACGCCGTCAAACGTGCTCTGGGTCTCCGGGGCTGCAACGGGGTCGGTCGAAACCGGGTGCAGGGTCGCTGACTGGTCGGTCGCTGCCTCGGTCATCGACCGCAGGGTACCGGCTACCATCGGCCGATGCAGGTCGCACCCGGCATAGAGCGTGTCCACGAGTTCGTCATCAACTGCTACCTTGTCGAGGAAGCCGGCAGCCTGACCCTCGTCGACGCCGGCATCGGCGCCACCTGGGACCTCCTGCTGGCCGGGCTCGAGGGCATCGGCCGTTCGCTGGCCGACATCGAGGCCGTCCTCCTGACCCACGCCCACCCCGACCACATCGGAATGGCCGACCGGATCCGCGTCGAGGCGCCGGCGCCTGTGCTCATCCATGCGGCCGATCGCGAGTCCTTGGTGGCGGGTAAGCGACCGCCGAACGCGCCTGACAAGACGGTCGGGCTCACGGCTGCCCTCCGCCACGGCTTCACCTACCGACTGCTCTGGTACTTCGCCCGCAAGGGCGCCCTTTCGACGCCCACCGTGGCCGAGGCCGGGGCCTTCGCCGACGGCCAGGTCCTCGACACGCCGGGCCACCCACGGGTCGTCCACGCGCCGGGACACACGCCCGGCTCGGCGGCGCTGCACTTCGAGGATCGTGGCGTGCTTTGCACGGGCGACGCCATCGTCACGCTCGATGCGGTCACCGGCAAGACCGGGCCACGCCTCGCCCCAGCCGCGTTCTCCAGCGACCCGAGCGGCGCCCGTGGCTCGCTGGCGCGACTGGAAGGGCTGGCGGCCGAGCTCATCCTGCCGGGACACGGAGAGCCGTTCCGCGGCACGCCCGCCCGTGCGGTCGCCCTGGCACGCGAGGCGGACCGCTGAAACCACGCCACACGGCGGCGTGTCGACGGCTGTGATGGAGCACCGACCGACCGACCGCAGAAGCCAGGCCCGGAGCCCGGGCCCTGTCGACCTCGTCGAGCGCCTGGCTCGAGACCTCGACGATGCGTTCGAGGCCTTCGTCCTCGCCGAGCAAGACCTCGTCTATGGCATCGCCGTCCGCTCGACGGGCGATGCTGGTGCCGCGGAGGATCTCGCCCAGGAGGTCTTCGTGCGAGCCGTACCGGGCGCTGACCGAGTACGACGACGAGCGCATCCGGTCACTGCAGCTCCGGGCCTGGCTGGCACGCATCACGATGAACCTGTGTCGCAATCGGGCTCGGACGCGGCGCAGCCGGCCGATCGAGGTCGCCTGGGAGGCCTCATCGCTGGCCGTGGCGCCACCGGCCGATCCGGCCCCGCGACCGGAGGCTGTCCTCCTGGAACGCGAGAGCGATGCCGAGTGGGAGCAGCGCCTGGCCGCGTTGCCGGACCGCTACCGGTCGGCGGTCGAGCTCCGCCACGTCCACGGCCTGTCCTATGAAGAGGTCGCGGTCGCGCTCGACCGTCCCGTCAACACCGTCAAGACCCACGTCCATCGCGGCGTCGCGCTCCTGCGCGACGCGGTCGTCCAGGAGGCACACGCATGACCCCGACCGACCTGACCACGTCCGACACCGGCGCCGCCGAGGCCGATGCCCAGCTGCCCGAGCTGGCCAGGCTCCGGACCGCAGCACCGACCGACCTTGCTCCGACCGTCATGATCCGTGTCGGCCTGGCCGACGAGTACTTCACCGCCGACGCGGGCATCGGGCCGATCTTCGTGGCTTACAACGGCCGGGGCGTCTCGGCGACCGCCCCCGCTGGCGACGCCGATGCCCGCGATGCCTTCGAGGCGGCGTTCGGTGCCCGCTTCGGGCGGGCGATCCGCGCCGCCCGGCGTCCCGATCCGGGTGTCGTCCAGCGGGTCGATCACGCCCTGGCCGACGGCCGACCGCACGGCCTGCCCTTCGACCTGCGCGGACTGACCCCCTTCGCGACCGATGTGCTCGAGGGCGCGCTGACCATCCCGCCGGGCGAGATCCGGCCGTACGCCTGGCTGGCCAGCGAGGTCGGCCGCCCCAAGGCCGTTCGCGCCGTGGGCACCGCGCTCGGCCACAACCCGATCCCCATCCTCATCCCCTGCCATCGCATCGTGCGCAGCGACGGGCTCATCGGGGACTACGCCTGGGGCACCGAGACCAAGCGGCGGGCGCTGGCCGCGGAAGGGCTGGACCCGGAGGCCCTCGAGCGCCTCGCGCAGCACGGGGAGCGCTACCTGGGCAGCGACACGACCCACATCGTCTGCCTGCCCACCTGCCGCCACGCCAGGAAGATCACCGAGCGGCATCGCGTGCCGTTCGCCTCGCTCGAGGCTGCGCGAGCCGCCGGCTACCGAGGCTGCAAGGACTGCCGGCCGGTCTGACGCAGGGGAGTCGTTACCACTCGACGAGCTTCCAGACCTCCGGCTCGAGCTCGCCGGGACGACCGCCGATCTCCGCAAAGAGGGCGACCGCGCGTTTCAGATGCTCCATGGACTCGGCCTCGCGGCCCTGTGCATGGAGCAGGTCGGCCAGGTTGTTCTCCAGGGCCGCCTGCCGGTGGCGGTCGCCCTGGCGTTCGCAGCGCGCGAGCGCTTCGCGCATCAGCGTCTCCGCCGCCTCCAGGCTGCCCCGGTCCGACTCGAGCAAGGCGAGCGTGTTGAGGGTCGCGATCCGGACCCCGGGGTCGGCCGGCTCGTCCGTCGTTGCCACCGTATCGGCACGGTCGAGGGTGACCAGCGCGGCATCGAGGTGCCGACGCGCCTCATCGGGATCGCCGGCGCGCCTGGCGAGCATGCCGAGCAACGCCTCGGCTCTGGCCACGCCGATCGTGTCCCCGTGGTCGTCGGAGAGGTCGAAGGCCTGGTCGGCGAGTCGCCGGGCGCCGGCGTCGTCGCCGAGGCCGATGGCGATCGCCCCCTGGTCGACGAGTATGCGTCCGGCCTGCGGGCCGTCGCCCGCCAGCACGGCGGCTCGCGCGAGATGCCGCTCTGCACGCATCAGATCGCCGCGACGCGCGTGGACGAGGCCGATGCGATGCTCGATCGAGCCCTCGCGTGAATGGTCGCCCTGGGCCTCAGCGGTTTCGTAGTGGCCGAGCGCAGCGGCGTAGTCGCCGATCAAGGTGAGCAGGTCGCCGAGCGCCTCATGGATGATCGCGGCGTCGGGATGTTCGAGCGCAAGGGCGGCCTCGAAGTGCTCTCGCGCCTCCGGATTGGCGTAGACGCCGCGAGCCGCTTCGCCGGCTCGCAGATGCGCCACGGCCGCCTCGTCACGGCGCCCGGCGAGGGTCGCGTGGGCGGCGATGCGCGCCCAGCGCGTGGCGTCGGGCTGGCCCGTGCCGCTGCGCGTCAGGGCGTCGGCCACCCGGCCGTGCAGCAACCGGCGGCGGGCCAGGCTCGTGTCCTCGTAGGCCACGTCGCGCAGTCGGCCGTGTGTGAAGTCGTAGTGCACGTCGCTGGCGCTGGCAAGAGCGACCTCGCGGATGAGGCCGCGACGCACCAGCGCCTCGAGTCCGTCGACGGTCTCCTCCTCACCACGCCCGGCGGCGGCCCGGACGGTCTCGAGGTCGAACGAGCGCCCGATGACGGCGGCGCCAGCCAGGACCTGGCGACCGACCTCGTCGACCGATGCGATCCGGGTCCGAAGCAGGGCCAGCATGCCGCCCGGGACCGACTCCCCGATCGAGTCGGGCGCCGCGAGCGCCTCGGCGACGTACAAGGGCAAGCCCTCCGTCTCTGCCACCAGGGCATCCACGACATCGCTCGTCGCGCGCGCGCCCAAGACGCGCTCCGCGAGCATCGTCACGTCCGACCGGCCGAGGCGCTCGAGCTGGACGCGGACGTCGGCGTCCCGGAGGGCCAGGACCAATGTTGGCGGGACCTCAGGCGCATCGGCGGCCTCGAACCGTCCCGAGAGCAGGATGGCCATGGATCTGCCGTGCAGGCGACGGGCGAGGTAGGCGACGACCTCCGCCGATGAGGCGTCCGCTCGATCGATGTCATCGACCCAGATGAGCCCGCCACGCGGTCCCTCCGCGAGTGTCGCCAGTGCGCCGCTGAGCGACTCGAGGAGGCGGAGCCGTCCGTAGGGATCCGTGCCGGCGTTCGGACCGGGAGGCCTGGGCGTCACGCCCGGCAGCGGGCTGAGCCTGGCCGCATCGGCCTGCCAGCGCGACGGCATGGCGGCGACGCGGTCGGCGACCCCGGGCGCCGACGAGCCGGAGCGGATGAGCTCCGCGATGACCGCGAAGGGGATGGTCGACTCGCCAGCGACCGTGCGCGCTTCGAGCACCACGCCGCCGGCGTCCCGGATCGCGGCCACGACCGCCTCGGCGAGTCGTGTCTTGCCGATGCCCGCCTCACCCTCGATGACCAGGAGCTTCCCGTCCGGTCCGACGCCAGCAACCGCGGTCACGAGTCGCGCCACGTCGGCATCGCGGCCGATGAGCGGCAGCGCCAGAGTGTCGCCGCCATGTGCGAGGTCATGGGCCTGGGTCTCCACGGTCGGACCGGGCCAGGTCGCCGCCGGGTCTGGTCCAAGCCGGCCGTCCTGGATGGCGTCGGCGAGCTCGCTCGTCTCCGGCAGGGGCGCGACCCCCAGCTCGCGGTCCAGCGTGCGTACGAGACCTCGGTACTGCGCGATCGCACCAGCCACCTCGCCCGAGCGAGCGAGCGCCGAGATCATGAGCTGGTGCGCGGGCTCGTGGAGCGGGTCGACCTCGAGCCAGCGGCGTGTCACGTCCGTGGCGAGGTCCCATCGTCGCTCGCCGGCCCGGGCCCGCGCGAGCCGCTCGAGCGCGCCGGCAAGATCCCGCCGATGGGCCTCGCCCTCGGCCGCCTGCCAATCGTCGAACGGCTCGCTGTCCCTGAGGGCGAAGCCCTCCATGAACGGTCCACGATCCCAGGCCAAGGCCTCGTCGAGGGCGGCGACGCAGGCGACGCATGCCTCGCTGGCCGGGTGGCCGTGGCCCCTCGCCCGCGCCAACGACGACCGGAAGCGCGAGAGGTCGACCTCGACCGATCCCCCCTCGAGGGCGACGGCCGAGCGATCGACGACCAGGCCCCGGCCAGCGAGCCCCGCACGGAGGACCGAGAGCGTCCGCCGAAGGGCATTGCGAGCATCGGTCCCGTCCGACTCCGGCCAGAGCAGGGCGGCCAAACCCTCGCGGCTGGTGGGACGCTGGACCACGGCCAGGTACGCCAATAGCGCGATCGCCTTGCGGGTGTCGAAGACGACCGGGCGGCCGTCGACCGCGACCTCGACAGGGCCGAGGAGGCGGACGGACACGTCGGCGGGCTGGGTCGGCATCCGCGCAACGATACCGGAGGACGCCCGCGGACCGTAACGATTCGGGAACGCTCCGTCCGTCATGCTTGGTCACGATGGGATCGAGACCGACGACATCCAAGCCGACCGCCCCCAGGTTGGTGGCACGGCGCGCCGCGGGCTGGGCGCTGACGATCGTCGACGGTCTCGTCGTCGCCGTCGCTGTCCTCGTCGTGCTCTGGCACGACCTGTCATCGCCAGGCCAGCTCGACCTCGTCAGCATGCTCGATACGGTCACCTGGCTGGCCGTGCCGATCGTCTTCGTCGGCATGGGGGCGCTGCTCATCACCCGCGTACCGGGCAATGCCACCGGCTGGCTGCTGATGGCCTTCACGACGGTCCTGGCCACCTCGATGGTGCTGGAGATCTACATCGTCGTCGCCGCCGATCCGACCACGCCTGGCGCCGCCGCCGCCGCGTGGCTCGACAATCTGCTCTACGCCCCTGCAGTGGTCCTGATCCTGGTTGGCGTCCCGCTCACCTTCCCGACCGGTCGGCTGCTCGGTCCACGCTGGCGCCTCGTGGTCGCGCTCGCCGTGGTCGTCGTCGGCATCAGCTTCCTGAAGCCGATGTTCGAGGTCGGCAACGTGTCGGACATCGTCCCGGGCCTTACCAACCCCCTCGGCGTTCCCGGTGCCGAGAGCTGGCTCGAGGTGACGGATCTTGTCACCAGCGTGCTCGCGGTGTCGACGATCGCGGCGTCGTTCGGGGCCGTCGTCATCCGTTATCGCCGTGGCGACGCGACCGAGCGCCAGCAGATCAAACTCCTGGCCGCCGCCGTGGCGCTCGAACTCAGCCTCTTCTTCGCCAGCGTCGTGCAGACCGAGGCGTCGGGCACCGCCGCCATCGTCAGCGACCTGAGCAACCTTGGCCTGATCCTGATCCCGCTCGCCATCGGCATCGCCATCCTGCGCTATCGGCTCTACGACATCGACCGGATCATCAGCCGGACGATCTCCTGGGCGCTGGTCACGGGGTTGCTGGTCGCAGCGTTCGTGGGGCTCGTCATCGGCCTGACCGCGTTGCTGGGCTCGCTCGCGGGCGGCAGCACCTTCGCGGTGGCCGGCTCGACCCTCGTCGTCTTCGCGCTCTTCCAGCCGTTGCGGCGACGGATCCAGGTGGCGGTCGACCGGCGCTTCGACCGCGCGCGGTACGACGCGCGACGGACCGTCGATGCCTTTGCCGAACGCCTTCGCAACGATGTGGACCTGGCCTCGGTCCAGGGCGACCTGCTTGGCGTGGTCGTCGGCAGCCTGCAGCCAGCCTCAGTCGCCGTTTGGACGCGCGATCGGACGGAGGGCGTCGCGTGAGCAGAGCGACTCGGAGCTCGGGCCGCTTGATCGCCTGGCAGGCCGCCGTCGTGTGGCTCGTGGTCGCCGTCGAGCTCGTCTATGTCGTGGCGAGCCTCTTCCTCGTGGCGGAGCGGGTGGACATGCCGCTCTTCGCCCGGGCGATCTTCGCGCTCGAGGTCGCCTCCCTCGGCATCGTCGGGGCGCTCGTCGCGACGCGCCAGCCGCGCAACGCCATCGGCTGGATCCTCTGGTCGGCCGCGATCGCGGTGACCTGGTCGATCGCAGGCGCCGACTACGCGACCACGAGCCTGGCGGCAGCCGGTGGCACATGGCCGGGCACCATCTGGGCAGCCTGGCTCTCTGGACTGACCTTCCTGCCCGCGATCATCACGGTGCTCATCTTCATCCCCCTGCTCTTCCCGGCCGGGCATCTGCTCAGCCCGCGATGGCGGTGGGTCGCCTGGTTCACCGTGGTCGCGATCGTCGTGTCGCTCGTACCCGCGGCTTTCGCGCCGGGGCCGTTGGCTGACCACGCGACGCTCGTGAATCCCTTCGGCATCGCGGCCGTCGGGCAGATGAAGGACGTCCTGAACGCGGCCAACCTGATCGGGTTCGCGATCGCCCTCCCTCTGGCGGTGGCATCGGTCGTGCTGCGCTACCGGCGCGGGGCGGCCACCGAGCGGGAGCAGCTCAAGTGGTTCGCTGCGGCCGTCGGACTGACTGGCGCCTGCTTCGCTCTCGCGATCCTGCCGATCGCACCGTTCTCCGACCTCGGATGGCTCGCCGGCATCGTGACCATCTCGCTCATCCCGGTCGCCATCGGCATCGCCATCCTGCGCTACCGGCTGTACGAGATCGACCGGATCATCAGCCGGACCCTGAGCTACGCGGCTGTGACGGCTACCCTGGCGCTCGTCTTCGTGGGGGCGGTGCTCGGGCTTCAGGCGGTGCTCGAGCCGATGACCGGCGAGAACACGATCGCTGTGGCGGCCTCCACGCTGATCGTGGCGGCCTTGTTCCAGCCACTCCGCCGCCGGGTCCAGTCGATCGTCGATCGTCGCTTCAACCGCGCGCGATACGACGCGCAGCGCATGGTCGATGCATTCTCGGAGCGATTGCGCGACGAGGTCGACATCACGAACGTGGCCGGCGACCTCGACCTGACCATCATCTCGGCGCTCAACCCGTCGACGCTCGGGATGTGGCTGCGGAGCTCGACAGAATGACGGCCCGTTTGTTGGTACGCACGGCCCTCAGCCCGACGACGCCGGGGATGTGGCTCCGCGAGGCCCCACCATGACATCTACCTCGATGCCCCACGAACGACGTCCGCTTGGTGGCACCGGCCGGCTCGCCCTGGCCGGGGTCCTGATCGGCGGGACCATCCTCGCCGCAACCGATCCGGTCAACCTGCTGTTCTTCATCGGGTACGGATCGATCGGTGCACTGCTGGTGGTCAGGCGCCCGTCGAGCGCGATCGGCTGGCTCCTCCTATTGATCGCGTTCGCCTTCATCGGCACGACCGCTCGCCCTGGCACGGACGCCCAGGCCCTCCAAGCGGGCACGGCGCCCGCCGGGCAATCCCTCTTCGCCTGGAGCACCAGCTGGGCCGGCTATGCCAGCTACCTGGCGTTCTTCTGCCTCGTCGTCCTGTTCCCATCCGGGCATCTGCCGGTCGGCCGGTGGCGGCGGCCGATCGAGGTCTCCCTGGCCATCGGGGTCGTCCTCATCGTCCTGACCGCGGTGGCGCCCTCGTTCACTTACAGCGTTGACGGCGGCGCCACCAACCTGCTGATCCCCAATCCCCTGGCGATCCTGCCCTGGCTGCCCGCTTGGTCGCTCCTGCCTGCCGATGGCTCGCTGGCCTTGGCGTACGTGGTCGGTCTGCTGGCCTGCGCCGTGATCGCGATGATCGTTCGCTACCGTCGATCGACGGGCATCATCCGACTCCAGCTTCGCTGGCTCGTCTCGGCGATGGCCTTCGTGCTCGTCGCCGTCGGATTCGGCCTTGGCTCACTCGCTCTCTTCGGTGACGCGGTGGGCAATCTGGCCTGGATCCCGGCCCTCGCGGCATTTCCGACGGTGCCCCTGGCCATCGGGATCGCCATCCTTCGCTACCGCCTCTACGAGATTGACAGGATCGTCAGCCGCACGCTGGGTTACGCGATCGTGACGGTCATGCTGGCCCTCGTATTCGTGGGCGTGGTGCTCGGCCTGCAGCTCCTCCTGGAGAGCGTGACCGGGGACGACACCGTCGCCGTCGCCGCCTCGACGCTCGTCGTGGCGGCGCTCTTCCAGCCGCTGCGACGACGGGTCCAGCGCGTCGTCGATCGACGATTCGACCGAACCCGATACGACGGACAGCGACTGGCGGACGCCTTCTCCGAGCGCCTGCGCGACCAGGTCGACATCTCGGCTGTGACGGCCGACCTGGACGCGACGATCCACATGGCGCTCGGGCCGACGACCCTCGGGCTCTGGTTGCCGGGGTCGCCCGAGTGACGACCCTGGCACCGATCCGGGGTCGGAGCGCGCAGCCGTCGTCGGCAGCCAAGCCATCGTGGCGGCGACCTTCGACCTGGATCGCCGTCGCCCTCCTGGCGATCTCGCTGGGGATGATCGGCTTCTCATTGGTCTCGCTTATGGCGCCAGGACACGAGCGGCTCTCCAATCAACCTGATGTTGGCAACGTGTTGGCTGTCTTGTGCGTCTTCGCCACGCTGCCACTCGTCGGTGCGATCCTGGCCGTGCTACGCCCGCGCAACCCGATCGGCTGGTTGTTCCTGGTCGCCGGGATCGGTTTCACCATCAATATCTTCGGCTCCGAGTACGTCGGCCGGGCGATCGTCTTCGGCGCGGACCTGCCGGCCCACGCGCTCGTCGACTGGATCGGCGCCTGGTCGAACTCGCTCGCCTTCGGCCTCATGGTGATCTGGATCCCGCTCCTCTTCCCGGACGGTCATCTGCTCGCACCTCGATGGCGGCTGGTCTCCTGGGCTGCAGCGATCGCGCTGGGTGCGCAGATCGTCGCCCAGGCGATCGAACCGAAGCGACTGGCAAGCCCTGATGGGCCGACCGGATATGCCGGCCTGTTGCCCAACCCGATCACCGTGGGCGGGCCGTTTGGCGACATCGCGACGGTGCTGGCTGGCATGCCGTTCCTCCTGGTCTTCGGCGTCCTGGCGCTCGTCTCGTTGATCCTGCGCTTCCGCAGGTCTCGAGGGATCGAGCGCCAGCAGCTCAAGTGGTTGCTGTTCGCGGTCGGCTTCCTGCTGGGCACCTTCACACTGGGGATCGTGACCCAGGTCGAGGCGGTTTGGTACGCGGTCCTCCTCGGGTTCGCGGCGCTGCCCGTGGCCGCCGCATTCGCCGTCCTCCGTTACCGCCTCTACGAGGTCGACCGGCTCATCAGCCGGACGATCGCCTATGCGGCGGTGACGGGCACCCTGGCGTTCGTCTTCATCTCAGTCGTGCTGGCGCTGCAGGCCCTCCTCGAGCCGCTGACTGGCGGCAACACCGTGGCCGTGGCGGCCTCCACGCTGATCGTGGCCGCACTCTTCCAGCCGCTGCGTCGGCGGATCCAGCGCGTCGTCGATCGGCGCTTCGACCGGGCGCGCTACGACGGCCAACGAACCGCGGCCGCATTCGCAGAGCGCCTGCGCGACGAGGTCGACATCACGACGGCGACCGAGGACTTCGAGTCGACGATCCGTGGCGTCCTCAGCCCGACCACCATGGAACTCTGGCTCCGGGAGTCCGCTGAATGAGCGGCGCCAAGGTTCTGATGACGACGCACCGACGCGGCCTCGCCATCCGGGTAGGCCTTGGCGTCCTCTTCGTGCTCGGTACCATCGTGGCGGCACCGAGCGGGTTCGGGCTGTTCTGGTTCATCTCCTACTTCGCCGTTGGGGCGCTCTTGGTCGTGCGTCGGCCTGGCCTCTCGATCGGCTGGATCCTGCTCCTGCTTTCGGCCTGCTTCGCCGTCGTGACGGGGACGCTCGACGCGACCGTCGCCCAATTCGCTGATGGGACGGTCACGCCCTTGAAGGCCTTGATCGCGATCCTGGGCGACAAGGCAGGCGTGTTGCCGTTCTTCCTGTTCGCCGTCCTGGCCATCGTCTTCCCTACGGGCCGGATGCCACGAGGTCGATGGGGCACGATCATGCGCGTCGCTGTGATCGGAGGCCTGCTGCTCATCGCGGCGACGTTCGTGATGCCGACGATCTCAGTCAGCCTGGTCGGTCATCCGGAGAGCGTTCCTGTTCGGAACCCAATTGCCCTGCTCCCCGATCTCGCCATCTGGCAGGTCATCGGGCCCAACGAGACCTTCTTCCTGATCATCCTCCTGCTCGTCGTGGCGGCGGGCTCCCTCGTCGTTCGCGCTCGGAGCGCGGTCGGCATCGAGCGTCAGCAGCTGCGCTGGTTCACCTCATCCGTCGGCGCGGTCGTCGCCGCGGTCGTCGGCGGTCTCCTGATATCCGCGCTGCTGCCTGCTCTCGGGTCGACCGGGCTCGTCTGGATCCCCGCCATCGTCGCTTTCCCGCTCGTGCCCATCGCCATCGGCATCGCCGTGCTGCGCTACCGGCTCTTCGAGATCGACCGGATCATCAGCCGGACGCTGAGCTATGCCGTGGTGACGGTCACCCTGGCGACCGTCTTCGTCGGCGTCGTGCTCGGGCTTCAGGCGGTGCTGGCCCCATTCACCGGCGACAGCACGATCGCCGTGGCGGCCTCGACGCTCATCGTCGCGGCACTCTTCCAGCCCCTCCGTTGGCGGATCCAGCGGGTCGTTGACCGACGCTTTGATCGGGCGCGCTACGACGGCGAGCGGATCGTCACCGCATTCGGCCTCCGACTGCGTGACCAGGTCGACCTCGAGGGCCTTGCTACCGACCTCGAAGGCATCGTTGGCCAGGCGGTCGCGCCCACCAGCCTCGGGCTCTGGGTCCGCGGTGGCGCTGCTGAGTCGTGACGGATCCAGCTCGAGCCGATGTTCCGTAACGGTTTCTGGACGATGGAGGCGTAAAACACGGCCATGACATTCATCGAGTCGATCCGACGGACGGTCGGCCGAGGCCGGACGGAGCCGACGCCCGAGGTGATCGCGGCCCCCGTCAGGCTGGAGGCGCCCACGGTCGCCACCGGCCCGGCCATCGAGATCAACCCCTCCGACCCGCTCTTCGCCTACCTCCAGGGTGCCCCTGGCGTCGTCGACGTCGAACGCGTCACCCTCGAGTCGCCGGCCTTGACCGAACTGCGTTCGTCCGGCGTGCGGGTCATCGTGCCGCTGGTGACGCAGGGCGAGCTGATCGGCGCCCTCTACCTCGGCCCGCGCCTCTCCGACCAGGACTACTCCACCGACGATCGCAAGCTCCTCTCCACCCTCGCGGCCCAGGCGGCGCCGGCGATCCGCGTCGCCCAGCTTGTGCGCGAGCAGGCGGTCGAGATCCAGGCCCGCGAGCGGCTTGAGCAGGAGATGCGCGTCGCCGCCCTCATCCAGCAGCAGTTCCTGCCGCGTGAGCTGCCCCAGCTGGAAGGCTGGCAGGTGGCCGCCTACTACGGCCCCGCCCGGACGGTCGGCGGCGACTTCTACGACTTCATCCAGCTGCCCGACGGTCGCATCGGCATCGTCGTCGGCGATGTGACCGACAAGGGCGTGCCGGCCGCGCTGATCATGGCCCGCACCCAGTCAGTCCTCCGCGGCGAGGCACCGCGCCTCATCGAGCCCTCGGCGGTCCTCCAGCGTGCCAACGAGATCCTGGTCGCGGAGATGCCCGAGCGCATGTTCGTGACCTGCCTCTACGGCGTCCTCGACCCCGAGACGGGCCGCTTCGCATACGCCAATGCCGGCCACAACCCGGCCTATGCACGGACGGCCGAGGGCGTCGTCGAGCTGCGCGCCACCGGCATGCCGCTCGGCCTCCTGGAGGGCATGGCCTACGAGGCGCGCGAGGCGACCTTGACCACCGACCAGAGCGTCGTGCTCTACAGCGACGGCATCATCGAGGCGCATGGGCCTGAAGGCGACATGTTCGGCTTCCCACGCCTGCGTGAGCTGATGGCCGCCGACCTGAGCGGCAGCGAGATCATCGACGCCATCCTCGAGCAGCTGCACGCCTTCGTTGGCCCCAGCTGGGAGCAAGAGGACGACATCACGGTCGTCGCCCTGCGGCACGATGGGCTGACCACGAAGGCGCGACTCGCCGCCGCCGACGCCAGGGCCACCGAGGCCGAGGCAGGCGCAGCCGTCGGAGTCGAAGTCGAGGCCGAAGGCCGCCTGCTCCACCTCGTCCTCCCGGGCGAGCAGGGCAACGAGCGCGAGGCCATGGATCGGGTGGCCGAGGCAGTCGCCCCCCTGGCCCTGCCGGAGGCCCGCCTGGAGCGGCTCAAGACGGCCGTCAGCGAGGCGACCATGAACGCCATCGAATACGGCAGCCGGAACGACCCCACGATCCCCGTCGAGATCGACGTCACCGTCGCCGACGACGACCTGGTCGTGCGCATCACCGACCAGGGCCTCAGCGGCGTCATCGCGGAGACCGAGGAACCGAACATCGAGGCCAAGCTGGCCGGCGAGCAGAAGCCGCGCGGCTGGGGCCTCTTCCTCATCAAGCACATGGTCGATGCCATGGAAGTGGTGACCGACGGGAACGCGCAGACCGTGATCCTGACGCTCCACATGGAAGGAGCAGGCGATGCCAGCACAGCCCTTTAGCGCCGAGGCCGTCGTCGTCGACGGCGAGGCCACCATCACCATCCACGGTGACCTGAGCGGCGCCGCCGACGCCGAGCTGACCGGCGCCTACGACGGTGCGGCCGCCGCGGGGATGTCGGGCTTGACCATCGACTTCTCGCAGGCCGCATACATCAACAGCACGGGCATCGCGGTCCTGGTGCGCATCCTCGCCGCCGGCCGCCGCGACGGCATCGAGGTCCGCGCCCGTGGGCTCAGCCCGCACTACATCGAGATCTTCGAGATCACCCGCATCTCCGACTTCATGCGCATCGAGCGCGACCACATGGCCACCGCAGGAGGCATCGCATGACAACCGGGACCACGACCATCGACGTCCGGACCTTGACGCCGACCGTCTCCGCCGTCGTCATCAGGGGCGACGTGACGTCGGCCAGCGAGGGCTCCCTGATGGAGGCGTACACGACCGCCAGCGCCGCGGGCGCCCGGACCATCGTGCTCGACTTCAGCGGCCTCGACTACATGAACAGTGGTGGCATCGGCCTCCTCGTCACGTTGCTCGTGCGCGTTCAGCGGCAGGGCCAGCGCCTGACCGCTGTGGGCCTCAGTGACCACTACCGGGAGATCCTGTCGCTGACCCGCCTCGACGAGGCCATCGTCATCTATCCCAGCGAGGACGCCGTCCTCGCCTCGGTCTCCTGACCGAACGACGCATGAAGGGACAGGCGGACGCCATGGATGAGACGACCGGGGTCGGTACGACCGAGCGACCCACAACGACGATCGAACCCGCGCCCGTGCCGGTCGAGGCCGCCGCCGACGCGCCAGTCGGCAGCCGCGCCGACAGTAACTGGTCCCGTCCCGTCGACCGCCTCGCGATGGGCGCCGTGCCCGCGAGCGCCATCAACCTCAACGTCGACGGGCGTCGACTGGTCGGTCCGGTCCAGGGCTTCGGCCAGCTGTGGCAGAAGCGCTACGAGGTCCGGCTGGACGGCGCCGACGTGACGCCCGAGACGGTCATCGCGACCTGGAAGGCCGAGTTCGGCTCGTTCTGGCCCAAGGGCAACCGCTTCTACGGCCCGATCACGAGCCTGAAGCCGGGCGAGGTCGCGCTCCTCAACCTGGCCATGCCGGGAAGACAGACCCTCTCGACCGGCGTGATGGTCATCTACGCAGACGAGGAATCGTTTACCTTCATGACGCCCGAGGGGCACATGTTCGCGGCCTGGATCACCTTCACCGCGCTCCGCCAGGATGGCGTCACCATGCCGCGCATCGAGGTCCTGCTGCGCGCCAACGACCCGCTCTACGAGGTCGGGATGAGCCTCTTCGGCCACAAGCAGGAGAACGCCTTCTGGGTCGCCACGCTCCACAATCTGGCCATGAGATTCGGCGTCGACGGGCAGGCGACGCAGGAGCAGACCTGTGTCGACCCACGCCGCCAGTGGAACAACGCCGGCAACATCCGGCATAACGCGGCCATCCGCTCGGGCATATATCGGATGACCCATCCTCGCGTCTGGTTCGGGCAGCCCGACACGCAGTGACGGTGCCGACTCCGGCCGATGAGCCGCCGAGGGGCGTCGCGTGACCCGCGACGCCCCCGATGCTGTCGTCGTCGGCTCCGGTCCCAATGGGCTGGCGGCGGCCATCACGCTGGCCCAGGCGGGTCGGTCGGTCGTCGTCTACGAAGGCGCCGAGACGATCGGCGGGGGCATGCGCAGCGCCGAGCTGACCTTGCCGGGCATCGTCCACGACGTCTGCTCGACCATCCAGGGCACGTCGCTCGCATCCCCTTTCTTCCGCCAACTCGACCTGCCGGGCCTCGGCGTCGAGCTGCTCCACCCCGCGGCGCCGGTCGCCCATCCTCTCGACGACGGCCGCGTCGCGCTGCTCGAGCGCTCTGTCTCCGCCACCGCGACCGGACTGGGTGAGGACGCGAGCCGGTACCGACACCTCATGGCGCCCCTCGTTCGCGACGCTGACAAGCTCATGCCCTTCGTGCTCGGCCCCTTCGACCCATTCCCACGCCACCCGCTGGCCGCCGCGCGCTTCGCCTTTCCCGCTCTCCGCTCCGCCAAGAGCCTGGCGGGCAGCTTCCACGACGAGCTCGCCGCGGCGCTGACGACTGGCCTGAGTGGCCACGCCATGGTCCCGCTAGGACAGCCCCTCACGGCCGCCTTCGGGCTCGTCCTGGCCATCTCCGCTCACGCCTACGGCTGGCCCGTCGTGCGCGGCGGAACCCAGGTCATGGCGGAGGCGATGGCGGCGCGCCTGCGCTCGCTCGGCGGCGAGATCGTGACCGGCCGGCCCATCGCCGCGCTCGATGAGCTGCCGCCGGCGCGCGCCATCCTGTTCGACACCACGCCGCGCGCCTTGTCCGCCATCGCCGGCGACCGCCTGCCTGATCGCTACCGGCGGCGCATCGAGGGCTTCCGCTACGGGGCCGGCATCTTCAAGCTCGACTGGGCGCTCGACGGCCCGATCCCATGGCGGATCCCGGAAGTCGCGCGCGCCGGGACGGTCCACCTGGGCGGCACCTGGCGCGAGGTCGCTGCGGCCGAGGACGACGTGACGCACCGTCGACACCCAGACCGACCGTTCGTCATCCTCGTCCAGGCATCGAAGGCCGACTCCTCGCGCGCCCCTGGGGGCCGGGAGACGGGTTGGGCCTACTGCCACGTGCCGAACGGTTCGACGGTCGACATGACCGAGCGGATCGAGGCACAGGTCGAGCGCTTCGCGCCCGGCTTCCGCGACCGGATCCTCGCCCGAGCCGTCCGCAGCCCCGCCCAGCTTGAGCACGACAACCCGAACTATGTCGGCGGCGACATCAACGGCGGCATCCAGGACTGGCGACAGCTGTTCACGCGGCCGGTCGCGAAGCTTGACCCGTACGCCACACCGACTCGCGGGCTCTATCTCTGCTCGTCGTCCACGCCGCCCGGTGGTGGCGTCCACGGCATGTGCGGCGTCTGGGCCGCGCGATCCGCCCTGAAGCGGGAGTTCGGGATCCGCGCCTGATCGCCTCGTGAGCTACAGGCGTGGGTGCGCGACGCCGGCGCCCCCGCGGGACCTCGTCAGGCGATCTCGCGTCGGATGGTCCGCGCCGCCAGGACCACGAACAGGACGGCCACGCCGGCCAGGAAGAGCAGGTCGACCTGGACGGCCGCAGATGCCAGCGTGGCGCCCTTGATCATCACCTCGCGCAGGCCCTCGATGGCATAGGTCATCGGCATCAGGTGTGAGATCGGCTGGAGGATCGGGGGCAGCGCCGCGACCGGGAAGAGGACCCCGCTGAGCAGGGCCTGGGGCACGATGACGATGGGGATGAACTGGATGATCTGCAGCTCGGTCCGAGCGTAGGTCGACAGGAAGACGCCGAGGTTCACCGCCCCCAGTGCGGCCAGCAGCGTGATGCCGTAGACGAGCGCGGGGCTGCCGGCGGTCGGCACGCCCAGTCCGATGGTGAACGATGGCAGCGGCCCGATGGCCGGGACCGTGATCTGTGACAGCAGCCAGATGAGCAACAGGGCGACCTGCACCACGGCCAGCACGCCGAAGCCCAGGCTGTAGCCGGTCACGATCTCGCCCCGCGTGACGGGCGTCGCGAGGAGTCGCTCCAAGGTGCCGCCGACTCGCTCTCGAAGGAAGCTGACGCCGGTCAGCACGAAGACGAAGAAATATGAGAAGAAGGCCACGAAGGCCGGCGCGAACAGGTCGAGGACATCGGCGTCGGCCGCGCCATAGACGACCTGACGCTCGATGGCCAGGCGCGGGATGGTCGTGCCCGGCGGGGCCAGGGCGCCCACGGCGTCGCCGATCGCCGACTGCAGGTCGCCGACGAACCCTCCCTCCTGCGCCGAGTTGACGCCGGCCGTCAGGACGACGAGGCTCCCCTCTCCGCCGGATAGCCCGGCGGCAAAGCCAGCGGGGATGATGACGGCGAGATCCAGTCGGTCGTCCTGGATGGCCTGGCGAGCGGTGGCTTCATCGGCGTTCGCGCCCAGGTCGACGATCACGAGCCCGCCGGTGCGCTTCGCCGCGTCGGAGATGGCGGTCGCGACCATCGGTCCGACCTGCTGGTCGATCGCCACGACCGCGATCCGCGGCTCGGGCGCGTCCTGTTCACGGAGGATGAAGGCCAGCAACCCCGTGATGACGATGGGCGCGACGAACAGCAGGGCCAGCGATCGATGATCGCGGCGCAGCTCCTCGAGCAGACGCCGGCAGACCGCGAGCGCGCGGCGCGGTCTCATGGCTGTTCGCCCGCCGATGCGCCGGCGGACGCACCGAGCTCCGCATAGCGCAGGAACGCCTGCTCGAGGTCGTCCGTCCCCGCACCCGCGCGCAGCTCCCCGCCCGTGCCGCGAGCGATGACGCGGCCCTCGCGCATGAAGACCAGCTCGTCGCACCGGTCTGCCTCGTCCATCACGTGGCTGGAGATGACGAACGTCGTGCCCGACGCGGCGATGGTGCGGAAGTGATCCCAGAACTGGACACGGAGGGCGGGATCGATGCCCACGGTCGGCTCGTCGAGGAAGGCGATCGGCGGCGTGTGGACGAGGGCGCAGGCCAGCGACAAGCGGCGGCGCATGCCGCCCGAGAGCTCTCCGGCCAGCGTCGTCGTGCGACCGTCGAGCTCGACGAGTCGCAAGGCGTCGAGCATCGCGCCGCGATCCGTGACGCCGTACAGCGTGGCGAAGAAGCGAACGTTCTCGAAGACGGACAGCTCGCCGTAGATGCCGTCGGCCTGCGTCATGTAGCCGATGCGCGCCAGGTTGGTGCGCGAGGGCATCGGGATGCCGAGCACGCGCGCCTGCCCGGAGCTGGGCTTGGCGAGTCCGGTCAGCAGGCGGATGAGCGTCGTCTTGCCCGACCCGTTCGGCCCCAGCAGGCCGTAGATGCGACCCGCCGGCAGCGACAGGGTGATCCCGTCGACGGCCTGGATGGCACCGAACGCCTTGCGCAGCTCGATGGCCTCGACGGCCGGCTCGGTAGGCCCCGGCGACCCCGGATCGACCGCAGGATCGACCTGACTTGTCACGACATGCATACTAGTATGGATGTCAAGACCGACAAGTGCCATGCGGCCGCCAGCAGGGCCGCGACCGCCAACGGGGGCGCGACGGACGCCAGCGGGGGCGGACCAGACGCGCGGACGGATCCTCGACGCCGCGGCCGCCGAGCTGACGTCGGGAAGCCTGTCGGCGACACGGGTCGCGATGCGCGCCGGTGTCAGCCGCCAGGCCGTCTACTACCACTTCGGCCGGCTGGGCGAGCTGCGAGCCGCGCTGGCGGAGCGGGGTCATGCGGTGCCGGACGAGGCCGAGGGGACGACCCGTCAGCGGATCATCGAGGCTGCCGTCCGCGTCATGTCGCGTCCCGACGGTCGCGACAGCTTCGACGCCATCGCCGACGAAGCCGGGGTCACCCGCGGCGCGCTCTATCACCACTTCGGCGACAAGCGGACGTTGCTCATCGCCGTCGCCGAGCGCGTCATCCCGAGAGATGCCTTCCCAGCCGAGTTGGCGCGCTCCGAGGGCCTGCCCGATCGCGACCGCCTGGTCGGGCTGCTGCGCGTCTATCAGGCCGAGCTCCTGGCGCGCGGCGAGCTGATCCGCGGCCTCATGACGCGAGCAAGGTCGGAGCCGATGCTCGCCGAAGTGCTCGCGGGCGAGATCATCGGCCAGGTCGGCAGCGTCCTCTTCCCCTGGTTCCAGGAGCGCATGGCGGCCGGCATCTTCCGGCCGGTCCACCCGGCACTCGCTCTTCAGCTGCTGGTCACGCCGATCGCGCTTCGGGTCATCGGCGAACCGATGTTCCTTGGGATGCGGAGCGTCGGCGTGCCGACGGCAGCCGACGACCTGGAGTCGTGGGTGGACCTCATCCTGGCCGGTCTGGCAGCGCCTCGATCAGCGATCCGATTCACCGGGTACCCATCTGACGGACACTCGCCTCGATAGTGCCAACATCCGGCGAACGGGACGCTGAGAAAGTAGCCCAGGATGGCTAACCCGAGCGCTCGAAGGGCGGCAATAGGCACGTGAGGGCTCCGAGCACCCAGCCCGTGGGTACCCGGCGATCTTCCCTGATCGGCGGTCCTGCGCCCAGGCCACGGCTTGTTGAAGACGGGCTCCCTTAGGTCGGGCGGTTGGCGCCTGGTTCGCGCTCGTCGAGCGCCCAATGGATGCCGTGCGCGGTCATGGCCGCCAGGTATGGGTCGGCAGCGAACGACTCTGGGCCGAGCACGCCGGCACCGGTCCAGGCGCCCGACGAGAGCATCTCCATCGCGATCACCGGGTTGAAGCCGGTCTGCCAGCCGACGGCCTGCAGGCCGAGGTCACGCCAGCAGTCCTCACCGACCGTCTTCTGATAGAGGTAGACCTCGCGCGGCTGCCCGTCCTTGCGGCCGATGACCCACGTCCCGACGATGGCCCGGCCGAACATCCGATCGCCGACCGTAGCCGGGTCGGGCGTCAGCGTCGCCACGACGTCGCGCGGCGCCACCTCCACGCCCTTGACACTGATCGGCTTCGTCGAGTCGAGGCCGAGGCGGTGGAGGGTCTTGAGGATGGCGATGAAGTCGGCGCCGAGGGCGTACTTGAAGGTCACCTTCCGACAGTCGATGACGCGCGGCACGAGCATCGACCTCCTCGTGCTCGACGTTGACGCACTCGACCGGGCCGATGCCCTCGGGGAAGACGAACGCCTCCGGGGCCGAGAACGGCTCGGTCGTGTAGAGGCCGCGACCCCGTTCCCAGATGATGCGGTGGATTGAGGCACTCCTCGATCGTCGTCCAGATGCTGAAGACCGGCGCGAACGCGATAGCCCCGGATGTACAGGTCGCCGCCATCGCGGACGTGGACCTCGTCGATCGTCATCGAACAGGTTGTCGGCGGCGTAGCGGGCGAAGACGTCGGTCAGGCCCGGGTCCATGCCCGTGCCCAGGATCGCCAGGCGACCGACGGCCCGCCACTGGTCGTGCTTCGGGAACTGGTGGTCGCCAGCAGCACGCCGGACCTGGTTGAAGGGGTCGGTCGGGTGCGGCTCGGACAGGCTGATGGCCATGTCGAGGTAGTCGACGCCGGCCTCGAAGGCGCCGTCGAAGATGGACGGGACGAAGCGCGGGTCGGCGGCGTTCATGATCAGGTCGACGCCGTGCTTGCGCGCCAGCGCGACGACCTGCGACTCGTCGCGGGCATCGATGCGCTCGACCGGGAAGCGGCGAGCGGCAGCGGTGCCCGAGTCGCCGCCCCCGACGCGAGCCTGGACCCGAGTGGCGCGCTCGAGGTCGTAGTCGGCGAGGACCATCGTCTCGATCCATGGACGCTCGCGCGAGACGACGGCGATCGCCTCGCCGACCGTGCCGACGCCGACCAGAAGGACCTTGAGCGGGCGCATCACGCCCTCGCGCTGCGGGCTCCGACCGACCGCAGCAGGGGCGAGCGGTCTCGGCGGTCAGTCTAGCCGAGGCTGCATCTGCGGCTCTGACGCGACCGGCGCTCAGACCGGCTTGAAGGCCTCGAACGGCTGGCGGCAGTCGGGGCAGTAGCGGATCGTCCGGCACTGGGTGGGGCCGAAGGCATTCTCCAGGCGCGTCCGTGACGAGCCGCAGTGGGGGCAGGCGACCGGGGCGTCGAGGCTGATCAACGAGGCACCGCCGGTGCCCGGCGGGGCGACGCCCATCGTGCGCAGGCGCCGACCACCCTCGGCGGTGATCCGATCGCTCGTCCACGGCGGATCGAAGACCGCCTCGACCTCGACCACCGAGGTCAGCCCGGCCAGTCGGGCGGCGACGGCCGCCTGCATCAGCTCTAGCGCGTGACAACCGACGAAGGTCGGCAGCAGCTCGACGTGGATGCGCGCCGGACTGGCCGAGACCCGACCGATGAGGCCGAGATCGACGACCGAGACGAGCGGCAGCTCGGGATCGGGGACCTCGGCCAGCGCGGCCCAGACGCGGGCCTCGAGGTCCGATACCGCTCCGGCGCCGACGTCCGAGCGTGAGGCCCGCTCGACGGTGCCGACGATGGGCGCCGTCACCAGGCCGCCTCGGGATCGATGCGCCGGACCATCGTGGCCTGACCCCACAGCCAGCGAACCCCCTCGCCGTGGGCCGACCGTCCGTTCGCTGGGTCCGCCGCCGGGCCGGGCACGGCCAGACCGAGCTCTCGACAGGTGCCGCCGATGGCCTGCCGCCAGCGAGCCTCGAGCACGTCGTTCGCGGCAGCGATGACGCCAGCGTCGACCAGACGATCCTCGCCGGGGAGCGGCGTGAATACGGTCGCGGCATCGGGCAGCAGCGCACGCCAGGCGACCTCGAGTCGTGCCCGTGCCTCGCCCGTGTCGTCAGCCAGGCGACGCAGCCAGGCCGAGGCATGCAACCGGTGATAGACCTCCTCGCGACGGATCTTGACGATGAGCTCCGCCAGCGGCGTGAACGTCGAGTCGGCGAGCGCCTCGAGTCGGACAGCGTCGGCTTCGTCGTAGAGGTAGCGGCGGGCGATCGTGAACGCCCAGTCGGTCCGCGGATGGTCGAGCAAGCGGCAGTGCGTGAGGTCCTCGACCTCGCGGTCGTAGGCCAGGGCATCCGGGTCGTCGCCGCGCAGCTCGGCGAGCAGCCCCAGCAGCGCGCGGGCGTGGCCGATCTCGTCCTGCGCCAGCGAGCTCATGGCTACGTCCTCCTCGAGGATCGGCGCGATGCCCGTCCACTCGGAGTCCCAGTAACCGAGGATCAGCTCGTCGTCAGCCATCGTGCGCAGGAGCGCCTCCAACGCGAGCGCCGTTTCGGGCGGGAAGGCGATCTCGATGCCCGCCTTCGTGGTCGTCATCGGTCGGATGCCGTCTTCTTGGCCACGCCGGTCCGGGCACGCGCGTCGGCCAGCTTGTCGCGCATGACGTAGCCGCCGGGCTTCTTGAACGAGCGATCGAGTGGCGGGGCCAGCAGGTCAACGTCGTCGAGCACCGCGATGTCCGCGCGGCGGATGATCCACAGGCGGACGCTCTCCTGGCGACGGCCGTACATCTCCCGCGCGTAGTGCAGGGCCAGCTCGGCGTCGGGGGCGAGCACGCTGCCTCCGTGCGTCATCGGGTCGCCGTCCTTCTCCTGTCGGAAAACCTCCCACGGCTCCTGATGCACGCTTGGGGGCTCGCCCTCGGGGAACGCCGACTCGGGCGCCTCGTCGGTCACCGCGTCCTCAGGCCGCCAGCGGCACGCCGAGGACCGTCCGGCGCACCCATGCCGTCTCCTCTCGGTTGAGGCGGCGGAAGTCGAGCCGTTCCTGAGACATGGGGCCGTGGTTGGTGACCACTGTGCGCAGCTCGTCCCAGTCGGGTTCGCGGTAGGACCAGACGCCGGTCGTCTCGTCGCGATCGAGGGCCGGGTCGGGGATGACCAGTCCGACCTCGAGCAAGCGCGGCACGTAGATGGTCAGGAACTCCTGGCGCAGCTCCTCGCTCGTCTTGGCCTTGATCCGCCAATGCAGGTCGCGATCCTTCTCGCGCGGCGTGCGCGGGCCGTGCATCTGCATCAGCGGACCCCACCAGCGATCGAGCGCCTCCTGAGCCATGGCGGACTGCTCGTGGGTGCCGTTGACCAGGGTCAGCACGACATCCCGCCCGTGCATGATGTGGACCGACTCCTCCCAGCAGATCTTGCGCATCGTCCGGGCGTACGGGGCGTAGGACGAGTCGCGCAACGCCTGCTGAGCGACGATCGCGGCGGCGTCCACCAGCCATGCGATGATGCCGACATCCCCCCACGTCCGCGTCGGGTAGTGGAAGACGTTGTGGAACTTCGTCTTGCCGTCGATCAGGTCGGTGATCATGGCGTCGCGCGACTTGCCGAGGTCCTCGGCCACCCGATAGAGGAGCTGGGCGTGGCCGACCTCGTCCTGGACCTTGGCCGTCAGGGCCAGCTTGCGTCGCAACGTCGGCGCGCGGAGGAGCCACTCGCGCTCGGGCAGCACGCCCATCAGCTCAGAGTTGGCATGCATCTCGACGAAGCGCAGGACCCCCGTCCGATACTCGTCGGGCATCCAGTCGCCGGCCTCGACCTTGCCGCCGGCCGTGACGTGCGCCTCGAACGCTGCGTACCGCTCGTCGTGCGAGAGGGCCGCGTCGTTGTGCGGCAGGCGCAGGCGCTCCGAGGGCGGGAGGACCGGGTCGAGCGCCAGCGGGTCGGTCATCGCGGCTGACAGTACACCGGCCCCGTCATCGCCGTCGCCGGTAGCGCCTGTCGGGTCGCGGGCTGGGTTCCGCGTGCGGGGCGTACGATCGAGGCCATGCCAACATGTCGCCGGCTTCGGATCCCCAGGGCCGTCGCCCTGCTCATGCTTGTGGTGGCCGTGCTGGGCTGCGGCGCGCCGACGCCGAGCGTGGCCGGCCCGGGCGAACGGTTCGTGGCGCGGCTCCAGGACCCGGACTTCGACCTCGTGGCTGGCCTCAAGGGCAGCTACTCGCTTTCCGCGGACGAGGTCTTTCCGGTCTGGGGCGCGCTGGCCATCGATGGGCCGGACGCGCGCCTGGTCACGGCCATGGAGGGCCCGCTGGGCATCGAGGCTCGCGAGCAGATCGTCCGCGACGGGACGGTCACGGAGCGGCGCGATGCTGCGCCATGGTCGGATCCGATCGCCTCGGCCGACGCGACCGACGTCCTCCGCACGGCCCTCGCCGGGATCAAAGCCGTCGACGTCGTCGGCAGCGAGGTCGTCGATGGTCAGCACCTGCAGCACGTCCGGGCGGGCGGCCTGCCCATCGGCCCGGCGGCCTTCGGCATCGAGGGATCGGAGCCTTCGCCGGCGACGCTCGATGCCTGGGTCGACGAGGACGGCGCGCCGGTGCGGCTGCGGGTCGATGCCGGACCCCTGACAGTCGATCTCGATCCCCTGACGCTGGGTCAGGCGGCGCCGATCCATGCCCCACCGGCGCTCGCCTCGCTCGTGTCGCCGGTCCTGCGATACTCGTTCGTCGTGCCGGCGTCGTGGGACGTCCGCGAGCGCGGCACCTCCGGCCATCTGATCGGCCTCGACGGCGCCTATGTCATCACATACTGCGCGGCCGGGTCGATGAAGCTCCCGAACTGGGTCGCCGACGGCACGACCGTCTACAACGCGCTGTGGGCCGCCGAGCCCGAGTCGGTCGAGCCGGTCGTGGTCCGTGCCGCCAGCGGTTCCACGCCGGCCACCTTGTCGACATGGCACGGCACGGCCGAGGGACGCGAGGCCTTCATCCTCGACCTGGCCATCGTCGCGGACGGCGTCGCCTGCGACGTCCAATGGTTCAGCCCGCCAGGCCATGAGGCGGCCGACCGGGCCAGATTCGAGCAGCTCCTGGCGGGGTTCAGGCTGGGCGGCTGACGGGCACGCGGCCCCAGGCCATGACCACCTCGGTCTCCCAGACGAAGGCATCGGCCGGCAGCGGCTCGAGGCGTCGGCGGGCCAGCCGCTCCAGGCGCGCACGATCCCCCCGCGACAGCGACGAGACCAGCGCCAGCTCGTCGTAGCCGAGTTTGTAAGCGAGGTAAGCCTCTGGCGTCCAGGCATATCGCAGGCGCGTGCCTGTCCCGCCGCAGCGCTCGAATCCCTCGCGTCGGAGCTGGGCGGCCGCGGCGGCGGGTGAGGCCAGGTCGCCGGCTCGAGTCTCCTCCGGCTCTTCGGGCTCGTCGATGTCGAGATCGAGGACCGCTTCGTCGAAGGCGTCGTGCGGCGCGAATGCCTCACCGCGGTCAAGCCAGGTGATGTAGGCGAGGTGGCCGCCTGGACGCAGCACGCGGCGGATCTCGCGTAGAGCTGCCGGACGATCGGGCACGAGCTGCATCGCGAACGAGCTGATGGCCACGTCCACCGATGCCGAGGCCAGTGGCATCGACTCGGCATCCGCGACCACGACCTGGACGTCCCGGGCTTCGTCGTGGCGAAGGTGCACTGCCGCCAGGGCCAGCATCTCCGACGCTGGATCGAGGGCGATGACATGGGCCTGTGGCCAGCGAGCTGCCGCCGCACGGCTGAGGGTGCCGGTGCCGGCACCGATGTCGAGGATGGTGGCGCCGGCGCCGTCTGCGGCCAGCCAGGGCGCGGCGACATCGAGGATGCGGATCGCCGTCGGACCGATGACCGGCGCCCAGTAGCGTTCGTATCGGCGGGCATGGCGATCGTACCGGGCGACGATGGCTGACACCCGGGAATCGTGCCATGTCCGATGGAGCGGGCGTGTGAGCCGACCGACGCCCGGCGTACGCTAGGCGGATGACCGAGCCGGACATCCGCGTCGCGACCTTCGATTGCTATGGCACCCTCATCGATTGGGAGGGCGGCGCGGGCGCCTTCCTGTACCAGCTCGGGTTGCGCGATGAAGACCCGCATCTCGATCGCGGCCAGGTCCTGCGCGACCGCTGGGAGGCGATCCAGTTCGGTCTGCTGGCCGGCCCCTGGCGACCGTACCGTGAGGTCCTCGCCCGCAGCCTGGAGGCATTCTGTGAGGAGCGCGGCTGGCCGTACCGGAGGAGGGATGGCGAGGCTTTCGTGCGCTCGATGCAGGCCTGGCAGCCCTTCCCCGATACGCGGCCGGCGCTCCTCCAGGCGAAGGCCCAGGGCCTGCGCCTGGTCATCCTGTCGAATACCGACGCCGACATCATGGCCCACTCCCTGCGACAGCTCGACCTGCCCTTCGACGACGTCATCACGGCCGAAGACGTCGAGGCCTACAAGCCGTCAAGCGTCGGCTTCGAGTACGCGCTGTCGCGTATCGACGAAGCCCCGCAGCATGTCCTGCACGTCGCCTTCGGCTTCAGGTACGACATCGCCCCGGCACAGCGGCAGGGCATGCGGACCGCCTGGGTCAACCGCCACGCCGAGGCGGCGCCGGGAACCGAGCGAGCCGATCACGAATGGCGCGACCTGTGGGGGCTGGCCGAGCTGGTCGGCGCGCCCGGCCCGAGCGTCCGTCCCGGAGCATCGACGCCGAGCTGAGGTCAGGACCGCGACGGGTCGAAGACGAAGTCGATGACCGCCTCGGCGACCTGGGCCGGCGCGGTCGTCAGGGCCAGGTGGCCCTGGCCGGCCAGCTCGAGGAGCCGGCTGTTGGGCACCGCGGATTGCGCCATCGACGTCCAGCGTCGAGCCCAGTCAGGGCTCGTGCTGCCGACCAGGAGCAGGGTCGGGAGCACCAGGTCGTCATAGCCCTTGGGTTGCCAGGCTTCCTCGGCGCGAAGCTCGCGCGGCATCGTTTCGACCATCGCCAGGCTCGCGGCCCAGCCGGGATGCGCGCGAAGGTCGGCGATGGCTGGGTCATCGAGCAGCAGGACGCTCGAGAGCAGCAGCGTCAGCGCGCCATCCGCGTCGCCGTCGCCGATGCGCTGTTCAGCCTCCAGGAGGGTCGCCGGGTCGACGGTCGGGATGCCCGGCGCCGGCTCGTAGAGGATGAGCCCGGCCAGGTTGCGCGTGCGGAGGGCCGCCCCGATGGCCACGTCAGCGCCATAGCCGTGGCCGAAGAGCCAGGTCGGCGTGCCGGTCGAGTCGACGACCGCGGCGATGTCGTCGAACTCCTGCTCGATCATGTAGACGGGGCCACTCCACGGGCTGCCGCCGCGGCCCCGGCGATCGACGGCATAGACCTCGAAGCGCATCGCCAGGCGCGGCGCCACGAGGTCCCAGGCGGTGTGGTCGTCGGCGCTGCCGTGGACGAGCACCATCGGTGGCCCGTTGCCCGATCGCCAGGCGCCGATGACCGTGCCATCCGGGGCATAAACGACGCGATCGGGGCTGCTCATGGCTGGCAACGGTACACCGGCCAGCCAGACAGCCATCTATCCCGTCTGGCCAGGCGCCCGGGCGACGTCATGCCAGGGGCTGCAAGGCACGAACCGCCGGCGGGCCTCACAGACCGGCGACCAGGCGCAACAGCGCGCCGCCGTGATCGACGACGAGCACCTCGCCATCGGCGTCCTGCCCGAAGGCGACGATCTTGCGGCCGCTGTCCAGCAGTGGCTCCGGTGACTGGATCGAACCGTAGCCGAGCAGGGCATCGATGGTGCTGATGCGCCCGGAGCAGTAGTCGGCGAACAGGTAGCGACCCGCGAGCTCGTCAAGGGCGGCGCCGGCATAGGCCAGACCACCGGTCACGACGCAGCCCTCGCCATGGGTGTATTCCGCGACCGGTGGCGTCAGGTCGGCATCGCTGCAGCCTGCCGGGTCCTGGCAGAGCGTGCCTTCGACCCGGTCCCAGCCGAGGTCCAGGCCGCCCTGCGGGACATAGTCGATCTCCTCGCGCTGCGCGGCACCGACGTCGCCGATCCACAGGGCGCCCGTGCCCGGCTCGATCGAGAAGCGCCACGGGTTGCGCAGGCCGGTGGTCCAGATCTCAGGACGCACGCCGGCCTGCCCGACGAACGGGTTGTCGGCCGGGATGGCATAGCCGAGGCCCTTGTCGGGTGGGCCGCTGACGTCGATGCGCAGGATCTTGCCGAGTAGCGTGTCGCGGCGCTGGCCGTTGGCGCTGTTGCCGCCGCCGCCGTCCCCGAACGAGATGTAGAGCATGCCGTCGGGCCCGAAGTGCAGATCTCCGCCGTTGTGGTTGGCGGCTGGCTGCGCGACCTTGAGCACGATCCGCTCGCTGCCCTTCCGGATCCGCCCGTCGGCGAGCCGGTACTCAGCGACGATCGTGTCGCCGTGCTTGTCGGTGTAGTCGACGAACAGGCGGCCGTCGTCGGCGACCATCGGGTGGAATGCCAGCCCCAGCAGCCCGCGCTCACCGCCGCTGCCGACGCGATCGCGGATGTCGAGGGCGACCTCTGGCGGACCGTGCCCGATGGGCAGCCGCAGGATGCGACCGACCTGCTCGACGACGTACAGGTCACCGCTGCCGTCGTCGGGCGCGGCCACGGCCACCGGCTGATCGAGGTCTTCGACGATCGGAGCCAGGAAGAGGCTCCGAGCCGGAGGCTCCGGCGGCTCGGTCACCGCGGGGTCGGGAGTGGTGCCGTCGCTCGAGGTCGCAGTCGATGCCGGCGTGGTCGCCCCTGCCGGCGGCATCGACGGGCCGATCGTCGGGACGGGGCTGGCTGGGGTGGCCAGACAGCCGGCCAGGGTGATCGAAGCGACGCCCAGCACGAACGCCTGCCGTACGGCCCGAGATGTCATCGCCGCATCGTACGAGCGGTGGCGGGATGCCGGGAATCACGAGACCCGGCGATCGCTCGCCGGGTCTCGTCTTGGGCCTTGGTCAGGCCGGTCGCCCGGCCCCGCGACTACGCCCGCCGGGTGGCGAAGCAGTCGTTGCAGTAGACCGGCTTGCCGTTGGTCGGGCGGAAGGGGACCTGGGCCTCGCGGCCGCAGCTCGAGCAGGTGGCCGTGAACATCTCACGCGGGCCACGGCTGGCGCCGTAGCTCGAGCCACCGTAGGAAGACCCACCGCTGGGGCGGGAGCCGTAGCTGCTGGCGCCGTAGCTCGATCCACCACCGCTGTCACCACGGGCAGCCTTGCGGCTGGCGCGGCACGACGGGCAGCGACGCGGGTCGCTGAACTGGCGCTGAGCGTAGAACTCTTGCTCACTGGCGGTGAAGGCGAACTCCTGCCCGCAGTCGGCGCAGGAAAGCACCTTATCCGTATACAACGAAGAAACTCCTCTCGTGCCGGCTTCCGCGACCTGATCTCGCGAAAGTCCGTGAGAGGAGTGATCGTGTGCGCCGTGCATCTCTGATGCCCGCTCGTGCGGGCGTTGGTCGAGCGACGGTACCACACTATCCGTGGCGTGGGAAGCACCCATCTCCACGCTCGATGGCAGCACATCGCCGCGCTCCTCCACAGGCGGCCGACCATGCGTCAGGCGGCCGGCTCGACCACCAGCTGACCGAGTGACCAGAGGGTGATCACGGTCAGACAGACCATCAGGATCGCCAACGGGATCTGCCGCTGGATGATGCCCCGCCGGTCCGCCCCCGGTCCGGCCTGCGTGACGGCTGTGGCGTGCCCAGCCCAGGCCCCCACGGCGTGGCCGCCGACGACGGCCAGCAGCTGGATGAGCCAGATCATCGCTCCCGGCAACCAGCTGATGGAGACCGTCCAGAACGCCGTCCCGAAGAGGTCCCAGCCTTGCTGGAACGGGTCGGAGATGGCGATCACGATCCGTTGACCGTCGGCGATCAGGAAGGTCAGATAGTGGGCGGTGATGTAGCCGACCGCGATGGGCACCAGGCCCGCCCCGAGCGGTGCCGTCCCAGCCACCCGTGCCACCAGCAGCACCGCGCCGACGACCAGGCCCAGGAAGCCGAACAGGAGGACGGTCGAGCCGGCGAACCCGGGCAGCCCGAAGAGTTGGAAGAAGGGCAGCGTCTGCGACAGGCCGTCGTACATCACCGCGGCCGTGGCCATCGCTACCAGCACGAGCTCGTCGGTCCGCCAGCGGGCGTGGATCAGGCCATGGCCGAACGGCTGGCGAACGACGCGACGGGATCCGGGCTTGCGACCGGCTGCCATATCGTCGGACGTTCGCCATGGGGCGAGGCGTCCAAGGATGCCGAACCAGACCGAGAAGACCTCCCCCTGGCGCCGCCAGCGGCTGCGGCCATACCAGGCCATGCCCAGCCAGGTCACGATCGTGTAGACGAGCAGCGCCAGGGCGAGGTTCGTACCACCGGCGCCACCGGTCACGACCAGTTCGAGCCAGACGTAGAAGGCGAAGAAGGCCACCGCCGGCCAATGGTCGAGCCGCGCCGGCCAGGTCGCGGTCGGCGCTCGCGCGCCGGCAAGACGCCTGACGGCGGTGGCCATCAGGTCGAAGCCCGACAGGAAGGGGTCGAGCCACGACCAGACCGGGCCGACGAGCGCCGAGACGAGCGCCAGGCCCACCCACCCGTAGACCCACAGGAAGAGCGACGAGACGTCGGCGTCGCTGGAGCCGCCGACGACGAGGACCTGGACGATGATCCAGAGCCAGCCGACGACGCCGATCGTGCGCAGCACCGCCCGCGCCCAGCGCGGGAACTGCCGGACGCGGGGCGACGTGCGGGCCTCGGGAGGGACGGTCGTCTGGAAGGCGAGAGCGAACGAGACGCCCACGGCCATGGCTGCCCCGAGCAGGTAGACCCCGAGGGGCAACGGGGATCGGAAGACGTCGCTGATCTGGTGCGCCAGTACGGGCACGGGCAGCACCGCGACCCACAGTGCGACCGTCGCCAACACCACCAGCCACCACGGTCGGCGCATCGACCGGTTCCTGGCGCGGTGAGCGAGGCGTGATCGACGGCTCACGGCGGTTCATCGCCCGACGATCGGGCGGTCACGGCGCATCCGCAAGGCGGATGGCGACCAGGCCACCGTCGGTGGTCACGTACCGCACAGCCACGCGCTGGGCTGAGGCCATGTGGTCGCGCAGATGGATGCTCGGGAAGCTGCCGTCTCCGGTCCCCGTCGCACCGAGCTGGAAGTCCATGAGCTGGCCATCATCGGTGCGCAGGGTGAAACCGGTCACGGTCGCCGGCCCGGTCTGACGGACATCGATGACGACGCCCGTGGTGACCACGCCGCCGTCGTCACAGGCCAGCATGGTGATGACGACGGCCAGGCACGCTACGAGCGACAGCCAGCGATGCGCCCTGGGGCGCGAGGTCACGCCGGCGTCCGATTCATCCCGACCGACGGCTCCGCCACCAACCCACCCCCAGGCCGAGACCGAGCCCGACGATGGCGATGACCAGGATCTGTCCGGCCGACTCCGAGCCACCGCTCGCATCACCGGGCTGCGGGCTGGCCGAAGGCGAAGGACTGCCGGGTGGCGCATAAGCGGACGCGGGGCTGGCGGCGCTCGACGTGGACGGCGCCGCCGTCGGGGGGCTCGACGTGGACGGCGCCGCCGTCGACGGGCTCGACCCGTCTGTCGCGGTCGGCTCAGGGCTAGCGACGGCCGCGACCGCGAACTGGTATTGCCCACGTTCGAGATGGCCATCCTCGCCGGCGGCCGCCCAACGTACGTCATACGTCGCCGCTGCCAGCAGCGGGACCTCGACCGACAGGGTCTTGGGATCGTCGGCCGCGACGCCGCCCTTGGCGATGGTCACGCCGTCCGGGCCGACGACCTCGATCGAGCTCTTCGAGGCGACGAGGTCGTCGTCGAACGTAGCCGAGACGACGGGCGGCGGGGTCGCGACCGTCGACCCGACGGCCGGAGTAGCCGACTCGAGCATCGCATGGGCACGGACCGCCGCCGGCAACGCCAGGGCGACCAGGACAAGGGCCGTCGCGAACAGACCGGCCAGGCGGCCACGGAGGTCATGCATGGCGCGCATCGTCGCACGAGATCGCTCGAGCCGCAGACGTCCGGTCGGACCCATGCCACGGGCCATCTGGCCTGGGCCCTGGGCGGCGCGCCAGACGTCGCAGACGCCCCGGCGCGTCGAGGCCGCTCAGCCGGGGACCGGTGCTCCCGTGGGCAGGCTGCCCTCGGTCGGCACCTCGGGCAACGGCGGCCGACCCCGCAGCCAGGGGTCGACGAGCACGACCACGCCGCCGAGGAGGCAGAGCCCGATGCCGAAGGCCAGGGCGCCCTCGAAGCCGATGGTCCCGATGATCGGGCTGATGCCGATGCTGCCCAGGGCGACGCCGGCCGAAAAGGCGAAGGAGAAGAGCGCGAAGGCCGAGCCCCGGATGGCATCCGTGGAGCGGCGTGCGAGCTCGAAGTTCACGGGCGGCAGCAGGAAGGCGGCACCGATGCCGGTCCCGATGCCCGCCGCGACCAGCAACGGCGTCGTCGCCGGCGGCATCAGGAACAGGAGGCAGACCGCGGTGGTGGCGATGCCGACGAGCATCGAGCGCCTGGAACCGACGCGCTCGACGAGCCGTGCCGCCGGGATGCGGGCGATGACCAGGGCCGCGGCATCGGCCGTGAAGAAGAGCGCGATGTCGGCGCCGGCCAGCTCGGCACGCTGGGGCAGGTAGCCCGTCAAGACGCCCCAATGGGCGACGAACAAGAACGAGACGGCCAGCGGCGGCCACCACGCCGATCGCCAGGCCGGTCGGAAGGTACGGCCACGCACGGACGCGGCACGCATGTTGGCGCGGTCGCCCTCGCGGCGCGCCTGGTCGACCCGACCGATCGGCCAGGCCATCGAGGCGCCGATCGCCAGCGAGATCAGCGCGACGCCGGCCACGACCTGGATGGACGTCCGGTCCAGGATGAGGAGCGAGACCGCCGGCGCGATGGCCAGGGACACGTTGGCCGCCAGGCCCACGACTGCGAAGGCCGTCGGCAGGCTGGCTACGGCGACCATGTTCGGGACCAGGCTGAGCGCGGCCGGCATCAGGACGGCGATGCCCATGCCCTGGAAGATGCGAACCAGGACCATGACCGCCGGCGGTCCGGTCGGCGAGGCGATGCCGGTCGCGACCAGCAACGACGCCACCGCGAAACTGCCGGCACCGGCCAGGAACAGCAGGCGCCCACCGAATCGATCGAGCAGCCCGCCACCGATGAACGAGGTCGGCAGCTGCGTCAGCGCCGCGACGCCCATCAGGGCGCCGATGGCCCCGTCGGTCCAGCCGGCGGCGAGCAGGGCGATGGGCAGCGAGGCCACGTAGGCGTCGAAGCCGACGCGCGAGAAGCCAGCGCCAAGGCTCAGGCGGAGCATCGCCGCCCGAGGGCTAGAGCGCGAGCGGGTCGGCGGCCTCGGGGTCGATACCGAGGTCGGCGATGGCCGAGGCCGCCGCGGCAGGCTCCATGCGCCCGGTCCGGGCCAGCTCCGAGAGGACGGCGGCCGCGATGTGCTCGGTGTCGACCCCGAAGAGTCGGCGCAGTGCGTCGCGCGTGTCGCTGCGTCCAAAGCCGTCGGTGCCCAGCGAGACCCAGCTGTCGCCCGGCACCCAGCGGGCGATCTGGTCCGGGACGCCTTTCACCCAGTCACCGGCGGCGACGATCGGGCCCGACGACGCCGCCGCGGTCAGTGCGGTCGTCACCGACGGGGTGCGTCGCGGCTGATCGGGATGCAGCCGGTTCCAGCGCTCGACCGCCAACGCCTCGGCGCGGACGCGTTGATACGACGGGGCGCTCCAGACCTCGGCGGCGACGCCGAAGCGCTCGGCGAGGAGCGTTTGGGCGCGGAGGACCTGCTGCATGATCGAGCCGGACCCGATCAGCGTGGCTCGGTGCGTGCCCTTGCCCAGCTTCGGAGCGGTGGCGAAGCGATAGAGCCCGCCCACGATATCCGCATCACTGACACCCTCCGGGCGGGCGGGCATGACGTGGTTCTCGTTGTACAGGGCGAGGTAGTAGAAGACGTCCTCGCCGACCGTGAGCATCCGCCGCAGGCCGTCGCGCACGATGACCGCGGTCTCGTAGGCGAAAGCCGGGTCGTAGGCCTGGCAGTTCGGGATGGTCGTCGCGACCAGCATGCTGTGGCCGTCCTCGTGCTGCAACCCCTCACCGTTGAGCGTCGTGCGGCCGGCCGTGGCACCGAGCAGGAAGCCGCGTCCGCGGGCGTCGCCGAAGGCCCACAGCTGGTCGCCGACACGCTGGAAGCCGAACATCGAGTAGAACGTGTAGAAGGGCATCATCGGCTCGCCGTGCGTGGCGTAGCTGGTCCCGGCGGCCTGGAAGGAAGCCGAGGAACCGGCCTCGGTGATGCCCTCCTCGAGCACCTGGCCGTCCGTCGCCTCGCGGTAGCTGAGCACCAGGTTCGAGTCGACGGGCTCATAGAGCTGGCCGTGCGGCGCGTAGATGCCGGCCTCCTTGAAGAGCGCTTCCATGCCGAACGTCCGCGCCTCGTCGGGCACGATGGGCACCACCCGGGGGCCCAGCGTCTTGTCGCGCATCAGGTTCCGGAGCAGCTTGGCAAACGCCATCGTGGTCGACGCTTCCTGCGTCCCCGAGCCGGCCATGAACTCCTGGTACGCCCCGTCGCCGGGCAGCTCGATGGCCTTCCGGACGACCGTCCGCCGTGGCGCCGGCCCGCCCAGCGCAGCGCGGCGTTCGTGCAGGTAGCGGATCTCCGGTGCGTCGGGGCCTGGGTGGAAGTAGGGCGCGTCCTTGATCTTGGAGTCGGGGATGGGCAGCTCGAGCCGGTCGCGGAAGACCTTCAGCTCGGCCTCGGAGAGCTTCTTCGCCTGGTGCGTGATGTTGCGGGCTTCCATGCCCGGCCCGAGCGTCCAGCCCTTGACGGTCTTGGCCAGGATGACGGTCGGCTGGCCAGTGTGGGCGGTCGCCGCCCGGTAGGCGGCGTAGACCTTGGTGTAGTCGTGGCCGCCGCGGCGCAGGCGCACGATGTCGTCGTCGCTGAGGTGCTCGACCATCGACAGCAGGCGCGGGTCGGCGCCGAAGAAGTGCTCCCGGATGTAGGCGCCCGTCTCGACCGAGTACTTCTGGAAGTCGCCGTCGAGCGCTTCGCCCATGCGCGCGACCAGGGCGCCCTCGTCGTCGACCGCCAGGAGTGGATCCCACTCCCGGCCCCAGATGACCTTGATGACGTTCCAGCCCGAGCCGCGGAAGACCGCCTCGAGCTCCTGGATGATCTTGCCGTTGCCGCGCACCGGACCGTCGAGACGCTGCAGGTTGCAGTTGACCACGAAGGTCAGGTTGTCGAGCCCCTCGTTGGCCGCCACGTGGAGAGCGCCGAGAGCCTCCGGCTCATCGGTCTCACCGTCACCGAGGAAGGCCCAAACGCGCTGCTGGCTGGTGTCCTTGATGCCGCGGCCCTGGAGGTAGCGATTGAAGCGGGCCTGGTAGATGGCGGCCAGCGGGCCGAGGCCCATGGAGACGGTCGGGAACTCCCAGAAGTCGGGCATCAGGCGCGGATGCGGGTAGCTCGAGAGCCCCTGGCCGGGCACGACCTCGCGTCGGAAGTGGTCGAGCTGGCCCTCGCTCAGCCGGCCCTCGAGAAAGGCGCGCGCGTAGATGCCGGGCGCCGCGTGGCCCTGGTAGTAGACCTGGTCGCCCATGCCGGCCGCGTCCTTGCCCCGGAAGAAATGGTTGAAGCCGACCTCGTACAGGCTGGCCGCGCTCTGGTAGGTGGCCAGGTGGCCGCCGATGCCGGGATAGGCGTTGTTGGCGCGCAGGACCATGGCCACGGCGTTCCAGCGGACCATGCGTCGGATTCGCAGCTCCATGCCCTCGTCGCCAGGGAACGGCGGCTCCTGCTCGGGGCTGATGGTGTTGATGTAGCGCGTCTGGGTCAGCGGCGGCAGCCCGATATTGAGCTGTCGCGCCCGCTTGAGCAGTCGGTAGAGGATGAACTGGGCGCGCTCCGGGCCGCCGCCGGTCTCGACGATCGAGTCGAGCGAATCGACCCAGTCCTGGGTCTCGGCAGCGTCGCGATCGGGCAGCTGTCGCTTGAAATCGCCGTACTGGTCGAACATGTCGGGGCGCAGTGTAGGGCGCAGGGCCGCGGGCCGTCGGGGGTCTGTCGATGCTCGGGCGCGGCCCCTGCAGACCTCTGGGCCTTCGTGCGGCCGCTATCCTCTGGGGCATGGCCGAGCCCATAGCCAGCGTTGCCGACCCGGCGCCCTTCACGGGCGTTCCGGCGCCGGGGCCTGCAGTGGCGGTGTCGCCCGCGATGGAGGTCGCGGTGGGAGCCCCGCGCGCCATCGGCATCGATATCGGTGGTACGGGCGTCAAGGCCGGGGTCGTCGACCTCGCGCTCGGAGAGCTCGTCTCGCCGCGCGTCCGTCGACCGACGCCGCAGCCCTCCACGCCGGAGGCGGTCCTGGACGTGGTCCAGGTCGTCATCGATGAGCTCATCGAGGGCGGCTGGGCGACCGACGGCATGCCAGCCGGCTGCGGCCTGCCCGGTGTGGTCAAGTTCGGCCGGCTGACGACGGCCGCCAACATCGACCCTGGCTGGGTCAACGCCCCGGTCCAGCAGATGCTCGCCGATCGACTCGGCCGGCCCGTGGTCATCGGCAACGACGCGGACATAGCCGGCATGGCCGAGCTGGTCTTCGGAGCCGCGCGCGGGCAGATGGGGACCGTGCTGATGTTGACGCTCGGCACGGGCATCGGCAGCGCCCTGTTCGTGGACGCTCGGCTGGTCCCCAACACCGAGTTCGGCCATCTGCAGTTCCACGGCAAGGATGCCGAGAAGCTGCTCAGCGCGACCGCACGTGAACGGCGGGGCCTGAGCTGGAAGCGCTGGGCCCGGGACTTCAACGAGTACCTGGCGCAGGTCGAGCTCTACTTCGGGCCCGACCTCATCATCCTCGGCGGCGGGGGCAGCAAGGTCTACGCCAAGTACATGGCCTACCTGACCACGCGGGCGCCTATCGTCACCGCCCGGCTGCTCAACTCCGCGGGCATCGTCGGTGCGGCGATGCTCGGGCAGGCGGCCGCCGAACAGGGCACCGCCTCGCTGCCGGCGGTGGAGTCGACGACCGACTGACACCCATCAAGGGCGGCGCCTCGGAGCGGGATCAGCCCACCCACTCGCGGCCGCTCACACCGCGGACCAGCTGGGCGACCGTCGCCGGCAGGAATGCGATGACCAGCACGACGAGCCACTCCCCGGCGTCCAGCGGCACGGCGTGGAAGGCACTGGCCAACGCGGGCAGGTATGGGATGGCGACCTGGATGCCGGCCGTGACGACGGCCGCCAGCAAGAGGAAGCCGTTGGCCGGCAGCCGCCAGACGGGCAGTGTCAGGCTGCGATTGGCATAGGCGCGCACGGCCTGTCCGACGACCAGGACGGAGTAGGCCATCCAGCGCGCTCGCTCTGGGTCGACCGGGCCGTAGAGCATGATGAGCAGGGCGGCGAAGGCCGAGAAGCCGCCGGCGGCCGTGATCTTGACCAGCAGCGTATCGGTCAGCAGAGGGATGGCTCGCGGCCGAGGTCGGCGGCCCATCGCATCGGGCTCCTCTGGTTCGCGCTCGAAGGCGACCGAGGTCGAGAGGTCGATGAACAGCTCGAGCCACAGGATCTGGAGCGGCAGCAGTGGCAGCGAGAACCCGGCCAGCGTCGCGATGAGCAGGAAGCCGAGCAGCGCGACATGAGTCGAGACCAGGAAGACCAGGCCCTTCTGGACGTTGGCGATGATGCGGCGACCCTCGCGGATGGCGAAGCCGAGGGTGGCGAAGGAGTCGTCACTGAGCACCAGGTCCGACGCGCCCTTGGCCACGGCCGTGCCACTGCCCATGGCCACGGCCACGTCGGCGGCATGGAGCGCCGGCGCATCGTTGACGCCGTCGCCGGTCACGGCCGTCGTGCGCCCGGCCCGCTGCGCGGCCTGGACGATGCGCAGCTTCTGGCTCGGCGTCGCCCGAGCCACGACACCGACGGAGCCGAGCTCGGTCGCCAGCCGATCGTCGGACCAGGCCTCGATCTCGGCACCGGTCACGACGCGTGGCGTCTCAAGTCCCGCTTCCTGTGCGATGGCCAGTGCGGTCGCCGGGTGGTCGCCGGTCACGACCAGGACGTGGATGCCCGCGCCCTGGACGGTCCCGATCGCCTCGGCCATGCCCGGGCGCAATGGATCCGCGAAGGCGATGACGGCCCGCGGAGTCCATGGCCCATCGATGGCAGCGCCTGACGCTGTGGCGATCCCGCCCATCCCGCGCCCTTCGGCCAGCAGCACCAGCCGCTCACCTGCCCCAGCGCCGGATTCGACGAGATCTCGCCAGTCTGGCCAGGGCTCGATCCCGTGCCTATCGCCGCCAAGCAGCGCCTCGGGCGCGCCGAGCGCCAGCATTCGAGCCATCCCGTCGGCGGTCACGAAGTGGGCGCGCGTAAATGGCTGGATGTCGTCCGCCGGGGCAGAGTCGATGAGTCGGTCGGTGTCGGGCAGGCCGTCGACGCCAAGGTCGGCCAGGGCCGCCAGCAGGCCGGCCGTGAACGAGCTCGGGCGAACGCCGTCGGCCACCCGCCAGGCATCGTCTTCGGCCCGCAAGGCATCGAGGAGCAGGTCGCGTCGCCGGTCCGTCTCGAGCACCTCGCCCTCGGTCGTCCGCACGCCGCGAACCGCCAACCGGTTCTCCGTCAGGGTGCCGGTCTTGTCCGTCAGGATGAGATCGACGGCACCGAGCGTCTCCTCGGCGTTCAAGTGCCTGACGAGCACGCCGCGCTTGAGCAGGCGGTAGGCACCCAGCCCGAGGACGACCGCCAGCAGGATGGGCGGCTCCTCCGGGATGGCGGCGATGGCTGCCGAGACGCCGGCCAGGATGTTCTCGCCGAGCGGATTCCCGCGGGCGACACCCAGGCCGAAGGTGATGGCGATGAGCCCGATGGCGACGACGAGCAGGATCTTGACCAGCCGATCAAGCTCCCGCTGGAGCGGCGAGCGACGGCGTTCGTCGCCCTCGAGGCCCTTGGCGATGACCCCCACCTCGCTGGCCGCGCCGGTGGCGACGACGATGCCTTCGGCCCGGCCGGCGACGATGCAGGTCCCGGCATAGGCGATCGCATGGCGCTCGTTCAGGGTCGCCTCCGAGCCGTCGGGCGCGACCGTGCCGGGCTCGGGCAACGACTCGCCGGTCAGCAGGCTGCGATCGATGAGCAGGCCCTCCGCCCGGGCGATCCGAACGTCCGCCGGCACGACATCGCCGCCGCGGAGTAGCACGATGTCGCCCGGCACCAGCGCCATCGCCGGCAGATCCTCGACCTGACCGTCGCGCCGTACTCTGGTCATCGGCGCGCTGGCCTCGCGCAGCGCCTCGAGGGCGCGTTGGCCACGGTACTCGGTCACGACGTCGGCGCCGACGATGGGCAGCAGCCCGACTAGCACCAGCAATCCGTCGCGACCCTCACCCACGATGACGGCCAGGGCGCCGGCGATCGCCAGGAGCACGACGAAGGGCTGCGTGGCTGCCTCGAAGAACATGTGGGCGATCGACTCATGGCGCGGCGGCTCGAGCTCGTTGGCGCCGACCGATACCAGCCGGGTCGCGGCGTCCGCGGCACTCAGGCCCTGAGCCGGGTCGACCGCCAGCGCCCGAGCGACCTCGTCGGCGGACAGGGCGAACGCACCATGCAGTGCCGAGTGGCCATCCGGATCGGGAGTGTCGTCGGTCGTCGGCGCGCCTGGTGTGGCCGCTCCCTGCGACGCGCCGGCCGTGGCTGATCCGTGCGGCGCGTCCGCTTCCCGTGGGCCTTTGGGCGTCACGGCCCCATTCTCTATGAGCGCCAGGTCGCTGGCACGGGCCGTCCCGACCACCCGTTCCCGACCGACGGCAGGGTCATGGCTCCTTAGCGGGCTACCGTCCCCCACGCCGGATCGGAAAGGCGTTGGAGCCACAGGCCGTGCAGCACCGAGAGCGGCTGCTCGTGCTGTCCTTCGACATGGTCCGGCAAGTACCGCCGGGCCAGGTTCAGGCCGATGAGGATCGGGTCGTACTCCGCCTTGCCCCGCCCTCGCAGGACCGGGAGCCTGTCCGAGACGTACGTCCGACCGTGCGAACCGATGATCCAGCGAGCATCGCCGTCGAGCTCGTCCGCGAACGACCGGCCGAGCAGGAGTCCGAGGTCGAGCCCGAGCGCCTCGCCAGCTGCAGACAAGGTCGGTCCAAGATCCTGCTCGATGGTGTGGTCGCGCAAGGCGATCGTCTGCGGACCGATGCTCGGTGTCCACATCGACCCGTCCCAGATCCGGTCACGAACGCCCGCTTCGATGCGATCCAGCCAGCCGCTCTGGCGCCCTGCCCAGGTCATCGCGAATCGGCGTAGAAGTGCGTCCGTACGAGGCACGATCAGCCCGATCATCCAGGCCAGGACGTCTTGGGCGTCGCCCTTCGACCAGGCGTCGCGTGGCCGTGAGAACGCCGAGGGCTGGTCCAGGCTGGGATAGGCCATGGCCTGACGATACCCGAGGGATGGCTCGATCTCATCGGCCCGAGGGAGGGTCGGACGGCATCTGCACGAGCCGGTAGCGCATCTCGCGCGCGGCACCGGTGCTACGGTTCCGGCGATGCAGGTCCATCTCCTCGACGCGACCTACGAGCTCTTCCGCGCGCATTTCGGTCGGCCACCGACAGCGGCTCCCGACGGCAAGGCGGTCGGCGCGACGGTCGGCATCGTCGAGAGCATCCTCGGGCTGCTCCACGATCCCGGCGTGACCCACGTCGGCTGCGCCACCGACCATGTCATCCGCTCCTGGCGCAACAAGCGCTACCCCGGCTACAAGACCGAGGCGGGCATGCCGCCAGAGCTGCTGGCGCAGTTCTCGCTGGCCGAGCTCGCCCTCCAGGCGATCGGCCTGGTCGTCTGGCCGATGGTCGAGTTCGAGGCCGACGACGCCATCGGGGCAGCAGCCGCGCGCTGGGGCGACGACCCGGCCGTCGAGCGCGTCGTCATCCTGTCGCCAGACAAGGACATGACGCAGTGCGTGCGCGAGGACGCGCGTGTCGTCTGCTTCGATCGTCGCCGGGGGCTGTGGATCGATGCCGACGCGGTGCGGGCCAAGTTCGGCGTCTCACCCGTCTCCATCCCCGACTACCTGGCGCTCGTCGGCGATAGCGCCGACGGGTACCCGGGCATCCCCGGCTGGGGCTCGAAGTCGGCCGCTGCCGTCCTGACGCGATATGAGCATCTGGAGGCCATCCCGGAGCGCGCCTCGCAGTGGGATGTCGCGGTCCGCGGTGCCCTGACCCTGGCCGCCAACCTGCGCGACCACCGCGACGACGCGTTCCTCTTCCGCGTGCTGGCCACCCTCCGCGCGGATGCGCCGATACCGGAGACGCTCGACGATCTTCGCTGGCGTGGCGTGCCGCGCCAGCCGTTCGAGGCCCTCATCGCGCTGACCGGTGCCGACCACCTCCGAGGGCGCGTGCCGCGCTGGGCCGACTGAGGACGGACGCGACTCACAAGGCTCGTTGGCGCAGGCACCCGCAGCGTGCCGGGCTCGGGCGCGCGTCAGACGACGCGCGGCGCCAGCACGCTGAGCGCGCCCGGCTGGATCTCGAACACGAATGGCCCGACGAAGCCCGTCCCCAGCGGCGTGCCGTCGAGCTCGAGGGCGACCGGATCGTCCGTCTCGATGCTGATCCTCCGGCCGCGGCCGCTGGCGACATCTGACGGATGCGGATGTCGCAGAACGAGCAGCTCGGACAGGTCTACGAGGAGCCGAAAGCGGCCACGGTCGCGCAGCGCCACGACGTCAAGCAACCCGTCCTGCGCGGACGCACCGGGCGCGATGGCAAAGGCTCCGCCCCACCGTCGCGTGTTGGGCAGCACGATCTGCCAGACGCGGCCATCGTGGAGTCGGCGGCCGTCGAGATCGATGCGCACGCCGAATGGCCGCAGGTGCGGTGCTGCAGCGACGGCGGCGGCGGCGATAGCGAACGGCCCGATCTTGCGCTTCAGCGCATCGTCGGTGGCGCCCAGCACGTGCGCGTCCAATCCCAGACCAGCCGCCAGCAGGAACTGTTCGGCGCGACCATCCGATAGCGTCAAGCGGCCGAGATCCATCGGCGTCGGCGTGGCCGCGAGGATCGCACGCGCGGTGGCCTCTGGGCCCCTGGGCATGCCCATCTCGCGCGCCAGGACGTTGGTCGAACCGCCGGCCAGGATCGCCAGCGGGACGCCTGTGCCGGCCAGCTCAGCCGCCACGTCGCGTGCCGTGCCGTCGCCGCCGGCGGCCAGGATGACGTCGGCCGTGCCCGCCTCGAGGATCGGCGCCAGCAGCCGGTGGACGTCGACCCCGGGCAGGCGGTCGACGACTCGGATCGACCAGCCGGCCGCCGCCAGGATCGGCTCGAAGCGCTCGACCGGGTACGGGCCGCGGAACGACTTCGGGTTGGAGACGAGGACGGCGCGCACCAGCCAAGGATATGGACAGTCCTTGCGATCCGATGATCCGCTCTGATTCGGATCAGGTGCGACGACCGATGCCTGCGGAATCCCAGTCGATCGGTCGGGCGTTCTCCGAGTCTGCCAATGCTTCCCGCGCCTGGCTGAGGTCGAGCTCGTCCTCGAGCAGTTCCAGGAGGGCGATGTCCTCGGCTGGAACGAGGACCACGACTCCCTCGCCGCGGCGCGTGACCACCACCCGCTGGCGCCCGTAGGCCACGCGGCTGACGAGTTCTGCGAACGTCGCTCGGGCCGCGACCTCGCTGATCGTCGGCATCATCGACTCCTCGTGCGGGCTGACGGTGCCCGTCATGGTGGCGCTGGTAGCTGCCAAGTCAAGCCTGCGAGCGAAGCCGTCCCAGCGCCTCAGCATCGCCGCTCGCGATGACCGACTCCCCCGCAGCGAGACGTCGGTCATCGGGCGGATTGGACTCGTAGCGGGCGTGGGCACCGTCCGCGTGGGCGATGGCCAGGACGACGATGCCGTCGGCGCGTACATCGCCGACCGAGCGACCATCCAATCCTCCCGCGACGACCCGCACCGACTCGAGGCCGAACGCCGCCTCCCGGTGATCCAGGGCCGCGTCGAGGTAGTCGACCACCCCCGGCCGGACCGCCAGCTCGGCCATCCGGTGTCCCGCCCGCGTGTACGGCGAGACGATGCGGTCGGCGCCGGCCCGGATGAGCTTCTCCTCGGCCTCCAGCGTGTTCGCCCGGCCGATGATGGTCAGCCTGGGATTGAGATTCCGGGCGGAGAGGATGACATACACGTTGAGGGCGTCGGTGTCGATAGCCGTGACGAGGCCACGGGCGCGCTCGACGCCGGCCTGGCGGAGGATGGCGTCGGTCGTCGCGTCGCCCAGGACGACGACATGGCCGTCATGGCGAGCGCGTTCGAGCGACTCCTGGACGAGGTCCACGACGACGACCGACTCACCGGCCTCGAGGAGCTCTCGTGCCACGGTGGCGCCGACGCGTCCGTAGCCACAGAGCACGAAGTGGCCGCTCAAGGCGTCGATGGTCGCCTGCATGCGCCGTACCTCCCGCCGTCCGCTGGTGACCTCTTCCACGATGAACTCGGCTGCGATGCCGACCGTGCCGAAGATGATGGCGACGGCGGCGATGGCCAGCAAGCTGGTCCAGATCTGGCCGATGGTGCCCAGCTCGCCGACCTCTTTGAAGCCGACGGTCGTGAGCGTGATGATCGTCATGTAGAGCGCATCCATCGGCGACCAGCCGAGCAGGATCATGTAGCCCAGCGAGCCGACGACCACGGCCGCGACCACCGCGGCGACCCAGATGGCGAGATGCTGGCGTCGGAAGCGACTCCGGATGGGCGACCCGGCGGGCTGCACTGCGGTCATCTCAGCAGCCTAGCGCAGGCGGATGTCTGCACGCGGCCCTCCGTGGGCAACTAGGTGGGTTCACCGCCCGCCATGAGCTCGCTGCCCAGAGCTGCGGCTAACGGAGCAGATCGAGGATCGATGCGTGATGGCGCGACGATGCGGCCACGATGGATACGCCTCGGCTCCGCCGCCTGGCGTCGAACCATGGCCCGGCCGCGGGGTCGGTCACCACGGCGCCACCCTCCTCGGCGATGAGGCCGGCCGCCGCGACGTCCCAGTTGGAGAGCGAGCGCAGCTGCACGAAGATGTCGAAACGGCCGTTGGCGACGTAGGTCAACGCCAGGGCTGAGCTGCCCAAGTTGCGGCTCACGCGAGTCGCCCGGCGGATGGCGGCCTCGCGTCGTCGATAGCCGGTCCAGGGCATCGCCAGCGAGATGAGGCAGTCCTCGAGGCGCTCCTTGTCCGGCATCCGGATCGGCCGGCCGTCGAGCTGCGCGCCCCAGCCGGCCACGGCGCTGAAGAGCTCGTCGCGCATGGGATCGTAGACCACACCGACGGCCGGGCGCCCGTCGAGCACGAAGCCGATGCTGACGCAGAAGAGTGGCACGCCGTTGGCGTAGTTGACCGTGCCGTCGAGGGGATCCACGACCCAGGCTCGGCCGGCGCCTTCAGATGCGTGGGCGCCCTGGCCACGCTTGGAACGGTGCTCGCCCGACTCCTCGGCCACGATGGCGTCGTCGGGGAAGTGGCGCCGGATGGCGCCCAGGATGAGCTCCTCGCAAAGGTGATCGACTTCGGTCACCACGTCCTTCGGGCCCTTGTGGACGATGCGCTCCAGGCGCTCGTAGCGCTCGAGCTGGATGGCGCCGGCACCGCGAGCGGCTTCGATGGCCAGCGCCAGCTCGGCAGCGTGCTCTGTCGTCATCGGTGTCAGGCGTCGAGGTTCAGGTGCAATGGACGAGCAGGCGCTCGGCGACCCAGGGCGGATCGTCCGGCCCCGGCGGCGGGACCGTGCGCGCGACCTGGATCGTCCCGCCCGCCTCGATCGATGCGGTCCGGAAGACCGGGTCGGCCGGCGTGCTGACGCCACCACGCGTGATGCGGCAGGTGGCGATGTTGGGCGAACTCCCTTCGTTGGTGACGGCGAAGACGATGTCCGCGCCACCGTCGGCGAGGCCGACCGCTGCGAGCACCTCGACCGGGAACGGTCCGATGCTGCCCAGCGCCCAGTTGGCGACGAAGGCCAGGATGAGGAAGCCGATGCCGATGCCGACCACGATCGTGCCGTGGACCTGGGTCGTGCTGGGGCCCTTGAGCGCCGCCGGGTTGTCGTCGTCACAGAGGGCCACGCCGAGGGGCGTCGGCTTGCCGCAGCGGACGCACGTATCGTGCGGCTGGCTCAGGTCGATGGTCGGCGCACCCGTGGTCATGGCGCCGGCAGCGTATCGCGGATGGACGCTCGGTGCGTCAGTTCAGCGAGGCGCGCTCCGCGGCCGCCAGCACCTCACCGATCCGATCCCGTCGCACCCAGTTCAGGATGAGCTCATCGGCGCCGGCCTCGCGCCAGGCCTCGGCGGCGCCGACCATATCCACCAGGAGCGGATCCGAATCGGCCTCCTCGAGCGGTCGCAGGTCCACCGCCACGATGACCTTCACCTCGCCGCGGCTCCTCCCGGCGGCCGCGAGGGCATCCTCGAAGGCAGGCAGGTCCCTGGCCAGGCGAGCCTCGTTGGTCGCCCAGGCATCGCCGATCCGAGCGGCCAGTCGGGCCCCGGCCGGCGTCTCGCCGCCGATGACGATGCGCGGAGTGGGATCCGGCACGGGGTTGGAGACGGCATCGGTCAGTCGCGTCCAGCGACCCTCGTACGAGACCGGCCCGCCGGTCCACAGCGCACGCAGGATGGCGACCGCCTCCTCCAGGTGCTCTGCGCGCTCGGCTGGTGGCGGGAAATCGATGCCCAGCATCGCCATCTCACCGGCGAAGCCGCCGATCCCGATGCCCACGTCGAGCCTACCCGGCGCCATGGCGGCCACGTTGGCGGTCATCCGCGCGAGCACGCTCGGGTGGCGGTTCATGACGTTGCTGACGAAGGAGCCGATGGTCGCCCGCTCCGTCACCGCGGCCGCGCCGGCAAGGGTCGTCCAGCACTCCAGCACAGCGCGATGCACTTCGCCGCGGCTGAGGAAGTGATCCCAGATGTAGATGCCGTCGAAGCCGGCCAGCTCGAGCCAGCCCGCCGTGCGCAGCCACCAGCGCGGCGAAACGCCGATGGACGTGGGATTGATGCTGATGCGCGGTCGCTGCCGCTCGCTCACGGGTTGCCTCGTCTACGCTGTCGCGGTCCACTCAACGCCGCCCCACGAATGCAGCGAAGCGTACCGCGCGGAGGCCCAAATATGACCATCGAACGCGCGGAGATCGGCATCTTCGGCGGCTCTGGCTTCTACTCCTTCCTCGACGACGCTCGCGAGGTGGAGATCGAGACGCCGTATGGCGCGCCGTCCGCCCCCCTGACGCTGGGCTCGATCGGCGGGCGCTCGGTGGCCTTCCTGCCGCGCCACGGCAAGGCCCACCAGTTCCCACCGCACATGATCAACTACCGGGCCAACCTGTGGGCGATGCAGGCGTGCGGCGTCCGTCGCATCGTCGGACCCTGCGCCGTCGGCTCGCTGCGTGCCGATGTCCATCCGGGCGAGTTCCTCATCGCCGACCAGCTGGTCGATCGCACCAACGCCCGCAAGGACACGTTCTACGACGGGCCCAAGACGACCCACGTCTCATTCGCCGACCCGTACTGCCCGACTCTCCGACCGATCGCCGTCCAAACCGCTCGCGACGAGGGCATCACCGTTCACGACCGGGGCACCATGGTGGTCATCCAGGGACCGCGCTTCTCGACCCGTGCCGAGTCGCGCTGGTTCTCTTCGGCCGGTTGGTCGGTGGTCGGCATGACGCAGTACCCGGAGGCATATCTGGCCCGCGAGCTCGAGATCTGCTTCGTCAACGTCTCGCTGGTGACCGACTATGACGCCGGCCTCGAGGACGACGATGCGCCGGTGACGCACGAGGGCGTGATCGAGGTCTTCAACGCCAACGTCGAGAAGGTCCGCCGCCTGCTCTTCGCGCTGGTGCCGCGCATCCCGGTCGAACGAGACTGCCCCTGCGCCACGGCCCTCGGCAGCGCCAGCAGCGACTAGGTCCCGGTCCTGCACCGGTGACGGAGGGCTCGAGCCTGCTGGATCTCGCTGATTGGCGTCGGCGAGTCGCGGAGATGTGGTTCGACTGGCGGTCCGGCTGCCAGACGGACCCCGGGGCCGCGACGACGAGGCTGCGCGCCGCCCGAGACGAGCTCTATCGGACCCATCCGCAGTCCCCCCTGCCCGAGCCCGATCGGGACCGGTTCGCCGGGGTTCCGGCCTGGCCCTACGATCGGGCCTGGCGCCTGCGGGCGCCGCTCGTGCTCGCCACCGGATCGGAAGCGGGGCCGCTGCATGTGCCCTGGACGGCGCCCTCCACGGTCGCGATGCGGCGCATCGGCCACGTCGATCTTGATGGGCCGCTGGCCGGCCAGCGATTGGCGGTCTTCTGGATCGAGGGCTATACCGGCGGTCTCTTCATCCCGTTTCGCGACGCGACGTCGGGACACGAGACGTACGGCGCAGGGCGATACCTGATCGATACCGCGAAGTCCGCGGACCACGGCCGTGACCCGGTGACGGGTGACCTGGTCCTGGATTTCAACGTCGTCTATCACCCGTCGTGCGTGTTCGATGCGCGATGGACGTGCCCGCTGGCGCCGCCGGGCAGCCGATTGGACGCAGCGGTCCGCGTCGGCGACCGCCTCCCGGCTCCGGCCTGACGACCCGGCGGCCAACGATGCCCATGGTGGCGCGCATCCGGACAGCCGCGATCGGTAGCCGGTCGCAGGCGATCGGCCGTGCTCCACGGCCCTCACGCCGCCAGCGATCGCGTGGTTACGCCAAGCGGCCCCGGACGGCCCGTGCGACACGAGACCGGCTCTCGCGTACCATCGCCCTACCCTCCCGCCACCAGGAGCCGCCCATGCCCGACGCCCTTGCCGGCCTGACTCCCGCCGTTCGCCGGTACCTCGACGCGCCGCCGCGCCATGCCACGCTGGCGACGAGTGGCGCCGATGGGACGCCTCACGCGAGCGTCATCTGGTATCGCCTCGACGGCGACGCGATCGTCGTCAACTCGCGCGTCGGACGGCGATGGCCACGGGAGCTGCAGGCCGATCCGCGCTGCGCCCTCACGGTCATGCATCCGGACATCGACCTCGAACTGTACGTGGCCATCCAGGCCGAGGCCGAAGTCGCGGCGACCGGAGCCGACGCGCTGGCCGACATCCAGGCGCTGGCGCGGCGGTATGGCGGCGACCCCACCAAGTTCGAGGGCCAATCGCGCATCAGCTTCCGCCTGAGACCGACGTCGGTCGTCGTGCACGGGGAGCTCCAGCCCGCGGTGGCCGAGGTTCGCGCGTGAGCCGGCCCAAGATCGGCTACGCGGCGATGCTCGAGCAGTTCCATCCGACCGAGCTGCTCGGGATGTGCACGGCCGCCGAAGCGGCCGGTTTCGAAGGCATCATGGCCGCCGACCACGTCCAGCCCTGGGTCCCGCAACAGGGCCAGGCGGCGTACGTCTGGAACTTCATGACGGCGGCCATGGAGCGCACGCGCGGCGATGTCGGACCGGGCGTGACCTGTCCCAGCTTTCGCCAGCACCCGGCCATGATCGCCCAGGCCGCGGCGACCATGGCGGCCATGTACCCGGGCCGCTTCTGGCTCGGGCTGGGCTCCGGCGAGGCGCTCAACGAGCATGTCGTCGCCGAATACTGGCCGGAGGCGCCCGAGCGCATCGCGCGCATGTTCGAGGCCATCGAGATCATCCGCAAGCTCTTCAGCGGCAGGGATGTCAAGCACAAGGGCGAGTACTACCGCATGGAGACGCTGCGCTTGTGGACGATGCCCGCGACACCACCGCCCATCTATGTCGCGACTGCCGGGCCGATCACGGCCAAGAAGGTCGGCGCCCTGGCGGATGGGATGATCACCGTGGGCGCTCCCGAGGGCAAGATCCAGACCCTCAGGGACAAGTGCTTCGAGGGCTGTGCCGAGGCCGGCAAGGACCCCGCGCAATTCAAGTCGATCCTCCAGCTCCACCTGTCCTGGGCACCGACCGACGAGCAGGCGATGGCCAACGCGATGCTGGAGTGGCCCAACGGGGGCATGCGCTTCCCCAAGCAGGACATCCGCTCGCCGCACGATCTCGAACAGATGGCCCGACTCGTGCGTCCCGAAGATTTCCAGGGCCGGATGCTGATCAGCTCAGACCTCGAGGCGCACCGGCAGGAGATCCAGCGCTACCTCGACGTCGGCTTCGACGAGATCTATCTCCACAACGTCGGACGCAACCAGCTCGAATGGGCAGAGGCCTTCGGGCGCGAGGTCCTGCCACGCCTGACTGCGTGAGCATCGAGCGCGCCAGACGCGACCCCGCCACGTGACCGGCTTCCGTCGCCCGCTGACGATCGGCGTCAACCTCTGGCCGCAGGACGGCACCTGGCCGGAGCTGCGCGACGCCGCCGTGGCAGCCGATCGCGCCGGTGTCGACTCGATCTGGACCTGGGATCACCTGTATGCCATCGAGGGCGAACACGACCGCCCCATCGTCGAGGCGTGGACGACGCTAGCCGCCTGGGCAGCCGTGACCGAGCGCATCGAGGTCGGCTTGCTGGTCGGGGCCAACACCTTCCGGAACCCGGGCTTGACGGCCAAGGCCGCCCTGACCGTCGACCACATCAGCGGCGGCCGCGCCTGGCTCGGCCTGGGCGGTGCCTGGAACGGCGTGGAGCATGAAGCCTTCGGCCTCGACTTCGGCAGCGGCTTCGGCGAGCGGCTGGATCGCCTCGATGAGGCGCTGGCGGCCATCACGGCGCTCTTCCGTGGCGAGTCGGTGACCTCGCCGGTCGGCGGCGCCTACCGCTTCCAGGACCTCGTGGCACGCCCGCTCCCGGTGCGCGGGCCGGGACGCCTGCCCATCCTGGTCGGTGGCGGCGGCGAGAAGAAGACGTTGCGCACGACCGCCCGGTACGCGGATGCCTGGCACGGCTTCGGCGGCGTCGAGCGCTTCAAACGCAAGCTCGGCATCCTCGAGGGCCATTGCACGGCGGTCGGCCGCGACAGCGCCGAGATCGCGTTCTCGTGTGGGCCCTACCTCGTCATCCGCGACGACCCTGCCGAGGCGCTGCGCGTGCTGAATGCCGCGCTAGCACCGTACGACAGCTCGGCCGAAGACGGCGAGGACACGTGGCTCGGGCCGCCCGAGCGGGTCGCCGAGCGCTGGCGTCCCTTCGCCGAGATCGGGGTCACCTTCGCCATCGCGGACCTGCCGGCGCCATACGACCACGAGACCATCGAGCGCTGGCCGGAGGTGCGGGCACTCATGGGCGGCGCATGACCGCGGCCGCCAACGACCGCGGATCGAGCACGCCGCTGGCCGTCGTGGTGCTGGCCGGCGGCTACGGCGGCGCCAAGCTGAGCCACGGCGTGGCCATGCTGGCCGAGGCGCCAGGCTCGGACATCGAGCTCTCGGTCATCGTCAACACCGGCGACGACCTCGAGCTCCACGGCCTGCTCGTCTGCCCGGACCTCGACACCGTCATGTATACGCTGGCCGGCCTGGCCAACGACGGCACCGGCTGGGGGGTGCGCGACGAGACCTGGTCGGCGCGAGCCATGCTCGAGCGCTACGGCCAGGAGACGTGGTTCGGCCTCGGCGACCGGGACATCGCGACCCACCTCGTGCGCTCGAAGCGGATGCGCGCCGGCGCCCGACTGACCGAGGTCGAGGCCGAGCTGACCCAAGCCCTGGGCATCCACGCCCAGCTGCTGCCGATGACCGACGACATCGTGCGCACCAAGCTGCGGACCGACGATGGCTGGCTCTCGTTCCAGGACTACTTCGTGCGTCGCCATCATGCCGATGACGTCCACGAGGTGCACTTCCACGGCATCGAGCATGCCCAGCCGACGACCGAGGCGCTCGAGGCCATCGCCCACGCCGACCGGATCCTGATCGCGCCGTCGAATCCGTTCGTGAGCGTCGGCACCATCCTGGCCGTGCCCGACCTGCTCGATGCGCTGCTCGACGCCGAGGCGTCCATCGTGGCCGTGAGCCCGTTGATCGGCGGCGCCGCCGTGCGCGGCCCGGCCGATCGCATGTTCATGACCCTGGGCGGCGAAGCCTCAGCCCTTGGCGTCGCGCGCCACTACGTCGAGCGCTACCCGGGACTCCTCGATGCCATCGTCATCGACGAGATCGACGCCCACGAGTCCGACGGGATCCGAGCCCTCGGCATCGCGGTCCGGGTGGCACGCACGCTGATGCTCTCGGACGACGACCGACGCGAGGTCGCTCGAGCGGCGCTGGCGCCAGACGCCTGACCAGGCTCCACGAGTCGTCGCTGCGCGACTGCCCGCGAGGGCCGACGACACTTGACCACGAGCGTCGCCTACCATCCCTCCGTGGCGCCCATCCGTCCCGCCGACCTCAGCCAGCTCCACGTCATCGTGCCGGTCCGCGCGCTGGACGATGGCAAGAAGCGCCTCATCCCAGTGCTGGGCGACAAGCAGCGAGCGTGGCTGGTGGCCGGCCTCCTCGAACGCACGTTGGATGTCCTTCGGTCGTGGGGCGGAGCGGCGGCGATCCACGTCGTGAGCCCCGACCCTGCGGTCATGCCTCTCGCGCGTGCGGGCGGGGCTCGGCCGACCCTGCAGGCGGATGAAGGGCTCAACGAGGGCATCCGCGCGGCGCGTGCGATCGCCGTCAGCGGGGGTGCCACGGCCATCCTGATCCTGCCCGCCGACCTGCCCCTCCTCGAAGCCGACGCGCTCGACGCCCTCGTCGACGCTGCGGATGCCGCGCTCGCCGCGGGAGCCGGTCAGCCGGTCGTCGTCGTCGCCCCGGCCGATGCGCGAAGCGGCACCAATGCCCTCCTCCTCTCCCCGCCCGACGCCATCGCGCCAGGCTTCGGACCTGCCAGCCTGGAGCGCCACCTGCGGGCCGCGGAGGCCGCCGGGGCCTCGACACAGCTGGTGGTCGATGCCGCCCTTGGCTTCGACCTCGACACGCCCGATGACCTGACGCTGCTCGGCGAAGCACGCCTGGCAGAGTTGATGAGGCCGAGCCCACCACGCGCCACGACGGTCCGATGAACCGACGCCCGAGCGGCACCTAGACCGATGCATCGCCTGCTGGCTGTCGCGCTGCCGCCGCTCCCCGAGGTCCGGCCAGGCGACGACCTGCCTGGCCTCATCGCAGCGGCATGGCGACTCGCGATCATCGATGAGCCGGAACTGACGCCGACCGTCGGTGACGTGCTCGTGGTGACCCAGAAGGTCGTCTCCAAGGCGGAGGGCGCGGTCGTCGATCTGCGCACCATCACGCCGCGCGCCGAGGCGGTCGCCTTCGCCGAGCGCTGGGACCGCGACCCGCGGCAGGTCGAGGTCGTGCTGCGGGAGGCCGCGGCCATCGTGCGCATGGAGCGCGGCGTGATCATCACGCGCACCCGCCACGGCTTCGTCTGTGCCAACGGCGGCATCGACGCCTCGAACGTCGCGCCCGAGACCGTGACGCTCCTGCCCGAGGATCCGGACCGATCGGCGCGCGGTATCAGAGCCCGCCTGGCCGACCTGCTCGACCTGACACCGCCGCGTACGCCGGCCATCGTCATCAGCGACTCCTTCGGCCGGCCCTGGCGCTGGGGCATCGTCGACGTAGCTCTTGGTGTCGCCGGCTTCGGTCCGCTCGACGATCAGCGCGGCCGACCGGACACGACCGGTCGCGTGATGCGCTCGACGGTCGTGGCGGTCGCCGACGAGATCGCCTCCGCGGCCGAGCTCGCCTCGGGCAAGACGAGCGGGCGACCGGTCGTCCTCGTCCGTGGCGCCAGCCTGCCGGCCGGTGACGGATCCATCCAGCGCGAGATGATCATGCCCATCGAGAACGACCTCTTCCCCTAGCGACCCCTTCCCCTGAGGCGCCGGTCGCGCCTACGATTTCGTCCGTGAAGAGCGACACGTCCCTGCGCCGATGGGCCCCTCTCGTGGCATGGGGCATCTGGCTCGTCGGTGCCCTGATCCTGGCGGCCATCCTGCTGCTCGGGGCGGCGCCTGGGTCGACCGCCCTGGGCGAGCTCAATCTCTTCGTCGTCGTGCTGCTGGGCATGGTCGCCATCTACCCCACGGTCGGGGCGGCGATCGCCGCAAGACGGCCAGACCACTACGCGGGTTGGATGCTCCTGGGGGCCGGCGTCGCGTTCGCCGTCGTGGTGCTCTGCATCGCCGTCGCGAGCATGGGGCAGCCGCCGTCGGGCACGGTCCTGCCCGTCGCCGATGAAGCGGCCTGGATCGCCGCCTGGGCCTTCGAGCCCGTCATCGCCGCCTTCGCGATCTTCTTCCTGCTCCTCTTCCCGGACGGGCGATTGCCAGATCGTCGTTGGCGGCCGGTCGCCATCTTCGCCGCGGCGTCGCTGCTCGCCAACGCCATCGGCACCGCGTTCGATCCGCTGAGCGTCGTGACCGACTACCCCTGGCTCAGCAACCCATTCGCGGTCTCGAGCGAATGGGCGAGCGCGATGCGGCTCCTTGGGCTGCTGGGAAACGCGGGCATCGTGCTCGCGCTGGTGCTGGCCGGCGCGTCACTCGTCGTGCGCTACCGGCGCGCCGGCACGACCGAGCGCCTGCAGATCAAGTGGGTCGCCTACGTCGGGGTGGGGATGGCCATCGCCTTTCCGATCGCCTCGCTCCAGATCGGTGGCATCAGCGACGTCGCCTTCCTGATCGGCTTCACCCTGGTCGCCGCCCTGCCGCTGGCAGTCGCCTTCGCCGTGCTCCGTTATCGGCTGCTCGAGATCGACCGCCTCATCAGTCGGACCTTCGTCTATGGCGCGCTGACGGCCATCCTGGCAGGCCTCTACGCCGCATCGCTGCGCTTGTTCAACGGCCTCTTCGTGGCCTTCACCGGCAACGAGTCCGATGCTGCACTGGTGCTCACGACGCTCGTCCTGGCCACGAGCCTGACGCCCATGAAGCTGCGACTGGAGGGGTTCGCATCGCGGCACCTGACCGGTGAGCGTGACGAGCCTGACCCCACATCCGCCGCGACCTCGCCGGTCGACCCGGCCGCCGCATCGGCACGGCCACTCTCGCTGGACGACCCAGCCGACGTGGCCGCGCTCGAGGCGCTAGTCGAACGCGTCGTGGCGGCCCGGCCGCAGGACGCTTGAGCGGTCGCACGTCGACACGCCATCTTCGCCATGCGCGTGGCACACTACGCCGCAGGGCCGCCGCTGACGAGATACTCCCAGGGAGTATGCGCACCGCATGCTAGGATAGGTGCATGGTCAACGAGTTCAAGGGCTTCACCGGCATCCAGATGATCGACGCGGGGGCAGCCGACGCCGTCCCGGCGACCAAGCCGGTGAGTGCCTTCCCGACCATTTCGCCGGTGGCCGAGCCATACCTCCAGCCAGCCGAGCCGACGGCCACGGAGCCTGGCGAGGGCGGCAGCAGCAGCAACAACAAGGTCGTCATCGTCGGCTCCGGCCCGGCCGGCCTGACGGCGGCGATCTACGCGGCGCGCGCCAACCTCGAGCCGCTCGTCATCGCCGGCCTCGTACCCGGCGGTCAGCTCATGATCACCAGCGACGTCGAGAACTACCCGGGCTTCCCGGACGGCATCCAGGGACCCGAGCTGATGGACCTCTTTCGGAAGCAGGCCGCGCGCTTCGGGACGCGCTTCGTCGACAAGGACCTGGAGCGGGTCGACTTCAGCCAGCGGCCCTTCCGACTCTGGGCCGGCGGCGTCGAGCAGCGCGCCGAAGCCGTCATCATCGCCACCGGGGCGTCGGCCATCTGGCTGGGCCTGGAGAGCGAGACGCGACTGCGGGGTCGGGGCGTCAGCGCCTGTGCGACCTGTGACGGCTTCTTCTTCCGCGACAAGCACGTCGGCGTCGTCGGTGGCGGCGACTCCGCGCTGGAGGAGGCGACCTTCCTGACCAAGTTCGCCAGGCAGGTCACGATGATCCACCGCCGGGACGAGTTCCGGGGGTCGAAGATCATGCGCGACCGGGCTCTCGAGGACCCCAAGATCGACGTCCGCTGGAACAGTGAGGTCGCCGAGGTCATCGGCGACGACGTCGTCAGCGGCCTGCGCCTGCGCGACACCGCGACGGGCGAGGAGCACGATGAGCCGATGGACGGACTGTTCGTCGCCATCGGGCACCAGCCCAATACCGACGTCTTCCGCGAGTGGCTGGAGGTCGATCCGAAGGGCTACCTCGTCGTCCACGGCCAGACCGGCACCAAGGTCGAAGGGGTCTTCGTCGCCGGCGATGTCCACGACCATCGCTACCGTCAGGCGGTCACCGCCGCAGGTGACGGCTGTCGGGCGGCCATCGACGCCGAGCGCTGGCTCGAGTCGGTCGGCCTGACCGAGGCGGCGACCTCGACCGCCTGGTGACGGCGCCCTCGATCGGCGCCCTGCCGAGCCCGCGTCAGATCATCTTCCGGTTCGAGGCGCTGGCCGATCCCCGCATCCGACTCTTCCTGACCAGCGCGACCCTGCTCTTCGTCGAGCTGCTGCTCATCCGCTGGATCCCGGCCAACGTCCGCTACGTCGGCTTCTTCAGCAACTTCCTGCTGATGGCCAGCTTCCTGGGCATCGGCGTCGGCATCCTGCTGGGGCGGAAGGGCTGGCGGCCTCCTCCGGCGCTCTTCGCCATCCTGCTGCTCTTGGCCGTCGGGCTCATCCTGAGCGTCAAGCTCGACGTGCAGATCAACTCCCAGAACGAGCTCTTCTTCGGGCTCGCCGAGAGCAAGTCGGCGGACGTCAACTTCCTGGTCCTGCCCCTCGTCGTCGTCCTCGTCACCGCCCTCATGGTGACGTTGGCATTGCCCCTGGGCCCGCTCTTCCGCAGCATGCGGCCGCTCCGAGCCTATGCCATCGACATCATCGGCTCGATGGTCGGCATCGTGGGGTTCACGGCCTTGTCGGCGGCGGGCACGAATCCCATCGTCTGGTTCGCGGTGCTCGCTGGCCTGCTGCTCCTGATGGCGCTGGCCAACGGCATGACCGTCTGGTCGGCCGTCGGCGGCGCGGCGATGCTGGCCGTGCTCTATGCCGTCACGATCGCGGCAGGCAACGGCGACATCTGGTCGCCCTACTACCGCATCACCACCTACCGGATCGCTGACGGCGCCCTCAACATCAACGTCAACGGCATCCCACATCAGTTGCTCCACCCGTTGGACGCCCCCATGGAGCCGTTCTACGGCCAGGTCTATGAGTGGTTCCCGGGGCGCTCGTTCGACGACGTGCTCATCGTCGGCGCCGGCAGTGGCTACGGACGTGGCGGTCGCCCTCGATCGCGGTGCCAAGCACGTCGACGCGGTCGAGATCGATCCCGCCATCCAGCGCATCGGCCTCGAGCAGCACCCCGACCACCCCTATGACGACCCACGGGTGACGCGGATCGTCAACGATGGCCGGGCATTCCTGCGGAACACCGACAAGCAGTACGACCTCGTGGTCTTCGCGCTGCCTGACTCGCTGACCCTCGTCAGCACGGCGGCCAATATCCGCCTGGAGTCGTTCCTGTTCACCGAGGAGGCCTTCGCGAGCGTGCGCGACCACCTCAAGCCCGGCGGCGTCTTCGTGCTCTACAACTACTACCGCGAGCCGTGGCTGGTGGCCAAGCTGCAGCGCATGCTGACCGACGCATTCGGCTCGCCACCGCTCGTGCGCACCTATTCGAACGTCCAGGCGGCCCTGGCCGCAGGACCGGGTGTGACGGCCGTAGGCGGCGTGCCGCCGGGCGGCACTGTCAGCGAGGTGCCCGACCCAGGCCAGCCGGAGCCCCGGCCGGCGACCGATGACTGGCCCTTCCTGTACCTGCGGACGGGCTTCATCGCGCCCTACTACCTCGTCGCGCTGGCCATCATCCTGGGCTTCGCGCTGGTCGCGGTGCTCGGTGCGGCGCGCGTGACGGGGACGCCCATCCGGCGCTTCAGCCCGCACTTCTTCGTCCTCGGCACGGCCTTCCTGCTGCTCGAGACGCGCAGCCTGGTCAGCTTCAGCCTGCTCTTCGGCACGACCTGGATCGTCAACGCGCTGGCCTTCTTCGCCATCCTGGCCAGCGTCCTGGTAGCCATCCTCATCAACGCCCGCTTCCCCATCCGCCATCCGAACGTCTTCTACGTCGGGCTCTTCGTGGCCCTCGGGGTCGCCTTCCTGCTGCCGCCCGAGCAGCTGCTCATCGACCCACCGTGGCTGCGCTACGTCGTCGCCGCCGCGCTCGCCTTCACGCCCGTCTTCTTCGCCAACCTCGTCTTCAGCCACTCGTTCCGCGACACGACCACGGCCGACATGGCCTTCGCCAGCAACCTGCTCGGCGCGATGGTCGGTGGCGCCCTCGAGTACCTCGCGCTGCTGACCGGCTACCGGGCGCTGCTGCCCCTGGTCGCCGTCCTCTACCTCATGGCCTGGCTCTTCGCCACCCGCTGGCGTCGCCTGGCCGACCGCGACCTGGAGGCCGGCGCGGCCGAGCAGGCAGGCATCGATGGCGCCGGCACGACCGAGCCGGGCACCGTACTGGAGGGGGCGACCTGATGGGCTTCGGGCTTCGCGGGACGTACACGGTGGGGCGGCTGGCCGACCCCCGCATCCGACTCTTCCTGACCAGCGCGACCCTGCTCTTCGTCGAGCTGCTGCTCATCCGCTGGATCCCGGCCAACGTCCGCTACGTCGGCTTCTTCAGCAACTTCCTGCTGATGGCCAGCTTCCTGGGCATCGGCCTCGGCATCCTGCTGGGGCGGAAGGGCTGGCGGCCTCCTCCGGCGCTCTTTGCCATCCTGCTCTTTGCGGCGGTCGCGCTGATCCTGACCGTCCGACTCGATATCCAGATCAACTCCCAGAACGAGCTCTTCTTCGGGCTCGCCGAGAGCAAGTCGGCGGATGTCAACTTCCTGGTCCTGCCCCTCGTCGTCGGCCTCGTGGCGGCGCTCATGGCGTCACTCGCCCTGCCGCTCGGCCCGCTCTTCCGGGCGATGCGACCACTGAATGCGTACACCATCGACATCGTGGGCTCGATGGTCGGCATCGTCGGCTTCACGGCCCTCTCGGCGGCGGGCACGAATCCGATCATCTGGTTCACGGTCGTCGCCAGCCTGATGCTCATCCTGGCCTTGGCCAACGGGGTGACCGCCTGGTCGGTCGTCGGCGGCGTGACCATGATCGGCGTCATCTTCGCGGTCACCATGGCGGCCGGCAACGGCGATATCTGGTCGCCCTACTACCGGATCTCGCTGTATCGACAGGCGTCGACAGGCCTGCTCAAGATCAACGTCAACGGCATCCCCCACCAGACGCTCCATCCGCTGGACGAGCCCTCCGACCCGTTCTACCGGCAGGTCTACGATTGGTTCCCGGGGCGCACCTATGACGACGTGCTCATCGTCGGTGCTGGCAGCGGCTCCGACGTGGCGGTCGCCCTCGATCGTGGTGCCAAGCGGATCGACGCCGTCGAGATCGATCCCGCCATCCAGCGCATCGGCATCGACCATCACCCCGACCACCCCTATGACGACCCGCGGGTGACGCGGATCGTCAACGACGGCCGGGCATTCCTGCGCAACACCGACAAGCAGTACGACCTCGTGATCTTCGCGCTGCCTGACTCGCTGACCCTGGTCAGTCGGGCCGCGAACGTCCGCCTGGAGTCGTTCCTGTTCACCGAGGAGGCCTTCGCGAGCGTGCGCGATCACCTCAAGCCCGGCGGCGTCTTCGTGCTCTACAACAATTACCGAAAGCCATGGCTGATCGAGAAGCTCTCGAACATGCTTCGTGACACCTTTGGCTCCGAGCCGCTGCTGAGGACGTATCGCCGCGTCCAGGCGACGCTGGCCGCCGGCCCGGCTGTGACCGCGCTCAACGGCGGACCACCACCCGGGGACACCGTCGATACCGTCAAGCAGAGTCCCGTCGAGCCCCGGCCGGCGACCGATGACTGGCCCTTCCTGTACCTGCGGACGGGCTTCATCGCGCCCTACTACCTCGTCGCGCTGGCCATCATCCTGGGCTTCGCGCTGGTCGCGGTGCTCGGTGCGGCGCGCGTGACAGGGACGCCCATCCGGCGCTTCAGCCCGCACTTCTTCGTCCTCGGCACGGCCTTCCTGCTGCTCGAGACGCGCAGCCTGGTCAGCTTCAGCCTGCTCTTCGGCACGACCTGGATCGTCAACGCGCTGGCCTTCTTCGCCATCCTGGCCAGCGTCCTGGTAGCCATCCTCATCAACGCCCGCTTCCCCATCCGCCATCCGAACGTCTTCTACGTCGGGCTCTTCGTGGCCCTCGGGGTCGCCTTCCTGCTGCCGCCCGAGCAGCTGCTCATCGACCCACCGTGGCTGCGCTACGTCGTCGCCGCCGCGCTCGCCTTCACGCCCGTCTTCTTCGCCAACCTCGTCTTCAGCCACTCGTTCCGCGACACGACCACGGCCGACATGGCCTTCGCCAGCAACCTGCTCGGCGCGATGGTCGGTGGCGCCCTCGAGTACCTCGCGCTGCTGACCGGCTACCGGGCGCTGCTGCCCCTGGTCGCCGTCCTCTACCTCATGGCCTGGCTCTTCGCCACCCGCTGGCGTCGCCTGGCCGACCGCGACCTGGAGGCCGGCGCGGCCGAGCAGGCAGGCATCGATGGCGCCGGCACGACCGAGCCGGGCACCGTACTGGAGGGGGCGACCTGATGGGCTTCGGGCCGCGAGGCGGCGGCCGTAGCGCGGCGTACAGCGCGGGCGACGATCCCGCCGCGCGGGTCCCGAGAGAGCGGCGCGGCGCGACCATCCGGCGCATCGCGGCCTTCTTCCGGCCCTATCGCTGGCAGGTGCTGGTCGTCCTCGGCGCCATCCTCCTGACCAGCCTGCTGGGGTTGATCAACCCGCTCCTGCTCAAGGCGCTCATCGACAGCGCCATCCCCTCGGGCAGCTGGCAGGAGCTCAACCTCTTCGTGGCGCTGATGATCATCGTGCCCATCATCAGCGGCCTCATCGGCGTCGGCCAGTCGTACTGGAACAACGTCGTCGGGCAGCATGTCATGCAGGATCTGCGCAACGCGCTCTACGCGCACCTGCAGAAGATGCCGCTGCGCTTCTTCGCCGAGACACGCACCGGCGAGATCCAGAGCCGCCTGGCCAACGATGTCGGTGGCGTGCAGAGCGTGGTCACCGACACGGCCAGCTCGGTCGTCAGCAACATGGTCATCGCGGTGACCACGATCATCGTCATGCTCTTCATCTCCTGGCAGCTGACGCTCCTGTCGCTGATCGTGCTGCCGTTCTTCATGTGGCTGACCTACCGCGTGGGCAAGATCCGACGCAGCATCAGCACCGAGACGCAGGAGACGATGGCGGACGTGAGCGCCATCACCCAGGAGACGCTCAGCGTGAGCGGCATCCTGCTCTCCAAGACCTTCGGTCAGCAGACCGCCTCGGTCGAACGCTTCCGGCTGGCCAACGCCAGGCTGGCCGCGCTGCAGATCCGTCAGAGCATGGTCGGACGCTGGTTCTTCATGATCGTGGGCACCATCTTCAGCATCATGCCGGCCTTCGTGTACTGGCTGGCCGGCGCGCTCATCTTCGCCGGCGTATCGAACGCGCCCACGATCGGCGACATCGTGGCCTTCACGACGCTCCAGAGTCGGCTCTTCTTCCCGCTCGGCCAGTTGCTCAACGTCCATGTCGAGGTCCAGGGCGCGCTGGCACTCTTCGACCGCATCTTCGCCTATCTCGACATGGAGCCCGAGATCAAGGACGCGGCCGACGCCATCGAGCTTGACCCGTCGAGCGTCCGCGGCGACGTGCGCTACCGGGGCGTCAGCTTCCGCTACCGGACGACCGCACCGGTCGCCGTCGCCCCCGAGGCCGAGGCAGCGGACCCGACCACGGAGGCCGACGAGGTCGTGGATGAGGCGGTCGCCGCGGCAGAAGCCGGCGCCGGCGCCGCCGTCGAGGCCGAAGTGGAGTCGGCACGAACGACCGGCGTGGCGCAGGCGGTCGCGCTCGAGGACCCTGTCTCGCCCGAGGACGAGGCGGCCGCCGCCGACGTCGAGCCCATCGCGCCCTTCGGTATCGAAGACGTCGACTTCGAGGCCCGCGCGGGACAGCTCGTCGCGCTCGTCGGCCCATCGGGGGCCGGCAAGACGACGACGACCTACCTGCTGCCGCGCCTCTACGAGGTGGATGCTGGCGCCATCGAGCTCGACGGACACGACATCCGGACGCTGACGCTCGAATCGCTCGGCCGGGTCATCGGCTTCGTGACCCAGGAGACCTACCTCTTCCACGCCTCGGTCCGCGACAACCTCCTCTACGCCCGGCCGGACGCCAGCCATGCCGAGCTGGAGGCGGCCGGCCGGGCGGCGGCCATCCACGATCGGATCATGGAGCTGCCGGAGGGCTACGACACCATCGTCGGCGAGCGCGGCTACAAGCTCTCCGGCGGCGAGAAGCAGCGCGTCGCCATCGCGCGGGTGTTGCTCAAGGACCCGCGGGTGCTCATCCTCGACGAGGCGACGTCGGCCCTCGACACCGTCAGCGAGCGCCTCATCCAGGCGGCCCTCGAGCGGGCCGAGGCCGGCCGCACGACGCTGGCCATCGCCCACCGGCTGTCGACCATCCTGCGCGCCGACCTGATCCTGGTCTTCGAGGGCGGTCATATCGTCGAGCGCGGCACGCATCACGAGCTGCTCGGCCTGGACGGCCTCTATGCGCGGCTGTATCACGAACAATTCCTGACCGCGGCGGCGGTCGCGGCCGAAGCGGCTCCAGCCAGCGGGGGATCCGGCGCCGATCGCGAGGCGTCACTGCCCCTCGGCCAAGGTTGACGATCCTTTACCAGCCCATGGCGAACTTTGAACCGGCCTGACCTACGATCCGCCGCGGTCGACGTGATCCATGTTCCAGAAGAGGAGGTAGCCCCGGTGCTGCGACCAGCTTCCCTGCTGCGATCCCTTGGCCTGGCCGTCCTGGCGGTCGCGCTGCCGATCGGCCTCGCAGCCCAGGCGGCCGATGCCGTGACGGTCACGACGCCGTACCCGGCTGTCGTCGCCGATCCCGGCGGCACCGCACGCTTCCCGCTGACGATCGACGCCAAAGGTGCCGGCACGGTGGCCCTCGAGGCCACCGGCGTGCCAGCTGGCTGGACGGCCAGCTTCCGTGGCGGTGGCTCGATCGTTTCGGCGGTCTATGTGACAGGCGGCAAGGCCGCCTCGGTCGATCTCGAGGTCAAGGTCCCAGCAGATGCCGCACCGGGCAGCCATCGCGTCGGCGTCCGAGCCAACGACGGCAGCGGAGGCAGCGGCAACCTGGCGGTCGAGATCCGTGTCTCCGACGCATCCGCCGGCGGGGTCAAGCTCGAAGCGACGTATCCGACGCTCAAGGGGCCGGCCAGCGCAACGTATCGATTCGACCTGACGCTGAGCAACGACACGAGCCAGCAGCAGACCTTCACCTTGCAGGCCTCCGGGCCGACCGGCTGGACGGTCGACGCGCGGCCATCGAGCTCGAGCCAGGCAGCCACCGCCGTCGTCGATGCCGGCAGCTCGACGCAGATCCAGGTCACGGCCCAGCCCCCGATCGACGCGACAGCGGGCTCCTATCCCATCGCGGTCGAGGCCGTCGGCGGACCGACGGTCGCCCGGGCCGACCTCGCCGTCGAGGTCGTGGGCAGCTACACGATGAGCGTGACCACTCCGGACGGCCGCCTCAACGCCGATGTCACCGCAGGCACCGCGTCGCCGATGACCGTCGAGGTCCGGAACACCGGTTCTGCGCCTCTGGCCGGCGTGGCCATGAGCGCGACGCCGCCGCAGGGCTGGAAGGTGACCTTCGATCCCGCGATCATCGAGGCCATCGCGGCCGGTGACTCGGCGACGGTGACCGCGTCGATCACGGCCGCCGACAGCGCCATCGCCGGCGACTACGTCCTGACCGTGGACGCCAAGAGCGATCAGGCAAGCGGCTCCATGGACGTCCGGACGACGGTCCAGACATCGCCCGTCTGGGGTTTCGTCGGCCTGGCAGCGATCGGCCTGGTCTTCGTGCTCCTCTTCCTGGTCTTCCAGCGGTTCGGTCGCCGGTAAGCCGGCCCTCGGAGGTCGTTCGAATGGACACCACAGCCGCGGCGACACCGGCCGATGCGGGTCCAGGATCGGTCGCCATCCGGACCCAGGACCTGACCAAGGCGTACGGCGAGTTGACGGCCGTCGACGGCCTCGACCTCGAGGTCCGCTTCGGCGAAGTGTTTGGCCTGTTGGGTCCCAATGGCGCCGGCAAGACGACGACCATCCTGATGCTCCTGGGATTGACCGAACGCGACGAGGGCACGGCCGAGGTCCTCGGCCTCGACCCGGCCCGGCACCCCTTGGAGGTCAAGCGCCGCGTGGGCTACCTGCCGGACGACGTCGGCTTCTACTCGGGCATGACCGGCCGGGAGAACCTGCGCTATACGGCGCGACTCAATCGGATGCCGTCGGCCTCGACCGAGCAGCGCATCGACGCACTCCTGGAGCGAGTCGGGCTGGTCGACGCAGCCGACCGGACGGTCGAGACATACTCGCGCGGCATGCGACAGCGGCTCGGCCTGGCGGACGTGCTCCTGCCTGAGCCACGCATCGCGATCCTCGACGAGCCGACGGCCGCCATCGACCCGGTAGGTGCCAACGAGCTGCTCGGCCTCATCCGCAACCTGGCCGACGAGGAGGGCGTGGCGGTCCTGCTCTCGAGCCATCTGCTCCTCCAGGTCGAGCGCGTCTGCAGCCGGGTCGGCATCTTCGTGCGCGGCCGGATGGTCGAGCAAGGCACGGTCGCCGAGCTGGCCGGGCGGATGCCGACCGAGAAGATCCGGATCGAGGTCGGCTGCGACGGCGACCCGGCGGGCACGCGTCAGGCGCTGTCGGAGATGGATGGCCTCCACGTGCTCGAACAGGACCGCGCGGATCCGCGCATCTGGGTCGTGGCCAGCGACGGTGATCGTCGGCGTGAGCTTGCGGCGGGGCTGTCCGAACGCGGCCTGGCGATCTTCCACCTGCGCAGCACCGGCGTCGGCCTCGAGGAGGTCTATCGACGCTACTTCCAGCAGGCCGAGGAGGAGGCCGATGACCCCGCAGCCTGAGCCGATCGGGGCGCCACCGGTTCCAGCGGCGGCCGCATCCGACACCGCGGGACGCCGCCAGCGAAACGATGCCGACGACGAGCGTCGGTTCAGCGGGGGCTGGCGGATCATCGCTCGGAAGGAGCTCGCCGACCACCTCCACAGCCTCCGGTTCCTGCTCCTGACGCTCGGCCTGGGCCTGGCGGCGGTCGCCTCCGTGGTCGCGACGAGTGGCGGCATCCGGGACGTCGCTCCGCTGGCCAGTGGATCGCCGGCCATCTTCCTCAAGCTCTTCACCATCGGCTCCGCGAACCTGCCGCCCCTGGTGACCTGGATCGCCTTCCTCGGCCCGCTGCTCGGGATCGCCTTCGGCTTCGACGCCATCAACAACGAACGTGCCGAACGGACGCTGCCACGCCTGCTGTCGCAGCCCATCTGGCGCGACGATGTCATCAACGGCAAGTTCGCCGGTGCGCTGTCCGCCATCGCGCTCATCCTGGCCGCCATCGTCATCGTCATCGCCGGCGTCGGCATCGTGCGGCTGGGCGTGGTGCCCAAGCCCGAGGACATCCTGCGCCTGGCCGTCTGGTTCCTCGTCGCGATCGTCTACGTCGGCTTCTGGTTGGCCCTGGCGACGCTCTTCTCGGTCGTCCTTCGGCGAGCCGCGGCATCGGCCCTGGCGGCGCTCTCCGTCTGGCTCATCGCCTCGGCCTTTGCGACCGTCCTGGTCGGCGTCCTCGCCGATGCGCTGGCGCCGCTCCCGGCGAGCGCCACCTTCGACGAGCAGCTCGCCAACGCGACGATGCACCAGGACCTGGCGAGGCTCTTTCCGGGCGAGATCTTCACGGAGAGCACCCGGGCGATCCTCGACCCCGGCGTCCAGGCCATCGGCGTCGGCGACCAGGTCCAGCTGGCGATCTCGAGCCAGGCGGGTGAGGCCATCCCGTCAGTGCTCTCGTTCAGCCAGAGCCTCCTCGTCGTCACGCCCCTGGTGGTCGTCCTGGTGGCGCTCACGGTGGCCTGCTTCGCGCTCGCCTACGTAGCCTTCATGCGCCAGGAGGTCCGCGCCTGACGGCGGCGTGCCCGAGTCGCACGCCTATACTCGAGCCCATGGTGAGCATGGCGCAGTCCGCGCTCCAGCCCCCGGCGGCGACTGGTTGGGATGGCGTTCGTGACGCGCTCCATGCGCGCGGCCTGCGCTGGACGCCACAGCGGCGGACGCTCATCGAGGTGCTCTCCCGCACCGACGGACATGTCACCGGCGCTGAGCTCGTCGAGCGTTGCCGGGAGCTCGATCCGACGACCATCCCCTCGACCGTCTACCGAACGCTCGACGTGCTCGAGGACCTGGGGCTCGTGAGGCATAACCACGGCGCCGACGGCCGTGAGGAGTTCCACGTCCAGCCCCTGGCCGACCACGGGCACCTCCACTGTCACAACTGTGGCGGCCGCTGGGAGATCGATGGCGTCGAGGCGGCCGCCCTGGTCGAAGCGCTGCGGACGGCGCGCGGCTTCGCGGTCGACCTGTCGCACCTCACGGTCACCGGCCGCTGTGCGGCCTGCCTCGCGGCCGACCAGGCCTGACGGCCCGAACATCGATGGCCGACAAGTCCGTCCGCGTCGAGTGGCGCGGTGACCTGGGCTTCGAGGCCACGAGCGGCCTCGGTGGCACGGCCCGGCTGGCCATGGACGATGGCGTCGCCGGCCTCCGCCCGAGCGAGGGCATGCTGGTGGCCCTCGGCGCCTGCACCGGCGCCGATGTCGTCTCGATCCTGCGCAAGAAGCGTCAGCCGATGAGCGCCTACCACGTCGAGGTCCGTGGCCATCAACGGGCCGAGCATCCGCGCTCGTTCGTGCGCATCGACGTGCTCCACCAGATCGACGGCGAGTGGGTCGACGCCGAAGCCGTGCGCCGCTCCATCGAGCTGTCGGTCACGCGCTACTGCGCCGTCACGGCACAGCTCGCATCGGGCGACGTGACCATCAGCCACCGCTACCGCCTGGGGGAGTCGGAGCCGGTGACGGTCGCCGAGACGGGTCCACATGGTCACATCGTCGTCTTCGCAGAGCAGCACGCTGGAGAGGCACGGCGGTAGGCGACACCGGCTCGGGGGTGGCCAGCTGGACACGGCTGGCTAGGTGCATGATTATTCACAGCAATGTATGCTCATGCACCCATGATGATCGCCAGATCCGACCCGATCAACCAACCCGCCCCGACGGCGAGCGACACGCTCGAGTCGATGGACGACGCACGCCTGCGGGTCGCCATCCTCGGCGCCACGGGCTACGTGGGTGCGGAGCTGGTCCGCATCCTCGAGCGGCACCCCGGCGTCCGGATCGTCGGGCTCGCGGCTCGCAACCGCGATGGCCTGCCGGTCGGCGATGCGTTCGCCCATCTCGCCGAGACCGGCCACCATATCGACGCCGAGCTGCCCGACGCGACCTTGCTCGACGCGGTCTTTCTGGCCCTCCCCCACGGGCAGTCGGCGGCCGTGGCGCCGGCCCTGCTCGAGCAGGGGCTGCTGGTCGTCGACCTGGGCTCCGACTTCCGATTGGCCGACCCGGCCGACTACCCGACCTGGTACGGCTTCGAGCATCCGACCCCTGCCTTGCTGCCCGGCGGCGCCGGGCTCCCGGCGACCGCCGATCGTGATGCGATTCCGGCAGCCGCATACGGTCTGCCGGAGCTCCATCGGGCTACGCTGCCTGGCGCGCAGCTGATCGCCTCACCGGGTTGCTATCCGACCGCGACCTTGCTCGCACTGGCGCCGCTGGCCCGCGCCGGGCTGATCGAGGACATCGTCGTCGATGCCAAGAGCGGCGTCAGCGGCGCCGGACGAGAGCCCAAGCTCGAGACCCACTTCAGCGAGGTCGACGAGTCGCTGCGCGCGTACGGGGTCGGCGGTCATCGGCATTTCGCCGAGATCCACCAGGAGCTGGCGGCGCTGGGCGTCGAGCCGGGCGCCCTGGCTTCGCTCGTCTTCACGCCGCACCTCGTGCCCATGACGCGCGGACTGCTGGCGACGTGCTACGTGCGCACCACGCGTCCGACAGACCAGGCCTCGATCGATGCGCTGTATGACGCGGCCTACGGCGACGAGCCCTGCGTCTGGGTCGCCAGCGCGCCGCCGGCGACGAAGACGACGACCGGCGCCAACGTCGCCCGTGTCTACGCCAGCCTCGACGAGCGGAGCGGTCGGATCATCGCGATGGGCGCCATCGACAACCTGGTCAAAGGCGCCGCCGGCCAGGCCGTCCAGGCCTTCAACGTGGCCACCGGCCAGTCCGAGACTGCCGGCCTCGAGCAGCTGCCCATCTACCCATGACCGGATCATCGTGAACGTGCCGAGGATCGACGAGCGAGCGGAGCTGCCGGCCGGCTTCCGCGCCGGCGGCCTGAGCGCGGGCATCAAGGCCAGTGGCCGGCCCGACCTCGGGGTCGTCGTGGTGGCCGGTCCCGAACCGGCGACCGCCGCTGCGGTCTTCACGGCCAACCTGGTCCAGGCGGCGCCGGTCCGGATGAGCCGCCGACATCTCGAGCAGACCAGCGGAAGAGTACGCGCCCTGATCGTCACCAGCGGCTGCGCCAACGCAGCCACGGGACCCGCCGGCGACGACGATCAGACCGCCATCGCCGATGCGCTCGCGACGACGTTCGGCATCGAGGCGGTCGAGACAGTGGCGGCCTCGACCGGGCTCATCGGCACGCGCCTACCGCTCGACCGAGTGCGTGATGGGCTGGCGTTGCTGGCGGCCGAGGGTATGCGCATGGATGCCGCCGGCTGGGAGGCGTTCGGGACCGCGATCATGACCACCGACTCACGGCGCAAGGCGGCGACGACGACCATCGCCCTGCCGACCGACGACCTCTCGCTCCGCCTGGTGCGGGTCTCCGGAGTAGCCAAGGGCGTGGGCATGATCCATCCCCGCATGGCGACCATGATCGCCGTCGTGCTGACCGACGCGGCGGCCAGCCCGGAGCTGCTGGCGACGCTCCTGCGCGAGGCATCCGCGGCGACCTTCGAACAGACCAGCGTCGACGGCGATACCTCGACCAACGACACCGTCTTCGTGCTCGCTTCGGGCGCCTCGGATGCCGAGTCGCCGCGACCCGGCAGCCCTGAGGCAGCGCAGCTCGGCGCGGCGTTGACCGCGGTCTGCCGGTCCCTCGCCCGGCAGCAGGCCGCCGACGGCGAGGGCGCCACGACGCTCATCACCTGCCTCGTGACCGGCGCCGCCGACCTGACCGACGCGCGCGCGGTGTCGCGGGCGGTGGTGCGCAGCAACCTGCTCAAGGCTGCCGTCCACGGGCGCGACCCGAACTGGGGTCGCGTCGCGGCAGCCGCCGGTGCCGCGCTCCGCCCGGATGGCTCGGCGGTCGACCTCGACCCCGCCACCCTGACCATCGGGCTGGCCGGGTCGGCCGTCTTCTCCGGCCTGCCGCTGCCCTTCGACGCGGCCGCCGTCTCGGCGGCGATGGACGCGCCGGAGCTGGTCATCGAGGTCGACCTGGCGCGGGGCACCGCCAGCGCCGAGGCCTTCGGCTGCGACCTGACCGAGGCCTACGTCCTCGAGAACAGCGCGTACTCGACATGAGCACGCTGGTCGTCGTCAAGCTCGGCGGCACCACCGTCGCCGGTCAGGAGGCGGTCCTCTCCGAGATCGCCGCCATCGCCCGCCAGCGCCCGGTGGTCGTGGTCCACGGCGGCGGCGTCCAGGTCACCGAGTGGCTGACGCGTTTGGGTGTGCCGACGCGCTTCGAGGATGGCCTGCGCGTCACCGACGAGGCGGCCATCGAGGTCGTGGCCGCGGTCTTGCGCGGCGCGATCAACACGGCGCTCGTGGCCGCCCTGCGCGCTCGCGGCGCCGATGCGGTCGGGCTGTCCGGGGTCGACGGCGGCCTGCTGGTCGCCGAGAGGACGCCGGACAAGGGCCTGGTGGCGACGGTCGTCGATGTTCGCCGCTCGCTCATCGACGCGCTGCTCGTCGATGGCCGGGTGCCGGTCGTGGCACCGCTCGCGCTCGATGAGATGGGCGTCGTGTGCAACGTCAACGCCGACGACGTGGCGGCCGGCCTGGCGCGCGGGCTGGGCGCCGAGCGGTTGGTCCTGCTCACGGACACGGACGGGGTGCAGGGCAGCGACGGCCAGCGCATCGCCACCCTCGGCGCGGCCGAGGTCGAAGGGCTCATCGCCGATGGCACCATCGGCCAGGGCATGGTGCCCAAGGTCCGCTCCGCGGCGGCAGCGCTGGCCGGCGCCGGACAGGTCGTCATCGCCGACGGAGCCGCGCAGCACGCCCTGTCCCGCGCCCTCGGCGGCGACGACGTCGGCACGCGCATCGTGGCGACCACCGGCCCGGCCGTGACCGGAACCCGCTGATGGTCGTCTCGGCCAGCCCGACCACCAAGCGTGCCCGTCAGCGGGCCATCCTCGAGATCGTGGCGCGCACGCCGATCGCCAGCCAGGAAGAGCTCGTCGAGCAGCTCGCTGTGCGCGGCTTCGCGGTCACCCAGGCGACCGTCTCGCGCGACGTGGCCGAGCTGCGCCTGGTCAAGCTCGTGCGCGGCACAGGGCATGTCTACGTCAGCCCGGACGACCTCGCCAACACGCCCGATCCGGATGCCGACGGCCGGCTGGTACGGCTCCTCGATGAGACGCCGGTGACCGTCGGGCGGAGCGGCCTGATCCTCGTCATCCGTGGCCCCGTCGGCAGTGCCCAGGCCCTGGCGCGAGCCATCGACCAGTCCGGCCTGCGCGAGCAGGAAGGCACCCTGGCCGGTGACGACACCGTCCTCGTCCTCTTCGCCGACGAAGAGCGCCTGGTGGCATGGCATCGACGATTCCGAGCCCTCCAGGGCCTGCCCAGCGAACCACAGGGAGCACGACCATGAAGAAGGTCATCCTCGCCTACTCCGGGGGCCTCGACACCTCGGTCGCCGTCTCGTGGATGAAGGAGACGCTCGACGTCGAGGTCGTGACCCTGACCGTCGACGTCGGCGGCGGCTCGCTGCGCGAAGGGGTCGAGCGACGGGCGATCAGCGCCGGCGCCGCACGGGCCTACGTCATCGATGCCCGCCAGCGCTTCGTGACCGACTTCTGCTGGCCGAACCTGCAGGCCAACGCCCTCTACCAGGGCGTCTATCCGCTGGCCACGGCGCTGGCACGACCGCTCATCGCGCAGCTCCTGGTCGAGGTCGCCCAGCGGGAGGATGCCGACGCAGTCGCCCATGGCTGCACCGGCAAGGGCAACGACCAGGTCCGCTTCGACGTCGCCGTCCACGCCCTCGACCCATCGCTCGAGGTCATCGCGCCGATGCGTGTCGGCATGGGGCTGTCGCGCGACCAGGAGATCGAGTATGCCGAGGCGCGCGGCATCGAGATCCCCATCACGCGGGCCTCCCCGTACTCCATCGACGCCAACCTCTGGGGGCGGTCGATCGAGACCGGTGTGCTCGAGGACCCGTGGACCGCGCCGCCGGCCGACGTCTATCAGTGGACCGTCGATCCGGCCGCGGCGCCGGCCGTGCCGGCCGAGGTCACGGTCACCTTCGCCGGCGGTGTGCCGGTCGCGCTGGACGGCATCCCGACCGACCCGGTCGGCATCGTGGACGGCCTCTCCGAGCTCGGTGGCAAGCACGGCGTCGGGCGCATCGACCACGTCGAGGATCGCCTGGTGGGCATCAAGAGCCGCGAGATCTACGAGGCGCCGGCCGCCGTCATCCTGCACGTCGCGCATCGGGCGCTCGAGGGGCTGACGCTGTCCAAGGAGCAGCTCCGCTTCGATCGCCAGGTGGCCGACGAGCTGGCCCAGGCGACCTACGACGGCCTGTGGTTCAGCGCCCTGCACCGCGACCTGCGCGAGTACGTCCGCTCGACCCAGCGGGTCGTGAGCGGCGAGGTCCGCCTGCGGCTGGATCGCGGGTCGCTGGCCGTGGTCGGCCGGCGCAGCGACCTGTCGCTTTACGACCGAGCCCTGGCGACCTACGAGGCGGAAGACCGCTTCGACCACGCCAGCGCGGTCGGCTTCATCAAGATCTTCGGTCTGCCGCTGGTCACCGAGGCCGCCCGTCAGGGCTCCGCCTGGGCGTGGACCGAGCCGCTCGTCGACCGGCTGCCGCTGACGGTCGCCGACGCGACCGACGTCAAGGCGCCGGTCAGCTGACGGGCAGGTGCCGCTCCTCTGGGCCGGTGTAGATGACGTCCGGCCGGATGAGCCGGCTCGTCGCGGCGTACTCGATGCAGTGGGCCGTCCAACCGGCATGACGCGCGAGAGCGAAGGTGGCCGGGAAGAGGTCGGGCGGCAGGCCGACGCCCTGGAGCACGGCCGCCGCGTAGTACTCGACGTTGGTCTTGAGGATGTGGTCGGGCTTCAGCTCGGCCAGCACCCGCAGCGCGACGTCTTCGACCTCGACGGCGAGGGCCAGCCAGTCGGCCATGCCGCTCAGGCCCTCGGCCACCTTGCGCAGCGCCGCAGCTCGCGGGTCGTAGGCCTTGTAGACGCGATGGCCGAAACCCATCAGACGCTCGCCGCGCGCGATGGCGTCGCGCAGCCAGGCCTCGGCGTGCTCGGGCGTCCCGATCTGGCTGAGCTGGTCGACGACCTCTGACGGCGCGCCGCCGTGGAGCGGGCCTTTGAGCGCCCCGATGGCGCCGACGATCCCGCTCACGAGGTCGCTCTTCGTGGAGGTGATGACGAGGGCCGTGAAGGTCGATGCGTTGAAGCCGTGCTCGGCGCCGACGACGAAGTAGGCATCAAGCGCCCGGGCGGCGGCCGGATCGGGCGTTTCGCCGCGGAGCTGATAGAGGAAGCCGGCCGCGAGATCGAGCTTGGGATCGGCCTCCACCGGCTCGAGCCCCTGGCGGATGCGAGCGAAGGCGGCCAGGATGCTCGGCGCGATGGCCGTCACGGCGCGGGCTTGCTCGAGCGTCGGCGGCCAATTCATGCCCCGCCCGGCTCCCCAGGCGCTGAGGCCCGTTCGCAGGGCATCCATCGGGTGCGTCGACGGCGGCAGGAGGAGCAGCACCGCAAGCACATCGGACGGCAGGTGGGCGCACGGAAGGTGCGCATGCGGCTGCCATGTGCCGGTCCAGAGCAGCTCGGCCACCTGGGCGTACGTGCCCTGCTCGACCAGCTCCCCGATGGGATAGCCGCGATAGAGCAGGCGACCCGCGGCTCCGTCCACGAGCGCTATGCTCGACTCGCCGGCGATGACGCCCTCGAGTCCCGGCGAGTACGTTCGCGTATCAGGCTTCGCCATGGTGGCGGTCGCGGTCTTGGTCGCCGGATCGTCCTGCACGGCGGTCGCGGTCGTCCTCGGGGGCTCGGTCTTCGCCGTCTCGGTCACGCGGGGCATTCTAGCCCTGAGCCTCGGGACCGGTCGTGCCGGAGGTCCCGATCTGCGCGGGCGATTCGGCTGGAGAGGCGATCCTGGACGCGACGGTCCGAGCCACGACGGTCCGAGCCTCGGGATTGGTATCGTGGCCACATGTCGGAGGTCGAACTGCTCGCGTACCTCATGGAGGACGCCTTTTCGGGCGCGGGCAGCGAGGCCACGGACGAGTCCCAGGCCCTGATGCCTAACCTGGAGTCGGTCGAACCCGTCATGTGGCAGGCCCGGCTGCCGGGCTCGGTCCGCACGATCGGCTCGATCGCGGTCCACGTCGCCAGCTGCAAGGTCATGTATGCGAACTACGCCTTCGAGGACGGCCGGCTGACGTGGGAGAGCCCCGAGGTCGCGCCCTGGTCGGAGTTCGAGGCGCCGATAGCCGAGACGCTCGACTGGCTTCGGAGGTCGCACTCGGTGCTCATGGCTCACGTCCGCGGCCTGACCGACGACGACCTGCCTGATCGGGCGCCCCGCGAATTGGGGCGAGCTCCGCGAGACCCGCTGGCTGCTGTCCGTGCTCCTCGAGCACGACGTCTACCACGCCGGCGAGATCAATCGGACGCGAGCTCTGCTGGCCGGCGAAGACCGCTGGAACTGGCAGATCTACGAGGGCATCGATCCACTGGCCTCGACCGATGCGGAACCCGGAGCCCGACCGTGATCCGACGCGCCAAGGCCGAGGACGCGCCCGCCATCCACGCCCTCATCCATCGCTATGCCGGCCAGGATCTGCTCCTGCCGCGTCCGCTGGCCGACATCTACGACCGCATCCGCGATTTCTGGGTGGCCACCGACCGGCAGGGCAGCGTCGTGGGCTGTGTGGCCATGCGCATATGGTGGCACGACCTGGCGGAGGTCCGGTCGCTGGCCGTCGACGCCGACGCCGGCGGTCGCGGCTACGGCGGCCGGCTGGTCGAGGCCGTCGCCCACGAGGCGCAACGCTACGGCGTCAAGGTCCTCTTCGCGCTGACGCGCGTCGAGCCCTGGTTCGTGGGTCACGGCTTCACCGCCGTCGACCGCGGCGTCCTCTACCAGAAGGTGTGGGGCGACTGCGCGCGCTGCCCGTTCCGGAACGCCTGCGACGAGGTCGCCGTCGTCCGCGCCCTTGAGCCCGGCGCCATCGACCACCTCCTGGCGCCCGACCCAGCGGCGCTGGCCCGCGTCGCTCATGTCGTGCCGCCTCGGGCGCCCGGCATGCCCGAGCATCTCGAGGTCGTGGCCGCTGGGCGCCGCTTGCCGATCATCGAGCCCGAGGCCCGCTGACGACCGCTCAGTCCTCGGCGTCGAGCCTGGCTCGAGCGACGGTCAGCGCATCGCGGACACGTTCGGGAGCCGTGCCGCCGATGACCCGAGGACGTGCGAGGGCGGCCTCCAGGGTGGCTGCCGCACGCAGCTCATCGGGGCTGGCCGGCAGATCGAGCACGATGGAGAAGGCGTCATCGGGCAGCTCGTCGAGGCGGCAGCCGCGTCGCACGGCTTCCGCCACCAGGGCGCCGACGATGCCGTGCGCGTCACGGAATGGCAGGCCCCGTTCGACCAGCACGTCGGCGACGGACGTCGCGGTCACGTAGCCCTCGAGGGCGGCCGCGCGCATCCGCTCCGGTCGAACGGCGAGCGAGGCGATGAGGCCGGCCATGACCCGCAACGAGGACTCCAGCACCGCCATCCCTTCGAGCAGCGGGGCGACCGACTCCTGGAGGTCGCGCTGGTAGGCCAGCGGCAGGCCCTTGAGCGTCGCCAATGACCCGGTCAGCTGCCCGATGACGCGCCCGGCGCGTCCGCGGATGAGCTCGGCCGGATCGGGGTTCTTCTTGTTCGGCATCATCGACGAGCCCGTGCTCCAGGCGTCCGCCAGCACGACCCAGCCATAAGCCGGGCTGGACCACCAGACGAGCTCCTCGGCCAGCCGGCTCAGGTGGGCCATGCACAGCGCGGCGGCGGCCAGCGCCTCGACCACGAAGTCGCGGTCGCTCACGGCATCGAGCGAGTTGGCGGTCACGCCACCGAATCCGAGCTCCGCCGCGACCGCCTCGCGATCGAGCGGGAAGCCGGCCCCGGCCAGCGCGCCCGCGCCGAGCGGCGATCGGTCGGCGCGCGACCAGGCATCGCGGAAGCGGCCGCGATCGCGCTCGAGCATCTCGACGTAGGCCAGCAGGTGATGGGCCAGCAGGACTGGCTGGGCCGGCTGGACATGGGTCATGCCGGGCATGACCGCTTCGCCATCGCGCTCGGCGCGCTCGACCAGGGCCCGCTCGAGATCGAGCACGGCGCCGTCGATGACTGCCAGCGAACGTCGCAGCCAGAGCCGGAGGTCGAGCGCGACCTGGTCGTTGCGCGATCGGCCGGTATGCAGCTTGCCGGCGACCGGCCCGATGCGCGTCGCAAGGGCTGCCTCGAGGTTGAGATGGACGTCCTCCAGGCTCGCGTCCCAGGCGAAGGCGCCGGTCGCGACCTCCTCGGCCAGGCCCTCCAGCCCCGCCACGAGCGTGGCTTCCTCGTCGGCCGTCAGGAGGTCGGCTCGTGCGAGGCCGTGGACGTGCGCGACCGAGCCGGCCAGGTCGTCGAGCGCCAGCGCACGGTCGACCTCGATCGAGCGCGTGAAGTCTGCGGCGAGGGGGTCGGTCTCGGCGGCGAAACGGCCGCCCCACATGCGCATCGAGTCGCGGATCCTCCTTGGGTGGAGTGTAGGCGAGCGGTCGGACGCCTATCCTTCGAGGCGTGCCCCATCCCGCGGTCTTCCTGCACGTCATGGGCGGACATTTGCCAACGACCCATGACCTGGCGACGCTGGCGGTCGTGGTCGTCATCCTCGCCGTCGGCGCCGCTGAGGTCGTGCTGAGCATCGTCCGTCGGCGGCGTGGCGGGCCGAGTGCGCCCGTGTCCGCAGCGACCTGGGCGGGCTGGGTGGCCGCCGCCTGTTCGATCGCGGCCGCCATCATCCACCTGGCGGTCATCGAAGACCACCTCGCCGAGTACGTGCCGTTCGGCATCGCCTTCGCCCTGCTGGCCATCTTCCAGCTGGCCTGGCCGCTGGCCTACCTGCCTCGCCCGACGCGCGCGCTGGCCTTGTTAGCGGTGGCCATCAACCTCGGCGCCGTCGTCGTCTGGGTCTGGTCGCGCAGCTCGGGCCTGCCGATCGGGCCGGACCCCGGGGTGCCGGAGGCGGTCGGGCCCGCCGACACGATCTCGTCGCTGCTCGAGATCAGCCTGGCCCTGGCCTTGCTGCCCACCCTCGTTCGGCACCGGACCGCGAGCGGAGCCGCGTCCGGGCGGACCAGCCTGCAGCCGTCCATGGCGGTACTGGTCATCGGGACGGTGGCCGGTCTGGCGACATTCGGCACGCTGGTGGCGCTCTTCAGCCTGAGCCAGCCCGCCTGAGGCACGGCGGTCGGCCTGAGGGACACCGGTCGGCCTGAAGGCGCGGCTGCCGCATGTCGATCACGGAGACGATCGACCCGGGCATCGCTTATTGCGACTTGCTGCAATAATGACCTTCCGCCGAGGATCCCGACGCCCCATGGCCTTCGACCTCCTGACCCCCGACGTCACCACCGCCACGAGCGGTATCGCGCTCCTGGTGACGGCGCTCGTGCTCGGGCTTCGCCACGGCATCGACTGGGATCACATCGCGGCCATCGCCGACATCACGAGCACGACCGCCGCGACCGAGGCGGCCGAGGAAGCCCATGAGGCCGTCCACGAGGCCAGCGTTCCGGCCCACGAGCACACGCATGGCGGCGAAGTCGAACAGGAGGTCCATGTCAGCGCACCGACCGATCCGACCGCGACCGGCCTGCCAGCCGCCATGCCGATCACGCGCCAGCGCTTCCTGGAGGATCAGCGCAGATCGGTCGGTCTCGGCTCCCTTTATGCGTTCGGTCACGCGGCCGTAGTCATCGCGCTGGGTCTGGCGGCGCTGACCTTCGGCGCCTTGCTGCCCTCTTGGATCGATCCGATCATGGGTCGGGTCGTCGGCGTGACCCTCGTCCTGCTCGGCCTTTGGGTCCTCTACTCCGCGTATCGCTATGTCCGCCACGGGGCGTCGTTCCGGCTCCGAAGTCGATGGATGCTGGCCTTTGACAGCGTGCGCTACGGCTGGCGATGGTTCGGAGCCAAGGTCCATGGCCATCGCCATGTCGAGCCCCTCGAGGCGAGCGCCTACGGAGCCAAGACGGCCTTCACCGTGGGTGCCATCCACGGCATCGGCGCGGAGACCGGGACACAGGTTCTGCTCATCGCGGCGCTGGGGGGAGCAGCAGGGGCCGGCCTCGGCGTGCCGATGCTCCTCGCCTTCGTCGTTGGCCTGCTCATCTCCAACACCATCATCGTCGTCATCTCGGCGACTGGATTCGTGGCCAGCCAGACCCGTCAGCGTCTGTACGTCGCCGTCGGTGTCGTGGCTGGTGTGTTCAGCCTCGTGGTCGGTGTCATCTTCCTGGCCGGCGCCGATGCCATCCTCCCTGCACTCGCCGTTCGCGCGCTTCCGGGTTCTTGATCAGAGCCAGATCCAGGCAGGCGGGCTAGCTCGGGCGGACCGCCCGTCTACGAGACGATGGCTCCGGCCGCTGACATCGTCGCCAGCGCTCGCTCGCCGTCGCCCGGCTGCAGGTCGACGGCTGCGATGGCCTCTCGGACGACGGTCGTCGCGAAGCCCAGGCGAAGCGCGTCGAGCACCGTCGCCCGAACGCAGTAGTCGGTCGCCAGGCCGACGACCGACACCCGCTCCACCCCTCGCTCGCGGAGGCTCGACTCCAGCTCGGTCGACGTCGTCAGACCCGAGACCGGGTCGCGCATCGTGAAGCCGGAGTAGCCGTCCTCGCCATTGGCACCCTTGCGGACCACCGATCCAGCGACGACGAGACCAGGATGCAGCTCGGCGCCCCACGTCTCGGCCACGCAGTGGACCGGCCAGATGCCGCCGTCCTTGGCGAAGTGCGGCGTCGAGGGTGGATGCCAGTCCTGCGTATAGACGACCAGCGCACCCGCTGAAACCGCCTCGTCGATGTGCGTGTTGACGACCGTGACAGCCGCTTCACCGCCGGCCACCGACAGGGACCCGGCCGGATCGGCGAAGTCGTTCTGGACGTCACAGACGACGAGTGCCGTCGAGTGGTCGTAGCGCATGTCAGCCATCGTACCTGAATGCTGTCAGATAACCGGTGTAGACACCTACACCGGTTTCGTCTACGATGCCGATCACGACCGAGCCACGTCCCCGCTCGACGCATCTGGAGCCCGCGCGATGCCAGCAAGATCCACGTCCTCGCCAGTTCTCTGGCTGGTCTTCATCGGCCTCGCCTTCGCCTGGGGCAGCTCCTACTTCTTCATCAAGGTCGGCGTCGAGAGCGGCCTCCAGCCGTTCACGCTGGTCGCCTGGCGCCTGGTCATCGGCATCGCCGGCCTGACCGCGCTGCTCCGCCCCACGGGCTCGCACGTGCCACGCGAGTGGAGCGTGGTGGCGCGGGTCGCCGTGATGGGCGTCCTTTATGTCGCCGTCCCGTTCACGCTCATCACGTGGGCCGAACAGTCCATCGGATCTGCGCTGGCGACGATCCTCCAGGCGCTGACGCCCCTCTTCGCGCTCGTCCTGGCCGCGCTGGTGCTACAGGATGAGCCGATCACGCTCAACAAGCTCGGTGGCCTGGTCCTCGGGTTCGCTGGCGCCGTCGTCATCCTGGCCCGCCATCTGACGCCTGGAATCGGCGGCGACCCGACGGCGGAGCTGACCGGAGAGATCGCCCTCATCCTGTCCTGCGTCTCATACGCCGCGGGGGCGGTATTCCTGCGGCGCGCGATCGGCACCCGTCCCCTGATCGACGACCCGGTCGTCGGCCGACGCGCGCTGCGGCCGCTGGAGATCGCGCTGCCGCAGAACATCGTCGCCCTTGCCATCGTCCTGCCGCTCGCGTTGCTGTTCGAGACCGGCGCCGGCTCGCCGGTGCCGCCCGACGCAACCGCCTGGCTGAGCGTCATCTGGCTCGGCCTGGTCGGTTCGGCCATCGCCTACCTGCTCTACTACCGGTTGCTCAACGCCTGGGGTGCCTACCGAGCGTCTCTCATCACGTACGCCATGCCGGTCGTCGGCATCCTGCTCGGCGTCCTCGTCCTCAACGAGGTCATCGGCCTGCAGACCTTGGCCGGCACGGCCATGGTCATCGGCGGCATCGCCCTGGCCAACGCACCGTTCGGTCGCCGCGTCATCTATGGCCGAGCACGAACGCCAGCCACGGTGCCACTCATGTCGACGCCCGACCCGAAAGGCAGGCCGATGTCCGCCGTCGACTGACGGGGAGCGGCGACGGCGTCGATCGATGCCCGTTGCGTGGCAGAGAGGCCTGTTGATCACCTCCGGCGGACGCGACGCGCCTGCCGATGAGGCGGAGGTCGACTGCGCCAGCGCTGGAACCCGGCGGCGGCCATGCCCGAGAGCGAGACGGCCAACAGGACGACGATGATGCCGACCGGCGGCGCGGGTCCGCCAGGAGCGACTGGCCGGACATCGGTCGTCGCAGATGGGCTCGGCGACGATGCGCTGACCGAGGACCGCGAAGCTGTCGCCGTCGGGGTCGCGGCCTCCGCGGACGCCGAGGGCCCGGGGCCGGAGGCGATGAGGGCAAAGTCCCCGAACTCGGTCACGACCGCCAGGAACGTCCCCCCAAAGCCCGCGGGCGAACTATCAAGGGGTTGCCAGACGCCGTCCACGAGGCGCGCCAACATCCCGTCCGTCAGGAGTGGATCGGCCGCGCGCAGGACGATGCTGACCCGGCCCGCCCGGGGCGCGGTGACCTCCGCGCCATCTTGGTTCGTGACGACGAAGCGATAGACATTGCCGTCGATGTGACCGGCGGTCGGCTGGGCCTCGACCGTGACCGGCGTGATGGACACCTTGAGCGACTGCGTGCCCGTGGGCAAGGTCAGCGTCCCAGGCGCGGCGAAGACCTGTGCCTGAGGCACCGACTCGGGCGTGGCCACCGCGACCAGCGGGCTCTCGGCGGTCTTAAGGCGTACGGTGGCCGAGGCACCTTGCGCGCCACCCTGCTGGCCCGGCGGCGGCGAGAGCCAGAGGTAGGGCTCGAGGGGCACGATGCCGTCGTAGAGTGGCGGACTCTGAGCGGGCGTCGTCGACTGCGCCAGCACGACGACCACGAGGCCGAGGCCGAGGCAGACAAGCCCGAGGCGCCGGCCGTCCATCACAGCCACCAGGTGGCGAGGTCCGCGACGACGTGCGCGACGGCCGGCGCCGCCACCCCGCCCGAGATGAGCCGCAGGCCTGCCAGCCACAGCCCGACACCCAAGTCGAGAGGTACGACATGCCAGCCGTAGAGCGGCACGTGGAGCAGCGCGAAGACAACGCTCGTCACGAGGACGGCGGCCACCGCACCGTGCGACCGCGTCAGGACCTCGAACAGCGAGCCACGCAGGATCGCCTCCTCGGCCGTCGCGACCACGATCGTGATGACGGCCCACGGCCCGACGTCGATGGTCGCGTGTGTCGACGATCCGACGGCGTAGGGGCTTATCACCACGGCCATCGCCACGAGGGCTGCGCCGCCAGCCAGGCCGATGGCTATCCCGGCCACCCTAGGTCGTGCGAGCGAGACCCCGCCCGAGACGGCGACGAACACGAGCACGGCGCCGAAGAGAGCGCCGACGACGAGCCCGTCTGCGACGTGACCGACGGTCGCCGCCCAGCGCCCGAGCACGGCGGCGGCCAGACCGACGGCCAGGACCCTTGGCCGGCCGACGCCCGACGAGTATCGCCAGACCGTCGCGAGGCTCATGGCAGGGGCACGTTCATGATCTCGCCAGTTGCGTACGACGGCGGCCAGACGAACGCATAGCTGCGGACGGCCTGCCACTGCCAGATGACCGCCGCCGCTCGTTCGTTCTGGCCAAGCGTTGCCGGCTCCGAAGAGAAGTGGAGACCAGCGCCGTTGGGCAGGCTGCCCGTCGGCAGATCGAGTGCTCGCGCAGCCCGCGCGATGTCCTCAGCGTCGAGGCCGCCGGCGACCGCCGCTGCCGGCAGCACGTCGTCGACCAACGCCCACGTCGCCGAAAAACCTGCTAGGGCTTCTTCAGCGGCCTCGGCCGAGGGCGCCTCCGCCGGGCCAGCGATGCGGTACTCATCGTGCCCTGATCGGGATGTCGCGGCATCACGTGCAGCTCCACCACCGTAGGCGTCGCTGGGCTCGTCGACCGTCGGAGGAACCCAGGCCGCGATGAACCGGTCGTAGGTCGCTCGAGCCTGGGCATCGAGTGCATCGGGCTTGAAGCCTGCCGTGGGTCGGTCGGACGCGAACACCCCGACCGCATCCGGCCCGAGCTCGCCCGCGAAGTCCGGGTCGCACTGCGCCATGGTCGAGCCGATCAAGGCGCCGACCTTGATCCGCGCCGCGACCATCGCCTGGCGGAACGCGATCCCGTCCGGGATGTGCGAGGCCAGCACCACGATGTCCGCCCTGGCCACGGCGAGCCGCGACATGACGCCCGGCCAATCGGGCACGCTCAGCGAATAGTCGATCCGCTCGACGAAGGCGCCGGCGGCATCCGCGGTGGCCGCCGCGGCGTCGGCGACGGAGCGCGCGTATTCGTCGTCCGCGGCCACGACGGCGAGCCGCAGGTCCGCCGCGGTCCTGCCCAGCATGGGCGCCAGCTGCGAGGTCGCGAAGGTAGCCGAGCCTGCTCCCAGATTGGCGCCGCTGGCGCCGACGCGGAAGACCCGCGGCAAGCCGCGCCCGGTCACGCGGTCCGCCACGGCGCCCGATTCCCAGTAGACCAGACCTGCTGCATCGGCTGCATCGCTGGCCGCGATGGAGAGATCCGAGGCATATGTCCCGATGACGACATCGATACCGCTGGCTGCGAGGTCGGCCATGACCGCCGGAGCGTCCTCGCGGCGCTGGAGATCGCGGACGTCGAGCTCGATCGGCCGTCCGGCGATGCCGCCGTCGGCGTTGGCGAGGTCGACGGCGATTCGTACCCCGGCCAGCTCCTGGGTAGCCAGGGACGCCGCATTGCCCGTCAGCGGGAAGACCGCGCCGATGCGGAGTGGCGTCGGCGGGCTCGGCGAGACGGCCGGCCGGCCGGCCGGCGAGCCGCGAGGGGCAGGGGGCGCACAGGCCACGACGAGGACGGCGATGGCGATCAAGGCCAGGCCCCGGAGGGCTCGCGACGATCGTGGGAGGATGCTCATGACGTCTCCGGCGCTCACTTGACGGTGAAGATGACCTCGTTCGACCAGACGCGAGGGCTGAACGGCGCGTGATCGGCGGCCACGAACTCGGCCTTCAGGAGGTACGTCCCGGGGTGCACAGGCAGGTCCTGCTCGAGCCCGTAGTTCATCGAGACGAGGACGTTGTCGACATACAGGTGGACGTGGCCTTGGTCGGGCCGGATGTCGGTCGTCGTGGTGGGCGTGATCGTGGCTCCGGTCAGCGACAGGACCACGTGGACCGTCGTGCCCTCGACGGTCTCACCAGTGGTCGGTGCGGTGATGGCGACGGTGGCCGGCGACGACGGCCGAGGCTCCGCGGCGCCAGACGAGGCCGGGGCCGATGAGCCGCCGCCGCTCGACGGGGCGGCCGTCCCACCGCCACAGGCGCCGACGGCCGGGACCGAGGCGACGAGGATGGCGGCAAGGAACATGGTTCGAACGGCACGACCCGTCATGGCATCGACCTCACGGCTGGACCTCCATTGCGAATTGGGCGTGAAGCGTGCCGCCGTCGGGATCGGGCGCCACGACGTCGACGCCCAGGTGCCCGGCCGCAGGCGATGTCTCGGCCACCAGATGTCCCGGCTCGAGGAGCCGGGGCGAGACGATCTCCCCGGGCGACTCGGCCGGGCTGAGGGCAACGGTCGCGCTCTGGACGGGCAGCTCCTGCCCGGCGGCATCGAAAAAGGTCAGGTGGAGCTCGTTCGTGCCCGCCGTGCCCGGATCGAGGTAGGCCTGGACGGAACGCGTCTCCGGAGAGGTGGACGGTCGAGATGGTGGGCGCCCCCGGCGTCTCCACGGTGTGGACGACCTGGTCCGGCACCAGCGTCGCGAGGACCAGCGGCACCTCCACCGCCCCGGACGGCCCGGTCACCGTCGCCGTCACCTGTCCAGATGCCGTCGAGCGACAGGTTCGACCCCGATGCCGTGAACCGGCCGGGCCCGTCGGGGGCCATCGCCAGGCTCGACGGCCCCACGCCGGACTGGGATGCGAGCGCGAACCGCAACTGCGACACCGTCGCGTCCGAGGGTTCGCCTGAGTCGTAGTCGGTGACCGTGGCGACGAAGTCGTCGAAGCCTGCCGATCCCGGGCTCACGGTCAGCGCCATGCGCACGCTCGTGCCGAAGTCATGGCCCACGGCCATCACGGACGTCGCCGGCACGAGCGGCTGGACGGCGGCCGTCGATGGCGGCGCCAGATTGACGAGCGCCGCGCTGAGGAGCAGGACGACGATGCCCAGGGCGACCTCGATCCGGCCGACGCGTCGCAGCGGGACGAGCGTCCGGGCCGCGACCGGCACGCTGCGGAAGCGGTTCACGGCGCCGAGGGCGGCGAGGCAGACGAAGATGCCGCTCTTGGCCATCACGACCCGCCCTGCGTCGGTGGAGACGAGCGCGTCGAGGCTGCCGATCTCCTGGATGGCGCGCAGCAGGCCGGACAGGGCGACGACCGACCAGGGCGACCCCGGCCCACGTCGAGAACCGGCGGACGGCACCGCGCCTTCGCCTCGTCAGCCTGGCCGCGGATCGCCAGCAGGAGCGCAGCGAGGCCGCCGATCCAGATCGCCGCGCCGAGGCCGTGGAGCCACTGGGCCAGCACCTGGACGGGCGACGTCGGGCCAGACGCCGCGTGACCCGTCAGCACGTCGACGAGCATCGCGACCGCGGCCAGCGCCGCCGCCAGCCCGGCCAGCGGCGCACGGACCGCCGGTGGGCGACGAGCCAGGACGGCGACGGCGAGCCAGGTCGCAGCGATGATGAGCACGCGCGCCAGGGCGCCGATGCCGATCGAGCTCGCCACGATCGCGGAGAAGGCCGCATCGGCATCGACCCATTGGACCGCGATGACGGCGATCGTCCCCAGCGCCGCCGCGACCCAGCCGATGACCGCCAGACGGGTCAGCGCCCGCGATGGCTCGGCCGTGATCGCGTAGGCGACGAAGGTCGCCCCCAGGAGCGCCGCCAGGCCGAGGTAGAGGAGCCAGCGGGCGAGAGCCGCGGGCAACGGGTCGCTGGCACCGGCACCGGACGGGGCCGACGGCCGGCTGCTGCTCGGGCGCGACGCCGACTCCGAAGGCATAGGCGCCGGCCGCGACGTGGCCGTCGACCGCCGAGACGGTGCGCCAGGCGACGGTGTAGACACCGTCCGTCGAGCGGGCGCGAGGGGCACCGTCAGCTGGTCGGGACGACCGGCGACTGGGCTGACCGGCCCGGCAGCATGATCCGCTGCCGACCGTGTCGAGGACCTTGACCGACGAGAGCGTCGGATCGGGCGCCTCGCCGAACGTCAGCGTCACGGCCGTCGGGCGCGCTCGACGAGGTGCGCGCCGGCGGCCGGATCGGACGACTGGAGCAGCGCATGCGCGATCGTCAGCGGGGGGAGCCCGAGGGCGCCCCCCAACGCCAGCCCCAACACGACGACCAGGCGGCCGACCCGCAGCATGTGTCAGGCCTGGGGGCGGCGGCCGGCCCGAATGGCGACGATGAGCGCCACCACGCCGATGAGGGTCCCGAGTAGCCCCAACCCGATCCCGAGCAGCAGGGCGCGGTCAGCGGAGGCGGCGGCAGCAGTGGCGGCGGCGGCGGCCGCGTCGACCGATGCCTGGCTCGGGCCGCCCGACGGAGCCGACAGGGTCTCGATCCGCGCGTCGACCCGATCGAGGCGGGTCACCACCTCGGGCATCGTCGGGATCTTGACCGGGAACTCGATGTCGGACGTGCCCTTGACCGTGTCGAACGTCTCGTCGCCCGAGGTGACGGTCACGTCGACGGCCTGTCCGTGGATGCTGCCGGTGATGTGGAACGTGTAGTCGCCGGGCGCCGTGGGCATGACCGGCGCGTCGTACTGACCCATGGGGCCCTCGCCCTCCTCGAGGTCGAAGGCTGGCTCGAAGGTCAGCTCGCCGCTCTGGTCGGATCCCGTCGAGACGACGACCTTGAGATCGTCCTCGGTCAGGTCCGTGATCGGGTTCTCCTCGCCCTGGGTGACGATGACCTGGACGCCGTTCGCCTCGCCGACATAGGTCGGCTCGTGCTGCCAGCCGATCTCGAGCGTGTATGGGCCGACCGTTTCGACGGTGTGGGCGAGGGCAGGACCGGTGGTGAGGCAGGCCAGCAGGCCGGCGCCAGCCAGGACGGCCGAGCGCCGCAGGAGGGATCTGTTCATCGGGGACCTCGGCTTCGGAGGCCGAGCCGGCATCAGGTTCGCATCGAATGTCGGAAATGAAGGACGGCTCGACCTGCGGTCGACGCCGAGCCGTCAGGCTGCGGTGGCGACCATACGGTATGCGCGGGATCGGTGGTCCCACCGCGGAGGCGCCCGGCCCGCAAGGCACCTTCCGATGAGCGATCCCGGTCGCCGATCGACCTGCTGAACGAGCCGAGCAGAGGCGGTCGGTCGGGCGTGGTGCCGTCGCGGGAAGGCCCGGATGCGGGCAACGAGCACCTCCATGCGCCAGCGATAGAGCGCGGCGACGAATCCGACGGCCGACGAGACGACGCAGACCACCAGGAGCGCATTCGGGTACTCCCGGGAGCCGAGGACGCCAAGGCCGGGGAGCATCGCCCCGACACGCAGGTGCTCGAAGTTCTCGAGCAGCACGAGCAAGGCGCCCACGACGACGGCAAGAGCGACCGCGAGGGCGAGCCACGAGCGCAGGAATGCGAGGAGTGATGGCTCTGCGGTGATCCGTGGCGCGCGTGCGAGCCTCACCTCATGGGCGAGCCTGATGAGCCGGGCCGCGGCCGCGACCAGCAGAACGCCACCCACCGCCAGGACCAAGAAGACGGTCGTCCGCCAACCGTGGTCATGGCCCGTGCGTGCCAGGGCATCGCCATAGGCAGCCCCGTACCCGACAAGGAAGACGAGGTCGTGGGCCAGCACCAAGGCGACGAGAACCGCTACCACGACCGTGGTCCACCGCGCGATCAGCCTGAGCATCCGCGCAACTCTAGGACACCTTCGATCACCGTGCGACGGCCACGCTCCACGACTTGTTGAGACCGAGTATCATCAGGTCGTGAGCGAGACCACCCCGGCAGCGTGGACATCATCTGCTGGCATCGCCGTAACGCTTGGCGGTGCCGGCCATCGGTTGACCGCCCCTCGGCTGGCCGTGGCCGACCTGGTCGCGGCGCGAGGCGGCGGCCACTTCACGGCTGCCGATATCGCTGCTGACGTGCGATCGCGCCATTCCCGCATCGGCCGGGCGACCATCTTCCGCACCATCGATCTCCTGGTCGAGATCGGCGCGATCGAGAGGATCGACCTGCCCGATGGCGAGCACGCCTACGTGGCATGCCAGACCCAGCATCACCACCACGTCGTGTGCACGGGTTGCGGCCGCTCGACCGGCGTCGACGACAAGGAGCTCCGTGCGGCGCTCGGCACGATCGGGCGTGCCACGGGCTACGTGATCGACGACCACCGACTCGAGCTATACGGCCGCTGCCCTGCCTGCCGCGACGCGATCTCGTGGCCGACCCGAACCGGTCGGGAGAACAAGCGCTGATGGAGATCGCGCGCCGGTCGAGGAGCTTCAGCATCACGTGGGTGAGTGCAATGGCTGTCTCGCTCGCCATCGTCGTGGCGGCCTGCGAGGCCGGCGCCGTCCAGCCCGGATCGGCAGCACCGTCCAGCTCGCCCGGCACCGGCATTCGCATCGTCGCCACCACGACCGTCTTTGCCGACATCGTTCGCCAGGTCAGCGGGGACCGCGCGTCCGTGACCTCGATCATCCCAGCCGGCGTCGGGCCGGAGGACTACGAGCCGCGCCCCGACGACGCGCGCCTCCTGGCGGGAGCAGATCTGATCGTCTCCAACGGGGCCGGCCTCGACGACTTCCTCGACGGGCTGATCACTGGCGCCGGTTCGAGCGCACCCCGCCTCGTGCTCAGCGAGGGCATCCCCCTCCTGACGGTGGATGGTGAGGCGAACCCGCACGTCTGGCTGGACCCGACGCTGGTGGCCGACCACTTCGTGCCGGCCATCGCTGCTCGCCTCGGCGAGCTCGATCCCGCTGGGGCTGCCGACTACGCTGCGAGGGCCACGGAGTACGCTGCCGAGCTCCACGCGCTCGACGCCGAGCTCGTCGCGCTGGTCCAAGACGTCCCCGTCCAGAACCGCAAGCTCGTCACGTTCCACGATGCCTTCCCCTACTTCGCCAGGCACTTCGGGTTCGAAGTGGTCGGCGTCATCCTCGAGAGCCCGGGCCAGGAACCGTCCGCTGCGGATCTCGCCGCCCTCGTAGCCAGGGTCAAGGCGGCCGGCGTGCGGGCGGTCTTCAGCGAGGCCCAGTTCAGCCCCAAGTTGACGCAGACGCTGGCCGACGAGGCCGGTATCACCAAGGTCGTCACGACGCTCTACAACGATGCCCTGGGTGCCGCACCGGCCGACTCGTACGCAGGCATGATGCGCTGGAACATGGAACAGATCGTCCAGGCACTCCGGTGACGGCCGAGGCGCCGGCGTCCATGGAACCTGCCGGCCGCCGCGCACCCGACGCTGCCCCGGCCGCGGTCCGCCTCATCGACGTCGTTGCGGGTTACGGCGACACGGTCGCGCTCGATCACCTCACCATCGACGTTCCTCGAGGCTCGCTCCTGGCCGTCGTCGGACCGAACGGCGCCGGAAAGAGCACGATGCTCAAGCTCATCGCCGGCCTGATGCCCGTCGTTTCGGGTCAGGTCGAGGTACTCGGCGGCCCGCCCCGCGTCGAGGCGCATCGGATCGCCTACGTGCCCCAGGCCGAGCTTGTCGACTGGGACTTCCCGGTCACGGTCGAGGACGTGGTGATGATGGGCCGCTACCCCGCCATCGGCATCGCCCGACGGCCTGGGCGCGCCGACCGCGAGCGGGTCGACGCCGCACTCGAGACGGTCTCGATGTCGGCCTTGCGCAGCCGCCAGATCGGGCGACTCTCGGGCGGTCAGCGCCGGCGGGTCTTCCTTGCTCGTGCCCTGGCCGCCGATCCGGACCTCTACCTGCTTGATGAACCCGTGACGGGCGTCGACGCCACGACCCAGGAAGAGCTGATGGACGTGCTCGAGGCCGAGGCTCGCTCAGGCAAGACGGTGGTCGCTACGACCCACGACCTGCTCTGTGCGGCCCAGCGCTTCCACCAGGCTGCGCTGCTCAACCGACGGCTGATCGCCCACGGGCCCGCTGGCCTGGTCCTCGATCAGGCGCTCCTGTCGGCCACCTACGGGGGCCACGTGCTGGTGCTACCCGGTGAGACGGGTGCTGCCGTCGTCATCGACGACGCCCATCATCACGACGAGCCGCCGGGGGGCGAGCGCCATTACCACGACGGCTCGGCGTGATGGACATCGTCGGTCTGCTGAGCGATCCGATGGGCTACCCATTCATGCAACGCGCGCTCGTGGCCGCGCTCGTGGTCGGAGTCGTGTGTGCGGTCATGGGCACGTTCGTGGTCCTCAAGGGCCTTGCCTTCATCGGCGACGCGGTCAGCCATGCCGCGTTCCCAGGCCTCGTCATCGCCTACATGCTTGGCTTGCCGCTGTACATCGGCGGGGCCATCGCCGCGGTGTCGACCTCGCTCGCCATCGGCTGGGTCTCGCGGCGCAGCCAGCTGCGCTTCGACACGTCGGTGGGAGTGCTCTTCGCCGGCATGTTCGCGCTGGGGATCGCACTCTTCAGCACGCTCAGGAACTATGTCGCGGACCTGCTCAGCTATCTGATCGGCAACGTCCTGGCGATCACGGTGGCCGACCTCGTCCAGGTCGTCGTGCTCGGGGCCGGCATCCTGATCGTCGTTCTCCTGCTGCGCAAGGAGCTCCTCTTCGCCACCTTCGACCCCGCCGGAGCTGCGGCCTCGGGGCTGCCGGTCGCTGCCCTCGAGTACCTGCTCCTGGCGCTGCTCGGGGTGACCATCATCGTCAGCATCCAGGCCGTCGGGATCATCCTCGTTGTGGCAATGCTGGTCACGCCGGCCGCGGCGGCCCAGCTGCTGGTCACCCGATTCGATCGGATGTTGATCACGGCCATCGCGATCTCCGCCATCTCGACGGTCGTTGGTCTCTACCTGAGCTTCTACCTCGACATCGCCAGCGGCGCCACGATCGTCCTCGTCCAGACCGGCATCTTCCTGTTCGTGCTCCTCGGGCGACCCGGCCTCTCCATCCTGCGCCGACGGCCGACGACGAGCGCACTGGGGGACAACTAGGGCGACGAGAGGCGCGTCGTTGGCGATCGAAGACGGACACGACCCACCGTGGGCTAGCATGGTCCGCCCATGACCAGTCCGACCATGGCGCCCGCCGATCGACCCGCAGCAGAGCCCGAGACCGTCATCCGCGTCCAGGACGTGCGCAAGGCGTACGGCGACGTGCAGGCGGTCGACGGCGTCAGCTTCGAGGTCCGACGCGGCGAGGTCTTCGGGCTGCTGGGCCCCAACGGCGCGGGCAAGACGACGACGGTCGAGATGCTCGAAGGCCTTCGCTCACCGGATTCGGGCGGATTGACGGTCTTGGGTGTCGATGCCGGTCGTCATCCGGAGCGGATCAAGCCGCGCATCGGCGTGCAGCTCCAGACCGCCGCCCTCTTCCCGCAGCTGACGGTCGAGGAGCTCATCGAGCTCTTCGCCAGCTTCTACCCCCGCGCGCTGCCGACGTCGCAGCTGGTCGAGGCGCTCGACCTGGCCGAGAAGCGCACGGCTCGCGTCAAGAACCTGTCGGGCGGGCAGCAGCAGCGGTTGTCCGTGGCGCTGGCGCTCGTCAACGACCCGGAGATCGTCTTCCTGGACGAGCCCAGCACGGGCATGGACCCCGCCGCCCGACGTGCGCTCTGGACCCTGGTCGCCGGCCTCCGCGACGATGGCAAGACGATCCTGCTCACGACGCACTACATGGAGGAGGCGGAGGTCCTCTGCGATCGGCTGGCGATCATGGACCACGGCAAGATCATGGAGGCCGGCACGGTCGCCGAGCTGGTCGGTCGACGGTTCAAGGACCACGCCGTCAGCGTCGGCGGGCTGGCGGCCGTGGGACGCGAGCGCATGTCGGCCTTTCCCGGCGTGACACGGGTGACCGAGGAGGACGGCGAGATGATCCTCCACACGCGCGACGTGCCCGACACCATCGCCGCCATCCTCGCCGCCGCCGAGTCGCTGGGCGTCGAGCCGCAGAACCTTCTCGTGCGACGGCCGACGCTGGAGGACGTCTTCCTCGATCTGACCGGCCGAGCGCTGCGGGACTGAGGCCAAAGGATGCGCGCTCTGTGGATGCTCTCGGTCGCCAATCTCAAGAGCTTCGTGCGCGATCGGGCGGCACTCTTCTGGACGTTGGCCTTCCCCGTCATCTTCGTCATGCTCTTCGGCACCATCTTCTCCAGCAACGAGGCGCCTCGATACAAGGTCGGCTGGGTCGACCTCGACGGAACGCCCGCCGCCGGGCAGCTCCGGACCGCGGTCGCGGGCACGGCGATCCTGCTGCCGACCGACGAGCCCGACCAGTCGGCGGCGGAGGCCGCCATGCGCGCCGGTGACATCGACGCCATCGTCGTGGTCCCATCTGGGCTGGGGACCGCCGTCGGCGCCGGTCAAGCCGGTCAGCCCGCGACTCGCGTCGACCTCATCGTCTTCACGGATCCCAGTCGCCAGAACGCGTCGGCCGCCATCACCCAGACGATGGCCGGCGTGGCCGGCGCCATCAACCTCCAGCTGGCCGGTCGCGCGGCGGTGCTGGGCATCCAGCCCCAGGCCATCCAGTCCGAGTCGCTCAACGGCGCCAGCTACTTCGTGCCCAGCATCCTGGCCATGGCGCTCATGCAGCTCGGCGTGTTCGCCGCCATCCCGCTGGTGGCGCTGCGCGAGAAGCTGGTCCTCAAGCGCCTCTCGGCGACGCCGCTCACGCGGCGCACGCTGGTCGGCGGCAACGTCTCAGTGCGGCTGCTGCTGGCCGGCGTCCAGACGATCATCATCGTCGGCATCGGCGTGACCCTGCTCGGGGTGACCATCGTCGGCGGGCCGCTCGCGGTCGCCTTCCTGATCGTCCTGGGGGCGTTGACGTTCATCGCCCTCGGCTACGTCATCGCCTCGTTCGCCAAGACCGAGGAGCAGGCCAACGGCGTGACCCAGGCCGTGCAGCTGCCGATGATGTTCCTGTCGGGCATCTTCTTCCCGCTCGAGCTGCTGCCCCAGTGGCTGCGCGGTGTGGCTTTTCTGCTGCCTCTGACCTACCTCGGAGACGCGCTTCGCCAGGTCATGGTCAGCGGCGTGCCGCTCGTCCCGCTCGGCGTGGACGTGGCCGTCCTGGCCGGCTGGCTGGTCGCCTGCACGGCCATCTCCGGTCGCTTCTTCCGCTGGCAGTAGCGGCGCCACCCCGATGACGTGGCGCGCCAGGCGATGACCGGGCGCCTCTACGTCGGTACCAGCGGGTTCGGCTACCCGGCCTGGGTCCCCCGCTTCTATCCCAAAGGCACGCGCGCCGCGGACCTGCTGCCCGCCTACGCCGCTCGACTGGCTGCCGTCGAGCTGAACGGGACGTTCTACCGGTCGCCTACGCCGGCGACCATCGCGGGCTGGCTGGCGACGACCCCGCCCGAGTTCCGGTTCGTGGTCAAGGCCCTGCGCAGCGGCTCGATGCGGGCCTGGGCCAGCGATCCCATCGGTGCCTTGCCCTGGTTGCTGGAGCCGGCCCGTGACTTCGGCGAGCGCCTGGGAGCGGTGCTCTTTCGCGTCGGCGCCGAGCAGCCTCGCAACGACGAGCGCCTAGATCGGCTGCTCGCCGCCTGGCCCCGCGAGGTGCCACTCGTGCTCGAGTTCCAGGATCCCTCCTGGCTGGACGATGAGATCCACGCCCGACTGCGTGCTGCCGGGACGATGCTCTGCGCGACCGACCTGCCCGAGGCCAGCGAACCCCCAAGCCTGCGCCTGACGGGGCCAGCGGTCTACGCCCGCCTCCGGCGCGACGACTACGAGCCGGCCGAGCTCGATGCCTGGGCCGCCCGGTTCGAGCCGTTCCTGGCGACGGGCACCGATGCCTACGTCTTCTTCAAGCACGACCCGGTCGGGCGCGGCGGCGAGCTGGCCCTGGCGCTGGCGCGACGCCTGCCGGCGTTCGCTCCGAGCTGAGGCTCAGCTGGCGAGTGCCTTCTGGAGGGGCGTCGGGAAGCGCGGCGATATGCGGACCCCGCCGAGCCAGGTGCTGAGCGCCGCGGCCGACGCCTGGCAGGCATCGACAGCCTCCCGGCCGACGTCCTCGACCAGGCGTTGGACGACCGTTCCGTCGGGTCGCTGGCCCCAGGCGCCGACGATCCGCCCAGCCCACCAGACGGTCGGGCCGACGTTGCCGTTGGTGTCGAAGATGGCCGCTCCGTGTGGCCCGAGGAACCACTCCCGGACCTTCCAGCCCATCGGCGTCGAGTCGAGGCCGGGCAGCAGGAAGGCGATCGGAGCCGACGCCGGGGTCAGCTCGAGGTCGGTCGCGAGGACGAGCCCTTCGCCTTCGTCGAGCCGCACCGTGACCACGTCAAGCGATGCCAGCGCGGCTCGCAGCTGGCCGAGCGTCAGGCCGCTCCACCAGGCCAGGTCGCGCTCGGTGGCCGGCCCGAACGTCGCCAGCCAGCGCTCGACGAGCATCCCACGCGCGGCGGCCGGCGAGGGCGTCGGCGGCAGCACCGGCGCCCAGGTCTCGAGGCGCGACCAGCGGTACTGGCCGCTGACCCAGCTGCCGCGTGGCCGGGCTCGGACGATGGTCCACTCGGCGGCCATCAGGAAGAGCAAGCGTGTCGAGAGGCCCACCGTGCCCTCCCAGCGCTTGCCGGCGCCGAAGTGGAACTGCTCGGTCAGGGCCGGGACCTCACGCGTCAGCTCGGCCGCAGCTGCGGTGCCGAGTCGGTCGAGCGCAACCAGCGTGTCCGCCTCGACACCGGTCAGCCAGGCGACCGCGTCGCGCTCGGGCATCGAGGCCTCGAGGAATCCCGTCAGGCGGCGACGCTCCGCGCTGGCGATCGGTTCGCCGCAGGCCGCGCGGACGATGACGGCCAGGTCCGGCGGCACCACGAACAGCGTGCGTCGCATGCCAAGGATGCGCAGCACGGATCGCGTCTGGTACAGCTCGCGTTCGACGTCCGTCACCGTGGCGCCCGAGACGCGCGCCCGAGCCGACAGGAAGACGGTCGCGGGATCGCTGCTGTGGAGCCCGACCATGGCGCTGGCAGCCTCGGCCAGAGAGCTCGCCGCGCTCGTCGGCTCGAGTCGATGTCGCAGCACGAGGCGTCGCCGTCGCTCGGCCGTGTCGAGGTGGATGCGGGTCACGGGCTCGCCCCGCGATGGTCGCGACGCGACACGGACCGGCTCAGAGCCCGATCGGGTGCCAGACCGTCTTGAGCTCGAGGAAGGCGGCGATCCACTCGGGTCGCTGGGCCGCGCGGTCGTCGAGCCAGTCGATCCGCTCGGCGCTGCCGGCCGGCGCTCGGGCGACCCGCTTGACGTTCTCGATGGCCGCCTCGTCGACCGCCGTCCGGAGGTCGTTGGGCACGCCCCAGGCATCGATGGCGTTGACGTCCATGTGGCTGGCGAGGGTCGGCACGAGCTCCCGTCGGTGGCCGGTGATGAGGTTGACGACGCCACCCGGGACGTCGCTCGTGGCCAGCACCTCAGCGAGCGTCACGGCCGGCAGCGGTCGTCGCTCGGAGGCCAGCACGACGGCGGTGTTGCCACCGACCAGGACGGGCGCCAGCCGTGAGACGAGCCCGAGCAACGAGGAGCTCTCCGGCGCCACGACGCCGACGACGCCGGTCGCCTCCGGGATGGTGAAGTCGAAGTAGCTCGCGCCGACCGGGTTGACCGTGCCCAGGACCTGGCTGATCTTGTCGGCCCAGCCGGCGTACCAGACCCAGCGATCGATGGCCCGATCGACCTGCTCCCGCGCGCCCGGCGCGTCGAGACCCTCGGCCGCCGCGACCTCGGCCTCGAATTGATCACGCCGGCCCTCGAGCAGCTCGGCCACGCGGTACAGGATCTGGCCGCGGTTCATGGCCGTCTTCGCCTCCCAGCCCCCGAAGGCCCCGCGCGCCGCACGGACCGCGTCGCGCACGTCCTTGCGCGAGCCGCGGACGGCGTTCGCCAACGGGGCCCCGTCGGCGGCGCGGACGACGTAGGCCCGCCCCGACTCGGAACGAGGGAACTGACCGCCGATGTACAGCTTGTACGTCTTGCGCACGGAGATGCGCTCGCTCGTCGGGACGACCTTGGTCGCCGTCTGGCCGACTGCCGCCACCGCCCGGGTCGCAGCCTTCGTGGCCGGCTTCGAACGGGGCATCAGCGATCCTCGAGTCGGACGTAGGCGAGCAGGCCGGGCAGGCCGCCCTCGCGGCCGAAGCCCGACTCCTTGTAGCCGCCGAAGGGGCTGGTGGGATCGAAGCGATTGAAGGTGTTGGCCCAGACGACGCCCGCCCGGAGCTGCTTGACCATCTTCAGGATGCGGCTGCCCTTCTCGGTCCACACCCCGGCGGACAGCCCGTAGGGCGTGTTGTTGGCCTTCTCGACGGCCTCGTCCGGGGTCCGGAAGGTGAGCACCGAGAGGACCGGCCCGAAGATCTCCTCCTGCGCGATGCGATGGCTCTGGGCGACGTTCGTGAACAGGGTCGGGCGCACGAAGTAGCCACGCGCGGGCAGCTCGCAGGCCGGCTGGTAGAGCTCGGCGCCCTCGGCCACGCCGGCCTCGATGAGCTCCTCGATCTTGGCCAGCTGGGCGGCGTTGTTGATGGCGCCGACGTCGGTGTTCTTGTCCAGCGGGTCGCCCACGCGCAACGTCGCCAGCCGATCCTTGAGCTTCTCGATGAGCGGCTCGGCGATCGACTCCTGGACCAGCAAGCGGCTGCCGGCGCAGCAGACCTCGCCCTGGTTGAAGAAGATGCCGTTGACGATGCCCTCGACGGCCTGGTCGAGCGGGGCGTCGTCGAAGACGATGTTGGCGGCCTTGCCGCCCAGCTCGAGCGTCAGCGCCTTGTCGGAGCCCGCGATGGCACGCCCGATCTCCTTTCCGACCGCGGTCGAGCCGGTGAAGGCGACCTTGTCGACGTCGGGGTGCTTGACCAGCCCGAGGCCGATCTCGCCCGGCCCGGTCACGATGTTGACGACGCCGGGCGGCAGGTCCGCCTGGCGGCAGACGTCGGCGAAGAGCAGCGCGCTCAGGGGCGTCGACGAGGCCGGCTTGAGGACGACCGTGTTGCCGGCGGCCAGGGCCGGCGCGATCTTCCAGGCCAGCATCAGCAGCGGGAAGTTCCAGGGGATGATCTGCGCCGCCACGCCGAGCGGCCGGGCGATCCGGCCGGGGAAGGCGTAGTCGAGCTTGTCCGCCCAGCCGGCGTAGTACCAGAAGTGCGCGGCCACGAGCGGGATGTCGACGTCGCGCGATTCCTTGATCGGCTTGCCGGTGTCGAGCGTCTCGAGGACGGCGAACTCTCGGCTGCGCTCCTGGAGGATGCGGGCGATCCGGAAGAGGTACTTCGCCCGCTCACGACCGGGCAGCTCGCCCCACGATCGACGGAACGCCCGCCTGGCGGTCCCGACCGCCTGATCGACGTCTTCCAGCCCGGCACGGGCGACCTCGGCCAGTGGCTCCTCGGTCGCCGGGTCGATGGTCGTGAACCACTGGCCGCTGCGCGGTGCGACCTCCTTGCCGCCGATGAACAGCCCGTAGCGCGCCTGGAGCTTGACGACATCGCGCGCCTCCGGCGCGGGCGCGTACTCCCAGGGCACGGCCTGTCCGTCGCCGAAGCCCCAGGTAGACGGGGAGGCTGTGTCTCGGCCGACTGCATCCGATGTCGGGCGTTTGGTGACCGCTCGGTCACTCGTTGTCATGGCGTCGCCTCAGTCGAGCGTGAAGTAGTCGCCGCCGGAGTAGCGGCCATCGCGCTCCTTGCGGAGCTGCATGAGCACATCGTTGAGCAGAGTGCTGGCGCCGAAGCGGAAGCGATCAGGCGTCATCCAGCGCGGACCGAGCGTCTCGTACAGGACGGTCAGGTAGGCGATGGCCTCCTTCGAGGTCCGGATGCCGCCCGCCGGCTTCATGCCCACGATCCTGCCGGTGCGTCGTTCGAAATCACGGATGGCTTCTAGCATCACCAGCGTGACCGGCAGCGTGGCCGCCGGCGCCACCTTGCCGGTCGAGGTCTTGATGAAGTCGGCACCGGCCGCCATGGCCAGGATGCTGGCGCGGCGGACGTCATCGTACGAGCCGAGCTCACCGGTCTCCAGGATGACCTTGAGATGGGCGTCACCGGCGGCCGCCTTGACGGCCACGATCTCATCGAAGACGGCGGCGTAGTCGCCGGCCAGGAAGGCGCCCCGATCGATGACCATGTCGATCTCATCGGCGCCAGCCTCGACCGCCTGACGCGTCTCGAGCACCTTCAGCTCCAGGAAGGTCTGTCCGGACGGGAAGCCGGTGGCGACGCTGGCGACATGGATGGCGGTGCCGGCAAGCGCCTCGCGGGCGTCCGCGACGCGCGCTGGATAGACGCACACGGCGGCGACGGAGGGGATCGTCGGGTCGGAGGGATCCGGGCGCCGAGCCTTCTGGCAGAGCGCGTGGACCTTGCCGCTGGTGTCCTTGCCCTCAAGGGTCGTCAGATCGATCATGCGGATGATCAGGTCGAGCGCCCAGCGCTTCGACTCGCGCTTGATGGATCGCTTGGCCAGGGCTGCCGCCCGCTCCTCGACGCCGACCTGGTCGACACCGCCGATGCGGCCCAGCAGCCCGCCCAGACCGACGGCGCGTCCGTCCCAGGCGCGGACCAGCTCGTGGGCGCGCGTCTCGGCTTGCTCGTGAGCGCTGCCCTCGACGGTCGATGTCATCGGCTCATCCTACACCAGGCCACCCGCCACCAAGCCAGCCCATCAGGCAGCCCGTATCGCCATGTTACGATACGGTCACATGATCGGCGACATCGAGGGCAGGCTGGACGCACTGGCGCACGCGGTCTCCGATGCCACGCGCCGTCGGATCATCCAGCACCTGCGCGCCAACCCCGGAGCGACCACCGCGGATGTGGCAGCACTGGCGCCGAGCGTCACGCGCTTCGCGGTCATGAAGCACCTCGAGGTGCTCAGGCAGTCCGGGCTGGTGCGCTCCATGGACGAGGGACGCCGGCGGCGGCACTACCTCGAACCGGCCGCCCTCGAGCCGTTGCGCGACTGGTTGGGCGACTGATCGGGATCGAATCAGTCCCGGCGCGGCCGTCGGGCCGGCGGCAACCGCGTGGCCCCATCGACCAGGTAGTGCGCGGAACCAGTCGCGGATGAGGATCGAGGTTGTCGACGCGCCGGAACGGCGTGCCGCGAGCGGGTCAGCTCGTGGGATCTCGTCGGGCACGCGCATCAAGCGCACCGGCCGCTTGAGCGAGCGCAGGACCGTGAAGAGCTCCTCGGCCTGGCGTGATCGGCGCGCGCAGGTCCTTCTCCGAGTGCTGGATGAGCAGCGGCGTGTGGATGTCGCGGCGCGTAGGTCAGGGGCTGTGCTCGCCGAGTACAGGTCGGGGTCCTCCCACGGGTTGGCGCCGTACTCGTAGCTTGCCGAACTGGGGCCCGGCGATGTCGCCGGTCAGCATCTCGCGAGGTCATGTCGTTGACCGACCGGCAGGTCACGGCCGCCGCGAAGCGATCCGTGTGGCCGACGATCCAGCTGGTCAGGTAGCCGCCATACGAGCCACCCGTGACGCCGAGCCGATCGCCGGATCGACCAGGCCGTCGGCGATGAGCGCCATCGACGCCGGCCATCACGTCGGCCATGGGGCCGGTGCCCCAGTCGCCGAAGTTGGCGTGCGCGAAGTCCTGGCCGTAGCCCTGCGAGCCACGCGGGTTGCAGGCATAGACGCTGATGCCCTGCGGCGACCAGGCACTGCCACTCCCACATGAGCGACCAGCCGTAGAGCGTCTGCGGGCCACCGTGGATCTCGACGCACCAGCGGGCGCCGGCCGTGCCGTCGCGCCGCGGCGCCTCCAGGAACCAGCCCTGGATCCGTCGCCCATCGACCTCGTGCCAGCGAGACACGGGGCTCGACCAGCTCGATATCGGCCCACGACACGCCCATCAGGTCGGTCAATCGGCGGGCGACGATCCGCGCGCCATCCATGAGCGGTTCGGCAGGCAGATCGTGGACCACGATGTCTGCGGCGCGCGTGGCCGTCACGCAGGCCGATGCCACCCTGGCGCCACCGGCGACGGCGGCCTGGTCGGCGCCGTAGAGGAAATGGCGATCCTCGGTCAGGCGCTCGATCCGGCGCGTCTCGACCTCGACCCGCCACAGCTCGTAGGCTGCCCTCGATGGGCGCCGCGAAGGTGATCCAGCGGCCATCGCCGCTCCAGTGGATGGCGCTGCCCCCGGCGCCCAGCAGATCGGAGTTCATGCCGGCATCGGCGAAGAGGTCCGCGTCGGCCGTCAGGTCCTCGCCCGTGATCCTGCGGCGCGGCCCGGAAGCGCCAGACATCGCCGCGCGAGCCGGCCTTGGCGGGGTGGCGATGGCCGACGACCGCGATCCATCCGCCGTCCGGGCTCCAGGCCGGGGCATCGAAGATCTGCTCACCCCGACCGGCGGTGATGCGCTCGACGCGTCCGCCATCGGCTGGCACGACATAGACGTCCTGCTGCCAGGTCAGGTCCGCATCGCGGTGGCGGCTGGAGGTGAATGCGATGCGTGAGCCATCAGGGCTCCAGCGCGGCTGGCCGTCGTCGGCCGGCCCGGACGTCAGGCGGCGCGCGGCGCCCGACTCGAGGTCGATCCGCCAGAGCTGGCCGGGGCGATCGTAGGTGAAACCGGCACCATTGAGCTCGTAGTAGAGCCGGTCGATCTGGCGGATATCCGGGTCGGGGACGGCTTCTGGTGCCTTGCGCGGCTCCGGGACCTCGGTCAGGGCGGCGCTGACGACGCATAGCGAGCGGCCGTCGGGGCTCCACGAGATGTCGGACACGTCGCGCGGCAGCCGCGTGACCTGGCGTGCCTCACCCGCGTCCATCGGCAGCAGCCAGACCTGCGTGCCGCCTTCCTTGGGTGTCTCGGTAACGGCCTGACGATCGGCGGCACCGGCCGCCTGGAAGACGGCGGCGCGGTCGCTCAGGAAGGCGAGGCTGCGTCCGTCGGGGCTCCAGCGGGGCGCCGTGTCGTTGCGCCGGCCGAGCGTCAGCGGTCGCGCCGGCGACGAGCCGTCGGCGGCCACGATCCACAGCGCATGCCGATAGCCGTCACGCCTGGGTGCGCTGGAGCGCACGGTGAACACGATCTGCGACCCGTCCGGCGAGAGACGGACCTGGGTCGGGACGCGCAAGTCGAACAGGTCATCCGGGCGCGGGGCGCGCGGCATAGGGTCACCTCGAGATGGGAAGGGCTGTGGCCGTCCAGTCTACCGGCGCAACAGTCGGCTCGGCGGGCTGGGTCCGGCCGTCCGGTCCGGCTGCCTGACGGGATCGGCCGCCACCCGCAGGTCCGACGCGACCGGCTGGTCGTATCCTGCGACGGTGCCAACGCCCGTGGGCCAGCGATCGCTCGAGCTCGACGCCCGCCTGCCGCTGCCACCCGACGACCTGCGGCCGATGCTCTCGAGATCGTCGCGGCAGCTGACCATCGACGACGACCGGGTCGTCGACCCGGCCTGGGGCGGGCTGCGCATCCTCGCCTCGGTCCAGCGCGGGCACGTCCGACTGTCGGTCGGCGCCAACGACGTCGCCGATCGATTCCCCGACCTCGTCGCCTCGCTGCGTTCCCTCGATCTGCCCGGCGCCGTCCTCGACGGCGAGATCGTCCGGCCCGGGATGGTCGGCCGCGCGGGCGCCGACGGCATCCCTCGCCGCGATCCTATCCGTCCAGCCACCCTCGTGGTCAGCGACCTGCCCTGGCTGGCCGGCCGGCTCCTGCTGGCGGAGTCGCTCGAGCGGCGCCGAGCGCGGCTTGTCGAGCTGGCCATCGCGGCGCCTTCGATCGTCGTCCTCGAGCCCGCCCGCGGCGCCGCGGCCGTCCTTCCGCTCATCGCGCTGCACGGTCTGGTCGGCATCGTCGCCAAGCGCGCCGACTCCCCCTATCTGCCGGGCATGCGCAGTCGACTCTGGACGCTCATCCGGGTCGTTGATGTCATGGCCGACGAGGCGGCTGGATCGGAGGGCGCTGGATCGCGCGTCATACGCGACCGAGCGGCGCCGGACGGGCTCCGCGTCCCGTTCCGCCCGGACATCGCCCTCCTCCGGACGTTGCCGTTCGACGAGGACGGCTGAAGCCGCCTAGCATCGCGTCATGAGCTCCTATGTCACCGGTGGCGAATACCTCTCCCCTCTGCGGATCCACGCCGACCGGGCCGAAGGCCGTCTGGAGATCGATTGGTCCGACGGCCATCGAACCGTCTATGACGGTCACACACTGCGCTGGCTCTGCCCATGCGCCTACTGCCGCGGCGAGGCCGGGCTGCCCGGCTGGCTCGACTCCGCACCGACCCTCAGCGCGGACCAGACCCGCCTGGTCGACATCCAGCTGGTCGGCCAATACGCGCTCTGCCCGACCTGGGGCGACGGACATCACACCGGCTACTACACCTTCGAGCGCCTGCGGGCCGACTGTCCGTGCGAGGAGGACATGGCGCTGCGCGCGGCGGCGACACCTGCCGATCATCGGTGAGAGCGGCCGAGGCCGGGCCGCCATCAGGTCCCACGCCGCGGGCTGACCGTCGGGCCATGGACGTTCTCCATCGTGGCCGCGGTACGATGGCGGCGAGCATCCCTGCCCACGAGGCCAGACACCGAGCCCGATGACCGCCGTCCGCCCCCCCGCGACCCGCCGTCGACCGCGTCCTGGCGCCCCGCCGGCCGTCCCGTACATCAACCGCGAGCTCTCGTGGCTGGACTTCAACGCGCGTGTCCTGCACGAAGCGACCGACGCGCGCAACCCCGTGCTTGAACGCGTCCGCTTCCTGTCCATCTTCTCCAGCAACCTCGACGAGTTCTTCCAGGTCCGGGTGGCGGGCCTCAAGCAGCAGGTCGAGGCGGGTCATTCCAAGCTTGCGCCGGACGGCCGGAGCGCGGCGGAGACGCTGTCCGAGGCTCGGCGCAAGGTGCTCGACCTGATCGGAGAGGAGACCATCGCATTCGGTGACGTGCGCGAACGGCTGGCCGAGCAGGGCATCCGCATCGTCCGCTACGACGAGCGGCCGGAGCGCCACCTCGAGCTGCGGCGCATGTTCATCGACCAGATCTTCCCCGTGCTGACGCCGCTGGCCGTCGATCCCGGCCATCCGTTTCCCTACATCAGCGACCTGTCGCTCTCGCTGGCGGTGACCGTGCGCGACCCCGAGACCGGCGAACGGGACTTCGCGCGTATCAAGGTCCCGGAGGTGCTGCCGCGCATGGTCGAGGTCGGCGTGCGCACCTACATCCTCCTGGAGCAGATCATCGCGGCCAACCTCGACGCGCTCTTCCCGGGCATGGAGATCGTCGAGCACCACCTCTTCCGGGTGACCAGGAACGCAGACCTGGCCATCGAGGAGGACGAGGCCGACGACCTGCTGCTGGCCATCGAAGAGGAGCTCCGACGCCGTCGCTTCGGCGAAGCGGTCCGTCTGGAGGTCGAGCGCTCGATGCCGACCGAGACGCGCTCGATCCTGCGCCGCGGCCTCGACCTGGGACCCGAGGACGTCTACGAGATCTCGGGCATGCTCGACCTGCGCGCGCTGGAGACGATCGCCGACCTCGAGATCCCCGAGCTCCAGCGCGAGCCCTGGCACCCGGTCATCCCCAGCCGCCTGCTGCCGCCCGACGAGGACGAGGAGGCCGACGTCTTCGCCATCGTGCGCACCGGGGATCTGCTCGTTCACCACCCCTATGAGTCGTTCGTCGGCTCCGTCCAACGCTTCGTCGAGCAGGCTGCCAGCGATCCCGACGTGTTGACCATCAAGATGACGCTCTACCGCACGACCGGCGACTCGCCCATCCTCAAGGCGCTCATCCACGCGGCCGAGAACGGCAAGCAGGTGGTCGTCCTGGTCGAGATCAAGGCTCGCTTCGATGAGCAAGCGAACATCGTCTGGGGTCGCACGCTGGAGCGCGCCGGCGCGCACGTCGTGTACGGCCTGGTCGGGCTCAAGACGCACTCCAAGACAGCGCTCGTGGTGCGTCGCGAGGGTGGCGGCCTGCGTCGTTACGTGCACATCGGGACCGGCAACTACAACCACAAGACCGCCAGGCTGTACGTCGACCTCGGGATGCTGACCTGCGACGAGGAGATCGGCGCGGACGTGACCGACCTGTTCAACTTCCTGACCGGCCTCTCACGGCAGCGCTCGTTCCGGCGCCTGCTGATCGCGCCCGTGGCCCTTCGAACGCGGATCGAGGAGCTCATCGCGGGCGAGATCGAGCAGCAGCAGCTCCACGGGGATGGCCTCATCACCATGAAGCTCAACGCGATCGTCGACCCGGGCATCATCGCCGAGCTGTGTCGGGCCAGCCAGGCGGGTGTGCCGGTCGACCTCATCGTCCGCGGCGGCTGTGCCCTGCGGCCGGGCGTCGAGGGCGTCAGCGAGCGGATCCGTGTCCGTTCCATCATCGGCCCCTTCCTGGAGCACTCGCGGATCCTGCGCTTCGGCCAGGGCGAGCGGGCGACGCACTGGATCGGCTCCGCCGACATGATGGATCGCAACCTCGACCGCCGCGTCGAGGCCGTGGCGCCGGTCCTCGACCCCGGCAACAAGCGGCGCCTCGATCACATCCTGGAGGTCATGCTGGCCGACGATCGACGAGCCTGGGAGCTTGGTCCCGACGAGCGCTGGCAGCGGGTCGAGTGGCGACTGGAGAGCCCAACCGGCCTCGACACCTTCGAGGTCTTCAAGCACGAGGCCCTGTCGGTCGGCGCGATGGAGGGCGCATGACCGGCAGCCCGGTCGAGGTCGAGCTCAAGTACGGGGTGCGCGATCCGGAGGCCATCGAGCGCCTGCTCGACGGCGATCGCCTGGGCGACCTGGTGGTCGGACCCTGGGGCGTCGTCGAGGTCGTCGACCGCTACATCGACACCGCCGACCTGCGCCTCGAGACGGAGGGCTGGAACGCCCGACTGCGGACGACCGAGACGGGCACCAGCCTGGACCTCAAGTCGCTCGATGACGTGGCCGTCGAGCCCGAGGCCGGCCGACGGCCCCAGGGTGCATCCTTGCGCCGTCGGATCGAGTGGAGCGGCCCGGCGACGGAGCACCTCGACCCGACCGAGTGGCCGGAATCGGGGGCACGCGCGCGCCTCGCTGCGCTGGCTGCCGACGCGCCCCTCGAGGAGCGATTCACGCTCCGCCAGACCCGACGCGAGCGCGAACTGCGGGGCACCAGCGGCTGGGCGATCCTGAGCCTCGACGACGTCACTGTCGAGCACCATGGGCGGCAGATCGGGCGGTTCGGCGCCCTGGAGATCGAGATGAAGGGCGGCGACGACAAGCTGCTCGACAGCGTGGCTGAGCTGCTCGAGTCGAGCGGCGTGGTCGAGGACGCGCCAGCCTCGAAGCTGGAGGCCGCCCTGACGATGCTGGCGCGAGCCGGCATCGACGTCCCATCGGCCTACACGCCCGCGCTCGTCGAGCCAACGCCGGCCGAGATCGACGACGAGGTCGCGGCGGGGATCGAGGTTCAGGCGCCAGACAGCCAGGAGCCAGCGACGACGCCGATCGAGGTCGGCGCGGCGGACGCGACGCCGGAGCCCGCCGCGATCCAAGTCGACGGCAGCCGGGATGGTGGTGCCGATCGTGACGACGCCGCCATCGATCGACTGCTCTCGATCGAACTGACGATGGTCGCCGGCAGCCACAGTGACGATGACCTGCCGGCCGTCGACGACAGCTTGCCGGACAGGGCGGAGGGTAGCGACCTCGAGGACACGACGCCAGGGGACGCATCTTCACCCGCGAAGCCAGGGCCACGGCTCGTCACCGGGCGGACGCCCGGCGTGGTCGGCGGCGACCCGTTGGCCGAGGCAGGCCGGAAGATCCTCCGCTTCCACTTCGCGCGCATGCTCGAGCGCGAAGCCGGCACCATCAGCGGCGAGGACATCGAGGACCTGCATCGGATGCGCGTGGCGACACGGCGGATGCGGGCCGCCTGGCGGCTCTTCGGCGACGCGTACAAGCCCAAGGCCGAGCGCCGATACGTCCGTGAGCTGCGAACGGTGGCCTCGAGCCTGGGCGCGGTGCGCGACCTCGACGTCCTGCTGGAGAACCTGGCCGCCTATGTCGCTGCGCATCCCGCCGAGGAGGGCATGGCTCTCCAGCCGCTGGCCAGCGCATGGCAGGAGCAGCGCGAGATCGCTCGCCGGAACCTGGCCACGATGCTCGACTCGGGTGTGTACCGGCACTTCGTGGACGACTACCTCGCCTTCGTCGAGACCGATGCAGCAGCCGCCCGTGCGATCGAGGCAACCGCGCCGAGCCGCGTTCGCGACACGGCCACGAGCCGCATCTGGGGCGCCTATGAACAGGTCCGAGCGTACGACGCGACGCTCGCCTGGGCCGACGTGGCGACGATCCATCAGCTGCGCATCGCCTCCAAACGGTTGCGCTATTCGCTCGAGTTCTTCCGCGAGGTGCTCGGGCCGGAGGCGGCTTCGCTGATCGAGCGCGTGACGCGACTGCAGGATCATCTCGGCCTCCTCAATGACGCCGACGTCGCGGCCCGACTCGCCCGTGAGTTCCTGGTCGCGTCGGCTGCCAGGCTGGCACCGCCGACGATCGAGGCGGTCGGACGCTATCTCGGCGCTCGCGACCGAGACGTGGCCCGCCTCCGACGCTCGTTGCCTGCGGCGTGGCGCCCGCTGGCGGCCGAGAGCTTCCGGCGCGCCCTGGGACGAGCCGTCAGCGCGCTCTGAGCAGGTACGGGATCTGGCGCCGGGTGCGGAGCGTCAGCGCGCGCCCAGCCCGGATGCGAGGGCGCCGGCATCCGGCCATCCGGCAGTCAGCGCCGTCAACTCGGAGCGCCATGCCGGACCGGCGTGACGGAGTGCCAGGACCGCACCCTCACGCAGGCTGGCTTCGCTGACCTCGACGCTCTCGAGCTCGTAGCGCTCCATGAACGCCAGCACCAACGCGGCGCCGGCCGGCAGCAGGCGAGCCCGTATCGGCGTCAGGCGATAGCGCTCGGCCAGGACGGCGCTCGGCGTTCGATCGATCTCGTGGATGGCCTGCTCGACACCGACGCGCGGGACGGTCGTGTCTGGCGCCGCCGGGTCACCGCCCCTGACGCCGGCAACCACGCGGGCCACGTTCGTGGCGCTGCCACCGACGAAGACCGCACGCGACGGATGGCCACCCGGGGCGGCAGTCAGGAGCTCACGGGACCGCATCGCAAGCTGCTCCCGATCGGCCGGCATCGGCGGGTCGGCCGGATCGCAGGCCTGGGTCAGGCGGCTGGAGCCGGTCGCGATGATGAACGTCTGGGGGGCGACACCGGGAGCCTGAACGATGGCCTCCGTCGAACCACCGCCGATGTCGACGACCAGGAGCGGCGACTCGACCAGCGTACCGCGCGTCACCCCGAGCAGGGTCAGCTCGGCCTCGGCGGCGTGGTCAAGGACCACGATCGGCACGCCGATCCGGCCAAGGACCATCTCGGAGACCTCCGTAGCGTCGGCCGCGCGTCTGAACGGCTCAGCGCCCAGCAGGAGCAGCTCGTTGGCATGCCACCGGCGCGCCGTGGTGGCGAACTGGTCAAGCGCCTCGATGAGCGCGCTGCGCGCCGCGAAGGGAAGGCGCCCGTCGCGATCGACGATGCCGCCCAGGCCCAGGAGGACACTCTCGTCGGCGAGGGGCGTGACGGTGCGGTCATCGACCAGTGCCACCAGCAAGTGTGCGCTGTTGCTGCCGATGTCGACGGCGGCGATGACCTCAGGCGCCTGCATGCCTCAAGGATGACAGGCGAGGCGACGAGTGCGGATCCTCGCGTGAGTCAGCCAGCAGGCTTGCGGGGCGCCCGTCGGGCGGCCGTCGAACTCGCCCGCGGCCGGGGGCTGGTCGCCGATGCCGACTTCGCGGCTCCGCCCGACGGCGTGTTTGCCGCGGCCGGTGTCGATGCGCGGCGCACCGTCGTTCGGCGCGCCGTCGGCTTCGTGGCCGAGCTGGCCGTGGCGCGAGGTCGTGACGGCGCCCCGGCGCGCCGTGCAGTCGCGAGGTCCGATCGGATGGCGGCCACGAGAGCGTTGACGGCAGCCTGGAGCTCCTTGGCGGTGGCCAGCTGCTCCTCGAGCTCGGCGATCTTCTTGAGGCGCTTCTTCTCGGCCTTGGCGGCCTTCTCGGCCGCCTTCGCGACCGCCGCGGCTTCGGCCTTGGCGGCGGCGCGCTCGGCCTTCGATGGCTTGGGTCCGGGCGCGTCGTCCGCGACCTCTCCAGAGGCGTCGCCTGCCTTCTTCTGCTTGGGCATCTCGAGGAGCTCCTTGTCGGTGGGCACCGGACCGGACCTGGCTCGTCCGGGGACGCGCAGTATCCCACCCCACAGGCCCATGAGGCAGGCGGGGCATCGTTAACACGCCGAACATGACAAGAAAATGGTGCGTTGACGCACGCGCCGGAGACTGCGGGCCATGAATGAGACACATCGCACCCACGTTCTGCCCCGGCGCGCCCGTTTCGCCACGCTCGTGGCGGGCAGCCTCCTGCTCCTCTCAGCCTGCTCGACAGGAGGCGCTTCACCATCCGCGAGCAGCGCGGGTGCGACGACCGAGCCGGCCACCTCCGCCCCGACGACGGAGGCGACCGGTGGTCTCGCCGGCACCATCGCCATCTCTGGATCGTCGACGGTCCAGCCCATCTCATCGGCCATCGCCGAGGCCTTCAACGAGCCCAACCCGGACGTCGCCATCTCGGTCGACGGGCCGGGCACCGGTGATGGCTTCAAGACCTTCTGCGCCGGCAAGACCGACATCAGCGACGCCTCCCGAAAGATCAAGGACGAGGAGGCTGCGGTCTGCAAGACGGCCGGCATCGACTACATCGAGCTCAAGATCGCCATCGACGGCCTGTCCGTCCTGACCTCGACGTCGAACACCGCCGTCAGCTGCCTCTCGTTCGCCGATCTGTACGCGCTGACCGGCGAAGAGTCGCAGGGATTCAAGACGTGGGCCGATGCCCAGGCGCTGGCCAAGGAGCTGGGCTCGAACACGACCTTCCCGAGCGGCTCGCTCGACATCTTCGGCCCAGGCGAGGAGTCCGGCACCTACGACAGCTTCATCGAGCTAGCCCTCAAGGCGATCGCCACAGGCCGTGGCAAGACCGGCACAGCGACGCGGCCCGACTACACCTCGTCGGCCAACGACAACGCGATCATCGATGGCATCGCCAACTCCGCCACCTCCCTAGGCTGGGTGGGCTTCGCCTACGCCGAGGAGAACAAGGACAAGGTCGGCGAGATCGCGGTTTCCAAGGATCCCAACGGCACCTGCGTTGCCCCGACCGCCGAGACGATCGCCAGTGGCGAGTATCCGCTCTCTCGCGACCTGTACCTCTACGTCAACAAGGCCAAGATCGCGTCGAACCCGGCCCTGGCGCCGTTCGTCGACTACTACCTGGCCGATGGCACGATCTCGACCGCACTGAAGACGGTGCCCTACGTCAACCTGGCGCCCGACGAGCTGGCCAAGACCGTCGCGACCTGGACCAGCGGCCACTGACCTGCGTTTTGGATCCGCACTCCTCCTTCCGAGGCCGGACTCCCATCCTGGGTCCGGCCTCGAGCTTTTCTCCGCGATCGATGCGAGACTGAGACGATGACAGCCAGCTCGAGCCCGATGCCCGTCAGCCGGGCGCCGCTCCTGACGGGATCGCCCACGCGCCGTCGCAACGAGCGCATCGTTCGTGGCGTCCTGTTCCTGGCCGCGATGGTCTCGATCCTGATCTCCGCCTTCATCGTTCTCAGCATCATCGGCGAGGCCGCCAGCTTCCTGGCCCAGATCGACCTGTCGCAGCTGACCGCCGAAGGGTGGTTCCCGCGTCGCGGCCTGTTCGGCATCTCGACCCTCATCGTCGGCTCGTTACTGGTGACCGGCATCGCCATCGTCATCGCGGCGCCGGTCGGCATCGCGTCCGCGATCTACCTCGCGGAGTACTCCGGTCCACGAACACGCGGCATCGTCAAGCCCATCCTCGAGATCCTGGCCGGCATCCCGAGCGTGGTGCTTGGCTTCTTCGCCCTGACCGTCATCACGCCCGATGTCATCCAGGTCTTCTTCCCGACGGCGAACGGCTTCAACCTCCTGGCCGCGGGCATCGGCGTCGGCATCCTGACCATCCCGCTCATCGCGACCATCTCGGAAGATGCGATGCGCGCAGTGCCGCGCTCCCTCCGTGAGGGTGCCTACGGGCTGGGCGCACGGCGAGCCACCGTCAGCATGCGCATCGTGGTGCCGGCGGCGATCTCGGGCATCGTCGCGGCGCTCATCCTGGGCATCTCGCGGAGCATCGGCGAGACCATGGTCGTGGCGCTAGCGGCAGGTGCGTCGGGTGGCACGCTGTTCACGACCGACGTCCTGGGACCGGGACAGACGGTGACCGCCGCGATGGCGGCTCTGGCCACGGGCTCCGACCAGGTGACGGGCAACACGGCGGCCTTCCAGAGCCTCTTCTTCCTGGGCCTCATGCTCTTCCTGGCGACCCTCGGCCTGAACGTCCTGGGCGACGCCTTCGTGCGTCGCACGCGGCAGCGCTACTGAGCCGCACGATGACCGCTGTCGCACCCCCAGCCTCCGCCCTCGGGGCCACGTCCATCCCGCTTGGTCAGCATCGCCGGAACGTGGCCGGCCTGACCTTCCACGTGCTCCTGCTCCTCGCCCTGCTCTTCTCCCTGGGCGTGCTCGCGACGCTCGTGATCAGCGTGCTCATCGGCGGGCTGCCGGTCCTCATGGAGCGCGGGCTCGACTTCCTGACCAGCCCGACCTCCGCCGACCCGAACAAGGCCGGCGTGGTACAGGGCATCATCGGCTCGCTCATCATGACCGCGATCGTGGCCCTGGTCGCGATCCCGCTGGGGATCATGACCGCCATCTACCTCGAGGAGTACGCGCCAGCCAGCCGGCTCTCGCGCTTCATCGACATCAACATCCGTAACCTGGCCGGCGTGCCCTCGATCGTCTACGGCCTCCTCGGCTTCACGGTCTTCGTGACGATCCTGGCGCCAGTGACCGGTGGCACGACCATCCTGTCGGCTGGGCTGACGCTGGCCGCCCTGGTGCTGCCCATCGTGATCATCGCCTCGGCCGAGGCGATCCGGTCGGTGCCGCACGAACTCCGCGAGGGTGGCTACGGTATCGGCGCCTCACGCTGGCAGGTGACCCGCGAGCTCGTGCTGCCGGCGGCCATGCCGGGCATCCTGACGGGCACCATCCTGGCCCTCGCGCGGGCGATCGGCGAGACGGCTCCCCTCCTGCTCGTGGGCGCGGTGCTGGGCTACTTCTCGAGTGGCAGCCAAGGGCCCCTCGAGCAGCTCTTCGGCAAGTTCACGGCCCTGCCGACCCTCATCTACGACTGGGCTCGGCGCCCGCAGAGCGAGTTCCGGGACCTGACCTCGGCGGCTATCATCGTGCTCCTGGTGATCACGCTCTTCGCCACCGCGGTCTCGATCTACCTCCGCAACAGGTATCAGAAGACATGGTGATGCAAGAGGACCTGACGGTGACGGATAACGACCCTGGCGCCGTCCCCAGCAACCCCCCCGGGCAGGAGTCGGCCGGCGCCACGTCGCCGGCCCTCTCGCCGGAGGTCTTCGGGACGCCTGCGGCGGTCGAGCCGATCATCCGTCTGCAAGAGGTCTCGATCTGGTACGGCCTCTTCCGTGCCGTGCGCGGGTTCGCGGCTGAGATCCCACCTCATCGGGTCACGGCCCTCATCGGTCCGTCGGGCAGCGGCAAGTCGACGCTGCTCAGGTCGATCAACCGCATGAACGACCTCGTCCCGGGCGCTCGGCTCGAAGGCCAGATCCTCTACCACGGACAGGACCTCTATGGCCCGGGCATCGATGCGGTCGAGGTTCGTCGCCGCATCGGCATGGTCTTCCAGAAGCCCAACCCGTTCCCCAAGACGATCTACGACAACGTCGCATTCGGCCCTCGCCTGAGCGGCTTCAAAGGCGATCTCGACGCGCTCGTCGAGACCAGCCTCCGCCGCGCCGCACTGTGGGAAGAGGTCAAGGACAAGCTCAAGTCGTCCGGCCTGGCCCTCTCGGGCGGGCAGCAGCAGCGGCTGTGCATCGCGCGCGCCATCGCCACCGAGCCGGAGGTCATCCTGATGGATGAACCGTGCTCCGCGCTCGACCCGCGCGCCACGCTCCAGATCGAGGAGCTGATGCGCGAGCTGAAGGAGCGCTACACCATCATCATCGTGACCCACAACATGCAGCAGGCTTCGCGTGCCTCCGACCGCACCATCTTCATGACCATGGGCGAGGATCGCGCCGGCTATGTCGTCGAGGCCGACGAGACGAACCGTATCTTCACCCAGCCGACCAACCAGCTGACCGAGGACTACGTGTCGGGACGCTTCGGATGAGCGAGACCGACCGCGGGTCAGGGACTGTGCCGACGGACGCCGCGAACGGCGGCCCGAGCCACGAGCCTTCATCGCTGACCGAGGTCGCGCGAGCGCCGCTCGACCGCGAGATGCGCGAAGCAAAGGACGGCGTGCTGCGCATGGGCTCGATGGTCGAGATCCAGATCCGCAAAGCCCTCGAGGCGCTCGTCGCGCACGACGAGGCGGCAGCCACGGCAGTGATCATCGGCGACCGCCGCATCAACGAGGTCCAGGTCGATGTCTCGAGCATCATCACGGCCGCCATCGCGACCCAGGGTCCCGTCGCCCGTGATCTGCGCTTCCTGCTGACGCTGGATCACGTGACCTATGAGCTGGAGCGGATGGGGGATCATGCTTCGTCCGTCGCCAAGCAGGCCCGCAAGCTGGCCCCGTTCCCGCCCCTCAAGGGCTACGTGGACCTGCCGCGCCTGGCGTCGCTCGTCGCAGACCAGGTCCGCGGCATCCTCCATGCGCTGGTCGACATCGACGTCGATCGTGCTCGCACGGTGGCGGCTGCCGACGACGCGATCGACGCGCTCTACCACCAGATCTTCGACGACGTCGTCGTGCTCATGCGCCAGGACCCAGACAACGTCGATCGCGGCACGCGCATCCTCTTCGCCGCCCACTATCTGGAGCGGATCGGGGACCGCGTCACGAACATCGCCGAGGACATCGTCTTTCTCGCTTCGGGCCACATCGAGGATCTCAACCCCTGACGACGGCCACCCGACCCGCTCGTGTCCTGTTCGCCTGCGTGGCGAACTCGGCACGGAGCCAGATGGCCGAGGCGCTGCTGGCCGCCAGGGGCGGCGCCGGCTTCGCGCCGGCGAGCGCGGGCGTCGTCGCCAGCCGTGTCCACCCGCTCACGATCGCGGTCCTGGCGGAGTTGGGTATCGACTGGTCCTGGGCCACCTCCAAGGCGCTGGGGCCGATGCTCGAACACGAATGGGACCTCGTCGTCACGGTCTGCGATGAGGCAGTCGAGGCCTGCCCGTACATCCCGCCGCCGGCCCGCGTGCTGCACTGGTCGTTCGACGACCCGGCCGCCGTGACCGGCAGCGACGTTGAACGGCTGACGGCCTTCCGGCGCGTTCGCGACGAGATCGCCGCGCACATCGATGCCCTCGTGGAAGCGGAGTCGCGATGACAGAGCTGCTCCTCCTGCGCCATGCCCACGCCGGCGACCCGATGGCGTGGACGAAGTCGGATGACATCCGGCCACTCTCGAAGAAAGGCCGCGATCAAGCTGCCCGGATGGCCACCTTCCTGGCCGCAGCCGGGGTGCGACCCGACGTCATCGTCTCCAGCCCGCGAGCCCGAGCGATGCAGACCGCCACGCCCGTTGCCGATGCGCTTGGCCTGAAGGTCCGCACGGACGAGCGCCTGGCAGAGTCGTTCGGCCTGGCCGAGATCGAGACCCTGCTCGTCGACCTGGGCGACCCGGACCGACCGATGCTCGTAGGCCATGATCCCGACTTCACGTCGCTCGTCGCGGTCCTCTGCCACGCGCCCTCGGTGCCGGTACGCAAGGGAGCCCTGGTGCGCATCGACGCGCCACGGCCACTGTGTCCCGGGTGCGGCACGCTGCGCTGGTTGCTGCCGCCGGAGTTGCTGCCCTAGCGCCTAGGCGGGGAGGACCGGCAACCGCCGGCCCGCGAGCGCTTCGCCACGAGCGCGGTCGAGCGCCGTGCCCAGGCTGGCCGGGGTCAGCTCGCGCGCCAACCGAGCCAGACGCTCGACAGCGGCCGGCTCGAGGGCGTAGTAGATCCACGTGCCCCGCCGCTCGGCGGTCACGACGCCTGCCTCTCGCAGGACGCGAAGGTGATGGGAGACCGTCGGCTGCGAACGGTCGATGCCGGCCGTCAGGTCGCAGGCACACGTCTCCCGCTCGACGGCCAGCTGGCGCACGATGGCCAGGCGCATGGGATCGGCCAGCGCGTGCAGCAGCTGCGCTTCTGGATCGGCGTATCGTGGCACTCCCTGATCATATCCACATTCGTCAATATTGACAATGGTCGATATATAGACTAGCGTCGCCGCCATGACCGATGTCATCATCGCCGGGGCCCTGGCCGGCCTCGGTGTCGCCATCCCGGTCGGCGCCATCGCCGTCTTGATCATCGAGACCGCGGTTCGCCACGGCTTTCGAGTCGGCTGGGCCGGCGGTGCGGGAGCCGCCACGGTCGACGGCGGCTATGCGCTGCTGGCCGCGTTCTTCGGGACCGCCATCGCTGCCATCCTGGCGCCCTGGACCGTGCCACTTCGGTTGATCTCCGCCGGTCTCCTGGTGGCCATCGCGTTGCGCGGGCTGCTGGCCCTGCGACGAGCGCCCGAACCGGACATCGTGCAGGACCCGCCGACGATGCGCCGCGCGTACCTGCTGGTCCTTGGTCTGACGCTCATCAACCCGCTGACCGTGACCTACTTCGTCGCGCTCGTCCTTGGACTCCCGGCGCTCGCCCAGGACCCGGGCTCCCGCGTCCTCTTCGCCGCGTCGGCGTTCGCCGCCTCGCTGGCCTGGCAATCGATCATCGCCGGCGTCGGGGCCGTCGTCCACCACACCGCGTCGACGCGTATCCGGACGCTGACCACGATCCTCGGCAGCCTGATCATCCTCGGCCTTGCCGGGCTGATCCTCATCGACCTCGTCGTGTCATAGCCATCTCAGCCAACGCCCTGCCACCAAGGCACCGGCGACCAGCCAAGGAGCACCGACCATGGCCACTACCTCGACCGCCGCCGACGAGCTGACCGAGTCTGTCCGCGATCACTACGCCCGCACCGCCTTGAGCGTCCTCGAATCGACGGAGCCGACGGCCGCATGCTGCGATGACGGCTGCTGCGGCGGCACCGACGCCCGATGGGGCGCCACCCTCTACGACGTGAGCGATCGTGCGTCGCTGCCGGACGCGGCTGTGCTCGCCAGCCTCGGCTGCGGCAACCCGACTGCGGTCGCCGACCTGCAGGAAGGCGACCGCGTCCTCGATCTGGGCTCCGGGGGCGGCATCGACGTCCTGCTGTCGGGTCAGCGGGTCGGTCCGACCGGGCGCGCCTTCGGCCTCGATATGACCGATGAGATGCTCACGCTCGCGCAGCGCAATGCCGCCGACGCGGGCGCCACCAACGTCGAGTTCCTGAAGGGCCGCATCGAGGCCATCCCGCTGCCTGCCGGCTCGATCGATGTCGTCATCAGCAACTGCGTCATCAACCTTTCCGCCGACAAGCCGGCCGTGCTGGCCGAGATCGCACGCGTGCTGCGACCCGGCGGCCGCATCGGCATCAGCGACGTCGTCGCCGACGACACGCTCGACCCTGGAGAGCGCGCCGAGCGCGGCAGCTTCGTCGGCTGCATCGCCGGCGCGCTCTCGTTCGACGAGTATCGGCTCGGCCTCGAGGCTGTCGGCTTCGCCGACGTCGCGGTCACCCCGACGCATGTCGTGGCCGATGGGATGTGGTCGGCCATCATCACTGCCGTCCGGGCTTGATCGCACCGCGCCCGCCGGGTCATCGGCGCCCCGACTCTGCGTCGCCGCTCAGTCGAGCGGGCGTCCCTCGACACACACGGCGGTCACCCCAAGGCGCTCCAGGCGACGCACGGTCGCCTCGCGCCGGACGGTGAAGGCAGCCAGGTCGAGCCCAGCCTCGCGGACCATCCGCACCGACGTCGGGCTGATGGAGCGCCACTGAGCGGCGATGCCGCGACACCCCAGCGACCGGGCGCGCTCGATGACGCCGGCATCGAGCCAGTCGCTGTTCAGCCAGCGCGGCCAGCGGGGGAGGCGTCGGGACAACGCGACGAGGGCATCGGGCAGGTACGAGGAGACCGCCGCGTCGCTGGGCGCCTGGCCGCGCGCCGTCTGCAGAAGGCGCGTGACGGTCGCGTTCGGGGTGACCTTCAGTTCGACATCGAGGAACGCCGTCGCCGGCACCGCAGCAAGCACGTCGGCGAGCATCGGCACGCCGAAGCTCGCCAGGACGCCGGGCTCGATCATGGCGACCGTGCCATCGACCCCCTGGACACGCAACAACGTTGGATCGTGGATGACGACCGGCGTCCCATCGGCGGCCAGGTGGACGTCGAACTCGAGCCCGTCTGAGCGAGGGGCCCGCGTGCCAGCGATCAGCGCCGCGAGGCTGTTCTCGGGAGCCGATCGCCAGTCGCCGCGATGCGCCAGCCGGAGGATGCGCGGCGTCACCTCACCCGATGGCGTGGAAAGCTCGACCGCCATCAGGCGCCGATCTCGAGCTCGGCCAGGATGCCTCGGTGGTCGGAGGGGAAGAGGGTCGCATCGTCGGCCGCCGGTCGATCGAAGACCAGGCGGGCCGAGCGCACGGTGACCGGGCCGCTGACCCAGACGTAGTCGAGGCAGCCGGGCTCGCCATCGGTGTCCATGCCCGGCGCCTGCAGGCCGGACGGCCAGGTCACGTCGGGCTCGACGCCATTCGCCTCACGAAATGCCGAGTGGAATCCACCATCGACCATCCGGGCGTAGGTCGGTTCGAGCGGATCGGCATTGAAGTCGCCGGTCACGACGGTGGCGTCGGCCCTGGGCAGCCCTGACAGCCAAGTCAGCAGCGCATCGGCCTGGCCGGCCCGGATCTGATCATGCTCGTCACCGATCATATGGTGCAGATGCGTGTTCACGAGGCGCACGCGCAGCCCGTTCTCGAGCCGCAGCTCGGCCCGGCCGGCGCTCCGGCTAAAGCCCAGTGCGAGGCGATCAGCGTCGTCCGCCGGCGCCAGCCCGTCGGCCAACGGACGGCGGACGAGGATGCTGTTGCCGGCCTCGTCGGGCCGGTAGGCCCAGGCGCGGCGGATGGCATAGTCGCCTTCGCCCGAGGCGGCCAGCAGCCGATCCTGCTGCATGACGTAGACCACTTCCTGGAGCCCCGCGACATCCGGCTGGAGCGCCGCGAACTCGGCCAGCAGCAGCGGCAGTCGCTCCGGCCAGCGGTCCGCCAGGTTGAGGATGTTGAGGGTCAGGACTCGGAGCGGCATCGGCATCGTCGGGCTCCCCAGCGTCAGGCAGGCACGAGTCGGCGCTCGAGGTTCTCGACCTCGAACGCGGCCAGCTCTCGAGCGACGCGTTCGGCATCCCAGCCGAGTCGGTCGACAGCGACGGCGGCGACCGCCTCGGCAGCCTCGCGACCGAGGTCGGGTCCGAAGCCCAGCATCAAGCGACGGAGCACGATGTCGCCGAGCGTCTGTGCCCACTCGACGGCGATCGCGTGGGCCACCTCGGCGCGCAGCGCGTCGCCGACCGGCAACAGCGGCAACGACCACCAGGCGTCGGCGTCGGCGATGGCGCTGACCTCGCCGGCGCGGGTGCCGTAGATCCGCCACAGGCGGTGGGCATAAGGGCCGGCGGCGGCCGGCGGCTCCGGCGGCAGGGCCAGCTGGCCGAGATCCGTGTCCGCCAGCGCGTGCCGATCGCGTCGCTCGAGCAGCTCGTCGACGACTTCGGCGGCGATCGATCGCCAGGCGGTCAGCTTGCCGCCGGCGACCGTGGTCAGGCCGGGCGCACCGTCGCGAGCGTGGTCGACCAGCAGATGCCGGCGCGAGACGCGGTTGGCGAGGCCGGACTCGCGGATGAGCGACCGCACGCCGACGCTGCCCCAGAGCGGCGTCATGGCGTTCGAGGCTGGCAGCACACGGTTCACACCGCGCACGAGGTAGGCCACCTCGTCGGGCGTCACGCTGGCATCGTCCGGGCCACCCGGCACGTCGCGTTCGGTGGTGCCGATCATCGTCATGCCCTGCCACGGGACGGCGAAGCAGAGGCGCCGATCGTCGGGGTGCTCGAAAGCCACGGCGTGCTCGGCGAGGCGCGGATAGACGATGTGGATGCCCTGGACGAGGCGCAGCAGCGGTCGAGCCTCGAGGCCCATGCCGGCCAGGGTGGCGTCCGCCCAGGGCCCGGTGGCGTTGATGGTCCGACCGGCCAGGACCGTCGCCGAAGCTCCATCCAGCGTGCCGCTGAGCTCGACGCCGACGACCCGCCCGCCGCCGTCACGGCGCAGGCCGGTGGCGGCGGCATGGTTGCGCACCTCGGTGCCGGCCGCCTGCGCGTAACGCAGGGCGTCGAGCACGAGGCGCTCGGGCAGCTCGACCTGGGCGTCCCAGTAGAGCGCGGCCTCGCTCAGCCGATCCGTCGACAGGCCCGGCTCGAGGGCCGCCGCGGCGGCGCGGCTCATGAACCGGTGCCGCGGCATCGAGCGGCGCGGGGACAGCAGGTCGTAGAGCGTCAGACCGGCCCGGAGGCGTAGTCGGTGCCAGAGCGGCTCGTGGTAGAAGGGCAGGATGAAGGGCAGCGGGGTGACCAGGTTGGGCATTTGTCGGAGCTGCCAGGCTCGTTCCCGCAGCCCTTCCCGAACGACGCCGATGTCGTAGTTCGCTAGGTACCGGAGGCCGCCGTGGATGAGCCGCGTCGAGCGGGCCGTGGTGCCCCAGGCGAAGTCACGGCGCTCCACGAGCAGGGTCGAGAGACCGCGACGGGAGAGCTCCCTGGCCACGCCGGCGCCGAGGATGCCGCCACCGATGATGACCGCATCGACCCTGGACCCGTCGAGCCCGGCCACGCCCGAGGTCGTGGCCTGGTCGACGCTCACCGCGGCCGGCTCCGCGTCCGTTCCACGGCATCCGCCCAGCGAGCACGCTCAGCGGCTCGACGAGCGGCCGGCATGGCTGGCTCGAATCGGGCTCCAGCGCCGACCAATGCCGGGAGTTCGGCATCGTCCGCCCAGAGGCCGACGGCGCGACCGGCCAGTAGCGCCGCCCCGAGGGCCGTCGTCTCCGGGATGGCGGCCCGCTCGACGGGCCGGCCGAGCAGGTCCGCCTGGATCTGGAGCAGCAGATCGTTGGTCGAGGCGCCGCCGTCGGCCCGCAGCGTCGCCAGATGCGGGGCGCCGCCATCCTCGAGCGCCTCGACCAGATCGACCACCTGGTGCGCGATGGCCTCCAGCGTCGCGCGCGCGAGGTGGGCGCCGGTCGTGCCTGCGGTCATGCCCGTGATGGTGCCACGCGCGTCGGCATCCCAGTACGGAGCCCCGAGACCGGCGAACGCCGGCACGAACACGACGCCACCGGTGTCGGGCACGGAGGCCGCTAACGCCTCGACCTCGCCCGCGGCCCCGACGATGCCCAGGCCGTCGCGCAGCCAGCGGATGGCCGACCCAGCCACGAAGACACTGCCCTCGATGGCGTACGCGACATCCGTGCTGCCGGCTCCCGCCAGCCGGCGCTGCCAGGCGACCGTGGCCAGCAAACCAGCGGGCGCCTCGGGCGCCGTGGCGCCCGTCGTCTCGAGCAGGAAACAGCCGGTGCCGTACGTGTTCTTGGCGTCGCCGGGGGTCAGGCAGAGCTGGCCGAAGAGGGCCGCCTGCTGGTCGCCGACGGCGGCCGCGATGGGGATCGGGGCGCCGAAGTGGGTCGGCTCGGTCATCCCGAACCCTGCATCGGTGGCCCGGACCTCGGGCAGCGCGGCAGCGGGGACCTCGAAGAGCTCGAGCTGCTCCGACGACCAGGTCCGCGAACCAAGATCCAGGAGGAGCGTCCGGCTGGCGTTGCTGACGTCGGTGGCGAAGGTGCGACCACCCGTCAGTCGATCGATCAACCAGCTGTCGACGGTGCCGAGCCGGAGGGTCCCGGCCTCAGCGCGCCGCCGGCCGTCGGCCAGGTGGCCGAGCAGCCAGGCCATCTTGGTGGCGCTGAAATACGGATCGATGACGAGCCCCGTCCGGCGACGCACGTGCGGCTCCAGCCCGTGCGCGCGGAGGGCCGCGCAACGATCAGCCGTCCGGCGGTCCTGCCACACGATGGCCGGTGCCAGGGGGCGGCCGCCGAGATCCCAGGCGATGGTCGTCTCCCGTTGGTTCGTGATGCCGATGGCCGCCACGTCGACCGCCGTCAGGCCCGCTGCAGCCAACGCCCCCCGACCGGCCTGGAGCTGCGACTGCCAGATCGCATCGGCGTCCTGCTCGACCCAGCCTGGGGCGGGGAACGTCGAGCGCAGCTCGTGCTGCGCACGTCCGACCGGCTGGGCGTGGCGGTCGAAGACGATGGCTCGCGAGCTCGAGGTGCCCTGGTCGAGGGCCAGGATGTGACCGGCCGCAGCGGTCACGCGACCTCCACCGGCTGCCGTGCCGGGACGGCGAACGAGAATGTCGCGCCATGGCCTTCCACGCTCTCGACCCAGATCCGGCCGCCGTGGGCCTCGACGATGTGGCGGGCGATGGCGAGGCCGAGGCCCGTGCCGCCCTTGCCGCGGACACGGGCCTTGTCGACCTTGTAGAAGCGCTCGAAGACGCGGTCGAGGTCGGCTCCCGGGATGCCGATGCCCTGATCCTCGATCGAGACCACGGCTTCGTCGGCGATGGACCTGGCCGAGGCCGACACCAGACCACCATCGGGCGAGAACTTGACCGCGTTGTGGAGGAGGTTGACCAGCACCTGGCCGAGCCGATCGTCGTCACCGCGGATCCAGAGCGGCTCAGTCGGTAGGTCGGCGCTAAGCGTCACGCCCTGGCGCTCGGCGAACAGGGTCATGCGATCGAGGCTGTCGCGCACGACGACGCCGAGATCGACGTCGTCGAGGTAGAGCGGCGCCCCGTCCTGCTCGATGCGGGCAAGGTCGAGGAGCTCACTGACCATCTGCGTCAGATGCTCGGTCTCGACGTCGATCTTGCCGACCATGTCTCGCGCCCTGATGGACGCGCCAGCTTCGTCCATCTCGCGGGTCAACGTCTCGGCCAGGAGTCGGACGGTGGTGATCGGCGTCCGCAGCTCGTGCGACAGGTTGTCGACGAACTCGGCGCGGATGCGTTGCAGACGACGCAGCTCGCTGACGTCCTCCAGGATCAGCCAGGTGCCTGCGGTCGGCGACCGCCGCGCGCGCACCACCAGGGTCGGCCGCTCCCCCGGGCGGGCGGCAAGCTCGCCGTTCGACGAGCCATCGATACGCGCACGCTGGAGGACGGCCTCGACGCCGTGATCGATGAAGGCCTCCATCGCCGTGCGGCCGACAAGGCTGCCCGGGACCGCCCCGAGAAAGGCGTATGCGGCCTGGTTGGCCATCAAGACGCGTTGGTCGTCGCCGACCCGGATGATGCCGAAGCCGACCAACTCGACCAAGGCGACCAGGTCGCGCTGCTGCCTGGATTCGCGCTCAGCGGCTCCCGTGGCCGAGGCCACGACCGCCGCTGCCGCCGCTTCGAGATCGTCGGGCTCCGATGCATCCAGCGCGACGCGGATCCGGGCAAGCTGTCGGCCGCGCGAGACGGCCACGCCGACGGCGATGGCAGCGGCGGCGATCGAGCCGATGAGTACCAGCGATTCGGGGCCCATGGCCCAAGTCTACGGGCGCATGCTCCTGGCCTCAGCGCGGTAGCCCGATGTGTTCGATGTGCTCGACGCGGGAGATGGTCTCGCGCGACGGCCTCGTTGCGGCGGCTCCGCGACCAGGGTCCTGAATGGGCGCGTCACGTGTCGATGGGCGAGCTCCATCCAGCGCAGCGCGTAGGCGACCTCCAGCACGGCATCGGCGCCCGGCAGGATCCAGGGATCGGTACCCCGCCTTCGCATCCTGCCGGCTTCTCGCCCGTAGCTCGCCAGCAGGGCCTCGCGGTCCTGGATCGGGGCCAGCTGACGGAGCACCGAGTCGACGGAGCGGGCAAATGCCGGCCGCCGCCAGCGAGCCGCGATGCGACCATCTGGCGTCGCGATGAGCCGTTCCACGAGGGCGGCGCTGACCTCGAGTCGCGCTGCGTCGTCCATGATCAGAGGGTCGGCCGATGGCGTGAGCGCCGCGTCATCGGACCGTCAACATGAGCATCAGTCGCCGGGGCGTCGGAAGACATAGCCCACGCCGCGGACCGTGTGCAGGTAGCGGGGCCGCGACGGCTCCGACTCGACCTGGGCCCGCAACCAGTGGATGTGCACGTCGACGGTCCGCGACTCTCCCGCGTAGTCGTAGCCCCAGACCTGCTCGAGGAGTTGGTCGCGCGTGAAGACCTGCCCGGGATGACGGATCAGGAACGCGAGCAGCTCGAATGCCTTGGGCTTGATGGGCAGCTCGCGGCTGTCGCGAAGCAGTCGATGGCCCGCCAGGTCGACCACGACGTCATCGAGCACGACGGGCGGCACCGGCTCGACCCCGGGGCTCGGTTCGGTCCGCCGCAGCAAGGCGCGGATGCGCGCCTGCAGCTCGGGCAGGCTAAAGGGCTTGGTCACATAGTCGTCGGCTCCGAGCTCGAGCCCGACCACTTTGTCGATCTCCGATCCACGTGCGGTGAGCATCAGGATCGGCACCTGTGATTCGCGCCGGATGATGCGACAGACCTCCATCCCGGAGAGCTCGGGAAGCATCAGGTCGAGGACGATCAGGTCGGGCGCATCGCGTCGGAAGGCGGTCAGTGCGTCCGCGCCATCCGCGGCCGTGACGACGGCATAGCCGTCGCGCTCGAGGTTGTAGGCCAGCGTTTCGAGGATGGTCGGCTCGTCATCGACGACCAGGATCGTGCGGGGCATCGGACGCATGGTATGGCCGACGGGTTAACGGAGCGTCAACGCGGCGCTGACACGAGCCGTCGCGTACGATCGATGCCGTGCGCGTCATCCGCCGTGTCGATCCACGCCGCCTGGGCCTGGCCATCGCCATCGCCATCGTGTCGCTGGTCATCACGACGCCCATCGTGGCCGTCCTCGAGGACCGGTTCGCGGTGCCGAATGCGGCCGCGGTGTACCTCCTGGCCGTGGTCGTGGTCGCGGTCACGTCGGGCACCGCCGCCGCCATGCTCACCGCCGTCGGCGCGTTCATCGTCTACGACTTCCTGTTCATCGATCCTCGTTACACGCTGACCGTGGCCGAGCCTGGTGAGTGGCTCAACCTGCTGCTCCTGCTCGTGGTCGGGATCGTCGTCGGTCAGCTGGCGGCTGGTCAGCGCAATCGCGCGGAGGCGGCCGAGATCCGCGAACGCGAGGCACGGGTCCTCTTCCAGCTCAGCTTCGCCCTTGCCACCCGGGCAGACACGGCCGCAGCCCTGGCCTCGATCGTCCAGACGCTCAGGACGGCCACGGCGATGGTCAGGGTCTGGATCTGGCTGGGGCCGGACGGCACGGCTGGCGTGCTCGGCGCGGACACCGATCCAGCTGGCGCCAGGGGCCGGCCGTCATCGTATGCCACGTTGCGCCGGATGCCCGGCGACGAACCGGCCCACTGGGTCCGCGTCCACGATCCCGCCGTGGCCTCGCGATCGAGCCAGGCCGGTCGCGAAGGACCCACGTTCCGGGTCGGCATCGATGCTGCCGGCCGCACGCTCGGCGCGTTGTGGGCGCAGCGTGCCCAGATGGCCGGCAACCCGACCGACGACGAGACACGCATGCTGGCCGCCGCGGCCGACCAGATCGGACAAGCTCTCGAGCAGGATCGACTGCGCACCGAGTCGAACAGCGCCGAGCTGGCCCGGCGCAGCGACGCCATGAAGAGCGCCCTGCTCAATTCGGTCTCGCATGATCTGCGCACGCCGCTGGCCTCCATCCGGGCGGCCGCAGGCAGCCTCATGGACAGCCACCTGAGCTGGACACCGGACGACCTCCGGGCCACGGCGCGAACCATCGACGAGGAGGCCGACCGCCTCAACCGGCTCGTCACCAACCTGCTGGACATGAGCCGCATCGAGGCGGGCGGCCTGCGCGCCGAGATCGAGCCATTCCAGTTGGACGATCTCGTCGAGGCGACGATCGAGCGCCTCGGGCCACGGGTCGCTGGCCGGCGCCTAGAGGTGACCATGCCTGAGGACCTGCCGCTCGTCGCCGTGGACCCGACATTCATGGATCAGATCCTGACCAACGTCGTCGAGAACGCCCTCAAGTACGCGCCGCAGCCCGCGCTCGTGCGCATCAGTGCCGCCGCGGTCGACCGCGGCGACCGCGTGCGACTGACGATCGAGGACGGTGGCCCGGGCGTCCCCGACGAGGCTCTGCCGCGCCTGTTCGAGAAGTTCTATCGAGTCCCGCGCAGCGGCGAGGGCGCGCGTCGCGGCACCGGCGTCGGTTTGGCGGTCGTGCGCGGGCTGACGGAGACCATGCACGCTCAGGTGGACGCCCGGCGAAGCGAGCTCGGCGGCCTGGCGGTGGACATCGTCCTGACGGTCGCCCCGCCGCGCCCGGATGCAGCGGCTGGCCTTGCGGGAGCGACGCTCGACCCGAGCGGCCGCCCGACGGCCCCGGACGCCGGGCACGTCGACTAGATCGTGCACGAGGCATCACGGGCTGCCGTGCTCCTCGTCGAGGACGACGCGGAGATGCGCACTGCTGTCGCCCGCGACCTCGCGGCGCATGGCTTCCACGTCGTCGAGGCCGCGACGGGCGGGGAAGCGCTGTCCGCCTGGGAGGCCAGTCGTCCAGACCTCGTCCTGCTCGACCTGGGCCTGCCGGATCTGGACGGCATGACCATCGTCCGGCGCCTGCGACGGGAGGCGACGACGCCCATCCTCATCCTCTCGGCGCGCTCGCACGAGCAGGACAAGATCGCCGCCCTCGAAGACGGTGCTGACGACTACGTCACCAAGCCCTTCGGCATGGGCGAGCTGCATGCCCGGATCCGTGCCCTGCTTCGACGGGCCGCGGGACCGGCGGCCGACGCCACGGGGGTCGTCAGGAACGGGCCGTTGACCCTCGACGTCGCCCGCCACGACGTGCGCGTGGACGATGCTCCCGTTACCCTCACGCCGCGCGAATTCGAGGTCCTCAAGGTCCTCGTCACCCACGCCGGCATGGTCGTCACGCGTGGCCGACTGCTGCGCGCCGTGTGGGGTACCGCCTACAGCGACGAAGCCCATTACGTGCACGTCTACGTCAGCCAGATCCGGCGCAAGCTCGCGGCCTCGGACCCGAGCGGCGCTTTGGCCGGCCTCATCGTCGCCGAGCCGGGCGTCGGTTATCGGGTGACCGTCCTCGACCGCTGACTTCGGGCGCCTTGAGCGATCCTTGAGCGCTACGCGGCGCCGGCGCATCGATCTCGCTTGGGCCCTGGTGCCAGCATCTAGGCATGGAGACACCTGGCCCATCCGCCGCGGACAGCACCGCGAGCCAGATCGCGCGCGAGCTCGAGATGGTCCGCAGCGCGATCGAGATGGTCGCCGGCCATGGGGCGCGCCGGGTGACCGTGGCCGGCATCCGGTTCGGGGAGGAGATCCTGCCCGAAGCCGACCTCCTGGCGGCCGCGGCCGATGTCCGAGTCCGCGCCCTGTGGCACATCGACGATGTCGGCTGCGACATCGCGGTCGAGGCTCCGGATGAGCGCGGGTAGCACCCGGACGATGGTCATGCTCGTGGAGGACGATCCGACGCTGGCTGCCACGCTCGAGCGGTATCTCAACGCGCGCGGCTACGCCGTGCGGGTCGCAGGTTCCGTCGAAGACGCCGAACGGCGTCTCGATCAGGGCCTGCGACCTGACATCGTCATCCTCGACGTGAATCTGCCCGGGGACACCGGCTGGGCGCTGATGCGCGGCGATGCGCTGGCCGCAGCCGGCGCCCCGCCGGTCGTCATGGCCACGGCGACGGCCGTCAGCCCGAGCCGCCTCCGCGACTCGGGCGCCGCGGGTTACCTGCCAAAACCGTTCGCGCTCGAGACATTGACCACGACCATCGACCGGCTGACCGGTCCCCAAGCCATGGAGGGCGGCGAATGACCGACCTGATCATCGTCCTTATCGGCTGCGCGTGCGTCCTCGCATTCGCCGCCTACCTGGTCCTCTGCGACCGGGTCCGAACGTGACCGGTCTCGAGGTCATCGTCGCGCTGGCGGCCGGCTTCCTCTTCATCTACCTGCTCTGGGCCATGTTGCGCCCCGAGGACTTCTGAGCATGCCCACCAACGATCTCATCACCCTGGTCGTCTTCGCGGCGACCATCCTGCTCATCACGCCCATCCTCGGGCGCTACATCGCAAAGGTCATGGAGGGCGAACGGACCTTCCTGAGCCCGGTGCTGCGGCCGGTCGAGCGCGGCGTCTACCGCGTCTGCGGCATCGACGAGACCGTCGAACAGGGCTGGAAAGGCTACGCCATCTCCGTCCTGCTGATGGCGCTCTTCGCCATCGTCGTCGGCTACGTCATGCTCCGGCTCCAGGACGTCCTGCCGCTAAACCCCGGTGCGGCCGTGGCCCAGACGCCGGACCTGGCGTTCAACACCTCGGTCAGCTTCGAGACCAACACGAACTGGCAGAACTACTCCGGCGAGACCGGGGCCAGCTACCTCATCCAGATGACGTTGCTGGCCGTGCGCAACTTCACCTCCGCCGCAACCGGGCTTGTCGTCGCCATCGCCCTCGTCCGCGGGCTCACTCGCCGGAGCGCCTCGACGATCGGCAACTACTGGGTCGACATGACCCGGGCCGTCCTGTACATCCTGCTGCCCATCGCGTTCGTCTTCGCCCTCGTCCTCGTCTGGCAGGGCATGCCGCAGACGTTCGACGCGCCGGCGACGGTCACCACCGTCGAGGGTGCCCAGCAGACTCTCGCCCTGGGACCGATCGCGTCGCAGGAGATCATCAAGGAGCTGGGCAACAACGGCGGCGGCTTCCTGAACGCCAACTCCGCCCACCCCTTCGAGAATCCGACCCCGCTGACCAACTTCCTGACGATGGCGGCCATGTTCGCCATCCCCTTCTCGCTGACCTACGTCTTCGGACGCTACGCCAAGGACCAGCGCCAGGGCTGGGTCCTCTTCAGCGCCATGGCCACCGTCTTCCTGGTCGGTGCCCTCGTCGCCATGTACGGCGAAGCGGCCGGCAACCAGCTCTATCCGGCCGGCGTCGACCAGACCCTTGGCAACATGGAGGGCGTGGACGTCCGCAACGGGGCGACGCTCGGCGCGCTCTGGGGGGCGGTCACCACGAGCACGAGCACCGGCGCCATCAACGCCTGGCATGACAGCTTCCAGCCCATCGCAGGGCTCATCCCGCTTTTCAACATAGAGCTCGGCGAGATCACCCCGGGCGGCATCGGCGCCGGGCTCTACGGCATGCTCGTCATCGGCGCCATCCTCTCGGTCTTCATCGCCGGGCTGATGGTCGGCCGCACGCCTGAGTACCTGGGCAAGAAGGTCGAGGCCTTCGAGATGAAGATGGCGATGCTCGTCGTCCTCGTGCTGGGCGCCAGCATCCTGGGCTTCACCGCCCTCGCCTCGGTGACGGCGGACGGTCTCGCGGGCCTGACCACGAACAGCGGGCCGCATGGCTTCAGCGAGATGCTCTACGCCTACAGCAGCCAGACCGGTAACAACGGCTCTGCCTTCGGCGGCCTGAGCGGCAACTCGCCGTTCTACAACATCACGGGTGGCTTCGCGATGCTCATCGGCCGCTACGGGATGATCATCCCCATCCTGGCCCTGGCCGGCTCGATGGCGGCCAAGCGCCGCGTGGCGCCCTCCCTGGGCACGTTCCCGACGACCGGGCCGCTGTTCACGATCCTGGTCATCGGCGTGATCATCATCGTCGGCGCCCTGACCTTCTTCCCCGCCCTGGCCCTCGGACCCATCGTCGAGCAGCTCCTCCAGAACGCCGGAGTGACCTTCGCACCATGACTGACATGCATCTCAGCGTCGACCTGTCCCGCGGCACGCGCCGCTTCCAGCGCTTCGTGACGCTCGGCGGCAGCAAGCCGTCCGGCCAGCCGCCGCAGCCGCGCGGGGTCTTCGACCCATCCCTGCTTCGGGCGGCCATCCCCCATGCCTTCCGCAAGCTCGACCCGCGGCTCCTCATCCGGAACCCGGTCATGTTCGTGGTCGAGATCACGGCCGTGCTCGTGACGCTCATCGCCATCGCCAGCGCGACCGGGCTCGCCGAGGCCGAGGGCAGCCTCGGCTTCGAGATCCAGATCGGCGCCTGGCTCTGGTTCACGGTCCTCTTCGCGACCTACGCCGAGGCCGTGGCCGAGGCACGCGGGCGTGCCCAGGCCGCCACCCTGCGCCGGACCCGATCGGAGACGACCGCCCACCGCCGCCGACCCGACGGCACGCTCGAGGATGTCGGCTCGTCCGAGCTGCGCAAGGGCGACATCATCGTCGTCAACGAGCAGGAGGTCATCCCCGGCGACGGCGACGTCATCGAGGGCGTGGCCTACGTCAACGAGTCGGCCATCACCGGCGAGTCGGCGCCCGTGCTCAAGGAGCCCGGGACCGACATCCGCAGCTCCGTGACCGGTGGCACCACGCTCGTCAGCGACAGCCTCGTCGTGTCGGTCACGGCCGATCCCGGCGAGACCTTCCTGGACCGCATGATCGCCCTCGTCGAGGGCGCCAAGCGGCAGCGGACACCCAACGAGATCGCCTTGGCCATCCTCCTGGCGGGACTGACCATCGTCTTCCTGATGGCCACCGTCACCCTCCGGCCCTTCGGCGTCTACGCCGGCGCCGTGGTCAGCGTCGTGGCCCTGATGGCCCTCCTCGTCTGCCTCATCCCGACGACCATCGGCGGCCTGCTCTCGGCCATCGGCATCGCCGGCATGGACCGCGTGGCGCGCTTCAACGTCCTGGCCATGAGCGGTCGGGCCGTCGAGGCCTCCGGCGACGTCGACGTCATCCTGCTCGACAAGACGGGCACGATCACCTACGGCAACCGGCTCGCCGCCTCGATCACGCCGGCCACAGGCGTCAGCGAGACCGAGGTCCTGACCGCGGCACTGGTGGCCTCGATCCGGGACGAGACGCCAGAAGGCCGCTCGATCGTCGACTTCGCGCGGACTCGCCTGTCGGCGCTCGGCGCCCCCGGCGGCAGCGACGACGAGCCCGGCTTCCAGGCGCTGGCCGCCACGATCGTCGAGGAGATCCCCTTCCGTGCCGAGACCCGCACGAGCGGCGTCCGGACGGCGGACGACCGCTTGATCTACAAGGGCGCCGTCGATGCCATCGCCCGCGACCTCGAGGGCGGCGGCGAGATGCCGGCCGAGATGACCGCGACATCCGATCGCATCGCCGACCTGGGCGGCACGCCGCTCGCCCTGCAAAGCGGTGGCAGGATGCTCGGGCTCATCGAGCTCAAGGACACGGTCAAGGAGGGGCTCGTCGAGCGCTTCGCCGAGTTCCGCAAGATGGGCATCCGCACGGTCATGATCACCGGCGACAACCCGCGCACGGCGGCGACCATCGCCAAGGAGGCGGGCGTCGACGACTTCATCGCCCAGGCCACGCCGGAGGACAAGATCGCCTTCATCCGCAAGGAGCAGGCGGACGGCCACCTGGTGGCCATGACCGGTGACGGCACGAACGATGCGCCCGCCGTGGCGCAAGCCGACGTCGGGCTGGCCATGAACAGCGGCACGTCGGCGTGCAAAGAGGCGGCCAACATGGTCGACCTCGACTCCGACCCCACCAAGCTGCTCGAGGTCATCGCCATCGGCAAGCAGCTGCTCATCACGCGCGGCTCGATCACGACCTTCTCGATCGCCAACGACGTGGCCAAGTACTTCGCCATCATCCCGGCCATGTTCGTGACGGTCTACCCGGAGCTGAACCAGCTCAACATCATGGGTCTGGAGACGCCCGAGAGCGCCATCCTCTCGGCGGTCATCTTCAACGCCCTGATCATCATCGCGCTCATCCCGCTGGCGCTGCGTGGCGTGGCGTTCCGGGCCGCACCGGCGAGCGTCCTCCTGCGACGGAACCTGCTCATCTACGGGCTGGGCGGGATCATCGCCCCGTTCGTTGGCATCAAGCTCATCGACATCATCATCACCACCCTCAACTTCGCGTAGGACGGCCGACATGACCATCGTTCGCCAGCAGCTCCGCCCCGCGATCAGCCTGCTGATCGCCCTGACCCTCATCACCGGAGTCGTCTACCCGGTCGCGGTGTGGGCCGTGGCCCAGGTCGGCTTCTCGTCGCAGGCCAACGGCTCGCTCATCACGGTCGATGGCAAGGCCGTCGGCTCGACGCTCATCGGGCAGTCCTTCAGCGATCCGAAGTACCTCTGGGGCCGGCTGTCCGCGGCCGGCGCCGACGGCTACGACGGCATGTCCTCGGCGGGTTCCAACCTCGGGCCCACCAACTCGAACCTGATCGACCGGGTGACCAGCGACCTGGCCACCTGGCAGGCCGCCAACGGCGATGCGCCGGTGCCGGTCGACCTGCTGACGACCTCCGGCTCGGGGCTCGACCCGGACGTCAGCCCCGCTGGCGCCGAGTACCAGGTCGCTCGCATCGCGACCGCGCGCGGCATGTCCGCGGACGACGTGCGCGCCGTCATCGCGCGCCACACCGAGCAGCCGACGCTGGGCTTCCTGGGCCAGCCTCGGGTCCACGTTCTGGAGGTCAACCTGGACCTCGACGGGCTGCTGCCCTGATCGTGGCCGGCATCGGCGACCTCGCTACCATCGACCCGATGCCCCACGACATGCGCCGCCAGGGCCCGGACCGATGAGCGGGCGGACGGACGATCTGGAGGACGACCGCCCGACCGGCGACGAGATGCTGGCGCGCATCGGCCGCGAGGCGGGCTCCTCGAGGGGCCGGCTGCGCGTCTACCTGGGCATGGCCCCGGGCGTCGGAAAGACCTACCGCATGCTCGAGGAGGCGCATCGCCGGCAGACACGCGGCACCGACATCGTGGTCGGCTTCGTCGAGGCCCACGGGCGGCCGTTGACCGCCGCGCTCCTCGATGGCCTCGAGGTCTTGGCCCGCCTGCGCATCGAGTACCGCGGCGTCGTCGTCGAGGAGATGGACACCGAGGCCATCCTCGCCCGACACCCGGCCGTGGCCGTCATCGACGAGCTTGCCCATACGAACGTCCCTGGCTCACTGCGCGAGAAGCGCTGGCAGGACGTCAAGCTGGTCCTCGATGCCGGCATCGACGTCATCAGCACGTGCAACGTCCAGCACCTCGACTCGGTCGCGGATGCCGTGCAGACGATCACCGGGGCACCGGTCAACGAACGACTCCCCGATGAGGTCCTCGAGAGCGCCGACGAAGTCGAACTGGTGGACATGAGCCCGCATGCGCTGCGACAGCGCATCCGGCACGGCAACGTCTACCCGCCCGATCGCGCACGAGTCGCGCTCGACCGCTTCTTCACGGAGCCGAATCTGACGGCGCTCCGCGAGCTGTCTCTGCGCTTCGTGACCTCGCGCGTCGACGAGCAGCTCGAGGGCATCATCGAGAGCCAGGGCCTCGATCGCTTGCCGCCCGTCACCGAGCGCGTGCTCGTGGCCGTCGATGAGCGGCCGGTCAGCCGTCGCGCGCTCCGGCGTGGGGCGAGTGTAGCGAGCGCCCTGCACGCCTCACTGTCGGCCGTGGCCATCGACACCCCTGACAGCGCCCACCTGCCATTCGACCGGCAACGAGACCTTCGTGAGAACCTCGAGTTCGCAGCCGACCTCGGCGCCGAGATCGTCCGTTACGAGGCGCCCGACCTGGCCAGCGGCCTGGAGCACGTGGCACGCTCACGTCGCGTCACCCACCTCGTCATCGGCCACCGGCCGCGGACGGGCCTGGCACGCCTGCGCGCCGGGTCCGAGGTGGACCTCCTGATCGAGCGGCTACCCGCGCTCGAGGTGCACATCGTCGGGCCAGGCGCCGAGGCCGACACCCACGCGAAGCCGGGAGCCCCGGGGATCACCGATTAGGCCGCCTCGTCGGCCCCGACGGGTTGGCTCGCGGTGCGGCGTCGTGGCTCCATGTAGTACTCGGTGAAGTCCCGGCAGCGACCGTCATCGTCGAAGCGACAGACCCAGACGTTGTAGAAGCGCCTTCCGACGGTCTCGCCATCCGCGGCCACGTACTCGGTCGTGCCGCGCATCACGGCGCGATCGCCGTCGACCGCGAACGCCTCGTAGTCGCAGCGCCACGAGGCTGGATCGTCGGGCGAGCGGAGCCAGTCGGCGACGATCGCCGCCCGACCGTGGAGCGGCTCGTCCTCCGGATGGTAGCGATAGACCGCGTCGACGCTGAAGAGGTCCCCGATGGCACCCGGGTCGTAGGTCCGCCAAGCGCTGACGTAACGCTCGAGCCAGGTCGCGAATCCATCTCGATCCATGTCCATCCCTCCTGCTGCCCCGTCGCACAGGGTAGCCGGGAGTGGAAGACGGGTCTGACGAGTGGAGGCTCGGGCCGCGTCGATGGGAGGTGGGCGATCGGTCGTCGCGGCGAGGCGTTGGCGGCCGCTCGCGGGCGAGAGGCGCCGGCCGCCCGTCAGGCGCCGGCAGCCGCCGAGGGATCGGTGGCCGTTGAAGCGATGGCCGCTTCGACGGCGTCGACCAGTCGCTGGGTCGTCGGCGCCCCGACCAGCGGGATGACGCGATGGGCGCCTTCGACCTCCACCCAGTCGAGCTCCATGCCCGGTGCGGTCAAGACGACGGGCGTGTCCGGGTGTAGGTCGCGCAAGCCGGCCACGAGACTGCGGCCACCATCGCTCTCGCCGGTGGACCAGACGTCATAGAGGAGGACGTCCGCCCGCTCCGCAGCCGCGCAGGTCTCGCCGCGCATGACCGGGCAGCTGTGGAACTGCGGGCCCCAGCACTGTTCGACCTCGTAGCCGCGGCTGCGCAGCTCATCGGTCTCGATGTCGCCCATGTCGATGTCGTGATGGACGACGAGGACGCGAGTCATGGCTCGCCCTCCAAGCGCTCCCGACGGGCGAGGACGGCCGGCACCCGAGCCGGGATCGGACGAGGCTGCGCTCCGAGCCCGGGGGGCGCCAGAGCCGAATGGCCTCTCGCCCGGGGGGTCTCGAGTCGAGGACCGGCTGATCGGGCCGCCGTTGCCGGCCGGATCCCACCACCTCCCCCTTGGTGCATGCGGGCAACACGGCCATCGCTGCCGGTCATCCGACGCCCGCGATGAGGACGATGCTGGCACGCCACGACCGCACGGAGACCTCCCCCGATGACCGCACCCGGGATCGCGCCCGCGGCCGACCCCACGCCGACCGCCCCCACCAGCCTGCCACCGATGACTCGAGCCGAGCGCGCGGACGCCGGTAAGGCCCTCCGCGCGTCCACGCGGAGTCCGACGGCTCGACCAGCTGACGATCGAGCCGGACACGTCGAAGGCCCGGCGGGACGGCACCGAGCCTTCGAGGGGATGGCACCCGAGGAGGAGGACCTGGTGTGGGGACCAGGACTCGGGTGCGGGTCATTCGTTTGTCAGGGCGTAGTCTCCGTCGCATCCGTTGACGCGTCATCAACGGGGCGTCAACGGTCTGTCACGTCCGAGGCCGGTGGCATCGCATCACTCCGCAGCGCGGCTCGGGATCGACGAGCGGCCGGCGTCCGGGTATAGCTGCTCCGACATCGGCCTGAAGGGGGACCGACTGAAGACGGCTTCGACGGGCAGCCCGAAGAGCTCTGCGACCCGCATGGCGAGGTCAAGGCTCGGGTTGTACTCGCCGCGCTCGAGGTACCCGATGGTCTGGTAGTTCACGCGCAACGCTTCGGCCAGCTCCTGCCGTGAGAGCCCTCGTTCGGCACGAAGGACGGCCAGCCGATTGTGGACCACAGGTTCCGTGCGAGCCGTCGGACGAGCCATCAGGCGTCGAACGGGGCGTCTGGCTCGAGCCAGGCCAGCGCGGCCACGGGCAGGATCGGGATGAGCACGCCCACCGACAGGGCCACGGCGCTGACCGTCGCGCCATCAAGGGTCAGCTGGCGATCGAGGCCAAGCACGAGGACCGCCACGATGGCGACGATGCTCACGACCACGGTCGAGAGGATGCCGTAGCTGAGCACCCAGGCTCGGTCGCGGAGCTGCTGCTGCCGCTCGTCGAGGCCGCGTCCGGAGAGGTCGCCACGGCCCTGGGCGAACCGGTAGAGGACGAGCGCCCCGACGGCCGTCAAGCCGATGAGGATGAACGAGATGGGGCCCCAGATGAGGTTGGGGACCGAGGTCGTCAGCCAGAAGGCCGACCACACGTACATGCACGGGAGGCCGACCAGGGTCGCTACCGCGATGACCCGTCGCGCTCGCTGTGAGAGTCGATCAACGCGTGAATCACTCGGTCCGATCGATCGTTGTGCCATCGTACCTGCTCCATCAGCGGTTGTCTCTGGAGACAGAACATAGTACTTATACAACAATCTGTCAAGTCCCCAACGTTCAAGTCCCTGACATGCGATGCGTCGAGATGGCGGCGCCCGTGGTCCTGGTCGACCTTCAGAGCGCGCTCGCTCGGGGATGGCCCGCCAACGCACGAGGCGGCACACTTGCTCAACTGACCGCGGCCAGGACCTCGCGAGCCGCGTCGAGGCGGGCCAGCGTCCGCTCGTAGCCCAGCGCGACCAGCGAGTCGAAGAGCGGCGGCGCGGTCGTGCGGCCGGTGACGGCGACGCGGATGGCCATGAACAGGTCACCGGCCTTCCAGCCTCGTGCCTCGCACAGGGCGCGGAGCGGCGGCTCGAGCTCGTCGGCCTCATAGGCCACGGCGCCGACATCGGCGATCACCCGGCGCGCGTCAGTCAAGGCTTCGAGCGTCGCCGGCGGATCCCAGCGCTTGGGCACCAGGACCTCCGGGTCGACCGCGACCGACTCCATGAAGATGAAGTCGACCAGGCCGCCGACCGCGCCGAGCACGGGCAGCCGTTCCTGGACGAGCGGCACCAGCGCCCGCAGCTCGCCCTCGGTCGGCTCGCGGACCTCCGCTCCGCCTGCGCGCAGGACCGCCAGGTCGGCGGTCAGGAAGGGAGCCAGCCGATCGACCAGCTCGTCGGTCGACAGACGGCGGATCCACTGGCCGTCCAGCCACTCCAGTCGCTCGCGATCGAAGACGGCACCGCCCTGGTGGACCGTGGCCAGGTCGAAGCGCTCGATCAGCTCGTCGAGCGTGAAGATCTCCTCCTCGGTCCCGCTCGCCCAGCCGAGCAGGGCCAGGAAGTTGACCACCGCCTCCTGGACGAAACCCTGCGCGATGTACTCGGCGACCGCCGTCTGGCTCATGCGCTTGCTCATCTTCGTGCGATCGGGGTTGAGGATGAGCGGCAGGTGGGCGAAGTCGGGCACCTCGGCGCCGAGCGCCCGGAAGAGCAGGATGTGCTTGGGTGTGTTGGAGATGTGGTCCTCGCCGCGGATGACGTGGCTGATGGCCATCGCGGCGTCATCGACGACGACCGCGAACTGATAGAGCGGCGTGCCGTCGGAGCGCACGATGATCAGGTCGCCGCCGAGCGCATCGGTCGAGATCTCGACCCGGCCGCGGATGATGTCGTCGAAGGCGACGCTGCCCTCCCCGACCCGGAACCGGACGACGGGTCGCCGTCCCTCGACCTCGCGGGCGCGTCGATCTGCGGCCGACAGATGGGCGCAGCGCCCGACGTAATGCGGCGCCTGCCGAGCCGCCTCCTGGGCGAGACGGTCGGCCGTCAACTCCTCCGGCGTGCAGTAGCAGTGATAGGCCTTATCCTCACGAAGCAGACGCTCGGCGGCCTCCTGGTAGAGCGGTAAGCGCTGCATCTGGCGATAGGGCCCATATGGACCGCGGGCGGGCAAACCGGCCACCTCTGGCCCTTCATCCCACTCGAGGCCGAGCCAATGGAGGCCGTCGAGGATGTCGCGCTCGTATCCCACGGTCGAGCGAGCCACGTCCGTATCCTCGAGCCGCAGCACGAAGGTGCCGCCGACATGTCGGGCGAAGAGGAAGTTGAAGAGCGCCGTGCGCGCCGTGCCGACGTGGAGCGGACCGGTCGGGCTGGGCGCGATGCGGCAGCGGATGGTCACGGCAGGCCGGTCCCGCGGTCAGCCGATGCTGACGATGCGATAGACCGTCGAGCCAGCGGGCGAGACGACCTCGACCTCGTCGCCGGGCAGGTGGCCGAGCATGGCGGCGCCGATGGGTGAACGCGACGAGATCCGCCCGTTACGCGGGTCGGACTCGGACGGACCGACGATCCGGAAGGTCGACTCCCCCGAGCCATCCTCGACGACGACCGCAGAGCCGAGCTCGACGCGATGGATCGTGGCACCTTCCTCGATGATCTCGACATGCCGGAGGAGCTCTTCAAGGGTCTGGATGCGGCCCTCGGCGAACGACTGCTCACGCCGAGCTTCCTGGTATTCCGAGTTCTCGCGCAGGTCGCCAAGCTCGCGGGCGGCCTTGATCCTGGCCACGATGGCCGGCCGCGCGATGGTCGTCAGGTGCTCGTGCTCGGCCTGCATGGCCGCCAGGCCGCTGGCCGTGACGCGTGTCGCTGGACGAGGCGCGTTCGGTCCGCTGGCCGGGATCGCAGTCTCGCGCCGGACATAAGCCCGGCGTGGTGTCGGGTCCGTCAGCACGCGGTCCGAGCGCCGGACGCCATGGGCGGGGCCGCGCGCCGGTCTCGCGGCGGCTGCGCGTCGTTGCGCCGGCGTGACCGGTCCGGTCGGCTCATCGTCGCCGAGCGCCGCGCGGATGCCGTGCTGCTTGCGACGACCGTCGGGCGCCTGGAGATTGGCGAAGGGGAGCACCACGGACGTGTCGAGCATGGCGCCCGCGACCTCGCTCGGGACGCCGGCGGCGAACGCATCGAGGAGCCCGTCGAGGTACTCCTCGGCGGCGTCGGTCTCCGCCCACCAGATGCGCATCCGGTCGAGCCCGCTGAGCGCCTTCAGCCAATGACCACCGGCGTATGGCCGCTTGTCACCCAGCGGCGTGCGGGTGAAGGCGTCGAGTCGCGCGCCGAGCGAGGCCGCCGACATGCCGACGTAGAGGACCGGCTGGTTGGGCAGCCAGAAGCGATGCAACCGGGCTGCGAGCTCGCGGCCGGTCGGTCGGACGCCGTCGAGCGTCAGCGTCGGCACACGATCCAGCCATTGACCGACGGCGTCGAAATCGACCGGAGCTGAGTCGGGTGCCGCCGGCAGCTCGACGAGGTAGACGCCCGGGCGATTGGACCGCACTCGGGTGCCCCAGGCGGCCGGGCCGTCGACGTCCAGCCCGACCGAGCGCAGGAGGTCGGGTCCGGCGAGGGGCCGGTCGCTCAACGCCCACCCCGCCGAAAGATGGCCGACAGCGTCGAGCCGAGGCCGCGAGCGGCGCCATCGTGCTCCTCGGCCACCGGCTGGTGCTCGGTCTCCGCTGCCGGCGACGGCCCATACCGACGCGGCATCGGGGCGCCGATCGGGGTCGTCCAGCGTGGCGTATCGGGGTTCGCGGCGCCGCTCGGCATGTCGGCGGAGCGGCGACGGAAGTACGCCCGCGAGGCGGACGACCAGGCGGCACCGCTGGAGCGGGAGAAGACGTCGACGTCACTGCGCGATCCAGCGGCGGGCTCGGCCTCGCCGGCTGGCGGGGTCCGAGGACCCGCCGCCCCGGCCGATCCCACCTCGTCGGCAGCCGGGGCAGCGGACGGACGGCCGCCCTCGGCGGCCGTCGCCGACTCAGCTGGAGCGCCGGCGCCTCTCCGCCTGGACGGCCGCCGGCCCTTCGGCGACCCGCCGTCCTCCCACCACGGGACGCCCTCGGCGGTCCACGTCCAGCTGTCGGCTTGGGGCGGTCGGTCGTTGGGCCCGAACGTCGCGTCTGACCCGCCCCGTGTGGCCCGACGCCGGGTCTTCGGCGGCCGTGTCGGGGCCGATGGGTCGGCCGACGGCGCGGCGTCGGCCGCACGTCGCCGTCGGCCGGACGTCGTGGCCGGCCCGGCACGGACGGGGCCGGTCGCGTGCTTGCGATCCCAATCACGTCGGCGCAGCGGGTCACGCAGCAGCTCGTAGGCATCCTGGGCCGCCAGGAAGCGGTCTGCATCGGCGTTCGGGGCGTCCGGATGGTATCGCTTGGCGAGGCGCCGATGGGCGGCCTTGACTTCGGCCGGAGTCGCCTCGCGCCCTACCCCGAGCACGCGGTACGGGTCGGGGACGCGCTGCATGGCTAGGCCAGCTCGGAGATGGGGGCAAGCTCGAAGACCGGGACGGCTCGCGCCACGACGTCGCCATGCGCATCGCGTGCGAAGGGCGACGCGAAGCTGGCCAGCGTAGCGATGGCTCGATCGTCCAACGCTCCGACCTGGGCCAGGGCCTCGACGACCGTCGGCGCAAGCGCCCGATCGCGTCCATCCCCGTCGTCGATCTTGGTGGCCATGCCGCCACCCGGCAGGTTCCCAGGCCCAGGCAGGAAACCGATGCCCTCGAGCGATTCGGCACCGGACTTGGAAACGATCCGACCGGCGGCTGCCTTCATGATCGAGGTCGTCAGGCTGTCACGTGCGCCGCCGACGAGCTCCGGCGCTGCGACCATCGCGTCACGCACGCGGGTCAGTGACGGCACCAGGCCCGCACGGCGTTGATCGTTCGCGGCACCCGCCGGGTCGGCCAGGAGCGCGAAGGCGCGGGCGACCTCGACCAATGGGAAGGCGTAGGTCAGGACACCACAGTCGTCACCGGCCGTGATCAGGTCGTCGGGCGTGACGCCGAATGCCCGGGCGACCGCCGAACGGACCGCCGCCTGGCTTGGATGGTCGGCGTGCCAATAGTCCTCGATCGACCACCCGGCGTAGTGACTGAGCAGGATGCTGGCGGCGTGGAAGCCGGAGCACATGTGGCGGATGGGGCCGGGCGTCTCGCCATCACGCGCCAGGCGGACCCGGGTCAGCTCGTCGAGCGGTGCCCCGGCCGTCCCGCAGGCGAGCAAGTTCTGGCTCAGGGTGGCGCGCCGGAAGACGGCCTGGAGGGTGCGGACGTGGAGGTCCTCACCATGATGCGAGGCGGCCATGACGGCCAGCTCGGCATCGGTCAGGTTGAGCTCGTCGGCGGCCCCGGACTCGACGAGGGCAAGCAGCGCGAAGGGCTTGACGGCGCTGCGCAGGGTGACGACCACGTTGGGATCGCCCGTGGCACGTTCGATCGACCCATCGCTCCCGACCTGGACCACGTGACCGCGGTGGCGGCTCTCGGTGATCGAGCCGCGACGCTGCTCGATGAGCACGGGAGCGGCCGCATTGGCCGGCCAGGGTGGGGTGCCACCGTTGGTCCGGGGACGAGTCGCTCGAGAGGCGCGGGTGGTCGCGGTCGTCGTGGGACGCGCAGCCGTCCTCGTCTGTGGCACGACTCGATGGTATCGCGCATCGCGCCCGACCGCGCATGCCAGGCGGGGACGGACGATCAGCTCGGCGGTTCTGCCTGGGGACTCGTCTGCCCTCCGCGCTCACGCACCACCAGCAGCCCCATGAGCAGGCCAAGGACCGCGCTCATCACGACGGCTCCGGCGGCGGCGTGCGTCGAGAGGCTGGTGCCGGTGGAAGCCGCCACGGCCACGAGATATGCGGCTGTCCAGGTGGCAGGGAGGACCGTCGCCAGGAGCCAGGCTGCTCGCGGCCGCGTCGGACCAGGGCGCAGGAACCAGACCAGGAGATCACCGACGACGCCGGCGACGACGGCGGCCACGATGGCTCGTGGCTCGTCGCTGGCCAGTGCGGCCGGGACCGCCGCGATCAACAGGGCGATCGTGATGGCCGCGGGGGGCAAGCTGGCGCGACGGACCGAAGCCAGCATCAAGCCGACCAGCACGATCGACCAGACCATGATGGCCGCCAGCGCCAGCAGGGTCCTGACTTCGGGATCCATGGTCGCGGACGGGAGCGGAAACGATGAGTAGACGATCGTCGAGCCGTCCGGCGACCAGGACCCGGAGGTGACCAGCTCGTCCATCCCTGGCGTCCGGCTGAGGTCGCGCGCCTCGCCACCTGAGCTGGGAACCGAGTAGATGTCGACCGAGCCGCTGCGTGAGCTGAGGAACGCGATCGTCGAGCCGTCTGGCGACCACGCCGGCAGCCAATCGTCGGCTGGATCGTCGGTCAGCCGGTGCGGGTCCGACCCATCGGCCGCGGCGACCCAGATCTCGAACCCACCCTCCCGATCCGACGTGAAGGCGATCCTGCCGTCGGCCGCCCAGGCGGGCCACGTGTCGTCGGCCGGATCGTCCGTCAGCTGGCGCAGGTCGCCACCGTCGGCGCGCATGGAGTAGACGTCGAAGTCACCGTCGCGGTCTGAGTGGAACAGGATCCGCCCGTCCTGTCCCCAGCCGGTCGCGATGTTGATGGTCCCGCCCTCGCTCAGCCGTCGCTGATCTGTGCCATCCGCGTTCGCGACGTAGATGTCCCAGCGGAAGCCCGGCGCTGGCGATGTGCCGCCGTTCTCGACGCCCAGCCCTGGGTCGCGGCCCGGCTGGGGCCCGCCTCCCACCCCGACCACGGGAGTCACCGCGGTGGCCGTGGCGCCCGATGGCGCCGGCGTCGGTAGGGCCGACGAGGTCAGCCGTTGCGAGCTGAAGACGACCTGTCGGCCGTCGGGCGAGAGATGGGCCTGGGCGTCGAAGTCAGGCGTGTCGGTCATCGCCGCACCGATGACGCCGTCTGGTGTCATGCGCGCGATGTCGAACGCAACGCCAGCCACACCCTGGCCCGGATCCTCGAGGGCTCGACCGGTGGTCACCAGGATGGCTGATCCGTCCGGCACCCAGATCGGCTCGTGGAACGACTCGACCCCGGAGCTGGCCGTGGTCAGGCGGGTCTGACGTGAGCCATCGGCGGCCATCGTCCAGATGTCATCTGGCCGCGCCAGTGTCGTATCTGACCGGTCGCGCTCCGCCCAGTGCTGGGTGAACGGGGTGGCGACGCTCGTTAGGAACGTGAGCACGGCCAGCGTGAGGCCGAGCGAGATCACTTGGGGTAGGCGGGAACGGAGATGCGGCCGGAGGCTCGGATCGCGATCGGCCCGACGCTCGTGGTCCGCGATGGCGGTGTCCCCGGCCACGTCGATCCGTCGCCAGGCGGCGACCAGCGGGCCGGCGGCGATCATGCCGACACCAAGCCAGAGCAGGATCCGCCCGGGGGCGAACGTCCGCTCCTGACCGCTCTCGTCGCCGAGGATCACCTGCCAGCCGATGTCGATGAGCAGCGCGGCAGCGACGAGGACGACGCCGGCGAAGGCGACCTCATACCCTGGCGGTGCAGCGCGGCGCGAGCCGCCGTGCCTGGCCGCTTCGCGCGCACCGAGAACGAGCAGCGCGACGATGCTCCCCAGGTAGCCAAGGAATGCCGGCAGGTACCAGGTCGAGACGGTGTTGCCCTGGTACCGACCGTGCCCGTCGGCCCAGGCGCCGAGGTAGACGCCGTACACGAGCAGGAGGCCGAGACCTGCCATCAGCCAGTCCGTCCGGTGGCTGGCGCGGGGCTGAACGCGGGGACGCGTGTTGGTCACGACCGATATCGTCCCTTGTTCGTCAACGGGCGCACATTGACGTCTGGCGTATCATCAGACCGACGGTCGGTCTGTGAAATCGGGGATGCCAAGCTGATGGCTCGGACGGTCGATGCGGTCGGGTATGCCGTTCGTCGGGAGGCGTTCATCGACGCCGCCCAACGGCTCATCCAGACCAAGGGCTACGAGCAGATGAGCATCCAGGACCTGCTCGACGAGCTCGACGCGTCGCGCGGCGCCTTCTACCACTACTTCGACTCGAAGGCGTCGTTGCTCGACGCAGTCGTGGCCCGTATGGTCACCGACGCGATGGCAGCCGTCCGACCGATCGTCGACGATCCTGACCTGCCGGCGACCGAAAAGCTGGCCGGCTTGTTCTCGGGCATCGCCAGCTGGAAGACCGAGCGCATCGACCTGCTGATGGCCATCCTTGAGGTCTGGCTGTCGGATGGCAACGCCCTCGTGCGAGAGCGCTTCCGGCACAGCGTGGTCGCGACCATGACCCCCGTCCTGACGACCATCGTCGAGCAAGGCGTCATGGACGGCAGCTTCGCCGTGACCGGCGCCGATCGTGTCGCGCGCGTCCTGGTCTCGCTCCTGCTGGGCGCCAATGAGCATGCCGGTGAGCTGTTCAGCCAGCACCGGGACCGGCTCGTGACGCTGGACGAGGTCGAGGCTGCGGTGAACGCCTATCCCGAGGCGATCGAGCAGATCCTCGGGGCTCGCTCAGGGTCGCTCCGCTGGCTCGAAACTGGCGACCTCCGCCGTTGGTTCGAGTGACGCTCGACCAGATCGCCGAATGAAAGGACATCGATGACCACGATCATCCAGACCCAGAAGCTGACCAAGTCCTACGGCTCGCACCGGGGCATCGTGGACATCGATCTCGAGATCGCTGAGGGCGAGGTGTTCGGCTTCCTCGGTCCGAACGGCGCGGGCAAGACGACGACCATCCGGACGATCCTGGACCTCATCCGTCCGACCAGCGGCAAGGCGTTCATCTTCGGCATCGAGACGACGGTCGACCCCGTCGCCATCCACCGCCGGGTCGGCTATCTGCCCGGGGAGTTCGCGCTCTACGATCGACTCACGGGCGCCCAGCACCTCGAGTACTTCGCCAACCTCCGCGGCGGGGTCGACAAGGCCTACCAGGCTTCGCTGATCGAGCGCTTCGACCTCGACCCATCGCGCCGGTTCAAGGAGTACAGCAAGGGCAACAAGCAGAAGGTCGCGCTCGTCATCGCCCTCCAGCACGGCCCGGAGCTGTTGCTGCTCGACGAGCCGACGTCGGGACTCGACCCGCTCGTCCAGCAGACCTTCTTCACGATCCTCCACGAGGCGGTGGCGGGCGGCGCGACGGTCTTCCTCTCCTCCCACATCCTTTCGGAGGTGGAGAAGACCGCCAACCGGGTCGGCATCATCCGTGAGGGGCGGCTGGTGAAGCTCGGCACGGTCGACGACCTGCGCGATCTCGCCCACCACCAGGTGGAGCTTCGCTTCGCAGGCGAGGTTCCCGCAGCCGCATTCGAGGCGTTGCCGGGGGTCAGCGACGTTGCGGTCGACGACCATATCCTGCGCCTGCGCGTGGCCGGGCCGATCACGCCGGTGGTCCAGGCGGCGGCCCGCTACGAGCTCCTCGACTTCGTCTCGCGAGAGCCGAGCCTCGAAGAGACATTCCTCGCCCAGTACGGCCGTGAGACCGTGGAGGTGGGCTGACATGGCCGTTCGAACGACCAGCCCCGACCGGGCTGCGACCTTCCCACCGATCCCGCTACGCCGCAAGATCTACGGCTTCGGCTCCATCTACGGCAAGACGATCCGCGACTCGCGACTCGCCTTCATCATCGCGGCCGGCCTGCTCGGCGGCTTGGCGCTCGTGATGGGCGTCGCCGTGTCGAGCATCTTCCCCACGCCCGCGGCCAGGCTCGAGGTGAGCGCACTCTTCGGAAGCATCCCGGCGTCGATGATGAGCCTATTCGGCAACGTCGAGCTGATCGGCTCGAAGGTCGGCACGCTGGGCGGCTACATCACCTTCAAGTACGGCGCGCTCTTCGTCCTCGGTACGGCGGCCTGGTCGATCCTGGCGCTCTCATCGACCCTGGCCGGTGAGGCGCGCCGCGGCAGCCTCGACTTCGTGGCGGCGGCTCCGTTCGGCAAGCGCCGCATCGCCCTCGAGAAGCTGGCGGCCCACATCACGCTCCTCGTGCTGGCGATGGCGATCCTGGCCGTCATGACCACGTTCAGCTCGAACGTCTTCGGGGAGGCCGCACTGGGCGACTCGATCCCGCTCCTGTCATCCGTCGGCTTCGCCCTCTGGGTCGGCTTCATCGCACTCTTCTTCGGCGGGCTCGCCTTCGCGCTCTCGCCGCTGCTCGGCCGGGCCGGCTCGGCTGGCGTCGCCGGACTAGCGATGGCCGCCCTGTGGATCACGAACGGCCTGGGCGTCGGCGGCCCACTCCTGGCCCTCAGCCCGTTCACCTGGACGTTCGACCACGTGCCCCTCGTCGGGGTCTATGACTGGCCGCCGCTGGCGCTCGTGGGGATCCTCGGCGTCGCCTTCCTGGCGATCGGCGTCGAGCTCTTCGAGCGCCGCGACCTGGGCGTCACCGCCGGGCTGTCCCTCCCGGGCATGCCGGCCGTGGTCCTCGGCGTCCGCGGGCCGACGACCCGGGCATTCGGCGAGCAGCTCCCGCGGGCGCTCTCGTGGGGAATCGGCCTGGGATTGATCGGGATCCTCTACGCCTCGCTCTCCGGGGTGCTCGCGGATCAGCTCGGGAGCGCCCCGAGCTTCCAGGGCGTCTTCGCGGCGCTCTTCCCCGGCATCGACCTCGCGTCGGTCGGCGGGTGGCTGCAGCTCTACGCGGAGCTGCTGTACATCGCAGCCGGCTTCGCGGCGGCCACGTTCGTCTCACGGTGGGCGTCGGACGAGACGGACGGCCGTCTCGAGATGCTCCTGACCACGCCCATGGCACGAGCGAGGTGGGTCGTCGCCGGCGGTGCAGCGGCGCTGGTCGCCACCGCAGCCATGACCGTCCTGTTCGCGGCCGGGATCGCCCTGGGCTCGGCGGCTGGAAGCCTCGCCGCCAGCGACGCCATCGTCGGGTGCGCCGCGCTCGGCCTCTACGCCGCCGCGATCGTCGGCGTGGGCTTCGCGATCGGCGGCCTGTGGAGGACGTCGCTGGCTGCCGAGATCGCCGCCCTGTTCGTCGTGGCCACCTACCTGCTCGACCTGGTCGCGCCGCCGCTCAACCTCGACGCGCTCCACCAGCTTGCCCTGACCGCGCACATGGGGCAGCCGATGATCGGCCAGTGGGATGGGACCGGCATCGTGGCCTGTGTCGTGATCGCGGTCGGCGGCATCTTGTTGGGCGCCTGGGGCATGTCGCGGCGGGACGTGGCCCGCTAGGCCTCGCCCGGGGCGAGCGGCCTCGATCGTCCCGCGACCCGCGCCGGCGGCTACTATCGCGGCCCGGAGGTTCGACGTGCGTTTCTCACGCATGATCCAGGCGGTCGAGGCCCACGCCGGTGGCGAGCCCGGCCGCGTCATCGTCGGCGGCGTGCTCGACGTTCCCGGCCAGACGATGTACGACAAGATGCAGTGGCTGTGGCGCGACGGCGACGAGCTGCGTCGGCTGATGCTGCGCGAGCCACGCGGGTATCCCGCCGCCAACGTCAACCTCGTGTTGCCCTCGAACCATCCCGAGGCGCAGGCGGGCTACGTGATCATGGAGCAGGTCGAGTACCCGGGCATGTCCGGCACCAACACGATGTGCACCGTGACCGCGCTCCTGGAGACGGGCATGCTGCCGATGACCGAGCCTGTCACCGAGGTCGTCCTCGAGGCGCCGGCCGGGCTGATCCGCGTCCGCGCCGAGTGCCAAGACGGCAAGGTCACCAGCGTCACCTTCCGGAACGTGCCAGCCTTCGCCGCCTACCTCGACACGCCCATCGAGGTGCCGCAGCTGGGCACGGTCGTGGTCGATGTTGCCTATGGGGGCATGTTCTACGTCATCGCCTCGGCGGAGGCGTTCGGCCTGCGCCTGGCGCCCGACGAGGGACGCGACATCACGCGTATCTCGGAGATGATCAAGGCCGCGGCCAGCGAGCAGCTGCCCGTCGTCCATCCGGAGCAGCCTGGCTTCGCCGGCATCACCATCGCCCAGCTCTCGGGGCCGCCGCACGCGGTGACCTCATCGCGCCGCAACGCCGTCACGGTCTCGACCGGCGTCCTCGACTGGGAGCGGCCGTCGACCTGGACCGGGGCCCTGGACCGCTCGCCGTGTGGCACCGGCACCTGCGCTGCGATGGCCGTCCTCCACGCCAAGGGACAGCTCGGCGTCGGCGAGGCGTTCGTCCACGAGGGCATCCTGGGCACGACGTTCACCGGGCGCCTCATCGAGGAAACGACGGTCGGCAGCGGGGCCGCGGCGCGGGCGGCCGTCGTGGCGGAGCTCACCGGCACGGCCTGGATCACCGGCTTCGCATCGTGGGTCCTGGACCCGACCGACCCCTTTCCGGAGGGCTACACCGTGGGCGACATCTGGTGACCGTCGCGCATCGCTAGAATCGCCTTGGCCATCCCCGCCAGGAGCTCGACCTGATGCCAAGCGAGACTGCGCCTGCCGCCGCGCCGACGGCCACCGACATGCCCGACACCTTCCACGTCAGCCGGCACCCGGCAGTCCAGCACAAGTTGGCGCTCCTGCGCGCAACCACGACCGAGCCCAAGAAGTTCCGCGAGCTGGTGCGCGAGATCAGCTGGCTGTTGGGCTATGAGGCGCTGGCGGATGCTCGGACGCTGACCATCGACGTCGAGACCCCGTTGGAGATCACGCCCGGCGCCAAGCTCGCCGACCGCATCGGGCTCATCCCCATCCTGCGTGCCGGCCTGGGCATGGTCGACGCCATGCTGGAGCTGATGCCTACCGCCGAGGTCTGGCACCTCGGCCTCTTCCGCGACGAGCGCACCCTGCAGCCCGTCGAGTACTACAACAAGCTGCCCGACACCGCGACCGTGGACCTCTGCCTCATCCTCGACCCGATGCTGGCCACGGGCGGCTCGGCCACGGCCGCCATCGAGGTGCTCAAGGCCTGGGGTGCCCGCCGCATCAAGCTCCTCAACCTCATCGCCGCCCCAGAAGGGGTGCGCGCCGTCGCCGCGGCGCATCCCGACGTGCCGATCTACTGCGCGGCGCTCGATCGCCAGCTCAACGAGAAGGGCTACATCCTGCCCGGCCTCGGCGATGCCGGCGACCGCCAGTTCGGGACCAGCCACCGCTGATACCTGCCACTCAGATGTGGGGCGCGACCCCTCCGGCGAGCAGCCGCATCAGGTCGGCCTGCGCCTCGTACTCGAGAAGCGGGAAGTGGCTCCGGGCGACGAACTCGACGGGCACACCCGCCCGCTGCCGGATGTCAAGCAGCGCGTCGACGAGCTCGTCAGAGACCCCGGCGTACACAGCCCGCCCCTTGATCAGAGCGTCATCCGGGCGATCGAACGGCGGCGGGGACGGCGGCGGGAGCGGCCGAGTCGCCGAGGCCTCCATGTCGGAGTACTTCCACTGCATCGCCCACAGCACGTCGCGGTAACGGGCGAGCGCCGCCTCGCGGGAGGCGCCCGGAAGCAGCACCGAGTAGTGGATGAAGCGGAAGCTCGACGGGTCGCGACCGATCTGCTCGCACTCGTCGAGCACCCAGCGCACCTGCTCCACGAACTTCTCGGCAGGGGCGTTCGCGAAGATCCCATCGGCGAGGCGCGCGGCGCGGCGGATCGCGGGCTCTGCCCCGCCACCGACGACGATCGGGATCCGCTTCGAGGGCGTCGGCCGGACGGCCAGCGTCGGGAGCTCGTAGACCTCGCCGTGGTGCGTGAACGGGTCGCCGGTCCATGCCTGGGGCAGGATCCTGAGAACCTCGTCCATGGCTGCACCCCGCCGGTGCATGTCTGCGCCGAGCCCGACGAACTCCACTCCGGACCAGCCGAGCCCGAGGCCCAGGACCAGCCGGCCGTGGCTGAGCAGCTGGACCGTCGCCGCATCCTCCGCCAGGCGCAGCGGGTGGTGCATCGGTGCCAGAACGACGCCGGTGCCGACCTCGATGCGCGACGTCGCCTGAGCGAGCGCCGCGCTGACGACGAGGAGCGAGGGCATGTAGCCGTCATCGACGAAGTGGTGTTCGGTCGTCCAGACGGACGTGAAGCCGAGTCGTTCCGCCTCGACCGCCAGGCGGATCGGCTCGTCGTAGGCACGCGTCCAGTCGGTCTCGCCCGGACGAAGTTGCGCGCTGAGGAGTCCGAACCCGAGTCCCATGATCGCCGACGATAGCAGCCGAGTATTCCAGGCAGAGCCGTTTCCTCAGCGCGACGCCGGCTGAGCGTGGGGCGACCGAGCTCGCCTTCGGCTAAGGCGAATGAAGAGGCCGGACCCTTCGGGGCCCGACCTCCATCGAGAACGACGTGATCGGGAGCAGCCTTACTGGCCGCCCGCCGTGAGCGTGACCGTGGTCGGCGTCCAGGACGCGCCGGTCGTATCTGTCCCCTCGAGCGCCTTGAGCGCCTTCTCGGTCAGGTCGTTCCGGAACGCCTGGCCCTCGACGGGCTTGGTCAGGATCTTGCCATCGGTGGCGATCTGGACGGTCTGGTCGTAGAGCGCCTGGTCCATCATGCCGATGCCGTTGGGCGAGGGCCAGATGAGCTTGTTGACCTCGTTCAGCTGCCAGGCCTGATGGACCTTGGGCAGCTTGGCGTCGTATTTCAGGATCATGTCGACGGCCTTGTCGGGATTGTCGCGGCAGAACTGCCAACCCTTGTAGGCGGCCGTGAGGAAGGCCACCGCGGTGTCCTCGTTGCCGCTCTCCTTGAGCCAGGACTCGTCGGCGAAGATGCCGTCCTGGAGCATCGAGGTGCCGGCGTCCTGCATCGAGATGACGTCCAGGTCCTCGGGCTTGTAGAGCTCGCCCGTCTTCGGGTTCTTGGTCTCCAGCACCTGGGCGTACTCGTTGTACTGCATCGCCTGGGCGGCATCGATCTCACCGTTCACGAAGGCGTTCATCGTGAAGTCCTGGCTGACGATGGTCACGTCGGCCGGGTTGTTCGGATCGAGGCCAGCCTTGCGGATGGCGGCGTACAGCTCGGCCTCGTTGCCGAAGCCCCAACTGCCGACCTTCTTGCCCTTCCAGTCCGCGGGCTTCGTGATGCCCTTGTCCTTGAAGGCGATCTGCAGGGTGGGCGAACGCTGGAAGGGCTGCCCGATGAACTGGATGTCGGCGCCGTTCTCGCGCGAGGCGAGGGCCTTCGGCAGCCAGCTGATGCCGAACTCGGCGTTGCCTGCTGCGACCACGGTCGCCGGCACGATGTCGACCGCGCCCGGCAGGATCGTGACGTCAAGGCCCTGGTCCTTGAAATAGCCCTGGTCAAGCGCAGCGTAGTAGCCGCAGAACTGCTCCTGCGGAAGCCACTGCAGCTGTAAGCGAACCGGCTTCAACGCGGCGGCGCTACTGCCGCCACCGGCGTTGCAGGCGGCCAGCAGCATCGTCGTCGCGATGGCCATCGCCGCGATACTTCGCAACCTCATGGATCCCTCCTCATGCATGGCGGCCGGTCCCGGCCATCTCGCCGCCGATGGCGCCCAGTCTAGCGAGCCGAGTGCCATCACGGCGGCAGCTCCCGTGGCCAGTCCAGAACAGGTCGCCCGCTCGCGCCTAGGATCCTTCCGTGGCCGTCCGATACGAGCTGTGCCAGGGCATCACGAGGCGCTCCACGATAGCCACCAGAAGGTACAGGCTGATGCCGATCGCGGAGGCGAATACGATCGCCGCCCACGAGCGCTCGAGGTCGAGAAAGGCGGCATAGCGCACGATGTACTGGCCGAGCGAGATGCTCGGCGCGCCGAAGTACTCGCCGATGATGGCGCCGATGGTCGCCAGCGTGGTCCCCACCTTGAGCGCGGTGAAGACGAACGGCATCGCGCAATGGCTGCGCAGCTCACGGAAGACCTGGCCATCGCTGGCTGCCATGGAACGCATCAGCTCGAGGGCTGCCGGATCGACGTGCATCAGTCCACGGGCCGTATTGATCATGACCGGGAAGAAGACGAGGGCCGCCGCCACCATCGCCTTCGAGAGCTGCTTGTCGAGCCCGAACCAATTGTTGAAGAGCGGGGCGAAGGCGATGATGGGGATGGCGCTGATGCCGATGGCGACGGGCAGGATCGACTCTCGCAAGCTCGCCCAGCGCGCCACGCCGATGCCGGCAGCCAGGCCACCCACAGCGCCGATGACCATGCCCAGCAGGATCTCGACCAGCGTGTAGGTCGCGGACGACCAGAGCTCCGGCAGGTACGTGACCCAGGCCTCGGCGATCTTCGACGGTGCCGGCAGGATGAACTGGGGCAGGCCGAGGACGCGCGTCAGCAGGTCCCAGACGATGATGGCTCCGAAGAAGATGCCCAGCGGCAGCAGCCAGCTGCGCAGGGTTCGCCCGACCACCGTCGCCATCGACGCGTCGCCGGGCGTCGAGGCCAGCGTCATCCGGACAAGCCTTCGGCGGCCACCCGGCGCGCGGCGGCCTCGTCGATCTCCCCTTCGCCGCCACGCAGCGCCTCGCGAACCTCGGTCACGAGCTGGAAGTACCGCTCCATCTCACGCGTCTCGACATCCCGCTGCCTGGGCAGGTCGATGGGCACGATCCTGGTGATGCGGCCGGGACGCGCGCTCATGACGACGACCCGGGTCGAGAGGAACACGGCCTCGGCGATGGAGTGGGTCACGAAGATGACCGTAGTCCCGGTCCGGTCCCAGATGCGCAGGAGCTCCAGGTTCATGCGCTCGCGCGTCATCTCGTCAAGCGCGCCGAAGGGCTCGTCCATGAGCAGGATCGCAGGGTCCAGGGCGAGCGCCCTGGCGATCGCCGCTCGCTGCTGCATGCCGCCCGACAGCTGCCAGGGATGGTGCTCCGCGAACTCGCCCAGCTCGACCAGGTCGAGCATCGCCTTGGCCTTGGCCGTGCGCGTGGCCTTGTCGACACCGGTGATCTCGAGCGGCAGCTCGACATTGCGCTGGACCGATCGCCAATCGAAGAGCACCGGTGCCTGGAAGACCATGCCGTAGTCGCGATCGAGGCGGGCCTGGCGGGCCGGCTTGCTATTGACCGTGACCGTCCCGCCTGAGGCACTCGTCAGATCGCCGATGATCCGGAGCAGGGTCGACTTGCCGCAGCCGGACGGTCCGATGAGCGAGATGAACTCGCCAGCGCGGACGGTCAGATCGATGTTCGACAGGGCCTCGACCCCGGCCCCACCCTGGCCACCGGCGAAGATCTTGCTGACACCGCTCAAGGCGACGACTTCGACCGATGCCTTCTTCTTCGCTGCGTCCGCCTCGGCCTCGGCCAGGAGGTCGGTGATCGACCCGCTGAAGACGACGGTGTCGGACGTCCGCTGGCCGGTCGGCTGGTCGGAGGTCCCCCGACCCGTCGGCTGGTCGGTCATGCGCTCACTCCTCGGTCGGTCGGTAGTTCTTGAGAACCATCCGCTCGGCGATGACGACGAGGCTGAAGGCCAGCACGCCAGCGATGCCGCAGACGACGATGGCGGCCCACAGATCGGCCGGCGAGAAGGAGTAGTACTGCATCGCGGTCAGGAGCCTGCCTCCCAGCCCGTCGCGGATGCCGGCCGGGAACTCACCGACGATGGAACCGACGACGCTGGCGGTGGCCGCGATCTTGAACGCTGTGAAGAGGTAAGGCGGCGAGGAGGGCAGCCGCAGGCGCCGAAGCACGGTCCGGCGGTCGGCCGCGTAGGAGCGCATCAGCTCGAACGCCCGCGGGTCGGCGGAGCGCATGCCGCGGAGGGCGGCGATGGTGACCGGGAAGAAGGTCAGGTAGGTGGCCACGATCGCGACCCCGGCCCAACCGGCCTTGAGCCCGACCACGATGACCGGCGCGATGGCGATGATGGGCACCGTCTGGCTGGCCACCAGGAGCGGCACCAGGCCGCGCTCGAGCACGCGCACGTGGATCAGCACGATGGCCAGCAGCATCCCGACGCCGGCGCCGAGCGCGAAGCCGAGGACCGACTCCCGAAGCGTGAAGAGGGCGGCTTTGAGAAGCGACGCCCAGAACGGCTCACCCGCCGCATCGGTCCCGAAGAAGGCGGCGACGACCGACCAGAGATGGGGCAGGTTGATGTCGTTGACGGGCTTCCAGCGGAACGGCGGGTCCCACGTGATAGCCGTCGGGTCGGCGGCATCCAAGCGCCACGGATCACCGGCCAGGATCTTGAGCAGGAGCCAGGTCACGACGATGAAGGCGATCACGCCGAGGACGCCGAACACTGGACGCAACCGGCGACGGGCGGTCATGTCGGAAGAGTACGCGCCACCGACTCTCCGCGGACGGTTGCCGGCGGGCGGGAGGCTAGCCGGTGACGGCCTGGTCGGCGATGTCGAGGGCGGCGTCGATGATGGCGAAACCCTCGCCGAGCTGCTCCTCGGTGATGATCAGCGGCGGATTGGTGTGGATCGAGTTGTTGGCGATCATGGTGTACAGGCCGTGCTCGCGCAGGTACTTGCCGACGGCCTTCATCTCGTCCGATGAGCCGTTGAACGGCGTCATCGGCGTCCACGGGTCGCGCGATCGGACGAGGTCGAGGATCCCGAACAGCCCCAGGTTGCGCACCGCGCCGACGGAGGGATGCCGATCGTACAGATCATCGTGGTGGCGCCGCAGGACGTGGCCCATGCGCGCGGAGTGCTCGACCAGCCCGTCCTCTTCGTAGACCTGGAGGGTGGCCAGGGCGGCCGCGCAGGAGACGGCGTGCGAGGAGTAGGTCAGGCCGCCATAGAACATCTTCGTTTCGAACGCCTCGGCGATCTTGCGGCGCATGGCCACGGCACCGAGCGGCAGGTAGGACGACGTCAGGCCCTTGGCCATCGTCATCAGGTCGGGCACGGTGTCCCAGTGCTCGATGGCGAACATCTTGCCGGTCCGCCCGAAGCCGGCCATGACCTCGTCGGCGACCATCAGGATGTCGTATCGGTCGCAGATCTCGCGCACGCCCTGGATGTAGCCGTCGGGCGGGATGAGGATTCCGTTGGTGCCCACGATGGTCTCGAGGAAGACGGCCGCGATCGTCTGCGGGCCTTCGTAGCGGATGACGTCCTCGAGGCCCTGGAGCGCCTCCGCCGCCGGTCGGGACTCGGCCTCACCCCAGCGATGCGTGTCGGGATAGCGCACGACGCCGACGAGGCCGGGCTCGTTGGCCCAGCGGCGCGGGTCGCCGGTCAGCGTCATCGCGCCCAGCGTCGCGCCGTGGTATGAGCGGTACCGGCTTAAAACCTTGTACCGGCCCGTGTAGTGGCGCGCCAGCTTGATGGCGTTCTCGATGGCCTCGGCGCCGCCCAGCGTGAAGAAGACCTTGTCCAGATCGCCCGGCAGCAACTCGGCGAGCTTCGCCCCCAGCCGCGCCCGCGACTCGGTCACGAAGGCCGGCTGGACGTATTGGAGCTTGGTCGCCTGGGTGGTGATGGCGTCGATCACACGGCGGTCGCCATGGCCGATGTTGACGCTCATCAGTTGGCTGTTGAAGTCGAGGATGCGCTGGCCTTCGGGCGTGTAGAGGTAGACGCCCTCGGCGTGGTCGATGGCGATGGGGTCGAGCTGGCCCTGGATCGACCAGGAGAAGAAGGTGTGCTCGCGCGCCATGCGGACGATCTCCGCGCTGCTCATCGATGTCGCGGGTTCGACGGCCATACGGGCCTCCTGGACGACGGATCGGTTGGCGGGAAGGAACGGCTCGATTGTGGCATGCGCACGGGCCTCGCGCCCCGCCCGAGGGAGCCGGCAGCGACACTGTCTCGTCGCCCCGATGCCTCTGGTACCCTGCGCGACGCCACGCAACGGATAGGGACGAAGGACCGATGACCGCCACACCACCCGCCGCCGACCGAGCCAGCCGCTGGTGGCTCCGCGGCCGCGGGCACCTCCACTTGGATCCTCGTCGCTGGCGTCGCCGGTGTGGCTATCGTGCTCGCGCTGCTCTTCCGCGCTTTCGTCAATCCGGTGCCCGTGGCCGTGCCGTCACCTTCGCCCCCGGCGGCGCCGACCGCCAAGGCTTCACCGAGCCCGTCTCCTTCGCCATCTCCCAGCCTGTCGCCGTCGCCGAGCGCCTCCGCCTCGCCGAGTCCGAGTGCATCTGCAGTGGCGACCGCCAGCCCGAGCGCGTCCCCGACCAGCGCGCCGACTTCAGCCCCCACCGCCACGCCCGGGCCGACCGGAACGCCGGGTCCCACGGCCGCCCCATCAGTCCCCCCCAAGCCAAGCCCGACGCCGATCCCGGTCCCGACCACGTCGTGCGCCCAGCCCGACACTGGAGTGACCGTCGTCTATCCCAAGAACTGGTACACCATCGACGAGCCACCGCAGTACGCCTGCGCCTTCTTCGACTCGTCGCCCATCGTCATCCCGCCCGACCAGACCTTCCCGGACGCCCCGGTGGCCGTGCTGGCCGACGAGACGCCCTACCAGAAGGCGTTGACGGCGATGACCGACCCGCTCAAATGGAAGGTCATCTCGCAGTCGACGACCACGGTCTCAGGTCTGCCGGCGACGGTCGCCGAGGTGTCCTGGATCGGCAGGGCGCCCTACACCGCTGGGCACGATGCGCTCCTTCTACCTCGTCGATCGATCCGCCCAGGGCAGCGTCCTGTTCGTGACCCAGGGTCAGGCCAGCGACACCTATGCGACCGACAAGCAGGTCCTCGACCTGATGGCGTCCAAGTCGACGATCACCCCTCCGAGGTGACCTCGGGCGCGGCGGCAACGCTCGAGGTCGCCAGACGGGCCTAGGGCGCTGGTCCCGTCGGGACGATCGACAGGTACTCGCCCTCCCAGACCATGCGGATGGCGGCGTAATGCCAGCGCGTCACGAAGTCCTTGAGCTGGGCGCGAGTGAGCTTCTTGTTCGGCTTCATGTCGTAGCCGTAGGTCCTGTCCTGCCGACCCCACAGCGGCCCGGTCACGCGGACGCTGAGGACCTTGAAGTCGTTGGTCACCGCCGGGTCGGCGGTGGCCGAGAAGCCATGCAGGACCCAGCCATGGTTGCCGTGGTCGACGAAGAGCGCGACCGGCAGGTTGGTGCGGCGGAGCGCCTTGACCGCCGATCGAAGGAGCGCGGTGAAGGTCGCGCTGCGCACGAGCCGATAGCGATCGTCGACGAAGCGGCGCATGCCCGCCGTCCAGCCTGCGGGGTCGACGCCCTGCTTGACCGGGATGCCGTAGCGCATGTGGCCGCGCATGTAGCTGAAGTAGCGGTCTTGCCCGGCCCGGCTGTGGTCGTCATCGTGGCGCACGATGTTACCGACGATCTGGACGTCGGCCGCCGTGCAGTAGTACCAGGTCTTCTGGGTCGTGAAGACGCCCGTCCGATAGACGTTGATGCTCCCGTCCCAGGCCGACAGCGCGCTGGCCGGCGCCGGGGCCATCAGTCCGCCCAGGGTGGTCACGGTCAGTGCCACCGCCCAGGCGCCCACCAGCCATCGTCGAGGACGCGTCATGCCCACATGGTCGCGCGGACGACCGGATCGTGCAGGCGGACGCCATCTGCCATACGCGACCCGCCTTGAACCGCGCCCCGCGATCGACCGACCGGCGTCAAGCGCCCGCGGCCTGATCGCGTCCATCGACCATCGCGCCGTCCCGCAGCTCGACGACGGCATGGGCGACGTCGAGGAGCATCGGATCGTGTGACGCGACGATGGCCGTCACGCCTTCGGTCTCGACGACCGACCGCAGGAGCTCCATGATCGTCCGACCCGTGGCGGCGTCGAGCTGGCCGGTCGGCTCGTCGGCCAGCAGCAGACGGGGATGGTTGACCAGCGCCCGTGCGATGGCCACGCGCTGCTGCTCCCCGCCCGACAGCTCGTACGGTCGATGGTTGGCTCGCTCCCCAAGGCCCACCAGGTCGAGCACCTCCTCGACACGTGCCCGTCGATCGTCGGGCTCCGTGCCGCGCAGACGCAGCGGCAGCTCCACGTTCTCCGCCGCCGACAGGATCGGGATGAGCCCGAACGACTGGAAGATGTAGGCCACGGTCTCGCGTCGGAGACGGACGTGACCGGCCTCGTCCAGGGCCGTGACCTCCTCGCCGTCGACGACGACGCGTCCGGCCGTCGGGCGGTCGAGCCCGCCGATGACGTTGAGGAGCGTGGACTTGCCGGCGCCTGAGCGGCCGGTCAGGGCCAGGAACTCGCCTGGGCGGACACGCAGGTCGATGCCCCGCAGCGCGTGGAGCACGCCCGTGCCGCTCGGGAAATCCCGGGTCACGCCGTCGGTCTCGACCAGCCACGGGCCAGCCTGTCCCCGCGCGGCGGCCTGGTCAGCCATCGGAGCGTCGCTGGGGAGCGCGTGGCGGCTCGGGTTTCCGGTCAGGCGGCGGGTCGTCCCCGGTCGTCGGGCGTTCGTCAGTCGACTCGCGCGCGGGTGGCCCCGCCAGGGGCGCGCGGTCGGGCCAGATCTCGAGGTGGTCGGCCTCGAGGCGCAGCGTGACGCGGCGACGCAGGCCGAGCGCATCGACGTGGGCTCGCGGCAGCTGCAGCCGGCCGGCCTGATCGAGGACGGCGAACTCCTCTGACGTGCGGCCGCCCGGCGCGCCCCCTCGATCGCTGCCGGCCGCGGCGCGCCTGTCGCCGAGCCAGATCGCCTCACCGGAATGGACCGTCTCGGTGCTGGTGCGGCCGTCCCGGATGGCGATCGTGCGCTGGACGTGGTCGCTGACCAAGGGGTCGTGGGTGACGATGACGATGGTCGTCCGCAGCTCGGCGTTGACACGTCGCAGAGCCGTCAGGAGCTGCGCCGCCGTGTCGCCGTCGAGCTCACCGGTCGGCTCGTCGGCCAGCAGGACCGGCGGCTGGTTGGCGAGCGCGATGGCCACGGCGACCCGCTGCTGCTCGCCGCCCGAGAGCTCGCCGGGGTGGCCGTGTCGGCGGGCGGTCGGCACGCCGACGAGATCCATGAGCAGGGACGCGCGCTGGCGGCGCTGGCGGGCATCGATGCCGTCGAGGAGCATGGGCAGCTCGACGTTCTCGGACGCCGAGAGGTGACTGAGCAGATTGCGCTCCGTCTGCTGCCAGACGAAGCCGACGACTCGGCGCCGGTAGCTGGTCCGGGCGCGCCCATCCATGCGCGTCAGGTCGTGCCCGGCGACGATGGCCCTGCCGGCTGAAGGAACGTCAAGGCCACCGAGGATGTTCATGAGCGTCGACTTGCCGCTGCCCGATGCGCCGACGAGCGCGATCATCTCGGCCGGCTCGACGTGCAGGTCGAGGCCCTGGAGGGCGACGACTTCGAGGTCGGCGACCTTGTAGATCTTGACCAGGTTGTCGCAGCGGATGGCGAGCTCCGCGTCCTTGTCCGTGTCGGCACCGGCGTCGACCGTGTGGCGGCGGCGGGATTCGAAGCTGCTCATGCGTCGCGCATCATCGCCGGGACGGGATCGCGGCGTCGCGCCACGAGGGTCGCCGCGAGCATGACCAGCAGCGCCAGCGCCGCCTGGGCGACCGCGACGCTGGAGACGACCGGCCACTCGATGGTCGCCTCGACGATCTGGCCGGGCCGCACGAACTGGTCCAGCCCCAGGCTGGGCACAGCGATGAGGCCCATCAGGCAGCCCAGGGCGAGCCCTGCGACGACGGCCGTGATGACCACGGTGCCCTGCTCCACGACGATGACGCCGAGCACCTGCCGCGGTCGCGTCCCGAGGGCCCGCAGGAGGGCGATCTCACCGTGGCGAGCGGCGACGTCGCCGACGACGGCGGCGGCCACGACCAGGGCCGCGAAGCAGAGCGCAACTCCGAATGCGAGCAGGAAACCGGTAGCCGTGTCGCGGACCAGTGGGTCCGACTCCAGCCCTGCGCGGACGTCCGCACGCGAGGCGAGGGCGACGTTCGGCGCGCCGAAACGCCCGACGGTCCCCTCCCGCATCTCTGTGCCCAACGCCGGCGAAGCCCGTACGAAGATCTGATTCGGGGCGAAAGCATGCGTCGGGTCCGCAGCCCGGATGGCGGCCGCGGGGACGATGACGGTCCCTTGCGGCGACCCCGCGCCCGGGAACTCGGCGTCCGCGGCCGCCACGCGGAAGTGGGAGGCTTTGCCGAGTCCTGAGAGCTCGAAGGCGTCCCCGATCGCGAGCGCGGGCCGCCGGGCGGCCTGGCCCACGAGGATGGCTGGGATGGCGGTCTCGGGCGTCGTACCCGCCGACCCATCCCATGCGGTCGAGGTGAACGACTCTGGCAGCAGGCCATCCGCTGGCGTGCCAGCCACGACCCGACGGTACGTCTCGGCGTCGAGCGCCGCCGCAACGACCGGCATCGCCCGGACCGAGCCTCCAGCCAGGAATCCATCCCGCAGGATGACCTCGGCCGCGGCTTCGACGCCCGGCACGTCCGCGACCCCGAGGGGCAGATTGTCGCGTGTGGCCGAGTCGATCCGGTACTCCGCGCCGACCGCCATCCAGGCCACGAGGTCCTGCTGGCGTTGGAGGCTGGCGACGACGATGGTGCTGAAGACACCGATGGCCAGCGTCACGACCAGGATGACGAGCGGCACCTGCAGCGCGCCGCCTCCGCGCGACGGCCCGCGCAGGGCATGCACCGGTACGAAGCCCCGATACGCCGCGGCCACGGCCGAAAGGACGCGGACGATGGGCAGGTAGCAACGCCACGCGATGAGGCCGCCGGTCAGCGCGACGATCGTCGGCACCAGCACGAGGAGCGGATCGACGCCGACGAGGGCGGATCCCGAGGTGACTGCCCCGGTGCTCGAACCGGCCGCCTCGGTCGCGCCGCGTTGGCCGATCCAGACCACGCCAGCCACCGCCACGGCCACCAGCAGGCCGTCTCGGACGAGCGATCGGGCTCCGCCCCACCAGGCTGTCGGGCGCGCCTGTCGCAGGAGGCCGGCGTCCTCGCGAATGACGTGCCTGGTCGTGATGATGACCAGCGCCAGGGTGAGGACCGCCAGCGCGGCGGCGATGAGGCCGATGGCCATGGCCCAGGCAGGACCGGCAAGCACGATCATCGTCGCCGCCGGGATGGCCGTCGCCGGTAGCACGATCACAAGCGCAAGGATGAGTCGCGTCAGGATCACCTGCCGATCGGTGGCACCCCTGGCACGCACCACGCGTACCGCCGACTGCCTTCGCCGGGCGATGGTCGTCGCGATCATCCCGAGCGCACCGATGGCCGCCGCGGCGGGCCCGATGAGCGCGAGGATGATGGCCGCCTGGGCGGTGCTCCGCTCGGCGATGTAGCGCTCGAGGATGGTCAGCAGGCCGGTCGAGATGCTGGGCAGATCCGAGCCCTCGGTCGAGCCTCGGAACGGGTACGTTACGCGGAGCGTGCCGAGCTCGGCTGCGATGGCGTCCGATGCCGCTGCGGAGTCATCATCCCAGGCAAGGATGTAGCGCCACGCATAGCGGAACGACGAGTCGAAGGTCTTCCAGAGCGGCGCCACGTCGCCGGTCGCGATGAGTGCCGTGCCATGAACCTCCGTGTGTTCTTGGTCGACCTGGACCACGGTCGGGCTGAGGAGGGCTTGATCTGCCCATTCGTCCGCGCTCGGATCGATCGGCTCGAAGACACCGACGATGGTCACCGGGGCCGTCTTTGGCTCCTCCGGAGCCCCGCACGACACGCAAAGCGTCATGGCGGCGCCCAGGTCGCGCTGAAGCTGTTCCGCCGTCTCGGCCGAGACGGCGATCTCGTACCCTGCCCCAGTGCCCTGCTGCGGCGCGCGCCCACGCACGTAGTGGATGCGCTGCTCGACGTCCGGCTGGGCGCGTAGCCGCAGGCCCGCCTTCAGACCGTTGACCTTGTCTTCGAAGGCCGGCATCTCGACCGTATCCGCCACGATCACGCCGCGCCCGATGAGCCTTGCCAGGTTCGGCGGCAGCGAGTCCCGGATGTGGTCGCCAGCGGCGACCACCGCCGCCAGGGGATCGTCCGACGTCCCGGGCAGGCGGGCGTCGAGGGTAAAAGCAAGGTCGCGCTGCAGCGGCGGGGCGGCCGCCATCATGACCGGCAGTGCCGCGTCGGCGGCCTTCGTGAACACGATCGGCGCCACCATCGCGAGGGTGGTCGTCACCAAGAGCAGGACGGCGAGCGTCAGTGAGCCGGCACGATCTGCTCGCAAGTCCAGGCGCGCCAGGTGCAGAGCGCGCGGCGCAGGGGGGCGCGTACTCATCGATCGGCCTCGGCGATGCGCAGCGTGGCGGCCACGCGGACGCTGGCGATGGCGCGCCGGGCGGCCAGGACGCTGAGCAGGAAGGCCAGTACACCGAGCGCGAGCAGCGTCACAGCGAGGTCCCAGGCGATGGCCGCGACCGGCGGCGGCACGGGCGCACGGCCCTCGAGCGTGAGCGTGATCGAGGGCATCACGACCCAGGCCAGGACGAGGCCGACGAGGATGCCGCCGACGACGCCGACGACGATCAGGAATGCCGACTCGATGGCCAACCAGCCAAGGAGCTGTCGTCGGCCGAGCCCCAGGGCCCGAGCCACGGCGAACTCCCCTCGCCGGCTGGAGACCGTGTACCAAAGGCTGATGGCCAGGCCGACGATCGCGAAGAGGAGGGCCGCTCCAGCGACGAGGCCGAGGATGGCGGTGACGCCGGCCTGGAAGGGGTCGGTCGTGCGCGCCTCGATGGCATCCGAGCGCACGGCCTTGGTCTCGATCGGAAACGGCGATGCGGCCAGCGCCGCGCTGGCCGCGGTCGGGTCGGCACCGGCGTCAAGCGTCAGCCACCAGCCGTCCGCCGGCATCAGCCTGCCGCTTCGAACCCACTCGGCCAGCTGCATCGTCGGCAGATCGACGAGTGCGGCCGGATGCGAGGGATCGAGCGTCGGTACCAATCCCACCGTGCCCACGACGTCCAGTGTCCGGATGTCCGCGAAGCCCTGGGTCAATGAGACCGAGCCGTCGGCGCCCGGCGGCGAGAGGCCGACCAGGCGCTCGTCGGCCAGGCTCGGCAGGGCGACGCCGCCGATGTCGGCCAGCTCGCGAGCGCCGATGGTCATGGTCAGTTCGTCGAGACCGGCCGGTGGCGACTCGGCGTCAAGCTCCACGCTGGCAGCGGGTCCGGTCGTGCCCACGCGGCCGTCCGGATCCATGCGCGGTGCGACGACCTTGGCAAAGCTCCACGCCGAGTCGATGGTCGCCATGCTGACCGGTGCCCATTCCGACGCACTCACAGTCCCCTCGCCGGGTACCTTGGCGGCCTGCAGGCCGACCAGCCGTGCTGACCCCTCAGCGACGGTGCCCGGCGGGATCGTCCCGCTCAGCTCGACGGCCACCAGCTCGAGCGGTCCATCCGGTGGCAGCGTCGTGCCGTCGGGCAGCCGCAGCTCGAGCGGGATCTCGACCGTGGTCGCGCCGGCGCCGGCGCGGCCGGTCGACGGCGCGCGATGGAGCAGGCCGGCCGCATCGCGAACGACCGCCGTCACGGTCAGGTCGAGCGGTCCGGTGGCGGGGGCGATGGAGGTCGGGCCAGGGGCCGGCGCCGCACGAACGCTGGAGTCGATCGTCGCGCGCAAGCGCGTGGCACCCGCGGGCAGGCGCGTGACGCTGAGCTGCGGCCGGGCCGCCGCCATCGCGCGGAGCTGGTCGGCGAAGGGCTCATCGGCAAGGTCCGAGCGGAGGCCGACGACTCCCGCGGCCATCTCCGGCACGATCGCGACGAAGGTGCCTCTACCGTTCGGTCGACGCGTGTCGAACGGCTGCACGACGACCGGCGCCGCCTCGGCGATCCCGTCGACGCGTTGATAGGCGCCGCGGGCGAGGGCCATCGATGGCAGGGCATCTGCGGTCGTGTCGGCGGCCTTGGCGATGATGTCGACCGGCACCGCGGTCGAGACCTGATCGATCTGGGACTGGCGCCACGTCCGCTCGTAGCTGGCGGCCAGGAAGGCGATGGCGACCGCCACGACCAGGAGCAGCGCCGAGCGACTGTAGCGCGAGGAACGTCGCGCGATCGAGCGCGCAGCCATCGGGGCGACGACACCGGGCCGACGCGCGGCGAGCCGCTCCATGAGTGTCGCCAGGGCCGGCACCACCCGCATCGTCAGCACGGCACCGGCGGCCAGACCGATGGCCGGCGCCGCCACCAGCAGCGGATCGATGCCCACGCTGCCCCTGAAGGACTGCGAGATCGGCGCACCATTGGCCCGCAGCTCCCAAAGGACGACCGCGGCGAAGGCGACGAAAGCGAGATCGAGCCCGGTGCGGTGAGCCGCGGTGCGCGACAGCTGACGGCCGACGGACCGGCGCATCGAGGCGATCGGGCCGCTCGTGGTCAGCACGGGGATGGCCATGCCGATGACGGCCACGCCGGCCGCGATGGCCGCCAGCGTGACGGCTTCCGACGTCAATCGCGGGGCGACGAAGACGGCCCCGGCGGGACCGAACGCGCCGAGCACGACGAGGAGCCCGGCCGCCAGGATCGGCGCCAGCAGTGCAGCCGGTACGACGAGGAGGACGGCTTCCGTGGTGGCCAGTCGGAGGAGCTGCGCCGTCGTCGCACCGCGCACACGCAGGACGGCGGTCGAGCCACGGCGTCGCTCGACGACCATGGCCGCGACCATGATCAGGGCGTAGCCCCCGAGGATGATGACCTGCCCGTCGAGGAGAAGGATGCCGCTGCTGCTCGATCGGGTGCCGGAGGTGGCCCGGGTCAGCAACGCCGGCAGGTCCGAGGCGACTTCGGCCGCGCCCTTGCGTCCGACGTCGGCATCGATCCGACCCGCGAGCCCTCCCACGCCCCCGGCTACGCCGGCGACCGTCGTCGGATCGAGAGCCTCGCGATTCGGCAGGACCCGCCAGCGCATGACCGCCCAGATGTCGGTCAGGCGGCCGAGCAGGAGCGCCCGATCGACCATCAGTGGCCCGAGCGTCGTGAAGTTCGCGACCGTCTGCGATCCGTCGATGGCCAGGGCGTCCCCGAACCAGTATCGATCGCCGGGATCGAGCGGCTCGTAGACACCGCCGATGCGGACCGGCACCGACGTGCCGTCGACCCCGCGCCCCTGGACGGTGATGCGCTGACCGACCTCGAGCCCGAGCTGGCCCGCGGCCGCGCTGGAGATCGCGGCCACGATCGTGCCGTCGGCCTCGGCCTCGGCCGGTGGCCAGGCGCCGGCGACGAGCCGAGCGTGTTCGGCCAGGCCGTCCGACTGGCCGAAGACGAGGATGTCGCGCGCGGCGCGGCCGGCCAGGCGGTAGCCGTCCGAGGTGATCGAGCTCCACGTCGTGCCCATGGCTGGGCCGAGCGCACGGGACAGCTCGGTGTGCACGATGCCATCGACCTGCTCGGCTTCCTCGGCGTGGATCGAGGCCGCCACCTGCAGATCGGCATCGGCGCCGGGCGCCGCGGCGAGCACCTGCTGGATGGCCGACCGCGCGACCGCGTCCGAGCGCATCGCGCTGGCGACCATGGCCGTCGTCGCGATGACGATGGTCAGCCAGGCGGCCGCCACCAGGATGCGGTCGTCGCCGATGCGGGACACGACCAGGCCGAGCCAGCCGCGTCGGGTGCGCCATCGACGAGCCGCGGAATCTGCCCGCGGCGGCGCCGTCGTGCCGTCGCCTGGCTCGGATGGCTGATCTGCGGTGGGCACTTCGGAGACATGGCCTGTCGGCGCGCCCGATGCGTCGTGGCCCTGCGAGCGTGGCGCGATGGGGGACGTCACCTGCTCAGTGTGGCGCGTCCGTGGCAAGGTCCGCTGTCGGCTCGCCGACGCTGCCGGACGGTCGCCTCTCGGCCCAGGCATCAGGACCGCTCGAAGGCGAGCTCCATGACCAGCTCCAATCGTTCACCTGGCGGGAGCACTGTCAACGCGTCGGGCTCGCTCCGCAGGAGACGTCGCAGCCCCTGCGGGGCGTGCGTCTCCGGTTCGACCGCCACCGCCGGCGCGCCACCAGGGCTGGCCGCCACGATGCACAGCGACGGCGATTCGACGCGCATCTCGGCCCGCACTCCGAGATCGGGCCAATGCAGCTCGACGGGCGTCCCGGTCAGGTTCGCCCAGGTGCCATCTAGCCCATCAGCCATCCTGCCGAGGGCGCGCAGGTCGGCCGTGCCACTGACCGCGATCGGCTGCGGGGAACTGTCCAGGTTCGACAGATAGACCGACTCGCCCCGGATGGCGACCTCGATCGGCTTGAGGAACCAGGGATGCAGGCCGATGCCCGCGGGCATCGGCGCGTCGTCGAGGTTCGTCAGCGCCAGGGCGACCCGCAGGTCGGTGCCGACGACGGTGACCTGCTGGCGGACCTCGTAACGCCAGGGCCAGCCGTCACCGCCACCGACGATGACGAAGGAGCCCGGCGCTTCGATCGCCCAGGGACGGAGGTAGACCTGGCCATGGATGGCCGTGCCGTCCACGAAGTTGACGCCCAGCGCCACGGTCCGGCCGCCGACCTCGATGGGCGACGGCTCGAGTCGATTGCACCAAGGCGCCATCACATAAGCGCCCCACATGAACGGGTCACGACGGTAGGTCGCCGGGTCGTCCGGGCTCAGCAACAGCTCGTGCCCGAACGCCCGCAGCCTGTGGAGCCGGGCGCCGAGGTCGGGCAGGACGACGACCTCGAGTGGCTCGCCGCCGATGCGGACCTCGGCCGCTGCGTCGTTCGTGGCATCACCGGCCACGATCAGCCTCGCCCGCCAGGCGTGCCGGGCATTTCAGCCGACCAGCGTCATGGCGTGGTCCGACCGGAGCACGAGTGGTGGCAGCAGCGCCGGCATGTTCGAGAACGGCAGCACGTCCGGATGGAGGTCGATGCCGAGGGCTTCACGCATGAAGCTCCGACGAGCCTGGATGCGCGTCCAGGCATCGGGTAGCGCGCCGCCATCGCGCCGCGCATGGCCTCGTCGGCCAGCGCCAGACCGTCCTCGATGTTGGTCGTGAAGTAGTCGGTCGCGGTGGCCGGGATGACATCCGCCTGGAGCGCCATACCCGATCGGAGCTCGATGGTCGAGCCGCGGTCCGCGTAGACCACGACGTGCTGGTAGCCGCGGCGCTCGGCGCGCTCCCGCAGCCCTTCAAGACGGGCAGCGTAGGTCGCGGCCGGCACGAAGGGCATGGCTGTCGGCATCCCGAAGTCGGGCAGGGTGACGGGCGCCAGCCGCGCGCGATCCATCGGTGCCACACTCCCTGACTTCCTGGTCCTGGTCGGCCGATCGCTCAGTCGGCGCCCGGCGTCCATGGTCGCACGGCGTCGGCGCCGCGTTCGATGACCGCAAAGCCGTCGGCCGGCAGGGACTGCCATGGACCGACCTCGCCGTCCGGCCACTGGACCTGGACCTCGGCCGTCTGCGATGGGCCGAGACCGAAATGCGTCCAACCAAGCTGGCCGCCCTCGTGGCCGCCGCCGACCGTCAGCTCGCGGTCGATGACTCGCTCGCCGATCTTGACGCTGATCCAGGCACCGATGGCGTCGCGGTTCGGCCCGGGCTGCTGGAGGCGGAGCGCCGCCCAATGACCCATCGGCGCCGGCGCATGGGCCGTGCCCGCGCCGACCCCTCGCCAGAGTCGGACATTCTCCCGCCGCGCGACCTCGACGATGTCGAGCAGGCCGTCCAGGTTGAAGTCGACAACCGCCGCCCCACGACCCCTGGCGAAGTCGACGATGCCGGCATCCTGGGCGCCTTCGACGAAGGTGCGGTCCGGCTGGCCGATGAGCAGGTCGGGGGGGTCCTTTGCCGCGAACTCCTCCATCGCCTCGACGTTGCCCTTGGTCACGAAGAGGTCCATGAGGCCGTCGTTGTTGACGTCCTGGAACTCGGCGTGCCAGGCGGTGGAGTTCCGGGTGTCACCGCCTGCATACGGGTGCGTGGCGGTCGTGCCGCTCTTCCGGCTGATGTCGGTGTAGTCCGGCCCCTGCGCGCCAGCGACGAGCGTCTGGAGCATGTTGTCGGCCTGGTTGGTCAGGAAGACCTCCGGCCGGCCATCGCCGTCGATGTCCTGGCTGGCGATGCCCATGCCCCAGATGCGCAGCAGCTGCCAGCCCTCATCTCGGGTGTAGAGCCGCGGCGGCTCACCGGGCGTCATCTTCCAGAGCTGCTCCTCGCCATCGGACAGGTCGCTGTAATAGTGATGATCGTTGGAGACGCGCAGGTCGCGTTGCCCGACGTGATCCCAGTCGCTGAAGAGCATCGAGAGCGCGCACCACGACGATGCGAGCGTCGTCGGCGGGCCGAAGCCGCTGCCGCCGACCGCTGGTCGGACGAGCTGGTTGGGCTGGCAGAGCTCGTCAGGGTTCGTGAAGTCCTCGTCGTGATAGTTGCCGATCGCCACGGTCGGCCACGTCGAGCCCGCCTCCCAGGTCGCCGCAAAGGCGGTCGTCCACTCGGTGCCGCCGTCGAAGCCCCATGTCTCGTTGGCTCGTTCGAACCGGCAATCGCCGAGCCCGCGCAGGAGGACATTCTCGCCGTGGCGCAGCACCGCCAGGTCGGTGATGCCGTCGCCGTCGATGTCAAGCGGGTAGGCACCCGTGACCGCGTCGAGGTCGGTCGTGGGGTCGGACAGCCGCTCGAAGCGGAGCGCGCCGCCGATCGGACTCTCGTTCTTGAACAGGGCCGCCGGCCGGATGCCGCCGGCGAGGTAGAGCTCAGGCTTGCCGTCGCCGTCGCAGTCGAACGCCGCCACGCCGCCGCCGACGAAGTAAGAGAACTCGCCGTCGTAGACGTGATCGAGGCCGGCAGCCGCCGCTTCCTCCACGAACCGCGGTGCCGGCGCTGCTGCGCTGGGCGTGTCCTGGTTGACGGACCGGACGGCGCCGAGCGCGACCGCGGCGACCACGGCCGCCAGGACGACAAGGCCGAGGGCGATGAGGACGATGGGCGGGCGGCGACGACGGCGCGCGCCGTCGGCCACGATCGGGCCGGACACCGCGGCATTGAAGCACAACGCGCTCGAGACCCCTCCGCAGGGCCAGGCGCAGGCCGCTCAGGGTCAGGGCCCGGGCAGCACCCCGACATTGAACCAGCGCTCGTCGCCGAGAGCCTGGCGGATCACGAACGTCTCAGCGAACGGCGACGCCTGGCTGTCCAGGAGGCCACCTTCGGCATCGTATGTCTCGACCGTCTTCGTCCCGCGCGCTTCGAAGGCGATGCCGACGCCGCTCTGGCTGCCGAGCAACTTGGTGGTCATGAACAGCGAGTCGAACGCGTAATGCGGGATCGTCGTTCGGCCGGACGCCTTGGCCGCGGCGATCGCCGCGGTCATCTCCTTCAGTCGGTCTCCATGGTCCACGGACGTCAGCAGGCTGGCGTCGCCGCGCAGCGCCGCCAGGTTCTCGACCTCCAGGTTCTGGGCCAACGTGAGGGCCAGGCCCGGCGCCTCCCCTTTGACGCGCTCGGCGTTCCAGGAGGTGACCTCTGGGTCGATGGCGACGGTCGGCAGCGACGCTGGGTCGATCGTCGGCGGCGCGTCCAGGTAGACGACGCTGCTCGCGCCGGGGATCCCGCGTGCGGGCGTTCCAGCGAGCACGATCCCAGCGCCGAGGACGAGGACGAACGCCCCCGCCAGGCCTAGTCGCACGGCCGAGCGCAGGACCGTGGCGCCAGCCACGCCGGAGCCCATGAGCCGGGAGAGGAAGGGGCCGGGCCTATCGGCCTCCGAGCGGGCTTCGGGCAGGTAGCGGTCGAAGACCGGCCGGATGGCGCACATGACGACCAGGCTCGCGAGCAGGCCCACCTTCGTGCCCCACTCCGTCGTCTGGGGCGCCATGAGCAGCACGCTCCCGATACCGACCGACAGCGCGAAGGCGATCCTCGCCACACGGCCGGCCGGGATGGTCTTGGGATCGGTGAGCATGAAGAACAGGAAGATGAGGACCTCCGGCGAGATCACGATCGTCCGCCAGAAGTCGCTGCCGCAGACCGGTCCGAACGCCCAATCGGCGGTCATGCAGTGTCCCGATCCCGCCAGGATGGCCGTGCCGATGGCCAGCGTCAGCCAGTAGGTGGCTGCCATCGCCAGCAGGTTCAGGCGGCGCGTCACGACCATCCCGCCGCCGACGATCAGCAGATAGGCGAGCGCCAGCGAGCCGTCGAGCGGGCCCCAATAGAAGTCCAGCGGCTGGACCCGCTCGAGGCCGAGCACGAGGAAGGCGACCACGAGGCCGACGTTCGACGGATTGAAGACATGCGAGCCGCGGTACTGGATGACGTACTTGGTGAGCAGGGCCAGACCGGCCACGATGGCGAACACGTACCAGTCGTTCGTGCCCCAGGGGTCGCCGGCCCTCGTGTCGGTCGTACGCAGGATGAGCGCCACGCCGCTGCCGGTCAGCATCGCGCTGGCAGGCCACACGAACATGCCGGTCTTGCGAAAGGTCAGCGCGACCTCGATGACCGCGCAGGTCACGATGGCCGCCAGGATCTGCGGGACCGTGACCCGGAACCCCAGCGCGACCTGTCCGAGGACGTGGATCGAGATGATGACCGCGGCGACGTGCAGGCGCGGATCGCGGATGCTCGGCAGCACCACGGGGTAGCTGCGCTGGCCGAGCGTCAGGGCGTGACTGGTGGCCATCAGCCAGAGACCGTCAGCGGAGCTGTCTGGATCATGTGGCTCGCTTCAGCGGCCGGATCGGGGCCAGCCACGGGCACGCCCTTTGCGCTGCCTAGACGGCCTGTAGCGGATCCGGCGATCAGTTCGGGACGGACGCGACCCGTCGGTCGCTGTAGCCGTGCTCGGCGATCTCGCTGGCGCGCTCTCGGTACGCCTCGGGGCTCGGTGGCGTCTTGGCACGGAAGCCATCCACCAGCCGGTTGTACATGGAGAAGGCCGACGCGATGATGACGGCCAGCTGCACGTCCGCGTCCGATGCCCCGGCCGCTTTGGCGGCAGCGATATCGGCCGCGGTCAGCTGGAGTGCGTCGCGGCGGACGGTCCGCGCGATGTGGAGCAGCGCCTGCATCTTGGCATCGAGGCCGTCGAACGAGCCGCGCTTGATGTCATCGATGATCGGCGCGCGCTCCGTCGCGTCGCTGCGCTCGATGAGCGCCGTCGCGAAGGCGCCGTGCGAGTCCATGCAGTAGAAGCAGTCGTTGGCCGCCGAGACGGCGGTCGCCAGCATCTCCCGTTCGACGCGGCTGATGGTCGCGCCCGGGAAGTCCTTGACCAGGACCTCGTCTGCCAGACCCCTCAGATGCACGCCAAGACCCGGCGTGAGCATGATCGCAGCAAGGATCCCAGGCATGTCCGGCAACCCACCGACGATGGGCTCCTGCCGTGCGCGCGCGAGGCGCTCGTCGTCGCGTGCCATCTCGTCCATCTCCTGTCACCTAGATCGTGCCGGCCCCGCCCCGATCGACTCGGCCCCACGTCGCTGCAGCAGGGTACCAGTTCGCGCTGCCCGAGCCCGCGCGGAGGTGGTGGCGCGGCTGAACGGCACCACGCTAGCCCGAAAACGGGAGGAGCAGGGTCTTGCAGATTCCATCGATGTATGTATACTGCTACGTATAGATAGCCGCACCGCGAGAGGGTAGGATGCATACGTGCCGAACAAAACCATCTACGTCTCCGAGGGAGACCTCTCCATCTACCATCGCGCTCAAGAGCTTGCCGGTGGCAACCTCTCGGCTGCGATCGCGGCGGCACTCCGCCGCTACGTCGACATCGAGGAGGGACGACGCGAGGGGTTCGACGAGATCGTCGCGGCCGACGCCGGCATCCCCTACGACGCCGTCGAGCAGGCCTACGTCGGCTACGTGCTACGGCGACTCCACCTGCGGCCAGCGCGCCGTCTACACGCTCGGCCTCACCGGCATCCCGGTCTACAACGTCAACAACAACTGCTCGACGGGCTCGACCGCGCTGTTCATGGCCAAGCAGGTCGTCGAGGGCGGGATCGCCGAGTGCGTGCTGGCGCTCGGCTTCGAGAAGATGGAGAAGGGCTCGCTCGGCGTGAAGTACACCGACCGCACCAACCCGATGGACCAGCACTTCAAGCTGATGGTCGAGCTGCACGGCTTCGCCCAGGCGCCCCCGGCTGCGCAGATGTTCGGCGACGCCGGCCGCGAGCACATGGAGCGCTACGGCACCACCGCGGAGCAGTTCGCCAAGATCGGCTGGAAGAACCGCAAGCACTCGGTGAACAACCCGTACTCGCAGTTCCAGGCCGAGTACACCCTCGAGCAGGTGAAGAGCGCCCCCGTCGTGTACGAGCCGCTCACCAAGCTCCAGTGCTGCCCGACCTCGGACGGCGCCGGCGCCGCGATCCTCTGCTCAGCGAGGAGTTCGCGAAGAAGCACGGCCTCGCCGCCAAGGCCGTCGAGATCGCCGGCATGGCGATGACGACCGACTTCAAGAGCAGCTTCGACGAGAAGAGCTGCATCAAGATGGTCGGCGCCGACATGACCCGGAAGGCCGCCGAGAAGGTCTACGAGCAGAGCGGCCTCGGCCCCGAGAACGTCGACGTGGTCGAGCTCCACGACTGCTTCTCGTCCAACGAGCTGATCACCTACGAAGGGCTCGGCCTCTGCCCCGAGGGCAAGGGCGGCGAGCTGATCGACTAGGGCGCCGTCACCTACGGCGGCAAGTGGGTGGTGAACCCGTCGGGCGGCCTGCTCTCGAAGGGCCACCCCCTCGGCGCCACCGGCCTGGCACAGTGCGCCGAGCTCAACTGGCAGCTCCGCGGCGAAGCCGACAAGCGCCAGGTCGACGGCGCGAAGGTGGCCCTCCAGCACAACCTCGGCCTCGGCGGCGCGGGCGTCGTCACGATGTACCGCAAGGGTGTTTAGAGCCGGTCCCTTCTAAACGGTCAGGCGGACCGGCGCGGCGCCGAAGGCGAAGAGGCGCAAGGCCGCTGCCGCCGGCCGCCTCGCGAGGCCGCTGCGCAGCAGGAGCCGCGCGAGGCGGCGGACGGGCTCGCCCCACCAGGCGCTGCTCAGCACGAGGCGCGGCGCCTGGCCCTGGAGACGCTGGACGGTCTCGATCTCGGGCAGCCGCTCGGCCTCGACGGCGCGCGCGGCGGCGTCGAGGGCCGAGCCTGCGGCGCCCGCGCGCAGCACCGGGACGAGGTGGTTCGCCGCCACGATCGCGTCGCGGAGCGCGAGGTTCAGGCCCTGGCCGCCGACCGGCGACATGGTGTGGGCGGCGTCGCCGAGCAGGAGAGCGCCCGGCGCGCTCCAGCACGTGACGCGATCCGAGACCACGTCGAGGAGGAACGGGTGGGTGAGGGCTCCGGCGTGGCGGCGCAGATGCTCCGCCAGGTCCTGCGTCACGTGCTCCGCCATTTCGCCGACCCACTGCTCGATCCCCCGGCGGCGCAGCTCGCCGAAGGTCCCCTTCAGGATCGCCCAGCCGACCTGGAGCTGGTCGCCGAAGGTGCGATAGACGAGCAGCAGGTGCCCGCCGCCGGCGTAGCCGCGGGCGCCGTCGAGGCCCGGCAGCGCGGGGACCTTGCACCACACGATGTCCATGGGCGGCGCGTTCTCCACGGCCGCGAAGCCACCCCGGCGCCGTACGATCGAGGCGCGGCCGTCGGCGCCGACGACGAGGGGAGCGCGGAGCTCTTCGCTCCCTTCGTCCGTCTGGATGCGCACGCCGGAGATGCGCTCGCCGTCGCGCAGCAGCTCCCGCACGCTCGCGCCGCGCAGGAAGCGGAAGGCGGGCCTGGCCGCGGCCTCGGCCACGATCGCTTCGAGGAGCCCGGGCTGGGAGACGGCGGCCGGCGGATGCCCGCCGAAGAAGGCGGGGTCGAGGGCGAGGTCCACCACCAGCTTGCGATTGAGGTAGACCGTGAGGGAACGGGGCTGCCACTTCGGCACCCGGCGGTAGGCCTCGCCGAGGCCCATCTGCTCGAGGGCATCGACGCCGGAGGGGAGCAGCACCTCGCCGCGAAACTCCCTGGCGAAATCCCGCTGGCGCTCGACCAGCGCCACCTCGATGCCGCGATCGGCCAGCAGGTACGCGAGGCTCGCCCCGGCGGGCCCGGCGCCGACGACGATCACCTGGGTCAAGGCTGCCTTCCCTTCGCGCCAGAGTAGGCGGCTTCGACGCGCCGTGCCGAGGGCACGGGCCTCGTTTCAGGGCGCTTCGATTAGAGGCAGGAGATCGCCGAGGCGCGCGAGGGTGACCTCCCCCTCGATGCCGAGGCCGGCGAAATGGGCGCCGGCGGCGCGCGCGGCGTCCCGATCGTAGATCGTGTCTCCGACCACCCAGGCGGAGCCCGGCGCGACGCCGAGCCGGAGACAGGCCTGGATCACCATGTCCGGCGCCGGCTTGGGGTGCGCGACGTCGGTCCCGCCGACCAGCACGTCGGGCGTCGCCCCCGCACGCTCGACGAGGGTGCGCGCGATCTCCGCCGGCGTGTTCGTGATCACCGCGGAGCCGAGGGCGCGCCGGCGAAGCGCGGCGAACAGCGCCGGAACCTCCTCGGTCACTGCGAGGTGTTCCAGATGGGCGGGGAAGCGCTCGGCATAGATCTGCTCCAGCTCGGGCACCGTGTGACGCGGGAAGAAGCGCCGCACGTCCGCGTCGATCCCCTGCCCCGACCCGTCCCGGAAGACCTCCCGGGAGATGTCCGGATAGCCGAACTCCGCCGCGATCCCGGCCAGCAGGTGGAACCACACCTCGAAGCTGTCGATCAGCACGCCGTCGAGATCGAAGAGGACGGCGCGCGCAAGCCTGAGCGGCACGGGGGGAGCCTAGCGGGCGGAGGGTCTCACCGGCTTCGGCGGGACTTCAGATCCGGGGGGCACCTGCCGAAATCCGATCTCGCGTGGGAACGCGGAGGAGAGCGACGTGGCCAAGGCACCTCGGTTCGCATCCCGTGAGGAGTACGAGGCCTGGAAGCGCGAGCGCTCCGGCGGGGCCGCGCCCACCCCCGCGCCCATGGGCGCCCCGGAGGTCAAGTGCAGCAGCTGCGGGGCGCCGCTGCCCCACGAGCTCGCCGTGTGCGCCGTCTGCCGGCCCGACCCGATCGAGGCCGCCGCCTACGACGGCGGGGACTCGGGGCTCGAGCTCATGGAGAGACCGCCGCGGCGCCAGACGGTGCTTCCGCCCCTCGAGGAGGAGCCGGCCGCGCTCGCGCCCGCGGCCGCGCCCGCGACGAGGGTCTCCGGCCCGAGCCGACCGAGGAGGAGCAGAAGGCGATCGGCGCGGCGGTCGGCGCCGGCGGCTTCTCGGCGCTGCTGACGGCGGGCGTCAGCCTCTACGCCATGAGCTCCGGGAACGACGTGCTGGGCCTCTCGGCCGCGAGCCTCGTCGACGCCGCGCTGGTGGGCGCCCTCGCCTTCGGCACCTTCTTCCGCAGCCGCTTCTGCGCGGCCGGGCTCCTCGGATTCTTCGTGCTCGGCAAGGTCGTGATGATCCTCGAGAGCGGCCGCCTCTCGGGCCTCTTCGTGGCGGCCCTCTTCGCCTGGTACATGTTCGGCGGGATGCTCGCGACCTTCTCGTACCACGCGCGGCTGCGCGAGTGGAAGCGGGAGCAGGGCCCCGCGGCGGCGGCGCGACGCGCCGCCTGAGCCCCTCGGCACTCGCGACCGGCGCCCGGCCCTGGCGCGCGCCAGCGCTTCCGGCGAGACTCCCTCGCCCCGCGGCGCCCGCGCGCCTCCCCCAAGGAGCCCCCGATGATCGAGTGGTCCGAGTCCCATCAGATGATCCGCGACACGGTCCGCAAGTTCGTCGAAGCGGAGATCGCAGCCGCACCTCGAGGAGCTCGAGCACGGCGACCTGCCGCCCTACGACATCCTGCGCAAGCTGTTCCGCGACCTTCGGCATGGACGAGATGGCGCGCGAGCGCTTCCGCCACCAGATCGAGAAGGACCGAAGGCCGAAGAGGCGCGCGCGCGGGGCGAGAGCGCCGCGAAGGAGGAGAAGAAGCCCCGCGGCGACGGCGGCGACTCCGCCGCGATGCAGCTCATCCCGATCATCGAGCTGTGCCGCTTCTGCCCGGGCATGGTGACGGCGATGGGCGTCTCGATGGGCCTCACCGCCGCCACCATCATGACGCAAGGGCACCCTCGCCCAGAAGGAGCGCTGGGCGCTGTCGCTGCTCACCCTCGAGAAGGTCGGCGCCTGGGCCATCACCGAGCCGGGCTCGGGCTCCGACGCCTTCGGCGCCATGCAGCGCCACGGCGCGCCGCGACGGCGACGAGCTACCTCCTGAACGGCAACAAGACCTTCATCACCAACGGTCCCTACGCCGACACGATCGTGTTCATCTGCAAGCTCGACGAGCCGGCGTCGAGCCCGAAGGACCGCAAGATCCTCAACTTCGTGCTCGACCGCGGCATGCCCGGGCTCGTGCAGTCGAAGCCCCTGCGCAAGATGGGCCTGCACTGCTCGCCCACCGGCGAGCTGTTCCTGACCGACGTGCGGGCCGGCCAGCGAGCGGCTGCTCGGCGAGACCGAGGACCGCGCCGCGGCCGCGGGCAAGAGCGGCGCCAAGGACACCTTCTCGATGGAGCGGACGCGGCGTCGCGGCGATGTCGCTCGGCATCATCGAGCGCTGCCTCGAGCTCTCGGTCGACTACGCCAAGACCCGCGTCGCATGGGGCCAGCCCATCGGCGAGTACCAGCTCATCCAGCTGAAGCTCGCGAAGATGGAGGTGGCCCGCATGAACGTGCAGAACATGGTGTTCCGCACACATCGAGATCGTCGGCGGCGGGCAAGTCGATGACGCTTCGCCGAGGCCTCGGCGATGAAGCTCTACTCCGCCCAGGCGGCCATGGAGGTGGCCCTCGAGGCCGTGCAGCTCTTCGGCGGCAACGGCTACATGGCCGAGTACCAGGTCGAGCAGCTCGCCCGCGACGCCAAGGTGCTGCAGATCTACGCCGGCACCGACGAGATGCAGGTGCGCGCCATCGCGCGGAGTCTGCTCTCGGCGTGAGCTACTCGGTCGCCGCGGCCTCGGTCTCGGTCCAGGTGGCGTCCGGCGCGTAGCTGAGCAGGGTCTCGACGGCCTTCGGCGTCCCTTCGCCGAGATCCTTCTGGTACACCCGGCCCTGCTGGTTGACGACGAAGGTCATCACCCCGGAGCGCCCGTAGTCCGCCGGCCAGGCGAGCAGCGCGAAGCCGCCGATCATGTTGCCGTTGATGACGTAGTCGTACGCGCCGCCGGGCACGCCCGCGCCCTGGCGCTTCAGCACCCGGAAGTAGTAGCCGCGGTAGGGGTCGCCGACCGCCTGCCCCTTGGCGTAGGCGCCGGCCTCGGCGACGAAGGGGCCGAAGGGGCTCTCGTCCTCGCCGGGCTCGCTCGGCCAGTAGAGGCCGTCCTGCGTGCCCGTCGGGCTCAGGATGCGCTGGGCGTACTCGAGCACCTGGTCGCCGTCGTGGTCCTTGGAGGCGTACTCGGCCTGGGCGTTCACGTAGCTCCGCAGCAGCTCGATCGCCGCCAGCTCGTCCGAGCCGATGACGCGGTTCAGCAGCTCGTCGTAGCCGGCCTCGGTGTCGAAGCGCCAGCTGCCGTTCTCCGCGACCAGGGGGATCGGGAAAGGCCAGACCTCGGGGCCGATCACGACGGTCACGAGGTCCGGAGCGTCCTGCCGCAGCTCGAGCACCTTGGCCGCCGCGTCGGCGAGGCGCTCGCGGTCGACGCGGGCCGCGACCTTGTCGGTGGGCTCGAAGCGCGCGATCTCGGGGCCGAAGATCGCCACCAGCGCTCCCTCTTCCGTCGAGCGGAGGGCGGCGACGAACGCGTCGGCCGCTTCCTTGGGGCTCGCGAAGCGGCGCTGGGCGGGCGCGGAGGCCGCGCTCGTCGCAGCGGCGGCGCCGGTCCCGCTCTGGGACTGCGCCGGCGCGCCCTCGGTCGCCGCCGCGAGGCCGAGCGCCAGCACGGCCGCGACCGCCGTCGCGAAGAAGGCCCTGGGTTCGATGCTTCGCGTCATGGAGTCCTCTTCGTCGATTCGGATCCCGATGCCCCGGGTCGCTGCCGGCGCCGCGCGGCTCATCGGCGCCCGCCGCCGCCGCGTCCGCCGCCGCCGCCACCGCCGCCGCCACGACCTCCGCCGCCGCCCCCGTGTCCGCCGCCGCCGCCGCCGCTGCGGCTCGACGAGCCGCGGCTGCTGCTCGCCGAGCTGCGCCCGCCGCTCTGGTAGCCCCCGTAGGAGGAGCCGCCCCGCGAGCCCGAGCTGCGGCTCGCCGAGGACCTGCTCGAGCCACCGCCTCCGCGGCTCGCGGACCCGCCGCGGCTCGCGGACCCGCGATCGCTGCTCTTCACCGAGTCGCGGCCGCGCTCGTAGCCGCCGAAGGCATCCGAGGAGGGGCGCGTGGAGCCGGGGCGCGTGGAGGGCCGCGCCGAGCCTTCTCCGGGGCGCGTCGCCGGCTTCGTGCTCGGCCGGTTCGCACTTGCCGGAGGGCGCTGCCCGCCGCCGCCCTGGCCCGGCCGGTTCACGCCGCCGCCGCCCTGGCCCGGCCGGTTCACGCCGCCGCCGCCCTGGCCCGGCCGATTCGCGCCGCCTCCGCCCTGGCCCGGCCGATTCGCGCTGCCTCCGCCCTGACCGGGCCGGTTTCCGTGACCCGGCCGGTTCGCGCTGCCGCCGGCGCCCTCGCCCGGCTTCCGGTTGGGCTTCCAGCTGTTGTTGCCCTTGTTCGGGTTGTTCTTGTTGCCGCCGCCGCTCTTGTTGTTGATGTTGACGTTGTTGTTGCCGATGTTGACGTCGCCGATGTTGACGTTGCGGTTGATGTCGATGTCGCCGTGGCCGTAGCCGTGTCCCCAGCCGATGCCGTCGTGGTGCCAGTCGAAGGCCCAGGCCGCCGTCGCGCCCATCGCCATGCCCGTCATCATGCCCATGCCGAAGGTCGCGGCCGGGCACCAGTAGCAGGGTCGCAGGCGGGTAGTAGCTCACCACCGGCGCCGGCGCGGGCATGTAGATCACCTGCGGGTCGTATTCGGGGCACGTAGATCACCTCGGGGTTCGCCGAGTGGATCTCGATGACCTGGGCGGTCTGCACCACCTTCTGCTGCTGCGTTGTCCGCGAGGTTGCCCGCCGCCTGCGCGCGGGCGCGCACCTGCTGGACGGCGTCCATCACGTCGGCCTGCTGGTTCACCACGGCGTCGCCCAGCGACTGGGTCCACTCGAGATCGTCGTTCATCATCTGGACGACGTCCGGGTAGTTGAGCAGCGACTGGATCGGCTCGTCCCAGCTCTCCTTCGGCTCGAGCTTCGGGTTCTTCTTGCGCGCCGCGAGGAAGCGCTCGCGCCTCGACGATCTGGAGCGGCTCCGTCGACGCCGGCAGCACGATGGCGAGGAGCTCGTCGGGGTAGAGCGCGACGCGCGCCACCAGCTCGTCGAGCTCGGCGCCGCTCCGCAGCGCCGCCGCGTCGCCCGCCCCGCCAGCGTCCTCGGCCGCGGCAGCATCGGCCGCGGGGGCCGGCTGCGTGGCCCCGGTGCTGGTCGAGCCGAGGGCGATGGCGACGGCGAGGCAGCCGGCGGCTCCGAGGCGCCGCATCCGGATGCGAGGGAGCCTGCTCATCGAGAGCATGCTGGCAGCGAGCCGTGGTGGCGTCAATCGCACCGCACTCGGCGCCCCGCGGCGGGCGACGGCGCGCTCGCGAGCATCCTTTGCGCGGCGCGGTCGGCGAGGGTCATGATGGGGATCATCGTGTGCGTCGCCGCCGTCGTCGGCATCACCGAGGCGTCGACGACGTAGAGATTGGGCAGGCCGTGCACGCGATGGTTGGAATCCACCACGCTGGTGCGCGCGTCGGGACCCATGCGACAGGTGCCCTGGGGGTGTGCGGAGATGAAGCGCGTGGCGCCCGGGACGATGGGGAAGCGCTCGATGCGATCCAGCTGGTCCGGGCCCTCGAGGTCCGGGAACAGATCGCTCGTGAAGCCCACCCGCGCCGCGCCCGCCTCGAAGTAGAGCTCGGCCGCGCGGCGCATGCCCGCGCGCAGCCGCGCCGCCCACTCGCGCTCCATGCGATAGCGGATGCGCGGCGCCACCTCGCCTCCCTCGCGCCACTCGTAGGACACGGAGCCCGACGGCCGGTCGGGCACCAGCAGCAGCGCCGAGGCTTGCCGGGCGAAGCGGCTCATGCGCTCCTTGTGGGCGTGCCCGAAGCCCGGGAGCAAGGCGGCCGCGTTCGCCACCGCACCGTTGATGCCTTCGACGTGGAAGCCGCCGAGCCCGTGCTCCGCGTCGTCGTCCGCGGCGCTCGCGAACGCCGACTGGGGGATGCCGCGCCAGAGCTCGATGCGGCGGCCGTCGTCGAAGTCGGCGACGACCGGGAGCTGGGGCTGGAGGCTGAGGTGCCTGCCGAGCGCGGGCAGGCCCCGCCCGAGCCCGCTCCGCGCCAGCAGGGCGGGCGTGTGGATCGCTCCCGCCGCGAGCACCGCACGCTCGGCGACGACGACGAAGGGGAAGCGCGCGCGCCGCGTCCCGCGCTCGAGCACGCTGCCGTGGACGGCGAGCTCTCCTCGGGCGCGCCGCTCGATGCGCTCCGCGCGCAGGTCGGTGTAGACCTCCGCGCCCGCCGCCAGCGCCGCCGGCAGGTAGCTGAGGTGCGTGCCCAGCTTGGCGTCGTAGGCGCAGCCGATCAGGCAGTAGCCGCTGCCGACGCAGCCCACGCGGTTGTGGTCGAAGCTGCCGGTCGCGAGGCCGACGCGCGCGCCGGCCTCGAGCACCAGCGCGTTGTTGGCGTTCACCTGGCCGCGCGGGATGCGGCTGACGCGCAGCGCCGCGAAGACGCGCGCCCGCGAGGCCTCCAGCTCCTCCTCGTCGAACGACACCCCGAAGTGACGGCGCCAGTGAGCGAGCACCGCCGCCGGGATCGGCACGCAGTCGGCGGTGTTCACCACCGTCGAGCCGCCGTAGCAGGAGCCCTGGAGCACGTTCACCAGCCCGTCCTCGGTGAACTGCTGGGCCGCGGCGCGGTAGAGCGCCGGAAACATCTCCTCCTCGCGCTGCGTGAAGTCCGCCGCCGTGAAGCGGCCGCCCTCCTCGAGCACGAGCACCGGGACCCCGGCCTCCGCCAAGGTGCGCGCCACCACCGCGCCGCCGGATCCCGATCCGACCACCGCGGTGTGGGTGCGGAGGCGGAGCGGCGCCTCGAGGGTGCGGCCTTCGACGATCACGGCGAGCCCTCGCGGCGCGCCACCCAGGGCCCGTCGTAGCCGAGGGCCGGCCAGCTCTCGGGGAGGGTGTAGAACGCGAACAGGCAGAGGCCGCGGAGGCCGCCGTACACGCGCCGCGCGAGACCGAAGCGCCGCGGCAGCGCGCCGAACACGTCGGCGCGCGCCTCGGCGCCGAGCTGCGAGAACCTCGCCAGGCGCCCCTCGAGGAGGGGCGCAGCGTACTCGACGAGCAGCAGCGCACCGCGCACGCCGCCCGCGAGCTCCGCGGACTGTGCGGCGAGGAAGGCGTCGATGCGCGCGGCGAGGTCCACGTCGGCGGCGCCGAGGGCGAAGGCGCCGCCGCGCGGGATCACGGTGTCCGCCACGGCGGCGAGGACCTGCCACTCGCCGGGCGCGAGCACGCGGAGTCCGGCGGGCGCCGGAGCCGACGCCGTGCAGGCCGGTGCGATCCCCGGCAGCGCCGCCGCGGCGCCGAGCGCGGCGAGCGAGCGCGCGAGCAGCGCGCGGCGGGTGAACTCGGGAAGCGCAGGAAGGAAGGGGCCCTCGGCTGCGCGGTCCGACACGTCGAGGCTGCCTACCGGGGGGCCCCGCACCACTCGACGAGCAGGTCGGCGATGCGTTCTGGCTCCTCCTGGAGCACCCAGTGGGTGCCCGAGCCGAGCTCGAGGAGGCGCCCGTCGTCGAGCAGCGCTCCGCTGCGCCGCGTGAGGTCCGCGGGAATGAACGCGTCGTCGGCGGTGACCGCGACGAGCGTCGGCACCGCGACGCGCCGCGGGGGGCCTGCGTAGGGCGGCGTCCGGAAGGAGGCGCGGTACCAGTTCACCATCGAGCCGTAGGCGCCGTCCCGGTCCCAGGCCGAGCGGTAGAGCTCGAGCTTTGCGTCGGGAAACGCGCCCGGACGCGCCGTGTCGCGGAGCATGCCCGTCAGGATGCGCCAGTGGCCGAGGCGCGAGAGCCACTCGGGGAAGTACGGGATCTGGAAGGCGGTGCGGTACCACGAGGTGGTCTTCTCCTGCGAGACGTAGCCCTGGTCCGCGTCCGGATGGTACGTGTCGATCACGAAGAGCTTCCGCACCCGCTCCGGGGAACGGAGCGCCAGCTCCCAGGCCACGGCTCCGCCCCAGTCGTGGGCGGCGACGCAAGCGCTCTCGTGGCCGAGCGCCTCGAGCAGTCCGGCGGCGTCGGCCGCCAGCTTCTCCACGCGGTAGGCGTCGATCTCCGCCGGCTTGTCGGAGCCGGCGTAGCCGCGCTGGCTGGGGACGATCACGCGGAAGCCGGCGGCGGCGAGCACGCCCATCGGCCGGTGCCAGGCGTACCAGAACTCGGGGAAGCCGTGGAGCAGCAGGATCGGCGGCCCGTCCGCGGGCCCCGCCTGCACCACGAAGAGCTGGACGTCCCCGACGTCGATGCGCCCCGCCTCGAGGGGGATGCCGAGCTCGCGCTCGGCGGCGGCCACCGCGTCGCGCGGCGGCTCGTTGCCCGAGAGCTGCCCGAGCCAGACGAGCGCCGCGACGACCGCGGCGAAGACGAAGAGCCGGCGCAGGCTGCGCATGCGCGGGAGCATACGCCGCGCTCGCGGCCCGCGCGCCCGTCTGCGAGGCTTGGGGCCCGCCATGGCCCGCTTCGACGACGACGCGCCGGTCCGCCCCGACGGTCTCAGCATCCGCCGCCGGCGACGCCGGCTCGGCTGGTCGCGGGGGGAGCTCGTCACGGCCATCGGCGCGCGCAGCCGCGAGGCCACGGGCGTCCCCGAGACGCTGACCCGCAACCTCCTCCAGGGGATCGAGGAGGCGAACGAGCGGGTCGCCTACCGGACGCTCTGCCTGATCGCCCTCGGCCTCGACTGCAACCCGGTGGAGCTGCTGCTCGACGACGCGCCGCCGGCCGGGGACGGCGTCAACCCATCAACCAACTCGGACTGAGCGCCTCGCAAACCCGAGAGCGCTAGTCGGAGTGAGTTGATCAGTGGACCCCGTCCCCTCCGAGCAGCCCCGACTCCGCGAGGGCGCCGTCGACGAGGCGGCGCACCTCGGGATGGAAGCGGAAGGTGACGTGGCCGCCCTGGTACCAGACGATCTCGCGGCTGCGCCCCAGTGGCGCCAGAGATCGCGCACCTGGTCGGCGGGCACGAGGCGGTCGGCGACGGCGGCGTAGAGGTAGCGGCGCTCCTTCGGCACGCGGCGGCTCGAGCGCGAGCGGCGAGACGACGCGCAGCACCTCGGACACCTCCTCGTGCACCACGCCGTTGCGCTCGAAGTGGCGGATGCGGAGCGGCGGGCCGTGGCGCCAGACCACGCGCGAGACGTCCGCGAGCGGGATGCCGGGGATCGCGCAGGCGAGGCTGGTCGTCGAGGCAGGCGAGGAGCGCGGTGTGGAAGCCGCCGAGCGAGAGGCCGTGGACGCCGATCCGCGTCGCGCCCTGGGCGCGGACCCAGGAGAGCAGGCGCCGCATGTCCCACATCGCCTGCGTCGACGGCGTGCACGCGTGTCGAGCGGCTCGCCCGCGAGGTAGCCGTCGCCGCTGCGCCGGCCCTGCCTTGCGCGGGCCGTGGAGCGGCAGGACCGGGAACAGCAGGTTCAGCCCCGCGCGCGCGGTGACAGGCGCTCGGCCTCGAAGGCGGCGAAGTCGATCAGCGGGGAGCCCATCTGGTAGCCGTGGATGCAGACGAGCCACGGGCGCGACGGATCGCTCTGGCGCAGCGCCCAGGCGTGCGCGGTGCGGTTCGCCTCGTCGACGCAGCCAGCTCCTCGCGGCGCGGCTCCTCGGCGCGCGGCTCGTAGCCGCTCTCGAAGCGCAGGTGCTCGTAGTCGAGGCCGCGCGCGCGGGCGCGGCGGATCTCGGGCTGCTCGAGCGCGCGGCGGCGCGAGGTGGTACGTCGCCGGCTTCTCGAGCCAGCCGCGGTCGCGAAGCAGCTCGCGCGCGGCGTGCACGTCGCGGCGGAGCCGCGGCAGATCGCCGGCATCGGTGTGCGGGAGCGTCAGCGTCATCGTCGCGAGGAGCGCCTCGTCGGCGGCCACCTCCGCGCCGAGCCGCAGGCTCGGCATCGGGATCGGGCACGTCCTCGTGGCGAAGCTCCTGGCGCACCGCGACGAGGCCGGCCGCGACGAAGGACGCGGCCGAGAGGCCGAGGAGCAGGACGCGGCCAGACCGAGGCCCGCCACGAAGAGCGCCGGCAGCGCGAGCAGCGCGCCGACGAACGCCGCCGAGCGCGCTGAACTGGGGGATGCGGATGTCGCCCGGGTAGAGCGAGCGTCGAGACGCCGGACGCGAGCAGCAGGCAGCCGGGCATCACCGCGCACAGGAAGCCGAACACCCCGAAGCTCGCCGCGCACCAGAGCCAGGCGAGCCCGGCGGCGATCGGGACCCAGGCCTCGCGGGAAAACGGTGCTCGTCGGGCATCCGCGGGCTCCCTTGGCGGCGAAGCGCTCGTCGCATCGCTAGCCCAGGAGCTGCCCGCCGTCGACGGCGAGCGTCGCGCCCGTCACCCAGCGGCCGCGCTCCGAGGCGAGGAACACGACGACGTCGGCCACCTCCTCCGGCGTCGCCGAGCCGGCCGAACGGGATGCCGCGGCGCACCGACTCGTACATCTTCGGGTTCGCCTTGCCGATCGCCTCCCAGCTCCCGCCCGGGAACTCGATCGAGCCGGGCGCGACCGCGTTCACGCGGATGTTCTTCTTGGCGAGCGCCTTCGCCATCGAGAGACGCGTGGCTCTGGAGCGCCGCCTTCGCCGCGCCGTAGGGACGGCGTCGAGCTCGCCTCCAGACCCGAGATCGACGAGATGTGCACGATCGAGCCGCCGCCGGCCTCGGCGATCCAGGGCGCGACCTTCCACGTCGCGCGCACGGCGGCCATCACGTCGACGCCGAAGCCGGCCGCCCAGCCGTCCTCGTTGTCCATGACGCCGAACCCGGAGGCGTTGTTGACGAGCACGTGCACGGCGCCGAGCGCCTCCTTCGCGCCCGCGAGGAAGCGCCTCGAGCGCGGCCTTGTCGGCGATGTCGCACGCCGCCGCGTGCACCTTGCCGCCGAGGCGCGCGGAGCTCGCCGGCGGTCTTCTCGACGCCCGCGGCGCCGCGCGCGCAGATCGCGACGTTCGCGCCCTCGCGCGCGAAGCCGAGGGCGATCGCCCGGCCGATGCCGCGGCTCGCGCCCGTCACGATCACGCCCTTGCCGTCGAGGCCGAGGTCCATGGCCCCCTCCCGAGCTCCCGAAACGCTCCGGAGTTCGAGAGGTTGCACGATCGCGGGCCGGACTACAATGCAGCCCGGATGGCGACCGCCGGAGCGCGCCCGGAGCCCCCGGAGCCGGACTGGCCGGCGGCGGCCGGCCGCCGCGTGGTGTTCCTGCTCGACGCCGCGAGCCGCGCTCGAGCGGCGCCTGCTCGGGACTGGATCGAGCGCACGCGCCCGGCCGGCGCGGCGCCGCGACGAGGCCGTCGCGATCCCGCCGTCGCGGCGCCGGCGGCGCGGCGGCGCCTCGACCCGCGCCTCGAGGCGCTGCTCGCCTCGGGCGACGATCCGCTGCTGGCGCCGCTGCGCGTCGCCTGGCGCGCGCCGCGAGCGCGACGGCGAGCGCGAGGCGCGGCTCTCCGACCTCCTGACGCTCGGCGATCCGCGCGATCCCGGCCGCGCTGCGCCAGCGCTGGATCGCGCGCGCGCACCCCGACCGCTGCCGGATCGTCGCCGGCGAGCCGGCGCCCGCCTCGGAGCTGCGCGAGCGCTGGCGCGCGGCCGGCGGCAGCCGACGCCGGCCAGACGCACGGGCCTCGCCGAGTTCGTCGCGCGCCAGGCCGCGCTCGCGCTCGAGCGCGCCGAGCGCCGGCTGCGCGGCGCGCGCTACAAGGTGCCGCGCTTCGTCCACGAGGACATCCTCGCGCGCCCGGCGTTCCGCGGCGGCGTCGCGCGTGCTCGCGCGCGAGCTGGAGCAGGCCCGAGAGCGCACGTCGCAGCGCGAGGCGCGCGCGCTACCTGCGCGAGATCGCCGCGACCCACAGCCCGTACGTCATCGACCTCGTCGCGCAGATCTGATCCGCGCGCTCTACACGCACGGCTACGGCGAGCGCTGCACTACGACCGCGCGCAGCTCGACCGATCTGCGCCGCTCGCGCAGCGCCACCCGCTCGTCTTCCTGCCGATCGCACAAGTCGAACCTCGACCACCTCGTCCTGCAGTACGCGCTCCACGAGAACGGCCACCCGCCGAACCACACCGCCGGCGGCATCAACATGAACTTCTTCCCGGTCGGCCCGCTGGTGCGGCGCAGCGGCGTCTTCTTCATCCGCCGCACCTTCAAGGACAACGCGGTCTACAAGTTCGTGCTGCGCCAGTACATCGACTACCTGATCGAGAAGCGCTTCCCGCTCGAGTGGTACATCGAGGGCGGCCGCTCGCGCTCGGGCAAGCTGCTGCCGCCGCGCTTCGGGCTGCTCGCCTACGTCGTCGACGCCTACCGGCGCGGCAAGAGCGAGGACGTGCTGCTCCATCCCGGTCTCGATCGCCTACGACCAGATCCCGGACGTCGGCGACTACGTCGCCGAGCAGCGCGGCGCCGCGAAGGAGCGCGAGAGCTTCGGCTGGTTCCTGCGCGTCGTGCGCCGGCTCGGCAGCCGCTACGGCGACATCCACATCCGCTTCGGCGAGCCGCTCTCGCTCGCGAAGGCGCTCGGGCCCGCCGGATCCCGCGCGCCGAGCCGGACGCCGACGAGGAGAGCCTCGCGCTCCAGAAGCTCGCCTTCGAGGTCTGCGGTCCGCATCAACCGGGTGACGCCGATCACGCCGACCTCGCTCGTGACGCTCGCGCTGCTCGGCGCGCGGCGACCGCGCGCTCAGCGCTCGACGAGGTCGTGCGAGTCGCTGCGCAACCTGCTCGACTACGTGCGCGCGCCGCGAGCTGCCGACCACCGGCGAGCTCGAGCTCGACGACGCCCGAGGGCGTGCGCGCGCGCGCTCGACGCGCTGGTCGAGAGCGGCGTCGCTGGCCTGCTTCGACGAGGGCCCGGAGCCGGTCTACATGATCGCGCCCGGACCAGCACCTCGCCGCCGCCTACTACCGCAACACGCGTCATCCACTTCTTCGTGAACGGCGCGATCGCCGAGCTGGCGCTGCTGCGCGCCGGCGGAGGACGGCGTCGCCGACGCGCCGGCGCGAGTTCTGGGACGAGGCGATGCGCCTGCGCGACCTGCTCAAGTTCGAGTTCTTCTTCGCCGAGAAGGACGCTCTTGCGCGGCGAGCTGCGCCAGGAGCTGGCGCTCCACGACGCCGCACTGGGAGGAGCGCACTCGGCGAGGGCCCGGAGGCGATCCAGGCGCTGCTGCCGCGCGCTTCCGCCCGTTCCACGCGCACCGCGTCCTGCGGCCCTTCCTCGAGGCCTACCGCGTGGTCGGCGACGCGCTCGAGCGCCGCGAGCCCGGCGACGGCGTTCGACGAGGCGGCGTTCCTCGCGCAGCTGCCTCGCGCTCGGCAAGCAGTACGTGCTGCAGCGCCGCATCCGCAGCGCCGAGTCGGTCTCGCAGGTGCTGTTCGGCAACGGCGCTCCGCCTGGCGCGGAACCGCGAGCTCGCTCGCGCCCGGGCGGCGCGCGAGCTCGCCGAGCGGCGCCGCGCCTTCGCCGGCGAGATCCGCGAGCGCCTGCGCCGCATCGACGCGATCGACGCGCTGGCCGCGCCCGGCGCGCCGGACTGATCGACTAGGCAACCCGCGCCTCGAGTCGCGAGCCGAGCTCCCGAGCGCCGCAGATCGGCCTCCGACTCGACGCCGCGAGGGCAACGCGTGAAGCCGCAAGCGGCGCGGAGCGCCGCGCGCAGCGAGCCGCAGGCGAGCGGAGCTCCCGAGCGCCGCAGACCCGCTCCCGGCCTTGCAGACGGCGCGAGAAGGGAGGCCTACGGGCCCACCGACGGCGGCAAGGTCGCAGCGTCGAAGCTGCCCTTGCGGATGTTGAAGAACGCGAGCTCGGGCAGGGAGTAGAGCATCCCGTAGGCCCCGCGGCGCAGGCGCCGGCCGCGGTCGAGAGGCGCGGTCGCGAGGCCGAGCGTGGCGTCGGGGAGCGCGAAGAGCAGGTTCACGGCGCCGTAGAGCGGGCGGCGCCAGAACACCTCGGGCGTGAACAGCAGGAAGCGCGTGTCCCGGTCGCGCCAGCGGTAGATCCGCGAGCTCAGGACGTTGCCTTCGCGGAGCTCCGGCAGGACGCCTGGCTCCCGCGCCCGCAGCTCGGCGAGGGCGCGCTCCCGGAACGAAGGGATGCGCTCCGCGCTGGCGATCCGCAGCCGCGCAAGGACCTGGTCGTGGAGCACGAAGGGCACGAAGCCCGCGCCCTCGCCGGGACGCAAGGACCCGCCGAGGGCCGCCGCGAAGCCCGCCGGGCCGCCGAGGCCCTCCTCGAGCAGGCGCACCAGCTCGGTGGCGCAGTTGCGCGAGAGGATGTCGTAGGGGTAGTCCTCGCGGAGCGCGCGGTCCGCGCGGCGGGCCGCGCCTCGCGCGCCCTCGAGGGCGGCGGCGAGCGCCTCCTCCGGGACCTGCGGCGCGGGCACCGGGACGCCGCGGGCGCGACTCGGCACGAGGCGCCCCGCCGGCTCGCGTACGGCCCGCCCCTCGCGGGCCCCGCGCTCGTACTCCACGACCCGCGCGGCCAGGCTCTCGAGGCGGCTATAGGCCGCCTCGTCGGCGGCCGCGCGGCCGAGCACCTCCCGCCGCGCTCGCTCGAGCTCGCCGTGCTGGTGCTCGGCCTGGGCGGCGAGCTCGGCCTTGCGGAGCACGGCGGCGCGCGCCGGCAAGGTGGGCGGCTCGTCGGGCATGGCGTCGAGGAGAAGCAGGCGCCCCTCGGCGATGGAGCGCAAGACCACCTGGCGCCGGGCCGCGGCGAGCAGCAGCGGTGTGCCGCGATCGCTGCGCCGCGAGGCGAGCAGCTCGAGGACGGCGCTTTCGAACTGAGCGGCGAGGCGCGCGAGGCTGTCGCGCTCTACCTCGCCGAGGGGCGGACCCTCGGGCGCGAGCACCGCGTCCTCGGCGAGGCCGAAGCCCTCCGCGAGCGCCCGCAGCGCCTCGCCCTCGGCCGCCAGCTCGCGGGCGCGCGCGAGGTCCGCGGCGAGCTCGGGGCGCCGCTGCTCGGCGCGGATCCGCGCGAGCTCCCCGTCGAGGAAGCCCGCGCCGCGGTCCGCTTCGATGCGCTCGCGGAGCGCCAGGGCGGCTGCGTCCCGGGCCCGCCCGGGATCCAGCAGCCCCGCAGCAGGCACGGCGAGCGCCTCGCGGCGGCCGCACCACGCTTCGGCGAGCGCCACGTCGCGCAGCCTCTCGCGCGCATCGTCGAAGCGCGCCTGCTGGAGCAGCCAGGCGGCGGCGAGGTGGTCCCGCGCCCGTTGCCAGAGCGCCGGCTCGAGCTGCACGCTGGCCACGTGAAGCGGGCGGTTGTAGAGATTCGAGTAGCGGTGGCGCATGAAGCGCCAGGGCTCGCGCCGCAGGCGCAGCACGTCGCCGTCCTGCACCTCGAAGTCGTAGGCCTCCTCGCCGAAGCGGAGCGCCGTGTGGCCGCCGCTCGCGCCGCCGACGTTGCCCTCGACGTAGACGAAGGCGATCTCGGCGGGCGCCGAGCCGGCGGGCGCCGAGCCGACCTGCGCCGAGCCGGCGTGCGCCGGGGGCGCGGCGGCGAGGGCGACGGCGGCGCAGAGCAGCGCGCGCAGGCTCCCGCAGCGCAGCACCGCGGGAAACCGCTCAGAGGCTCGCGGCGCGGAAGCCTTCGAGGGCGAGCGCTCGCTCCCGCGGGCCCTCGTAGCCGAGTCGGCCTAGCAGCGCAGCGAGCTCCGCCTCGCCGAGACCCGCGCTGCGCACGCCGGCGCCGAGGCCACGGAAGGTCGAGGGGTGGCCCTCCCAGTGGCTGATCCCGTGGCGGAGCGCGATGCGTCCGAGCTCCCGGGGAAAGGCCGGCTCGGCGGGCCCGCGCCCGAGGACGGCGGCGGTGTAGACGCGCACGTCGTCCCGGTAGGGATCCGGGGCCTGCGCCACGCCGCCTCCAGAGCCCGAGGACGTCGAGATGCCCTCGAAGCTTCCGGAGATCGAGCGGCCGGTGCCCGAGACCCAGTCCGAGGGCGAGGTGATCGAGGCCCAGAGCGCCTGGCAGCCCGTCGAGAGGACGGCGCTCGCGACGAGGAGCGCCGCTGCGAGACGAAGCGCGCGAGGCATGAGACCTCCCTGACCGCAGTATAGTATCCGCGCCATGACGGCCCCCTTCCAGATCTTCGACCCTCTGCTCGCGCCCGCCGAGGCCGACGCCATGCTCCGCCTCTGCGAGCGCTTCGGGCGCTATCTGACCTACGCCGAGGACGTGACGGCCGCCGAGCCCTTCGCTCCCGAGATCCCCCAGCGCTACGACGCGGCGGCGAACTTCGTGCGCACCGGCGGGCGCTTCGGCCGGCGCGAGGACCCCGGGGTGCTCGCGTCGCGCACCAACTACTTCCGCGCCACCTACGCCTACGACCGCCCCGAGACCCCCGGGATCGAGCCCTTCCTGTTTCACGAGGGCTTCCTCGCCGGCGCGAGGGCGATCCACGGCCGTCCCCACGTGGTGCCCAACATCGTCTACGCCAACCTGCTGCTCCCCGGGCAGGAGCTCGCCGTGCACACCGACGTGCCGGAGTTCCGGGGCGCGAACCGCAAGCGCTACTCCCAGTGGCTGATCGTGGTGATGCACCACTCGGGACTCTTCGACCGCTGGCGCATGCCGATCGCGACGGGCGTCGCCTACTTCGGCGGCTGCCGCGGCGGCGAGTTCGCCTTCTACCCCGACGGTCCCGAGGGCCCGCCCCGCGCGCTCCCGGTGAAGCACAACACCGCGCTGATCCTCGATACCGACAGCGTGTTCCACGGCGTCGACCGCGTCGCCGAGACGGTGCCTCTTCCGGCCGTCCGCCCGGGCGCCTCGCTCTCGTTCGTGCCGGAGGACGGCTCCTGGCAGCTCCGCAGCGAGTCCGGCGAGCCCCTCGCCCGCTATGCCTTCGGCGAGCTACGCTTTTCGGTGTCGTGGAAGGCGTACTGCTACGAGGACGAGGGAGAGCGCCGGCTCGCCGAGGCCCACGGGGACGACCTCGCGCTCGGCTTCATCCTCGAGCGCCTCGAGGCGGACCTCCGCGAGCGCGGCCGCCTCTCCGGCCCGCGCCCCGAGGAGAAGGACTTCGCGCTGCTCCTGATCGACGAGTACGTGCGCTTCCCGGAGCCGCGCCACGAATCGGCCTGACGGCGGACGCGATCACGGCGCCGGGGCCGCTTCCGCCTCCAGCCGGTCGAGGGCTTCGACGCGCAGGCGCTCCGCCCCCTCGAAGCGGGACTCGCGCAGGCGCGACAGCTCCTCGGTGTAGGCCTCCGCGGGGAGCTCCCGGGCGCGCAGGGCGTCGCGCTCGGCGCGGTAGGCGGCCACGCGCTCGCTCCAGACGGCGCGGCGCAGGTCGAGGGCGGCGAGGCGCTCGGCGGCCTCGGGGCCGAAGCGGCGCTCGCGCTCCGCCGCGACGGCGGCGGGGCCCGCGCCCGAGGCGCGCAGCTCCGCCTCCGCAGCGCGCAGATCGAGGGCGGCGCGGGCCTCGGCGCGGGCGCTCCGCTCCGCCTCGGGAAGCTCCGCCTCGAGGGCCGCGAGGCGCCGCGCGCGCTCCTCCGGCGCGAGGCCGGCCTCGGCGACGCGCTGGCGCTCGAGGTCCACCGCCAGGATGCGCTCCTCCTCGCCGAAGAGCGAAGCCGCGAGCGGCGCGCCGAACACCTCGCGCCGCAGCTCTCGGATGCGCTGGAAGCGGCGCTCGGGATCGGCGAAGGAGAGGTCGCTGGCGAAGAGGGCCGCCGCGGCCTCGCGATAGGCCAGGTAGCGCGCGAGCAGGGCCTCCGCCTCGGCGGCGGCGGCCGGCGCCAGGCGGCGCCGGATCTCGGCGAGGATGCGCGCGTGGATGCGCTCCGCCGGCTCTTCCCCCGAGGCGGCGAAGAAGTAGTCGAACAGCGCGAGCGCCTCGGGCCCGGGCAGGAAGCGGCCCGAGGCGTCGATCAGCAGGTCCCCGTCGGTGGCGGTGCCGGCGAGCGAAGCGGGGAGCGGCGGGGCGCCGCCGCCCGCGTCCCCGGCCGCGGCAGCTTGCGGCCGCGGCGCGGGAGCCGGCGCCGCCGCTGCAAGGCCCGGCGGCGCGCCGCCGCCGGGAGGCCGCCGACCTTCCGGCGGCGTACAGCGAGAGCCGAGGAGGAGCGCGCCGAAGCCTGCGATCGCCGCGCCGCGCCCCCGCGTCACAGCCCGAGGTTCTTCAGGCGATTGGCGTGGTTGCGGAACAGCGTCTTCGGATTCGACTCGAAGATCGAGACGAGCCCGAGCACCTGGTTCACCTCGTCGAGGTGGTTCTGGAAGTAGTTGTCGCGGATCACGTCGCCGAGGTGCGAGCTGCAGCGCCCGACCAGCCCGTCGTTCGCCTCGCCGTAGAAGAGCGAGGTGAGACCGAGGGGCGCCGTCCGAGACGTCGAGCAGGTTGGTCAGCACGCCGGTGCCGCTCCACGAGTAGTAGCGGATGCCGTTCGCGACGAAGGCGCCCTCGCCGCAGCTCGAAGCCGGGACGCCCTGGGGATAGCTCGCGTTGAACGTCGCCAGCCCCTGGCTGGTGAGGGCGTCGAGGGCCGCGATCGCGTCCTGCGGATTGCTCGTGCCCGAGAGCAGCCCGAGCACGGTGCCGAGGGAGTTGGCGAAGGCCGCGAGCACCGCCTCGCCGAAGGAGCCGTTCTCGACGTTGGCGCGCAGCCAGTCGGCGAGGTCGGCGCCCTGGTGCGGGGTCGCGACGGTCGTCACCGACGCCACGAGGTCGGGGCGCACCGCCGCGACGTAGCGCACGTCGAGGCCGCCGTGGCTGTGGCCGATCAGGTTGACCTTCGGCTTGCCGCTGATGGCGACGATCGTCTCGACCTGGTCGATGAGCTGCTCGCCCCGCGCCTCGGTGGAGTTCAGCTGGCTCACCTCGGTCACGTACACCTTGGCGCCGCGCTCGCGGAGATCGCTCGGGATCCCGTACCAGTACTCGAGCACGCCGAACAGCTCGTCGAAGCCCGCGAGGCCGTGGGCCAGCACGATCGGGTACTTGGTCTTCGCCTGGTCGCACGAGAAGAGGCAGAGGGCCTGCGCCCCCTGCGCGCCGAGCAGCCAGCCGAGGGAGAGCGCCAGGAGCCCCGCGATCCTCGCAGTCCGTTGCATCGCTTCGCACCTCCAGGGGGCGTGCGTCGCGCGCGCCCTGGCCGCCGGTTTACCACGGGGCGAAAGCGCGCTTGAAGGAGAAAATGAAGGAGTGTTTTCGGAATTCCCGGGCCCGGCGCTTGGAATCTTTTTCCTACGCCGCGGAAGGGATCTTCCACTCCCTCCCCGCAAGCGCGCTTTTCGCTGAGAATACGAGCAGTTCGCAGAACGGGGACTTACCGGGCGGACGCGAACGGAAGCGGCACTGGCCCGGAACTTGCTGAACAGCGTTCAGATCGCTCCCGGGGAGGGCGTCGGGAGACCCTTGATGATCCGGCTGGCTTGTCTGCTCGCTCTGCTGCTGATGTCCGCCTCCGCGGCGAACGCGACGCCCCTCGGCCCGGTTTGCGGCACCTGTCAGGGCTCGATCTACGAGCTCAGCTACAGCGGCAGCCCGATCGCGACCACGGCCACGACCGAGACCTTCCAGATCACCTACACGATCGACACGACGGGGTACTCCGCCGGCGGGACCCACATCCAGAGCGTCGCCCTCAAGGTGAGCAGCCAGCTCGTGAGCGCCGACCTCGTGAGCGCCCCCGGTGGTCTCGGGAACTGGAACGAGAGGATCGGCGGCTTGAACGCGAACGGCTGCAACGGATCGGGCAGCGGCTTCGACTGCGTCAGGGCCACCTCCATCGGCGACTCACCTGCGGTCCCGGGCGGCGTCTACACCTGGGTCTTCAACCTCGAGTTCGCGACGGGCGGGCTCTTCACCGGCGACGGCGAGGCCAGCATCAAGGGCCGCTACGTGGACGACGCCGGAGACAAGGTCGGCGCGCTCGTCTCGGAGGGGACCACCCTGACGCTGGTGACGCCCGTGCCGGAGCCGACCACGCTCGGCCTCCTCTCCGTCGGCCTGCTCGGCCTGGCCTTCGTCCGCTCGCGCCGGGCGTAGCGCCCAGGGGCGCGCGCAGGCTGTATATTCCGCCCCCGCGAGGAGGCGGGCGAAGTGGCGAGGGCACGGCGCAAGGCGGGCAAGGCGAAGCGGGAGGCGCGGCCCCGCGGCCTGCGCCTCCCGGCCCACGTCCGGCCCGTCGAGGTCGACGTCCACGTCGAGGTCGACCCGGCCCGCAGCGGCGGCTTCCGCGGCGAGGTGGAGCACCGGCTCGAGCTCGACCGCCCGCTGAGCCGCATCGAGCTCCACGCCGCGGACCTGCGCCTCTCGCGGGTGCGCCTGCTCTCCGGCGGGCGGGCGCGGCGCGGCAGCGTCGCCCTGCATCCCGAGGCGGACCTCGTCGTCGTGAGCTTCGCCGAGCCCGTGCCCGCCGGTGAGGCGACCCTCGAGCTCGGCTTCGCCGGCAAGCTGCGCGGCGACCTGCGCGGCCTCTACGCCGCCCGCTCGGGCGAGCGCGCCTACGCCTTCACTCAGCTCGAGGCCGCCGACGCGCGGCGCTTCTTCCCGTGCTTCGACGAGCCCGCCATGAAGGCGCGCTTCGCGCTCTCGGTCACCACCGGCAGCCGCAACACGGTGCTCTCGAACCAGCCGGTGGCGAAGATCGAGCCGCTGGTCGGCGGCCGCAAGCGCGTCCACTTCGAGCGCACGCCGCCGCTCTCGACCTACCTGCTCGCCCTCGCCGTGGGCGAGCTCGAGGCCTCGGACGCGGTGCAGTGCGGCGACACCGAGATCCGCGTCTGGCACGTGCCGGGCAAGGGCCAGCTCACCGGCTTCGCCCTCGAGGCGGCGCGCGAGTGCCTGGCGCGCCTCGAGGCGTGGTTCGACCTGCCCTATCCCTACGCGAAGCTCGACCTCGTGGCGGTGCCCGACTTCGAGGCGGGCGCGATGGAGAACGCCGGCGCGGTGTTCTTCCGCGAGACGCTGCTGCTGGTCGACCCGGCCACCGTGACGCTCCAGGAGCGCAAGCGCGTCGCCGAGGTGATCTGCCACGAGCTGGCCCACATGTGGTACGGCGACCTCGTCACCATGGCCTGGTGGAACGACCTCTGGCTGAACGAGGCCTTCGCCACCTGGATGGCCTTCCACGTGGTCGACACCTGGAAGCCCGAGTGGAAGATGTGGCTCGACTTCCAGCACCACCGCGCCGCGGCCCTCGCCATGGACGCCCTCGCGACCACGCATCCGATCTACACCGAGGTGAGGCGCCCGAGCGAGGCGACCGAGAACTTCGACCTGATCACCTACGAGAAAGGCGCCTCGGTGGTGCGCATGCTGGAGCGCTTCCTCGGCGCCGAGGCGTTCCGCGCCGGCGTGCGCGCCTACATCCGCGAGCACCAGGAGGGGAACGCGATCGCCGCGGACCTGTGGAGCGCGCTCTCGGAGGCGTCGGAGCGCGACGTCGAGCGGGTCGTGCGCGCCTGGATCGAGCAGCCGGGCTTCCCGCTCCTCGAGGTGAAGCGGGCCCGGGAGCGCGGGCGCCCCGTCCTCGTCTTCCGTCAGCAGCGCTTCCGCGGGGGCGCCGCGGCCAAGGGCGCGCGGCGCGCCGCAGAGCCGCGCTGGCCGATCCCCTGGGTCGGGCGCCTCGGCAAGCCGGGCCGCGGCACGCAGCTCGAGCGCCGGCTGCTGGAGAAGCGCCGCGAGGTGCTGACCCTGGAGGGCGAGGGGCCGCGCTTCGTCTACGCGAACGCCGACGAGGGCGGCTTCTTCCGGCCGCTCCACGAGGAGGCGGAGCTCGCCGTGCTCGCCGCGAGCCGCGCCGACCTGCTCCCCGTCGAGCGCATGGGCCTGCTCGGGCACCAGTGGGCGGCGGTGCGCGCCGGCCGCGCCGGCCTCGCCGGCTTCCTCGACCTGGCCCTCGCCTTCGGCGACGAGCGCGACCCCGACGTGCTGACGGCGCTGCGCGGCCCCCTCGCCTTCTGCGTCGACCGCCTCGGCCGCGAGGCCGGCGCCGAGGCCCAGCAGGCGCTGCGCGGACGCATCGCGGAGGCCTTCGGCCCGGCCTTCGAGGCGCTCGGCTTCGAGGCCGCAGCGAAGGAGGACGACGACGCGCGGCTCCGGCGCGCGGCGCTGCTCGCCCTCGTCGGCGAGATCGCCGAGGCGCCGCGCGCCCTCGCCGAGGCCGCGGGCGCGCTGCGAGCGCTACCTCGCCGACCGCGCGCTCTCTCGACCCGAACCTCGCCGACGCGGTGGTGTGCCTCGGCGCGCGGGCGGGCGACGCGAAGCGCTTCGACGCCTTCCTCGCCGCGGCGGAGGGGGCGAGCACGCCCCAGGAGCGTCGGCGCATGCTCCTCGCTCTCGGCGAGTTCCGCGACGCGGCGCTCGTGCAGCGTGCCCTCGCCCTGACGCTCACCGACACCGTCGGCACCCAGGACGTCGCGATCCTGCTGGTGCGCATGCTCGGGAACCCGGCGGCCCGCGAGGCGACCTGGGCGTTCATGAAGCGGCGCTGGCCGAAGCTGCGCCGGCGCCTGCCGCCGATGCTCGTGACGCGCCCCATCGAGGCGACCCCGGCGCTCGGCACCCGCACCGCGCGCCGCGACGTGGCGGCGTTCTTCAAGGCGAACCCCGTGCCGACGGCGGCGCGCGCGCTCGCGCCAGGCCCTCGAGCGCTTCGATCTCGACGCCGAGCTGGCGGCGCGGGCGCTGCCGGAGCTGCGCAGGTGGCTGGCGCGCTGAGCGGGCGGGCGGCGCCGGCGCTCAGCGGCGCCGGTAGCTGATGCCGTTCGGGCGGGCCTTGCCGTCGAGGGATTGCGCGATCTGGAAGTCGCGAGACTCGAAGGAGAGAATCAGGTTGCCGGCGCGCGTGCTCCCCGCCCCGATCCCCGAGCCTCGACCGGAGACCTCGATCCGGCCCGCGACTGCATCGTACTCCACGCGCCGCAGCCAGCCGTGATATCCGCGGGTATCGAGGTAGTGGAAGCCGCTCGCGGTCCTCGCGATGCGTTCCGCCGCGATGGTCTGGGAGGCGTTGCCCACGCGGATCGTGACATCCGACCTCGCGAGGAGCTCCGTGTCCGGCAGGACCAGCTCGGCCGCGGCGCGGATGCGCGCCGGCTTTCCAGGCTCGCGTCGCAGCTGGATCTCGTCGGCCACGAGGCGGATGCCGCCGGAGAGACCACTCACCAGCTGGAGTCGCGACTCGCAGGAGCCGTACTCCTCCACGTAGCCCTCGATCACGTCCACGAGCGCTCTCCCGTTGCCGAGCACCGCCCACTCGTCGTCGAAGGGGATCGCCCACCCGGAGGCTTCCGAGGGGCTCGGATAGCCGATCTCGAAGGACTGGACCTCGTGGGCGGTCCCGATCCCCGAGACGAAGACGACCCTGTCATCCGGAGTCCCGGGGAGGGCGTCCGCGCCTTCGATGACCACCATGGCTCCCGCCGGGGGGAATGCGACGACGGGGCCTCTCCACAGATCTCCGATGACGGAGCGCTCGACCCGATTGGCGCCCCCGACGTCGGTGAGGGAGACGACCTCGTCATCGGCCGTCGGCGACGCTCTGTCCGCACCGAGGCCTGCGAGGACGATGGATCGGGGCCCTAGCCGCATGGGCTGGCTGGGGTAGGGAGCCCCGTAGAGATACGCGTCGAGCGGTCCCAGAACGACCTCCGTGACGTCGTTCAGGGTTCCGAGCCCGCTGAGCACCGCCACCCCGTCCTCGGGTCCGGAGTGGGTGTCGCCGCCGTTCGTCACCACCACCGCAAGCTCCGGGCCGAGGGCGACGGGGACGCTGTCGCTCTTCAGCCCGGGGACCGGGATCACGGTGACCGTGGGATCCGTGTGCAGGTCGTCGAGATGGTCGAAGAGCAGGACCTGGTCGTCGGCGTCGCCGTACCGGAAGGTGGTGCCGGAGCTTCGCAGGAGCACCCTGTCCGCCGAGAGCGGAGTGAGGGCCGCGTCGGAGTACGGCGCCGGGAGAACGAGCCGCCGGTTCGTCCCGCCGAGATCCCGGAACAGGTACGCCACGTCGTCGCTCTGAGGCCCGTTCGGGTCCAATCGCGACACGCCCACGACGCTCGTCGGGGAAAGTCTCAGGAGCGACCGGCAGCAGAAGGGAACCGGCGGAAGCTCCACCAGATGGAGCTCCGGATCGTCGAGGCTCAGGAAGTAGAGGCCGTCGGTGCCGGGCTTGCTGACCAGCAGGCTTCTCGAGCTGAGCACGAGCACGAGCTCGCCAGCGCCCGGAACGGGGGTGACGGTGTTGCGGGCTCCGAGATCCGACAGGATGAGCAGCTGCCCGTCGGCCGTGAAAGCCGCGGTCTCATCGTCCAGCCGGTACGGACCGCCCAGCGGAGCGACGGCGAAGGCGGTGATGCGGTTCGAGCCTCCGAGGTCGTCGAGGAGGTAAACCCCGTCGTCCGCGGTCCCGTCGATCTGGTCCTCCCCCTTCTGCAGCAAGAGCACGCGCGTCGCCGACATCCGGGTCCACCAGCGAACGTTGCTCACCAGCGGGACGGCGAGGGACGTGATCCGGGGCGTCCCGTCCAGGTCCTCGACCAGCAGGAGCTCCGGGCCCTCGCCCCCCTGCTTGGGACAGCCGGCATACGGCGCGGCCCAGATCAGGAACGACGTGGTCGTGAGGGGAAGGGGCGGGCCGATCCACCGAGAAGGGCCGAGCGGGAGGAGCTGGCTCGAGAGGGGCTGCGCACCGGCGCTCGCGGCCGCCGCGAAGCAGACGACGAGGGCGATACACGTCCACCGTACATGCCGGGGGGACATGTCCCACTCATCGGCAGAACGCGCCCGGTCGTGGTGAGCCGTGGCACCCGTCGCTCGAGTCTTGCACAGAGTGCTTACTTTCGCTTTACTTTCGCTACATGGCTCGCCGCGCCCGAGGCACCGACAGCAACCCCCAGGGCCGCTTCGAACGGCTGCGCTACGACGCCTCCCTGGCGAGCGAGCCGCCCCCGGCCCTGGACCCGGAGGACGAGCTCGCGCCCGATCCGCGTACGCTGCTGCTGCGCGACCCGAGCCGCACGATCGTCGCCCGCAACGACAGCCCGGACGTCGGCTTCGAAGCCAGCATCAACCCCTACCGAGGCTGCGAGCACGGCTGCGTCTACTGCCTGGTTCCGGAGACGCCCGTGCTCCACGCGGACATGACCTGGCGTCCGCTCGGCGACGTGCGGCAGGGCGATGTGCTCGCAGGTTTCGAGGAAGAGCCGGCGGACGGAATCTCTCGACACCTCGCGCCCGCTGTGGTGCAAGCCGTTTGGTGCTCGAGGAAGGCCACGGAGCGACTCGTAACCTCGCAGAGCCAGGTCGTGACGACGGCGGAGCACCGCTGGCTCGGCGGGCAGGACGGGCGCTGGTACCGAACGGAGCAGCTCGAACGAGGAGCGCACCTGCAGCGCTTACGGATTCGCGGCTCGGAGTCCGACGGCGCGTCCGCTCCCGAGGCCGTCGAGGCCGTCGAGCCCGCCGGAATGCGCGACGTCGTCGACATCCAGACCTCGACGGGCACCTTCTTCGCGGCCGGCCTCGCCACCCACAACTGCTACGCCCGCCCCACCCACGAGTACCTCGGCTGGTCCGCCGGCCTCGACTTCGAGACGAAGATCCTGGTGAAGGAGGAGGCGCCGGCGCTGCTCCGCAAGGCGCTCGCCTCGCCGCGCTGGAAGCCGACGCCCCTCGCGCTCTCGGGCGTGACCGACGCCTACCAGCCGGCGGAGCGGAAGCTCCGCGTCACGCGGCGCTGTCTCGAGGTGCTGGTCGAGTTCCGCAACCCGGTGCTCGTGATCACCAAGAGCTGGACGGTGACGCGGGACGCCGACCTGCTCGCCGAGCTCGCCCGCCACGGCGCGGCTTCGGTGGCGCTCTCGATCACGAGCCTCGACGCCGAGCTCCAGCGCACCCTCGAGCCGCGCGCGGCGCCGCCGAAGCTGCGCCTCGCGGCCATCGAGCGCCTCGCGCAGGCCGGCGTGCCCGTCGGCGTGATGGTGGCGCCGATCGTCCCGGGCCTCACCGACCACGAGATTCCGCGGATCCTCGAGGCGGCCGCGGCGGCGGGAGCCGGCTTCGCGGGCCGCGTGATGCTGCGCCTGCCCCACGGCGTGAAGGAGCTGTTCAGCGAGTGGCTCGAGCGCGCACTTCCCCGAGCGGCGGGAGAAGGTGCTGAATCGCCTGCGGAGCCTCCACGGCGGCGCCCTCTACGACTCGGGCTTCGGGCACCGCCAGCGCGGCAGCGGCGTCTACGCCGAGCAGATCGCCGCGCTCTTCGACGCTTCGCGCCGCCGCGCCGGCCTGGCGCCGCGGGGACCCCGAGCTCTCGAGCGCGGCGTTCCGCCGCCCCGGAGCGCAGCCCGGGCTCTTCGACTAGGAGAGCGACCCGAAACTCGGATCCGAGCTCACGGATGCTCGCACTCCGCTGCCGGAGTCTCCGGGCACCGCGGATCGCCTGTTTTCGGAGGTCACCGGGCGCGAGTCCTCTGCCGACTCGGGAGCTGGGGGTACATCCATTGAGCATCGCGCAGTGCGAGCGCGGAAATGACGAGGCCGGTGAGCGCCGAAGTCGTGGGAGCTCGAGGGACAGCACCGCGAGGCGACCCGTTCCCGCTCCCCCACGACCCGATCGAAGGCACCGACCTCCACGCCATCGCCGCAGCCTGATCGATCCACCGGGTGCCCCCGGGAAGGCACGGGGCGACTGCCACGTCCGGCACACTCCTGCCTCGTCATCTCCGCGCTTCGCCCTTGCACGATCGACAAGGGATGCACGCCCCCGCGGCGAGCAGGCAATCGACTCGCGGGCGGTGCCTCCTCCAGAGAGGCCGCCGCGCGGCCGGAGCGGAGCGCAGGGCGGGCGGACGGGCCCCGCAGCCGAGGTCAAGCGCAGGCCGGCCTCGGAGTGCGCCGACCTCGATCGGCAAGCGCGCGAAGGCGGGCGCGCACGCACGGCGCCCCTATGCCGGCCGAGC
>CAWHYC010000007.1:0-462914 GCA_963833535.1 uncultured Chloroflexia bacterium | reverse complement strand
CACGTCGTCGGTGCCCTCGATGGTCGAACCTCGAGGGTCCGCCACGGCATCGTCGATGCGCAGCGACTCCCCGTGGCTGGCGACCCAGCCTGTGAAGCCGATGCCGACCTTCGTCCGCAGCAGGTCGAGGGGGATCTCCTCGTAGGCGCCGACGTCGCCGTGGAAGGCGATGGGCACCAGGTCGTCCGGCGCCTCCAGGAGGTAGACCCGGCAGTTGTGGTAGTCGATGACGCGGCGAGTCTCCTCGACCACCGCGGTGCCGACCTCCGCCACGGCGGTCAGCCGGTTCATCCGCGAGACCGAGGCCTGCACGGCGGCCAGCTGGGCAGCCCAGCGCTGGACATCGTCCGTTCGCTCCGCGATCGGGTCAGCCTCGGGCGCGTTGCGAGGCTGCGTCCGGGCCCGCTGACCTCCCTCGCGAGCCTCGCGTCGCCGGGCGGCCTGATCGGACCCGGCCGAGCGCGGGCGCGCGAGGCTGGTCATGCCACCATGGTGCGTGGCGATCGCGGGCGCCTCGCCGACCCGGATGTACCGTGCCCCGCGGCGGGTCGTACCCCAGTCGGTCGTTGACCCTCGTCCCGAGCGCGACTAGACTCGCGGCGGCAGCACGGCGCAGCTGGCGTTGCCGCGTCCCGAATGCGCACCGGAGGCTTCCTCCCACGGTGGAGACCGGACCCAGATCCTGGGGTGCCCTGAGCGCCCCGACCCTCTTCCGGGTTCACCCCGTCCTCGCGGCCTGACGCGCGACTGCGCGCCTCCGCGGGTCCGGCGGACCCGTTCGCGAGGTGGCAGATGCAGGTATACCTCAGCCAGGTCATCGGACGGCCGGTCCTCGATCGCCACGGGGAGCCGATCGGCAAGGTCGCCGACCTCATCGTCGCCATCGGCGACCGCTATCCGCCCGTCACGGGCCTTGTCGTGAAGACCGATCGGCGGCGCATCTTCCTGCCCTGGGCGGACGTCGCCAGCTTCGACGCGCGCGGTGCTCAGCTGGCCACGGCGACCATCGAGATCGACAAGTTCCAGCAGCGCGACAACGAGCTACTCCTCTCGGCCGACCTCCAGGACAAGCAGATCATCGACATCGACGGTCGCAAGGTCGTCCGCGTCAACGACCTGCGCCTCGACGAGATCGAGGGCAACCTGCACCTCGTGGCCGTCGACGTCGGGGCCGCCGGGCTGCTGCGCCGGCTGGGCATCGAGGGACCCTACCGGACGGTCGCACGCAACCTGCGGCTGCCGGTCCCCGAGCGCTACATCGACTGGGAGGACGTCGACCCGGTCGAGACCTCCATCGCCTCGATCCGCCTGCGCGTACCGCATGCCGGCCTCCAAGAGCTGCACCCCGCCGACCTGGCCTCGATCATCGATCAGCTGGCACCGCGCGATCGGGCCGGCGTGCTGGCCGTCCTCGACGACGAGGCGGCGGCCGACGCCATCGAGGAGATGGAGCCCGAGACGCAGGTCGAGGTCATCGAGGACCTCGAGCCCGAGCGGGCGGCGGACATCCTGGAGGAGATGAGCCCGGACGACGCGGCCGACCTCATCGCCGACCTCTCGGACGCGGCCAGGGACACAATCCTCGAGCTCATGGACCGTGAAGAGGCCGAGGAGGTGACCGAGCTGCTCGGCTATCCCGAGGACTCGGCCGGCGGCATCATGACCACCGAGTTCGTGACCATGAGCGAGCAGCTCACCGCTGATCAGGCCATCGCCCGGCTGCGCGAGCTGGAGCCCGACGCGGAGACGATCTACTACGTCTACGTGGTCGACGACGAGGAGCGCCTGCGCGGCGTGCTCTCCCTGCGCGACCTCATCGTCTCGGCCCCGGACCGGCCGATCCGGGAGTTCATGATCGAGGAGCCCGCCGCGGTCGAAGTGCTCGCGGACGAGGACGAGGTCGCGCAGGTCGTCGCGCACTACAACCTGCTGGCCGTGCCGGTCGTCGATGCCACCGGTCGCCTGGTCGGGATCGTGACCGTCGACGACGCCATCGACACGGTCGTGCCGAGCGCCTGGAAGCGCCGTCTGCCTCGCCTCTTCAATCGGTCTGGCGGGTCGTGACGGGGGCGCCCTCGGCGCCACGGCGACGTCGGCGCCGGTCGGTCGGGCTACGGGCGCGATTGCGCTCGGTGTGGGGCGATCGGAGCCTGCGCCTTCGTTCGCGCTTCCGGCGCCGCGGCCTGCTCGCGTTCCTGGCCGTCATGGGCCCGGGGCTCATCGCCGGCATCGCCGGCAACGACGCCGGCGGCATCACGACCTACTCGGTCATGGGCGCCACGACCGGGCTCCAGCTCCTCTGGCTCTTCCCCATCACCACGGTCATCCTGGCCGTGGTCCAGGAGATGGCGGCCCGCCTGGGCGTCGTCACCGGCCAAGGGCTGTCAGATCTCATCCGAGACCGCTTCGGCGTGCGCTGGACGGTCTTCGCGATGGCCGTCCTGCTCATCGCCAACCTGGCCAATACGGTGGCCGAGTTCGCTGGCGCCGGCGCCGCGCTGGGCATCCTCGGCGTGCCGATCCAGATAACCGTGCCCATCGTGGCGGTCGCCATCTGGGCGCTCGTGCTCTTCGCGAACTACCGCACCGTCGAGAAGGTCTTCCTCGGCGTGATGATCGTCTTCGTGGGCTACATCGCCTCGGCCTTCCTGGCCGGCCCGGACTGGGTCGAGGTCGGTCAAGCGCTGGTGACGCCCGACCTGAGCGGCCTCGACCCTGCCCTGCTGTTGCTGATGGTCGCTGTGGTGGGCACCACGATCACGCCGTACATGCAGTTCTATCTGCAATCCGCGGTGGCCGAGAAGGGCATCGACGAAGAGGAGCTCGGCCTCGAACAGGCGGACGCCGTGGTCGGCTCCGTGTGGACCAACGTGATCGCGGTCTTCATCGTCGTGGCCACGGCGACCACGCTGTACGCCACCCATACGACCATCGAGAGCGCGGCGGACGCGGCGGCGGCGCTCGGTCCGCTGGCCGGCGACCTCTCGTCCCTGCTCTTCTCGATCGGCCTCTTCGGGGCCAGCGTCCTGGCCGCCACGATCATGCCGCTCAGCACGGCCTACGTGATCTGCGAGGCGTTCGGCTGGGAGTCGGGCGTCGGCCAGCGCTTCCGGGACGCGCCCGTCTTCTTCGGCCTCTACACCTTCGTCCTGTTCGCCGGCGCGATCGTCGTCCTCATCCCCGGGCTCGATCCGATCGGGCTCATCGTGAGCAGCCAGTACCTCCAGGGCCTGCTGCTGCCGATCGTGCTCATCTTCATGGTCCGGCTCGTCAACGACCGCGCCCTGCTCGGCCGGCACGTCAACGGGCGCCTGCGCAACGCGCTGGCCATCGCCTGCGTCGGGCTGGTCGTGGTGCTCGACATCGTGCTCCTCGGATCGGCGGCCGTCGGCGCCGTCAGCTGACCTCGACCGACGTCGGCCCTGTCAGCTTGCCTCGACCGGCAGCCCTGCCGCCTGCCAGGTCGGCAGGCCACCCTCGACCCAGGCGACATCCCCGAAGCCGGCCTGCCGCAGCAGGCTGGCGGCGACCGACGCGCGATAGCCGCTGGCGCAGATGGTCGCGATGGCGCGGTCGCGCGGCAGCTCGGCCAGGTGGTCGGGGAGATCGCCGGCCATCAGGTGCCGCGCTCCGGGCACGTGGCCTGCCGCGTACTCGTCGGCCTGGCGGACATCGATGACGAGCGGCGGCTCGGAGCCGCGCATCGCCGCGGCCAGTTCGAGGACGGTCCGGGCCTGCCCGGTGGCGACGGAGCCACCCGCCGAACGCCATGCCTCGAGACCACCGTCGAGATAGCCGACGATCGTGTCGTAGCCGACGCGTAACGCCTGGCGGACGGCGTCATCCCAGGCGGCCGGCTCGGGCAGCAGCAGGACAAGCGGTCGGTCTGGATCGACGACCCAGCCCAGCCAGGTCCCGAACGAGGCGTCGGCGGGCAGGGAGATGGACCCCGGCACGTACGCCGCGGCGAACGAGGCGGCCGGGCGCAGGTCGACGAGCTGGGCGCCGCCGGCCAGGCGATCTCGAACGGCCGGCACGTCCAGCGGCTGCGGCGTTGGGATCTTGCCGAGCATGCGCGGCCCCGCCCGATTGATGCCGCGCATCCGCACGAAGTAGCGCGGGTAGGCGGGCTGTCCGGCGAGCAGCGCATCGGCGAAGGCGTCGGGGTCCTCGATGGCCAGCAGCGGATCGGTCGCGCGCTCGATGCCGACGGTGCTCGACCAGGCCTCGCCCATGCCACGCGAGCAGAGCGAGCCGGCACCATGCGTGGGCAGGATGTCCGCCTCGTCCGGCTGTCGGAGGAGCGTCTCGTGCAGCGAACGGTGCATGTCGAGGGCGTAAGGTCGGGCGTGCTCGGGGCCCAGCAGGTCGGTCCGGCCGACGGAGCCGACGAGCATCGAGCCGCCCGTGAAGATGGCCACCGGGCCGTCGCCTGCGCCTGCGCCGACATCGCGGACCGCGTAGCTGACGTGCTCCGGGGTATGACCGGGCGTCTCCAGCGCGGTCACCTGCACTCGCCCGACATCGATGGTCTGGCCGTCGCGGATCGGCTGGAAGGCTGTGCCGAGTTCGGCTGCTGCACCGATGACATGCGTCGCGCCGGTCAGGGCGGCCAGCTCGCGGGCACCCGAGACGTAGTCGTTGTGAAGGTGCGTCTCCAGCACGTGGCCGATGCGCAGATCCAGTCGAGCGATCTCGTCGAGGTAGATGTCGACGTCGCGCCGGGGATCGATGACCGCGGCCTGGCCGCTGGTCTCGTCCACGAGCAACGCGCTCAGGTGGCCCAGGCCCGGCAGGTCGAACTGGCGGATCTCCACCGCGTCAGTCTAGGCGCCGACTACATCATGACCAGGCCGCCATCGACGGCCAGCACCTGGCCGGTGATGAAGGCGGCTTCGTCCGAGACCAGGAAGGCGACGGCGTCGGCGATCTCCTCGGTCGTCCCGAAGCGGCCCAGTGGCGTGCGCGACGTGATCTCGTCCTGCAGCGGCTGCGCGCAGGTCCTGGGTCAGCTCGGTCAGCACGAAGCCCGGCGCCACGGCGTTGCAGGTGATGCCGCGGCTGGCCAGCTCGCGCGCCGTGGCCTTGGTCAGGCCGATGAGCCCGGCCTTGGCGGACGAGTAGTTGGCCTGGCCCATCTGGCCGGCCTGCCCGGAGACGCTGGTGATGTTGACGATCCGACCGCTGCGCGCCTTGAGCATCGGCCGCGTGACGGCCTTGATGGCGTAGAAGGCGCCGAAGAGGTTGGTCTCGAGCACCGCCCGCCACGTCGTCGACGCTCATGCGCATGATCAGGTCGTCGCGCGTGATGCCCGCATTGTTGACCAGGATGTCGACCTTGCCGTAGGCCTCGAGGGCCGCCTTGACGAGCGCGTCGGCGGCCTCCGGGTGCGGCGCGTCGCCCTGGACCGCGAGCGCCGCGCCGGCCGAGCGCCTCGATCTCGGCCACGGTCGACCCGGCCGCCGCCGCGTTGCCGCGATAGCTGAAGCAGACGTCCGCCCCCTGCCGTGCCAGGCGCAGGCCGATGGCGCGCCCGATGCCACGCGAGCCGCCGGTCACGACGGCGCTCCGGCCGGTCAGGTCGATCATGCGGGGACCTCCTTGTGGGCGTGCTCGGGCTCGCCGGGCACGACGTCGTCGAGCGGCACGGGCGGGCCGCGCCTCGAGGGCCGCCATCAGGCGTGGGGGCATCGGGTCGACCGAGTCCCAGTCGACGCGGCGCCCGCACGGTGGCCACCGGGACGACCGACTCGGCGCGCTGGCCGTGGATCGGGATCGGCCGTCCACTCGAGCGCCACCGCGCCCGACGTGAAGCCGGCGCCGAAGGCGACGAAGACGATCTTGTCGCCGACCTTGACACGGCCCGAATCGACGGCCTCGGCCAGCGCGATGCCGACCGAGGCGGCCGACGTGTTGCCGTAGCGATCGACGTTCACGAACATCCTGTCCATCGGGATGCTCGAGTCCCTTGGCGACCGACTCGATGATCCGGATGTTGGCCTGGTGCGGGATGAACAGGTCGATCTCGTCGAGCGTCCAGCCGGCGCGTTCGATGGCCGTCAACGCCGACGTGGCCAGCGTCTTGGTCGCGAAGCGGTAGGTCTCCTTGCCTTCCATGCGCACGAAGTGCTCGCCGCGCCGGATCGTCTCGCGGACTGGCCGGGCTGCGCGAGCCGCCCGATGGCAGCCAGATCATGTAGGCGCCGTCGGGGTCGGTCGTCAGCTCCAGGCCGCCCATCCCGCCGCCCTCCTCGTCGGAGGCCGACACGACGACGGCGCCGGCGCCATCGCCGAACAGGATGCAGGTGTTACGGTCGGTGAAGTCGAGGAAGCGCGTCAGGAGCTCGGCGCCGACAGACGAGCACATGGCGGTACATGCCGGAGCGGATGTAGGCGTCGGCGGTGGCGTAGGCGTAGACGAAGCCCGAGCAGGCGGCCATGACGTCCATGGCCGCCGCGCGCGGTTGCCGATCGCCTCCTTGACCAGCGCCGCGGTCGATGGCATCCAGTAGTCGGGCGTCAGCGTCGCCGACCAGGATGAGGTCGATGTCGTCGGCGTCGAGACCGGCCACCGCGATGGCGCGTTTGGCGGCCATCGGCGGCCAGCGTGGCGGTCGTCTCGTGCGGGCGCCGCCACGCGTCGCTCCCGGATGCCCGTCCGCGACCGATCCACTCGTCGGACGTGTCGACCAGCCGCTCGAGGTCGGCGTTGGTCAGCACGCGCTCCGGCGCGTACATGCCCCAGCCCGTGATCCTGACGCTGGCCGGTCGCATCGCCCGTTGCCTCCCTGCGCTCACGTCGGCTCGACCTCGATGAGCGCCTGCTTGGCCTTGACCAGCGTGCCGTTCTCGGCCGCCATGCGCACGCACGCGCCCGGCGATGTCGCTCTTGATCTCGTTGTACAGCTTCATGGCCTCGATGAGCCCGATGACCTGGCCGACGACGACCTGGGCCACCGACCCGGACATAGGGCGCCGCATCCGGCGACGGCGCGGTGTAGTAGAGGCCGGTCAGTGGCGCCACGACCATGATGGTGGCCGCTCGACTCCGGCTCCAGCGAGGTGGCGGCGGATGGCGCCTCACGGCTGCCGTCGGCGCTCGACGGCGACCCATGCTGGGCGGCGGCGGCCGGCGAGGACGGCGCCGGCACTGCGCAGGACGATGCGTCGTGCCGCCCGAGCCGACCTCGAGCTCGGCCAGTCCCGAGCGCTCGAGGACGGTCTCGAGACGGTCGATGAGGGCGATCAGCTCGGCCGCCTCGCCTATCGCCGCGCTGGCGGGAGCGGCTGCGGATCCCGCGACCGCCTCTGCCGGCGGGATAGGTCGCCTCGGCCGGCGACTCAGGCAGCACGATGGGTCCTTCGTCCACGCGCCTCAGCCCTCCCAGCGCCGGAGCACGATAGCGGTGTTCTGGCCACCGAAGCCGAAGGCGTTGACGAGCGCCACGCGGATCGAACGCTGACGGGCCACGAGCGGCGTGCAGTCGAGCTCGCCGACCGCCTCGTCGGGCGCGACCAGGTTGAGCGTCGGCGGCACGCGCCCCTCGTGCATCGCCATCACCGTGGCCACCGTGCCGATGCCGCCCGCGGCACCCAGCGTGTGCCCGATGGCGCCCTTGGTCGCCGTGATGCTGACGGCCGGGGCGTGGTCGCCGAGCAGCGAGCGAAAGGCCGCCAGCTCGGCCGGATCGCCCTCCGGCGTGCTCGTGGCGTGGGCGCTGATGTGGTCGACCTCGGCGGCCTCGATGCCCGCCTTGACCAGTGCCCGTCGGGCGGCCCGCAGGGCGCCGACGCCGCCCGGCGCCGGCAGCGTGATGTGTGAGGCATCCGCGGTCGCCGCATAGCCGCAGACCTCGGCCAGGATGGTCGCGCCGCGACGCTCGGCATGCGCCGCGCTCCTCGAGCACCAGCACGGCGGCGCCCTCGGCGATGACGAAGCCGTCGCGGCCCTGGTCGAACGGTCGGCTGGCACCGGCCGGGTCGTCGTTGCGGGTCGACAGCGCGCGCATGGCCGCGAAGGCCCCGACGAGCCCTTCCACGACCGGCGCCTCGGTGCCGCCGGCGAGCATCATCTCGGCATCGCCGCGCAGGATCGTCTCGGTCGATTCTCCGATCGCATGCCCGGCCGATGGCGCAAGCGCTGACCGTAGCGTAGTTGGGCCCCAGGGCACCGGTCGTGATGGCCACCTGGCCGGCCGCCATGTTGGCGATGACCATGGGCACGAAGAAAGGGCTGATGCGATCGGGTCCGCGCTCGGTGTAGATCTGGATCTGGTCGAAGAGCGTGGTCGAGCCGCCCAGCCCAGAGCCGATGATGGCCCCGGTCTCCTCCGCCAGCGTGCCCTCGAGGCGCGCCGGGCAGGCCGGCCTGATCCATGGCCTGGCGGGCGGCGACGAGCGCGAACTGCGTCACCCGGTCGTTGCGACGCTGCTCCTTGCGATCGAGCACGTCGCCGGGATCGAAGTCCTGGACCTCGCCGGCGATGCGGCTGGTCAGCCGAGCGGGGTCGAAGGCGCCGATGGTGCGCACGCCCGACTCGCCGGCCACGAGCCGCGACCAGAACGTGGCCGGATCGTTGCCGAGCGGCGTCACCGCGCCGAGACCGGTGACGACCACCCGCCGGCGGCGCGTTCGTGCCTCATCGCACGAACTTCCCGGTCCGGATGGTGGCCGCCCGATAGACGTCGCCGGCCAGACCCCGAGCGCTGATCTCGTCGGCGGTCGGGACGGGTCGTAGGCCGTGCGCATCAACTCGGCGGCCAGCACATCGTCGTCGATCGTGAGCATCGCCCAGGCGGCGCCGGCGTCGCCGTCGAAGGCGTACCCGCAGGAGCCCGGGTTGACGATCAGGCGGCGCCCGAAGTCCCGGACGTCGGCCACGTGGGTGTGGCCGCAGGCGATCGACCCGGGCATCGGTCCGGGTGATGCGCTGCGACGGTCACCGAGGGGTCGAGGTCGACGGGCAAGCCATCGGTCTGGCTGCCCGGCGAGCCATGGCAGACGAGCACCAGCAGGTCGCCGACCCGGATCCGGCGCTCGGACGGCAGACGTCGCAGATAGTCCCAGCTCGTCATCCGAGAGCTGGTCGTGCGTCCACTCGGCGACGGCGCGATGCGCCGCGGGCACCTCGTCGAGCCAGGGAAAGGCGGCCGAGAAGTCGAAGTCGGCGACGGCGATGTCGGTGTTGCCCTGGACCACGTAGCGCGCCGGCAGCGTCGAGCGCCCGCACGCGCGCCAGCACATCGGATGGCCGGGGGCCGTTCATGACCAGGTCGCCGGTGACGGCGATGAGGTCAGGCCGGGCGGCCTCGATGGCCGTCAGTGCCGCGTCGAGCGCAGCCACGTTGCCGTGGATGTCGCCCAGGACGCGCGATGCGGGTCGATCATCAGCGAAGCGCGCCGTCGGGCGGGATGACGAAGCTCAGGAGCGCCTCGCAGGCGACCTCGCCATCGACGGTCGCGATCGCCCTGCCGCGTCCGAAGCGCCGGCCGAGCTTCTCCATGGTGACCTCCAGGCGGAGCAGGTCGCCGGGTTGGACCAGGCGCTTGAAGCGACACTCGTCGATGGCCGCGAAGAGGCCGATGCGATCGCCGAAGCCGGGCTGCTTGGCGACGTAGACGGCCATCGTCTGGGCCAGCGCCTCGACCTGCATCACGCCGGGCATGACCGGCAGGCCGGGGAAGTGGCCCTGGAAGAACCATTCGGTCGCGGTCACGCCCTTGTGGCCCACGATGCGCTGCGCGTCAGGGTCGTACTCGACGATGCGATCGACGAGCAGGAACGGCCAGCGGTGCGGGATGAGCGCCTCGATCTCCCGTGTGGTGTGGACGATGCCGGGCGAGGCGGGCGGATCGCCGGTCGAGCCGGCGGACGGTGCATCGTTCATGGGGTCCTCGTGCTGCCGTGGGCGGGCGGGGCGAACCTCAGGATCGGCGACCGCCAGCCACGAAGGCGGCACTGCCGACGCGATCGAGGAGGTTGGTCGTGAAGGAACCGTCGATGAAGGCCTGGTCGTCGAGGATCGCCCGATGGAACGGGATGTTGGTGATGAGGCCCTCGATGACCAGCTCGCTCGAGCGCGATCGCGCGAGCGGGCGATGGCGGCCGGCCGATCGGCGGCCCAGACGACCAGCTTGCCGAGCAGCGAGTCGTAGTAGGGCGGCACCTCGTAGCCGGCATACAGGTGCGAGTCCATGCGCACACCGGGGCCGCCGGGGGCGAGGTAGGCCCCGACGGTGCCGGCCTGCGGGCGGAAGTCGTGCGCCACGTCCTCGGCGTTGATGCGGAACTCGATGGCGTGGCCATCGAGGCGCACGGCATCCTGCGAGTAGCCGAGCGGCTCGCCGGCAGCGATCCGGATCTGCTCAGCCACCATGTCCAGCCCCGATCGCATCTCGGTGACGGGATGCTCGACCTGGATGCGGCAGTTGATCTCGATGAAGTAGAACTGGCCGTCGCGGTCGACGAGGAACTCGAGGGTGCCCGATGTTCTCGTAGCCCGCCCCGACCACGGCCGCCACCGCACTCTCGCAGAGCCGGCTGCGCATCGCCTCGGAGAGCGCCGGCGTGGGTGACTCCTCGACGACCTTCTGGTGCCGGCGCTGGACGGAGCAATCGCGCTCCCCGACATGGACGCCGTTGCCGTAGCGATCGACGATGACCTGGACCTCGACGTGCCGGTTCTCCTCGAGCCACTTCTCGAGGTAGAGCGAGTCGTCGCCGAAGGCGGCCTGCGCCTCGGAACGGCAGATGGTCAGCGCCTGTTGCAGCTCGCGCGGCGAGCGGACCATGCGCATGCCGCGACCGCCACCACCGGCCGAGGGCTTGATGAGCACCGGGTAGCCGATGCGCTCCGCCTCCTCGAGGGCATGTTCGTCGTCGACGAGCATGCCCTCCGAGCCCGGGATCGTGGGCAGGCCATGGGCTGCCAGCAGCTGCCGCGTGCCGGCCTTGGAGGCGAACCGCTCGAGGACCTCGGGCGGCGGGCCGATGAATGTCAGGCCATGGGCCCGGGTCATCTCGGCGAAGGCATCGTCTTCGGACAGGAAGCCGTAGCCCGGGTGGATGGCGTCGCAGCCGGTGACGACGGCTGCCGACAGGATGGCCGGTGCCGAGAGGTAGCTGCGGCGGGCCTCGGCGGGGCCGATGCAGATGGCCTCGTCGGCCAGCTGCACGGCACGGGTCTCGCGATCGGCCTCGCTGTAGGCGACGACCGCCCCGACCCCCATGCGACGGCATGTGCGGAGGACGCGCAGGGCGATCTCACCGCGGTTGGCGATGAGGATGCGCTCGAACACTGCCTAGGCCTCCCTGCCCGGCTCGGGCCGTGTGACCGCCTCCAGGCGCACCAGGTCCTGGCCGTACTCGACGGCCTCGCCGGCCTCGGCCAGCCAACGGGCGACGATGCCGTCACCCGGTGCCACGACCTCCTGGCGGACTCCCAGCACGTCGACGTGACCGAGGACGTCCCCGGAGCGGACCTGGCTGCCCGTGGCGACGCTCTCGCGGGTCGCGAAGTAGCCCACGCCGGGCGAGCTGGCTACGAGTGAGGCACCGGCGGCGGCGGGCGCAGCGCCATGGCCGTCTACCGGGCGGCCCGGTCCGACCGCCGCCAAGCCGATCGAGGCGCTCGCGCCGGTCGCCGCGGCGCCGCCCTGCCCGGAGCTCGCGCCGCGGCTCCGGCGGCCGGCGTCGGCGCCATGCAGGCTGGCGGCGGCGCCTGCGCCGGCCTCGACGACGGTGGCAGCTCATCGGCCGGGCGCCGCACGCGGACATGCCAGCCCGCCCGCCGGACCTCGAGCTCGCCCATCCGTCCGGCCCGGAAGCGCGCGATCAGGAGCGGCATGATCTCGTCGATGAGCCGTCCGATGGCCGCCGAGTCGGCCGTCGTCGGCACCTCTGGCGCCTTGGCGATGGCTGCGGGCCGCCGGCCCGCCTTGCGCCGAGCGGCGGGCGCCGTCGACGCGGTGGCTGCGTCGTCGGGCGACTGCGGCGACGGGCGCGCTGCGTCGTCCACTCAGACCTCCTCGAGCAATGGCGGCTCGTCGATGTCGTCGGCGGCCTGGGGACGGAGCGGCGCGATCTCTGGTCCGCCGAGGGCGATGCGACCGGCGTCGAGGAGCGAACGGATGCGATCGGTCAGGCCGACGCGCTCGACGCGTGGCGCGGCGGCGGGCTCGACGGCGGTGGTGAAGGCTCCCATCGCCCGATAGCGTGCGTAGCGCGCTTCGAGCAGCGCATCGACGGGCACGCTGGCCAGGCGATCGAGCTGTCGCCCGATGGCCACCGAGAGCAGATCGGCGGTCTCTCGCGGATCCGCCTGTGCGCCATCGGTGGGTTCGGGTACCACCTCGTCGACGACACCCAGCGTGAGCTGCTCGCCGGCCGTCAGGCGCATCGCGACCGCCGCGTCCTGCGCGGCTTCCGCGGTCCGCCACAGGATGCTGGCACACCCCTCCGGGCTGATGACCGAGTAGATGGCGTTCTCCAAGCGCGAGCACCACGTCGCCCGCGGCCAGCGCCAACGCCCCGCCCGATCCACCCTCACCGGTGATGACGACCACGACCGGCGTCCGGAGGCGCGTGAGCATGGCGATGCTGCGCGCGATCGACTCAGCCACGCCGCGCTCCTCGGAGGCCGACCCGGGGTATGCGCCCGGTGTGTCGACGAAGGTGACCACCGGCAGGCCGAGCCGCTCGGCCAGGGCGAAGAGGCGGATCGCCTTGCGATAGCCCTCTGGATGCGGCATGCCGAAGTTGCGCCGGATGTTCTCCTCGGTCTCGGAGCCCTTCTGCTGGCCGACGAAGACGAACGGGCGCCCGTCAAGGCGCGCGAAGCCGGCCACGACGGCAGGATCGTCGCGGAACAATCGGTCGCCATGCAGCTCGATGACGTCGGTGGCCATCAGCTCGAGGAGCTCGAGGGTGTGCGGTCGCCGCACGTCCCGGGCGTGGCGAACACGTGCCCAGGCGGCCTCCCGAGCGGCCGTGACCTCGTCGAGCGCTGGTGGGGTCATCGTCTCAGGCACGCCCGGCCTCACGATCGCGCGCCCAGCAGACCGAGCGGATCGAATCTGCCCAGGACGCCGGCGGACGATGCCCCGGCCGCGGGGGCCATGGCGACGTCGCCGCGCGGCTGGAGATAGCCGAGCATCAGTGCCAGTCGATCGCGCAGATCGGCGCGGGCCACGACCTGGTCGACGAATCCATGCTCGAAGAGGAACTCGGCACGCTGGAAGCCCGCTGGCAACGCCTCGGCGATGGTCCCGGCCGCGACTCGAGCGCCGGCGAAACCGATGAGCGCGTTGGGCTCGGCCAGGTTGACGTCACCGAGCGCAGCGTACGAGGCGAAGACGCCGCCCGTCGTGGGATCGGTCATCACGCTCACGAACGGCACGCCGGCCTCGGCCAGGCGCGCCAGCGCGGCACAGGTCTTGGCCAGCTGCATGAGCGCCAGCGTGCCTTCCTGCATGCGCGCTCCGCCCGACGCCGAGACGATCACGAGCGGCAGCCGCGCCTCGAGGGCGTGCTCGGCGGCACGGGTCACCTTCTCGCCCACGACGGAGCCCATCGAGCCACCCATGAAGGCGAAGTCCATGACGCAGATCGCGACCTCGTGGCCGGCGACACGACCGGTACCCCAGACAGCAGCGTCGCGCAGGCCGGTCGCCGCGCGCGCCGCAGCGACGCGCTCCGGGTACGGCTTCTGGTCCACGAACCCGAGTGGATCGACCGACTCGAGGCCGGCATCGTGCTCCTCGAAGCTATCGGCATCGAGGAGGTGCGCCAGCCGCGCGTCGACGCGCAGGCGGAAGTGATGGCCGCACTTGGCACAGACCCGCAGGTTCTTCTCGAGCTGCTTGTTGTAGAGCATCTCGCCGCAGCCCGGACAGCGGGTCCAGAGGTCGGGCGGGTACTCCCCGCCGCGTGGGCGGAAGGGCAGCTTGACCGGCATCAGGCGCGCCCGCGCAGGGATGGTCGACCGCGATGGGCGGCGCGCGTGGCGCGACCGAAGGCGGTCCGGGGCGGCGACGCCGCCCGCCACGCGACGATGGCAGCGCCGGCCAGCGAGACACCCGAGGCGATGGCGCCGCCGATCAGCACGCGACGCTGCTCCTGCGTCGGGAAGCGCTGGCGAACGCGGCCATCGACCACGATCGCGGCATGGTCCGCGTCCTCCACGTCGGCCGAGGCGATGGCGGCGGGGTCGATCGGCCGTGCGGCGCTGCGCGGGAAGGCGAGCAGCATGGCCCCAGCGTCGGCCGCTTCGATCTCGGCTGCCGATCCGCTAGCGACCGCCCGGAGGCGCGCGACGAGCGCCTCTTCGAAGCGGAATGAGGGATGGAGGCGCACGAGGTGGTCGGCCAGGAACTTGGCCGCGGTCCGCTCGGACGCATCGAGTGCGTCGCCGGGTGCGAGCTCGAATACCAGCCTCGGCCGGTGGTCGTGACTGGACAGCAGCGATTCGAGATAGACGTCGACCTGGAGCGCGTCCTCCGCCTCGCCGCCCCGCCAGCCCAACGTCACGACGCGTCCCGGCCGTCCATGGCCTCGGCCACGGCACGCAGGGCGCGATGGACGAGCACGCGGATGGCGCCCTCGGAGCGGCCCAGGATGACCGCGATCTCGCTCGTCGACATCTCCTCCACGAAGCGCAGCACCAGCGCGCGGCGTCGATCCTCAGGCAGGCGATCGATGGCCTGCCAGGCGCGCGCCAGGGCGTCGCGCTCGCTCGCCGTCGCGGCTGGGTCGTCGGTGGCGGCGATCAGCTCGGCCGCCTCGAGCGGCGCTTCGGGCCGACGCCGCAGGCGTCGACGCTCGTTGGCGATGGCGTTGCGGGCGATCTGGAAGAGCCAGACGCGGAAGGTCGAGCGCTCATCGTCGCCGCGCTCATCGAAGCGCGGCAGCGCTGCCAGCGCGCGCAGGAAGACGACCTCGGTCAGGTCCTCCGCACGATGGTGGTCGCGCAGCTCGTAGACGGCGAAGCTGTACACCTGGCTCACGTACTTCCGGTAGAGCGGTTCGAACGCCCGCGGGTCCCGACGAGCCGCCTCTACGGCTGGTCGATCCGCGTCGAACGGGACCGGGCGCCCTGAAGCCCGCTCCCCTGCTCTCCTGAACACCGGCGAAGTCTAGCCGTTACACCCGACCCGGGCCACCCGGCCGACGGCGCGATCAGCCGGCCAGCCGGCAGCGGGTCACGTCGCCGGCGTCGACGGCCACGGCACGACCATCGATCCGGACCCACAGCGCACCGGTCTCGGGGTCGACGCCGCTCGCTCGGCCGACCAGCGTCGGCCGGCCGCCGCCGACCTCGACGACGACGTCCTTGCCGGTCGTCGCCTGGCGGGCCGACCAGGTGCCGGCATCGAAGCGGTCATCGGTCAGCGCCTGGTAGCGCGGCTCCAGCCGAGCCAGGAAGCCATCGAGGAGCGCCTCGCGATCGACGGGACGACCGCCGGCGAGCTCGCGCAGGCTGGACATCGAGCCGGCCAGGGCGGGCGGGAAGTCCGAGGCGGCCCAGTCGGCGTTGACGCCGACGCCGACGACCGCCCACGCGACCGAGCCATCGGCGCCCAGGACCGACTCGCCGAGGACCCCCGCCACCTTGCGCAGCTGGCCGTCTTGCATGACCGCGACCAGGTCGTTCGGCCACTTCAACGCCAGTCGTCCGTCGCGCAGGCCGGCCACGTCCTCGGCGGCGTCGAGCATCGCCAGCGAGACGGTGGCGCCCAGGCGCCAGGCATGCATCGCCGAGAGCGTCGTGGGGCGGAAGCCGATCGAGCACAGCAGCGCCGCTCCCGATGGCGCCGTCCAGCGGCGGTCCCGCCGGCCGCGGCCGGCTGTCTGCACGTCGGCGACGGCGACGGCCACCTCGGGGCTGCCGGCTTCGAGCCAGGCACGGACGAGGGCCTGGGTCGAGTCGACCGACGCGAAGCGCTCCAGCCGAGCGGGGAAGGCCGGGCTCACCCGGCAGCCGCGGTGGCGCCCGCAGCCGTGTCCGGTCGTTCCAGCGCGAAGGCCGCGTGGAGCGCCCTCGCCGCCCTGGCCACGTCAGCCTCGGCGATGATGCAGGTGATACGGATCTCCGAGGTCGAGATCATCTCGATGTTGATGCCGGCGTCCGCCAGTGCGCCGAACATGCGCGCCGCGTAGCCCGGCGCGTTCTGGATGCCGGCGCCGACGATGGAGACCTTGGCCACCGCGGCGTCCGTGGTCAGCTCCCGCGCGCCCAGCTCGCCGACGATCCCGTCGAGCAGCTTGCGGGCACGCGCGAGATCGACCGAGGCGATGGTGAACGAGAGGTCGGTCGCCCCGGCGTGACCGACGTTCTGGACGATCATGTCGACGTTGATCCCCGCCTCGGCGAGCGGCTCGAAGACGCTGCGGGCCACGCCTGGGCGGTCGGGCACGGCCACCAGCGTGACCTTGGCCACGTGCCGGTCGGTGGCCAGGCCGCGCACCTTGTTGCGCTGCTCCACGTCGGGGTCCTCCTTGATGCGCGTGCCGGGATGGTCGGAGAAGGTCGATCGGACGGCGATCTCGACGCCGTTGACCCAGCCCAGCTCGACGGCCCGCGTCTGCATCACCTGGGCGCCCTGATGGGCGAGCTCGAGCATCTCCTCATAGCCGATGACGGGCAGCAGCTGGGCGTCTGGGACGACGTGTGGGTCGGCCGTGAAGATGCCGTCGACATCGGTGTAGATCTCGCAGCGATCGGCCCCCAGCCTGGCGGCCAGGGCGACGGCCGTGGTGTCGGATCCGCCGCGGCCGAGCGTCGTCACCTCGCCGCTGACAGCGCTGGCCGCCGTCGCGCCCTGGAAGCCGGCCACGATGACCACCCGGCCGGCGGCGAGCTCGCGGCGCACCCGGGCGGGGTCCACGTTGGCGATACGGGCTCGACCATGGCTCGAGTCGGTCCTGATGCCGGCCTGGGCGCCGGTCAGGCTGATGGCCGGCTGACCGAGCGCGTGGAGGGCCATCGAGACGAGCGTCGCACTCTGGTGCTCGCCGGTCGCCAGGAGCATGTCCATCTCGCGCGCGTCCGGCTCGTCGGTGATGGCCGCCGCCAGCGCCAGCAGCTCGTCGGTCGTGTCGCCCATCGCGCTGACCACCACGACCAGGCTACTGCCCGTGGCGCGGTCACGCGCGATGCGCCGGGCCACGTGGCGGATGCGGTCGGCCGTCGCGAGGGACGAGCCGCCGTACTTCTGGACGACGAGGTGCGCGGGCATGGCGCGATTCTACGGCCCTGCCCGGTGGCCCTGACCTTCGGCGAGGCTAGCTGGACTCGATGACGACAGCGCCCGCCGATCGCGGCCGGACGACCTGCACCGTGCCCGCGAGGTCCAGCTCTGCCGCGGTGGCCAGGAAGGCCGCCTCGATGTGGGTCAGCCCGCTCACCGAATCGCCGAAGGCGATGACCGTCGAGCCCGAGCCCGACAGGCAGGCTCCCAGCGCGCCGGCGGCCCGGGCGGCTGCCTCGAGCTTGGGCAGCTCCGGGTAGACCTCGGCGCGGTACTGCTCGTGGATGCGGTCCTCGGTCGCCGCGCGCAGGACATCGGAGCGTCCGGCGGCCAGCCCGGCGACGGCCAGGGCGACGCGCCCGATGTTGAAGACCGCGTCGCGGTGCGGCACCTCATGGGGCAGCGCCGCGCGCATGGCCGAGGTCGAGAGCGGCTTGTCGGGGATGAAGAGCACCGCCCGCAGGTCCCGCGGCGGCTCGAAGCGGACCGTCTCCGGACGGCCGTCGACCATGGCGATGACCACGAAGCCACCCAGCAGCGCGGCGGTGGCATTGTCGGGGTGGCCCTCGATCTCGATAGACAGGGTCAGCAACCGCCGCTGGTCGAGGCCGTCGCCGGTCAGCGCGTCGGCGGCCACCAGGCCGGCCACGGTCGCGGCGGCCGAGGAGCCGAGCCCGCGGGCGATGGGCACCTGGTTCTGCATGTGGACGCGGAATCCCAGGTCGGCCGGCACCTGGCCGAGCGCCCAGCGAAGACCGGTCTCGAGGGCGACCATGAACCGGTTGTCTCGGGAGGTGGGCAGCACGCCGGCGCCCTCGCCCTCGACCGAGAGCTCCAGACCGGGCGAGTCGGTGATCTCGACGGAGATCCGGTTGCGAAGGTCGAGCGCCAACGCAAGGGCGTCGTAGCCCGCCCCGAGGTTGGCCGTCGTGGCCGGCACATCGACCACGACCCGCCGATAGCGGAAGCCATCGGGCGCCGGGGGACGCGCGGCAGGACCGGCGGCCTTGGAGCGCTGGCGACTCGCCTTGGGCTCGCCGGTCGCCGGTGGCTCGCCCTGGGCTGCGGTCTGCGCGCCGCTGGCCGCCTGGCGCGTGGCGGTCGGTGCGGCTTCGGCATCGGCCACGGTGGGCGCCGCCTGGTCGGCCGCGAGCGGATCGTCGGGCACCGCTGCCTTATCTACCACCCGAGCACCTCCATCACGCCGTCGATCGTCGCCGGCGCTGCAAGGGTAGCGGTTGCCTGAGCGGTCGCGGTGGCGGGATCCTTCAGGCCGTGGCCCGTGATCACGCAGACCACGGTGCCGGACGGGTCGATGGCGCCCTCGGCGACAAGCCGACGCATGCCCGCCACGGATGCTGCCGAGGCGGGCTCACAGAAGACCCCCTCGAGGCGCGCCAGGTCGCGGTACGCGGCCAGGATCTCGTCGTCGGTCACGGCCTCGATGCGTCCGCCGGATTCGTCACGAGCGGCCGCCGCCCCACGCCACGAAGCCGGATCGCCGATACGGATGGCGGTCGCCACCGTCTCGGGAGCATCGACCCGGTGGCCGAGGACGATCGGTGCGGCGCCGGCGGCCTGGAAGCCGAGCATGACCGGCCGCGTCTCCACCAGGTCCGCCTCGTGGTAGTCGCGGAAGCCGCGCCAGTATGCCGTGATGTTGCCGGCATTGCCGACCGGGATGGCCAGGTAGTCCGGCGCGCCGCCGAGGTCGTCGATGACTTCGAAGGCGGCCGTCTTCTGCCCAGCGATGCGATGCGGGTTGACCGAGTTGACGAGGGTCAGCGGATGGCCGCGCTCGGTGCCGTGCTCGGCCATCTCACGCACGATGCGCAGTGCGTCGTCGAAATTGCCCTCGACGGCGACGACCCTGGCACCGGCCATCTGCGCCTGGACGAGCTTGCCGGCCGCGATCCGGCCGGCGGGCAGGACGACGATGACCTCCAGGCCGGCCGCCGCGCCATAGGCGGCCGCGGAGGCCGACGTGTTGCCGGTCGAGGCGCAGATGATCGCCCCGGCACCGGCCTCGAGCGCCTTGGCCACCGCCACGACCATGCCGCGGTCCTTGAACGAGCCGGTCGGGTTGGCGCCCTCGATCTTCAGGTGGAGCTCGGGGATGCCGAGCTGGCGACCAAGGTTTCGAGCGTGGACCAGCGGCGTGGCGCCCTCGCCCAGGGAGAGCCGCGGCGTCGCGTCGGTCAGCGGCAGGAAGGCCCCGTAGCGATGGAGCAGCCGCGGACGGGCGCCAGGCGTCGCCTGCTGGTTTCGGAGGTGGCGGAGCACCTCGCTGGTCCGCATGGCATCGATCGTACCAGCGCGCAGAGCCCCAGCGGCGGGTCAGGCGTCGACACAGCGCAGGTCGGCGCCGCGACCCATCGACAGGGCCGGGCGCGGGCGCCGCTGCGGCGGGCCGGATTCGGGCCGCCTGGCTCTACCCGCTCTCGGCACGCGAGGCAGGCTTGAGGCACCACTGTCGGCGGCCGCTCGGCCGCGCCGACCAGCGGCGCCACATCGATCGGAGTCGCCCGATGACCGACCCGCACGTCGTCCCCCACACCATGGGCCAGCAGCTCGGCCGCCGCAGCTGGGCCGAGCCCTGGAAGATCAAGATGGTCGAGCCCATCGGCCAGCTCGATCGCCCAGGCCGTGAGCGGGCGCTCGCCGAGGCCGGTTTCAACACCTTCCTGCTGCGCTCGGACGACGTCTACATCGACCTCTTGACCGATTCGGGCACGGGCGCCATGAGCGACCGCCAGTGGGCGGCCATGATGCTCGGTGACGAGTCCTACGCGGGCAGCCGCAATTTCTACCACCTGGAGACGGTCATCCAGGAGCGCTTCGGCTATCGCTTCGTGGTGCCCACCCACCAGGGCCGGGGAGCCGAGCATCTCATCAGCCAGACGGCCATCAAGCCCGGCCAGTGGGTGCCGGGCAACATGTACTTCACGACGACTCGACTGCACCAGGAGCTGGCTGGGGGCACCTTCGTCGACGTCATCATCGACGAGGCGCACGACCCCACCAGCCTGCACCCCTTCAAGGGCGACATCGACCTGGCCAAGCTCCAGGCGCTCATCGATCGCGTCGGAGCCGACCAGATCGCGTACGTCAGCCTGGCGACGACGGTCAACATGGCCGGCGGCCAGCCGGTCAGCATGGCCAACGTGCGCGCCGTCAGCGAGCTCTGCCGCACGCTCGGCATCCGCCTCTTCCTCGATGCGACGCGGATCGTCGAGAACGCCTTCTTCATCGAGGAGCGGGAGCCGGGCTTCGCCGGCCGCTCCGTGGCCTCCATCGTGCACGAGTTCTGCTCGTATTCCGATGGCGCCTGGATGAGCGCCAAGAAGGACGGCCTCGTCAACATCGGCGGCTGGCTGGCCGTCAACGAGGCCGAGCTCTTCGACGAGCTGCGCAACCTGGTCGTCGTCTACGAAGGGCTCCATACCTACGGCGGACTCGCCGGGCGCGATATGGAGGCCCTCGCGGTAGGGCTCGTGGAGTCCATGCAGGACGACTACATCCGCGCCCGCATCGGGCAGGTGCGCTACCTCGGCGAGCTCCTCACGGACTGGGGCGTGGCTATCGTGCAGCCGGTCGGCGGGCACGCCATATTCCTCGACGCCAAGCGTTTCTACCCGCACCTCCCGCAGGACGTCTTCCCGGCCCAGACCCTGGCCGCGGCCCTCTACCTCGACTCAGGCGTGCGCTCGATGGAACGCGGCATCGCCTCGGCCGGCCGCGACCCGAAGACCGGCGATCACAATCGCCCCAAGCTCGAGCTGACCCGGCTGACCATCCCGCGCCGCGTCTACACGCAGGCGCACATGGACGTGGTGGCCGAGTCGGTCAAGGCGGTCTGGGATACCCGCCATTCGGCCACGGGGCTGCGCATGGTCTACGAGCCGAAGTACCTGCGCTTCTTCCAGGCGCGCTTCGAGCCGTTGGTCGTTGGCGAGGCCATCGAGCCCGCGGAGCCGCGCCTGGCGGGTGTGACCGCGTCCTAGCCCGGCGAGGGCGGCTGCGACGTCGAGCGCCCAGCAGTAGAAGCTGAGCTCGTCGACGTCCTGTTCGATGAGCGCCGTCAGCGTCGTGCCGCCGCCGTGTCCCGAGTCCCGGAGCGGCAGCAGGAGATACGGCCCGCCCTGCGTCGCTTCGGCCTGCAGCCTGGCGACCATCTTGAGCGGGTCGTGCGGCGGCGCGATCCGGTCGTTCAGCGCCGGCACGAACGATCATCACCGGGTAGCGGCGATCGGCTCGGACGTTGTGATACGGCGAATAGCCGGCGAGATACGCGCCCTCGACGGGATCGTCGGGCGAGCCGTATTCGACGGTCGCGCGCGCTCCCGGATGCCGAACCTCGGAAGCGCAGCATGTCGAGGTTGGGCGCGCGGCAGAAGACGGCTCCGAAGGCCTCGGGTGCCTGCATGGCGGTGACGGCGACGAGCAGACCGCCGTTGCTGTTGCCGCGCGAGACGAGCCTGGAGGGCGTCGTGTAGCCCGCCGAGACGAGCCAGCGCGCCGCGGCGATGTAGTCGTCGAAGGCGTTCTGCCGCCGCGTCTTGACGGCCGCCTCGTGCCAGGCGCGGCCGTATTCGCCGCCGCCTCGGATGTTGGCGTAGGCGAGCACGCCGCCCAGCTGCAGCCAGGCGGCGTTGAGCGCCGTGAAGCTCGGCTGCACCGAGATGTTGAAGCCGCCGTAGCCGCTCAGCCGCACGGGTCGGCGCCCGTCGCGAGGCAGGTCGTTGCCGGTGGATGATGAACATCGACACCGGCGTCCCGTCGCGCGACTCGTACCAGACCTGGTCCGTCACGTACGCCGATGCGTCGAGCCCGCCGTCGGGCACGTGGTACGGCGTCAGGCGGTCCGCCGCGTAGTCGTACCGGTAGACCGACGGCGGCTGCACGTACGACGTGAAGTCCACCCACACCTCGTCGCCGCTCCACGCGCCGCTGACGCCGCTGATGACGCCTCCGCCCTCGTTGCGATTCACCGAACCGAGTGCCGGCAGCGCCAGGTCGCGGAGGTACGGCGCCGTCTTCGGCGTGGATGCGCACGCGATGCGACGCCGCGTGCGAGTAGACGGCGTAGAGACGGCCGCCGACGCCGGTGACCGTCAGCAGCGTGTCCGAGCCTCTCGGGGATCAGCGTCCGCCACTCCGTCGGCGCCGTCAGCGGCGCGACGCAGCAGACGGCCGCGCGGCGCGTCGAGATCGGTCTGGACGAGCAGCTGCTCGCCGATCACCTGCACGTGATTGACCGACCGCATCTCGGGAGCCACCGGCACGCAGCGCGTCGTCGGCGAGGCGCAGCAGGTAGACGACGTTGGCGTGCACGAAGTCCCACTTGTACGAGCACGCGCGAAGCGGCCGCACTCGCTGACCGTGACGGAGCACCAGTACGTCCTTGACCCGGTCGTCGCCGAAGACCCGGCGGGCCGGCGCGGCCGACCCGAGCCGGTGCTCGTAGACGGCGTCCCAGAGCGCCTCCTCGCCGGCGGGCACCTCGCCCGGCTCGGGACTGGCCGCATAGAAGAACCCCGACGAGTCGGGTCGCCAGGCCACCGACTCGTGGTTCGTCCCGCGGGGCCGGTCGGGAAGCAGCCGCCCCGTCTCGACGTCGAGCACGTGGATCACCGCGTCGTGGGTCGCTGCCGACGGCCTTCCCGAACGCGACCAGCGTGCCGTCGGGCGACGGCACGGCGAACACCAGCACCTCGTCGCTCGCCCAGGTGTTCGGGTCGAGCACCGTCTCGAGCGGCGCCGCCTGGCCGCGCCGCAGCATGAACTTGAGCTTGTCGTCGTTGGCATCCGCCTGCCAGAGGAACTCGCGTCCGTGCGGTCCGGCGCGGAATCGGCGGCGACAGCCGCGCATGGCGCGCCGAGCGAGCGACCGCTGCCCGCAGCCAGTCGCGTCCCGGCACCGCCATCCAGCACTGGCGCGCGTGACGGCCTCCTGCGCCGCGATCCACGCCTGGGTCTCTGGGTCGTCGAGCCGCTCCAGCCAGGCGTACGGATCGTCGAACCAGCGACCATGTGCCGTGTAGCCGCTATCGGGATCGCGCCGGGCGGGTGGGAACGTGGATGCCTGTGGTGAGTCGGCCATCCTAGGGTCGGGGTTCAGATCGCCATCGGGACCGCGACATCCAGCCCGCCAGGTCGGTCTCGTGCAGCAGGCGCGTGCTCTGGCAACCGGGGCGCACGGCGACCTCGCGCTCGATGGCACGCAGGAAGTGTCGGTCGAATGCGCCGCGTGGGAATGCGTGCATGACGGCGCGCCGGATGTCGTCCACCAGCTCGTAGCCATCGCCACGCACGTCCAGCCCGGTCGCCCGATCCAGGAGCACCGACTCGACGCCATCGTCGACGGTCACGCCGGGCCGCATGTGCAGGACGATCGCGATGGCCGCCCGCTCGGCTGCCGCGCGGTCCATCCCGACCCGCAGCAGGAAGCGACGGGCGACGTCAGCGCCGGCGACCTCGAAGCACGTCGCGTTCTTCGGGATCCGCGTCAACCCGACGTCGTGCATCAGCGAGGCGGTCCACAGGATCCGCCGATCGAAGGCCCAGCCCTCCCCAGCGGCGATGGCGGCACCCCAGCAGTAGGCTCGGACCGAGTGCGCCAGGAGATATGCGGGCAGCGAACGGTGGGCCCAGCGCCAGGTCGCCTCGGAGACGGGATCACCGGGAACGACGATGTCGGCGATGGTGCCAGGGAGCGGCGGCAGATCGAGCACGATCAGGCGCTGGCCCGGGAGGGCGGGCCGACCCTAGCCCTCGACGACCGGATAGAGCGCGGTCCGATCGCCGGCCGAGGCGAGCACCTTGCGGGCGTCGGAGAGGGTCAGTGGCTCCGTCACGGCACCGCCGTCCGGCCCGACGTGGAACCAGCGGAAGGTGTCGGCCATGGCGTCCCCCATATGGTGCATCGAGCCCGCCATCGGCGACCCGGCCCAGGTCGAGCCGTGACCGCGGGCGATGGCGATGAGGTCGCCGAGCACCGCGCTGCTGGTCGCCTCGCCGCCGGCACCGGGGCCCGAGATGCGCAGCCGGCCGATCGGAGCGCCGACCAGCTCGACGACGTTGGTCACGCCGCCGATCCGGGCCAGCGACTCATCGGCCGGGATGGCCACCGGCACCACGGCCGCGCCGACGAGCCCGTCTGTGGCCCGTCGGGCGTATGCGACCAGCTTGACGATGAGCTCCAGCTCGGCGGCGGCACTGATGACCTCGGCCGTGACGCCCGTGATACCCGGTGCGCCATCGCCGGCGACCGCCGGTGGGGCCAGGCGGATGGCGGTCACGTCCGGCCAGTCGCCGAACGCCATCCGGACGAGGATGGCCAGCTTGTCTGCGGCGTCGCGGCCCTCCACGTCGCCGCTCGGGTCGGCCTCCGCGTAGCCGCGGGTTTGGGCGTCGGCGAGGACCGTTTCATAGTCCCAGCCGCCCTCGGTCATCGCGGTCAGGATGAAGTTCGTGGTGCCGTTGACGATGCCGCTGATCGACGTCCATGTGTTGGCGGCCAGGTCGGCGGCCATGGGGCCGAGGATGGGGATGCCGCCGCCGACGGCGGCCTCGAAACGGAGCGACGCGCCCGTGCGCCGGGCCTCGGCCTCCAGCTCCGCCCCACGGCGAGCGAGGAGCGCCTTGTTGGCCGTGACCACCGACCGGCCCGCCCGCAGCGAGCCGGCGATGAGATCGCCGGCCGGCTCGAGGCCACCGAGCAGCTCGACCACCACGTCGATGCCGGGGTCGCCCGCGATGGTGGCCAGGTCGGCGCTGCGCGGGATGCCCCGCGGGATCTCGACCATGCGGGTGCGCTCGGGATCGCGGACGCCGACCGCGGCCAAGTGGATCGGTCGGCCGCCGGTCGCGTGGGCCAGGTCGGCACCGCGTTCCATGAGGGCGTGGGCGACCGCTCCGCCGACCGTGCCGAGACCGAGGATGGCGACCTTGAGGGGCTGCCGGGCAGGCGTTCGGGGTGTCATCGCCCGATCGTAGACCTTTGCGGGTACCGTGCGCTGCTAGACTCGCCGGCCATGAGCCCGGAGTCCGCCCTGCCGGCCGCCTCGTCCGCCGCTCCGAGGCCGCGCGAGCGCGTCTTCAGCGGCGTCCAACCGTCGGGACTGCCGCATGTCGGCAACTACCTGGGGGCGTTCCGCAACTACATCGCGATGCAGGAGACGCACGACGCGATCTACTGCATCGTGGATTACCACGCGCTGACCACGACCCACGACTCCGAGCTCATCCGGCGCAACACGTACGAGATGGCGCTCGGCCTGCTCGCCCTCGGCCTCGACCCCGAGCGCTCGATCCTGTTCCGCCAGTCGGACCGGCCCGAGCATGTCGAGCTGACCTGGCTGTTCGCCTCGGTGACCCCGGTCAGCTGGGTCGAGCGGACGCCGTCATTCAAGGAGAAGAAGCGGAACCAGCCGGACGACGTCAACCATGCGCTGTTGACCTACCCCATCCTCCAGGCGGCCGACATCGCCATCTACCACGCCCGGTACGTGCCCGTCGGGCGCGACCAGGCTGCCCACCTCGAGCTGTCGCGCGAGATCGTCCGCGCCTGGAACCGCCGCTACGGCAGCTACTTCGTCGAGCCGGAGGCCGTCTTCACCGACTCGCCCCTGGTCCTGGGCACCGACGGCGTGCAGAAGATGTCGAAGTCGCTGGGCAACGTGGTCGAGATCTTCGCCGAGCCCGATGTGGTACGGAAGCAGGTCATGTCGATGGTCACCGACACGCAACGCATCAAGCGCAGCGACCCGGGTCGCCCGGAGATCTGCAATGTCTGCCAGCTTCAGCGCTTCTTCGGCGATGACTACGAGGCCCTTTGGGAGGGCGAGCGGACCGCGGCCACCGGCTGCGTCGACATGAAGCGCCTGCTGGCCGATCGGATGCTCGACCGCTTCGGCGAGGCGCGCGAACGCCGAGCGGACCTTGCGGCGCGACCGGGCTACGTCGAGGATGTCCTGCGCGCAGGCGCCGCGCGGCTGGCGCCGATGGCGCGCGAGACCCTGCGCGAGGCCCGCGACCGCATGGGGCTGGGCCCGATCCGCTGAGCGGATCGTCGGTGGACGACTGCGAGGGCTGCGGCGGCCGACCGGCACGGCGCTAGACTGCGGCCATGATGAGCCAGATGTCGGGGCGGGACAGGCGCTGGCTGAGCGCGCTGCTCGTGCTCGGCACGGTGACCGTGGCACTCATCCTCATCGATCAGATCGCCGGTGTGCTGAGCTACTTCAGTGACATCATCCTCATCTTCTTCCTCGCCTGGCTGCTCGCGTTCATCCTCTCGCCGGTGCCGGACGCCGCCCATCGCTGGGCGCCGCGCCTGCCGCGGCTCGTCGTCGTCGTCATCACGTATCTGGCCCTGCTGCTCGGCCTCTTCCTGCTCACGCTCGTCACGGCGCAGGTCCTGGCGAGCTCGATCACGTCGTTCGTCGAGAGCCTGCCGCAGCTCATCGACAACCTGCCCGGCCTGCTCGCGCCATGGCAGGGCTTCCTCGACCAGTTCGGGCTGCGCATCGACCTCGAGGCGACAGCCCAGGCCATCCTGGCCGCGGCCGGCAACCTGGGTGGGACGATCGTCCAGCCGCTGACCGACGTCGCCCTGGCCAGCATCGGCGTGCTCGGCAACCTGATCCTCGTGCTCATCTTCTCGCTCTACATCGTGGTCGACCGCGACAACATGCTCGACTTCTCGCAGCGCCTCGTGCCCGAACGCTACATCGAGGAGTTCCGCCTGCTGCGCGTCAGCGTGGCGCGCTCCTTCGGCGGCTTCCTGCGCGGCCAAGCCATCCTGGGCCTCATCTACTTCGTCGTCGCGCTGGGCTGCCAGCTCCTCCTCGGGCTGCAGTACACGGCGGCGTCGGCGGTCCTCTCCGGTGCGCTCATGGCCATCCCGTTCTTCGGACCCTTCGTGGCCTGGATGCCGCCGGTCATCGTGGCCGCGCTGACGGCGCCGGACCAGGTCGTGCCGGCCATCCTGATCATGGTCATCGGCATGCTGCTCGAGCTGAACATCGTCCAGCCACGGGTCATGTCGGGCACGGTCGGCATCAGCCCGCTCGTGGTCCTGGCCTCCGTCATCATCGGCATCAAGATCGCGGGTCTGGCCGGCGCGGTGTTCGCCGTCCCGATCGCCGCCGTGCTCTCGAGCTTCTTCTTCTTCTACCTCGACCGCTACCGCCCCAAGCCGACCGAGGTCCCGGCGACCGACGCAACGCCAGCCGTCGACGCCGATCCCGCCCGGGCCCCATCGAGCGGCTGATGTCCCGGCGCGCCGATAGGCCGACCAGTTCGAGCCCCTCGGCTCCAGGCCCGGCGATGGAGCGGCCCTAGCGCCGCCGCTTTCGGAGATCGGCGACGATCTCCCGGGCCGCGTTCTGGCCCGGCCCACCGGTCACGCCGCCACCGGGATGGGCGCCGGAGCCGCACAGGTAGAGGCCCTCGACCGGCAACCGATAGCGCGCGTGCCCGAAGAGCGGCCGCCACAGGAAGAAGGAGTCGAGGGTCGGCTCGGCGTGGAGCGGGTGACCGCCGCTGAGCCCGAAGTCGCGCTCGAGGTCGAGCGGCGTCAGGACCTGGCGCGCGGTGACCAGCCCGCCGATGCCCGGCGCCACGGACTCCAGGACCCGCATCACGCTGTCGCCCAGCGTCTGGCGTGCCTCGTCCCAGTCACCATCGCGCAGCTGGTATGGGGCGTACTGGGCGATGACGCTCATGACCTGGGTCCCATCGGGCGCGCCATCGACGAGGCTTGGATCGACGAGCGAGGGGATGGTCGCCTCGATGATCGGCGTCTCCGAGAGGCGCCCGTACTTGGCAGCGTCGAATGCCCGCTCGATGGCATCGATGCCCGGAGCGACGACGATGCGGCCCCGGAGTCGGCGCGGGTCGCCCTCGGCGGCCGGGAAGGTCGGCGTCTCGGCGAGCACCAGGTTGACCTTCGCCACGACCCCGGGCTGGCGGATGTTGCCGGCTCGCCAGCGCATCGACGGACCCACCGTGACCGGATCGACGAGCTCGACCAGGGTGCGCCTGGCGTCGGTGCCGGAGACCACGGCGCGGGCCTCGATGGCCTCGCCGGAGCTCAGCACGACGCCCGTCGCGCGACCGTCGATCGTGCTGATGGAGGCGACCTCGGCCTCCGTGCGGATCTCGACGCCGAACGCTCGAGCTGCCGCCGCCAGCGCGTCCGCCGCGGCGCCGGGGCCACCGCGTGCATAGAGCGTCTCGCCCGCGGCGCCACCTTCGTTGCCTGCGCCGTCGGTCAGCAGGACCGCCGTCGAGCCACCCGACCAGGGGCCGAGGTGGGCGTAGCGGACACCGCGCCAGGCGATGGCCGCCCGGAGCGCATCGTTCTCGAAGGCCTCGGCCACGAAGTCGGCGACGGCCATGGGCAGGACTCGCAGGAGCGTCCGGGCGTCGAGCCTGCCCAGGCCGCGGTAGGTCCGCCCGAGCTTGAGGCCGGCCAGGGCGTCGCCGAAGCCCGGACTGGTGATGTCTGGCGGCGTCTCCTCGCCGAGCTCGGCCAGGAACCGGCCCAGCGCGCGGACCTGGCGCTCGAAGCCCGGGTAGGCCTGGGCATCCACCGCGGAACGGGCCTGGAGGCCCTCGACGGTCGCCGCCACGTCGCCGAAGAGCGTCACCGCCGAGCCGTCCGGCGACGGCGCGAAGACGCGCACGATGGGTGACAGGAACGACAGGCCATGCGCCTTCAGGTCGAGGTCGCGGACGACGGAAGGCCGCAGGCGGCCGATGGTGTGCGCCAATGTCGGGACGCGAGCGCCCGGTGCCAGCTCGCTGGTGTCGAGGGCGCCGCCGACGCGATCGCGACGCTCGACGACAAGCGTGCGCAGGCCGGCCTTGCCCAGGTAGGCGGCGCTGACGAGGCCGTTGTGGCCGCCGCCGACGACGATGGCGTCGTATCGCGCGCTCATCTCAGGCCACCTTCCGGCCGCGCGAGCGGAGCAGTTCGAGAGCGGCCAGGCGCCCGTTGGCGCCCATGATGCCGCCACCGGGATGCGTCGATGAGCCGCACAGCCAGAGGTCCTTGATGGGCGTCCGGAAGCGTGCGTATCCCGGCACCGGTCGGCTGAAGAAGAGCTGCTCAAGGGACAGCTCACCCTGGAAGATGTTGCCCTCTGTGAGGCCCGTGATGCGTTCGATGTCGAGCGGCGTGTGGACCTGGCGGCCGATGATGATGTTGCGGATATTGGGCGCCCGCTCGGCGATGGTGTCGATGACCGCGTCGCCGAAGGCGTCGCGCTGGTCGTCCCAGGTGCCCAGGCTGGGGTCGAGCTTGTACGGGGCGTACTGGACGAAGCAGCTGATGACGTGCTTGCCGGGCGGCGCCATGGTCGGATCGACGAGCGTCGGGATGATCATGTCGATGTAGGGGTGCTGGCTGAAGCGGCCGTACTTGGCGTCGTCGTAGGCGCGTTCCATGTACTCGACCGAGGGGCTGAAGCTGATGGCGCCGCGCAGGTGCTCGCCCTTGCCAGGCAGGCAGGTGAAGTCGGGCAGCCGGTCGACGGCGAGATTGACCTTGCCGGACGAGCCGCGGAACTTGAAGCGCCTGACCTCGGCCTCGAACTCCGGCGTCAGCGTGCCTGGCTCGAGGAGCTGCAGGAACGTGCGCCGGACGTCGGTCGAGGCGAGCACGGCCGAGGCAGTGATCTCCTCGCCGCTCTCGAGGATGACGCCGGTGGCGCGATCGCCCTTGGTCAGGATGCGCGCGACCGGTGCCTCGGTGCGGATCTCCGCGCCCAGCGAGCGCGCCGCGGAGGCGACGGCCTGGCTGATCCCGCCAGTGCCGCCCTTGGGGATGCCCCAGGCGCGAAAGGCACCGTCGATCTCGCCCATGTAGTGATGCAACAGGACGTAGGCAGTGCCCGGCGACTTGACGCCCTGGTAGGTCCCGATGATGCCCGAGGCCGACATCGTGGCCTTGAGCGGATCCGTCTCGAACCACTGGTCGAGGAAGTCGCTGGCGCTCATGGTCATCAGCTGCACGAAGACCGCCTGCTGGCGCTCGGGCAGCTGCTGGAAGGTGCGCGCCAGACCGGCCAGCGGCAGGAACTCGCGCGGGTCGCGGCCGGTCGGGTCGGGCGGCACGATGCCCAGGATGGGCTTGATGAACTTGGCCATCTCGACCATCAGCTGGCCGTACTCCTCGTACGCCTCGGCGTCCGAGGCGCTCCAGCGGCGGAGCTCGCGCATCGTCCGGCCATGGTCGTTGACGCGCCACAGGTAGTCGCCATCGAGGGGCGTGAAGGTGCCGTCGAGGGGCAGGATGTCGAGCCCGTGCTGCGGCAGGCGCAGGTCGCGGATGATCTCGGGCCGCAGGAGCGAGACGACGTAGGAGAAGGCGCTGAAGCGGAAGCCGGGCACGATCTCCTCGGTCACCGCCGCGCCGCCCAGCACGTGACGCGCCTCGAGGACCAGGGTCTTCATGCCGGCCCGCGCGAGGTAGGCCGCGCTGATCAACCCGTTGTGGCCGCCGCCGATGATGACGGCGTCGTAGCGCTCGGCCACGTGCTCCTCCGGGCTATCCAGACTGCAGTACGATTCATGCAAGTCTAGCCCACAGGCGATGATCCCAGCCGGTGGCGGGGGCGGGGGATGCTTCAGGCGGCGCTGGTGCTGATGACGGTCGGACGGCGCTTGCGAGCCGGTCGCCGACCATCGGTCAGTGGCAACGGCGCGGCTTCGACGGACCCCCGATCGCGGCCGGCAGCCACCCGGATGTCGAGCTGGGCGAGCTCGGTGTCGGCCACAGGGTGCGCGAAGTAGAAGCCCTGCCCATAGGTGCAGCCCAGGACACGCATGCGCGCCGCCTGCTCTGCGGTCTCGATGCCTTCGGCGACCGTTTGGATGCCGAGCGAGCGGCCCATGGCGACGATGGCGCCGGCAAGGGCAGCCGACTTCGAGTCGCCGTCGGCGATCTCTACGAACTCGCTGGCGATCTTGAGGATGTCGACCGGGAACTGGCGCAGATGGCTGAGCGAGAAGTAGCCGGTGCCGAAGTCGTCGATGACGACCTGTACGCCGAGCCCGCGGAGCGACTCGAGCGTCTGGATGGTCGACGGGGTCGCTTTGAGCAGCGCCGTCTCGGTGATCTCCAGCTTCAGCCGGCCGGCTTCGAGGCCCGCGTCCGTGAGCGCCTCCTCGACCGCCTCGACGAAGCCGGGCTGTTGGATCTCGCGTGCGGAGACGTTGACGCACAGGAAGACGGCGCGTCGCTCCCGTCCCCAGCCGGCGGCCTTGCGGCAGGCCTCGCGCAGGACCCAGCGGCCGATCGGCAGGATGGCGCCGTTCTCCTCGGCCAGCTCGATGAAGTCGCCTGGCGAGACGAGCCCACGTTCCGGATGCTGCCAGCGGACGAGTGCCTCTACGCCGGCCAGGCGCCGAGAGTCGAGGCGGACGATGGGCTGGTAGACGACGCGCAGCTGCTCCAGCTCAACGGCCCGCTGGAGCTGCGCGCCGAGTTCGTGGCGCTCGCGGATGACGGCGTGCATGCCCGGATCGAAGACGGCGAAGCCGGCCTTGCCGTTGGCCTTGGCCAGGTACATCGCGACATCGGCATTGCGGACCACGTCAGCGGCGTCCTCGCCGGCGTCGCGGGCGCTGGCGATGCCGATGCTCGCCGTGGTCGTGACGTGGTTGTCACCTATGAGATACGGCGCGCGGAGCTCGCGGGTCAGCCGCTCGGCCATCGCGCGTGCCCGGCTCAGGTCGGGTGCGTCCTCGGTCAGGATGGCGAACTCGTCGCCGCCGAGGCGAGCGACCAGGTCGCCCTCGCGAATGGAGTCCGAGATGCGCTCGGTGACCGCGACCAGGAGGGCATCGCCCGCGGCGTGGCCGAGCGTGTCGTTGACGACCTTGAAATCGTCCAGGTCGATGAAGAGGACGGCGTTGACCTTCGAACGTTCGCCGGCCGAGCCGTTACGCGAGACGTCGAGCGCGCGCTCCAGGTTGGCCTGGAAGGTATGCCTGTTGGCAGCACCGGTCAGCGAGTCCCGCTCGGCCAGGTCCTGGACATGACGCAGGAGGACGGCGTTGCGGAGGTTCAGGGCGGCGATGGCGCAGAGCTGCCCGACGACCGAAGCGACACGCCGCTCGATGCCCATGACCACTCGCGCTCGATGCTCGACGACGACCGCGCCCAGGGCACGACCGTCGGCGATCATGGGCGCCACGAGCAGCCGTTCGACCCCCGGCATGGCCGCCATGAGGACGGGGTTCTTTGCGGCATCGATGCGCCGGACCGCGATCAGCTCTTTGCGCTCCCAGGCCGCCATGACGACGGCATCGGGCGCGGCCGCCGAGGTCGGCACCGACGACGCGCCGCGTGACGCCAGGATGATCATCTGGTCATCGGCAGCAGCTACGACGAGGCCGCGCGGGAAGCCGAAATGATCTGCCAAGCCCTCCAGGACGATCTGGGACTGGCGGATCGGATCGGTCACCTCGTCGAGCCTCGCGCCGACATCCACCAGCGCCTGAAGGTCGGCTCGCCGCTGGCGAAGTTCGCGCTCGTTCAGGGCCGAGAACGCTGACGTCGCCAGGGCGAACAACCAGAAGGAGGTCACGTTGAGGACGGGCATCGTCTCGAATTCGATGGCCCGACCCGGGACGACGTCGACCGGCGGGATGAGCTGCGCCGCCTGGGCGTAGAGCACGACGAACAGCAGCAGCGAATCCCAGAGCGCGACCTTGAGGCCGGTCCGATACGAGGCCAACAGGGAGACCGCCACGAGCTGCAGGTAGATGAGGAAGCGGATGGGACTCTGCGTGCCACCCGTCGCGTACATCGCCCATGCGAGGTAGAGCCCATCGCCGAGCAGCGCGAGCGTGACCAGCCAGTAGCCGAAGCGCGCGAAGCGGCGGCGGGCAAGCTCGACCCAGACCGCACTGACGACGTATATGCCGCTGCCGACGGCGAGGACCGTGAGCGAGAGTCCCAGCGCCTCGGGTCGCATGACCGCCCAGGTCATCACGATGACGGCCATCGCGATGCGCAACCAGAGCAGGTAGGTCATCCGGTCGCTGAGGGCCGAGTGGTCGGCGCGCTCGTGGCTGGTCATCGGATCTCGCTCTCCTCGACGAACGGGACCACGATCTCGGTACCAGCCGCCGGACCGCTGCGCAGCTTCGGATCACGTCGATCCAGTCGGTGCTGGACGAAGAGGAAGAGCACCACCGCCAGCATCAGCGCGAGCGGGAAGGTGAAGGTCTGGGCAACCGCCTGGACTGCCTCCGGCTGGACGGACGCCCGGACCTGGTCGGCGACTCGGAGGACGATGCCGCCGACGAACCCGACCGGCTCGAGGAACGAGGCGTGCGAGATGCCCGGCGGCAGGGTCGACGAGTCGACTGGGGCCGGTTCGCCGTCGCCTCCTGTCGGGCTGCCGGGGTGGGCATCGGCGGTGCCGGTGGCGAAGCCCGGAGAGGGCGCAGCGGCATCGCCGTCGGCCGGATCGTCTCCCTCACCGGTCAGGGCGGGGCCTGGGGCCGCGCCGGAGGGCCGCGGTGCTGAGACCGCCTGGCCGGGGGCGACGGTCGGGGTCGGGGCAGGCGCGGGCACTTGGGTCGGGCTGGGCACCTGGGTCGGGCTGGGCACCTGGGTCGGGCTGGGCACCTGGGTCGGGCTGGGCGACGGTGAGGGGCTCGGCGACGGGCTGGGACTCGGCGACGGCGACGGCGATGGGCTTGGGCTCGGCGACGGTGATGGGCTCGGGCTGGGCGATGGGCTGGGCGACGGACTCGGGCTGGGGCTCGGCGATGGTGATGGGCTCGGGCTGGGGCTCGGCGACGGCGACGGCGATGGGCTTGGGCTCGGCGACGGCGACGGCGATGGGCTCGGGCTGGGCGATGGTGAGGGGCTCGGCGACGGTGATGGGCTCGGGCTGGGCGACGGTGATGGGCTCGGGCTGGGCGATGGGCTGGGCGACGGACTCGGGCACGCCGATGCTGACGCCGACGGATCCGATGCGGCCCATTGGCTCAGCCACCAGAGGATGAAGTCCCACCACGACGACCAGCCGCCCCACGACCAGTCCCCCGACGCCGACGACGATGACGTCTCACATGGAGGTGGGGACGGGCTAGGCGATGGCGATGGGCTGGGGGACGGCGACGGGCTTGGCGACGGCGATGGGCTGGGGGACGGACTCGGGCTGGGGGACGGCGACGGGCTTGGCGATGGACTCGGGCTCGGGCTTGGGCTCGGGGAAGGCGTGGCCGTGGGGTCGCTGTTGGGATCAGGCGACGGCGACGGGCTGGGACTTGGCGATGGGCTAGGACTTGGCGATGGCGACGGGCTCGGGCTCGGGCTCGGGCTCGGGGAAGGTGTGGCCGTGGGGTCGCTGTTGGGATCAGGCGACGGCGATGGGCTGGGGGACGGCGACGGGCTGGGGGACGGCGACGGGCTGGGCGACGGACTCGGGCTGGGCGACGGCGACGGGCTTGGCGATGGACTCGGGCTGGGGGACGGCGACCCTGTCGGATCGGCGTTGGGGTCGGGCGACGGCGGCGCCCCGGTCGTGACGTGATCGACGACGTCGACCCGATCGTCGAGCTCGGGATCGTCCACCGGCTCGCCACATTGGCCACTGCCCCCCGCGATCAGGGCGCAGATCAGGTCTGTGCCGAGCTCGTCGGCCGAGAACGACACGGTGCACACGCCGTCGTCGCCGGTGAAGCAGTCGTCGGCTGGGCTGTTGCCCGGCGGGTTCGGGTCGTTGGCACTGCCGGAGACGAAGTAGATCCGGACGCGGGTGTCCGTAGCGGGGCCGGCGTAGAGGTTGCCGTCCTCGTCGTAGACACGAGCGGTCAGGGTGACGTTGGCGCCCTGGGCGTCCGCGCCATGCTCGGGTGACAGGTCGACGAAGGTCGCCGATGTGGCGATGGCAGGTTGCGCGAACCAAGCGCCCGGCGTGATGGCCATCATGGCCAGCGCCGCCAGGAGCCCCACCCCCATCCGTGCCCGTGTCTTCGGGTGGATCCTTCGCATGCCTGTCCTATGCATCGTTCGTCGCAGGGCGGTATGCCCCGGATGTCGGGACCGTAGCCGCGGCCAGGAGCGCGACCGAGAGGGAAAGTCGTACAGGGGAACGGGTCCTCGCCGTGGGCCTGTGCGGCCTGGCACCGGTGTTGCACGGGAAGTCCCGGTTCCGGCACCGCCGATGGTCCCAGCGACGGTGAGCTCCGGTGAGTAGGGGTGGACTCTGGCGCGGCCCTCCGCGGCAGCGGCGGCGAGCATCCAGCGTGCATATGAATCATGCATACTCGGTGCGACAGCCCGTCAAGGAGCTCGAAGACCCGTGAGCGTCGGCACCGCGTTCCATCCGCGCACCGCGGCCCTCAACCGGAAACAGCAATGGCGCGAGTGGTCCGGCTACTACGCCGCCAGCGTCTACGCGGACTTCCACGACATCGAGTACAACGCCATCCGCGAGGCGGCCGCGCTGATCGACGTCAGCCCGCTCTTCAAGTACGTCGTGCGAGGGCCCGATGCCGAAACGCTCGTCGACCGCGTCATCACCCGCGACGCCACCAAGCTGCAGGTCGGCCAAGTCTTCTACGGCCCGTGGTGCGACGAGCACGGCAAGGTCATCGACGACGGCACCATCCACCGTCTCGGCGAGACGGAGTTCCGCTGGACGGCGGCCGACCCGCAGCTGCGCTGGCTGCGCATGAACGCGGCTGGCCTCGAGGTCGAGATCGAGGAGGTCACCGAGTCGCTGGCCGCGCTCGCGCTCCAGGGCCCGCAGAGCCGCGCCGTGCTCGAGACCGCCAGCCGCGAGTCGTTCGCCGACCTGCGCTACTTCCGTCGTCGCGCCACCAAGATCGGCCGTGTCGCGGTCGACGTCTCGCGCACCGGCTACACCGGGGACCTCGGCTACGAGCTGTGGCTGCCGGTGGACAAGGCGTCTGCCGTCTGGGACGCGTTGCTCAGGGCAGGTGCGGACCACGGCATCCGACCAGCCGGCATGCTGGCCCTGGACGTCACTCGGCTGGAGGCCGGCCTCATCCTGCTCGAGGTCGACTACACCTCTGCCCGCCACGCCATGAACCCGGAGCAGAACTACTCGCCGTTCGAAGTCGGCCTCGGGCGCCTGGTCGACTTCGACAAGGCCGACTACGTGGGCCGTCGCGCGCTGATGGCGGAGCAGGCGGCCGGCGGGCCGGCGCGCCGCCTCGTCGGCCTGACCCTCGACTGGTACGGTATCGAGGGCCTCTTCACCGCCCAGGGTCTGCCACCCGCCATCTCGCCGACGGTCGATCGTTCACCGGTACCGGTCTACGCGCCTGGCCGGGGTCAGGTCGGCAAGGCGACCAGCCATGGCTGGAGCCCCATCCTCAAACAGGCCATCGCGCTGGCGTCGGTGCCACCGGCCTACGAGCAGCCCGGCTCGCAGCTGGAGATCGAATGGACGGTCGAGGGCCGCCGCGGCCGCGTGCCTGGGACCGTCACCGAGCTGCCCTTCCTCGACCTGCCCCGGAAGCGCAGCTGACCCGCCTCCGCGCCGACCACGACGACCGCGCTCCACCCATGCCCGACCTCCGAGGACCTCGATGACCGACCGATACCAGACGCTGCGACCGACCATCGACCAGCGCCTGCCGCGCTGGATCGAGGAGCTCGCCGACTTCTGCCGCATCCCGTCAGAGGCGAGCGACCTGGCCGCCCTTCGCCAGGCCGCCGAGTGGAGCGCGACCCGCCTGCGCAGCCTGGGCGCCACGGTCGACCTCGTCGAGCTGACCGACCGCCCGGACGTGCCGCCACTCGTCGTGGGGGAGATCGGCAGCGGACCGCGGAGGATCAATGTCGTCCAGCATTACGACGTGCAGCCAGCGGCACCGCATGACCTGTGGACGACGCCGGCCTACGAGCCGACCGTGCGCGATGGTCGGCTCTATGCTCGTGGCGCGACCGACAACAAGGGCGAGATGCTCTCGCGCATCTGGGGCATCGAGGCATACCTGGCGACCATCGGTCCCCTGCCCTGCCGGGTCCGATTCCTCGTCGAGGGCGAGGAAGAGTCAGGCAGCGAGCACCTCGATGCGCTGCTCGACCAGCGAGCGGACCTGCGCTTGGCCGACGGCGCCCTGATCGAAGGTGGCGGGGTGGACGCGCTTGGTCGACCGGTCCTGACCGCCGGCGCGCGGGGCGGTGTCTCGGTCGAGCTGGTCGCGCGCACGCTGAAGTACGACGCCCATTCGAGCCTGGCCACGATGCTCCCCAGCGCAGCGGTCCGTCTCGTGCTTGCCCTGGCCTCGCTCTACGACCGCGATGGCGTGCCTGACTGGCCGGGGCTGGAGACCGGCGCCCGCGCCCCGACCGCTGCCCAGCTGGCGGCGGTGGCCGCGCTGCCGACCGAGGACCTCGACGCCATCAAGGCCGAGTATGGGGTGACCGCCTTCCTCGGTGGCCGCGAAGGCACCGCCGCCTGGCATGCAGATGTCTTCGCCGTGACCTGCAACATCCAGGGCCTTTGGTCGGGTTACACCGGCCCCGGGGGCAACACGATCCTGCCCGCCGAGGCGCACGCGCGGCTCGACATGCGCATCATCCCTGATCAGGATCCAGCCGCCGTCCTGGCCGCCCTCCGAGCCCACCTGGACGGGCAGGGCTTCGGCGACATCGAGATGACCTCCTTCGAAGGCTCCGAACCCGCCTATTGGTCGGACATCGAGGATCCCATCGTCGACGCGGCGGCGGCCGTCTCGGAAGCGGTCTTCGGCAAGCCCGCCCTGCGCTTCGTGGCCATGTCCGGGATCGTGCCCATGCACCAGGTCTGCGCACGTCATGGCGTGCCCATGACGACGCTCGGCGGCGCGGCCGAGGACTGCCGTGCCCACGCGCCGGACGAGAACTATCCGCTCAAGGGCGCCGCCGACGCGGCGGAGGTCACCGCCCGCTTCCTGGACGCCTTCGCCGAGCAGGGCTGAAGCGCCGTCACACCCGGCGGTCGAGGAAGGCGGCCAGGCGCTCCAACGCGATGGGCAGGTCCGTGCGGCCGAAGCCGATCCGGACGTGGTGCGCGTCGTGGCCGAAGCGCGATCCCGGCAGCAGGAGGACGCCCTCGGCCTCGATCAGCCTGGCCGCGAAGTCGTCAGCCGTGGTGCCCTCGACCATAAGACGCGGGAAACCGATCGAGCCTGCCCGCGGCCGCACCCAGGTGAAGCTGTCCCGGTGATCCGTGAAGAAGGCGTCCAGGCGCGCCAGGTTCGCGGCCACGATCGCGCGTGAACGCGCCAGGACCGTCTGCTTCGCGCGCAGGCCCACGATAGCGAGGATCTCCGATGGCGCAGGCGGGCAGATGGTCGTGTAGTCCTTGAAGGCCGCCACACGGGCGAGCAGCTCCTGGTCATGGCTTGCCAGCCAGCCGATGCGCAGGCCGGCCATCGCGAACGACTTGGACATGACGCCCAGGCTGATCCCGCGGGCGAAGGCGTCAGCGCCTGCCTGGAGCCTGTCCTCGGGCTCGAACTCGAGCTGCCGATAGACCTCGTCGGCCAGGAGGTGGATGCCGGCCTCTGCGCAGGCCTCGGTCAGCGTGCGCCACTCCGCGTGGCTGGGCAGCATGCCGGTCGGGTTGTGCGGGGCGTTGACGACGATCAGGCGCGTCTGGGGTCGGATGGCCGCCAGCAGCCGGTCGACATCGAGCGCCCAGCCATCGGTCTCGAGGAGCTCGTGGAGCTGCACCTCGGCGCCAACCGCGCGGCCCACTTCGTACAGGCTCTGGTAGCCCGGCCAGGTCACGATCGCGTGGTCGCCCGGGCCGAGCAGGACGTTGATCAGGCAGAAGATGGCCTCTTCGGCGCCGCTGAAGACGAGCACATCGTCGGGCCCGATCGTCTCGTAGAGTGCCGCGATCTCGCGACGCAGCAGTGGATGGCCGTTCGACTCGCTGTAGCCGAGCGCCAGCCCGTGCCACAGGGCGAGCGTCTCGGCGTCGGCCAGGGCCAGCAGCTCGGCCATCGGGTAGCCCTGCACGTCTGAGGCGCACAGCAGGTGCTCGACCGCGAACTCCCAGCGGGCGAAGTAGCGCTCCAGGGCGAAGTCGTCGATGCGCATCCGCAGATGATGCCGCACCGTCGCCCCGATGGCGCCTACGAGCGGTGGACGAGCGCCGGATCGACCCCGTAGACGGACCGGATGCGCTCCGCCGAAAGGACGTCATCGGGAGCCCCGTCGGCGACGATGCGGCCATGATCGAGGAGCACCAGGCGCGGGAAGAAGTGGGCCGCCAGCGATAAGTCGTGGAGGACGGCGATGACGCCGACGCCGTCGCGCTCGTTGAGTGTCACCAGGAGCTCCATGACATCGACCTGGTGGCGCAGGTCGAGGTGGACGGTCGGCTCATCGAGGATGAGGACGCGCGGCGCCTGGGCCAGGGCCATGGCCAGCACGACCAGCTGCCGCTCGCCGAGCGACAGCCGCCGGGCGTCGCGACCGACGAGGTCCTCGATGCCGACCCGCTCGATGGCCGCCCCGATGGCTCGCTCGTCGCTCTCGCGGAGGCCGCGGAAGGGGTGCTCATGCGGGATGCGGCCCAAGGCGACGACGTCCTCGACGCGGGCCGCGAACGGCAGGCTGACCTCGCCGGGCACGACCGCCACCCGGCGTGCCAGGGACTCGCGGCTGTAGCCTTCGAGCGGCTGGCCGTCGAGTCGCACCGCGCCTCGCCGTTCCGGGGCATGGCCAGTCAGGATGCGCAACAGGCTCGACTTGCCGGCGCCGTTGGGTCCCAGGATCGCCACTCGTTCGCTGGTCCCGATGACCAGGTCGAGGTCCTCGAGGATGGTGCGCGACCCATACGCGAGGCCGACCTCGAGCAGGTCGAAGCCGTCGTTCGTCGGACGCCCCATCGCCGGTCTGCGTGCCGGCGGCTGCGCCGCACCACTCGGCGATCGATCGCCTTGCTCGAGGCTGGGGGCGACCATCGTCAGACCTCGTAGCCGGCGCGAGACCGGCGCAGGATGATCAGGAAGAACGGCGCGCCGACGACGGCGGTCACGACACCCACCGGCAGCTCGCCCGGGATCCGGGCGGCGAGGTCGGCGAAGGTCAGGAACGCGGCCCCGACGAGCGCGGAGAGCGGCAACACCAGCCGCGCGTTGGGTCCTACGAGCAGGCGCACCACGTGCGGCACGATAAGGCCGACAAAGCCGATCAGGCCGCTGACGGCGACCGCCGCCGCCGTCACCAGCGACGCCAGGCCGAGCAGGATGGCGCGCTCGCGGCGCACGTTCATGCCCAGGTTGGCGGCCGTCTCCTCGCCCAGCAACAGCGCGTTGAGGCTGCGCGCTCGAAACAGGATGAGGACCGAGCCGACGACCACGAGCGGCGCCGCGGCGGCCAGTTGCGGCCACGAGGCGCCGGAGAAGCCGCCCAGGAGGTAGAAGACGATCTGGCGCAGCTGCGCGCCGGAGGCGTACATCGCGATCGAAAGCCCGGCCGCGAGCAGCGAGCCCACGGCGTAGCCCGTCAGGAGCAGGGCGGTCAGCGAGCTCAGGCTGGTCGTGCGAGCCAGGCGCCAGACGACGGTGACGGCGATGAGTGCGCCGCTGAAGGCGAGCAGGTGGACGAGCCCGAAGCCGAGCCAGGCGACGCTGACCGGGATGAGTACGGCGATGGCCGCGCCGAGCGCCGCGCCGGACGCCGTGCCAAGGACGTAGGGATCGGCCAACGGATTGCGTAGCAGGCCCTGGAAGGTCGTGCCCGCCACGGCCAGGCCGGCACCGACGACGGCCGCCGTGAGCACGCGCGGCAGACGCAGATCGACGACGATCGTCTCCGCCGACGCCGGCCACGCGGTGGTCACGGGCCAGCCCAGACGCTGGGCAAGGATGCCGATCGTGTCACCGACCGGCACCGCGATGTTGCCCAAGGCGACGCCGGCAACGATGGCCACTGCCAGCGCCGCGAGGGCCCCGAGGCCGACCACGACCGGTCGATGTCGCACGGCCTCGAGCCGTCCGACGCGCAGCGCCGGCCGAGCGTCGGTGGCGGCACCTGCGCTCATGCTCCTGATCTCTGTGGCATCGCTCGCCTGGCGGCCCGGATCACGGGGCCACGCTGGGCAGGACGAGGTCGGGATGGATGGCCATCGCCAGGGCGGCCAGACCATCGGCCAGCCGCGGCCCGGGCCGGGTGACGATGATGTCGTCGACCGGTCGGATGGCGCCCGATGTGATGGCGGTCATGACGTTCCAGCCCGGCCGCGCCACGACTTGGTCGACGGTCGTCCCGTAGTTCGCGTCGCCGAGCACGATGACCTCCGGATCCGCATCGACGAGGCGCTCCAGGGAGAGGCTCGAGACCGTCGATGAGCCGGTCGTGATGGGCTCACCGCCAGCCATCGTGATCATGTCGGCGACGAAGGAGTCGTCGGTCGGTCCGTACAGCTCTGGATCGGCGCCAAGCTCGTAGAACGTCCGTGGCTGGGGCACGGCGGCGGCGGCGGCCGAGATGTCGTCGATGCGGGCCTGCATGGCGCCGGTCATCGCCTCGGCCTCATCGCCCTTGCCGATGGCGTCGCCGATGAGCTGGATGTCGTCGAGCACGCCGGGCACGTCCTCGGGATAGAGGACCAAGACCGGGATGCCGAGCTCCCGGATGCGGGCGATATCGGCCGGCTTGTTGAGCCCATTGCCCGCCGCCAGCACGAGGTCCGGGTCCGACGCCACGAGCTGTTCCATGTTCACGCCATCGAAGGTGGCCACGTCGGGCAGGGCCGCGGCCTCGGCCGGGAAGTCGTCGGAGGCGGTGCCACCGACAAGCCGGTCGCCGGCCCCCAGCGCGTAGACGGTCTCGGTGTTCGCGGGCGACAGGCTGGCGATCCGCAGCGGCTCGGCCTTGATGCTGACCGAGGTCTCCTCGTCGTCGACGAGGGTGATCGGGAAGGCGGCCGCGGCCGGACTGGGCGAGGCCCCGGTGAGGACCTGTGGGACGTGTGGACTCTGGCTCGCCGTGCCGCCGGTCGTGCACGCGGCGAGCAGCAACGCCACCGACGACATCGCGATGGCGCCGGGAATCGAACGCCCCCTCCTGGCATGCAGGGCGGGGGTCGATGGTCGGGATCGTCGCACGGTCGGTGCCTGCCCTTTCTCTCGAAGGCTCGAGCACGATCAGGGCCCGGCGACCGGACTTCCAGCCTTCGACGACGTGTCGACGCGCTGGTCACCGTAGCGGGACTGTGCCGGAGTTCCACCGGCTTCGCGGGATCCCGTGATCTTGATCTTGGGTTGTCGTCCCCAGTCTACATCTGCCGGCGCGTCGGCCTGTCGCCGGTAAGCCCCCGATAAGCGTCGCCGGCGAGACTCTTCGCGACCGCCCTCCTCCCGCCAGATCGAGCCGCCGGAGGAGGTTCACCGACCATGGTCGAAGCACGCTGGTGGCATCGACTCGGACCGCCTATCGCCGCATTCGCCGTCACCCTGGTCATCGCGGTGGCTCCCGCCCGCGCCGATTACCAGGCGAGCGTGTATTCGAACATCACCGCCTTCGACGCCTGTGATGGGACGAGCGACACGATCTCGGCGGACATCAAGCTCGTCGCCCGCGACGCCTACCGCTACTTCGGCTACACGACGACGACCTATGCCAGCGACACCTTCACGAAGGCCAAGGTCCTCGCGCGCAATCCGACCGATGTCGGCGTCTACGTCCACAGCCACGGTGACTTCTACGGCGGCAACGACATCCAGGGCTTCCGCGATGACGGCGGGGACTGCACGCAGGCCATCGTCTATGCGACCGAGATCAAGAAGGGGCGTAAGGGCGGCGCCAACCTCGTGGTCATGTCGACCTGCCACCTCGGCGAGGCCGGCCGCAATGGCTACGCCTCGATGTCGGAGGTCTACGGCATCGAGCGCAAACGGAGCGACCCGTCAGGCGGCGGCTATCGCGGCCCGGAGTTCTTCCTGGGCTACAAAGGCCTGGCCTGGACGGCCGACCAGCTGCGCTTCGAGCGCGCCCTGTTCGACTACGCCACGCACGGCAAGAACCTGGGCGATGCCTTCAAGCTGGCCATGGCCGACGACACCATCCGCTTTGCCACCGACCCGACCTGGTTCGGGACGTACACCTACTCCGGTCGCCCGTCGCCGGTCCTCCCCTGCGAACTGTGCCTCTGAGGATCCGACGATGCTCGTGCTGTCCCACACACCGGTCGATCGCCCGTCACGCCGCCTGCATCGCCTCGCCGTCGTCGTCGCCTGTGCCGCCCTGGGCCTGGCGGTCGGCATGGCCGCCCGCGCAGAGACGCCGAGCGGCCGACGTCCCGGCCAGCCACTCGCCTCGCCGATGGCCATCTCGGCCGCCGACTCCGCCAAGATCCGAGGCCGAGTCGGCGTCGTCGCCCACCGCCTGGGGATCCCCGGGCGACCTGCCGCTCCACGGCGCACCCGCTTGGCCCTCGACCTGCGCGTCGTCGACGAGTCCGAGATCGTCGATCGTCATGGCCGCACGCGTGCGGTCATCCGCATGGATGGGGAGACCGGCGAGCTCCGGAACGTCGTCCGTCTCGACTGGTCGAGCGACGCGAACCGTCCACGCGTCGACCGATCCGCGGCCACGGGTCAGGCCCGTCGGCAGGCCGGCATGGCGGGCCTTGTCGCGCCGGACGGCGCGCCGAGCGTCGGCTGGGACGAGGGCATGGACGCCTGGCGCGTGTCCTGGACGCGCCGGATCCACGGGTACGTGGCGAGCGGCGATGGGCTGACCGTGTGGGTCTATCGCGGTGGCCAGCTGGCCGCACTGAAGCGATCGGAGACGCCTCTGGCGGCCGTGCCCAGCGCGCGAGTCGGTGCCGCAGCAGCGGTCGAGGCAGCTCGGGCATGGGCGGTTCGCCAGGGCCGCTCGGTCAGCGAGCTGAGCGCCGTAGCCGCCGACGAGCTGGTCTGGGTCAGGCCCAACGACTTTCTCCTCCGTGGTGGCGCCGACGACACGGACGTCCGCCTGCACCTCGCCTACCGGATCGACCTGACCGTGCCGGCGGTCGGCCGAGACGTCCATCACATCGCGGTCTTCGTGGATGCGGGCAGCGGCGCCCTCATCGCCGGGGTGGAGACCGCTTGATGGCTATCAGCCGCCGGAGGCCGGTCGCCGCTCGCTACCTGCTCACGGCCATTGCCGGCGTCGCCATCGGCTCGTGCGGCAGCCTGCCGCCCGGGCCGACCGACGTGTCCGGCCATCCCGCCCGCCCGGCACCAGCGAGCGCCACCACGGCAGCGAGCCCTCCTACTGCCACAAGCACGTCGGAGTCCGCGGCGGCCTCGGCATCGGTCGACGGGGTGCCCAGGATCCTCGTCCGACTGCTGCCGACGACGACGTCCGGGAGTACCTGGTGGCTGACCGAGCCGGGCCACCCGGACAGCTGGACACCGATCGTGGCGCCGTTCGCGGACCTCGAGCTCGGCCCGACCTCGGCCGACGGCTCGATCCTGGCCACGACCGCAACCCAGGCGCTGACCGTCAGGCTCGACGAGCGGGAGCTGGTCACGACGTCATCGGCGTCGCTGCCCGTTGGCCACCGGCTCATACCGGCCTGCTATGCCGGCGACGGCCGAGCGGTCTTCGCGGACGCAGAGACACTCGGCCTGGTCGTCTTGAGCGAAGGCGTCGCCGAGCCTTTCGGCGCGGTCGCGTTCACGCTCGGGGAATGCGCGCCGCTGGCGGGTGCTCGAACCGTGGTCGCGACCGACGGCGGCGGGCTCGTCGCTGTCGGCCCGGATGGAGCTTCGACGCCGGTCGTCGGGGCACTCGGCCGTCATCTCTCGGCCGGCGGCCGGTGGCTGTTCATGATCGATCCATCAACGGAGGTCGGCCAGGCCATCGTGCGCCAGGCCACGGTCTCGGAGGACGGCTCCCTGGGCGCCGTCATCGGCCGTGTCGCCGGTGGCCCAGTCGGGCGAGTCGTCGATGCCCGGTCGTCGCCGGACGGGCGCTGGCTGGCGGTCGTCCTGGGGCGTGGAACGGCGACCCGACCCGAGGCTCAGACTGCGGATCTATCGGGTCGGCAACGGTGGCCTGACCGCGGTCACCGAGACCTCGCTCGAGGTCGGTGCCACGGATCATGGTGCTGGCCGACCCATGAGGTCAGCGCGATCGGCGCGACGCCGACCCGGCAGGTCAGGCCGTGACGGCCTCGGGCTCGCCGATGGCGGTCAGCTCGGCCTGGCCGAGGAGCGAGACCTGCGCCGACTCGGGAAGCATGTTCCCGAGCAGCTTCTGGATGGTCAGGATGTGGACGCAGGTCTGCCACGAGTCGAAGTAGTGGCAATTGCAGTGCCAGCCATCGTCGGCGAGAGCGAGCCGGTGGGTGTCGTTGTCACCGCGGAACTCGAGCGAGAGTTGGTCGAACGTGAAGCGGTCCGTCTCGCGAGCGTAGCGGTTGGCCTTCTCGATCTTGCCGATGAGGCTGGAGTGCATCGACCCGGTCCTCCCTCTGGCGTGGACGATCGCGCGACGTCCAAACGCCGACTATCGGCGCCGAACCGATCGTCACCCGAGCGATCGGGAGCGGCGGACCCAGCGGCTAGCGTACACCCCCTGGTCGGGCCCCGCAGGCCTGACCGCGACCGATCCAGGCGGCGTTTTGGATCGACGTCAATCGCTGCCGTCGCCGGCGGCGAGGCGTGCCTTGAGCAGCCCGATAGGCCTCGACCGGCGTCGGGTCGTGGCCGTAAAGGATGCCGAGATAGACGCTCATGTAGTCACCCAGGACGATGCCCGACATCGCCTGCGCCAACCGACCGCGACCCGTCAGGGTCACGACACGGTGATCGATGCCGGATGCCTTGAGGAGCTCGCCGGACAGCTCTGCCCGCCGCCGGTTGCGCGGGTGGTCGTCCGGACCGGCCAGGAAGATCACGACCAGCCGATCGCTGAGGGTCTCGGGCTCGGCATAGCCGACGACCGTGTTGTGGCTCGCCTCGGGGAGCTCTTCCCACGAGGCGGCCGACTTGCTGTTCTCGTTGAGCTGCGTCTTCCAGCGGCGCGCGATCGCGCCGAGCCAGCCCGCGGCCTCGACCGTCGGCAAGCGATCGACGACGTCCCAGGCCAGCTGCTTGGCGTCGTTGCGGTCAAGCGCGACATCGGGCTGGCAGACGGCGACCATCGCCTGACCGGCCGCGGCGGCACCGGCCACCTCGGCGTCCTCGAGCGCGAGCATGCCGGCGCGCTCGAGCAGTCCGGCCAGGATGCCCATCGAGCGTCCCAACGCCGCCCTCGGCTGGCCACCACCCTCGAAGGCAAGGTGCGGCAGCTCGGCGCGGCGGGCGACATCGAGCAGCGGGCCACCGGTGGTGACGACGACGACCGGGCAACGCCGCTCGAGGGCGACCGCCAGCGACGCGATGGTCTCCTCCGTCGCGCCGCTGAACGAGGACGCGATGACGAGCGTCTGAGGCCCGACGAAGGCGGGCAGCTCGTAGTCCCGGACGACCGCCAGCGGACGCGACAGCCGGTCCGCGAACACGCCGGCGACGATGTCGCCGGCGATGGCCGAGCCGCCCATGCCCAGGACCGCGACGCTCGACGCCGCGCGATGGGCGGCCGGCAGCGTGACCCCGCGGGTGCTGGCCCAGCCCTCGCCCAGGCCGGTCGGCAGGGCGGCCACGGCCGCCAGCATGTCGCTCCGGTCGAGCCGGCGCAAAGCGTCCGGATCGTCGAGGATGCCGCTCGTCATGCGTTCTTGACGAGCGCCTCGCCTGCCGCCAGGCAGGCCTCGCCGACGGCCTGCGAGGTCGCCTCGGTGTAGACGCGGACGAGCGGCTCTGTGCCGCTGAAACGGACCAGGAGCCACGATCCGTCGCCGACGAAGAACTTGAATCCGTCGTTCGTGGACAGCGCGACCGTCCGGGTCACCGGCTGACCGGCCAGCTGGGACGGCGCCTGCTGCTGCAGCGCGACGAAGAGCCGCTCCTTCATGGCCGGGTAGGCGTCGCGATCGACGTGGATGTCGATGCGGTCGTAGTAGCTCGGGCCTGCCAGCTCGTGGAAGCGCCTGATGGCCTCCGAGACAGGCCAGCGACCGGCCGCCTTCTCACGCATGAAGAGGTCGAGCAGGAGCAGGTCGGAGTAGATCCCGTCGCGCTCCGGCAGGTGCATGCCGAACCCATAGCCGCCCGACTCCTCGCCGCCGAACATAGCGCCGGTCTCGATCATCTTGGGGCCAACGTACTTGAAGCCGACCGGCGTCTCGTAGACGTCGACACCGTAGTGCGCACCGAGTCGGTCGGCCATCGACGTCTCGTTGATGCTCTTGACGACCGGCAGCTTCAGGCCGCGGTGCTCGACGAGGTAGTACATCAGGAGGCCGTAGACCTCGAGCTGATGGATGAAGACTCCGCGCTCGTCCACCGCGCCGGCGCGGTCGGCGTCGCCATCGAGGAGCAGGCCGAGGTCGTAGCCGCCCGCCGCGATGAGGCCAAGGGCTTCATCGATGTGCGGCCGGATGGGCTCGGGGTTGATGCCACCGAAGAACGGGTTGCGCTCCTGATGGATCTCCGTGACCCGGATGCGGCCGCCGGCCAGCAATCGGGAGATCCAGCCGGCGCCGGCGCCGAACATCGGCTCCACGAAGATCGACAGGTCGGCCGCCTTGAGGGCGTCCAGGTCGATCGTCCGCCGCAGGAAGCGCTCGTAGCCCGGATATGGATCGAAGCGCTCGACCAGGCCGGCCGCCTCGGCCTCCGCGAAGGGGCGCCGCGGGATGGCCGTCCCGCCGTTGGCTGCGATGGCCGCCTCAAGCACGGCCAGGATCTCCGGACCGGCCGCCGATCCCGAGGGCGACTTGACCTTGAATCCGTTGTCCGTCCAGGGATTGTGGCTGGCGGTGATGACGATGCCCGCCGCGGCACCGCGCTCCACGACCTCGTAGGAGCTCATCTGGGTGGGGACCGCCTGCGCCGCGAAGGCGACCGGGATGTCGTGCGCCAGCAGGACCTCCGCGGCCGCGGCGGCGAAATGTTCGCTGGCGAAGCGGCGGTCATAGGCGATGACCACGCCCCTGGCTCGCGCGCCGACGCCATCCACGTAGCGGGCCACGCCGTCGGCGCAGCGACGGACGTTCTCGAACGTGAAGTCGTCGGCGACCTTGGCGCGCCAGCCGTCGGTGCCGAAGACGATCCTGGTCGGTGTCGGGACCTCCGCGATGATGGGCATCTCGTTCAGCGCTCCGCTGCGGTGACCCTGGCCACAAGGGCATCGATGACGGCGCGTCGGGGGGCCGCTCCCTCGAGCAGGGCGCTCGGCCCCGGCTCATCGGCAATCGTACCCGGCCCGGCGGCCACGGCGAGCCTGCCTTCACGCCGATGGACGACCACGGCCGATGGTCCGACGGCCGCCGTCTCGCCCGCCTGGATGACCCGGCCGACGACCTCCTCCGCGCCAAGGTCGGCCAGCAGCGCGTCCCAGCTGCCGAGGTCGCTCCAGCCGACGTCCATGGCGGCCATGACCACCTGCCCGGCGAGCGACGCTGGCTCCATGACCGCATAGTCGATCGAGGTCGAGCGGATGGCCGGATAGGCTTCGCCGAGCGTGCCTGCCGCCACGGCCCCGGCGATGGGATCGAGGATGTCCGGCGCATGACTAGCCAGCGCCTCGAGGATGACCTCGCGCCGCCAGAGGAACATGCCCGCGTTCCAGGCCACGCCCGGCACCGCCAGCAGTCGTTCGGCCTTCTGCTGGTCGGGCTTCTCCTGGAAGCGCAGGAGCGGATAAGCGGTCAACCGGCGCTCGAGCCGACGGTCGACGTCGGGGATGAGGTAGCCGTAGTCCGTGGATGGACGCGTGACCTGGATACCCAGCGTCACCAGGGGCCCGGCGATGCCGAACGCCCCGCCGGCCAGCTCCCCCGCGGCATCCCGGAGCACGTCGCGGAACATGCCTGGGCGCGCGATGCGGTGGTCGGCCGGCAGGACGACCATGACCTCGCCTGCGGGCCGCTCGATCGCCACCGCGGCCAGGGCGATGGCGGCTGCCGTGTTGCGGCCCATCGGTTCCTCGACGACCGTCGCGGCCGGGAGCTGGGCACGGACCAGGTCGCTGTGGTGACGATCGGCGACGACGAAGATTGCGTGCGCGTCGACCAGCCCGGCCAGTCGGTCGGCCGTCAGCTGGAGGAGCGAGCGATCCCCGAGCAGGGGCAGGAATGGCTTGGGGAGGTCGGGCGTGCTGAGCGGCCAGAGGCGGGTCCCGCCGCCGCCGGCGAGGATGACGGCATACATGAGCGGGTCATTCTACGGGCTCGGAGGCGCTCCGCCGTCAGTGGCTCGGCGGCGTCAGCTCGGCGGTGTGATGCAGAACAGCACGCGGCACGGCCGATCGCCCCGATTCGTGTTGTGATGCGGGACGCGCGATGCAACGCTGGCTCCTGCTCGGCCTGGCGGTATTGCCGCTCGTGGTGCCGTTCGTCGTCCTGGCGGCTGCGCTGCTCGTCCTCTTCCGGGCCATCGATGTGGACCGCTCGCTGTTCACGGTGGCCATCGCCCACGTGGTCGTCGAGCTGCCCTTCGTGGTCATCATCGTCATCGCGCGGCTGATCGGCTTCGACGAGCACCTCGAGGACGCGGCCATGGACCTCGGGGCAACGTATCCGGGGACGCTGCGCCTGGTCGTGCTGCCGCTCATCGGACCCGCGATGGTTGCCGCCGGCCTGACCGCCTTCACAGTCTCATTCGACGAGTTCGCCCTGGCCCTCTTCCTCGTCGGCCGCGAGCCCACCTTCCCCGTCTACCTCTTCGGCCAGTTGCCCTTCGCGACCACGCTGCCGGTGATGATCGCGATGGCCGTCCTGCTGATGCTCGCCTCGGTCGCCCTGCTCCTGGTGGCCGAGCGCGTCCGAAGAGCGCGCTGAGTCGGAGAGCTCGATGACTCGGTCGCCATTCGATGGCGTCGACCCGCCTTCCAAGCGGCGTCCGCGCGGAACGCATCCCGGAACCGGGCCTAGAGGACGGAGATCGGCTCCGGCACGGCGAGGCCGGCGTCAGCCGCCAGGGCTTCCGCGCGGTCGGTGCGTTCCCAGGGCAGGTCGAGCTCGGGTCGACCGAAGTGTCCGTAGGCGGCCGTCTGTCGATAGATCGGCCGGCGCAGGTCGAGGGCGGCGATGATGGCGCTCGGGCGGAGGTCGAAGTGCGCGTCGATGAGGCCCAGCAGCCGCTCATCGGGGATCTTGCCAGTGCCGTACGTCTCGATCGAGATCGACAGCGGGCGGGCGATGCCGATGGCGTACGAGAGCTCGATCTCGAAGCGGTCGGCGAGGCCGGCGGCGACCACGTTCTTGGCCACCCAGCGGGCGGCATAGGCGGCGCTCCGATCGACCTTCGAGGGATCCTTGCCGCTGAAGGCGCCGCCGCCGTGGCGCGCCATGCCGCCATAGGTATCGACGATGATCTTGCGGCCGGTGAGGCCCGAATCGCCCATCGGGCCGCCGATAACGAAGCGCCCCGTGGGATTGACGTGGATGACCGGGTCGACGACGCGCAGCCTGGCGGGCACGACATCGTGGACGACGGCCTCGATGAGGTCGTCGCGCAGGCGCTCGGTGGCGACCTCATCGTCATGCTGTGAAGCGACGACGACGGTCCGGACGGCGACCGGCTGGCCGTAGGCGTACTCGACCGTGACCTGCGTCTTGCCGTCCGGTCGGAGGTACTCGAACATGCCGGCCTTGCGGACCTCGGCCAGGCGCTGTGCCATGCGGTGGGCGAGGGCGATGGGCAGCGGCATCAGCTCGGGCGTCTCGCGGCAGGCGAAGCCGAACATCATGCCCTGATCGCCTGCGCCCTGGTCGTGGTTGTCGCCGCGGCCGCCACGCGTCTCGAGGGCGTCGTCGACGCCGCGCTTGATGTCCGGCGACTGCTCGTGGACGCTGACGATCGTGCCACAGGTGCGATAGTCGAAGCCATAGCGCGCGTCGGTGTAGCCGATCTCCCGCACCGTCTCGCGAACGACACTTTGGAATTCGACATAGGTCGTCGTCGTGATCTCGCCCAGGACGTAGACAGTGCCGGTCGTGGTCGCCGTCTCGCAGGCCACGCGGGCAAGCGGGTCGTCGCGCAGGATGGCGTCGAGGATGGCGTCGCTGACCTGGTCGCAGAGCTTGTCCGGGTGGCCCTCGGTGACGGATTCGGAGGTGAAGAGGTACTGCGCCGCGTCGACGATGCTGGTCATCGCCGCGAAGGGTAGCACCGGAGCGGCCGCTCGGCCGAGTACCCTGCGAAGGTGCCGAGCCTGAGCTTGTCCGCGATCCCGCCCCTCGATCGCAACGGCCGGCTGGTGCTCGCCGGCAAGGCGGTCCGTGCCTTCGGCTTCGGGCTCGGATCGGTCGTCCTCGGGCTCTACCTCGTCGAGCTCGGACTGGGCCCGGCTGCGGTCGGTGCGGTCCTCTCGGCGGCGCTCATCGGGACCACCCTGCTGACGCTGGTCATCGCCATCTTCGGCGACCGCATCGGGCGGCGGCGGATCCTGGGCATCGGCGGCGGGCTGATGCTGCTGGCGCTGGTCATCCCGCTCGTCGGTGCCGACCCGCTCTTCCTCGTCCTCATCGCGCTGACGGGCATGGTCGCCGTGACGAGCAACGAGTCGAGCGGGCTGCAGAGCCTCGACCAGGCCATCCTGCCGCAGACGACCGACGACCGGCACCGGACGGCCGCGTTCGCCACCTACGGGGTCACGGCGGCGCTGGCGACCGCGGTCGGCGCCCTGGCGGTCGGTCCCCTGACGGCGCTCGGGACGGCGATGGGGCTGGCGGGCGCGGCGCGCTTCTGGCCGGCCTTCGCGGCCTACGCGCTGGCCGGCGCCGCGATGGTGGTCGTCGCCCGAGCCATGGATCGCGGTGCGGAGTCGCCCACGCCGCCCCCGGTCGAAGATGCGGCAACCGTCGCCCGGCGCCGGTTCGGCGTCCACAAGAGCCGGCACGCGGTCGTGCGCCTGTCGGTCCTCTTCGGCCTCGATGCCCTCGGTGGTGGCCTCGTGGTGCAGAGCTTCCTGGCCATCTGGTTCACGGAGGTCCTGGGGCTGTCGGTCGCGGCGGTCGGTGTCCTGTTCTTCGCCGGCAACCTGCTGACGGCGGCCTCCTACCCGGTCGCGGCCTGGCTGGCGGGGCGGATCGGGCTGATCCGAACGATGGTCTTCACGCACATCCCGGCCAGCCTCCTGCTGGTGGCCATGACGCTCGTCCCGTGGGCCGGCGTGGCTGCCGTCCTCTACCTGGCGCGTGCCTTCGTGTCCTCGATGGACGTCCCGACCCGGCAGTCGTACACGATGGCCATCGTCGACCCGGACGAGCGCACCGCCACGGCCGGCCTGACCAGCGTCGTGCGCAGCGTGGCCCAGAGCGGCGGACCGTTGCTCGCCGCCGCCCTCGTCTCGCTGCCCCTGGGCCTCTCGGCGCCGCTCATCGCTTGCGCCGGGCTCAAGATCACCTACGACGTCGCGCTCTACTTCGGCTTCCGGCGACGCCCTGCGCCCGAAGAGGTGCGCCAGGCGAGCTGATGCACACTGCCGACCGCGACTCGTCCGACCTCCTCAGCCGCGAACCAGCTCCAGCGGCGGCAGCGCATCGGCTGGAGTGAAGCCGAAGACCTGGCCGTAGAACGAGAGCTCGGCCTGGTACGAGCGGCGGATGTTCTCGAGCTTGCGGAAGCCGTGGCCCTCGCCCTCGTAGGCGAGGTACGCGTGCGGTATGCCCTTGGCCGCCAGGCCGGCCACGATCTGCTCGGCCTGGCTGGGCGGCACGACCTTGTCGTCGAGGCCCTGGAGGATGAGCATCGGGACCGAGATGCGCTCGGCATGCAGGATCGGCGAGCGTTCGCGCCAGAGCGCCTCAGTCTCGGGCAGCGGGCCGACCAGCCGCTCCGTGTAGCGCGACTCGAACTTGTGCGTCGTCAGGTCGAAGCCGGTCAGGTCGCCGATGCCGAAGTAGCTGACCCCGGCCGCCATGGCGCCCGGCCGGAAGGCGAGCATGGCGAGCGTCGTGTAGCCGCTGGCGCTGCCGCCCTCGCAGGCCATGCGAGCCGGATCCACCTCGCCGATCGAGGCCAGGTAGCGGCCCGCGTTGAGGCAGTCGTCCACGTCGACCACGCCCCACTCGCCGTCGAGGCGCGATCGGTACGCGCGGCCGTACCCGGTGCTGCCACCGTAGTCGACGTCGACGACGGCGATGCCACGGCTGACGAGGTACTGGATGCTGCCGAAGAAACCCTGCCCGGTGCCGGCGGTGGGGCCGCCATGGCTGCGGACGACGAGCGGCGGCCGCTCATCGGCCGGGCCGACGAAGTCGGGGTTGGTCGGGCGGTAGAAGAGGGCGTGCGCGGTCCGACCACCCTCGGTCGGGAAGTCGATCGGCTGGGGGATGGCGACGCTGGCGAGTTCGAAGGCCACGGGCGACGTGCGGCGCAGGACCTCGACCGTGGCGCCCCGCCCGTCGTCGGTGACGGAAGCCACGTGGTCGGGCTCGGACGGCACGCCGCCGACGATGACGATCCGGTCGCCCGCGACCGCGAGGCCGCCGATCTCGAGGTAGGGCACCGGGATGGCGCGCGGGGCACCGTGTAGCGGGATCCGCCAGAGTCGGTCGGTGGCGTGATCGTGCGAGACGGCGACGATCGAGCCGTCGGCGGCAAAACCGTATGTCGATAGGCCGAAGACCCACTGCGGTCCCGCGAACTCGGTCTCCAGCGGCGCCAGCGCCGTGATCGAGCGGTCGGCCTCGCGCCGGTAGAGGTTCCACCAGTCGGTCCGGTCGGAGACGAAGTGCAGGCGCCCATCCGGCGACCAGCGCGGCTCGGCGATCGACTCGCTGCGGCTGCCCGCGACCCGGCGCGCGCCCGTCGGCCGACCGTCGGCGTGGAGATCGGCGACCCACAGCTCGGACCCGTCCCATGGCATGTCGGGCAGCTGCCAGGTCAGCCAGGCGAGCCGGTCGCCGTCCGGGCTGAGGGCCAGCGGGCCGTAGAAGTCCGCGCCGCTGACGAGGACGATCGGCTCTGCCGGATCCGCGCCAGCCGGCCCGAGCGGGATGGCCACGACGTCGTTGGTCGGCGGGCCGTCACCGCGATGCGCCTCACGCACCGCGATCAGGCGCGACCGACGGCGGTCGATGGTGAAGTCCGCGAAACGCATGCCACCGGCCGGCGTGATGGCCTCGGGCGTCCCGCCAGCCGCGGCTGCGCCGACGGCGATGCGGTAGAGCCGGTCGTCCGACCGTTCGGAGTAGTAGACGACGCCGTCGTCGATCGCCCAGGCGCCGCCGCCGTACTCGTGGACGCCATCGTGGACATCCGAGCTCGCCGGCGTCAGCTCCTCGACGCCGCCGCCCTCCAACGCCCGGACCACGACGGAGCGCCCACGCTCCGACGGCCGGCCCTCGAGCCAGGCGATCGTCTGACCGTCGATGCGCGGCTCGTGGACAAGGATCCGGTCGACGAGCAGCGCCTCGACCGTGATCGACGAGCGCCAGCTGCCGTAGGGTGCGATCGTGGGCGCCATCGGGTCTCCTGGTACGTGCCGCCGGCGGGCGGCGTCGGGCGGGACGCTGGTGTGGGAACTGATGGGTCTAGGTGCCGCTCTGCCAGGAGCTGACGTAGCGCAGCTGCTCGGCAGTCATCGGGTCGAGCGTGATGCCCAGGGCGGCAAGCTTGAGCCGGGCGACCTCGGCGTCGATGGCCTCGGGCACGATGTACACCTTGCGCTCGAGCTCGGTATGGTGCTTGGCCACGTACTCGGCGCTCAGCGCCTGGTTGGCGAAGCTCATGTCCATGACGGCCGCCGGGTGACCCTCCGCCGCGCCGAGATTGACCAGCCGGCCCTCGGCGATGAGGTTGAGGCGCTTCGGCCCGAGGTCGAACTCCTGGACGTTATCGCGCACCTCGCGCACATGGCCCTCGGCCAGCTCGCGCAGCGCGACGAGATCCAGCTCGGCATCGAAATGGCCGCTGTTGGCCAGGATGGCGCCGTCGCGCATGGCCACGAAATGCTCGCGGCGGAAGACGTTGACGTTGCCGGTGGCCGTGATGAAGACCTCGCCCCATGGCGCGGCCTGGCCGACGGTCATGACCTCGAAGCCGTCCATCAGCGCCTCGAGCGCACGCAGCGGGTCGATCTCGACGACGGCGACGTGGGCACCGTGGCCGCGGAAACGCGAGGTGATGCCCTTGCCGACCCAGCCGTAGCCGGCGACGACGACACGCCGACCGGCGATCAGGATGTTGGTCGCTCGCAGGATGCCGTCGAGCGTCGACTGCCCGGTCCCGTAGCGGTTGTCGAAGAGGTGCTTCGTCTGCGCTTCGTTGACGGCGATGACCGGGAAGCCGAGGGCGCCGTCGGCGGCCATGGCGTTCAGCCGCACGACGCCGGTCGTCGTCTCCTCCGTGCCGGCCAGCACCTCCGCGAGCTGTGTCGGGCGCGTGCTGTGGAGGAGCGAGACGAGGTCGCAGCCGTCGTCCATGGTCAGGTGCGGGTGCGTGTCGGCGACCGCGTCAAGGTGGGCGTAGTAGGTGTCGCGGTCCTCGCCGCGTCGGGCGTAGACGGCGACCCCGTACTCGGCCACGAGCGCCGCCGCCACATCATCCTTGGTCGAGAGCGGGTTGGAGGCGGCGAGGACGACCTCCGCTCCGCCGGCCTTGAGGGTGCGCATCAAGTTGGCGGTCTCGGTCGTGACGTGGAGGCAGGCGCCGATGCGCAGCCCGGCCAGCGGCCGCTCGGCCGCGAAACGCTCGCCGATGAGGCGCAGGACCGGCATCTCGCGCTCCGCCCATTCGATCCGCCGGCGTCCCTCGGCGGCCAGGCCGAGGTCGGTCACGTCGTGGGCAGGCAGCGCGGCCGTGGACATCGATCAGGACTCCTTGCGGGTCGGGAGGAAGCGTCGGAGCGGAGCGACGATGCTATCCCAGCTCGAGATCCGACGATGCGCCAGGCGCTCCTCGAAGCGGATGTGCTCGCGATACCCGAGCGCGCCATAGGCGGCCAGCGCTGGCGGGTTATCGGAGCGGACGTTGAGCACGACCTGTTCGCAGGTCCGCAGCAGCTCCTGGGTCACGGCGCTGGTGACCTGCTTGGCGAAGCCGCGGCCGCGGTGATCGGGATGCGTCATGACGTTGCCCACGACGCCCAGCCGGGCATCGGGGCTGATGACGTGGGTCCCTGCCGCCGCCGCCAGGCGACCGCCGATGCGGATGCCGTAGTAGATGCCGTTGGAGACCGCGTCCGATGACAACCAGGCCGTGAAGCCGAGGTTGTAGAGCCGATTGAGGTCGCCGATCTCCGAGGGCAGGATGCGGAAGACGCCGCCCGGCTGCGGTCGGAAGCTCGCTCGATCGACCCACATGCGGACCATCGGCGGGCTGGCCCCCAGGCGGTAGACCCGCTCGACCGCAGGCAGCTGCGCGTTGAGCGAGGCCACGTAGGCGGCGCGGGGCCGGATGACCGCCCGAAGGATGGCCGTCACGCCATCCGGCTCGCCCATCACGAAAAGGGGTTGTGGGGCGAAGCCGACGTACTCCATGGCCAGGGCCAGCAGGCGGTCGCCATCGAAGGCACCGCCCCACCGCGTGCGGTGGAACTCTCGGTCGTCGAGGTCGCAGATGGCGTAGGCGGCGAAGAGGCGGTCACGCTCCAGGAACGCGCGCAGCAGGACCCGATCGCTGACCTGCCGGACCTGCATGTGCTCGCCGAGCTCGCCCGTCCGACTCGCGGTCGTGGCCATCAGGCGTGGTCCTGCGGGGCGCCCGTCGGCGCGGCCAGCGGCGTGAATGGCGCCTGGAGGACGCCGACGTCCGTGACGTAGGCCGTGACCAGCTCTGCCGGGGTCACGTCCCCCAGCGGCACACGGGCGTCGATGCCCTCGGGCGCTGGCTCGCCCGGCATGGCCAGCAGCTCGTGGCGGCCGCGCATGACGATGGCCATCTCGGCGCCGGACGTCATCGCCGCGCTGACGACGGAACGGAGGGCGCAGACGTAGACCGGGACGCCGTGACGCGCGGCCACGGCCGCCAGTGGGTAGGTCCCGGCCGTGTTCGCGAGGTCGCCGTTGGTGGCGATCCGGTCGGCCCCGACGAGCACGGCGTCGATGGCCCGATCGCGGAAGAGCCAGCCGGCCGCCCCGTCGGCGATGACGGTCGCGGGCACATCCGACGCGCCCAGCTCTGCCGCACCGATGCGAGCGCCCGCCCGACCGGGTCGCCCCTCCAGGACCCAGGCATGGATGGGCCGTCCTGTCGCAGCAACGGCCGCGATGATGCCCATGGCCGTGCCGACCATGCCGGCCGAGAGTGGTCCGGTGGCACCGATGGTCACGACCTCGAGCGGCCGGTCGGCGGGCTGTGGCAGGATCGCCACGCCGTGCTCGACGAGCCGGGTGAGCCCGACCATGGCTTCCATGGCGATCGCGTCGGCCTCCGCGTGCACCGCAGCGGCGATGGCAGCACCGGCGTTCGTGTCGGCGGCCTCGGTCGTCGGCTCGCCGCGCGCGGCCTCCCAGGCGGCGGCGACCCGCGTCAGGGCCAGGTCGAGTGCCGCTGAATTGGGCCGTGCATTGCGCAGCGCATTGGCCGTCCCACGCAGGGTGGCCGAGCGCACGAAGGGCCGCGAGGCGATGTTCCGGTCGGCGGACAGGGCCATGGCGTAGGCGGCCAGCGGCCCGAGCACCGGCCCCGGCCCGACGGCGCCCTCCCGGATGAGCCCGGCGACCTCGGCCCCACTGGTGCAGACCGCTTCCACGATCTCGCCGGGCAGGCGCCGCTGGTCGAGCAGCAGGATGCGGTCGCCGTCCAGGCGGTATGGGGTCCGTCCGCCGATGCTGCCGTCGGCCATGGCGGCGGCCAGGCGGTTCGCACCAGCCTCAGGATCGATGCCCAGGCCGAGGAGCTCGACCGCTGCCGCCGTCGTGCCCTTGCGCACCGCGGTCGCGGCGCCCACGACCGTGGCCGCGGTCTGGAAGGCTTCGCGGGAGAAGGTCCGGAAGAAGTTGCGCCGCTCGAGGTCCGCCCCCGTTGCGTCAGGCGCGGCGGGTGACTGGGCAGCCTTCTCGTCGGTCGCGCGCTCCGGCTCCTGGGTCATGGCCATCGAGCGCCCAGAGCCGGGCTCAGTACTGGATGACGCTGTGGACGGTCTGGCCGTGGAGCTTCTCGCGGCCCTTGAGCAGGAGCAGCTCGACCAGGAAGGCCAGGCCGACGATCTCGCCGCCCAGGCGGCGGACAAGCTCGATCGTGCCGTTCACGGTGCCACCGGTGGCCAGCAGGTCATCGACGATGAGCACGCGCTGACCGGTCTTGATGGCGTCCTTGTGGACCTCGAGCGTGTTGGTGCCGTATTCGAGCGCGTATTCCACGCTCACCGTCTCGGCCGGCAGCTTGCCCAGCTTGCGCACCGGCACCAGGCCGGCATCGAGCAGATAGGCCATCGGCGCGCTGAAGATGAAGCCGCGCGACTCCATGCCGACCACGATGTCGACCTTGGCGTCGACGAAGGGCGCCGTCATCAGGTCGATGGCCTCCTTGTAGGCCGTCGGATCCTTGAGCAGCGTCGTGATGTCGTAGAAGAGGATGCCCGGCTTGGGGAAGTCGGGGACCTCGCGGATCTTGGCGCGCAGGTCGTCGACGGACACGGTCTTGGCGGCTCCTCGGGCTGGTGGGCGCGCGGTCGGATGCGACACGTGGAGTCTACCGCGTGCCGCGCAGGACTCCTTGCTCGTCAAGCGCTACCGACGATCGGCGGCTCAGACCTCGAGCTTGACCTTGATGCACTCGAAGGTCTGGTCGATCATCTTGTGGGCGGTGCCCTCGATCATCCTGGCGCCGACGCTGGCCAGCGTGCCCGAGATGTTCACGTCGGCCGACCAGTCCATGATCGTGGCGCCCGGGGCGTCCCCGTCGCGAAGGTCCATCTGTGCGGTCGCGTCGACGGCCGACCCTGGCGCCTGGCCGTGGGCCTTGACCGTGGCGTGGTTGGGCGCTTCGAGGTCGGTCATCTCCATGTTGATCGTGAAGTGCGCCTTGATGAAGCCGACCCCGATCTTCGCCTTGGCCTTGAAGTGCGTCTCGTCGATGACGTCGATGGACTCCACGCCCGGTCCGCAGCTGCCCACCTGGTTGGGATCCAAGAGGAACGCCCAGGCCTTGTCTCGGGCGGCGGCGATCTGAACGGTGCCCTCGAACTTCATGCGCTCCTCCGGACCGGGTCAGCTGGCCTGATGGTCGGCGTGATGGCCATGGGCCGAATGGTCGGCATGCTCGTGGTGGGCGCCATGATCCTCGTGCGCCTCGTGGCCCATGGCTTCGTCGTCCATCGGTTCGTAGCCCCTGGCATCGGGACCGACGTAGGCCGCCGGGTCCTTCACGAAGCGCGCCCGACAGCCGACGCTGCAGAAGGCATAGACGACGCCCGCATGCTCCGCGATGTGACGGGCGTCGTCGCGCTCGACGGTCATGCCACAGACTGGGTCGAGGAGCACGATCTCGCCCTCCCCTGACCCGGCCAGGCGTGGCGACTCGGCCATCACGATGGCCTGCGCACCGGTCAGGGTCGCCGGCCCCGGAGCAGCCACGAACGCCGCTCGGCCGCGACGGACCTGGACCAGCTCGGCCAGGATCGAGACCGCGACCTCGGTCGGTGTCACGGCGCCAAGGTCGAGGCCAGCCGGCGCTCGGACCGCGGCGACGCGTTCAGGCGCCACGCCCTCTCCGGCCAGGTACTCCCGGACGGCGATGGCTCGCGTGGGCGAGGCGACCAGGCCGATGTAGGCGACGTCCCGGGCCAGGGCCGCGGCGACGGCCTCCTCGTCCCAGGAGCCCTGACTGGCGACCACGACATAGGGCGGCGCGACTGCTTCGAGGCCGCGGAGGTCGGTCGCCTGGAGAACCTCAGTCGCATCGGGAAAGGCCTCGACCTGGGCGACAGGGTCGACGACGCTGACGCGGTAGCCGCTGGCGGCCCCCAGCTCGACGAGCGCGTGCGCGATGGGCGTCGTACCGAGGATCCAGAGCTGAGTGGCAGGCAGGTGCGGTTCCACGTAGATCTCCAGGGTGCCGCCGGAGTGGCAGGTCATGACGTAGTCGATGACCCCGTCACCACGGCGGCTGTCCGATGGCTGGTCCCGGCTGAGGCGGAGCAGGCGCGGCTCGCCGTCGGCCAGCGAGCGGAGGGCTTCCTTGACCACGATGGGCTGCGCGCAGCTGCCGCCGACCCAGCCTTCGACCATGCCGTCGGGATGGATGAGGCCGCGAGCGCCGGGGCGTGCCGAGGTCGGTCGACGGACTGCGACGACGGTGGCCAGGGCGAACGGCCGTGCCGCGCTCTCGAGCTCGAGGGCGCGGGCAAGGACCGACGTCGCCGGGGTCGCCACAGGTTCGGGGAGGCGCCGGCCCGAGGGCCTAGAGCGCCACCCCCTTCTCCTCGAGGATGCGCCAGATCTTGGGCGCCGTGAGCGGGATGTCGATATTGCGCACGCCTAGATGCCAGAGGGCGTCGACGACCGCGTTGGCGATGGCCGGCGGCGCGCCGACCGTCGCCGACTCCCCGACGCCCTTGGCGCCGATGGGATGGTGCGGTGAGGGGGTGATCGTCTTGCCCAGCTCCCAGCGCGGCGTTTCGACGGCCGTCGGCAGGAGGTAGTCCATGAAGGTGCCGTTGAGGTTGTTGCCCAGCTCGTCGTAGGTCATCTCCTCGAGCAACGATGGCGCGAAGCCCATCGTCGAGCCCGCCGTGGATCTGCCCGTCGACGATCATCGGGTTGATGATGTTGCCGCAGTCGTCGACGGCGACGAAGCGCCGCACCGTGACCTGGCCGGTGCCGCGATCGATGTCCACGACGCAGATGTACGAGCCGAAGGGAAAGGTCAGGTTGGGCGGGTCGTAGTAGTCGACCGCCTCGAGGCCGGCCTCCATGCCCTGCGGATGGTTGGTGTAGGCGGCGAAGGCGATCTCCTGGATCGTCTTCTTCTGCTCCGGTGAGCCCTTGACGTTGAAGGCGCCGTTGGTCCACTCGAGGTCGTCCGGGTTGGCCTCCAGGAGATGGGCGGCCAGGAGCCGGGCCTTGTCACGGATCTTGCGCGCGGCGATGGCCGTGGCGGCACCCGCGACGGGGGTCGAGCGGCTGGCATAGGTGCCCAGGCCGTAGGGCGCGGTGTCGGTGTCGCCGTACTCGATGGCGATGTCAGCGACAGGGAAGCCGAGCTCCTCGGCGATGATCTGGGCGAATGTCGTCTCGTGGCCCTGACCCTGGCTCTGGACGCCGATGCGCGCCATGACCTTGCCCGTCGGATGGACTCGGATCTCGCACGAATCGAACATCTTGATGCCCAGGATGTCGAAGTCGTGCGAGGGGCCGGCCCCGACGATCTCCGTGAAGGACGAGATGCCGATGCCCATCAGCTCGCCACGGGCGCGCTTCTCGAGCTGCTCCCGACGCAGGTCCTCGTAGCCGATCATGTCCATCGCCTTGCGCAGGGCGGCCGGGTAGTTCCCGGAGTCGTAATCCCAACCGGTCGGCGTGTGGTACGGGAACTGCTCGGGCTGGATGAAGTTGTTCATCCGGAAGTCGGCCGGATCCTGGCCCAGCTCGTGGGCCGCGATGTCGACCATGCGCTCGATGGCATGGACGGCCTCGGTGACGCGGAACGAGCAGCGATAGGCGACGCCGCCGGGCGGCTTGTTGGTGTAGACGCCGTCGACCTCGACGAAGGCGTCCTTGAAGTCATAGGAGCCGGTGATGACGTTGAACAGGCCGGCAGGGAACTTGGATGGGTCGGCCGCGGCATCGGTGTAGCCGTGGTCGGCGATGGTCTTGACCTTGAGGGCCGTGATCTTGCCCGCCTTGGTCGTGCCCAGCTCGGAGTGGATCCAGTAGTCGCGCGCGAACGAGTCGGCCTGCAGGTTCTCCGCGCGGTCCTCGATCCACTTGACCGGCTTGCCGGTCAGGAACGAGGCCGCGACGGCCAGCACGTAGCCCGGGTAGACCGGCACCTTGCCACCGAAGCCGCCACCGATGTCATGGGTCTTGACCCGGATCTTGTGCTCCACGATGGGCAGCCCGGCGCCGGCTGCGACGAGGGCGATGACGGTCCGGATGGCATGCGGCGCCTGGCTGGTCATGTGCAGCGTCAGGTGCCCGTTGACGGCGTCCCAGTCGGCGACGCAGCCGCACGTCTCGATGGATGCGACGTGGATGCGCGGGATGTAGATGTCCTCGCTGACGCGGACCTCGGAGGCCGCCATGGCCGCGTCGGTCGCCGCCTGATCGCCCGACTCCCAATGCCAGATGTGGTTGTTGGCCTTCTCCGGCCCCCGATCCGGGCGGAGCACGAAGGCGTCCGGCTCCATCGCCTTCTTCGGGTCGACGATGACGGGCAGGGGCTCGTAGTCGACCACGACCGCGGCGACGCCATCGGCGGCGGCGTAGCGGCTGGTGGCGATGACGGCGGCGACCTCCTGGCTCTGGTACATGACGGTATCGACGGGCAGGACCATCTGCATATCGCCGGCCAGGGTCGGCATCCAGTGGAGCTTGTAGCCCTCGAGGTCCTTGCCGGTCACGACGGCGGCCACGCCGGGGACCTTGAGCGCCTCGGAGCTGTCGATGCTCAGGATCTTCGCGTGGGCGTAGGGGCTGCGCACGATATCCAGCCAGAGCATGCCCGGCAGGACGACGTCGTCGATGTACTCGCCCTTGCCGCGGACGAAACGCGGGTCCTCCTTGCGTTTGACGGAGTGACCCATGCCCCCGACTTCGAAGGTCGTGGTCGTGGCCTGTACCTCGGTCATCTCGGTCACCCCGCCGTCGCCGGCTCGGCCGGCGCTTCAGCGGCGCGCATCTCCGCCGCCGCCTGCTGGATCGACTTGACGATGTTCATGTAACCCGTGCAGCGACACAGGTTGCCCTGGATGCCGGCGCGGATCTCGTCCTCGGTCGGGTCCGGGTTCTGCTCCAGCAGCCAGGCCGATTGCATGATCATGCCCGGCGTGCAGAAGCCGCACTGCAGGCCATGCTGGTCCCAGAAGGCCTGCTGCAGCGGATGGAGGGTCGGCTCCGAGGCCATGCCCTCGATGGTCTTGACCTCGCGGCCGTCGACCTGCACCGCGAGCATCGTGCAGGCCTTGGCGCTGACGCCGTCGACATGGACGGTGCAGGCGCCGCAGTTGCTCGAGTCGCAGCCGATGTGGGTGCCGGTCAGACCGAAGACGTCACGCAGGAGGTGCACGAGGAGCAGCCTGGGCTCGACGTCCGCCTCTCGCGCCTCCCCGTTGACGGTGGTGCTGACGTGGATGGTGCTCATCATCGGCTCCTAGACGTTCATGGCCGCGCGTTCGGCGGCAAGGCGGAGGGCACGAGTGGTCATCTCGCGGACCATGGCCAACTTGTAGTCCACCGGGCCCCGGCGATCCTCGGCCGGGCGGGCTTGTCGAGCGGCGGCCAGGCCGGCCTCCCGGAACATCTCCTCGCTCGGATGGGCGCCGTGAACGGCGGTCTCCGCATGGGTCGCGGCGAATGGGGCGTCGGCGACCGAGGTCAGCCCGATGCCGACGCCGTCGATGCGGCCGTCGCCGCCGAGGCTGACGGTGGCCGCCACGCCGACGGTGGCGAAGTCCCCGGCTCGACGCTCGAGCTTGAGGTAGGCGCTGCCGGTCCGCGCGGCCGGGGTCGGGATGCGGACCTCGGTCAGGATCTCGGAAGCCTCGATGTCGGTGGTGAAGACATCCTTGAAGAAGCCGCGTGCGGGGACGACCCGCTCGCCGTTCGCAGTGCGCAGGACGAAGCTGCCGCGGAGGGCCTGGACGACCGCCGGCCAGTCAGAGGCAGGGTCGGCGTGCGCGCACGAGCCACCGATGGTGCCCCAGTTGCGGATCTGCGGATCGCCGATGCCGCCGGCAGCCTCGCGCACGACATCCCAGGCGGCGGCCGCCGAGCTGGACGCGATGGCGGCGTGGGTGGCACGGGCGCCGATGCGGAATTCGCCGTCGACCTGGCTGATCGACTCGAGGCCAGGGACGCGACCGATGTCGATCAGCAGGCCCGGCTGCGCCAGCCGGTACTTCATGAGCGGGAGGAGGCTGTAGCCGCCGGCCAGGATCTTGGCCTCGCCCTCGTTGTCCGCCAACAGGCGGAGGGCATCGTCAAGGCTCACGGGCCGGAAGTACTCGAACTGCGGAGGGATCATCGCCGGTCCTCACCATCCCTTCCGTCGGCGCGTCTGGACGGCGCCGACACTGCACTGGAAGCAGATCACGAATGGACGCGGTCGGAGGCCAAGAGTCCACGCCCTGGGCACGATCGTGCTGGCGGCTTTCGGAGGCGGCGGGGTCGTCGGGCCGGCGAGCGGGCCGGACGGCGGCATGGGCCGTTCCGCTGCAACGATAGGCCCGCGTTCGTGCGGCGTCAACGCGATTCGGTGGCCACTCCCCAGGCCTCGACCGGGCCGTCGAAGCCTTTCAGCTCGAGGTCTCGTCGGGCGGCGACGACGTCGTGCTCCTCGAGCCAGCTGGCGACGCGCCGATAGGCCTCGCCGCTGAGCAGGATCTCGCCGCCAGCGGCCTGGGCCTGCAGGCGGGCGGCGAGGTTCGTCGGCGTGCCGATAGCGCTCACGTTGCCGCCGGGGACCAGGGCACCGACGACGACCGGCCCGACGGCGATGCCGCCGCCGACGCTGAAGCCGCTGGCGCTCGCCTTGTCGCGGATGCCGATGGCCGCTCGCAAGGCCGCCGCGGCGTGGTCCAGCCTTGGTGCCACGACGTTGAAGGTCGCCATCACGGCGTCGCCGACGAACTTGTCCACGAGGCCGCTCTCTGACTCGATCTCGGCCCTTGCCCAGCGATGGAACGCCGCGACACGTGTGGCCAGGGACTCCGGGACGGCTTCCCCGGCGAACGCGGTGTAGCCGCGGATGTCCACGAAGAGGACGGTCACCAGGCGCTCTTCGGGCACCATGGACGCCGAGCCGTCCGATGCCGACGCCGGGGCCACGACCGCGGCGGCCGGGGTGACCTCCACGCCCAGCTCGGCCAGCTGGCGGCGGGCGGCCGAGGCGAGCGTCAGGGCGCCGATGGGAGACATCGCCTCGAGCACGGCGCGAGCCTCGCCGATCGCCTGCTCCGTCGCACCCGCCTGCTGGAGAGCGGCCGATCGCAGGAGGCGTGCCCGTGCCTCGACGAACACATAGCCAACCTCGGCCGCGAAAGTCACCACGCGCTCCAGATCGTCGACGGCCAGCCCCCCATCGCCGTCGGCGATCCGCACCCGCGACCTGGCTAGGAGGGTGTACGCGCCACCTGCATCGAGCCGGCGGTCTTCCATGGCATCGGCCATCTGGCGTGCATGGTCCGAGTCGCCGACGAACAGCGACGCCTCCGTGCCAACGTCGAGGAGCTCCAGCGTGTCGACCGTCAAAGGCCGCGGCCAGTCGATGGCGTCGATGGCGAGTGCGGCGTTGTCGCGGGTACTGATCCGATCCCCGGCAGCGATCGCGGCCCGCATGGCGCCGATGGCGTGGGGCACCTTGTCCTGCCGCTCGATGAGCGTCGTGCGGTCGGCGATCATCGAGCGCGCCTCGTCGATCCGACCGAGCTCGACCAGGCAGAGCACCGCGTCCGACCGGGCCCAGAAGCCGTAGGTCGTGACGCCGGCTTCGCGGCCCATCTCGATCACGCGCTCGGCGTTGGCGAGGCTCTCGCTCAGCCCCCCGAGCGCGTAGTAGGCGAACGTCCGACCGAGGCTCGACTGGAGCCCAGCCGGGAACTGGGGGTAGTCGCGGTCGAATCGATCGGCGATGCGGAGCGCCTGTCGGGCGTCGAAGGTGATCGAGCGCTCCTCCATCTCGTTGTAGAGCGTGTTGAACGCGACGTACACCTGCCCCAGGGCCGAGGCCTCGTCGTGGGCCTGGCGGAACTCGGCATAGCCGAGCTCGAGCTCGCCGATCGAGACGTGGCAGAGTGCCAGAAACCCCAGAGCCCAGAGGCGGGGCCCGTCTTCGCCGGCGGCTTCGGCGATCGCCATCGCCCGGCCAAGGAGCTCGATCGCTTGCTGGTGCTCGAAGTCGAAGACGTGCATGCTGGCGAGACGGACATACGCCTCGGCGAGGGAGCGGCTCGGACCGAGCGGCTCGAGGATGTCGCGTGCACGCGCGTATTCCGTCCTGGCCTTGTCCTGCCGCGACTGCTCCCAGAAGGCCCGGCCCAGCAGCAGGTGGGCGCCTCCCTGCGTTGCGGGGTCGCCCGCACGCTGTGCGATGGAGATGGCCTCGGAGACATAGCGCTCGGCGGCCGCGGGATCCCCGGCTCGCCAGGTGATCCGGCCCATCTGGACGAGCAATCGGGCGCGCTCCAACCCGCCCTCGACGTACGGCAGGGCACGGCCCAGGAGCTCGGCTGCCTCGGGGAAGCCCTGGCGCTCCTCCGCCTCGGTCGCTGCCTGCAGCCCGATCGGTACCGCCTCGGCGAAACGCCCCGCTGCGAAGAGGTGACGGGCGCGCGAGCCGGTCGGCGCGTCCGAGGCGGCGGCCAGCGCATCGGCCGCGCGAGAGTGGAGCGCCTGCCGGCGCGGCAGCACGATGTCGTCGTAGACGACCTCGCGGGTCAACGCATGGCGGAATCGGTAGCCGTCGTGCTGCGTATCGACGTCGAGGAGCTGCTCACCGACAAGCGTCACGAGCGCTGACTCGATGGCCGACGGGTCGCAGCCACAGACGCCGGGCAGGAGATCCGGACGGATGGTCGCGCCGAGCACGGCAGAAGCCTGGAGCACCTCGACGCCTTCGTCGGGCAGCCGCTCGATGCGGTGCAGGATCGACTCGCGCACCGAGGCCGGCAGACGCAGGTCGTCGATCTGGCGGCGCTCCCAGCCGGCTGCCGTCCGGTAGATATCGCCGCGGTCGATGGCGTCCTTGAGCAGCTCCTCGAGCACGAACGGGTTGCCCTCGCTCCGTTCCAGGAGCAGGTCGCGAAACTCCGGGCTCACCTCATCGCTGGTGAAGATGGCCCGGACCATGTCGGCCACGGAGCTCGCGTCGAAGGGCTCGAGCTCCACGATGGTGGCCGTCGCACCACGGCGCCAGCCCTGGAGGATGGGCGCCAGGGGATGTCGGCGGTGGAGCTCGTCGCGACGGTAGGTGGCCAGGATCATGGCCCGGGTCGAGCGCAGGCGTCTCGACAAGAAGTCGAGCAGCTCCCGCGTCGATCCGTCGGCCCAATGGATGTCCTCGACGACGAACAGGAGGCCGCCGGCCTCGGCTTCGGCACGCAGGAGCTGGAAGACGGACTCGAAGAGGCGCAGCCTGGCCATCGGGTTGTCTGCCGCGGCGTCGCCTGCCACGGACCCGCCCAGCTGGGGCAGCATCGGGGCCAGGTCGGCGGCGGCCGGTCCGAGCCGCTCGCCGATGCGCTCGGCACCGACCGTCGCGACATGGTTCCCCAGGGCCTCGACGAAGGGCAGGTAGGGCAGCGCGAACTCTGCCTCGCTGCAGCCACCCCACAGGACCACGGCGCCCAGGCGTTCGGCCCGCTCGGCGAGCTGGCGCGCCAGGCGGGTCTTGCCGAGGCCCGCCTCGCCGGCCAGGAGGGCGAGGCGACCGTCTCCGCGGAGCGCATCCAGGAGCGCATCCTCGAGTGCATCCGCCTCGCGCTGCCGCCCGATGATCGTCGGGCAGAGGGCCTGCTCGATCATGCCCGGTCGCCGGTGCCCACCGCCGCGCCAGGCTGGGCATCGGTCGCATCCGGCCGGTCGGTGGCGGCTCGGTCGATCCCCGGCGTCCAGGCGACGACACCGATGCCCATGTCCGGCGCGGGCAGCGTCCAGCCCTCGGCGCTCTCGACGGCGCGCTCACGCAGCGCCGCCACCAGGCGCTGGTCCTTGGCTCCGCCCTCGGCGACCCATGTCTGGCGGCGAGCGAAGGCGAGCACCTCGTCGAACGTGCCGTAGCGCGCAGCCGGGCGCGGCAGGTAGCTGACCGAGGCAGGTCGCCCGCGAGCGGCCAGGAGCTCGATGAACTCGGGCAGGGCCGGCAGAGGAACCCGCTCCTCACCGTGGACGATCGGCCAGAACGGGTCGATGGTCGAGGCCGGCTGGCGCTCCATGAGCACGGCCAGGCAGCGCCGGCCGGCGGCTGCCTCCAGTGCGCTGACGAAGGGACCGATGGCCTCGATGTCGTAGCCGACGTGGGCGATGAGCACGACGTCCGCGGTCGGAGCGTCCGGCATCGGCCAGCGCGCCAGGATCGACCGCACGTTGGCGATGCCGTGCTCGACGGCGATCTCCTGCAGCGCGGCCAGCATGCGTTCCGAGGGATCGACGGCCACGACCTCCCGCACCCGGCGGGCGATGGGCAGGGCGAAGCGTCCGGCGCCGGCGCCGACGTCCAGCCACGTCTCGTGCGGGCGAGCCTCGGTCGACAGCCGGTCCAGCACCGGGTCGTCGGTGCGAGTCGGATCGGCCCGGAAGAGGCTCGAGATGGACCGGTAGAAGTCGGGGCCGTCGGGGACCTCGCGCAGTCGGTCGACCTGTTCGCGGTTCTCCCGGACGCGCTCGGCCCAGCTCGCCTGCAGCAGCGCGGCGAGGTCAGCGCGCGTATCGACGTCCGGTACGCCGCCGGGCAGCTCGACGCGAACGACGCCGGGCAGCTCGGCGAGGATGCGACCCAGGCCCTGGTCGCCGTCGACACGTGCAGCGAGCGTGAATCCCGGTCGTCGCAGGAGCACGGGATTGGCGCCACCGCCCGCCGCGTAGTCCGGCACGACGGCGACCGCCGCGCCGGCTGGATCGGCCGCCAGCAAGGCAGCGATGACGTCGACGTCGAGGGTCGGCTGGTCGCCGAGGACGATCAGCGCGGCGGAGGAATCCGGCGCCACGGCCGCGAGGCCGAGGCGCAGCGACGACGACAGGCCATCCGTTGGTCGCCCGTTGATGACCCGGCGCTCGCCTCGCCATCCGATGCCCTGCTCGATGGCCTGCGCGTGAGCGCCGAGGACGACGACCACGTCCCGAAGTCCGGCCGCGGCCAGCGTGTCCAGGACGCGTTGCAGGATCGGCCGTCCGCCGAACGACGCCAGCAGCTTGGGACCGCCGAAGCGGCTCGACTGCCCTGCCGCCAGGACTATCGCCGCCACAGAACCATGCATCTGGTCATCTTCTCACTGGCCTGTGCGCGGGGTACGGTGGCCGATGGGCTCCCGGTCCGAGGCGATCGCGCGCCCGACCACAGCTGCATCGACGAAGGAGACCGATGGGCATCGAGATCCGACCGATGGAGGGCCAAGTTGGCGCGGCAGAGGCGGCCGTGGCGACACGGCGTCAGATCGACCCCACGTCGCGCCGCACCGTCGGCGCCGGCCTGGCGACCGCGATCATCGCAATGCTCGGCGTCCTCCTCGGTGCCTGGCGCATCGACTGGCTCGGCCTGGTCATGATCGTGGCCGGGCTGGCTGCGGCGGGCATCGTTTGGCTCGACGCCACTGGCCCCGACGATGACGAGAGCCTGCCGGCCCGGGACATCGAGCTGGCCGCCGGCGTGGTGGCTGGCGTCCTCGGCGTGCTGGGCCTCCTCGAGATGCTATTCGACCTGACGACCCTCGATCAGCGAGGCGGGCTGATCGGCGCGGCGATGGCGGTCGCCCTGGCGGTCACCGGGCTGGCCCTCTTCCTCGGGGCCATGCGTCGCTGGAGCGATCCGCTCGACATCGTGGTCGGCGAGGAGCGGGGGGTTCGGGTCGCGTACGCTGGTGTCGGGCTTGTCGTCGTCGGCTGGCTGGGCATGGTGACGATCGGCAGCTGGTCGCTCTCAGCCGGTGCGAGCGTGCTGGTCGTCGTCATCCTGGCTGGCCTCGTCCTGCGCTGGTCGACCGACGAAGCCGCCGGTGGGTCGCCCGTCGCGGGGGCCTGGGTCGCCGTGGCCTTCGCGATGCTCGGCGCCCTGCTCGGGCTCGGCCACTTGATGATCATCGTCAAACACGTCGCGGACGTCGGGGCGCTCGACACGGTGGCGCTGCTGGTCTACGCGGTCGGTGTCGCCCTCGCCGTCATCGGCACGGTCTGGACGGCCTACGAGCGGACGATGGACGCGCAGGAGCGCTCGAACATCGGGACCGGCGAGCAGGGCTGATCCGGCCGGCGCCCTCAGGCCCGGCTCAGGCGGTCGCGACCAGCTCCGCCTTGGCGCGCATGGGACCACCGGTGGCGCCGTGTCGGGCGGCCACGATCTCGGCCAGGATGGCCAGCGCCGTCTCGGCCGGCGCGCGACCACCGAGGTCGAGCCCGATCGGGCCTCGCAGGCGGGCCAGGGCCTCAGGCGCGACCCCCGCTGCCAGCAGCCTGGCGTGGCGGTCGGCCTGGGTCTTGCGGCTGCCCACGGCACCGACGTAGCGGCAGCCGCGCTCCAGCGCCGCGACGATGGCCGGCTCGTCGAACTTGACGTCGTGCGTCAGCACGGCCACGGCATCGGACGGCCCGAGGCCGATCTCGTCAGCCATTTCGTCGGGCCAGCCGACGACGACCCGGTCGGCATCGGGGAACCGCTCACGGGTGGCGAAGGTCGCACGGCCGTCGATGACGACCGTCTCGTAGCCCAGCTCCCTGGCCATGCGTACCAGCGGCATGGCGACCTGCACCGCGCCCACGACGACGAGGCGTGATGGCGCGGGGTAGGCCTCGATGAACAGGCTCCGACCGCCAAGCTCGACCGTTCGCGAGGTGCCGGCATCGAGGGCGGCCAGCGCGTCCGAGACGAGATCGGCGTCGAGCGTCGGGTCGCCGAGCGTGCCGTGGAGGACGCCGTCCTCGCTCACCGTCAGGGGCTCGGCCGGCGGGCTCCCCCCTCCCGGCGGATGGGGTCCGAAGGCCGGCCCTGGCGAATCGGCGGGCAGCGGCGTGATGACCGCGATGCCGTCACGTCCGGCAGCGGCGCGGGCGGCGAGCGGCGGCACTTCCGGCTGCATCAGGACATCGATGGTGCCCCCGCAGGCGAGGCCGACGTCCCAGGCTTGCTCGTCGCTGATCCCGTAGCGGATGACCCGGCTGCGCCCGGTCCGACGTGCGCGCTCGACCTCCTCGAAGGCCGCACCCTCGACGCAGCCACCGCTGACCGAGCCCGCCAGGCGACCGTCGTCGGCCACCAGCATGACCGCCCCTTCCGGGCGCGGCGCCGAGCCGAACGTGCGCACGACGATGGCGCGCCCGATGCCCTGGCCCTCGGCCTGCCAGGCCGCCAGCGTCTCGTTCAACTCCCTCATCGCGGATCTCCTTCCGGTGGCACGTCTCGTCCGGTAACCGCGACGGGCCTCGGCGCCCAGGCGGAGCCGCCGATCCAGGCACCGCCTCGAGCGCCGGCGTCGGTCGATGCGGCGGCCTCGCTGCCCTTGCGCAGATCCCCGGCCCGGACGCCGGCCAGGATCTCGCCGAGCCGTTCGAGGGAGGCCACCGTGCCGGCCGGCAGGAAGTCATCGATGTAGGGGTAGGCCGCCTGCATGCCGCCCGCCAGCGGCTGGTAGCCCGGTACGCCGGCCAGCGGGTTGAGCCAGATCAGCCGGTGGCAGTTGCGGCGCAGCCGAGCGGTCTCACTGGCCACCAGCGCCGGGTCGCCGCGGTCCCAGCCGTCGGAGACGACGATGACCACCCCGCTGCTGCGCAGCGTGCGGCGTGCCCAGCGCAGGTTGAACTCCCGGAACGAAGCGCCGATGCGCGTGCCGCCGGCCCAGTCCTCGACGGTGTCGGCCACGTTGGCCAGGGCCCGGTCGCGGTCGCGGTCCTTGAGCTGTCGCGTGACGCGGGTCAGACGTGTGCCGAAGACGAACGACTCGGTGCGCACGATCGACGCCGCCGAGAGCGCCTGCACGAAGCGCAGCAGGAGTCGTGAGTGGCGCTCCATGGAGCCCGAGATGTCGCACAGCACCACGATCGGCCGCGGCCGTCGCGTGGGTCGGCGCCAGACCCACTCGGTGAAGTCTCCGCCAGTGGCCAGGTTGCGTCGGAACATCACCCGGGGCGCGAGCAGTCGACCGTGATGATGCAGCTCGTACCGACGCGTCCGGCGCAGCTCGAGACGCGGCTCGAGCAGGTCCACGAGACGCTCGGCATCGCGCAGCTCGGCGGCTGTCATCCGGTCGAAGTCACGGTGGCGCAGCGCCTCGGCCACGGAGAACGCGTCCGGTGCGATGACCGTGCGATCCGGCTCGAGCTCCTGCTCGCCGTCCTCGCCAGCCGCCGCCAGCAGGGTGCCCAGCTGATCGGCCGCCTCCGAGCCCGTGTCGGGGGCGTCGAGGTCGGCGCCGTCGTCACCGGCGTCCGGACGGTCGACCTGGGGCGGCGGCAGGGCAGGTCCGTCGCTCGGCAGCCGCCCCGCTCGCTGGCGCCACCAGCGAGCGAAGATGCGGTCGTACGGCGCTCGATCGTCGCGCCGGCGCACGAAGACCGCCTCGCCGGCCGCCCGGACCTGCTCGCGATCGCCGATCTCGACCAGGGTCAGGGCGCGCGAGAAGTCGATAGCCGCGCCCAGGTCGACCGACAGCCCGCCAGCGCGCAGCGCCCGGCCGAAGCCGACCGCCTCGCTGAGCAGGCGCCGCCCGTCGATCTGGCGGCCGTCAGGCGCCATCACGATGGCCGGATGGGGTCCCGGGAGGACCGGTTGCTGGGCTGGGAGCACGAGCGCGCCTAGGCCCCGGCCGCGGCCTCGGCCAGGTAGCGGCGCCCGGTCTCACCCTGGATGCGCCGGATGTCCTCCTCGTACTTGAGGACGACGCCGAGGGTCGTGTCGATGATCTCGGGCGACAGCTCAGTGGCACCGAGCGAGATGAGCGCGGCAGCCCAGTCGAGGGTCTCGGCGACGCCGGGCACCTTGGTCAGGTCGGCCTCGCGCAGGCGGTGGATGAAGGCGACCACCTCGCGTGCCAGTCGCTCGGGCGCCTCCGGCACGCGGGTGAGCACGATCTCATACTCCTTGGCCGGCGTCGGATAGTCGATCCAGTGGTAGAGGCAGCGTCGCTTGAGCGCGTCGTGCACCTCTCGCGTCCGGTTGGAGGTCAGCACGACGCGCGGTGGCTGCTCGGCACGGATGGTGCCGATCTCGGGCACCGTGACCTGGAAATCCGACAGGATCTCCAGCAGGTAGGCCTCGAATTCCTCGTCGGCGCGGTCGATCTCGTCGATGAGCAGGACGGGCGCGAGGCCGGAGCCGTCGGACTCGAGCGCCTGGAGCAGGGGCCGCTTGATCAGGAACTCGGGGCTGAAGATGTCGTGCGCCTTGGCCCGATCGATGTCGCCGCGCGCCTCGAGCAACCGGATCTCGAGCATCTGGCGCGGGTAGTTCCACTCGTAGACCGCCGTGTTGACGTCGAGGCCCTCGTAGCACTGCAGCCGGATGAGCCGGGTGCCGAGGGCCGCCGCCAGGACCTTGGCCAGCTCCGTCTTGCCGACCCCCGCCTCACCCTCGAGGAGCAGCGGGCGTCCAAGCTCGAGGCTCAGGAAGACTGCCGTCGAGAGCGAGCGCTCGCAGATGTAGCCACGCTCGCGGAAGGCGGCCTGGACGCCCTCGATGGAGCGCGTCGTGGCTGGGCGGCGGTCGCGGGAGGCAGCGCCTGGCTTGTCGAGCTGTGGCGGATCGGCCATGAGGCCGATGCTACACCGCTCGGCCCCGGCGGCGGTGCTGATCGGGGCGAGGGCCTTCAGAGGGATGGCGTCGGGGTCGGCGTGGTCGTCGGCTTGAGGGTCGGCGTCGGTGTCGGCGTCGCGCCCGCGTCGGGGCTCGACCCGGCCGTGTCCCCGGTGGGCGGCATGGTGATCGTCACGACGCGACTCCGGCGCAGGACGGACCCGTCATCCCGGAGCGCGACGACCATCAGGCGGACCTCCTCCACGCGGGCCGGCACGCGATAGCGCAGGCGCGGCATGGGTGGGGCGGCGAACTCGCCGAGGACCCGGGAGCCGGGGTATACCGGCTGGGGCGCGGCCCCGGAGCGCGACGCGCTGACGACGAGCAGGTAGCGCTGCGCGCCCAACGTCGCCGTCCAGGTGACGGCGATCCGGTGGCCTTCGATGAGCCTCACCTTGAGTCGCGGGCGGACGGTGGCGGGCGTGGGTGCCGGGGTCGCCGTGACGTCCGTGGCCGGCGCGTGCGACGGCTCCTGCCTCGAGGTCGGCCCTGGAGAGGACAGCGCGGGCGAGGGTGACCCGCCCGCTGGGCCGGCCGTCACCGTGTCGTGGGGCGAGGACGTCGGCGCGGAGCTCAGCGGCGCGTTCGTCGTTCGCGGCGGGGCCGTGGCCGGCGCGCCGCTGACGACCCCGATCGCAGGGTCGTGCTGGACCTGGAGCCGCCCGTCACGGACCGTGGCAACGTCGCCCGGGAGGAGCAGGGTCTCGCCGATGCGCGCCGACCCGCGCGGCCCGACCGTGACCACCGCGCCGTCCGGTAGCAGCAGCCCGCCGGGATCCTCGAGGATCGTGCCGTCCCCGAGCGCCACCTGGACGTTCGACGGGGCGATCAGCTCGATCGACGGCACCGGGCGGCTGATGACGGCGACCAGCCCAAGCGCCACGACGGCCATCGCGAGTCCGGCCGCGGCGATCGCGGGGCGCAGCTGGGACCGGGGCCGGCCATCCGACGGCTCGGGTGGCGGCGGGGCTGTCGCGGCGACGGCGACAAGGCGCGCCTCGAGATCCTTCGCGAACGAAGGGTCGAGCGGCGGGACTGATCGCCGCCCAGCTTCCTCGAGTGATCGGCGGACCGCGCGGCTCATGGGACGTCCTCGCGCTCGAGCTCGCGCCGGAGCGCGCGTGTCGCCCGGTGGACGACCACCGCCATCGTGGCCCGCGACGTGCCGAGGGCAGCGGCCGCCTCCTCGGTGCTGAGTCCGGAGAGGTAGCGCAACGAGAGGGCCCGTTCGTAGCGCGGGGTCAGACGACTCATCGCGGCGAGGACCTCCGCGACGGCATCGCGCGTCGCGACCACCTCCGCAGGGTCGCGCGGCTCGGCCGGCGCCAAGTGCTGTGCGGCGCCCAGCGCCCGGTGCGACGCGGCTCGGCCGGCGCGTCGGTAGTGGTCGACGAGCTCGTTGGCCACGATCCGGAAGAGCCACGGTCCGAAGCCGCAGTCCTGCCAGCGGTACATGCCGAGATTGCGCAGGGCGCGCTCAAAGGCGGCCGAGGTGACGTCCTCGGCCGCCTCCACGGCGCCTGTGCGGCGGATGGCGAATGCATACACGCGGGGCAGATAGCGCCGGTAGAGCTCGGCGAACGCCGCTGGGTCGGCGCGTGCGCGCTCCACCAGCGCGCGCTCGTCGTCCGCGTCACGGTGCCCGTCCACCTCGACAGTCTGACGGCCGCTGCCGCGTCGATGGCGACGCCTCGCGTCCGGCCTAGTCGGGGATCACGACCCGGTCGGGGCCGCCGAAGGCCACGATCCGGTGGTGCGCGTCGAGGGCCACGACCGCGTAGCGGATCGTCTGGCCGGGCTTCACATCATGATCGACGTACGAGCGCCGTCCGTCCTCGCCGACCCGGTAGACCGCCTCGCGGGCGCCGCCATCGACCGACCGCCAGAGGACGTAGCGCACAGCCGCCGGTCGCGTCGTGTCCGACCAATGGCATCGTGCGGACGTGTCGCCGCCGTCGATCACGACGACGCAGTTGAAGGCGAGCGGCTGCGGGGCACGCGGGACGCGGACGGTGACCACCGCGCTCTTGGCCACGCGCGCGCCGTCGGCGCCGATGCCCGCCACAAGGTAGTGATAGGCATGCCCGGTGCGGATGTTGCGATCGGCGAAGCGCCGGGTCCCGTCCCCGGGGATCGAGGTCAGGAGGTGGCGCTGGCCGGCGTCGACCGACCGCCACAGGCGATAGGTCTTGACCGTGACTCCCTCGGGCGCGGTCCACCTGCAGACGATGGCTCGGTTGGGCGCGATGGGGGAGAGCGGGTTCGGGACGACAAGGCGGCAGCCGAGCTTGATCGCGGCCAGGTCAGGGGTCGTGGTCGGAGCCGCGAGAGCGACCTGCGGGAGGATGAGCGTCACAAGGAGCGCGGCACCGAAGATGATGGACAGACGGGTTCGTCGCACGAGGATCCCTCCACTGTGATCGGGGGTGGTCACCATGGAGAACGCCGATCCCAGCGGGCGATTACACCCCGCGCGGGACCGGTGGGTCGCATCGCGGCCGGTCAGCGCTCAGCCTTCTGGCGCGTCGAGCTCGCGAGCGTAGGGCGGGAAGCGGAAGCGCATCGAGCGGGTCAGGATGCCGCCGTGGCCGAGGCGCGAGACCGTCTGCAAGGTCGGTGGCTCGCCGGTCAGCAGGCGCGGCAGCAGCAGGTCCGCCGCGGTCGCTTTGGAGTAGGCGCCGCATGTCGGCAGGCCAAGGATGGCGGTCCGCCCGACGCGTGCCAGCCAGAGCATCGAACCGGGATGGGCCGGCACACCGTGGCGGACGATCCGCCCACCGAGGCGCTCGATGGCCACGAAGAACGGATCGGTCGGGTCGGTCGAACGGCCGCCGGCGGTCAGCACGACGGCCGACCGATGATGCCCCCGGGTGACCGACGCCAGGGCCGCCTCGACCGGGCCCACACGGTCGGGCACGTAAGCGATGGTCGCCACTGTCGAGCCGAGCGATTCGATCTTCTGGCGCGCGCTGCGTTCGAACCGATCGCGATCGCTCGCGCGGAGCGATTCCTTGACCACGACGCCGACGCGCATCGGCAGGAACGGCGCCAGCCAGACGATGGGTCGCCTGCCGAAACCCGCCAGGCGGGTGCCGCGGTCGACCAGCTCCGCCTCGACGACATGCGGCGCGACCTTGACGCTGGCGACCAGCTGGCCGGCCTCGACGATCGACCCGTCGAGCGCGGTGAAGACCTCCAGCGGGTCCACCCGGTTGAGCAGCTCCAGCTCGCGCGGACGGACGTGGACGACGCCGGCCGCAGCCGCCAGCAGGTCGACCCGGCTCTCGTTCGGACCGCGCATCGTCAGGCCGGGCCCGGCGACGGCGGCAGCCAGCCGCAACGCGGCCGCGTCCTCGTGCAGGTCCTCGGGTCCTGGGATGATGACGGTCAGGCTCTCGATGGTCGGCGGGACGGCGCCCGGTCGGGCGAGTGCGCGCAGGTCGTCGGCGGTCAGCTGTCGACCCTTGGACCAACGAGAGCCATCGACGACGAGGTCGCGAACGAGGACCGCCCCGACCATCTCGTCGGTCACGAGGAGGCCGGGGCGGAGGGTCGCGGTTCGCACCGACGGTCAGGTGGCGCGAGCGAGCGCAGCCTCGATGGCGCGGCGGGTGAAGACCTCGGCCATGGCCGTGCGGTACTCACGGTCGGCGTGGATGTCCGAGTTGACCGAGCGGTTGACGGTCGCCTCAGCGGCCGCCGCCGCGACGACGTCCGATGAGCCGTCCGTGCCGACGAGGCCCTCCTCGACCGCGGTCGCCCGATAGGCCGAGTCGGAAACGCCGGTGAGTGCGATGCGAGCGTGCTCGATGCGGCCCGCCGTGCGGGCGATGACGGCGCAGACGCCGACCATCGCGTAGCCCGAGGCGGGCTGATGCAGCTTCTGATACGAGCCACCCGCACCCGCCGGGAGGGCAGGACGGCGGATCTCGGTCACCAGCTCGTCGGGTCGGATGGCGGTCTCGAAGGGACCCAGGAAGAAGTCGGTCGCGCCGATCACCCGCTGGCCCGTCGACGAACGCACGACGATCGAAGCGTCGAGCGCGATGAGCATGGCCGGCAGGTCCGAGGCCGGATCGGCGTGCGCGACCGCACCACCGACCGTGGCTCGATTACGGACCTGCACGTCGGCCGCCTGCAGGATGCCCTCGCGCACGAAGTCGAGCCGGGTCGCCTCGGCAAGCTCGGCGTAGGTGGTCAGCGCGCCCATCGACGCGCTGCCGTCCGCGGCGTAGCGGAGGCCCTTGAGCTCCTCGAGCCGGCCGATGTCGATGAGCGCCTCGGTCCTTGCCAGGCGCAGCTTGAGGAGCGGCAGGAGGCTGTGGCCACCGGCCAGGACCTTGGCCTCCGGGTCGGCCGCGATGGCGCGCAGCGCCTCGTCGACGGTCGACGGCCGCTGGTAGGAGAACGCTGCCGGGATCACGCCTGGCCTCCCTTCGCGGACTGCATGGCATGCCACACCTTCTGCGACGTGAGCGGCATGTCGAGATGTCTGATGCCAAGGCCAGACAGGGCGTCGATGACGGCGTTGACGACGGCCGGCGTCGAGCCGATGGTGCCCGCCTCGCCGATGCCCTTGACGCCGAGCGGATTGACCGGCGAGGGGGTGACGGTCTCGTCCAGCTCGAAGGTCGGCAAGCGCGAGGCCTTGGGCAGCGCGTAGTCGAGCATCGAGCCCGACAGGAGCTGACCGTGGTCGTCGTAGACGGCGCCCTCCCACAGCGCCTGACCGATGCCCTGCGCCAACCCGCCGTGGATCTGGCCCGCGACGATCATGGGGTTGATCCGGTTGCCACAGTCGTCGACGGCGATGAAGCGCACCAGGTCGACCTCGCCGGTCGCTTCGTCGACCTCGACCATCGCGATGTGGGTGCCGAATGGCCAGGTGCAGTTGGGGGTGTCGTAGTAGGCGGTCTCGTCGAGGTACGGCTCCATGCCCTCCGGCAGGCTGAAGCCGAGGCCGATGGCGAAGGAGATCTCCTGGAAGGTCTTGACCTTGTCGGGCGAGCCCTTGACCCGGTAGTTCGCGCCGTCGACCTCGATGTCGTCGGGCGACGCCTCGAGCATGTGGGCGGCGTACAGCTTGGCCTTGGCGCGGATCTTGTCGGCTGCCTTGACGGCCGCCATGCCACCGACGGCTGCCGAACGGCTGCCATACGTGCCGTAGCCGAACGGCGTCCCCTGCGTGTCGGAGTGCTGGACGATGATGTCGTCCACGCCGATGCCAAGCTCCGAGGCGACGATCTGCGAATAGGTCGTCTCATGCCCCTGGCCTTGCGGCTGGGTGCCGATCGTGAGCACGACCTTGCCCGTCAGGTGGACGCGGATGTTGGCCGACTCCCACATCGCCGCGCCCCAGCCGTCGCCGACGGCCCCGATCCACTTCGAGGGCGCCACGCCGCACATCTCGAGGTACGTCGAGAGCCCCACGCCGAGGAGCTTGCCGCGCGCCTTCGCTTCCTCCCTGCGATCTGCGAGATCCGCGTAGCCAGCGTGGGCGAGGGCCTTGTCGAGCGCTGGCTCGTAGTCGCCCGAGTCGATGAACACCTCCGCTCCGCCGGAGGCCTTGAAGAGGCCCGACGGGTTGGCGTAGGGGAACGAATCGGGCGGCAGGAAGTTGCGCCGACGGACTTCCGCCGGGTCGATGCCGAGCTCGTCCGCCACGAGGTCCATGGCCCGCTCCAGGAGGTAGGTCGCCTCCGGTCGGCCGGCGCCGCGGTAGGCGTCGACGAAGGTCGTGTTGGTGTAGACGCCGATCACCTCGCAGTAGATGTTGGGGATCTTGTAGGGGCCGCACAGCACGCGGCCGTAGAGCGTGGTCGGGATGCCGGGGGCGACGGTCGAGAGACGGCCGCCGAGGTTGGCGTAGGTCTTGACCTTGAGGCCGCTGACCGTGCCGTCCTGCTGAACGGCGACTTCGATGTACGTGATGTGGTCACGACCGTGGGTCGTGGAGTGGTAGTTCTCACGCCGGCCCTCGACCCACTTGACCGGCCGGCCACCGATGGCCTTGCTGGCGTGGAGGACGAGGATGAAGTCGGCATAGCAGTAGATCCTGGAGCCGAAGGCGCCACCGATGTCCGGGCTGATGCAGCGGATCTTGTGTTCGGGGATGCCCATCACGAACGCGGAGATGAGCAATCGCTGGACGTGCGGATCCTGGCTCGACATCCAGATGGTGTACTCGTCGGTGCCCGGGTTGTACCAGCCCACGTCCCCCCGCGTCTCCATCGAGTTCGGGATCAGGCGCTGATTGACGAGGCGTTGGCGGATGACGGTGGGCGCGGCCGCCAGGGCCGCATCGGTGCCGGCGAGGTCGCCGACCGTCCAGTCGAAGACGACGTTGTTGGGCGCATTCTCGTGGAGCTGCGGCGCGCCGTCCTTGGTGGCGGCTTCGGCGTCGACGACCGCCGGCATCGGCTCCCAGGTGACGTGGATGTGTTCGAGTGCGTCCTGGGCTATCTCCGGCGTCTCGGCGACCACGGCGGCGACGCCCTCGCCCGTCCACTTGACGTCGTCCGTGGCCAGCGCCCGCGGCGTGTTGACGTTGTTCTGGAGGCCCGCCGAACCGCCGGCCGGCCAGGCCATGGGGAGCGGGTTGTAGGGGAGGTCCGCGCCCGTGAAGACGGCGACCACGCCGGGCATCGCCGCCGCGGCGGAGGTGTCGATGGCCAGGATCCGGGCGTGGGCGTACGGGCTGCGCAAGACCGCCAGGTAGGTCATGCCGGGCATCTGGATGTCGTCGAGGTAGCGGCCCTTGCCGGTGATGAAGCGTTGGTCCTCCCGCCGCTTGAGCGGGGCACCCATGATCAGGTCGGTCGCCATGGGATCGTGCCTCCTTGATCGCTCAGGCGGGGGACGTCGTGCCGGCGCGGAGCATCTTGGCTGCTTCGCGGATGGCGGCGACGATGTTCTGGTAGCCGGTGCAGCGGCAGATGTTGCCCTCGATGGCGTGGCGGATGGCCTCGTCCGAGGGGTCCGGGTCGCGGGCCAGCAGGTCGGTGGCGGCCATGATCATGCCCGGCGTGCAGAAGCCGCACTGGAGTCCGTGCTTCTCCCAGAAGGCCTGTTGCAGGGCGTGCAAGCCGCCCTCTGGCGCCAGGCCCTCGATGGTCGTGACCGCCGAGCCGTCGGCCTGGACGGCCAGCATCGTGCAGCTCTTGACGGCCATGCCGTCGACGACCACGGTGCAGGCGCCGCACTGGCTGGTGTCGCAGCCCACGTGGGTACCCGTCAGCCCGAGGTCCTCGCGCAGGACCTGGACCAGCATCCGTCTCGCTTCCGTCTCCACCACGCGTGGGACGCCATTGACGACGAGGGCGACCTGTTCTGCCACCGCGAACCTCCGACGCTGGATTGATCGACCCGAAGCGGGTCGACGACGGATGTGGGTGAAGACCCTGGGAGCCGGCTCGATGGTCGCACCGCGGGGCCCGGGAATCAAGCCGAAAACACGGCCGCTCGAGTCCGAGGATGGATCTTCTCCCGGTCGCCGTCCGCCGTCCGTCGGCCGCTGCCCTGGTCGTTCGCGCGGGGCGCGAGGCGCGGTTCAGCAGCTGGGCAGGGGCCCCGACTGGAGGGTCAGCGTGCCGGTCACCTTGCCGCTGTCGCTGACGAACTTCGCCTGCTGGCTGGAGATCAGGGTGGCGGTACCCTGGGCATCCTTGAGGTAGTCGGCCGCGGTGAGCATGCCGCCGAAGTCGTCACGCGCCAGCGTGACCTTGAAGAAGGCGCCGTTGATGATGGCGCCCGGCGTGCCGCCGCAGTCGCTCAGTGTGATAGGGACGGCGTCGGCCCGACCGGCGCTCTCGACCGGTCCGCCACCGCCTCCACCGCAGCCTGTCACGAGACCGACGACCACGAGGAGCGCGAGGATCGATCGCGTCCGCAACGCGCTGCCCTCCCTGCCTGACGACGGCCCTGTAGGTGACGGACCCGGTCCCGATGCCAGAGGGTCGCGGTTCGAAGCCGTCGCGTCAACTGGTCGATGGAGCCGTGGGGAAGCTCGTCCGGCGTCCGCGTGACCGGCTGCCGACGATGCGCCCGGAGTAGGATCATGGCTTCGCGACCCGGCTTCGGCCGGCGCCCGCCGATCGGCCGGGCCGCCAGGCAGGAGGTCGCGCATGAACGCGTTCATCATCCAGGGCCGCGACCGGCCGGGCGAGATCGCCCGCGTTGCTGAGGCCATCGCGCAGAGCGGCGTCAACATCACCAACGCCGCCTGTGTCACTTGGGGCAGCAGCGGGGCGATGGCAGTGCTGACCAACGACGACGCTGGAGCCCGAAAGGCGCTCGCAGGGCTGGGCAACGAGTTCCGTGAGGTGGAGCTCGTGCCGTGTTCGCTCGACGACCGGCCGGGGACCCTGGCCGAGGCATCGAGGAAGCTCGCCGATGCCGGCATCAACGTCGAACTCGTGCTGCCCATCGGCATGTCCGGCGGCAAGGTCAGTGTCGCCTTCGGCACCGACGATCCGGCCAAGACTCGGACCACGCTCGGCGCGATTGTGATGGCGCCGGCCTGAGCCTCGCCACGGTCTCCAGCTACGGCCGGGAGGGCGCTCAGCCCGCCAGCGGTCCCGATCTCGATCCCGCTCATCCGGCGGCGCCAGCCGCCTCAGCAAGGCGCTCGACGACGAGGCGCGTCACCCGCCAGGCGAGCTCGGGATCACGCGGCATCCGCAGGCGGACCTGGTTCGAGGCGTAGGTGATGCCGCCGGCGAGGGACCGGATGGGATCGCCGGCACCGCGCGGCGCCATCGCCTGGGCGGTCGTCAGCCTCGACCAGCCGTCGCGGAAGCGGAGCACGAGCTGTCCGTCCTCGCGGGCGACCGAGGTCAGCCCGGCGGCCTCCGCAAAGAGTCGCAAGCGAGCCACCTCGAGCAGCCGCTGCACCGGCGATGGAGCCGGACCATAACGATCGAGCAGGTCGGTCGCCACGGCGGCGATGGACGCTTCCGTCGTGGCTCGCGCCAGGCGACGGTACAGCTCGAGCTTCTGAGCCTCCTCGGCCACGTAAGCGTCGGGCAGGTAGGCGTCGACGGGCAGGTCGATGACCGCCGCCGCACGGGCGACGACCGGTGGCCGTGCCTCGAGCTCGGCTTTGCGTTCCTCGACGGCCTCCGCGAGGAGGCGCGTGAAGAGCTCGAAGCCGACGGCCGCGATGTTGCCGTGTTGCTCCGCGCCGAGCAGGTTGCCGGCGCCGCGGATCTCGAGGTCGGACAGCGCGATCTGGAACCCGGCCCCGAGCTCGGAGGCGTTGAAGATGGCCTGCAGCCGCTTTCGGGCGACGTCCGACAGCTGGCCACGGCGCCGGTACAGCAGGTATGCGTAGGCACGCCGGGACGATCGGCCGACGCGCCCGCGCAGCTGGTAGAGCTGCGCCAGCCCGAGCGTGTCGGCGCGGTCGACGATGATCGTGTTGGCATTGGGGATGTCGAGGCCGGACTCGATGATCGTGGTGCACACCAGGACGTCGTGTTCGCCGGCGGCGAAGGCGAGCATGACGCGCTCCAGCACCCCTTCCGGCATCTGCCCGTGGCCGACGACGATCCGCGCGTCGGGCAGCAGGCGACGAAGCTGCTCCGCCTGGGCCTCGATGGTCTCGACCCGGTTGTGCACGAAGAAGACCTGGCCGCCACGATCGACCTCGCGCAGGATGGCATCGCGGACGAGGCCGGCGGACGCTTCCGCGACGCGCGTCTGGATGGGCAGGCGGTCCTCCGGCGGCGTCTCGATGACGCTCATGTCGCGGGCGCCGACGAGCGCCATGTTGAGCGTTCGCGGGATGGGCGTGGCCGAGAGGGTCAGCACGTCGACCTCGGTCTTCATCTGCTTGAGGCGTTCCTTGTGGGCGACCCCGAAGCGTTGCTCCTCATCGACCACGAGCAGCCCCAGATCACGGAAGCGGATATCCCCGGAGAGCAGGCGGTGGGTGCCCACCACGAGATCGACGGAGCCGTCCTCGAGCCCCGCCAGCGTGGCCGCTTGTTCGGCAGGGGCGACGAAGCGGCTGAGCATGCGGACGACCAGGGGGTACGCGGCCAGCCGCGCCCGGAAGGTCTCCAGGTGCTGGGCAGCCAGGACCGTCGTCGGCACCAGCACCGCGACCTGCGTGCCGTCGGCGATGGCCTTGAAGGCCGCCCGCAGGGCGACCTCGGTCTTGCCGTAGCCGACGTCACCGACGACCAGGCGGTCCATCGGCCGCTCGCGCTCCATGTCGGCCTTGACCTCGACGATGGAGCGCAGCTGGTCGGGCGTCTCCTCATAGGGGAAGCCGGCCTCGAGCTCCGACTGCCACGGCGTATCCGGGCTGAAGGCGCGGCCCCGCACGGCTGCCCGCGCGGCATAGAGGGCGACCAGGTCCCGGGCGAGGTCGGTGACCGCCTTGCGAACCCGACTCCGCGTCCGCGTCCACTCGCCGCCACCTAGTCGTGAGAGGGGCGCCGACTCGGCGCCAGCGTACCGACTGACCCGGTCGATCTGCTCGACCGGCACCCAGATCCGATCGGCGCCCGCGAAATGGAGCTCGAGGAAGTCGCGCTCCTCGTCGCCCGGCCCACCCGCCGACCGGCGGACGAGGCCGGCATAGCGGGCGACGCCATGGTCGACATGCACCACCGGGTCCCCCGGCTGGAGACGCTCGAGCAGGTCGCGGGGCACGACGCGGCGGAGCGCGCGGGGTCGGCGGACGCGGACCGTCCCGAAGAGCTCGCGGTCGGTGACCACGATGAGGCCGTCCGGTCCGCCGGCGAAGCCGCCGTTCAGGCTGCGCGTGAGCAACGCGATGCCACCCGGTGGCGGGACCGCGTCGAGACGCTGGACCGGCCCGGCCACGATGTCCGACTCCGTCAGCAGCTCCTCGAGGCGAGCCGACTGATCCGAGGCGAGCACGACCCTGGCGCCCTCACCGCGCCAGCGCGCGACGCTGGCGCCGATGCTGCCGATGGCGGCGGGCGGCATGGCCGGCTCATGCCAGCCGAAGGGATTGCCGCCCGGCGGGGCACCGTCCAGGTCGGGCTCCCAGCCCAGCTCGAGCGTCCGTGCCGCCTGCATGACGGCCTTCCAGCCACGTGGCGAGAGGTACGCGTCCGGCCAGCCCTTGGCCAGCTCGCCGGCCAATTCCAGCTCGCTCGATCGTTCGCCGGCTTGGGCCTGCAAGGCGTCGAAGGCGGCGCCGACGTCGGCCGGCTCATCGATGACCAGGATGGCGTCGCCGACATGGTCGAGGCCCGTGGCCGGCGCCAGCACGCCGCTCCAGATCTCGGCCGCATCGCCCAGCGACCCCGTCTCGACGAGACGCGCGTGGTCGGTCGCCAGGCGTTCCGGCAGCCGCGTCACGATGCGGCCGAGTCGAGCCTCGAAGAGCGCGCGCCTCGCGTCGGCCTCGACCGGCAGGCGGAACTCACCGGCGGGCACGAGCGCGACGGACCCCAGTGGACCGACACCGCGCTGGTCGGTGGGGTCGAACGCACGCAGCGATTCGACCTCGTCACCGAACCATTCCAGGCGCACCGGCAGCGGCTGACCGGGCGGGAAGCAGTCGACGATGCCGCCGCGTCGCGCGAACTCGCCTCGACCGGCGACCTCCGGGACCGACTCGTAGCCGAGATCCACCAGGCGACGGAGGAGCCGCTCCTGGGCCAGGCGGGCCCCCGGTCGGAGGACGAGCGGCTCGCTCTCGAGGTCGGCCACCGGAAGGGTCCGCTGGACGAGCGCCTGGACGCCGGCGACGAGGATCCGGGCGCTGCCGGCATGCCAATCCGAGAGGACGGCCACGCGCGCCGCTGTCTCGTCGCGGACGAGCTCCGATCGCTCGTAAGCCAGGGCGGTGCGTGCCTCCAGCGTGACGACGGCCGACGGCCCCGCCCAGGCGGCCAGCTCCTCCGCGACCCGATCGGCGATCTCCGAGTCACGGGCGATCCAGACCAGCCGCCGCCCGGTGGCGACCGAGAGCGCCGCCGCCAGGAACGTCTTGGCGCCGTGCGGCATCGCCCCGTAGGTGACGTGCCGCCGGTCGCGCCCGACGCCACCGGCCGGCGTGCTCAAGCGCTCGGCGAGGGCCTGCAAGGCCCCGGTCTCGGCCAGCAGGGCCGGCAGGACCGAGAGGTCGGCCGGACCGCGGCGCTCGGCAGCGGTGCTGGTGCGCGACGCCGTCCGCGGCCGCGCGGCGGCCAGGGTACCGGACCCGCCGCTGCCGACCGTGCCGAGTCCGCCGCTGCCGAAGCGGCGCTCACGGCCACGACGACCACGCATGGGACTGGTCGATCCGGTCATCGCCGCCCGGTGTCCGAGCCCCCGGCATCGGGATCCGGCAGCGGCTTGCGCCAGCCGGTCCTCGTGTGCCGGATGCCGTCAGCGCCGACGACGGACCCCGGCGTCGTGACGATGGACCCAGGCCTCGTTTCCGAGGTGATGGGCGCCCCGTCGGCGTCGTGCAGCGCCGGCTCGCCGGCGCCGGGCAGCTGAGCAGGTCGTTCGACCGGCGCCGGCGGGTGGAGCTGCCAGGGGTTCCAGTGGTTCGCCGCGCGGGAGGCGCCGTCACGGGCCCAGTCGAGCACCGCATCGGCAGCCGCATCGACGATCAGCTCGAGATCTGCACGCTGGGAGCCATCGAAGGTGCTCAGCACGTGATCGACGGCGGCCCGCGATGGCTCGCCGATGCCGACGCGAAGTCGAGCGAACTTCTGACTGTCGAGCTCACCGATGATCGAGCGCAGGCCGTTATGGCCACCCGCGCTACCCGACGCTCGCAGGCGGAGGCGCCCGAACGGCAGCGCGAAGTCGTCGGCGACCACGAGCAGGTCATCGAGCTGGGCATGGGCCCGGGCAAGGACCTTGCGCACGGCCAGGCCGGACTCGTTCATGTACGTCTGCGGCTTGACGAGCTCCAGGTCGAGGCCGTCGAAGCGACCCCAGATCACGCGCGCGGTGTCACGCTCCTTGCCGCCACCCGCCCAGCCAGCCCGGTCGGCCAGGCGGTCGAGCACCATCCAGCCGATGTTGTGGCGCGTCTTCGCGTAGCGGCTGCCAGGGTTGCCCAACCCGACGATGATCCTCACCCTGCCTCCGAGCACGCGGACTGGGCCCGAAACCCGATCCGCGGGGGGCCCGATGCGATGGTAGCAGCCTCTCCCCGGCGGCCGGTCGCGGCCCCATCGCGCCGCGCTTCGTCAGCTCGGATAGGTGTCCCGCAGCCAGGCGATGTGCGAGCGGTGCTCCGCTTCGTGCTGGAGCAGGTGGTGGATGACCCAGTCCGGGGCAGCGTCGTAGTCGGCCAATCGGCGAGGTCGATGGAAGTCGTCGGCGGTCATCGACCGCAGGCGGTCGAGCAGGTAGGTGCGGATCGCGGCCAGCCGCTCGCGATGCGCGGCCAAGGTCTCGCCGTCGACCTGGATCAGCCGGCCCGTCCCGTCCCGGTCCTCGAAGGGCAGCAACGCCGGTAGCCAGTCGGGTCCCGGATCGCCTTCGAAGATGTCCTCGAGCAGCCAGCTCGCCTCGACCAGCGCCACGTGATAAAGCAGCGTGCCGATGCTGTTCAGCGGCGCGTCGGGTCGCCAGTCGAGCATCTGCGGGCGAACGGTCTCCAGCTCGCGGAGCGTGTCGCGGCGACCGTCCTCCAGGGCCGCCAGCCAGCGGCCGACCTCCGGGTCGTCGCCGATCGGCTCGAGCACGAACTGCTGCCGTCGTGGCTGGCTCATACGTCGTCGATCGTATCGACACCGTCAACGCGAGGCATCGGGTGGGCGTAGCATCGTGATGATGGCCCGGCGAGCGATCCTCTGGTTGGACATCGCGGTCAAGATCGGCCTGCTCGCGCTGCTCCTCCATGCTGTCGCCAACCCGGACCTCCAGCAGTACAGCGGCAAGGCGATGATCGGCCGAGCGCTGACCTATCCCTTCGTCCTCTTCCTCGTCCCCGCGATCTGGTGGCTCCGCCTCCGTCCACGTGCCTATCCGACCGTCATCGACCTGCTCATCACGGCACCTTTCCTGATCGACGTGGCAGGCAATGCCCTTGACTTGTACGACTCGATCTGGTGGTGGGACGACGTCAACCACTTCTTCAACTGGCTGCTCATCACGGCCGGCGTTGCCCTCGCCCTGCGCTGGACCGGGCTCGGCCGCCTGAACTGCTTCTGCCTTGCCGTCGGGTTCGCGGCGGTGAGCGCCATCCTATGGGAGTTTGCCGAGTACATCACGTTCATCCGTTTCTCGTCGGAGCTCGAGACCGCGTACACGGATACGCTCGGCGACCTCTTCCTCGGGCCGCTCGGCGGCACGGTCGGTGCCGCCATCGTCGGTCTGACCTCACCGAGGGTGACCACGGACCGGACCGTCGGCGCGTAACGCCGCACGACGGCGACGGCCGGTCAGGCTTGCAGGAGGCGACGTTCCAGGGATCGCATGGCGGCTTCTTCCGCGGCTTCGGCGTGGTCCCAGCCGCACAGGTGCAGTACGCCGTGCGTCGCCAGCAGGCGGAGCTCCTCGGCCGCCGTCCAGCGCACGTCACCGGTCTGGCCACCACGACCGGCGGCTGCCTGCTCGATGGCACGCTCGACCGAGATGACGATCTCGCCGAGATGCGGTCGTCGTCCGGGCGGCAGGACGAAGGAGGCGGTCCGCTCGCGGAGCCGCGTGGCCGGGTCCTGGCCGGGGTGCCGCGGGAAGTCGGCGCGCGGAAGGAGCGGGAACGAGAGCACGTCGGTCGGCCCATCCTTGGCCATCGCGGAGCGGTTGAGGGCGGTCAGCTCACGATCGTCTGAGAGGATGATGCCGACTGACGCCGGCGACGGCGCCCGGGCGGCCTCGAGCGCGCGAGCCACGGCGCTGGCGAGGGCGCGGGCGGGGACCAGGCGCGGCACATCGGGGCGCGTGGTCACGTCGACGCGCCACGGGGCCAGGTAGATGGTCGGCACCGGGGCATGGTAGCCGGGCGGCGGGTCGCCCCTGGCTACGCCCCGTCGCCGCCGCCCGAGGCGGTGCGGCGCGACTCGAGCTCGACGATCTTGCTCTGGGGGTAGGCGATGCGCCGATGGTACATGCCCAGGAGCTGGGCCACGAACGCCTCGCGGATGCGCTCGAGGTCGCGCAGCGTGAGGTCGCACTCGTCGAATTGGCCGTCATCGAGGCGCTCGTGGATGATGCGATCGACCATCGCCCGGATGGCCGGCTCGTCCTGCGCGGTCAGCGACCGGACCGAGGCCTCGACGCCGTCGGCGAGCATCAGGATGGCCGCCTCCCGGGACTGCGGCTTGGGCCCGGAATGGCGGAAGCGGCTGACGTCGACGGTCGCCGCAGCGGCCTCGGCCTCGGGCGTGCCGGGCCGGGCGCCGGCGGCGGCCACCGCCTCGTCACACGCCTTCGCGTAGAAGTAGCTGATGATGGCCGTCCCGTGGTGCTGCGGGATGAACGCGATGAGCGGCTTCGGCAGCCGATACTCGTATGCCAGGTCGATGCCGGCCGCGACATGCGCCTTGAGGATGGCCGCCGACTCCTGGGGCGTCAGCTCGTCGTGCAGGTTGTCTCCGCCCGACTGGTTCTCGATGAAGGCCGTCGGGTTGGCCAGCTTGCCGACGTCGTGGTAATAGGCGGCCACGCGCACCAGCAGCGGATCTGCGCCCGTCGCCTCGGCGGCACGTTCACCGAGGTTGCCGACCATCAACGAGTGGTGGTACGTGCCCGACGTCTCGAGCAGCAATCGACGCAGCAGCGGCTGCGACGGGTTGGCCAGTTCGAGCAGCTGGAACGACGTCGTGAAGCCGAAGACGTTACCGAGCACCGCGAACGTCCCGACCGCGACGACGGCGGCACCGATGGCAGCCGCGACGCCAGCCCCGATGAGCTGCAGCGTGCCGGTCAGGTCGTGCTCGCCGAGCAGGCCGAAGATGCCGATGACGGCGACGTTGACACAGGCCATGAGGGCCGCGGCCTGCACGAACTGCTGGAGCCGCTCCCCCCGACGTACGGCCACGACCCCGGCCAGCGAGCCGAGGACGACGTAGACGCCGAGCTCGACCGAGCCGCTGACCACCGAGGCGAGGACGCCGATGATCGCCGAGAGCACGACCGCGGCTCCGGCATCGAGCAGGATCGTGGTCAGCAGGGCGGCCGCCGCGAACGGCAGGAAGAAGGGCAGGATCGGCCGATCCGAGGTCACGCGCAGCGCGATGGTCGTGGCGATGAGGAAGAGGCTGACGAGGAAGAGCACGTTGTTGCGGTGCCAGAAGGCCGGACGGAAGCGCCACACCCAGCCCAGGAAGAGGGCGACCGTGAGCGCGGCCAGGAGGAACCAGCCACCGATGCGCACCGGATCCGACTTCGGCTCGAGGACGCCGACGGCGCCCAGGCGCTCGAGGTCTGCCTCGGTCAGGCGAGCTCCGGCCTGGACGATCAGCTCGCCCTGCTTGAGGTCGACCACGATGGGCTGGACCGCAGCCGCCGCCTGCTCGCGGGCTCGCTCGGTCGCGGCCGCGTCGTAGCTCGAGTTGGCGACCAGCAGCGGCGAGAGCAGCTCCCCACCAAGGACACGCTGGGGCTCGGGAAATGCGAGCGAGACGCGCGACGCGAGTGCCGCCCGAGCGCCGGGCAGGTCGGTGTCACGGACCTCCTGGCGTTGCGCCGCGTCGAGCACGTTGGCGAGCTCCAGGCGGAGAGCCGTCCACTCGGCCGGATCCAGTCCCTGCAGCGTCGCGACCGATGCGGGCGTCAAACCCTCGACAGCCGTCGCGAGCGCGGCCAGCCGCGCTTCCTTCGATAGGACGGCACCGAACGCCGCGTCGATAGGCGCCACCGTCCGGTCGTAGGCGGCGAGCTGCTGCGCCGCCGAAAGCTGGCCGCTGGCGGGCGAGTAGTCGTAGACGAACTCGACGGCCTTGCTGGCCTCCGCCCGGGCCGCATCCGTGGCCACCTTGCTGGTGTACGTCGTCGCGCGGGGTGCGTAGACCGCCTGCGGCGCGAGGTCCCCGACGCCGCCAGTGAAGGCCGCCTTGGGCAGCAGGTCGACGGCCAGGATGGCGGTCAGGACGGCGACCAACGCTCCGGCCGCGATGCCCAGCCGCACGGCGTCGCGCCTGGTGAAGGCCGCTGCGGTCGAGGTCACGCCTGGTGCCAGCATCGCCCGTCAGGCCTCGTGCTCGTGGCTGGCCAGGTCTCGTCTCGCCAGCTCTTGCGCTACGAGGCCGCTGACGACCTTGCCGTCCGCCCGACCCTTGGTCCGCGGCGTGAGCACGCCCATGACGCGGCCGAGGTCGCGGGCCGAGGTAGCACCTGTCTCGTCGATGGCCGCCCCGACCATCGTCCGCAGCTCGTCCTCGGTCAGCGGCGTGGGCAGGAACTCGGCGATGATCGCGATCTCGGCGGACTCTCGGGCGGCCAGGTCGTCGCGGCCGGCCGTCTCATACGCATCGACGGACTCGCGCCGCTGCTTGACCTCGCGTACGAGCACGCCGACGACCTCGTCGTCCGTCAGCGGGCGACGAGCGGCCTTCTCGGCGTTATAGGTCGAGGCCGTGACCATGCGCAGCGTGTCGCGCCGAAGCGCGTCCTGGCTCCGCATGGCTGCGGTCAACGAGGTCTGTATCTGATCTGCGAGGGTCACCGGGATGGCTCCTCGGGCGTGGCGCCCGGGGCGGCTGGCGTGCTGGTCGGTCGGGGCCCCATCGTCGGGGCGCGATCGATGCGCGCCTTAGCCCTGGCGGGCAGCCTTCTTGCGCTTCGCTTCCTTGCGCTTGCGCTTGACGCTCGGCTTCTCATAGTGCTCGCGACGACGAGCCTCGGCGAGGATGCCGCTCTGCTGGATCTTCTTGTTGAAGCGTCGCAGCGCGCTCTCGAAGGACTCGTTCTCTCCGACGCGGACTTCAGCCAATCCTGGGACACCTCCCCGCCGGCTTCGACTTCGCCCGATCACGCACCGCCGGGGCCGGCCGGTCCGGTTCGGTCGTGCACGCTCGGAGGCCCGCGTTCGGGCGCCCGGCGTGAGGGCTCGGGGAGTCTAGCCGCTCTCCTGTGGGCGGTCAATCGCGCCAGGAGGAGCGGCACGACGAGGGAAACGATCGCCAAAGCCCGAGCTCGGACCCTTAGGCGCCCCAGGTCTCCCAGCGCAGGAACTCGGCAGCGGGCACCCAGCCACGCTTCAGGGACCGCGAACGCAGGTCGGGCAGCTTGCGCCCGACCGGGATGACGCCGACCGGCACGAAGTCTGCCGGGATGCCGAGATCGTGGCGCAGGCGGTCGATGTCGTCCGAGCTGACGAAGCCGGCGGCGAGGCCCTCGTCGACCGCCGCCAGCAGGATCAGCATCACGGTGCAGCCGATGTCCATCCACCAGTACGGGACCGGCCACTCGTCGTCATCGTGGTCGGCCGTGACGTCGTACAGCGCACGGTACGCGGCCTCGTCGGCGACCTTGTCCGCCTCCTGGTAGCGCGCGCGGTAGATAGCCTCGCTGACGCACGGGATGAAGAGCGCCGGCGCCTCGCTGATCCAGGGACCGAAACCGTGCGCGACGTAGTAGGCCTCGCTGCAGTTCGCGGCGACGATCCGGCGGAGCTCCGGGTCCGTGACGATGAGGATGCGCTGGCCCTGGCTGAAGCCCGCACTCGGCGCGCGCTGGGCCGTCAGCCCGATCCGTTCGAGGACGGCACGATCGACCGGCTCGTTCGCGAAGTGGCGCACCATCCGCCGACGCGCCACGACCTCCTGGAATTCCATCGTTCGCCTCCCGCGACCTGCTGGCCGTCGCGACGAGCGTAACGAGGCAGCGGCCGGCGTGTAGTCCGGCCAACGTGGCGGCGAGTCGAAGGCGGCGCCATCCGACCAGATCGCGCTTGACCGCACCTCGCCGGCCCCCGATTCTGGAGACCTCATGCCCGAGACCCTGCCCGAGGCGCGCAACTATCACTCGATCCTGGAGATCCTCGAGGATGCCGCCCGACGGCGCCCCGACATCGTCGCCATGGCGCTCGCCGGCGACGCCGGCCTGACCGACGAGTGGACGCCGACCGAGGTGCTGCGGCGCTCGCGGCTGGCCGCCTGGCGCCTGCATGCCATGGGGCTGTCATCGGGCGATCGACTGCTGATCTGGTGCCCATCCGGCCCCGAGCTGGCCGCGCTGACGTTCGGTGCGATGCGGCTCGGAGTGGCCATCGTGCCGCTCGACCTGCGCATGGCGCCGGAGGTCATCGAGCGCATCGCCAGCCGCGCCACAACCCAGTTTCTGGCCATCGGCACCGGTCGGGACGCCCCCGACCCTCGGGAGGTCCAGCTCCCCGATGTCGTCATCCGCACCGTGCCCTCACTGGTCGCCGAGCCGGGGACGGACGGCGAGGCGCCGTTCCCGTCCGACTGGCAGGCCCAGCTCGACGGCTGGCCGCGGCCGAGCGAGGCGACGCTCTTCGAGATCGTCTTCACCTCGGGCACGACCGCGGCGCCGAAGGGCGCCATGCTGACCCACGGCAACATCCTGGCCACGCTCGAGGCCGCCGACCACGTGGTGCCGCGCCGGCAGCACCGACTCGTCTCGCTGCTGCCGCTCTCCCACCTCTTCGGCCAGCTCGAGCTCAGCTACGCGCTCCTCGTCGGGGCCCCGATCCTCTACATCCGCTCGCGCAACCCACGGGTCATCTTCGAGGCCATCCGCGCCCATCGCGTGACGACGATGGTCGTCGTGCCCCAGGTGCTCGACCTCTTCTGGTCATCCATCGAGCGCGAGGTGCAGAAGCAGGGCAAGGCGAAGCAGTTCGACCGCCTCCGGTCCGTCGCCCGCCGACTGCCCTACGGTCTGCGGCGCCGGATGTTCGGCCAGGTCCACGCACGGCTCGGCGGCCAGCTCGAGCTCTTCATCTGTGCCGCCGCCTTCCTGCCACCCGCGCTGCAGCAGGCCTGGGAGGACATCGGCGTCGTCGTCGTGCAGGGCTTCGGGGCGACCGAGTGCGGCTTCGCGGTCGCCAATCGGGTCGATGACCATCCGCTCGGCGTGGTCGGCCGCCCGGTCGACCACGTGGAGGTGCGCCTCGATCCCGGGACCAGCGAGATCCTGGTCCGTGGCCCGAACGTCTTCGGCGGCTACTGGCGCGACCCCGAGGCGACCGCCGCCGCCCTCGATGGCGACCGCTGGTACCACACCGGCGACATCGGGCACCAGGACAGCGCCGGCCGCTTCATCCTGTCGGGGCGCATCAAGAACATGATCGCGCTGCCCAACGGCATGAAGATCTACCCCGAGGACATGGAGAACGTCCTGCGCGAGTCGGGCCTGCGCGACACCGTCGTCCTCGAGACGGCTCCCGGCCGCATCGAGGCCGTCGTCCTGGCGCCCGACGAGCCCCTCATGCCGCGCCCCGGCGCCGCCCCTGAGCCGCGCCATCGGAGCCCCGAGGAGTCGGCTCGCATTCGCGAGCAGATCGATGCCGCCGTCAAGACCGCCAACGGGCGGCTGGGCATCAACCAGCGCATCGTTGCCTGGCGGCTGTGGCCCGAGCCGGACTTCCCGCGCACGCACACGCTCAAGATCAAGCGCCCCCTGGTGACGGCGTGGGTGGCCGCCGACGCGCCGGCGGGCGCTGAGGCGATAGGCCCGCAGGCCGCCTCTCACGCGCCGGAGCCGTGACGCCCGCTGCTGCTCCAGGCCCGCGGCTAGGGCAGGACGGGCACCTCGGCGCCGACGTTCGAGACGAGGTCGAAGGCGCCCCTGGCAGCCTCGGGATCGGCTGACTGCGAGGGCGAGAACCAGGTCAGGATGACGGTCGAGCCCAGGTGCGCCACGTGGAACAGCGTGTCGCCAGCGAAGTTGATCTTGCCCGGGCCGCTCGAGAGATAGTCCGCCAGCTCCTGGGCACCGCCTCGAGCAGCGTCCGGGTCGGCGAAGGTATAGACGAGCAGGACCCCACCCTCGGGATCGGAGAGGCGCACCTGGTAGGCCGACCGAGGCACGCTGATGAGACCGGCCGGCTGGGCCGGCTGGTATGGCCGGGTCGCCGGCTCGAGGTCGAGGTCGCCGATCGACAGCGCCTGGCGGAGGGCGGCGATGGTGCCCGCCTCCACGGATCCGGCCGATGCTCGCGGCGTCTCGGCGTCCGGGACGGTGCCCAGGCCGCCGGCCTCGAAGCCGCGACCACAAGCGACGACGAGCGCCACCGTGCTCAGACAGACGGCCGCAACGCGCATCCGCTGCGTGGCTCGACCGACCGCCGCGGCTGGTCGCCCCGGGCCAGGCGTGCCTCGGCGCAGGTGGTCGGCGGGTCCACTCACCCGGGCGGCCAGGCCATGCTGCGACCGCCCATCAAGTGCCAGTGCAGGTGGTCGACCGACTGGCCGCCCCAATCGCCGACGTTGCTCACCAGCCGGTAGCCGCGTTCGGCGATGCCCTCCCGGCGAGCGATCTCCGCCGCCACCGCGAAGAGGCGCCCCAGCAGCCGCCCATCTGCCTCGGTCAGCTCCAGGACGGAGGGGATGTGCGCGCGCGGCACGATCAGGATGTGGGTCGGGGCCCGAGGGGCGATGTCATGAAACGCGATCACGACCTCGTCCTCGTGGACGCGCGTCGATGGCAGCTCGCCGGCCACGATGCGGCAGAAGAGACAGTCGATATCCGTCATCGTGTCTTCACATCCATCATCCGCCGGGCACCCTACCAGAGCTCGGGCTTGGTGCTCATCAGGAAGGCGATGAGGCCGACCGCGAGGGCCATCACGTAGCTCACGTAGCGCTGTCGACGGGCGCGTGCCCGCCAGCGTGCGTCCTCGTCGGGGTCGCCAGTCGCGGTCGCGCCGAGCAGCCGCCGGAGGTTGGGTCGCTGGATGAAGAAGGCCAGCAGCAGGTTCGTGGCGTAGATCACGAGCGCCACCGCCAGCCACGGTCGGCTGAGCACATCGGGCCCGATGGCGAGCACGAGCAGGATCCCGGTCAGGGCCAGCCCGAAGCCGAAGATGAGCGTGCCGTGCGCCTGCAGCCAGAGCAGGCTGCGCGTCGTCCCGCCGACGTCGGTGCCCGGCGTGCCGCGACGAAGCGCGAAGGGCAGCAGCAGGCTGGGCAGGATGAGCCCGATGGCGAGGGCGACGTGGCTGCCGAGGATGACGGGGAATAGGCCGGACACGGGGCCGTAAATCGTACCCGGTGCGCTGTCCGTGCCTGCTGCCTCGCGGCCAGGACGGCCGGGCCAGGGCGTCAGTCGATGCGCTCGGCCTCCAGGGCCACCCAGTCGCCCTCCGTGTCCCGCGCGGTGACGTGGAAGCCGGCCGCCGCCAGCGCCCGTCGCACCTCTGGCTCGCGGTCGACATAGATGCCGCCGGCGAGGAGACGGCCGCCGGGCTTCGTGGCCGCATGGAGCGCCGCGGCCAGCCGCACGAGCAGACCCGCGATGAGGTTGGCAAGGACGACGTCGAACGGCCCGCCGGTGGTGGGCAGCGAACCCTCGCGCGCCCGGACGCGCCGCGCCACGCGGTTGCGGCGGGCATTGGCGATGGTGGCCTCGACGGCGATGGGATCGACATCGACACCCACGACGCGGGCTGCGCCGAAGCGGGCGGCCGCGACCGAGAGGATGCCCGAGCCGCAACCGACGTCGATGACCGACGCCCCTGCGAGGCGGCCGGTATCGGCCAGCCGTTCGACGCCTACCAGGCAGAGCCGAGTGGTCGGGTGGAGGCCGGTCCCGAAGGCCATGCCCGGGTCGAGCGCGATGACGACCTCGTCGGCGACGGCGTGATGCCGTCGCCAGGTCGGCCGGATGACGATCCGTCGGCCGAGCCGGAGGACCGGGAAGTGGCGCTTCCAGGCGTTGGCCCAATCGGCCTCCTGGATCTCGCGCGTCTGCAGCTCGCCGATGGGGCGCAGCCCGAAGGCCTGGAGGTGGCCGAGGTCGACCTCGACCCGGGCGACGACGGAGGCGGTCGCGTCGTCATCCGTCACCGGCAGGTAGGCGCGCACGATGGCCGGGCGGCTGGGATCGACGCGGGCGCCGAGCCCCTCGTCGACGAGCTCGAACGCCGGCTCGACGCTCACGCCGCCCGGCGCGACCCGGGAGAGGATCTCAGAGACCGGCTCGACCGCCTCGGTGTCGACACTCACCGACAGCTCTAGCCAGCGGTCGGTCGAGGCGCTCAGCTGATCGCGTCCTTGACCTTGTCGAAGAGGCCCTTGTCGTGCTTCCCGTTGCCCGATTCCCCCGTCTCGGCCGCGAACTCGGCCAACAGCTCGCGCTGGCGCTTGGTCAGCTTGGTCGGGATCTTGACGTCGACGAGCACGTGCAGGTCGCCACGTGCGCCCGAGCGTCGAAGGTGGGGCACGCCCTTGCCGCGCAGCCGGATCTCCGTTCCGGGCTGGGTACCGGGCTTGACCTCGATGGTCTCCTCGCCGTCGGCGGTCGGGACGGTGACCGTCGCGCCGAGCGCGGCCTGGGCGATGGACAACGACAGGTCGAGGAAGAGCTCGGTGTCGCGACGTTGCAGGCGCGGGTGTGGCGTGACATGGGCGACGACGTAGAGGTTGCCGAACGGACCACCTCGTGGGCCCGCTTCGCCCTCCCCCGTCAGGCGCACCTGGTGGCCCTCGTCGATGCCGGCCGGCATGGCCACGCGCAGCTTGCGTCGCCGCTCGGTCCGACCATCGCCTCGACAGGTCGCGCAGGGCTCGTCGACGATCTGGCCCTGGCCATTGCAGCGCGGACAGGCGCTGACGTTGACCATCTGGCCGAGCATCGTGGAGCGGACGTTCCGGACCTCGCCGCTGCCCTTGCATTGCGGGCAGGTCACGGGCGTGGTGCCAGCCTTGGCGCCGCTCCCGGAGCAGGTCTCGCAGCGCCCCAGGGCGCTGAACTCGATCTCCTTGTCGACGCCGGCGATGGACTCGGCGAAGGTCAGCCGCAGGTCATAGCGCAGGTCGGCGCCGGCCGGCGGTCGGCCACGGCGGCTGGCGCCTGGTGCGCCCTGACCGAAGAAGGCGTCGAACAGGTCGCCGAAGCCCTGGAAGCCACCGAACGGGCCGTAGCCCTCCGGGCCACCACCCACACCGGCGTGGCCGAAGGTGTCGTAGGCCTGACGGCGCTGCGGATCTGACAGGACCTGGTAGGCCTCGTTGATCTCCTTGAACCGCTCGTCCGCCCCGGCCTCGGTGCTAACGTCCGGATGCCACTGCTGGGCGAGCTTGCGGAAGGATCGCTTGATGTCGGCGTCCGACGCACCGCGGGGCACGCCGAGGATGTCGTAGTAGTCACGCTGGGAAGCCATGCGACAGGAAGTATAGGTTCGGTCGCTCGGCGACCCTTGGCGACGTGGCCCACCGCCTGACCGTCGCACTGGGCGGAACCGATGGCCTCAGTGAGCGAGTAGAACGTCACGTCGTATGCGGCCGTATGTCCTGATCGAGGCCAGGGCGAGCCCGGTCTACGGGAGCTGGATGAGCTTGCTCGATCCGATGAGCTGGGCCGTCGCGGTCTGGAAGGCCTTCGAAAGGTCGGTCGAGGCGCCTGCCGTCTTGGGCACGCAGAAGTAGTTGTCGCCATCGGCGTTCTCGGGGTCGCCACAGGCCAGGTCCGCGGCCGAGTTCGTCGCCATGCTGGCCACGAGGGTCGAGGCCTTCTTGCCCTGGAAACTGCCGCCGGTGTCCGGACAGGTCACGTCATTGCTGCCGTCCAGGCCGAACGCCACCGTGAAGATCTCGACGCCCGTGGTCTTCGCATTGGTGGCAGAGGTATTGGCCTGGAGGCAGTAGTTGCTGCCGGTCGGTGTCGAAGTCGACGCGTTGGGCTGGCCGTCAGTCATCAGGATGATGCCCTTCTTGACGCCCGCTCGACCGTATGTGTTGAGCTCGTACGCCGCCATCGGGATCGGATCCCGGAGATCCGTGCCAGTGCTCGAGTTCGTGTAGCACGTGATGGCCTTGTCGATGTCGCTGGAGGCGGCCGTGAAGTCCTGGTTGACGTGCGGGCTCTTGCCCTGCCACGTGAGGCCGGTCAGACCGTTCGGCACCCAGCGAGCCAGATCCGCTGGGGCGTTGGCCGTCCCGATCGAGGAGGCTGGTGTCGTGGCGCAGCCGGACGCCGTGCTCGGTCCGAGCATCGAGAAGCCCAGCCACTGGAATGCCGGCTTGAGCATCTTGCGGACCGACTGCGCGGCATTGCGGGCGTTGTTCGTGTCGGTCCCATTCATGCTCTGCGTGCGGTCGACGATGAGGACGATGTCGACCGGGTTGTCAGGCGGTGAGCCACATGGGCCCCGGCAGGCGGCCGACGTGACGGTCCCCGTGCTGGCCTGGTTGATCCCGACGACCCGTCCGAAGCTGTATGGCACCGTGACCTCGCCCTCGACGACGATGGTGTTGCATCTGTCGCCGGCGGATGGGTCGCAGACCGCGGTGCAGATGCTGCTGTTGCACGTCCACGCCGTCAGCGGCACCGAAGCCGGCAGCGGGCCAGGGTCACAGGAGCCGGGGACGTCGCTCAGTCGGGGGCCACCGGCCACACTGCCGATGAGGCATCGGAAGCTGATCGTGCGGTTGGCGACCGGGGTGGTCCCCGGGTAGTTCTCCTGGAGGAACTGCTCAGCCAATGCGGAGGCGGTCGCGCCGTCGTCCGGCAGCACGCCGACGCCGGCCAGGGCTCCGGCATCGAGGGCGTTCCAGAGGTCCTGCTCGGCTAGCCGCAGCCGACCGACGTCGAGGACGATGGCGGTGAAGCCCATGAGCACGACCACGACCAACGCGAACAGGACGAGGACCTGCCCGCGCTCCCCTTCGGCATCTGCCGCGCGCGACATCGCTGGGTCGCGTCCGGGCGCGCGAGACGCGCGGACGAGGTGCATCACTCGATCCTCATCTGGACAGTGCTCGAGAGCGGGATCTGGGTCCCGAACGTCAGCGGCCAGATCATGCTGTAGCTGTAGTCGACCTGGACGGTCACGGAGTCACCGGGCTGCCACTGGGGGTTGACGCAGCTGATGAAGGTCGAGCCGGACGGGCGCCGACAGGTCGTCGAGACCGTAAGGGCAGAGCCATTCAGCCCGGTCGTCATGGCCCGCACCCTGTCCTCCACGACAGAGGTGCTCATGGGATTGAGGACGGTGCCCAGTCGGGCTCCCTCACGAGCCGCGTTGATGATGGAGAGGTCCGAGAAGATCCCCATGCCGAAGTCGATCATCCCAGCCAGCAGGAGGATGAAGACGGGCAGGACGAGGGTGAACTCGACCAACGACTGACCGCGCTCGTTGCGTGATCGCCGCAGCCTTTGGACTCGGTCCGTACCGTTCGAGCCTTCGTTCATCCCTGTCTCCGCGAGGTACTGGGTCATGGCCGTGACGTTGGGTAGAGCGCCTTGCAGCGTGGCTTGCAGTTGTGCGTCCACGCACTGAGGCAATCGTCCGGGGTGTCGCTGGGACTTTTGGCGCCGGGACGGTCGGCGATACGCTCATCAGCGGCGACTACGCGCGCCGCGTCAGAGGTCGTAGATCAGACAGAACTCGTTGCCGTCCGGATCCGCCATCCGGCGCCACGAATACCCGTGCTCGTGGAAGTCGAAGGCGTCGAGGCGGCGCCCACCGAGCGTTTCGACCCGGCTGGACGCCTCGTCGACGTCATCGACGGCGAGGTCGAAGTGGAGGCGATTCTTGACGACCTTCGGCTCCGGCACCCGCTGGAACGAGACGTGCGGCGCGTTGGCGTCGATCGCGGCGAGGTTGATGTACTGCGGCGGATCACCGAGTCGGTCCTCGATCGTGGTACCCAGCAGCGTTGCCCAGAATGGGGCGAGCCGCTCCGGATCGGCACAATCGATCTGGATCCAGCCGAGCCGCCCGACCGGCTTCATCTCGTCACCCATGGCAGCCTCCGGCGACCGTCAGTCGCCTACTTCCGCAACAGCAGGTCGAGCCGTCGTGAGCAGATGGCCAGCCCGATGGCGCCCATCGCGCACAGGTAGGCGACCGGGATGAGGAGCTGCGGCCCGACGTCGCCGAGCGTCAGCGAGCGGATCAAGAAGATGCCCTGGTAGAGCGGCGTGACCGCCACGATGGCCTGCAGGACGGGTGGATACGTCGTGATCGGGAAGAACGTCGCCGAGAAGAGGAAGAGCGGGACCTGGACGAGGGCGATGAGGTCGAAGTCCTGGATCTTCTTCATGTACGTCGTGGCCGCCATGCCGCAGGCGGAGAAGGCGAAGCCGATGAGCACCGCGGCCGGGATGGACAGGATCGACCATGCCGACTCCACGAGGCCGAGCAGGAGCATGACCACGTAGAAGCCGATGGCGTAGGCCGTGCCGCGCATGAGCGCCCATCCGATCTCGCCGATGGCCACATCCGCCACGCCCATCGGTGTCGACAGGATGCCGTCGTAGGTCTTCTCGAAGTGGAGCTTGAAGAAGATGTTGAAGGTGCTCTCGACGATGGCCCCGTTCATGGCCGCGGTGGCCATCATGGCCGGCGCCACGAACGCCGCGTAGGGCACGGTCTGGCCGTTGGCCAGCGTCACGTCGCCGACGATGGCGCCCAGGCCGAAGCCCAGGCTGAGGAGATAGAAGAGGGGCTCGAAGGCGCCCGAGACGATGACCATCCAGATGCGCTTGTAGACCAGGACGTTGCGCTCGATCAGGTGGCGCGCACCGAGGCCCGGCAGGGGCAGGAACAGGAAGTCGCGGGCTGGGACGGGCGTTGGCGCGCTCATCGGGTGCCGATCACTTGACCAGTCGCGCGGTCAGGCCGCGTCGCGCGAGCACGAGCCCGACGCCGGCGTAGAGCAGCAGCACGCCGATGTGCGCCAGAGATGGCAGCGGCTGGGCCACGGCCAGGGTCAGGTCGCGCGTCAGCGCGACGCCGTTGTAGAGGGGCGTGGCCCAGGCCACGACCTGGAGGAGCTGTGGCAGCCGCTCGATGGGAAAGAACGTGCCGCTGAAGAGATAGAGCGGCATGATCACGAAGCGGAAGATCATGCTGAAGGTCGCGGCCGGGTCGCCGGTGATGCGCGAAGCGATGAAGATCATGATCGGGCTGAACGCGAAGCCGGTCAGCATCGCCGCCGGCACGGCCAGCACGGCGCTCGCGCCGCGCGGCACGCCGAAGATCGTCATCACGATCAGGAACGCGGTCGCGGTCGTCAGCAAGCGGAAGCCGATCCATCCGAACTCGCCGACGAGCAGGTCCCAGGTGCGCAACGGCGTGGCCAGCATCGCCTCGTAGTTGCGGCGCCAGAGGATGCGGGCGGAGATCGGGAAGCTCGACTCGAAGGTCGCCGTCTGCATCGCGCCGCCGGCCATCAGCCCGGGCGCGATGAAGGCCAGGTACGTCAGGCCGGCCGGGATCACCGCGCCCGCGCTGCCGCTCGAGCCGGAGCCGATGAGGGAGCCGACGCCGAAGCCCATGGCGATCATGAACAGGACCGGGTTCAGGAACGACGAGAAGATCGAGCCCCGCCACGTGCGCCGGTAGACCCACAGGTGGCGCTGCAGGACACGCACCCCGGGTTCGAAGAGGCCCGGGCCGGCGGTCGGGCCGGAACCGGGGCCAGCGGGGCGGCTGTCGATGGGCCGCGAGGCGACGGCCATCAGTCGACCAGGGTGCGACCGGTGAGACGGAGGAAGACGTCCTCCAGCGTCGCCCGGCGGATGAGGCTGCTCTCCGGTCGGACGCCGGCCGCGTGGAGCCGCTCGATGGCCGCCTCGCCGTCGCTCGTATAGACCAGCACCCGGTCCGGTCGCTGCTCGGTGCGCTCGACGAGCGCCCCGAAGTCGACGCCGGCCACGGCCGCGTGCCCGTCGACACCGTCATCGAAGCGCAGTTCCAGGACTTCGCGCGAGACGTGCTCCTCGATCAACCGTCTTGGCGAGCCTTCGGCCACGATCTTGGCGTTGTCCATGACCACCAGCCGGTCGCAGAGCTGCTCGGCCTCGTCCATGTAATGGGTCGTCAGGACCAGGGTCGAACCCTGGCGCTTGAGCTGATAGAGCCGCTCCCAGAGGAGGTGTCGAGCCTGCGGGTCGAGGCCAGTCGTCGGCTCGTCCAGGAGCACCAGGGTCGGGTCGGCGATGAGCGCGCGGGCGATGGTCAGTCGGCGCTTCATGCCGCCCGAAAGCGGTTCGACCTGGCTGTCGGCGCGGTCGGTGAGCTGGACGAACTCGAGCAGCTCCGCCGCGCGCCGCGCCGCATCGGCTCGTGGCACCTCGAAGTAGCGGGCGTAGATGAGCAGGTTCTCGCGGACGGTCAGCTCCGAGTCGAGGTTGTCGGCCTGCGGCACGACACCGAGCTTGGCTCGGATCTTCGCGCCGTCGCGATCGGGGTCCATGCCCAGCACGCGGAGCGTGCCGTCGCTCTTCGGTGAGACGCAGCCGATCATGCGCATGGTCGACGTCTTGCCGGCGCCGTTCGGCCCCAGGAAGCCGAACGCCTCGCCGGGCGCGACGTCGAAGTCGATGGCATCGACGGCCGTGAACTCGCCGAATCGCTTGGTCAGCCCGCGGGCATGGATCAGCGCGCCGTCGCCCGTGTCGGTCGGGTGTGCGGTCGGCTGCGTGTCGCTCGCCTCCGACGCGGCACCGCCGGACTCGGTGGCGCTGGGCGTCGCGGCACCGGACCGGGCGGCGCCATCTGGCGTGGCTGCGCCATCGGGCGTCGCGGCGACATCAGGCCAAACGGCGCCATCGGGCGTGGCGTCGGGGGGCATCGTCGGCTGGTCGGTCGGGACGCTGGTCACGGAGTGCGATGGTAGCCGTTCGCGGCCAGAGCCTCCGTGTGCTCGCCCGGCTCGAAGCCGTCGAACGACTGTCGCCATGTGAATGCCGGCCAGCGATGCTCGACCTGCCCGGTGGTCGGATGGAAGACGGCGGTATAGAGGGTCCCGAAGTGGCCGAGGCCCGCGCTGTCGAGCAGCGGCGGCACGAGGAAGGCGCCGGCGAACGCGTCGGCGTCGATGGTCGGGTCTGACAAGAGCCCTGCGATGAGCGCCTCGCGCTCGTGGGTCCGGACGGCGGTCGTGTACTCGGGCCAGTCGAGGACGTCCTGGTGGTTGGTGGCCACCGGGTTGCCGGTGATGACCGGCCGTCGGTCGGGCGCCAGGTAGGCGGTCGCGAGGTCGCCGCCTGCGTCGACGAGCGTCAGGTTGTGGGCCAGCTGGAAGGGCAGCCGCTCGATGCGCCGACAGGCTTCCGAGACGTCGTCGCAGGTCTCGAGCAGGTAGCGCACCACGAGGGGGATCCCGAATCCATGCCCCTGGGCCCTGCGGCCACCGAAGGTCAGGCTGATCGCCAGGCCCGCGTCGTTCATGCCATCTAGCAGGCCCCACAGCAGGTCGCTGGTCCCGATGACGCGGCGCCCGTTCCAGGCCGTCCACCAGACGAGCCCCTCGACGTGGCTGGCCAGGTAGTCGTAGTTGCGGACGAGGACCGGCCGATCCCGAAGCCAGACGCCCTGCGAGCAGGCACCGATGAACGGTGGCGGGTCGACCAACGTCAGCATTCGGGCGGCCAGGTCGCCGCCCCCGCTGAGGTCGACGAGGGCCTCGTAGGTCGGCATCAGCTCCGGCATGTGCTCGCGCAGGGTCCGGACGCTGTCCGCGTAGCTCGGCCGCGCGGCTTCGCCCTCCGACAGGAACCAGCGCAGGTAGCCCTCCCAGCGCTGCTCGAACGTCGCCCGCCAGATCGGCCCCGGCATCGCCTCCTTGATGGCCTGGAACGAGACCGGGACGCGCCGCATGACCGGCAGCGTAGCGGCTCCAGTGTTGGCGGTGTCAGCGCCGACAACCGAGTGGGAGCCGGCGCGCACGACAGCGATCGCGAGCGAAGCTCGCGAGAACCACTCGGTGAGTCAGACTCTCTGAACACGCCCGATGATCCACCGCAAAGATCGCGGCGAGCGGTGCGTCGCAGTATCTATCTCATGGACGGGACGCGGATCGGGCGCTCAGTTCGGGCACTGCGGCAGCGCCACGGCTGGCGGCAAGTCGACCTCGCGAGGCGAGCGTGGGTCTCGCAGAGCGAGGTCTCGAGGATCGAGCTCGGCCACGTCGACGGCATCGTGGCTTCCAAGCTCGAGCGCGTTGTCGGGGCAGTCGGCGGCTCCCTCGACATGCGGGTCCGCTGGAACGGCGAGGGTCTCGATCGACTGCTCGACGCTGCCCACGCAGCGACCGTGGACGCCACGATGCGAATGCTCACGCGTTATCGGTGGGATGCCGTGCCCGAGGTCACCTTCGCGATCCGCGGAGAACGTGGCTCGATCGATGTCCTCGCCCGGCACCCTGCATCGGGCACGGTGCTGGTGATCGAAGTCAAGTCCGCGATACCGGACATGCAGTCGATGCTGGCGTCACTCGACCGCAAGGTGCGCCTTGGTCCGATCATCGCTCGTGAACGCGGCTTCGCGAGGACAGGCAGCGTGTCGCGGTTGTTGGTCGTCTCGGAGAGCGCGACGAACCGTCGACGGGTCGAGACTCATGCGGCGATCCTGACCGCGACGTTCCCGATCCGAGGTCGCCTGGCCGCTGCCTGGCTGCGCGACCCTGGCGCTGGTCAGACGGCGATGGCCGGCCTCATCTTCTTGTCATCTACCAACTCGGCGGGTGTTAGGAGGCGCGGGCGCGTCCGACCGGGTCGAGGCAAGGACGAGGCACGCTCAGATAGGCGGGGCGGGCCGCCTCACCCGCGATGATCCACGGCTAATACCCGTGCTGTGGGCAGATGGCGACAAACGCGGGACCCGCGGCCGCTACCTGGCTGCGGCCGCTCGGCGTGCGAGGCCGCTAGTGGGCCGGCGGCGCGGCCGCGCGGCCCGCTTGGGGACGATCGACGGACGCGCGACGGCCGCGCGTCAGACCTCCTTGAACTCGCCCTCGACGGCTTCGTCGGCCTCGTCGGTGCCGGCGCTGTCGCCCTCAGCGGCCCCGGCGCCGCTCTCGTCGGAGCCACTCTCCGGCCCAGCCCCATCAGCACCGGAGCCATCCGCGCCACCAGCACCGTCAGCGCCGCCACCCGCGGGGGTGTCGTAGTCGATCGGTCCGGTCTGCGCGTAGGCCGCCGTGGCCACCTTCTGGAGCTGCTCGGAGAGGGCGGCCGCGGACGCCTTGACGGCCTCGACGTCGCTGCCCTTCAAGGCCTCGCGCACGGCCTCGATGCCGCGCTCCGCCTCGGCCCGATCGGCCGGGTCGACCTTGTCGCCCAGGTCGCGCAGCGTGCGCTCGGCCTGGAACGCCAGGGCATCGGCCTGGTTGCGCGTCTCGACCTCGTCGCGGCGCGCCTTGTCCTCCTCGGCATGCTCCTGGGCGTCGCGGACCATCTTGTCCACGTCGTCCTTGGAGAGCATCGAGGACGCGGTGATGCGGACCTGCTGCTCGCGCCCGGTGGCGCGGTCCTTGGCCTTGACGTCGAGGATGCCGTTGGCGTCGATGTCGAAGGTGACCTCGATCTGGGGCACGCCGCGCGGCGCCGGCGGGATGCCGTCGAGGATGAACTTGCCCAACGTCTTGTTGTCGGCGGCCATCTCCCGCTCGCCCTGGAGGACGTGGATCTCGACCTGCGGCTGGCTGTCGGAGGCCGTCGAGAAGGTCTGGCTCTTGGAGGTCGGGATGGTCGTGTTGCGGTCGATGAGCCGGGTCATCACGCCGCCCAGCGTCTCGATGCCCAACGACAGCGGCGTCACGTCGAGGAGCAGGACGTCCTTGACGTCGCCGGCCAGGACGCCGGCCTGGATGGCGGCCCCGACGGCGACCACCTCGTCCGGGTTGACGCCCTTGTTGGGCTCCTTACCGCCGAAGAGTGCCTTGACCGCCTCGACCACGGCCGGCATGCGGGTCATGCCGCCGACGAGGATGACCTCGTCGATCTCGGACGGCTTGAGGCCTGCGTCCTTGAGCGCGGAGAGGACTGGCTTCTTGGTCTTGTCGATGAGGTCGGCGACCAGGTCGTCCAGCTTGGCGCGCGAGAGCGTCATCAGGAGCATCTTTGGCCCGCCCGAATCGGCGGTGATGTAGGGCAGGTTGATCTCCGTCTGGGCGGCGGAGCTGAGCTCGATCTTGGCCCGTTCGGCGGCCTCCTTGAGGCGCTGCATGGCCTGCTGGTCGGTCGTCAGGTCGATGCCCTGGTCCTTCTTGAACTCGGCCACCAGCCAGTCGATGACGCGCTGGTCGAAGTCGTCGCCACCAAGGTGCGTGTCGCCGTTGGTGGCCTTGACCTCGAAGACGCCGTCGCCGAGCTCGAGGATGGAGATGTCGAAGGTGCCGCCGCCAAGGTCGTAGACGGCGATCTTCTCGTCCTTCTTCTTGTCCAGGCCATAGGCCAGGGCGGACGCCGTCGGCTCGTTGATGATGCGCTTGACATCGAGGCCGGCGATGCGGCCCGCGTCCTTGGTCGCCTGGCGCTGCGTGTCGTCGAAATAGGCAGGCACGGTGATGACCGCCTCGGTGACCTTCTCGCCCAGGTAGGCCTCGGCGTCGGTCTTGAGCTTCTGCAGGATCATGGCGCTGATCTCGGGCGGCGTGTAACCCGTGCCATCGACGAGCTTGACCTTGATGCCGTCGCTCTTGCCGTCGCGCTCGACCGTGTAGGGCACGAGACCCTTGGAGCGCTGGACCTCCGAGTCGTCCCAGCGACGGCCCATGAAGCGCTTGATGGAATAGATGGTGTTGGCCGGGTTGGTGATGGCCTGGCGCTTGGCGACCTGGCCGACCAGCCGCTCCCCGGTCTTGGAGAAGGCCACGACCGAGGGCACGGTCCGACCACCCTCCGCGCTGGGGATGACGGTCGGCTCGCCGCCCTCCATGACCGCCACGACCGAGTTGGTGGTGCCGAGGTCGATGCCGATGATCTTGCCCATGGTTAGTCGTTGCCTCCGGATCCGGCATCGAAGCCGGGCTGGTCAGATGGAGCCGCGTGGCCGGATCGGCCGGCGGTGGTGCCGGGCTGGCCGGCTCCCTTGTCGGGGTTGGTGGCGACGGCCACGAGCGACGGTCGCAGGATCCGATCGCGCACGCGATAGCCGCGCTGGATCTCGGCGACGATGGTGTCCTCGGGCACGTCGGTGGTCTCGATCTGGGTCAGCGCCTCGTGCTGGCGGGGGTCGAACGGTCGTCCCAGCGCTTCGATCGGCGTGACGCCCTCCGACTCGAGCAGCATGCGCAGCTTGCGGTCGATGGCCGCGATGCCCTGCACCCAGCCGTCGGCGACCAGCGGTTCGGGCATCGCCTCGATGGCCCGGTCGAAGTCGTCGGCGATGGCGATGACCTTGCGCAGCAGCGAGTCGTTGGCCAGGCCGGCGGTCGTCTCGCGCTCCTGCTCGGTGCGCCGCTTGTAGTTCTGGAAGTCGGCCGCGGAGCGCTGCAGCGCGGCCAGGTTCTCGGCCGCCTCCTGGTTGGCGGCATCGCGCTCAGCCTCGAGCGCCGCGACCTGATCGATGAGCTGGGTCACGCTCGGTGTCTCCAGCGCGTCGATGCGCTCCTGGGTTCGGGTCTTGTGGGTCGGCATGCGCGAGGCCTCAGGCGTACAGGTGGTCGACGAGCTCGTTCATGAGCGCGCTCACGTAGCGAACGGTCGAGATCGCGTGGGGGTAGGCCATCCGGGTCGGCCCGAGGATGCCGACGACGCCCGACGCCCGGCCCCGGCGACCATAGGGCGCCAGGACGAGCGCCACGTCGTGCATCTCGATGGACCGATTCTCGGCGCCGATGTAGATGCGCACGTCGCCCGAGTCGGTCACCTCGTGGACCAGGTCGCCGAAATAGACGCGGTCCTCCAGGAGGGCGAAGACACGACGGACCTTGTCGGTCTGGGCGAACTCCGGCGCGGCCATGACGTTGAGGAGGCCTTCGCTGAAGACGTCGTCGACTGCCGTGGCATCGAACTCGCGCATGGCTCGCTCGACGCGCTCGCCGATGCGGGCCGTCAGGCGGTTCGTCTCGTCGTCGAGTGGCAGGGCGCGGACGACCTCCGTCATCTCCGCCGCGGCGAGGCCGGCCAGCCGCTCGTTGAGGCGGCGCGCGATGTCGTCGAGGCCGGCCTGATCGGTGCCCGCATCGAGCGGCACCAGGACCTGCTTGACGGCGCCCTCGGCCAGCACCAGCACGAGGCTTGCCAGGCGGTCACCGGTCTCGACGAGGTCGAGGCGGCGAAGGCGCGCGGCGTCGGCCTTGGCCGGTGTGGCCAGGCCGGCGGAGTGGGTCGCGCCGGCGAGCGTCGACGCGGCCAGGCGGAACCATTGCTCGCTGGCGAACTCGACCTGCCCGAACTGGTGGCGGATCATGAGCTGCTCGACCGGTGCCAGGACGACCGCTTCCGAGATCGACTCGACGTACAGGCGATAGCCGGCATCGGTCGGCACGCGGCCAGCGCTCGTGTGCGGGCTGCGTAGGAACCCAGCACGCTCAAGCTCGGCCATCACGTTGCGGACCGTGGCGGAGCTGACGTCAAGCCGGTGCTTGACGACCAGCGCGTGGCTGCCGACCGGTTGGGCAGTGGCCACGTATTCCTCGATGATGGCCCGCAGGATGGCCGCAGAGCGCGGGTCGAGCGGGCCGGGGCGGTCCTTGCGTCTCGCCACGCCGGCAGATCCTCGTTTCGTCGTTCGCTTGTGAGTGGTTAGCACTCTCGGGCTGCGAGTGCTAACTCCGTGTGGCGGATGGTAGCAGTCGAGGCTGCCGAGTGTCAACGCGCAGATCGGCCAGCAGGCCTGTTGGCGCCGCCCTCGCGACCGCAGCCGTCGATATGCTGCCGGCATGCGTTTCGGAGCCGCTTTCTGGACCAACCGCACGACGTGGCCGGCGCTGCGCGACGCGGCACGATGGGTCGAGGCGGGCGGCTTCGACTCACTCTGGGCCGACGACCACCTGCTGGCCGACGAGGGCGACTGGACCGACGCGAAGCTCGAGGGCTGGCTGACCCTGGCAGCCTGGGCGCAGCTGACGACGCGCGTGCAGCTTGGGCTGCTGGTCGGGGCCAACACCTTCCGCAATCCCGGCCTGACCGCAAAGCTGGCCACGACGCTCGACCACCTCGGCGACGGTCGCGCCATCCTGGGCCTCGGCGCCGGTTGGTTCGAGCGCGAGCACGAGGCGTTCGGGCTCGACTTCGGGGCCGGCTTCGGCGAGCGGCTCGATCGCCTCGACGAGGCGGTCGGGCTCATCCGCCGCCTGCTCGATGGTGAGCGGGTGACCCACGACGGTCCGACCTATCAGATGCGCGACGCCGTCGTCGCCCCGCACCCGGTGCAACCCCGGCTGCCCATCCTCATCGGCGGCTCCGGGCCACGAAAGACGCTGCTGACTGTCGCCCGGTACGCCGACATGTGGAATGCGTATGGCGACCCGACGCGCATCGCCGAGCGCGACGCGCTCCTGCGTGCTCATTGCGTGGCCATCGGACGGGACGAGCGGCAGATCGCCCGCACGGTGACGATGGAGGTCGTCATCCGCGATGACCCCGAAGCGGCCCTGGCGGCGTTCGACGCGATGGCCGTGCGGCACGACATCGTGGGCAAGCTCGGCAGCGACGGCAGCTCCCGCGGACTGACGCTCTGGGGGCCGCCGGCAGCGGTCGCCGGGGGGATCCGCGGCTACGCCGAGGTCGGCGTATCGGAGGTCATGTGGGTCTTTCGCGACCCCTTCGATCTCGAAACGATCGAGCGTCTGGGCGAGGTTCGAGCGGCGCTCTGATCGACGCGCCCGGCCGGCGGCTGATCCGCGCACCTCAGGCTGGTGGCCGACAGCCCCGCCTGTAGACGAGTGACGACGAGGTGGCTATGCGACGAAGTCGATGGCCAGGGCACCGGCGAGGAGCCGCCCTTGGGCGGTCAGGCGGATGCAGGTCGCGCCAGCCGGTTCGACGAGCCCGGTCCGCATTGACCGAGCCCCGTCGAGCGCCGCACGCCCGGCCGTCGAGAGCCGATCCGCTCGCGAGCCCTTCGCGGGTGCGCAGCGCGAGCGAGACCGCCTCGAGCTGGATCGCGTCATCGTCGAGCGTCTCGAGGCCACCGGGCGGCAGCTCGTGGCCGCGCGGCGGCAGGCGCCCTGGTCGGTGTCCGCGGGCAGGAGCGCCGCCAGGTAGCCATCGAGCCGGGCCGCGTTCCAGGTCCGGCGCCGGCCGCCGTCGAAACCGTGCGCGCCCGGACCGACGCCGACGGTGGCCCGTCGGCGCCAGTAGGCCTGGTTGTGCCTGCTCTCGTACCGCCCGGCCGCGCCCAGTTGGAGATCTCGTACCAGCTGAAGCCGGCGGCTGGAGGCGCTCGTCGAGCCACAGATACTGGTCGGCGGCTCGATCCTCGTCCTGCTCCGTGGCGGCGGCGACGACGCCAGCGGCTGGCTCCGGGTCGGACCGGCAGGTGGTCGCCGGTCGACCCGGTCAGGCCTGCGGCATCCGGGTCGTCGAGCGTCAGGGCGTAGGCGGAGAGATGGTCGATCGGCAGGTCGAGCGCCCGCTCGACCGTGGCCTGCCAGGTCGCCATCGACTGGCCGCGGGACGTCGTAGAGCAGGTCGATCGATCGATGCGCGATGCCCGCTCGACGCAGCGGCCTCGACCGCCTCGACGACGTCGACCGGGCGATGGCGACGACCGAGGCGTCGCAGCTCCGCCGCGTCGAGGCTCTGGGCGCCGAAGCTGACGCGGGTCACCCCGACCGCGTGGAAGCCGGCCAGGTCGCCCCGCTCGTCCGGGCCTGGGTTGGCCTCGATCGTCACCTCGGCGTCGGCAGCAAGGCCGAATCGTCGTTCGATCCGTTCGAGGAGTGCCGCGACGTCCGCGGCTGGCAGTAGCGACGGCGTGCCGCCGCCAAGGTAGACGGAGCCGAGCGCTGGTCGTCCGGCGGATCCGGGCTGCCCGAAATCGGCGTCGAGCGCGTCCGCACGCAAGTCCAGCTCGAGGTGCACGGCCTCGACGAACGCCTCGACGCGGGCCTGCGGGCCGTGCGTCGCACGGCCGGTGTAGACGACGAAGTCGCAGTATGGGCAGAGCGAGACACAGAACGGGACGTGCAGGTAGAGGCCGACCGGCGGGCGAGGTGCCTCGCCCGTCGGCGCGAAGGTTCCCTCGGGCTCCGCCGCCATGATGACCTCCTCGATGCGCCGGCGCGACGGCAGCGCGAGGCTCAGTCGTCGGCCCCCCCGACGACCTCCCAGCCCTCCGGTGGCAGGCTGGCGGCGAAGGCCTCCTCCGGCTCCTGGCCGGGCGGCTTGACGAGCCCGGCGTGGCCGGTCGTGACGAAGGTCGCGAAGCGGGTGATCGAGTGAGCCACGAACGACGCCCCGATGCCGCCCGTCCAGACCGTCAGGAAGCCCGCCACCACGCCGGTCCCGAGCGCGATGAGGAGCATGCCGCGGCTGCGTCCCGGTGCCCCGAGACGCGTCGTGATGCCGTACAGGACGGCCTGGAAGGCGATGGCCAGATCGGTCGGCCAGCCGAGGGCCAGCGTGATGCCCAGGATCGCGCCACGAAAACAGGCCTCGTCGATGAACGCAGTGCCGATGGCGTTCGCGGCGGCGCCCGGGTAATGGCGATACTCCGGCCAGCGGAAGCGCCGGTAGCGCAGCCAGGCATAGAGGCCGGCGACGAGCGTCCCGATGCCACCGAAGATGAGGCCCAGGGTCAGCGTCTCGACGCGGTCGACGCCGATGTTCAGGTGGAGCGTCGTGACGGGGGTCGGAAAGACGTACCAGATGGCCACCGCCAGGGCGACCCCGGTGCCGTACCAGGCCAGCCGCCGGCCGGCTCCGCGCCAGCCGCCCGAGTTCGACTCGTCGTCGTACTCGGCCGCGCCGAAGCGATACGCGTCCAGGCGAAGGAGCACGAGCAGGCCGGTCAAACCGACCCCGACCAGGATGCGCAGCTGGTCTTCGAGATCCACGCGCGTCAGCCCTCGGACGTTCGCAGCACGGCCAGGAAGGCCTCCTGCGGGATCTCGACGCTGCCGATCCGTTTCATGCGGGCCTTCCCCTCCTTCTGCTTCTCGAGCAGTTTGCGCTTTCGGGTGATGTCGCCGCCATAGCACTTCGCAAGCACGTTCTTGCGCATGGCACGGACCGTGTCGCGGGCGATGACGTTGGACCCGATGGCCGCCTGGATGGGCACCTCGAACATCTGGCGGGGGATGAGCTCCTTGAGTTTTTCGACGAGCAGGCGGCCGGTCTGTTGCGCCCGGTCGCGGTGGAGGATGAGCGAGAGCGCATCGACCGGCTCGCCAGCGACCAGCACGTCGAGCTTCACCAGGCGCGCCTCCCGATAGCCGATCTCCTCGTAGTCCATGCTCGCATAGCCCTGCGAGCGGCTCTTCATCTGGTCGAAGAAGTCGACGATGACCTCGGCCAGCGGCAGCTCGAAGGAGAGCAGCACGCGCTGCGGATCGAGGTACTCCATCGTCTCGAAGGCGCCGCGCCGGTTGGTGGCCAGCTCGATGAGCGAGCCGATGTAGCGAGCTCGGGGTCACGATCTTGACGCGTACCCAGGGCTCGGAGATGGCCTCGATGGCGCCGATCTCGGGCAGCTCGGAAGGGTTGTCGACGATGACCGGTTCGGTCGAGTGGAGCAGCTTGACGCGGTATTCGACCGACGGCGCCGAGGCGATAAGGTCGAGGTCGAACTCGCGCTCGAGGCGCTCCTGGATGATCTCCATGTGCAGCAGGCCCAGAAAGCCGCAGCGGAAGCCGAAGCCGAGTGCGACCGAGCTCTCGGGCTCGTACGTGATCGAGGCGTCGTTGAGGTGCAGCTTCTCGAGCGCGTCGCGCAGCAGCGGGTAGTCGGGCCCGTTGAGGGGGTAGATGCCGGCGAAGACGAGCGGCTTGGCCGCCTTGTAGCCGGGCAGCGGATGGGCCGCGGGGCGCCCGGCCGAGGTCAACGTGTCGCCGACCTGGCAGTCGCGGACGCTCTTGAGGCCGGTCGCCACATAGCCGACCTCGCCGGCGGTGAGCTGCGCCATGGGCACCAGCTGCGGCCGGAAGACGCCAAGCTCGAGCAGGTCGGCCTCGGCGCCGGAGGCCATGAGGCGGATGGTCTCGTGGGCCGCGAGCGTGCCTGCCGCCAGTCGGACGTAGGCGACGACGCCTTTGTAGGCGTCGTAGTGGGAATCGAAGATCAACCCCTGGACCGGCGCCGCCGGATCGCCCTTCGGCGACGGCACCCGGGCGACGATGGCCTCCAGGATGTCGGGCACGCCGGTGCCCTCCTTTGCCGAGGCCAGGATGACCTCCTCGCGCGGGATGGCCAGCACGCTCTCCAGCTCCTCGATGACCACGTCTGGCTGGGCCGAGGGCAGGTCGATCTTGTTCAGGACCGGGATGATCGTCAGGCCGAGCGCGAGCGCGAGGTGGACGTTGGCCAGCGTTTGCGCTTCGATGCCCTGCGCGGCATCGACGACGAGGATGGCGCCCTCGCAGGCCTGCAGACTGCGGCTGACCTCGTAGGTGAAATCGACGTGGCCGGGCGTGTCGATGAGGTTCAGGCCGTAGGTCAGGCCATCGGTCGCGGTGTACTCGAGGCGCACCGCCCGGGCCTTGATGGTGATGCCCTTCTCGCGCTCGAGGTCCATCGAGTCGAGGACCTGGCTGGTCATCTGGCGCGCGTCGATGGTGTGCGTCAGCTCCAGGAGGCGGTCGGCGAGGGTCGACTTGCCGTGATCGATGTGCGCGATGATCGAGAAGTTGCGCAGGCGGTCCTGTGGGATGGTCACGGGGCCGGAGTGTAGCCCGTGACCTGCTCCCAGGTGTCGGGCCGGAGTACCGTCAGCGTGGCGGACCTCAGACACCGTCATCGGCGTGGAGGCTGGTATGCGGCTCGGGCGGATGGGTGATGAGACAGCACCCGCGGGAACGTGAGGTGCCGATAGGCCGACCAAACAGGCGACGTCGGTGGGTCATCGGCAGCGGCATCGTGGTCCTGCTGGTCATCGCGGGGGCCGTGGCGATCTCGAACATCCAGAAGGGTCAGGCGGTCGCGGATCGCATCGTCGCATCGCGGTCGCCGCTGATCCAACAGGTCGCACTCACCAGGGCGAATCCGTTCGAAGGCAGCCCCGACGAGATCCTCGTCACGATGGCTCCCGGCACCACCAAGGCCTTGGCGGTCACGTTCTGGTGCGAGATCGTCATCCCGGCCGGGCACGACGCTGACCGAGCTCGCGTGACGCTCGTGTCGAGCGACGGCAGCCACCAGCTCGCGTTCAAAGCCGTTTGTCCGCAGAGCTCACCCGCCCCCTAGGGCGATGGGGCATCGGTGTCTTCCGTCAGCCGCAGCGAGTCGCTCGTTGCACGATCGTGATCGCTCGCGACGAGCCGGCTCGGTATCGACTCCTCGCGCTCATCCCGGCGGGGACGTTGGCGGGGATCTTCCTCTTCGTCGTCGCGGGCGGGCCAGTGATGCTGATCACGTGGCAGGCGGCAGCCGCCGCAGCGGTGACGCTCTCAGCGCGGTCCTCGCCGCAGCTGGCGACGCTCAGCACGTCCCGACGAGCGCCTCGGGCACGCCTGGTCGGTGGCTCCCTCAGTTGCCGGTCAGGACCGCATCCACCTCGGCTCGATCGCTGCCGGGGAAGCTGATGATCTTGAAGGTCATGGTTCTGGACGCCACGTCAAGGTCATCCGTCGGTCGCGTCCACGGCCGTCCGTCGTTGGCCCGCCGCCGGTCATGGTCTTGTCGACGTGGTGGCGTTGCGTCATCCTCCTGCCTTCCGCCGGCGCACCGTGCTGGCTCCAGCGAGGTCGACACCATGGCGCAGGCCGCTGCCCCTTCCACCTCGATCGACGGCGACGGCGAGGCCGCTCGCGACGCACTTGCCGGCCGGCTGTTCGAGTCGGCTGCCGGCGCGTTCGACCTGGCGGCGGTCTACATGGGCGACCGGCTCGGCCTCTACCGCGCCCTTGAGGCGTCGGGGCCACAGTCCTCGCCCGAGCTTGCGGCCCGGACCGGCCTCCAGGAGCGCTATGTCCGCGAGTGGCTAGAACAGCAAGCCGTGACCAGCATCCTGTCCGCGGACGACGAGCCCGACGAGGCCAGGCGTCGATACTCGCTCCCGGTCGGTCATCGGGAGGTCCTGCTCGACGAGCTCAGCCTCGTCTACGCCGCGCCGACCGTGCGAGCCGTCGCGGCGGCGATGCGGATGCTGCCCCAGATCATGGGCGCCTTCGAGCAGGGCGGCGGCGTGTCGTGGTCCGACTACGGCCCCGACCTTCGGGAGGCCCAGGCCGCCACGAACCGGCCGCTCTTCCACCACATCCTCGGCTCGGAATGGCTGCCAGCCATCGGCGACGTCCACGCTCGCCTGCTGGCCGACCCGCCGGCCCGCATCGCCGACCTGGCCTGCGGTGAAGGCTGGTCGTCGATCGCCATGGCTCGGGCCTATCCGAAGGTGCGCGTGGACGGCATCGACCTCGACGAGCCGGCCATCGCCCAGGCTCGCCGCAACGCCGCCACGACCGAGGTCGCCGATCGCGTCAGCTACCACATACGCGACGCGGCAGAGCCGGCTCTCGAGCGCGCCTTCGACCTGGTCACGATCTTCGAAGCGGTCCACGACCTGTCGCAGCCGGTCGCCGTCCTGAACGCCTGCCGTGGGCTGTTGGCGCCGGGCGGCACGATGCTGGTCGTCGACGAGCGCGTGAACGAGACCTTCACGGCACCGGGTGACTTCGTCGAGCGCCTGATGTACGGCTACAGCCTGACCGTCTGCCTGCCCAACGGCCTGGCCGAGACGCCGTCAGTCGGGACCGGCACGGTGATGCGACCGGCGACGATGGAGCGCTACGCGCTGGCCGCCGGCTTCAGCCGTGTCGCCGTCCTGCCCATCGAGCACGAGACGTTGCGGGTCTATCGACTCGACCCCTGACGGCGGCGATCCCGAGCGTCAGCTGGCGCGATCACGACCGGTCTCAGCATCCGCGGCTGACCCGGGGGCGCATCAATCAGACGGTACCTTCCTAGCTTCGTCGCAGTCCCCCCAGGACTCCCCGCGACGAGCGGCCGATCCAAGCGCGCTTCCCGGCGGGCGACCGCCCTGCGTATGCAGCATGATCGGGTTTCGCGCCGCATCGGACCAACGCTCGAGCGAGAACCAAGCGGCCAGGTGCATAGCCAGGCAAGGATCAACAGGTCTCGGGCGGTGACGTGCTCGGTAGAGTCTCCGGGGGACTACTCGGATCGGCGACGCCGGAGTCGAGGATGCGCAGCTCCGGTTGATCGGCGCTTTACGCCGAGGTCGATGGTGCCGCCTTCCAGATGCTCCCGCGGCATCACAGGTGGGGCCCGCGATGAGCGGCTCTGGTACCATCACGCGTCGCGCCACCTGAATCCAGGCGCCACCGGCCCCGCCGAACCCATCGCCCGCAGTCCGAGGTCATCCCGACTTGGCTCACTCATCCCGCACCTGGCGCGGCGCCCGAACGCCGCAGGCCATGAAGCGCGTCCGCCAGGACGAGCGCAAGCACGCCGTCAATCAGCCGCACCGATCGAGGGCCAAGACGCTCGTCGCCAAGGCGGTCGTGGTCGCGGCGGGCGCTGACGCCGAGGCGACGCAGGCCGCCGTGGTCGCGGCCATCTCGGCGCTCGACAGGGCAGCCAAGGCAGGCGCAATCCATCCGAACGCTGCCGATCGGCGCAAGAGCCGCCTGATGCGAAAGGCCAACGCCGCGCTCGAGGGCCAGGCCGTCGTTACCGGCGGCAAGGTCGTGCGGACGACGGGCAAGGCCGCCGCGGCCAAGGAGGCCAAGGCTCGCATCGCTGCGTCGAAGGCGTCGAAGGCGAAGGGCGAGCAGACCGCGGCCGGCAAGGCACGCGCCGCGCTGACCAAGTCGACCCGCGCCGAGGCGGCCTCGAAAGCCGAGGCCACGGCGACGACCACGACTGCGGCGTCACCCGCCAAGGCGAGCCCGACCAAAGCTGCCGCGAAGTCGACCGCCAAGAAGGCCGCTGCCAAGGCGCCCGCGGCCAAGGCGCCCGCGGCCAAGGCGCCCGCCGCCACGGCCGCCAAGAAGGAACCGACCGCCAAGAAGGAACCGACCGCCAAGGCCGCTCCGGCCAGCAAGGCCGCCGCCAAGGCCGCCCCGAAGAAGTCCCCGACCAGCAAGTAGCGCCCCCGCGCCGACGACCATGCCGGCGTTAGTCCCCGGGAGACTCTGAGCGACACGTTTGGCCCAAGCGGACTGCGATCGCGCCGGCCTGACCGCTGGTCGTGCGTGGGATGGCTCGCTCGTGCGTGAGATTGGCTGACGACGGTCGGCCTTCGGTCGCCGTGGGCACGATTCCGCGCCGATCGGGGGTCTGCACCCCCCATAGGTCAGCCGAATGCGTTGCGTAGAGTCTCTGGGGGACTACTCGACAGGATGCGTTCCGTGGCGTCGTGGGGACTGCGGATAACGAGGCGGAGACGTCGCCCCGTCCGCGGAATCAGCTCGCGATCTGGGTCGCCGCTCCGGCCTCCGTGGTGGCCTTTCGAGACGTGCCGGCGCCGTAAAGCAGCCCTCCGACCAACGCGCCGCCCGCTACAAGGCCGATGATCGTAAGCGCGCCGTTGAGCTGCTCCTGGAGCACGAACCGTTCGAAGGTCTGCGCATCGGTCACACCGGCCGCCGCCAGCTCCGGTCCGCGGCCGCTCTCGAGGTAGCGCTCATAGGTGCACTGCGGGCCCGTGGTGCACGTCAGCGGCCCGCCCTGTGTCCCGTCCCGGTAGCCGGCGTCGCCGTAGACGAAGACGAGGCGGAGGCCGGCGTACAGGATGGCCAGCGAGACAGCCGTGAAGAGGCCGGCGTAGAGCGCGTTGGCGAAGACGCGTCGCCAGGGCCGGCGCCGCTCGGAGCGTGCGTTGGCGTAGAAGCCGATGAGCAGGCCGCCGATCGGCGCGAACAGAAAGACGAGCGATTGGACGGCGATGATGAGCTCGAAGCCCATGGCCACGACGACGGCCATGCCGAGGCCGACCCAACCGGCGAAGATCGCTCCGCGGTCGACGATGCGGGACACGTTCAGGATCGCGACACGTTCAGGAACGCGACAACGCGGCCGCGCCGAGGTAGCGCGCGGATCCGCCACATTCCTCTTCGATGCGCAGCAGCCGGTTGTACTTGGCCACGCGCTCTGAGCGGGAGGGCGCGCCGGTCTTGATCTGACCGGTGCCCGCTGCGACGACGAGGTCGGCGATGGACGTGTCCTCGGTCTCGCCCGAGCGGTGGCTGACGATGGCGCCCCAGCCGTGGTCGGTGGCCAAGTCGATGGCGGCCAGCGTCTCGGTCAGGGTGCCGATCTGGTTGAGCTTGATGAGGATGGCGTTGGCGGAGTCCTCGTCGATGCCACGTGCGAGTCGCTCGGGATTCGTCACGAAGAGGTCGTCGCCGACGAGCTGGCAGGCGCTGCCGAGTCGCTGGGTGAGCCGCTGCCAGCCGAGCCAATCGTCCTCGGCCAGGCCATCCTCGATCGAGACGATCGGGAAGCGCGCGACCCAGTCGGCCCAGAAGTCGATGAGCTCCGACGTCCGCAGTGTCCGCCCTTCCTTGGCCAACCGGTAGGTCAGCTCGCCGTCCGCCGAGGCGGGCGTGTCGAGGTCGAGCAGCTCGGTGACCGCCGGATCGAGGGCGATGGCGACGTCCTCGCCCGGTCGGTAGCCGGCTCGTTCGACGGCCCGCAGGATGATCTCCACGGCCGCCTCGTTCGAGGGCAACGACGGGGCGAAGCCGCCCTCGTCGCCCTGGCCCGTGGCAAGTCCCTTGTCGTGGAGCTCGGCGCGCAGGGCGTGGAAGATCTCGGAGCCGGCCCGGAGCGCCTCGCTGAACGTCGGCGCCCCGATGGGCATGACCATGAACTCCTGGAAGTCGGTCGAGTCCGCAGCGTGCTGGCCGCCGTTGAGGATGTTGAACATCGGGACCGGCAGCGTGCTCGCCCGGGTGCCGCCGAGATAGCGATAGAGCGGCAGGTCGTAGGCGGCCGCAGCCGCGTGGGCACAGGCGAGCGAGACGCCGAGCAGAGCATTGGCGCCCAGGTTGCCCTTGTTCGGCGAGCCGTCGAGCTCGATGAGCGTCTCGTCGACGAGCGCCTGGTCTGCGGCGTCGACGCCGAGCAGTGCCGGCGCGATGGTGTCCAGGACGTTGGTCACCGCACGCAGCACGCCTTTGCCACCGTAGCGTTCGGTGTCGCCGTCGCGGAGCTCGACCGCTTCGTGCGCCCCGGTCGACGCGCCCGACGGCACCGCTGCCCGACCGCCGGCACCACCGGACAGCGTGACATCGACCTCGATGGTCGGATTGCCGCGCGAATCGAGGATCTCGCGAGCATCGATGGAGTCGATGAAGGTCGTCATCCTGGATCCTTCCCGTCGGCCACGGGCCGATCCTGGAGCGCGGCGATGCCCGGCAGCTCGCGGCCCTCGAGGAACTCGAGCGAGGCGCCACCGCCGGTCGAGATGTGGGTCATGCGTGAGGTCAGTCCGAGCTGGGCCACGGCGGCCACAGAGTCGCCGCCGCCGACCACGACCATCGCGCCGGCGTCGGCCTTGTCGGCCAGGAAGCGGGCCATGGCACGGGTGCCATCGCCGAAGGTCGGCACCTCGAAGACGCCGAGCGGGCCGTTCCAGAGGACCGTCTGCGCATCGGCCAGCGCCTCGGTCGAAGGCGACCATGCTGGCCGGACCGGCATCGACCGTCGACCACGAGTTGGGGATCTTGGAGGCCGGCACGGTCTTGTGCTCTGCGCCGCGGGTGACCTCCTTGGCCACCACCACGTCGGTCGGCAGCACGAAGGTCACGCCCTTCGTCTCGGCCAGGGCCAGGATTCGTGCCGCGTCCTCGACGCGGTCGCGTTCGAGCAGGCTCTTGCCCACGGTCCAGCCCTTGGCCACCAGGAAGGTGTTGGCCATGCCGCCGCCGACGACGAAGGTGTCGACGCGGCCCATGAGGTGCTCGAGGACCCGGAGCTTGTCCGAGACCTTGGCACCGCCGATGACGGCCGCGAACGGCTTGGCCGGCGACTCGAGCAGACGCCGAGAGCGCGATGATCTCGCGCTCCATGAGCAGGCCGGCGTAGGCCGGCAGGTAGGCCGTGACGCCGACCGTCGAGGCATGGGCACGATGGGCCGTCCCGAAGGCATCGTTGACGTAGACGTCGGCATAGGCCGCCAGCGCCTTCGCGAACTCGGGGTCGTTGGCCTCCTCTTCAGCGTGGAAGCGGAGGTTCTCGAGCAGGATCGCCTGGCCCGGCTTGAGGCGCGCGATGGCATCGACGGTCCCGATGCCCAGCGCGTCGCCGGTCACGCGTACGGGCCGCCGCAGGAGGATCCGAGAGGCGCAGCGCGACCGGGCGCAGGCGGAAGGTGTCGTTGACCTTGCCCTTCGGCCGGCCGAGATGGCTGGCCAGGATGACGATGGCACCCCGATCGAGGAGGTAGGCGATGGTCGGCACGCTGGCCCGGATGCGGGAGTCGTCAACGACCTTGCCGTCCTCGAGCGGGACATTGAAATCGACCCGCACGAGGACCTTCTTGCCGGCCGGATCGAAGTCGCGAACGGTGAGCTTGTCCATGGTTCGGCGGTCGTCCGACCTACAGGCGCGCGGCGACGAACCCGACGAGGTCGGCGACGCGGCAGCTGTAGCCCCACTCGTTGTCGTACCAGGCGATGACCTTCACGAAGGTGCCGCCGAGCGACATCGTCGACGCGCTGTCGATGATCGACGAGCGGCTGTCGCCGCGGAAGTCGGACGACACGAGCGGCTCATCGCTGACACCGAGGATGCCGGCCATCGGCCCGTCCGCAGCCGCTCGGAAGGCCGCGTTGAGCTCCTCGGCCGTGGCCGGGCGCTCGAGCTCGGCGGTGAAGTCGACGACGCTCACGGTCGGCGTCGGGACGCGCAGGCTGAAGCCGTCGAACTTGCCCTGGAGATCGGGGATGACGAGGGCCAGCGCCTTGGCCGCGCCGGTCGTGGTCGGGATGATGTTCTGACCCGCTGCCCGTGCCCGGCGTGGGTCCTTGTGGGCGACGTCGAGGATGCGCTGATCGTTCGTGTACGAATGGATGGTGTTCATCAGGCCCCGACGGATCGTCCAGCCGTCGTGAACCACCTTGGCCGCGGGCGCCAGGCAGTTCGTCGTGCAGCTGGCGTTGCTGATGATGTGGTGGGCAGCCGGGTCGTACGTGGCGTCGTTGACGCCGAGCACGATGGTCACGTCCTCGCCCTTGGCCGGTGCGCTGATGATGACCTTCTTGGCGCCGGCGGCACGGTGGGCGGCGGCCTTCGTGGCGTCGGTGAAGAGGCCGGTCGACTCGATCACGATGTCCACGCCAAGGTCGCCCCAGGGCAGCTCGGCCGGGTCCTTGACCTGCAGGACCTTGATCTCGCGGCCATCGATGATCAGCGCGTCGTCGGTGTGGCTCGACCGTACCCGGATAGGCCCCATAGGTCGAGTCGTGCTTGAAGAGCAGGGCGTTGGTGGCCGTCGGGACGAGGTCGTTGACGGCGACGACCTCGACGTCCGGGGTGCGCTCGATGAGGGCCTTCAGGCTCTGGCGCCCGATGCGGCCGAAGCCGTTGATGCCGACACGCGTGGTCATGATGGAGGTCCTCCTCGGCGCCGTGATCGGCGCATGGGGTGATGGCTCGACGAAGGGTCGATCAGCTGATGCACGCGGGCCGCGCCGGCTGGGTCAGCCGGCGCGGTGGCGATCGCGCTGGGTAGAGAGGGGCGCGGTCGAACGTCGACCTGCGGCCACGCCGCTCTTCCCGTCATGTCCCCCCGATTGTACCGAACCGGCGGCCGGGAATCGAAAGGCCCCGGTCGAGACCGGGGCCTTTCCTACGGATCGAGGGGCGATCAGGCTCCGATGCGGAAGACCTTGTTGCCGCACTTGGGACAGACGCCCTGCGTGGCCGGCTTGCCGTTCTTCATCGTGATCTTGACCGGGCTGTTCATCTCGACCTTCATCTTGTCCTTGACGCAATAGGCCTGGACCATCGTTCTGCCTTCCTCCTCCCGGCCTGGGCCGGGTCTGGTGGCGGCGCCGGACGAGCGTCCGACATCCGTCCTTCGATCGCTCCGCTTACGACGCCATGGGCGCCCACAACGAGGGCCGCCAATGCCGTGCTCCGGCGGCGGTGACGGCTTCATCCATCTCGGCCAGCAGGCACAACGCCTCTAGCCCCGTATCGATGCAGGCGGCCTCTGCGCGCTCCATCTGCTCGCCCTGCACGAAGCGACCCGTCGTTCGCTGTGCGAAGGCCGTGCAGACGACGCCGGCGCGGCAGCCTGCGAGGCCGGCCAGCACGAGCAGTGCCGAGGCCTCCATCTCGAAGTTGATGACCCGCTGGTCGCGCATCTCGGTGGCCAGGTCGGGGAATCGGATGGGCAGCCGCGGGATCGGCCGGCCCTGCGCCCCGTAGAAGCCGGGCGCGGTTGCCGTGATACCCGTGTGGACCGTATGCCCCAGGCGATGCGCCGCTTCGACAAGCGCCGCCACGGCGCCGTAGTCGGCCACGGCGGGGTAGCCGTCATGGACGAAGAAGCTGGTCGTCGACTCGAGGCGCACGGCTCCGGTCGTGACGACGAGGTCGCCGAGCTCGATGTCGTCCTGCAGGACCCCGCATGACCCGATGCGGATGAACGTCGGGTGCGTCGTGATGGCCAGGATCTCGGCCAGCACGATCTCCACGTTGTCGGTCCCGATGCCGGTCGAAACAGCCGAGATGCGTCGTCCGTGGAAGTGGCCGGTGATCGAGGCGAACTCGCGATGGCGCTGGCGCATCTCGATGTCGGTCAGCCGCGTGGCGATGCGCTCGATGCGATCCTGGTCGCCGGGGAGGAGGACGTACTCAGCCAGCTCGCCTGTTCCGAGTGCGATGTGGTACTGCCGATCGGAGTCGGGAAGCGCGACGCGGGGGTCCGCGTCGTCCAAGCGTGGGTACGGCCAGCTCCTTACCTGGTCGTCGTTCGGCAAGGCCGCTCCTCTGTACGCTGTGCTGAGCGTGGGCGCGCAGCTGCGCGGAGGATAGTCTCACGCTCAGGGAGCGTCAAGCCGCCGAGCGTGGCTCGTGCGTGGCGACGGATCGGCTCGGCGCCCGCCGATGTTCGGGCTCAAGAACAGGCGTTCGGTTCAGCGCCGGGGCTGGCGGGACGCGCACCGGTTCGTGCGGCCGCGCGTGCTCCGGATCTGCTGTCGGATCACGCTCCGTGCGTAGGATCCGAGGGGGATCCCTCGGTCGACGCAAGCAGCTCGACGAGGCGCTCGGTCGCATGGTGAGACTCGTGCTCGTCGGCACGGCGGCGGCGCCATCGCCCGCCGGCGGCAGCGGTGGCCACGATCGCCGCGACCAGGCCGCCAGCCCCGGCCGCGCCCATCAGGGGAGTCACGGGAGCGGCTCCGTCCGCCGTGGCGTCCTCGCCGGCCTCGCCGGCAGTGCTCGCCGCCGCGTCGCCAGCGGTCGGGTCGGGTCGGTCGCCTGGAGGTGCTGAGGCCCCCGACCCCTGGGGATCGACGACTTGGCCGGCTGTCACGACGTCTGCCGCGTCGTCGACCACGACCACCCAGCCGCTGCTATTCGACTCGACGGTTCCGGTCGCCTCGACCAGATCACCCGCTCGAAGAGAGGCGCCGACGGTCGCGGCGGCGGCCAAGAAGCGGAGCGACACGGTGCCACTGTCATCCTCGATCAGGACGGTCACCTCGGCGTCCTGTCCCACGGGCGCGGCGGGGCGCATGACGAGCCCACCGACGCGGACGAGTCGGCCGGCATTGGCTGGCACTTCGGCCGCATCGACGGTCACTGACCCATCCAGGGACGGGGGCCCGGATGGCGACGGTGCGGAGCCAGTCGATGATCCGACGGCGCTCGTTCGTTTGCTGCCGCCGCTGGCCTGTCCTGCGGTCGCCGCCACAGCGCCAAGGTCGAGGTCCGACTTCGTACGTGGCAGGACCGCGAAGCGACGGTCGGTGGCGCTCGGATAGGCGCGTCTGACGAGGCCGACGATCGACCCGACCTGGCCTTCTTTGATCAGCTCGACCGCGATGATCGCCCGCGCCAGGCCGACGATCGGCACCTTCGTCCCGTCGGCGAGGCGGAGCTCGGCGCGCCAGGCATGCCCGTAACGCCGGACGTCGACGACCGTGCCTCGCACTCGGACGAGCTCCCATTCCGAGCCCACGCCGGGCGCCTTCGAAAGAACGTGCGGGGTCGCCGCGGCCCTGCCGATGACGGAGAGCTGAGCCGTCGCAGAGAGCTGTGGCGCACCGTAATACGTGCTCGTCGACCCCGTCGCCCGGACGCGACTGCCGACGGCCGGTGCGGACTCGTGGGCCAGGAGACGGAGGAGGATGGCACCGGTCCCATCTTCGATCGTCACCCTCCGATCGTCGGCATCGAGAAGACCGGCCTGGCTCGTGATGGTGCCCTCGATCATGACCTTCTGGCCCACGTGAGCGCGCGCGACCGCGACGCTCACCAGGTTCGGCGGGGTGCTCGGGCCGCTCGACGGAGCGGCCGATCCGGATGCCGACGGTGACGGTGACGCCGATGGCGTCGCGGCGACCTGCAGATCGCCGCCGGCCCGGACCCAGATGCGATACCCGTCCGTGCGACCGGTCGCCGTCGATCGCTGTCCGCCGATGCCAGAGACCGACAGGGTGACCTTGCGACGAATGGAGTCCGGGATGGTCCCCGCCCGCGCGAAGGCGACGACGCGGCCGCGTCCTGATGCGTCCTCCACGATGATGGTCGTCGTCCCACTCTTGGCCGTGTCGATGTCGACCACCACCCCGGTGGCCGTGACGAGCTTGCCCTCGGTCGCCTCGCTGAGCGCGGCGAGCTCGATTGCCTGCGCCGCGGGCAGCGCCCCGGAGCCGACCGCGTCGAGCGGGTCGCCAGCTTCGAGACGCAGCTCGAGGGCGCCATACCGAGCACCGAGGCGCCCCTCGACGATGACATCGGTGCCGCGGGCGATCATGAGGTCCTTGCGTCCACCATCGAGGCGGACGAGGATGCCGGCCGTGCCGTCCTGGATCGCGAACGTGCGGTCATCGACGATCCGTCCCGGCTCGACCGTCACGATGCCGCGCACGCGGACCCGCGACCCCGCCGCGCCCGTACGCGCGACGGCGATGTCGATGGTGCCCGGGCTCGGCGACACGCCTGGAGAGGGGGAGGCTGGCGGAGTCGGGGTCGCTGTCGGCGCTGGAGATGGAGTCGATGACACCGTGGCCGTCGGCGTTGGGATGGGCATCGACGACTCGGTCGGGGTCGGTGTCGGCGTTGGAGTCGGCAGCGGACTCGGCGTCGGCGTCTGAGTCGGCGCGGGGGTCGGTGTCGTCGTGGGTGCCGCGGTCGGCGTAGCGACGGGAGTCGATGACGGTGTCGGCAGCGGACTCGGTGTCGGCGTCGGTGGGGCGGTGGGCGATGGGCTCGGCAGCGGGGTCGCACTGGGTGTCGGTACCGCCGTCGGGGAGGGGCTCGGTTTGGGTGTCGGGACCGGCGTCGCCGTCGGGGTCGGAGCAGGCGTCGGCGTTGGCGCCGTGGTCGGGGTCGGAAGCGCGCCGCCAGGGACGGCGGGCGAGGCAAGGTTCTGCGCCACCGGCGTGGCGTTCAGCAACCAGTCGGCCAGGTTCTGGTTCGAGTCGGTACGGTTGCCGGCTGAGCCGCCAGGCCGTCGTTCGAGGCTCGAACCTGCTGCCGGAGCCGGCGCTGCGGTCCCTTCCACGAAGGCATTGGACGCGTCGCCCCAGCCGATGGCGTCGATGACCGCGCCGCCCACCGGCCGTACGAGGATCGTGCCGCCGTTTGCGGCCAGACCGCCTGAGTAGGTGGCATCCGCGATCGGGGCGAAGACGCCAGACGTGTTGGCGAGCAGGAGGTGTCGGCCCGGATCGAGCATCGTCGTCGTCGCCCAGGTCGCCTTGCGAGTGACCGTGCCTCCGGTCGACGTGACGTAGACGACCTCCTGCCCGGCCAGATCCACGCTCGTCAGCCCGGCGTTGTAGAGCTCGACGAGCTCGTCCGATGCCGACGCGCCGCCGGTCATCACCTCGCCGACCACGAGACCACCCGATGGCGGCCAGTCGACCGCCGCGAGCGGCTGGGCGGCCGGGCCGCCGGCCCCGGCTGACGCGCCCGGTCGGATGGCCACGAGGGCGATGGCAAGGAGCACCGGCAGGGATGCCGGCACGGCATGACGGACGAGCCGCGGCATGGCTGACCTCCGGGCGGGCAGCCGGCGGAGAGATGGCGACCGTAGTCGGCCGCGCTTACCGGTCGCTTCCCGCGCGATGCTCCGCGCCTGCCGGGATTACCATCGGCGCGACACGCCGCGGCGCGACTCGATTCGAGCGTGCTCCCCGGATCGCCCTCGACTTCGACGACCGACAGGAGGCCACGTTGGCCCGAGCCAAGAGCACCGCCCGCGCCGAGGCCCGCCGCCGCTACCGTGCCAGCCAGGGTGCTGTCGAGGACGCGGATCCCGCGACCGAGTCGGCGACTGGTGGCGTCGCCGCGGCTGAGCCGCGTCGGGGCCTGCTCGGATTCACGATGCCGGACTGGCGCGGGGATCTGCGGGCCTTCCCCCACGAGTTGCGCACGAACCGCTGGTGGTGGATCTCGGCCCTGCTGCTGCTCACGTCGCCCATCGCGTACGTCATCGCGGTCAACGCCCGCGAGGATGCCGGTGGTCCACTCTCGCTCTACGTTCGGCTGGTGGTCTCGCCGCCGGCCATCCCGATCCTCATCGCTGGCTTCATGTCGAGGCGCGGCCCGTACCTCATCGGCTTCGTGCTGGGCATCATCGATGGCCTCTTGATCGCCGCCTTCCAGACCGCGAGCCTCGAGCCGGGGACGCCGATCACGAGTGACACGTTCCTGGCCGGGTCGGTCTCCATCCTCTCGGCCGCGGTGCTTGGGGCTGGCTTCGGCTGGATCGCGTTCATCTACAAGGGCTGGCTGCAGAACTCGTCGAAGCGGCGCATGGAGCAGCGCGACAAGCAGGCGCAGGAGCAGAAGCGCAAGGCGCGCGACGAGGCTCGACAGGCGCGCTCCGGCCGCTGAAGCTGCACAACCTCCGCTGATCCATCGCTGCCGGGGCTGCCGCGGTTCGTCAACCCAGGCGACGCATCCCAGCATGCCCGAGCTGGCGGACGCCCTCTGGGCGTTCCGGTCCGCCGACGCCGCGAGCGAGGTCGGGCAGGGGCACGATCCGCCGTGCCACCAGGTTGACCACGTGTCGCCTCGCGCTGGAGCGTGCCCTCCACGTACAGCAGCGCGTGGCGTCGGACCACGCCGCGCAGTCGCGCCCAGGTGTCCGGCCAGAGCGTGACGTTGACCATGCCCGTCTCGTCCTCGAGGGCCAGGAAGACGGTGCCCTTGGCGGTCATCGGGTGCTGCCGCGTCACGACCAGGCCCCCGATGGCCACGCGGCCCGGCGGCTGCTCGGCCAGCTGCGGCCTGCGGTCACCGCCCCCAGGCTGGTCGAGCGCCGGTCGGAAGAGCTCGACGACCTGGCGCCGCGCGTCGAGCGAGAGGATCGCGTAGCTGTCGCCCAGGCGCTCCAGCTCGCTCGGCGGCGGCAGGTCCGGGCGCGGGCGTGGGCGGCAGTCGCAGGTCGAGCGGCCGGCAGTGCAGCGGAGCCGGCGCATCGGTCCGGACCACGCGTGCGCGCCGGCCACCTCGCGGAGCTGCCACAGCAGCTCGCGGCGCGGCCGGCCGAGCGAGTCGAGCGCACCGGCGCGGATGAGCCGCTCGACCACCTCCTCCGACAGCCCCGTCCGGGCGACCACGTCGGCCAGCGAGCGATACGGCCCGCCGCGTGCCAGCTCCGCGTCGAGCGCGCTCCCCTTGCTCCTCGCCGATGCCGTTGACGAGGTGCAGGCCGAGGCGGATGCCGTAGCCATGCGCGCTCTCCGCCGCGCAGCCAGCCGGGCGCGTGGCGCCTGGATCCGGCACGACGCACGCCGGCGAGCGGACCACGCTCCGGTCGCCGGTCGATGCCCGCGTCCTCGGGGAGTGGCTCGTCGGGCATGCCGACCCATTCGGTCGCGGTGCGGTAGCGGCTGCGCGTTGATGTCCACCGGGCAGGACCGCCACGCCGTGGCGCTTGGCGTCGTTGATGAGCACCTCGACGGGGTAGAAGCCCATCGGCTGCGCGTTGATGAGCCCGGCCGTGAACTGCGCCGGGTAGAAGAGCTTGAGGAAGGCCGACTCGTAGGCCGTGCGCGCGAAGGCCGCCGCGTGGCTCTTGTTGAAGCCGAAGCTGGCGAAGCCCGCGACCTGGTGGAAGAGCTCCTCGCGTCCTGCCTCGCGGCAGGCCGCTGACGCGCCGTGCAGCCCTCGACGAAGCCGCGCGTGGAGCTTCTCCATCTCGCGCGTGAGCGCCAGGTGCCCATGGCGCGCCGGAAGCCGTCCGACTCGGCCGCGCTGAAGCCCGCCACGTCGATGGCGATCTTCATGACCTGCTCCTGGTAGAGGATCACGCCCAGCGTCTCGGCCAGGACCGGCTCCAGGCTGGGATGGAGGTAGGTCACCGGCTCGAGCCCCTGGCGCCGGCGCAGGTAGGGGTGGACGGCGTTGCCCTGGATGGGGCCGGGCCGGATGATGGCGACCTCCACGACCAGGTCGTCGAGCGTCTCCGGGCGCGAGCTTGGGCAGCGTCTGCATCTGGGCCCGCGACTCGATCTGGAAGACGCCCACCGTGTCCGCGGCCTGGATCATGCGCGAAGACCTCCGGGATGTCCTCCGGCAGGCGGTCGAGGTCGACGCGGACGGCGCAGTCGACGGCGATGTCGCGCAGCGCGTCGTCGATGGCCGAGAGCATGCGCAGGCCCAGCAGGTCGAGCTTGATGAGCTTGATGCGTCTCGACGTCGCGCTTGTCGTACTGGACGACGACGCGGCCGGGCATGCGTGGCCCGCTCGAGCGGCGCGATGTCGACGAGCGGCGCCCGCGTGATGAGCATGCCGCCGACGTGGATGCCGAGGTGGCGCGGGAAGCCGTCGATGCGGGCGCACAGCTCCAGCCAGCGCTCCCAGGGCGAGAGGCCGACCGTGCTGCCGCCGCGCGGCTGCGCGCGGCGGCTCCGGCTCGACGCGAGCGACGCTGGAGTGGCTCGGGGCACGTCCGCCGTTCATGGCGTCCGCCCGTGGCACCGCCGCGGCCCATCGCCTGTGTCGGCGGCGCGGGCGGATCCCAGGCATACGGTCGACCGAGGCGATCCGTCCGTCGTTCGGGTGGCAGCAGGACGCCCGTCTCGGGGTCGATCGCCCGGCCGTCGATCGTGCCCGGCTGAGCGTCGGTGGCCCGGACGTCGGTCGCGCGGCTGCCCGACCCGCCCGCAGCCAGCGCACGCTGGCCGGGGAGTCGCCCGGGCCGCCTTCGTCGTCCGAGGGGCTCGGGCGCAGCGTCGGTCACCGGCGCCAGTCGCTCGGGCGAGCCGGCGAGCGGATCGGGCGACGACCGATCGGCCCCCGACGGTGCGCGGCAGGATGTCGCCGATGGGCAACGGCCCGCCGTGCCCGCCGCGTCGCGGCCCGGGTCCATGGATCCCCGGCCGACGCGACAGGGCCCCGACTGGACGGTCCCCCTGCCCGACCGGCCGCTCCCGCCTGCCCGACCGGCCGCTCCCCCGCCCACCGGACGAGCCGCCCGACCACCCGAGCCCGGTCCGCCAGGCACGTCGCGCGCGTGGGCGAGCTGGCCCATCCCGTCGACCAGGCCACGCTCGCCGGCGACCGCAGCGGCAGCGTCGATGCCCGGGCGGCCGCGCCTGGCCGACGGTCGCAGCCATCCCCTCCGCCCGACCCCGCACCCGGGGGCAGGAAGAACTCGGCGAAGCCGCCCTCCGCCTCCAGGTCGCGCCGGACCATCACCGAGTCGTAGGTCTCGAGCGCCTTGGCCACCCGGTCGACGAGCGGCCGCGGGAAGCCCAGCGCGTAGCCCACCTCCCGCACCGCCGAGCGCGCCCGATAGGTGACCACGTTGCAGACCATGCCCGTGTGCTCCGCGCCGTAGCGCTCGTAGACGTACTGGATGACCTCCTCGCGCCGGCGACGAGGCGAAGTCGATGTCGACGTCGGGATAGGCCGTCCGGCCCTCGTTGATGAAGCGCTCGAAGAGCAGCTCGTGGCGGATGGGGTCGACGCGCGTGATGCCCAGCACGTAGGCCACGATCGAGTCGCCCGCGCTGCCCCGACCCTGGGCCGGGATGCTCCGCTCGCGGCAGAAGCGCATCAGGTCCCAGCAGATGAGGAAGAACTCGGCCAGGCCGGTCCGCTCGATGACCTCCAGCTCGTGCGCCAGCTGCTTGAGCACGCGCGGCGTGAGCGGGTGGTAGCGCGTGCGGGCGCCCTCGTGGCAGAGCCGCTCCAGCTCGCTGAAGGGCGTCTCGCCGCGGGGCACCGGGAAGCCGGGGAAGCGGTAGCGCTCGAACTCCAGCTCGACCGGGCAGCGGGCTGCCGAGCTCCCGGCCGTGCGCAGCCCCTCCGCCCAGGCGCGCGCCACGCCCGATCCCGGCGCCACGGCCGATCGCCGGCGCAGGCCGGGCGGCAGCGCGCGCAGCTCCGCCGGCCGCTTGAGGTGGTACTCCCCGTTGGACCGGCGCAGGTGGGCGCTCTCGTCGAGCGTCAGGCCGTGGCGGATGCCGACCAGCACGTCCTGGAGCTCGCGATCCTCGGGCCGGGCGTAGTGGACGTCGTTGGTGACGACGACCGGCAGCCCGAGCCGCTCGGCCAGGCGCGCCGGCTCGGCCACCAGCCAGTCGTCGTCGGGCAGGAGGTGGTGCTGCAGCTCGATGAAGAAGCCGGCTCCCAGGCCGCTCACCGGGCCATAGCGCTCGGCCAGGCGACGCGCCACCGCTTCGGCCCCGGCACGATCGCCGGCCAGCAGCCGCCGCGCGATCTCACCGTGGCGGCATCCGCGAGAGCGCCACCAGGCCCTCGGCGTGCTCGGCCAGGAGCGCGTGCGTGAAGCGCGGCACGCCCTTGGTGCCGGCCAGATGGGCAGCGCTGACCAGCCGGCAGAGGCTGCGATAGCCGGTCAGGTCGCGGGCCAGCAGCACCAGGTGCGGGCCGACGCTCGCGATCGCGCACCGCGCCGGAGGTCCTCGCGCTGCGGCTCCCGGTGGCCAGGCGGACGCGATCGCTCGACGCTGCGGGCGGACCGGCCGACCCTCGGCTGCCGAAACCACATCGGCCCCGCGTGACACGCCGGCGACTGAGGCCATGCCGGCGGTCGAGGCCATGCCGCTCAGCAGGCCAGCCTCGACCACCGGGCCCGTCGACCCCCGGCGTCGACGGCGACGATGGGGCACCACGACCCCATCCGGGTCCGGGACCGCAGGGTCGAGCAGCTCGACCTCCAGGCCGACGATCGGCCGCAGCCCGGCCTCCTGTGCCGCGCTCGCGAAACGGACGGCCCCGTAGAGACCCTGGTGGTCGGTCACGGCCAGGCCGTCGAGGCCCAGCTCGACCGCCCGCTCCACCAGGTCCTCCGATGGCGAGGCGCCGTCGAGGAACGAGAAGTTGGTGTGCGCAGTGGAGCTCGCTGAACGAGGCAGCGGCGGGGGACATGGGCACCGCTCCGGATGGCTTGGGGCCTGTCCGATGATAGAACATCTGTTCTGTTCCTGCCACTCGTCTTGCGACACCCGACGAGGGCGCATGGCCTCGGCTATAGTCGCCGCCGATGACCCTCCAGGAACCGCCCGAACTCGGCACGATCGGCCGTCCACCCCGACCGACGTCGGCGCCCGCCGCTCGATCGGGTCGTCGGCGTCCTGCTGGTCGTCATCGGCGTCGTGCTCGTGGCGCCGGTCCTTCTGAACCCGCCGGCGCCGGCGCCCTCCGCACCCGCTGCCGCCGCGATCGCCGTCGCCAGCCCCACCCCCACGCCGGTCCCGACGCTGACCCCCTTGCCGGCCGGCATCCATCCCACGCCACGCCCGACCGACAACGCCGGCGACACGGTTCCGGCGACCCCGGTCCCGACCGAGCCACCGCCCACCAGCGCACCAGCCCGAGGAGCTCCAGGGCTATCGCTGGCCGATGGAGGGCGGCCGCATCACGACCTGGTTCGCAGCCGGTCGACGGCGGCTTCCTCGTCATCGACGGCGAACGCATCCACGACGGCCTCGACATCGCGACGTTCTGTGGCGACTACGTCCGATCAGCGCACGACGGGGTCGTGCTCTACGCCGGCCGGTCGTATGAGCCGTACCTCGGCCACGACGGTCCGACTGACGACTTCTACGCGCAGCTCAAGAAGAAGAAGCTGACCAAGAAGGCCCTGGCCATCGTCGTCGTCATCGACGACGGGAACGGCTACCGCAGCCTCTACGTCGCACCTCGGCCAGGCGGACGTCGAAGCCGGCCAGGTGATCAAGGCGGGCGACCTCATCGGGCTCGAGGGCGCCACCGGCAACGCCACCGGCTGCCACCTCCACTACGAGCTGATCCGGATGGACGGTGCGCTGGATGCCGATCGCCAGCGAGCTGATCCGGGAATGGCACTACCCGGCGCGGACACGCGAGCGCATCGATCCGCTGCGGGTCTTCAACCTCTTCGACAGCCATGCGCCGCACGAGGTGCCCGGCCGACCACGCCCGCCATCTCGCCGGGCTTCGGTCCGACCGCGCCGATGCTTGCCGCGCAACGAGAAGCCGCCAACGCGGCAGCACCATAGCCCGCCGCTGGCGGACGTATCCAGGCGACCCGAGGATCGGAGTGGACGGCATGGACGACGGTTCCGCCAGGCGATGGCCGACGGCTACGCCCTCGACGAGCCAGCCCTCGCGCTGGGTGCGCCGATGCACGAGGACGCCGTCGCGCCGGATCTGCGCGTCCAGCTCGCCCTCTCGATGGTCAATCGGCACGGCCTCATCGCCGGCGCCACCGGCACCGGCAAGACCAAGACCCTGCAGCTCCTCGCGGGCCAGCTGTCGGATGCGGGCGTGCCCGGTCTTCGTGGCCGACGTCAAGGGCGACCTGACCGGGCTCGCCGCGCCCGGCGACGGCGCCAACCCCAAGGTGGTCGAGCGCTGCGACGTCGATCGGCTGGACATTCACGCCGCAGGCCCACCCGGTCGAGTTCCTGTCGCTCTCGGGCACGCTGGGCGCCCAGGTGCGGGCCAGCGTCCACTCCTTCGGGCCGCTGCTGCTGGGCAAGATCCTGGACCTCAACGACACCCAGACATCGGTCCTGTCGCTCGATCTTCAAGTACTGCGACGACAACGACCTGCCGCTGCTCGACCTGTCCGACCTCGAGACGACGCTCAAGTTCCTCGGCTTCGGACGAGGGCAAGCCCATCCTGGCCGACTACGGCGGCATGTCGCCGGCCATCGGTCGGGGTGCTCCTGCGGGCGCTCATCACGCCCGAGCAGGAGGGCGCCGACGTCTTCTTCGGCGAGCCCGCGTTCGACGTCGGCGGACCTGATGCGCACTGACGCCCGAGGGCAAGGGCGTCATCAGCGTGCTCGAGCTCTCCGACGTGATGGACAAGCCGCGCCTGTTCAGCACGTTCATGCTCTGGATGCTCGCCCAGCTCTACACGCACATGCCCGAGGTCGGCGACCTGCCGAAGCCCAAGCTGGCCTTCTTCTTCGACGAGGCCCACCTGCTGTTCGACGACGCGTCGGAGGCGCTCATGGACCAGGTCGAGCTGACCGTCCGGCTCATCCGCTCCAAGGGCGTCGGCGTCTACTTCGTGACGCAGGCCCCGACCGACGTGCCGTCGAGCGTCCTGGCGCAGCTGGGCAACCGGGTCCAGCACGCGCTGCGCGCCTTCACGCCCGAGGACGCCGACGACCTGCGCAAGACCGCCCGGACGTTCCCGATGACCGACTTCTACGACGTCGAGCGCCAGATCACGTCGCTCGGCATCGGCGAGGCCCTGGTCACCGTGCTCTCACCGCGTGGCGTGCCGACGCCGCTGGCCGCGACGCGGCTGCTGCCCGCCCGACTCGCTCATGGCGGCGCTCGACCCGACGCTCTTCGCCGGCCTGGCCCGCGGCGGCCCGCTGGCCGGCAAGTACGCCACGACCATCGACCGGGAGAGCGCGCACGAGATCATCACGGCTCGACTCGCCGCGGCCAAGGCGGCAGCCGCGGCCGGGGCAGTCGGAGCCGGCGACTGACGAGATGACGCCGGCCCAGCGCCGGGCTGCCGAGGCCGCCGAACGCCGGGCGGCGACCGCGCAGCGGCAAGCCGAGGCCCGCGTCAAGCGGGACGAGGCACGGGCGGAACGCGACCAGGCACGAGCCGAAGCCGCGGCAAAGCGGGAGGCGGAGCGAACTCAGCGCGAGCTGATCCGCGCCGGCACGCGTGTCGTCACGTCGCGCGCAGCGCAGGGCCTCATCCGGGGCGTCTTCGACACCTTCTTCGGGAAGCGCTGAGGCGCCACGCCGGGAACGTCGCGGCGCATCGTGCCGGCCGTCGGTACGACGCCGCTGGGACGGCGACGGCGCTATCCTGCGAGGCATGCCCCCGACGTGGCGCGATTGGCTCGGCGCCCTCCTGCTGACCTCCTTCCTGGCCGCCCTCGTGGTGCTCGCCGTGCTCGCTGCCGTCCCGGCCTGAGGCCAGGGACCCGCCCACCGAACTCGATCGCGACCCGCGTCACACCGCGCGGATGTCGGCCGTCATAGGTCCGTACGACAGCATCGAACGGTCGCTCGTTCGAGGTGGCCCGGGCACTCCTCCTCTCCGGACCACATCGGATGGACGTCCCATCTTCGGACTCGACCCCGGTCTCCCCCGGGGTCGAGTCTCGTTGTGCTGGCTGCGCCATCTTCAGTCGAAGACGCGCTCGAGATGCCAGGTGCCGTCCACGCCGTCGCGGTAGACGAGCGCCAGGAGTCGGTGGCCCGACGACCTTGAAGTAGTCGCGCCGGATCGGCCGGCGCCACCAGGCCTCCTCGACGCGCCACTGGTTGCAGACCTCCACCGGCTCGCGTCCAGCCGGCCAGCGCAGCGCGATCGGGCGGCCCGAAGCGCGATCGAGGTCGACCTCGATGCGCGGCTGCTGGCCGAGCAGCCGGGTCATCGGGCGCCCGTTCCGGTCGCGTCGGCCTCGCCGACCGGAGCGACCGCGCCCTCGCCGACCGGTGCCCAGGTCGTCCGTCCTTCGGGCAGCGGGGCCTCGGGAGTCGGCCAGCCCGCACCCGCCAGAACCGATCGGCGCCGAAGCGGATGGCCAGGCTGGCCAGCTGCCAGTCGAGGCGGGCGCCGTTGCGCCGACTGCGGGTTGAAGAGGCCGAGCTGCTGCCCGCCGGCGGAGCGCGTCCGTCGAGCTCGAGGGCCAGCCGGTCGACCGGTGAGGTGACGGGTGGTCGGCCTCCAGGCGGGCGACGAGCAGCCGCTCCACGAGAGCCGCGTGGGCGACCGGTTCGGGCAGCGCCTGCTCGATGCGCAGCGGGTCGTCGCCGGATGCGCCGATCCGGCCCGTCGAGCGTGACGAGCGTGGTCCGCCCGCTGCCCCTGGGTCATCGAGGTCCAGCTCCAGGACCGCCCGGCCGGCACCGGCGCCGCGCGCCGCGAGCTGCTCGCAGAGCGCGCCGGCGAGGTGGTGGAGGACGAAGCGGAGCGACTCGAGCTGGTCGACGGGCGGATCCAGCTCCGCCTCGGCCCGCAGCCGCTCCACCGGCCGGCGGGGTCGCAGCGGTCGACCATCCAGGCCGCGCGCGAGGTCGTGCAGCTCGCCGCCGAGCGTCCCGAAGCGGGCCACGCACCGCCGAGCGATCGCAGTGCGGCGAGGTCGCCCGATGCGGCGCAGCCCGAAGAGCGCGAAGCGGCCCTCGCGTCTCCTGGTCGCCGGCAGCAGCCCGATGGGGAGCGGCGCCAGGAAGGCCGCCTCCTCGGCCGCGCCGCCGACCGGGATGGCCCCAGCGACGTCGCCTCGCGGGCCATCGAGGCCGCCACGCCGGCCCCGAAGCGGGTGTTGCCGATACCCGCCCGGGGCGCCACGGGCAGGAGCGCCGCCACCGCCGCCCGGGCACGTGCCGGTGAGGGTCGCCTCGTCGCCCCACAGTCTGTCCAGGCCCTCGATGCCGAGGAGGGCCCGGCCGAAGGCCGCCGCGCGTCGGGTCGGTCTCGCCCTCGATACCCGGCGTGAAGTGCGGCCAGGGCCTCGAGCACGGCCTCGAAGGCCGCGGCGTAGGCGGCCGGATCGGCCTCGAGGAAGGTCGCCTCAGGGACGAGCCGGTGGGCCACCCCCAGCGGCTGCCCCGGCCGCACGCCGAAGCGTGCCGCGGCGGGACTGCGATCGAGGACGCTGCCCGGATCCCATGGCCGCCCGCCGAGGACGAGCGGCGTCGTCGGTGTCCAGGGCAGGCCCAGGCGGGCCAGCTCGAGACGGAGCGGGAGGTTGGGCCAGGCGAGGTGCAGGAGGCGCATGGTCGATGGTCACGAGCGGGGTCGGGGGCTTCTGGACGTGGCGCGCGGGCGGTGGGCTGGCCACCGCCTCGTCGTGGAGGGGCCGCGGACCCGGCCTCCGGCCCGAGCCGGGGTCGCGCGGGTGCGGCCGCCGTTGTGTCGGCGGGCCGGTAGCGGTGGCCCGGGCAGCGCTTGCCGTCGCTCGAGACCCGCCGCGTTTCGCCATGTACCCACGAGACGGGTGTTGGGAGGGGTCGTGGCCTTCGAGCGCGGTCGCGGCATGCGTCTCTGAGCGTGGGATCGTCCGGATCGCCACGCTCTCTGGTGTTCCGTCATTCCGAATACCCGTGGGATGGGCATCTGACACCAAGCGGCCCTCACGTTCCCAGCGCGCCTCACGTCCAGGGCCAGCCTCCCGTTCCCAGCGCGCCTCACGTCCAGGGCCAGCCTCACGTTCCCAGCGCGCCTCACGTCCAGGGCCAGCCTCACGTTCCCAGCGCGCCTCACGTCCAGGAGACGCGACAGCATCCAGGAGCTGAGGCACGCCGGCGGCACGCTCGCCATCGTCGAGGAGCCGAGCCACGCCGGCGGCACGCTCGCCATCGTCGAGGTAGCGGATCTCCAGCTCCACCTGCCGACCGGGCGGCCCGAACCGGTTCTTGGCCACGGTCACGGCCGTGCGCTGGCCGACGATGTCACGGCCGAGCCGGAGCCAGCCGATGCGCTCCAGCTCCAGGCGCACGCCGGCCGCCTCGGCCAGGGCACCGTGGAGCGGTGCGGCGAGATCGATCGGCTCGAGGACGAGGAGCTGGACGCCGATGCGGCGGGCGTGGGCCGCCAGCCGGCGCAGGAGCGCTTCGTTGGCACGCGCCAAGTGGGGCGGCAGGTCCAGCACGAGCAGATCAACGGCGCGGCCCGAAACGAGCGCACCGGCAAGGCGCAGCCCCTCCCCCACCTCAGCCGGTCGAAGCACGACGAGCCAGCGCAGGTCCACGCCACGGGCCGCCGCCTCGAGCGGGTCGAAGGTCCGGCCGCCGTCCAGCCAGGCCACGATGCCGCCGACAGCCTGGGCCTCAGCGACGGAGCGCAACGCCAGCGTCGTCTTGCCCGACGAAGCGTCGCCGCGCAACGTGGCGCCGGCGCGCCGCGGCAGGCCGCCCGTGCCCAGCAGCTCGTCGAGGGCCGGGAAGCCGGTCGAGACCGCCTCGGTGGCCGGATCGGGAGCGGAGCGGTGGTCGGGGCTGGGCGTCGGGGCCGACGTAGGCTCGAGGTCCGGCATCGGCGCCAGGGCGAGCGCGCCAAGGGTGTTCATGGCCTCACGCGAACCGATCGCACCCGCGCGGGCGAGGGCGGTCGGTCCATCACCGGCGATCGAGGCGGCGGACGAGCCATCGATGGGGCCGCCGTTGCCGAGGCGGACGGCGGCGCTTCCCCAGCGAGCCTCGAGGCGGGCCAGGGCGCTGCCCAGCGGCTCGCCGGAGGGGGTCGTCGACGGGGTGTCGGGGCGGGCCGGGATCGTCGTCATGGCCCGGTCAATGATAGAACGGATGTTCTAAATGTCAACCGTCTTTCGTGTGGTTTCGTCTCGCGGGACGGCCGGCATGAACGCATCATGAAGGGCCGTCACCGACCCGTCATCCGGCGTCGATAGACTGCCCGGCTAGCATGGATGGCGTGCCCCGCTCCCCCCAGACCACCGTCCTCGTCGTCGACGATGACCGCAAGATCGTGCAGCTCGTGCGCACGTATCTCGAGCGCGACGGGCATCGCGTGGTGGCCGCCAACGACGGGCGGCAGGCGCTGGACGTCTTCGAGGCCGAGCGGCCGGACCTGGTGGTCCTCGACCTGATGCTGCCCGAGATGGACGGCTACGAGGTCTGTCGACGGATCCGGGCGACAGCCGACACGCCGATCCTGATGCTCACCGCCCGGAGCTCCGTCCCTGACCGCATCCATGGCCTGCTCCAGGGCGCGGACGACTACCTACCCAAGCCCTTCAGCCCCGCTGAGCTGGCAGCGCGCGTGCGCGCCATCCTGCGTCGGGCCCGACCGACCCCCGAGGCGGCGACCCGGCCGGCGCCGAGCCCGACCCTCGCGTTGGCCTACGTTGAGGCCATCGAGCCCCTGCACCAGGCGGACCTGACGATCGACCCGGCGCGCTACGAGGTGCGTCGCGGCACGGAGATCGTGCCGCTGACCAACGTCGAGTTCCGCCTCCTGCTGGCGCTCGTCTCGGCCGATGGGCGGGTGCTCACCCGGGACCAGCTGCTGGACGTCGTCTACGGCCAGGACGACGCAGACATCCTCGATCGGACCATCGACGTCCACATCGGGCGGCTGCGCGAGAAGCTCGGCGACGACGCGGCCGCGCCGCGATACGTGGCGACCGTGCGCGGTGTCGGCTACCGGGCGGCACCGGCTCCGGTCCTGGAGGCCGTCACTGCCGACGCGACGAGCGGTGGTCGGTCGGGGTGAGCCGCCCTTCTCAGGGTCGCCGATGAGCTCGCGTCCGGAGGGCAGCACGCCCCCGGAGCCCATCCCACGCCCGGGGCCGAGCTCGCGGTCCGGCCGCGGTCTGGCGGCGCGCGTCGCCCTGGCGGCGCTCATCACGGCCGGCGCCGCGGTCGCGGTGCTCGCGCTGGGTGTGGCGATCCTGGGCGGGGACGCCTTCGCCACCCTGATGATGGCCCACGGCGAGACGGCCGAGGCAGCACAGGCGATGTTCGACCAATCGGTCCGTGGCGTCCTGGTCGCGGCTGTCGTCCTGGCCATCGCGCTGTCGATCGGCCTGGCGGTGCTCATCGCCCGCATGCTGGCCCGACCGCTCGAGGAGGTCGGCGAGGCCGCGCGGCGGATCGCGGACGGCGACTACGCGGCACGCGTGCCGCGCGAGGGGCCGGAGGAGATCGCCTCGCTGGCCGACTCGTTCAACCAGATGGCCGCCGCACTCCAGGAGCAGGAGCGGATGCGACGGGAGTTCATCGCCAATGCGGCCCATGAGCTGCGCACGCCGCTGACCAACCTGCAGGGTTACCTGGAAGCGCTTCGCGACGGCGTCATCGAGGCCGATGCCTCGACCTACGACTCACTCTGGGAGGAAGCCGATCGCCTGGTTCGACTGGCGCGCTCGCTCGACGCGCTGGCGGAGGGCGAAGCCGGCGCCGAGCCCGCGCGCCGGGTGGAGCTCGATCTGGCGCCCATCCTCGAGGCCTCGGTCGCCTTGGTGCGCCCGGCGCTCGAGGGTCGGGGCATCGTGGTCGAGCGTGGTTGGTCGGTGCCCTTGCCCGCTCGCGGCGACCCCGACCACCTGGCCCAGGTGCTGGCGAACCTGCTCCAGAACGCCGTCCGCTACACGCCAGATGGCGGGTCCGTGGCTGTCTCCGGGGAGGCGCGATCGGGCAGCGTGCTGGTCAGCGTGATCAACACCGGCGAGCCCATCCCGGCCGACGATCTGCCGCACGTCTTCGAGCGCTTCTACCGCGTCGAGAAGTCGCGCGATCGAGCCAGCGGCGGTGCCGGCATCGGGCTGGCCATCGTCAAGCAGCTCGTCGAGGCCGACGGCGGCCGGGTCGGCGCCGAGTCGTCGGCGACTGGCAACCGCTTCTGGTTCAGCGTCCCGGGATAGGCGAGGAGGCACCGACAGCCCGTCGCACGGGTCGGGTGAAGCGGGGCAAGCTCACGCCCTCGGCTATACTCCGGGACCCGTGGGGATGTAGCTCAGTTGGGAGAGCACCGCGTTCGCATCGCGGGGGTCAGGGGTTCGAGTCCCCTCATCTCCACCACCCCACGCCGGCGGCGCGACAGAGCCTACCACGGGCGCGCGTGCGCTACAGACCTCAGGGCGCATCGCGTTCTCAGTGGGCCCGATCGGGTACCGAGGCCGCGATGCAAGCGAGACTCATCTCCTTCGGCGCGATCGAAGTCGAGGGTCGACGATTCGAGCACGACGTCGTCATCGACCACGGCGAGGTCCGGAAGCGACGCAAAGGTCCATCGAAGGCGATCCCGCGCCGAGTATGGTCACACCCCTCTGACGGCCGCTGAGGCGATCCCGTGGGGTGGCACCACGCTCATCATCGGAACTGGCCACGACGGCCAGCTGCCGATCGCGCCCGACGTGCACGAGGAAGCCCGACGACGAGCGTGACGGTCGTCGGCCTCCCGACCGCTGAGGCCTGCGAACTCCTTGATACGCTCGCGGCGAAGGACGTCCGGGCGATCCTCCACGTCACCTGCTGACCCCTGGGGCGGTCGGCTACCCGTCAGTCGAACCGGTTGTGGTGGTTCGATTCGAGCAGGACCTCGTAGGCGACCCTCGGCAGGAAGCGATCGCTCGTGTACGTTCGCTCGGAGGAGTTGATGCCGGAGGAATCCTCGATGGCGAGGACCGGCCATGGCGACGGTCGTAGCTCGTCCCCTGTCGGGGACGGATCCGCCGACGGTGACACGGGGGGCGTTGCCGAAACGATGGGGGCAGGAGCTGATCCCACCGTCTCCAGGTCGAGGATGTCGCCGAGGTAGACGGGCAGCGGGCTCGCGGTGAGCCGGGTCGGGTCCACCAGATAGTCGCGCGTCATGAAGACGGCGCCCGTCGAGGCGTCATACCCACGATCGGAGACGCGGATCACGACCAACTCCCCGTCGATATCGGTCAGGATCAGCAGGGCGGCCATGTCCCCGCGGATCTCGGCTCGACGGCATCAAGCCCAGGGGCGTGCGAGCCATCCTCCACGTCGCCTGCTGACCGCGTGCCGACCGGCCCGCCCGGCGCGGCCGAGCGGCTCTGGCGACGGACGCCAGGGACGACCGACCATGGGGCTGGAAGGGGTGCGGACCGCCGCGCCCGAGAGGAAGGAACCAACCCATGCGAGTCCTTGTCACGACCGCCTCGAAGCATGGGGCGACAGATGAGATCGGCCGCCGCATCGCAGCGACTCTCGAAGGTGCTGGCCTGACCGTGACCACGGTCGCCCCGGAGGCCGTAATCTCGGTCGATGGCTACGATGCGGTCATCCTCGGCAGCGGTGTCTACGCCGGCCGTTGGGTGGAGTCCGCGAAGGCATTCGTGGAGCGCGAACGCGATGCGCTCCGGACGAAGCGCGTCTGGCTCTTCTCCAGTGGGCCCGTGGGCGATCCACCAAAGCCGCTCGAGGAGCCGACCGACGCGGCCACGATGATGGCCGCCAGTGGCGCCATCGAGCACCGCACCTTCGCGGGACGCCTGGACAAGGACGGCCTCGGCTTCGGCGAGAAGATGATCATCGCGGCCGTTCGCGCGCCCGACGGCGACTTCCGCGATTGGGATGCGATCGACGCCTGGGCACGGGAGATCGCGACAGCATTGACCGCGCTGCCGGCCACCGTCTGACGGTCAGTCGAGAGCGGCGCGCAGCTCCGTCTCGTGGCTGCGCAGCCAGCGTCGAGCGGTATCGGCATCTGGCACGACCCCGTGCACGATCCGCCAGAACGCTGGTCCGTGCCCGAATTGCCGAAGATGGGCCAATTCGTGGACGACGACGTAGTCGAGCACGGTCGCCGGTGTCATCACCAGCCGCCAGCTGAACGAGAGCGTGCCTCGCCGCGAGGCGCTGCCCCAGCGGCTGCGCTGATCGCGGATGGTGACCGAGGTGGGCTGGACACCGAGATCGCGCTCACGCACGATCACCCGGCGACCGATCACGTCTCGCGCTTCGGACCGCAGCCAGGCCTCGAGGACCGCGCTCGTCTCGCGCACTTCATCGTGCGAGAGCTCGAGGCGGATGTGCGGCCCGTCGGCATCGTCATGGACGACGCGTGACCGGCGGCGACCGTCACCGAGCGAGACCACATCGACGGCATGGTCGAGCCCGCCGAGGCTGATCGCCCGCCCCGCGCCGAGGCTCGGTCGCGCGGCCAGGCGGTCGCGGGCGGCGCCCATGCGGGCCCGATGACGGTCGATCCAATCGACTCGCGCGCGGACCAGGTCGGTCGCCCATCGTTCCGGCGCGCGCCTCGGCAGGGTGACGACGACCTCGCCGTCGGGCCGGATGGTCAGCCTGGTGTGGCGCGCGCGGTCCGATCGACGGACGGTGTACTCGATCATCGGCCACGATCGTAGCGGCACAGCTGTCACCCGTGCGGGCTCCGCCGCGCGCTCGTCCCGGGCCGTCGCCGGCCCGGGACATGCCGAGGCCCGGGCGAGTTGCCCGGGCCTTCGTCGCGATGGGTCGGTCGTCAGGGGCGGCCGACGCGTCGTTCAAGCTGTGGTCGGTTGTGGAGTCCCCTGGATGGCTGCCTTGCCCGGCTTCCACGGCGTGCCCAGGATGGGCAGGACCCAGCGGTCGAGGCCGTAGTAGCCGGCGACCTTCCAGGCCAGGATGACCAGCAGGGCGAGCATGGCCATGACCGGGTTCGAGGAGGCAGAGCCCGCCAGCAGGAACGACATGTTCATGGTCACCCCGAAGAAGGCGGCCACGCCGGTCAGCAGGCCGACGATGAGGCCCAGGCCGACCGCCATCTCGCCGAACGTGATGATCCAGGCGAACCAGGGCGAGGCGTCGATGCTGAGCAGGAAGTTGAGGAAGTCGCGGTACCACTCGAAGCTGATGGCCGGACGGCCCGTGTCGGGGATGGCGACCGCGGCCGTCCAATAGCCCTTGAGCGCCGCACCGCCATCGACCCAGCCCTCGCCGGTGAGCTTGTGATAGCCCGCCTCGAGCCAGGAGACACCGAGGAACAGGCGGATCGGCAGCCAGAGCAGGCCGGCCTGGCGATTGCCGAAGAGGAAGCGCGCGAAGGCCGGGCCCTCGATCTCGACCTGGTCGGCACCCGCATTGTTGCGCTCCTGGAAGAGCAGCACGATGAGCACGATAGCCAGGATCCAGAAGATCCAGGTCACCCAGTTGCGCAGGTCGCCCGTCAGCAGCGGATCGCCCTCGATGAACATGGGCCAGAGCAGGAGCAGCAGGAGCACGGTCGCCACACCGCCCACGCCCGCAGCCGCCTTTCGTGTGTTCGACATCGATCCTTCCCTTCCCTTCGGTCCCTTCCGGCGACCAGCCCGGCGGACCCCTTCCTGTCATCCTCACTGGTCTGATGTGCATTACGGTGCAACATCGCACCGCCTTGCACAAGGCCCATCGGCCCACCGATAGGGTCCGATCGGACCCTAGGCGCAGGGCCGCGCGGCCTCCGCTATACTCCCGGCCGGCACGGGGCTATAGCTCAGTTGGGAGAGCGTCTGCATGGCATGCAGAAGGTCCGGGGTTCGAGTCCCCGTAGCTCCACCACTGACCACGGAGAGCACCGTCCACCCCTCGTCGGACGTCGAGGGGTGGCCTGATTCCCGGGCCATCGCAGGGAGGTCGAGGGGCGCATGACCCAGGGTATCGGTGGTCGAGCCGCAGCCGCGGCGCTGGGGCGGGTCGGCGCCTGGAGCTTCGCCCTGCAGGCCAACCCGGCGAGCGTGTCGCAGGCGGCGGTCAGCGATCTCGAGGCGATGGGCCTGGGGGCCGTCTGGATCCCCGAAAGCGTGGGCAGCAAGGAAGTATTCAGCCACGCCGGCGTCCTGCTCGGCGGCGGAGAGCGCATCGTCATCGCGACGGGCATCGCCAACATCTACGCCCGCGACCCGATGGCCGCCGCGAACGGCGCCCGGACGCTGGCCGAGGCCTATCCCGGCCGCTTCGCCTTCGGCCTGGGGGTCAGCCACGCGCCGTCGGTCGCGGCGCGCGGCGGCACCTACGCCAGCCCCATCGCGACCATGCGCGCCTACCTGGACGCCATGGCCGCGGCACGCTACGGCGGCCCCGAGCCGACCGTACCCGCGCCCCTCCTGCTGGCCGCCCTGGGGCCAAAGATGCTCGAGCTCTCGGCCGAGCGGACAGATGGTGCCCATCCCTACTTCGTGCCCGTCGAGCACACCGCGATGGCACGCTCCATCCTTGGCCCGGAGGCCTGCCTGGCGGTCGAGATGACCGCGGTCCTGGAGACCGATCCGACCGAGGCGCGGCGCATCGCGCGCGCCTTCGCAAGGCATTACCTCGCCCTGCCGAACTACGCGGGCAACCTCCGGCGGCTGGGCTATCCCGACGATGACCTCTCTGGCGAGGGCAGCGACCGGCTGATCGACGCGGTCATCGTCTGGGGCGACTCGGCTGCCATCGCCGAGCGAGCGCGACAGCATTTCGACGCCGGCGCCGATCATGTCTGCGTCCAGCTGCGCGCAGCAGCCTCGAGCGACATCTGCCTCTCCGGCCATCGCGAGCTGGCCCGCATCCTCGTGGGCTGAGACGGGCTGCTACACTCGCGGCCACGATCGCCCGCCCGATCCACCCCTCGCCGGTCGGCGGGGGGTGCGCCGTTTCGATGACCGACGGGCCGTCCGATCGCTGGCCGTCGTCGGGCCGCAGGGAACCTTCCATGAGCGACCAGGGAACCGCAGACCGCGCGCGCATCGAGCGTTATGAGCCGACCGCCTTCGAGCCACGCTGGCAGGCGCGGTGGGCCGAGCTCGAGCTCTATCGGACCGACCTGAAGGACGAGTCGAAGCCCAGGTACTACCTGCTGACGATGTACGACTACCCGTCGGGCGACCTCCACATCGGGCACTGGTATGTCAAGACTCCGACCGACGCGTTGGCCCGCTTCCACCGCATGCATGGCGAGAACGTCTTCCTGCCCATCGGCTTCGACGCCTTCGGCCTGCCGGCGGAGAACGCGGCCATCAAGCGCGGGATCCATCCACGTGAGTGGACGATGGACAACATCGACACGATGCGCAGGCAGCTGCGCACGATGGGCGCCGCCTGGGACTGGTCGAGCGAGGTCGTCTCCTGCGAGCCCTCTTTCTATCGATGGAACCAGTGGCTGTTCCTGCAGTTCCTGAAAGCGGGGCTCGCCTATCGAACGAGGTCCGCGGTCGATTGGTGCCCCAACGACGGGACCCTGGCCCGGGAACAGGTCGAAGGCGCCGACCGGCATTGCTGGCGCTGCGGCGCCAAGGTCGAGAAACGAGATCTTGAGCAGTGGTACCTGCGCACGACCGCCTATGCCGACGAGCTGCTCGACTTCAGCGGCATCGACTGGCCGGAACCGATCCGCATCATGCAGACCAACTGGATCGGTCGTTCGGAAGGGGCCACGATCGATTTCGCGACCGCCCCGGACGACCACCAGCCAGGCGGCGATGTCTTGCGCGTCTTCACCACTCGTCCGGACACGCTCTTCGGGGCGACCTTCATGGTCCTGGCGCCGGAGCACCCGCTGGTCGACCGGCTGACCCATCCGGACCGTCGGGCTGAGGTCGAGGCGTACATCTCGCGCGCCGAGGCCGAGACGGAGATCGAGCGGCTGTCGACCGATCGCGAGAAGACGGGCGTCGCTCTCGGCGCCGACGCCATCAACCCCATCAACGGCGAGCGCATCCCGATCTGGATCGCCGACTACGTGCTGGCCGGCTACGGCACCGGGGCCATCATGGCCGTGCCCGCCCACGACGAGCGAGACTTCGCCTTTGCGCGACGCTTCGACCTGCCCATCCGTCGGGTCGTGGCCGCACCCGACGTGGCCGACGACGCGCCGCTCGACGATGCCTACATCGCGCATGCCGCGGGCGAGCGGCTGGTCGATTCGGGGCCGTACACCGGCCTGCCTGCCGACGAGGGTGGTCGGGCCATCACCGCGGCGCTGGCCGCGGACGGGCGTGGCGAGCCGGCCGTCACCTATCGATTGCGCGACTGGCTCTTCAGCCGGCAGCGGTTCTGGGGCACACCGATCCCGGTCATCTACTGCGACGCCTGCGGCATCGTGCCGGTCCCCGAGGAGGATCTGCCCGTCAAGCTTCCGGACACCGTCGACTACCACGGCAGCGGTGAGAATCCGCTGGCCCGGGACACGTCCTTCCTCGAGGTCGCCTGCCCCTCGTGCGGCGCTGCCGCGCGGCGCGAGACCGACACGATGGACACCTTCATCGACTCATCCTGGTACTGGTTCCGGTACCTCTCACCGGAGGACGGGCGGGCGGCCGTGGACCGGAAGATGGTCGATCGCTGGACGCCGGTCGACCAGTACACCGGTGGCGCCGAGCACGCCGTGATGCACCTGATGTACTCGCGCTTCTTCACCAAGGCCATGGCTGACCTCGGCCTCGTCGGGCACCGGGAGCCCTTCCTTCGGCTCTTCAACCAGGGACAGGTGCTGGGCGCCGACGGCGAGCGGATGTCGAAGTCACGCGGCAACGTCGAGGACCCAGACGAGCTCATCGCCCGCTACGGCGCCGATACCGTCCGCCTCTTCCTGATGTTCATGGGTCCCTGGGACCAGGGCGGTCCCTGGAACGCGACCGGCATCGGCGGCGTGCATCGCTTCCTGAACCGCGTCTGGACCGTGACCCTGGACCCGCACGGTCGCGACGCCGGCGACCCGGCAGGGCCGGTGGCGGATGTCGCGGCGGCGGGCCGCGAGCTGCGTATCGCGGCGCATCGGACGGTCCAGGCCGTCACCGCCGACTACGAGGCCTTCCGCTTCAACACCATGGTCGCCAAGCTCATGGAGCTGACCAACGCCCTCATGCACGTCCGTGGCACGCCGGTCGCTGGCACGCCCGATTGGGACGAGGCCGTCCGGCTGCTGGTCCTGATGCTGGCACCGGCCGCCCCGCATATCACCGAGGAGCTCTGGTCACGACGCCTGGCCGCTGCCGGCGAGCCGTGGCGTTCGATCCACACGGAGCTGTGGCCCGGATGGGATGCCGCCCTGATCGCTGAACGGACCATCGAGCTGCCCATCCAGATCAACGGCAAGCTACGCGACCGCGTCGAGGTCCCGATCGGATCCCCCCAGGACGAGATCGAGCGCATCGTGCTCGCGCGCGACAAGGTCCGGGCCGCGCTGGCTGGCCGCGCGCCCGACAAGATCGTCCATGCCGGCGGCCGGCTGGTGAACCTGGTCATCCGCACCGACTGATCGCCCTGTCGGGGATGCCCGCGTCAGGTCCGAACGGCTGCGGTCTCGGACTCGACCGGCACGGCGATGACCTTCTGGCGCTCGCGATGGCGGGCGGCCTTGGCCCGGTTGCCACAGGTCGTCATGTCGCACCACTTGCGCTTTGCCGTACGCGATGCGTCGAAGAAGGCCCAGGTGCAGGTATCGCTGGCGCACACGCGCAGGCGCTCGGTCTTGCCCTCACCGAGGTAGCGGGCGACGGACTCGGTCAATCGGGCGAGGGCGCCGTCGATCGGGTCGCCCTCGTGGCGATGACCCATGTGCACACCGTCCGCGGAAGGCACGAGGATAGTCACGTAGTGCGTGCGCAGCGCCCGGTTGACCTCGTCGAGCGCGGAGAACGACGGCGCTCGGCGCTCGACGCTGGCGTCGACCAGCTCGCGCATGGCGGCGCGGACCTTGCGGATCCGGCCGAGCAGCTTGAGCCCGTATTCCGGCTCGGCTTCGACGCGGGCGACCAACGACAGCATCGCCTCGCGATGCATCAGGTCGTGGGCGATGAGCCAGTCCAGCGCGACCATCGGACTGTCGAGATGGTCGACCGGTGAGCCGCGCTCGATCTCGAGCGTGTTGATGAAGGCGAGCCCCGTCTCGAGTGAGGCCTGGTGCCCGTGGGGCACGGCGTGCGGGTCGGAGATCGTGGTTTGGTCAAGTGTCGTGTTGGTCATGGTTCCGATGGCGGATTGTGTCACATCTGAGACATCGTACGTGTCAGGAGATAACCAGTCTAGTGCGGTTGACAGGTTATGTGCAAGTGGGCTAGACTCTTGAGTAACCAGTTCAGTACATCAAAGCAGTTACTCAGGGAGGTTCGGTCATGGAAGTGGTCGTTCTCGTCGTCATCGCCTGGATCGCCGTGATCGTCGCCTTCGAGGGCCGCACAGCCGCCAGCTGACCCGTCCAGATCAGTCGTCAACGCAGGAGGGCCGAGCCATGGAAGCCATCATCATCGTCGCGTGGATCGCGATCATCGTCGCGCTCGCCGCCGTCGGCATCGTTGCCGGCGTCGATGCGTGGAACCGCGTGCAGGGCGACCACGAGCGCCTGTCTTCGGGAGGGACCGCCTGATGTGGACGACCTTCCTGCTCCGAGCCACCGAGCTGGCCGAGGAGCGCAGCCGCGAGGCTCGGCGTGAGAGCCACGCCCGCGAACTGCGTCGACATGCCGCCAGCCAGGGTCGACGCCAGCCGATCCGCCGCATCGAGCCCGACAAGCCGACGCGCTGACCACTCGGCTCTGGCGCCCACCATCGGCGCTCCAGCACTGACCACTCCCGAACACCGATCCGACGACGGGCCTGACTCCCCACCAGGCCCGTCGTTCCATGTCGCGGCGCCTGTCACCTAGACTTCCCGCCATGACAGACCTGAAGATCGGCGCCCTGTGCTGGAACCAATACGCGACCTGGCCACAGCTTCTCGAGGCTGGCATCCGGGCCGAGCAGGTCGGCTACACGTCGCTCTGGACCTGGGATCACCTCTATCCCATCGTCGGCTCCCCTGAAGGACCGATGTTCGAGGCCTGGCTGACCCTCGCCGCGTGGGCGCAGCGCACAGAGCGGATCCGGCTCGGCCTGATGGTCGGGGCCAACACCTTCCGCAATCCGGCCGTGGTCACCAAGATGGCGACCACGCTCGACCACCAATCGGGTGGCCGGGTCACGCTGGGCATCGGCGCCGCCTGGTTCCGGACGGAGCACGAGGCCTTCGGCCTCGAGTTCGGCGAGGGACCGCCCGACCGACTGCGCTGGCTGGCGGAGGCCCTGCCGGTCATCCGCGGCATGCTGCGCGGGGAGACGCCCGGCGCCGCTGGACCGCACTACGCCATGCGCGGGGTGCGCAACGACCCGCCACCACTCCAGCCACAGCTTCCCTTGCTCATCGGCGGCGGCGGCGAGAAGGTCACCCTCAAGCTCGTGGCTCGCTATGGCGATGCCTGCAACATCGGCGGTGGCGTGGCCACGGTCACGCGCAAGGAGGCCATCCTGCGTGCGCACTGCGAGGCGGCCGGGCGGGACGAGGCCGAGATCGAGCGCACGACCAACATCGGTGTCGTCGTCATCCGCGACTCGGAAGAGGAGGCACGCCGGGTGATGTCGGGCATCTTCCGGCGCAACGGCAATGCTCCGCGCTGGCAGAACCAGCCCATCGGCACGCCCGAGCAGGTGGCCGAGAAGCTGGCGCCATTCCAGGGCCTCGGCTACCACCACCTCGTGGCCGGCTTCCCGGCGCCGTATGACGAGGAGTCCATGACGCGATTCGCGACCGAGGTGCGGCCGCTCCTCGAGCGCGCCGGCGGATGATCGAACGCGCCGCCGGATGAAGTTCCGGACGACCGTCCAGCTCGAAGGCAAGACAGCGACCGGGTTCTCGGTGCCCGCGGACGTCGTCGAGGCGCTCGGCAAGGGGAAACGGCCGCCGGTCCTGGTGACCATCGGCACGCATACCTACCGGAGCACGGTGGCGGCGTATGGCGACGTCTTCATGTTGGGCTTGAGCGCGGAGAACCGTCAGGCGGCCGGTGTCGCGGCAGGCGACGAGATCGACGTCGAGTTGACGCTCGACACAGCACCTCGCGAGGTGTCTGTGCCCGACGACTTCGCTGCCGCACTTGCCGCCGAGCCCGATGCCAAGCGCTTCTTCGAAGGCCTCTCCTACAGCCAGCAGCGATGGTTCGTGCTGGGCATCGAGGATGCCAAGACCACCGAGACCCGGCAGCGACGCATCACGGCGGCGGTTGCTCGCCTGCGCGAGGGTCGCGGCCAGCGCTAGATCCCGGTCCGCGGCGGCGACGAGCGTGGTACGTCGTCGATAAGCGCGCGGGATGCCTGGGATGAGGCCGCACCCCTACCGTGCACCTCGACGTCCGCCGACGCCGCAGTGCCCGTGGAGTCGTCGGACGTCAGCTCGCCTCCCGTTCGAGGGGTTTCGACCGCCGGGCTCCCGCTGCCCCGCCATCGCCATCCGCCGGACGGCCCGCCGAACCCATCCGCCCCGATCTCGCCGCCAAGGTCCCGCCGGCCGCCCGCCTGCACGCCGCTCGCTCTGGAGGCAAGGCCCGATGACCGAGTCCGGGTTCGACTGGCAGCGCCTGGCGACCGCGACGCCGGAGGTCCATGCCGAGCCACGGCGATCGATGTTCCCTGTCGCGACGGCTCGGTGGCTGGCGATCGGCGCGCTCGTGGCTGCCGTCGGACTGACCGGGATCGCCCTGGCCGCTTCCGCGCCGAGTCCCGAGCTGGTCATCGACGATGCAGCGGGTGGTCAGACGGTGGCAACGGCCGATGCTCTGGCAGCCTCGGCCGGTCCCATCGGGGCACCGATCACCGTCGACGTCGACGGTGCGGTCATGCACCCGGGGCTCGTCACCCTGCCAGCCGGCAGCCGCGTCGGCGACGCCGTCGCCGCGGCGGGCGGCTTCACGCCGGCAGCTGACGCGCGCGCGGCCGCGTCGCTCAACCTGGCGGCGCCGGTCGTCGATGGCAGCCAGGTCAGCGTGCCCGATCGTGGTGCGGCCTCGGCGATCGGACCGACCACGCCTGCCACGCGTGCAACGAGCGGGGCGGCTGTGGCTTCCGGACCCATCGACCTCGCGACGGCCACGGCCGCGCAGCTCGACACCCTGCCGGGGATCGGCCCGGTGACCGCGCAGAAGATCCTGGCAGCACGCGACGAGGCGGCGTTCACCTCGGTCGACGAACTCCTGAAGCGCAAGGTGGTGGGACCCTCCACGTTCGAGAAGATCAAGCAGCTGCTGACCGTAAACGGGCGCTAGCGCAGCGGCGCAGGGAGCAGGTGCGATGCGCCGGGGCAGCAGCGCGGCCACGGCCCACATCTCGCGACCCATCTGGCTGGCGATCGGGGCGGGCGCAGCCGCCGGCGCCGCCGTGCAGGTCGGCATCTCGGCCATGGTCCTCCTGGCGGTCGGCATCAGCCTCGTCGCGCTCGGCTGGTCGTCGCAGGCGCTGGTACCGGCCCGCGGGGTCGTGGCGGCCGTGGCGCTCGGGATCGTGCTCATCGCCGTGCGAACGTGCGCCTGGCCTGCCGTCATCGATCCGGCGCCGGTCGGCGAGCGAGGCGTCTGGACGGCCCGCGTGGCCAGCATCGGGAGCACCGCCGAAGGCCATCAGCGCGCGACTCTCGTGCTCGAGCCACCAGGCCACGGTCGTATCTACGCGCGCCTGCCTCGCTACCCCGTGGTGGCGCCGGGCGACGCGATCGGCTTCGACGGCCGGCTCCAGGCCACACGGGACGACGACTTCGGTGCCTACCTGGGCAGGCTCGGCGTGACCGCCACGGTCGAGGTTCGCAGCCTGACCATCGTCCGCCCCAGCGCCGATCCCGTCGAATCGACCCGGCGTGCTGCCGATGCCGCGCTGGCGGCCATCCTCCCGGAGCCCGAAGCGGGATTGGCGTCCGGCGTCATGCTCGGCCTCCGGGATCGGGTCGATCGCGACCTGGCCGCCGACCTCACGACAGCCGGGCTGAGTCACATCGTGGCCATCAGCGGCTGGAACATCGCCGTTGTCGGCGGCCTCATCGCCACGCTCCTGCAGCGGTGGCCAAGGCGCCGGCGAGCCCTGGCCATGATCGCCGCCATCGCCATCTATACCGTCCTTGCAGGTGCCTCGCCGAGCGTCGTGCGTGCCGCACTCATGGCCGGTGTCGTACTGTCCGTGCGCGAACTCGGCCGCCCGGGCCGCGCGGCGGCAGCGCTGGGCATGGCGGCCCTGGCCATGCTGATCGCCGAGCCGTCGACCGTGCTGGACGCCGGCTTCCTCCTCTCGGTCGCGGCCACCGCCGGACTGTTGGCGTGGGCGACACCGCTGGCGCGGCATCTTGCCGCCCGATCGCCGAGGTGGATGCCGACCTGGATCGTCGAGGCGCTCGGCGTGACGCTGGCCGCCCAGGCCGCGACCATGCCCATCGTCCTGGTCGCCTTCGGCCGGCTCTCGCTCGTGGCGCCAGCCGCGAACCTCGCCGCCGCGGGGCTCGTCTTGCCAGCGATGGTCGTCGGCGCCGTTGCCGTGCCGGTCGGCTGGCTGGTCGAGGCAGGCCTTCCGGATGTCATCGGTGCCCCGGTCGCGCTGGCTGCCCGGGGCACGTTCGGGCTGCTCATCGCCATCGGTCGGGTCGCCGCGCGGGTGCCGTTCGCGTCCCTCGAGCTGCCTCCGACCGTGGCCATGCTGTTGGCCGCGGTCACCGTGGTCGGGCTCGGCATCGTCGCCGTGCGTCGGTCGCGGCCCAGGTCGTCAGCTGCGCCTGATGTGGCTACGCCTACCCTGGCCTCGCCTGGCCTGGCGTCGGCCGACGCCGCGAGCCCACCGACCGACCCCATGGACGGGCACGCCCTGTCACACTCGGCGCGCCCCGTTCCGGACCGAGCCCGCGAGCGATCGTCGAACGTCACGCGACTCTGGTTGGCTGCACTGGCCGTGGTCGTCGTCGGCTCCGGGCTGGCGGCGAGCTCGCGGCCGGATGGTCGCCTCCGGGTGACCGTCCTCGATATCGGGCAGGGAGATGCCATCCTCGTCGAGGGCGACGCCGGGACCCGGATGCTCGTCGATGGTGGCCCCGACCCGGATCGGCTGCTGGTAGTGCTCGACGAACGGCTGCCGGCGTGGGATCGGCGCATCGACCTCGTCGTGCTGACGCATCCGCACGAGGATCACGTGGCTGGCCTGGCCGTCCTCCTCGAGCGATACCGGGTCCGGACCGTGGCCGAGGTCGGCATGCACGGTCCCGGGCCTGGCTACGCCGCCTTCCAGGCGGCCCTCGAGCGTTTGGGCATCGACCGGGGTCGCCTCGCGGCAGGTGACCGACTTCGCGTCGACGGGACGACCATCGAGGTCCGATGGCCGCCGCGTGGCAGCGTGCCGTTCGAGCCGCCGGACACCGGCACGGGCATCAACAACGTGTCGGCCGTCCTCGATCTGCGCTTCGGCGTTCGCCGCTTGCTGCTGACGGGTGACGTCGAGGAGGCCATCGACCCGCAGCTCATCGCGGCCGGCATCGCAGACGGTCGCCGCCTCGACCTCCTCAAGGTCGCACATCACGGCAGTCGGACCGCCTCGACGGAAGCGTTCCTCGGTGCCCTCCGGCCGCGTGTCGCCGTCATCAGCGCAGGCACGGGGAACCCCTACGGACACCCTACCCGCCAAACCCTCGATCGACTGGCGGCCATCAGCGCCCGGGTCTTTCGGACCGACACCGACGGCACGGTGATCATCGAGACGGACGGGCGAGACCTGCGCGTCGCTGCCAGCGGCGGACGGGCATCGGCGGGCAGCGGCGCCGCGCCGACGGGCCGCGGTGCCAGGCAGGGAGCCGGCCGGCCGTCTCCCGATGCACGGCCATCCGCAGCTTGGGCCGGCACGCTGGTCGATCCGCCGCCGGCTGCGGACCCAGCGGCCCGCTACCGATGCGCGACGCCTAGAATCGGCCGGTGGATCCCCGCCCAAGCCCGCACCGACGGCATCGCTGCGGCCCGGCGTACCGCCCTCTGGCCCTCGGAGGCAGGGCGTGGCCGACCGCGGAGCGATGAACGTGGCCACGACCAACCTGGCCTGCTTCTGGGGCGAGGACGCCTGGGGCATGGAGCGCGCCGTGCGCGGCATGGCGCACGCGCTCGGGGGCAACGACGGAACGGGCGAGGCGCTGTCCGATGGCGCCACGCCACTGGAGATCTGGCGCGTCGATGCCGAAGCCGAGACGAGCGCTGGGATCGGCTCGGCCGCTCGCCTCCTGGATCGGATCGCCGAGCGCCTGGGCACGGCGCCGCTCTTCGGCGGCGGCACGCTGGTCATGCTCCGCCAGCCGACGCCGCTGCTGCGCGACAAGGCGAATCGTGAACGGCTCCTCGCGCTCGTCCGTGACGTACCGCCCGGGAACGCGCTGGCCATCACCGAGCTCACCGACGGCGGCTCGCGACCGTCGAAGGCCGCCGAGGGCCTGCGCGAGGCGGTCAAGGAGCGCGGCGGCACCCTCCGTGAGTACCCGGCGCTGACGCGCGAACGCATGGAACGCTGGATCGGCGAGCGTGCCGGCGAGCTCGGCCTGACCCTTGGCCCGGGCGCCGCTCGCCTCCTGGCGGAGCGCGTCGGAGCGTTCGTGCGGGAAGGCGATGTCGATCGCCGGCAACAGACCGAGCTGGCCGACGGGGAGCTGGAAAAGCTCGCGCTGTTGCGGCCCGGAGGCGTCGCCACACGCGAGGACGTCGCGGAGTCGGTGCCCGAGGCGATCCCAGGCTCGGCGTGGGCCTTCCTCGACGCCGTCGCCCTGCGACATCCCGCGGATGCCGCCCGGATCGCGGAACGCCTCCTCGACAGTGGGACGCCGATGCCCGTGCTCCTGGCGCAGGTCCATCGTCGGCTGCGGGAGCTGGTCGTCGTGCGCGACCACCTGGCGGCCGGAACGCGACCGCCTGATCTTGTGCGCGAGCTGAAGCTGCAACCGTATCGGGCGCAGAAGCTGGCCGAGCAAGCCGGTGCCTGGGCGCCCGGCGAGCTGGACGGTGCGCTCGACGGCCTCCTGGAGCTCGACCTCGCGAGCAAGGGCATCAGCCTCGACGGCGGACCACGGGCGATGTCCGACGCGCGCTCGGCGCTCGGGCTCCAGGCCTGGATCGCGGCCTCGGTCGCGCGCACTCGGTAGGCGCGACGACCCGGTCGTCGGCCGATCAGCCGCCTATTCGGCGGACGACCAGGCTTCCTCCTGGAGCACACGGTCCGACTCGATGGCGAAGACGCAGCGGCTCTCCGAGAGGTCGAGCAGCTCGATCAGCTCGGGATCGATGTACAACTGGTGACAGTCCTCGCAGAGGCCGCCGGGGATGCCGAAGCAGAGCCGTTCGACGCCGTCATCGAGACGAAAGGTCGTGTCGAAGCGCGTGTTGACGAGCTGACGCGCGCATTGAGGGCAACGCTCCCGTAGCCGCGACATCGCTTCCGATCGACCTCACCGTTCTCGGACCGGGCCCAGCCGGTCTCGTGGAAGGCGAGTGTGGGAAGCGTTGCCCTGAGGCCCCATCCCCCGGAGGTACTGGTCGCGGGCAGTACCTCAGGGGCAAAGGCCGGGTACGGGCACCGCGCCGGCGCGAGCGGTACAGCTTCAAACGCGACCGTGGATCTGGGCCTGCTGCGAGCCGGCGCGGATGCGCGCTTACTGCATTCGGAGGAGCGTCGGGGCGTCGGCCCAGAGCTTCTCGAGGCCGTAGTAGTCGCGCTCGGGCGGTGCGAAGACATGGACGATGACCGCTCCGAAGTCGAGCAGCACCCAATGCGCTCCGGGCAGCCCTTCGCGCCCGATGGGCAAGGTCCCGTCCGCCTTGAGGCCTTCGACGATCCCGTCGGCGATGGCGCCGAGCTGGCGCTCCGAGCCGCCCGAGCAGATGACCAGGTAGTCGGCCAGCGTCGTCAGCTCGCCGACGCCGATGAGCACGACGTCCGACGCCTTCTTGTCTGTCGCCAGGTCGACGATCCGACGCGCCAAGGCGAGCGCCTCTGCGTCGCCCATCGGCGGCATGGGCGTGTCCCGCGCGGGCAGGCCCGGCCGACGATTCGGCGTGACCTTGGTCACGCGTGTCCGCCCGGGCGCCCGCCCGGTCATGCCTGGTTCCATCTGCGGTCGGCGCGCGAGGATCGGGTCGGCATGGTCAGTTCTTGCTCCACAACTGGGCGGGATAGAGGGCGTGGTCACGGATGTACGTCTCGACGGCGGCCGGCACCAGGTAGCGGATGGATCGACCTTCGCCGACCAGCCGCCGGATGGCGGTCGCCGAGTGGCCGAGCTCCGGTCCGTCGAGGATGCGGATGCGATCCTCCTGGCCGGGAAAGTGCTCGGCCATCCAGGCGCGGGCCGGGATGCGGCCGCCCTGGCGCGGCGCGGCCGCGACGCAGACGAGGTCGAGGAATCGGTTCGGCTCGCGCCATGTCGGCAGCCCCTGGAGGGCTTCGACCGACATGATCCAGGTCAGCTCCTCGGGCGATGCGTCGGCGGCCGGTGGCGCGTCTCTTAGGGCTGCGGCCGTCTCGACGGCGTAGCTCGGCCCGGGTCGATCGAGCTCGATGCTCGAGAGGACGAAGGCCGGCTCGTCGGCGATGGCCAGCGCGACCATCGCCGCTCGGTGGCTCGGTGCCGTGATCACCCGATCCGGCTTGTGTGGCGGCTGGCCGGCGGGCACGAACAGGATGCCGTCGAGGCCGAGCTCCTCGCGAGCCGTTTGGGCGAGCGCGAGATGCCCGTCATGGATGGGGTCGAAGGTGCCACCGAGGATGCCCCAGGCACCTGTCCGCTGGCTCACGCCCAGAGCTCCGGCTCCCAGGCCAGCTCGACCGCCCCTATGCGGACCGCGTCGCCGACCTCGACGCCGGCACGCCGGAGCTCGCGATCGATACCCAACCTGGCGAGGTCGCGTTGGAATCGCTCGGCCGACTCCTCATTGTCGAAGTCGGTCTGGGCCGCCAGGCGCTCGATGCGCTTGCCGCGGACGCGGTACCCGTCGGCTTCGTGTTCGACGCTGAAGCCCTCCCGCATCTCGTCGAAGCGGTGGACGACGACGCCGGTCGAGGCCGGCGGTTCGGCCATCGCCTCGAAGCTCGGCAGCAGCGCCGCGAGCGCCGCGGTCAGCGCGTCGAGGCCATCGTGGGCCATGGCGGAGATGGCGACCACCGGCAGGTCCTGCGCGCGCCGTGCCGCCAGGAACGCCTTTTGGTGGCTAGCCACCTCCGGCAGGTCGGTCTTGTTGGCGACGACCAGCATGGGCTTCTCGAGGAGCGTCGGGTCGTGCAGGCCGAGCTCCTCCCGGATGACCGCGTAGTCGGCTTCAGGGTCGCGGGCTGCGATGTCCACGACGTGCACCAGGACGCGCGTGCGCTCGACGTGCCGGAGGAAGGCGTGGCCCAACCCCGCGCCCGAGCTGGCGCCCTCGATAAGGCCGGGCACATCGGCGATGGTCGGCCGGCGATGGTCCTGCGCATCGACCGCCTCGAGGTCAAGGACACCCAGGTTCGGCGTCAGGGTCGTGAAGGGATAGGCCGCGATCTTCGGATCGGCCGCGGTCAGGGCGGCGAGCAGGGTCGACTTGCCCGCGTTGGGCAGACCGACCAGCCCGATGTCGGCGATGAGCCGGAGCTCGAGCCGCAGCTGGCGGTCCTCGCCGGGTTCGCCCTTCTGGGCATGGCGCGGCGTCCGATGGGTGGCCGTCGCGAAGTGGACGTTGCCAAGCCCGCCGCGCCCGCCGCGGGCGACCATCACCCGCTGGCCGGTGGCGACCAGGTCCGCGATCAGGTCACCTGAACGCTCATCGAAGACACCGGTCCCCGGCGGCACATGCAACTCCAGCTCCGTGCCGGCCTTGCCATGCCGCCGCGATCCACTGCCACGGCCCCCAGCGCCGGCTTTGAAGTGGTGCTTGAAGCGGAAGTCGGAGAGGGTCGTCTGCCCGGGATCGACCCGCAGGTGGATCGATCCGCCGCGGCCGCCGTCACCGCCATCCGGCCCGCCCCGGGGGACGTGCGCTTCGCGTCGGAAGGTCGCGGCACCGTCTCCACCGTCGCCGGCCCGGACGAAGACCGTCACGCGGTCGAGGAACATCGAGGTCATCGTAGCAGCGGGTGGTCGTCGGTCGCGTTGGGCCGGATGGTCGTCAGGCGACGAGCCGAAGGTCCGAGCTCCGGTCGAGCAGCCAGCCTACAGGTAGTGCAGCGGGTTGACGCGGTGCCCGCCGTCCCAGATCGGCCCGATCCAGACCTCGAAGTGGAGGTGCGGGCCGGTCGCCCAGCCGGTCTGGCCGACGCGGCCGACACGCTCACCGCGCGAGACGGACTGTCCGGCCCGGACGGCCACCGACGACATGTGGTTGTAGGTGGTGTAGATGGAGTTGCCGTGGCTGATCCAGACCTGGTAGCCACCACCGTTGCTCTTCCAGCCGGCGAAGGTCACGCGGCCGCCGGCGGCGGCGATGACCGACGAGCCGTAGTCCGCCGCGATGTCAAGGCCGTAATGTCCGTAGTGGTAGTACTGGCTGATGTGGCCGCCGGGGACCGGCCAGCGCATGCTGCCGCCGAAGTGGCAGCTGCCGCAGGAGCCACCGCCACCACCGCCACCACCACCGCCGCCACCGCCACCACCGCCGCCGTTGCCGCCGCCATGGTTCGTGGTCACTCGAGGCTTGGGCTTGGGCGTCGGCTTGGGCGTCGGGATGGCAGCTCCACGGCCATCCGGGACCATGAGCTGCTGGCCGATGACGACCGTATCGCCGGCGAGGTCGTTGAAGGCGATGACCTCCTCGACGTCGGCGCGGAACTTGGCCGCGATGGTGTCGACGGTGTCGCCTTCCTTGGCGGTGTAGAGGACGCCGTCGGTGGGCGGGATGTAGAGCTTTTGGCCGATGTGGAGCTCGTCCTTGGCCTTCAGCCGGTTGGCCCACCAAAGGGTGTACATGTCGAGATGGAACTTGGCCGCGATGCCGACCAGCGTGTCACCGGACTTGACCTTGTAGACCTTGACCTGGTCCTCGATGCCGCTGGCGTCGTCCTCGACGACGACGGGCTTGATGAGCGTGCCGTCGGACGTGTACGAGGCGCTGTCCACCTCGCCACCGCCGGCCGGCCCCTCGACGACCTGCTCGCCGCCAAGGACCGAGGCCGCCTCGAGCGCGGCTTCGTCACCCGGCGGCGCGATCCCGGCATCGGACGCGCCCTCAGCGCCGACGGATCCGACCTCGCCCCCGGCGAGCGACGCATCGTCCGGAAGGACGTCGACGGCGGGCGCGATGTCGAAAGTCTCGAAGGACAGGCCGTCCATCTCCGAGCTGCCCAGCTTGGCGGCGTTGAGCGGGCCGTCGGCCAGGGCGACGCCGCCCGTCAGGGCTGCGATGCGCGGGTTGAGGGCGACGTCGCTGCCCTCGGTGGCGCCGATGGCGACGCCCGAATCCTCGGGCAACGTCGCCAGCAGCGACGCGATGAGGACGAGGATGAGGACCAGGACGGGTGCGCCGCGCCGGTCTGCAGCGAGGTCGGAGAGGTGCGGCCGACGGAGGCGACCCTCGAAGCGGGGTCGGCGGCTCGACAGGGCCGTGGACGGGGTGGCGAGCACGCCCTGCGGGCGAGCCTTGGCCGCGGGACTGGCCGGTCGTCCGGTCGGGGCGGCCGCGAGCCGGAGTTCGGTCAGCCGGGTGAGAGCCCGACGCGGGTCACGAGCGAGGCGTTTCAGGCTGCCGCGCACGGTGACCGTCGCCTGTCGCAATACGGTCTCCTAGGAGCAAGGACGGCGCCTGGGACGCGGGTGTTCGCGTGGGGCGCTAAGGGGGTCGGCGCGCGCCGTCCTGATGGGCGGGTATGGGAGTTGGGAGCCTCACATCGCCGCTGAAGCCGCTCGCTGACCCCTCCTCCGAGTCGTCTGCGAGCGGCCTTTGACCGCCGCACCCTACCAGAGGCCGCGCGAGACCGTCAAACCCGAGGCAGCCCCGCGACGCTCCGGGGCGACCTGTCGTGACGCTCGACGGTGCCGCATGGCACCACCGGAATCAGCCTTCGGCGGCGGCAGCACCCTTGGTCAGGCTGGCCAGGAAGGCGGCGTTGGAGTCGGTCTTGGCCAGCCGGTTGAGGAGCAGCTCGATGCCCTCGTTGGTGCCCACCGCCGACAGCATGCGGCGCATGGTCCAGACCATCCGCAGGGTGCCCTCTTCGAGCAGCAGCTCCTCGCGGCGGGTACCCGAGCGCTGCACGTCGATGGCGGGGTAGATGCGCTTCTCGGCCAGCTTCCGGTCGAGGATCAGCTCGGAGTTGCCGGTGCCCTTGAACTCTTCGTAGATCACGTCGTCCATGCGAGAGCCGGTGTCGACGAGGCAGGTGCCGATGATGGTCAGCGAGCCACCCTCCTCGATCTTGCGCGCGGCACCGAAGAAGCGCTTGGGCGGGTAGAGGGCGATGGGGTCGATGCCGCCCGAGAGCGTCCGGCCCGAGGGTGGCAGCGCCAGGTTGTACGCGCGCGCGAGGCGCGTGATGGAGTCGAGCAGGATGACCACGTCGCGCCCGGTCTCGACCTGGCGCTTGGCGATCTCCAGGGCCATCTCGGCGACGTGGGTGTGGTTCTCCGTCGGCTCGTCGAAGGTCGAGGAGATGACCTCGCCCTTGACGCTGCGACGCATGTCGGTGACCTCCTCCGGGCGCTCACCGATGAGCGCGACCATGAGCAGGATCTCCGGATAGTTCTCGGTGATGCCGTTGGCGATCTGCTTGAGGAGCATCGTCTTGCCGGCCTTGGGCGGGCTGACGATGAGGGCGCGCTGGCCCTTGCCCAGCGGGTTGACCAGGTTGATCAGTCGCTGGCTCAGGTTCTTGGGGTCGGTCTCGAGGTTGAGCAGCTCGATGGGGTGGATCGGCGTCAGGACATCGAAGTGCGGGCGGCGCTTGGCGGTCTCGGGATCGACGCCGTTGACCGATTCGACGCGCAGCAGGCCCCAGTACTTCTCGCCGTCCTTGGGCGTGCGGATGACGCCGCCGACCCGATCGCCCGCGCGCAGGCCGAAGCGGCGCACCTGGCTGGAGCTGACGTAGACATCGTCAGGGCTGGGCATCAGGCCGTGACGGCGCATGAAGCCGAAGCCGTCGTCGACGATGTCGAGGATGCCGGTCGCATAGACCTGTCCGCCGCGCTCGACCTGCCGCTGGAGGATCTGCTCGATGAGATCGTCCTGGCGCATCTCGGTGGCGCCGGCGAGGTCGAGGTCGCCGCCGATGCGGACGAGCTCGCTCTGGTTCTTGGACTTCAGTTCGTTGATGTTCATGTGGGGCGTCGGGATCCTCGTGGAAGGGGGACGGTCCGGGCGGCGACGGCACGCGACGGCGATGGGGCCCGACGATCCGACCCGGCTGCGGACGGCACGACCGCGGGTCGCGTCAGCGACGGGGGGTCCCAGCGGCAGTCGACCGGGTAGGCCGCGGCGCGGGGGAAGTTCGTGGGGTCGCGTGCATCATAGCACCCGCCTGGCAACGGTCAAGTCGATGCTGGCCGTGCCGCTGTCGTGTCGCCGGACCAACGCAGCCGGCTCCAGGGACGTGGCCTGCGCAGTCTGCCATTCGTCGCGCGTCGACACGTCTCACGGTGCCAGTCAGGGACTTCGGTCAGGAGCCGACGTAGACCGCGAGGTGCTTGCCGGTGAGGGTGGAATGGTCGGCGACGAGGTCAGCCGGTGTGCCCTCGAAGACGATCCGGCCGCCGTCGTGGCCGGCGCCAGGGCCGAGGTCGATGATCCAGTCGGCGCGCGCCATGACCGCCTGGTGGTGGGCGATCACGATGGCCGACTTGCCGGAATCGACGAGCCGGTCGAGAAGGCCGAGCAGCTGCTCGACATCGGCGAGGTGGAGGCCCGTGGTCGGCTCGTCGAGGACGTAGATGTCGCCCTTCTCGCGCCATATGGATGGCCAGCTTGAGCCGCTGCCGCTCGCCGCCGGACAGTGTCGTCAGCGGCTGGCCGAGGCTGAGGTAGCCGAGCCCGACGTCGGCGAGCCGGTCGAGGATGGCGTGCGCGGCCGGCGTGCGCGCCTCGCCGGCCCCGAAGAATTCCTTGGCCTCGGTCACCGACATCGCGAGTACCTCGCTGATGTCGCGACCGCCAAGGTGGAATTCCAGCACCGATGCCTGGAACCGCTTTCCCTCGCACTCCTCGCACGTGGTCGCGACCGTGTCCATGAACCCCAGCTCGGTGTAGATGACGCCGGCGCCGTTGCACGTGGGGCAGGCGCCCTCGGAGTTGGCGCTGAACAGCGCCGCCTTCACGCCGTTGGCCTTCGCGAACGCCGTGCGGATCGGGTCGAGCAGTCCGGTGTACGTCGCCGGGTTGCTCCGTCTCGAGCCGCGGATCGGGGTCTGGTCGACTGATATCACATCTTCCCGGCCCGATACCGAGCCGTGGATCAATGAGCTCTTCCCCGACCCGGCCACGCCCGTCACGACCACCAGCACGCCGAGCGGGATGTCGACATCGACGTCCTGCAGGTTGTGGGCGCTGGCCCCGCGCACCTCGAGCACGCCCGAGGCCGCCCGCACCGACGGTTTCAGGGACGCCCGGTCGTCGAGGTGGCGACCGGTGATCGTGCCGCTGGCCCGCAGCCCGTCGACGGTTCCCTCGAAGATCACCTCGCCGCCGGCCGTGCCGGCGCCCGGGCCGAGGTCGACGACATGGTCGGCGATCTCGATCGCCTCGGGCTTGTGCTCGACGACGAGCACCGTGTTGCCCTTGTCCCGCAGGCGCAGCAGCAGGTCGTTCATGCGCTGGATATCGTGGGGGTGCAGGCCGATCGTGGGCTCATCGAAGACGTAGGTGATGTCGGTGAGCGAGGAACCGAGGTGGCGGATCATCTTCGTCCGCTGCGACTCGCCGCCCGACAGCGTGCCGGATGGCCGGTCGAGCGAGAGGTAGCCCAGCCCGATCTCCACGAACGAATCGAGCGTCTCCTCCAGCGTCGTCAGCAGCGGCGCCACGGACGGCTCATCCAGGCCGCGGACCCAGTCGGCGAGGTCGCTGATCTGCATGGCGCAGGCATCGGCGATGTTGACCCCGCCGATCCGCGAGGAGCGGGCCCCTTCGCTGAGGCGAGTCCCGCCGCACTCGGGGCACGCCTTGAATGTGGCCGCCCGGTCCACGAACGCCCGGATGTGTGGCTGCAAGCCCGTCCGGGTCCTTGGACAGGAACGACTTCTGCACCTTGGGGACCAACCCCTCGTAGGTCAGGTTGACGCCGTTGACTTTGACCTTGGTTGGCTCCTTGTAAAGGAAGTCGTCGAGTTCCTGTTTGGTGTACTCGCGGATCGGCTTATTCGGGTCGACGAAGCCGGACGCCGTGAAGATGCCCGACGGTCCACCAGCTGTCGACCTTGTAGCCGGGGATGGTGATGGCGCCCTCTGCGATCGACTTCGTGTCGTCGTACAGCTGCGTGAGATCGATATCGGAGACCGTGCCCGTCCCCTCGCAGCGAGGGCACATCCCACCGGTGATGGTGAAGGTCCGGCTCTCGGTCTTGGCCTTTCCGGCGCCGCGTTCGATCGTGATCGCCCCGCCACCTCGGACCGATGGGACATTGAACGAGAACGCGTTCGACGAGCCGATGTGCGGCTGCCCGAGCCTGCTGAACAGGACCCGTAGCATCGCGTTGGCGTCGGTGGCGGTGCCCACGGTGGAGCGGACGTTGGCGCCCATCCGCTCCTGGTCGACGATGATCGCGGGCGTCAGGCCATCGAGCACGTCGACCTCGGGCCGCGACAGCGTGGGCATGAAGCCCTGCACGAAAGTGCTGTACGTCTCGTTGATCATCCGCTGCGACTCGGCAGCGATGGTGTCGAAGACCAGCGAGCTCTTGCCCGAGCCGGAGACGCCGGTGAACACCGTCAAGCGGCGCTTCGGGATCTCGATGCTGACATCTTTGAGGTTGTTCACGCGCGCGCCATGGACGCGGATCAGATCGTGGCTGTCGGCCGCGTAGACCTCCGTCGACTGCGTGACCGTCCTCGTGGCCGTGCTCATCGTGTCTCCATCTGGTGGGCGGAACGGCGCTCTCCGTCGGCGTCGCCTGGCTCGATTCTGATCAGTGCCGAGCCGATGTCGGGCGCTGCTGCGCCCGCGGCTGGTCTGCTGGTCAGCTGCATGATCGTGTCACGTCGCGCCGAAGGTGCCAAGCGCCGCCGGCGCCTCGACCCGCTCCGCGTCCCCTCTAGCCCGCCTAGACTTCGCTGCGGAAGCCCAGCGCGCAGGAGGGATCATGGACGGCCACGCCATCACCATGCTCGGCACCGGCCTCATCGGCGACTTCTACACGAACACGCTGCACGGCCAGCGCAGTCGCGATCGGGTCACGGTCGCCTATTCGCGCAGCGCCGGCCGCGGGCAGGCGTTCAGCCGGCGCTGGGGCATCCCCGAGCACACCGATGACCTGGCCGTCGCCATCAACCACCCCGACACCGACATCGTCGTCGTCGCGCTGCCCAACCATCTGCACGAGGAGGCCGTCACGCTCGTCGCTGCGGCCGGCAAATCGGTCCTCTGCACCAAGCCGCTGGGCCGCACGGCGGCCGAGGCTGCGTGGATGCTGCAGGCCGTCGAACGGGCCGGCGTCTTCGCCGGCTACCTCGAGGACCTCTGCTACACGCCGAAGACGCTCAAGGCCGTCGCCGCGGTGCAGGCCGGCGCCATCGGGGATGTGACCTGGGTCCGGTCGCGCGAGACCCACCCCGGGCCGCATTCGGCCTGGTTCTGGGATGGGCGCCTGACCGGCGGCGGCGCGATCATCGATCTCGGCTGCCACTGCATCGAGATCGTCCGCAACTTCGTGGGCAAGGGCAACCGACCGGTCGAGGTCCTCTGCTACACCGACACCCTCGTCCACCCCATCGACGACGAGGACAACGCCATCGCGCTCATCCGCTTCGAGTCGGGCGCCATCGGCCAGTTCGAGGTCAGCTGGACCTTTCGTGGCGGCATGGACCTGCGCGACGAGGTCGCCGGGACTCACGGCACGATCTGGATGAACCACTTCCTGCGCACCGGCTTCGAGATGTTCTCCGCCGGCGGCGGTGGCGGCGGCTACGTCGCCGAGAAGGCCGAGACGACCGCCGGCTGGCTCTTCCCGGTCGGTGACGAGGTCGCCGAGCTGGGCTATGTCGACATGTTCACCGACATGTTCCAGGCCATCGACGAGGGGCGCGCGCCGCAGGAGACGTTCTACGACGGCTACGTGGTCAACAGCATCATGGACGCCTGCTACCGATCGGCCCAACGCCACGCCTGGGAGCCCGTCACCCTCGACTGGCGCGGCGGGTCGACGCCGCGCATCTCCTCGACGCCGGAGACCTTCGAGGGTCAGGTGGTCATCAAGCGCGAGATCCTGCCCGACGGCCGGCACAAGCTGATCCTCAAGGATCCCGCCTCCGGGGACTTCATCGATCGGGTCGTCGTCGCCAGCTGATCGGCCGAGCAGCGAGCGTGCTGGACCTTGACCGGACGTCGGGCCGGCCGCTATCGTGACCACCAATGGTCTAGACCATCTAGAGGGGTTAGTCGTCGCGGATGTCCTCCCCTATCGGTGCCGCCGTCATCGGCACCGGCTTCATCGGCACCGTCCACGTGGAAGCGCTTCGGCGCATCGGCGTCGACGTCCGCGGCGTGCTCGGCAGCAGCCCGGAACGCGGTTCGCAGCGGGCGGCCGCCCTCGGTGTCGCCGTGGCCTACCCCTCGCTCGAGGCCCTGCTCGACGACGGGTCGGTCCAGGTCGTGCACGTCACGTCGCCCAACCACCTGCACGTGCCGCAGGCGCGACCAGATCCTGGCCGCCGGTCGCCACGTGGTCTGCGAGAAGCCGCTGGCCATGACCGCTGCCGAGTCGGCCGAGCTGGTCCGCTTCGCCGATGTCTCGGGTCTGGTCAGCGCCGTCAACTTCAACATCCGCTTCTATCCCCTCAACCAGCACCTCCGCCAGGCGGTCGCCGAGGGCGCGCTGGGCGAGGTTCGCCTGGTGACCGGTCGCTACTTCCAGGATTGGCTGCTCCACGCGACCGACTGGAACTGGCGGCTGGAGCCCGACAAGGGCGGCGCGCTGCGGGCGGTCGGTGACATCGGCTCCCATTGGCTGGACCTGATGACCTTCATCACCGGCCAGCCGGTGGTCTCGGTGATGGCCGACCTGGCGACGTTCATCGGCGAACGCCAGCAGCCGACCGGGCCGGTCGAGACGTTCTCGACCGAGCGCGTCGGCGAGACCATGACGCGGGCCATGGCCTCCGAGGATGCCGCGACCATCCTGCTCCGCTTCGCCGACGGCGCTCGGGGCGCGGTCAGCCTGTCGCAGGTCAGTCCCGGGCGCAAGAACTCGCTGCAGTACGAGATCGATGGCTCCGACTCGGCCGCGGCCTGGGACTCGGAGACACCCGACCACCTGTGGATCGGCCATCGCGACCGGCCCAACGAGATCCTGCAGCGCAACCCGGCGATGATGAACGAGGCTGGGCGCGCCGCCGCCGCCCTGCCGGGTGGCCACGTGGAGGGCTTCGGCGACACCTTCGGGGCCCTCTTCCGGGCCATCTACGCCGACGTGCGAGCGGGGCGCATGGCCGACCAGCCGCCGTATGCCACCTTCGCCGACGGCCATGACGAGATGCTCGTCGGCGACGCCATCGCGGCCAGTGCCGCCACCGGTCGCTGGGTCGACGTGGAGCGGCCCGCGATGACGACCGGTCCGCGCTCCGCCAGCCCTGTCGCCGAGGTCCTGACGCCATGAAGCTGGGGTTCCTGACCGCACCCTTCCCTGAGACGCCGCTGCTCGATGTCGCCGACTGGGCCGCTGGCAACGGCTTCGAGGTCCTCGAGATCGCCTGCTGGCCTCGGACGACCGGCCAGACGCGACGGTACGCGGGCACGTCGCACATCGACGTCGCCAACCTGTCGGCGGAGCGGGCCTCCGAGCTGGCGGGCGCCGTCGCCGCTCGGGGATTGGGCATCTCCGGTCTCGGCTTCTATCCCAACCCGCTCCATCCCGATCCGGCGCACCGCGAGCAGGTCATCGGCCATCTCAAGCACGTCATCACGGCCGCCGAGAAGATGGACGTGCCGCTCGTCAACACCTTCATGGGCGGCGACGCGGCCAAGAGCCAGGACGAGAACTGGCAGGTCGCGCTGGAGGTCTGGCCCGACATCGTGCGCTTCGCCCAGGACCATGGCCGCAAGCTGACCATCGAGAACTGCCCCATGATCTTCAGCCGCGACGAATGGCCGGCCGGCCACAACATCGCCTGGTCGCCATCCATCTGGCGACGGATCCTGGAGCAGTGGGGCGGCACCATCGGGCTCAACTACGACCCCTCGCACCTGGTCTGGCTGATGATCGACCAGGAGCGCTTCATCCGGGAGTTCGGGCCGCACATCCTCCATTTCCAGGCCAAGGACCTGATGATCGACCGGGACGGGCTGTACGAACGCGGCACGCTCTCGGCCGGCATCGGCTGGCAGGTGCCGCGCGTGCCGGGCCTGGGCGACGTCGACTGGGGCATCGTCTTCCGGGCCCTCTATCGCGCCGGCTACGAGGGGGACTGCATCATCGAGCACGAGGACCGCAAGTTCGAGGGCACCGACGAGCTGGTCAAGCGCGGCTTTCTGCTCGCCCGCAACACGCTCCGGCCGTATGTCGTCTGAGCGATGACGACCGAGACCTACGCCGGCCGCACCTACCGCGACGTCGCCAAGACCATCGATCACTCCCTCCTGCGGCCGGAGCTCGACGACGTGTTCGTGGAGGACGGCTGCCGGCTCGCGGCCCGCTACGACGTCGCTTCCGTGTGCGTCAAGCCGGTCGACGTCGTCCGGGCGGCGGCCATCCTGGCCGGCACGGATGTCAAGGTCGGCACCGTCATCGGCTTCCCCCACGGCAGCTCGGTCACGACGACCAAGGTCTTCGAGTCGCAACGCGCCCTGGCCGACGGCGCCGTCGAGCTGGACATGGTCATCGACATCGGCGCCCTGCGATCGGGCCGCGATACCGACGTCCAGGCCGACATCGCGGCCGTCGTCGAGCTCGCCCATGCCGCGGGCGCCATCGTCAAGGTCATCTTCGAGAACGCCTACCTGACCGATGACGAGAAGGTTCGTGCGTGCATCGTCAGCGAGGCGGCCGGCGCCGACTTCGTCAAGACCTCGACCGGCTTCGCGCCGAGTGGCGCGACGCACGAGGACCTCGCCCTCATGCGCCGCTCGGTCTCTCCGCACGTGCAGGTCAAAGCGGCCGGAGGCGTGCGCACCCTGGACGCCCTGCTGGCGGTCATGGACCTCGGGGTGACGCGCGTCGGCGCGACCGCCACGAGCACCATCCTCGACGACTTCCGGGCACGTGCGAGCGGCGCCGCAGCCGAGCCAGCCGTTGCTGAGCCTGCCGCGGCCGGCGCGGCCGCTGATGGTGGCTACTGACGGTGGTCGAGCCCGTGCGCGTCGACGCCAGCGCGACCAGCTCGACCAGCCGGCGGCTGCCGTGGTTGCCTGAGGCCATCCGCCTGCTCGAGCGTCTCGAGGCGACCCAGTCCGAGGCCATCGAACAGGCCAGCCAGTGGTGCGCGGACGCGATCGCGTCAGACGGGCTGGTCCATCTCTTCGGCACCGGCCACTCGCGCATCCCGGTCGAGGAGATGTTCCCGCGCTACGGCTCGTACCCGGGCTTCAACCCCATCGTCGAGCTCTCGATGACCTTCCATACCCAGGTCGTCGGCGCCAACGGCCAGCGGCAGGCGATGTTCATCGAGCGCATGCCGGGTCTGGCCGAGGTCATCCTCGCCAACTTCACATTCGGGCCGACGGACGTGATGATGGTCTTCTCGGCCGGCGGGTTGTCGGCCGTCCCGGTCGAGATGGCGCGCGGCGCGCGACGGCGCGGGCTGCGTGTGATCGCGGTGACCTCCGTCGCGCAGTCGATGTCCGACGAACCGGATCCGCTGGTCGGCAGCCGACTGCTCGACGAGGCCGACCTGGTCATCGACCTGTGCACACCGCACGCCGATGCGATGATCGAGATCGAGGGCCTCGAGACACCCGTCGGACCGGGTTCCTCGTTGGCGGCCGTGGCCATCGTCAACGCCATCAAGGTGCGCACCGCGCAGCTCGCTCGTGGCGCGCGGCGCGATGCCATCGGTCATCACGCGGGCGTCGGTCGTCGGTGCCGAACGCTCGCGACAGCTGTTCGACGACGCCTATCGAGAGCACGCGCTCCGGATCGCGCGTCGTACCATTGCCACGGAGGAGTGAGCTCCATGGCCTTCACGCGGAGGAGGTGCGGCCGGTAGTTCGCGTCGCTCGGCTCCCGTGAGGGGGGACTGTCAGTGCGTCGACGTGACCAGATCGGCACGGTCGTTCGCGATAGGAGGAGAACGAATGCTCGGATCATCCAGTCGAAGACTGCTGGTCGGCCTGGCGGCCGTCGCAGTTCTCGTCGCCGCGTGCGGCACCACCGGCTCGTCACCCAGCGGTGCAGCGTCAGGTGCCAAGTACAAGATCGGCTTCTCGAACACCGGCGGCACCGGCAACGGCTTCCGCGAGGAGCAGAACTGCACCGCGAAGGCTGAAGCCCTGTCGTCGGGCGAGGTCTCCGACCTCACCGTCATCACGCACGACGTGAAGCCTGCGCAGCAGCTCCAGGACTTGCGCGACCTGATCGCCAAGGGCGTCGACGCGATCGTCTTCAACCCCAGCGACGCCAAGGCCCTCAACCCGGCGCTGGCCGAGGCCAAGGCAGCGGGCATCAAGTCCGTGGCGGTCGATGCCTACGTGACCGATCCCGACACCTATAACCTGTACAACAACCAGATCAAGTACGCCGAGCTCGGCGCCAAGTGGCTCTTCGAGCAGCTGGGCGGCAAGGGCAAGGTCTACTACATGCGCGGCATCGCCGGGCATCCTGCCGACTCCGACCGCGACATCGGGTTCAAGAACGCGCTCAAGGACTATCCGGGTATCACCGTCGTCCCGAGCGCCGATGGCGTCGCCACCGGATGGGATCCGGCGACCGCCACCAAGCTGGCGACCGAGTTCATCTCGAGCGGCGCCTATGACGACATCGATGGCATCTGGACGTCCGGTATCGACTCCGAGGTCGTCGACGCGATCAAGGCATCGGGCAAGAAGTTCGTGCCCATCGTCGGCACGGACCGCGGCTCGTTCACCAAGCAGCTGCTTGACCCGACCAACTACCCCGACCTCAAGGGTGCCGCCGTCACCAACACCGCCGCCGTCGGCGGCGCTGGCGTGGCGCTCGCGCTCAAGCTCCTGAAGGGCGAGACGGTCGAGACCGATCCGTCCGCCAGTCAGCCCAACACCGTCCTCCTGGTTCCCGTCATCGCCGACAACCTGACGGACGCGGGCAAAGCCACTCTCAATTCCTGGCAGTCGGTCAAGGGGCTCACCCCGACCTGGCCGCTCGGCCTGGAGATCCCCGGCTGGACGACGTACACGCCCGACCAGGCGGTCGCCTGCAAGGGCCCGAACGACTAGCCTCCCCACCCGTTGAATGTCGCGAGGGGTGCCGCTTCGGCGGCGCCCCTCGCCTCACTGCTCGTCAGGTTCGGGGATCGATGACCCTAACCGCGACCGGCCTCCTGCTTGAGGCCTCGGACATCTCCAAGATCTACGGCGCCGTTGTCGCGCTGAAGTCGGCCTCGCTTGCCGTCGTGCCGGGCGAGGTCCACGCCTTGATGGGCGCCAACGGCGCCGGCAAGAGCACGCTGGTCAAGATCCTGACCGGCGCCGTCCGGCCCGACGGCGGCACGATCGCCGTTCGGGGTCGAGAGCTCACCGTCCACTCGCCGGGTGAGGCGCGTCGCGGCGGGATCGTCTCCGTCTACCAGGAGCCGGCGCTCATCCCGGACCTGGACATCCGATCCAACCTCCGATTGACCGAGACGCCGCTCGAGCCGTTCCGGCACTGGCTGAACGAGCTGGGACTCATCGACCTCGACCTGTCGAGCATGGCGCGGCGGCTGCCACTGGCCTCGCTGCGGATCATCGACCTCGCGCGGGCGCTGGCCATCGAGCCCGACGTGTTGATGCTCGATGAGATGACCGCGGCCCTGCCCGCCAACCTGACGGAGCGCGTCCTCGAGGTCATCGGCAGCCGCCGAGGCGGGGACCGCTCCGTGATCTTCATCTCCCATCGGATGATCGAGATCGCCGCCGTCTGCGACCGGGCCACCGTGTTGCGCGAGGGCGAGACGGTCGGTGTCGTCGACGTGAGCGAGGGCTCCGAGGAGCGCATCGTGGAGCTCATGCTCGGCAAGATCGCAGAGGAGATGCCGGCCATCGCCGACCGGGCGGCATCCGCTGCCCGCAGGGCCGGCGTCACGCCTCGCCTGTCGGCCCACGGACTGAGCTCGGGCACCAAGCTGCAGGATGTCTCCTTCGACCTCTATCCCGGCGAGGTCCTCGGGGTGGTGGCCCTCGAAGGCCAGGGGCAGGACGAGCTGTTCGACATCCTGGCAGGGTCCGACCGCCCGAGCGGCGGCGAGCTGCTCGTGGACGGCGCGGCCGTCTCGTTCGGCCATCCCGCTGACGCCATCCGAGCGGGCCTCGTGTACATCGCGGCAGACCGCGCTGAGGCGCTGCTGATGCAGCGATCCGTGCGCGAGAACATCGCGCTGCCCTCGACTGCCCGCGTGCGCACGTGGGGCCCGATCAACCTCGATCGTGAGCGAGGCGTGGTCGACGCGGCCGTCGCCAGGCTCCAGATCGAGGCTCGCGCCGGAGGCGAGGTCCGCAGGCTGTCGGGTGGCAATCAGCAGAAGGTGACCATCGCCCGCTGGGTCGCGGGTGGCGTACGGACGCTGCTCTGCTTCGACCCGACCCGTGGCATCGACATCCGCACCAAACAGCAGATCTACATCCTGCTCCGCGACCTCGCGGAAGCTGGGGCCGCCGTCCTGCTGTACACCTCCGAGCTCAAGGAGATCCAGCTCGCCTGCGATCGGGCGATCGTGATCTTCGGTGGCCGCATCGTCGCCGAGATCGGGGCGGTGGATGCCGATGAGGCGGCACTCCTCCGAGCTGCGTACAACCTCAGATCGGACGCGCAGATGCCCGAGGAAGTCGCCGCCGAGCTGGTCGCTGCAAGCGTCGCCGACGCGGGCGGAGGATCGGCCGATGCGACCGCGGGGGTGTCCGACGCGGCACCGGGCCCAGCCTCCCAGCCGGATGGCGAGCCGTGAGCGCGGCGGCCGCTCCGATCGAGGCCGGCCGCGAACGGCCGGCTGATGTCGCCGCCCGATGGGCGCGACGCAATGGCTGGACGCTCAGCCTGGTCGGGTTCTTCGTCCTGCTGCTCGTGTTCACCAAGCTCATCCAGCCGAGCTACGGGACGGCCGGCCTGCAGGGCCTGGCGATCTCCATCTTGCCGCTCGCCCTCGCGGCCGCCGCTCAGGCAGTCGTCGTGATCTCCGGTGGCATCGACCTCTCCGTCGGGTCGGTGATCGCCCTGACCAGCGTCGTCGCGGCAGTGCTGATGAACGGCCAATCCGAGGTCTTCGGTGTCGGCGCGGTCATCGGCGTGCTCCTGCTCGGGATCGTGCTCGGTGCCATCAACGGCAGCCTCGTCGTCGTCACGCGCGTGCCGGACATCGTGGTCACGCTGGCCATGGGCTTCGTCTGGGCGGGCTGCGCCCTGCTGGTCCTGGAGACGCCCGGCGGCGCTGCGGCCCAGTGGCTCAAGGACCTCATCAACGGGCCGTTGGGCAGCCCGTGGATCCCCAAGGCGGCCCTCGTGCTGATCGTGGTCGTGGCCCTGCTGTGGATCCCCATCCGACGCTCGAGGCTTGGCCTGTCGATCTACGCGATCGGGAGCAACCCGCTGGCGGCCTTCCGCAGCGGTGTGTCGGTCGGCCGGACGAAGGTCGCGGCCTATGCCCTGATGGGGCTCTTCTGCGCCCTCGCCGGGCTGAGCGAGATCGCGAGCACGGGCGTCGGCACCCCCGTCCCCGGGCCGTACACGCTGTTCAGCGTGGCGGCGATCGTGCTCGGCGGCGTGAGTCTGGCCGGCGGCCGGGGCGGCCTCGTGGGGCCGATCGTCGCGGTCCTCATCCTGTCCCTCATCCGGTCCGACATGACGTTCCTCAGCGTCGATACGAACCTCGCCCTCGTCGCCCAGGGGATCATCCTCATCGGCGTGGTCATGGTCGGCAGCCTTATCCAGCTGCGTCGAAGCCGGACATGAGCGCGGCGGCGAGCACCGCGACCCGGCCAAGCGGAGAAAGCTTGCGTCGCCTGTTCCGCGACCGACCCCTCATCCCGCTGATCGGCATGCTGGCGATCCTCGTCGTCCTGTCCCAGCTCGCCCGACCGGGCATCGTCAGCGCGGAATGGTCCGGCGTCATCCTGCAGGCCGCCGTGCCCCTGGCCATCCTCGCCGGCTGCCAGACGCTGGCGATGCTGACCGGCGGCATCGACCTCTCGGTCGGTGCCGTGGCGTCGATGGCCGGCTTCGTCACCGCCACGTTCATCCATGGCCAGGGGCTCGCGATCGGCCTCGTGGTCGCCCTTGTCGCCGCCGTGCTCATCGGCCTCGTCAACGGCATCGGCGTGGGCATCTTCCGGGTGCATCCCCTGATCATGACCCTGGGCATGAGCCTGGTCGTCCTGGGGCTGGACAACGCCTGGCAGATCCTGACCCTCCAGACGTTCACCGGGGTCGCGGAAGAGCTGAGGACGCTCGGGTCCGGCCGCTTCCTTGATGTCGTGCCCAACAGCCTGGCGGTCTTCCTGCCGGTGGCGCTGCTCATCCTGTTCAGCCTGCGCCGGACCGGCTTCGGTCGCCTGCTGTACGCGGTCGGTGACAACCCGATCGCCACGCGGCTGTCGGGCGCCCGTGCGTGGCAGGTCCTCATCCTGCTCTACATCATCTCGGCGCTCCTGGCCGCGGTCGCGGGGCTGCTGATCTCCGGCCTGACCAACGTCGCCAGCGTCCAACTGGCCGACTCCTTGATCCTGCCCTCGGTGGCAGCCGCGGTCATCGGCGGGACGTCCATCTTCGGTGGCCGCGGTGGCTATGGCGGGACGATCGTGGGCGCCCTGATCCTGACCGTCCTCTCCTCGCTCCTGTCGTCGCTCGGCTACCCGGAGGCGGTGCGCCAGGTCCTCTTCGGCGCCATCATCGTCGCCGTCGCAGCCGCCTACACCCGGGTGACCGGCGAGACCTGATGGACGCGAGCGGCCGCCTGCCCGTCAGCCGCCATCTGGGCCTCGACCTTGGGGGCACGAACATCAAATGGGTGGTCGTCGAACGCGAGGCCGCCGACTGGCGGGTGATCGACCGCGACCAGGTCCCGACGCCTGCCGAGGGCGGACCTGACGCCGTCGTGGCACGCCTGGCAGAGGTCGGCGCCGAGGCGATCGGCCGCTCGCCGGGCATCACGACGCTGGGTATCGGCATCCCGGGCCTCTATGACCCGGTGGCGGGCACGACGCGCTTCCTCGTCAACGTCCCCGGCGCCTGGGCAGGGCGGCCGGTGGCCGGGCCGGTCGGGGCCGCGCTGGGCCTGCCGGCCTGCCTCATCAACGACGCGCGCGCCTTCGGGCTCGCGGAGCTCCGCCTCGGCGCCGGTCGCGGGGCCGGCTCGATGATCGGCCTGACCCTGGGCACCGGCGTTGGGGGCGTCATCGCCATCGATGGCCACGTCTATCAGGGCCACGACGGGACTGGCGGCGAGCTCGGCCATCAGACGCTCGACGCCGACGGCCCGATGTGCGGCTGCGGCAACCGCGGCTGTCTGGAGGCCTTCGCGCGGGCCGATCGTATCGCCGCTGCCTGCGGCACGGAGACGGCCGAGGCCGCGTTCGAGGCGGCCCGTGCGGCCGATCCGAGGGCCATCGTCGGCCTCGCCCTCGTCGGGCGCTACCTGGGCATCGGCATCGCCAACATGATCGCGGTCATCACCCCTGACGTGGTCGTCATCGGCGGCGGCATCGCGGCTGCCTTCGACCTGCTGCGCGGCACCATCGAGGCCGAGCTGCTCCAGCGCGTCCACACGACGGCGCTCGACCGCGTGCGCCTGGTGCCCGCCGAGCTCGGCACGTGGGCCGGCGCGATCGGCGCCGCCGTCCACGGGGCGGAAGTCGCCGCCAGCCTTGGCGGCGGCGGGACAACCGGTGCGCGGGCCGTCCGATGAGCCCCGAGGCTGCCTATCTGCCGAAGTACGCGCGCATCGAACGTGCGCTCCGCGAGCAGGTGGCGCGCGGACGGCCGGGCGACCGATTGCCGTCGGACACCGAGCTCTGCGAGCGCTATGGGGTCAGCCGGATGACCGCCCGGAATGCGATGCAGCGGCTGGCCGACGAGGGTCTCGTCGAGCGGCGACCCGGCCTCGGCAGCTTCGTCGTCCAACCACCGGCCCACCGGCGCGCGGACCGACTGATGACCTTCAGCCGCGAGATGACACGTCGCGGCCGGGTCCCGAGCTCGCGCGTCCTGCGAACGATCGTGCGGCCGTCATCGCCGGACGAAGCCGCCCGACTGGCCGTCGATGGCGGTGAGCCGATCGTCGTCGTCCGCCGCCTGCGTTGCGCCGATGGCGAGCCGATCGCCCTGGAGACGGCCATCCTGGACCGCCGCACGGAAGCGGCCGTCATGCGTGCCGACCTGGCCCACGGGTCGCTCCACGCCGCGTTGACGGCGGCCGGCTTCAAGCCCCGCCGCGGCACCGGCACGATCACCGCCGAGGCCGCCACGCTCGAGGATGCCGAGCTCCTCGAGGTGCCGGTCGGGTCGCCCCTGCTCGTGGAACGGCGCACGATCGACGACGCCCACGGCCGTCGCCTGGAGTCGACGGAGTCCCGCTATCCCGCCGACCGCTACGGGCTCGACGTGCAGTTCGATGTCGAGCGGCCGGATCCCGGCGCCGCCGGAGAGACCGCCGGGCGGCCGATCCGGAGCGGCCGATGACGATGGAGATGACGACCACCGTCAGCGGTCGGCTGGTGCTCGACGATCGAGTCGTGGGGGGCTCGATCACGGTCGAGGACAGGTCGATCGCGGCGGTCGACCTCTCGACGATGACTCCTTTGCGGACCGCCCGCTCGTCGCGCCGGGGTTCGTGGACCTCCACGTCCACGGCTGGGGCGGCCACGACGCGATGGGTGGCCGCGACGCGCTCGACGGCATGGCCCGGCGCCTGTTGCGGCGCGGCGTGACCTCGTTCCTGCCGACCGCCGTGACCGCGCCGCTCGACGCGCTGGTCGCCTTCGCCGAGCGCGTCCGGGCATGGCTGCCCGACAGCCCCTCCGACGGCGCCCAGCCGCTGGGCTTCAACCTGGAGGGACCGTTCCTCGCCACCGTCCGGCGGGGTGCGCACGACGCCGCCCACCTGCTGCTGCCCGCGAACGTGCCACGCCCGTCGCTCGAGCCGCTCGTCGATGGCCTCCGACTGATGACGGTCGCGCCGGAGCTGCCGGGCGCGACCGAGCTCATCGGCTGGTTCAGCGACCGCGGCGTGGCCATCTCGCTCGGTCACTCGGCGGCGACCTTCGAGGAGGCGCATGCCGGCTTCGCGGCGGGCGCGAGGTCGACGACGCACCTCTTCAACGCCATGAGCGGCGTCGACCACCGTGCGCCTGGGGTCGCCGTGGCCGCCCTGCTCCACGACGCGACCTACGTCGAGCTGATCGCCGACGGCATCCACGTCCATCCGGCGCTCTGGCCGCTCATCGCGCGACTCAAGCCGTCGGACCGGCTGATGCTGGTCAGCGATGCGATCGCGCTGGCCGGGATGGGCGACGGGCATGGGCGGCTCGGGGGGCTCGACGTCGAGGTCGTCGGCCAGCGCGCGACGCTGGCAGGGACCGAGACGCTGGCCGGGTCGGTCATCGCCCTGGACAGCGCCGTCCGCAATCTGGTCGCGGCAGGCATCGCGTTGCCCGCCGCGGTGGCGGCGGCGAGCCGCAACCCGCTGGCCCTGCTGGGCATCGCGGACCGTGGCCGAATCGCGGTCGGCCAGCGAGCCGATCTCGTGGAGCTCGACGGCGACCTCGTCGTCCGCCGCGTGATGCGCGGCGGCATATGGTTCGATAGCGATCCCGACTGAGGTCAAGTCGACCCCGATAGGCGGATCGCCTTCGACCCGGAGCTCCACCACTAAATCCGCGGCGCGCCAGATGCCTCGAGCCTGTTTGAACGGATCGGATCTTCGGCGACTCATACTCCGCGAACCGGCCCTGTGGAAGGGGTCGGACAGGAGAGGGGAATGGAGCGGAAACTCGTCGAGCGGGCGATGCACGGCGACGAAGCGGCCTTCAACGAGCTCGTCGGGCGCGTTGGTGACCACCTCCATTCGGTCGCGCGACGGATCCTGCGCGACCCGTACCTGGCCGAGGATGCGACGCAGCGAGCGCTGCTCGACGCGTGGCAGAACCTGCCAAGGCTGAGGGATCCAGACCGGTTCGAGGCCTGGGCCTACCGCCTCCTCGTCAATGCCTGCAACGCCGAAGCGCGCCGCGAACGACGTCACCGCGGCAACCTCCGGCTGCTGGCATCCGATGAGCCTGTCGTGCCCGATTCCGCGTCCCGCATCGCCCTCCAGCACCAGCTCGATCAGGCGTTCCGGCGGCTCGGCGTCGAGCATCGGACCGTGGTCGTGCTGATCCATTACGTCGGTCTGTCGTCGACCGAGGCGGCCGAGGCCATGGGAACGCCCGTGGGCACGGTCCGGTCGCGCCTCCACTACGCACTCAAGTACCTGCGCGAGGCCGTCGAGGCCGATGCGCGACTGGAGCGAAACGAGAGCCTGGCATGAGAGAGCACGACGAGTTCATCGGGCAGGTCGAGGACTACCTCATTGAGTTCGATGGAGCCACACCGCTCCCCGGTGGCGTCATCGACGCGATCCATGCGGAGCTCCCACGGACCCGGCAGGCGAAGGCCAGCCCGGGCTTGATGACGATGCCTGCGATGCGATCCACGATCTCGTCTCGCGCCCGATGGGGGATCGCCACCCTTGCCAGACTGGGCCTGACTGCAGTGGTGGTCGTGGCCACCTGCGTCGTCGGGCTGACCATCCTGCGGCAGCCCGGCGTCGGGCCGGGGGCGTCGCCATCGCCGACGGCAGCGCTCGGGACTGCCGAGCCGGCCGCCGGTCCCATCGACTGCGGAAACCAGGATCTCGAGACAGGCACCGTTCTCGGGTGCTCGGAGGACGGCACGCGCCTCATCCAGAAGGGTCTCCCCGGCAACCTGTTCGTCCTGCGCGCCGACGGCTCGGAGACGCAGGTGTCCGAGCCGCTGTCGGGGTCCAGCGATGTCGTTGGATCTTCTCGGCCCTCAGGCGCCACGATCTCTCCCGACGGGTCGCGCGTCGTCTTCGCGGGCAAGACCGTGAGGGGACGCTCCTGCCACGACGGCGCCCTCTTCGCCGTCGACGCTAACGGCGGCCCCGCCGACGTGCTCTGGAAGTCGCAGGCCGCTGACGACGGCGGCATCGTCAGGGATCCGATGTTCTCTCCAGACGGGACGCAGATCGCGTTCGCTGACGGCTACTGCAATTCCAGCCACAGCGTGTGGGTGATGAACGCCGACGGGAGTGACGCGCATCGAATCAGCGACACGTTTGGGGCAGGTCATGTGCACGGCCTCGCGTGGTCGCCGGCCGGCGATCGGATCGCGATCGCAGTGGAAGGGGAAATCTACGCCGGTGCGACCGACGGCTCAGGCTTCACGCAGAGCGGCGATGCGTCCGGATTCTGCTGGCCTGGCCGGCGGTGCCCGGCCGCCGCCGGGCCCGAGACGCTCCCGTCGCCGACGGCAGCGCTCGGGACAGCCGAGCCGGTCGCCAGCCCGAGCGCCTGCCGTAACAGGGATCTACCAGGCGCCCTGCTCGGGTGCTCGAGGGACGGCAGTCGACTGCTCATCCAACAGGGACTCGACGGCAAGCAGTTCGTCGTGCACGCCGATGGGTCGGAGACGCGGGTGAGCGAGCAGCTGTCGGGGTCGGATGTCCTTGGATCTGCTCGGCCCTCAGGCGCCACGATCTCTCCCGATGGGTCGCGCGTCGTCTTCGCGGGCAAGACCAGGCGAGGACACTCTTGCCACGACGGCGCCCTCTTCGCCGTCGACGCGGACGGCGGCCCGGCCGAGGTGGTCTGGACGTCCCAGGCGGCTGACAACGGCGGCATCGTCCGTTATCCCACGTTCTCCCCCGACGGGATGCAGATCGCCTTCGCCGACGGCTATTGCGATTGGAACCACAGCGTGTGGCTCATGAACGCCGACGGCAGCGACGCGCACCAGATCCTGGACATCGGGCCGACCATGGGGGCGGGTTGGGTTCGCGGCCTCGCGTGGTCGCCCGCTGGCGATCGGATCGCGCTCCGATACCAGGGCGTCGACTTCGGCTTCGACGGGCTCCATACCTACACCTTCGCGACCGACGGCTCAGGCTTCACGCAGGGCGGGGATGCGTCCGAGTTTTGCTGGCCTGGTCGGCGGTGTTAGCGGCCGCCGCACAACCCCCCGGCTGATGGGACGTCAGCGCGCCGGCATCGCGTCGAATGTGCGGTCGATGTCGTCGAGCATCCGCACTGTTGCCTCGGTCACGACCTCGAGGTAGCGCTGCCCGAACTCCGCGGTCGCCTCGCGTGCGTCGCCCCAGGTGCCCGAGTGCGTGGCGCGATGGACGGAGCCCGGGGCCGAGAAGAAGAACGCGGTATGCACCGGCGCCTGGTTCGTGACCTCCGGGAACGGCGGCAGCTCGGCGTTCGCGCGGTCCATGTCCACGAGAGCCGGGTCGATGGCCAGCACCGCGGAGGTCTCGCCGCGGTTGGCATGGAGCCCGGTGGTCGGTCCGAAGAACTCCCCCGCCTCCTCGGCCGACATGCCGTCCCAGTAGTTGATCGGGAACGCGCGCACGCCGGGCGGCATGCGGTCGGCCGCGTTGGCGCAGGCGTAGGCGATGGCGTAGGTGTTGTCGTAGTGGCCGTTCAGGAAGACGATCTGACAAAAACCTATGGACGCCAGCGACGCGCAGAGGTCCTCGATGAGGGCCATGAAGGTCGGGATCCTGACCTGCACCACGCCCGTGAAACCGGTGTGCGGATAGGACAGGGCATAGTTGATCGGCGGCGCGACCAGGGCACCGACGCGTGGCGCGACGCGACGGGCCACCTCCTGCGGGATGAGGACATCGGTCAGCAGCGGACCGTGCGGTCCATGCTGCTCGGTCGAGCCGGTCGGCACGATGACGGTCTGATGATCGCGCAGGAACGCATCGACCTCGGGGCTGGTCATCTCGCCCAGGAACACGGTCGGCGGCTTCATGGCGATCTCCTTCGTCGATTCAGGCGATGGTGGTGGTCAGCTCCCCAAGGTGCTCGATCCAGACGGTGACCTCGTCGCCGGCCTCGAGATGGCGGTCGGGTCCCATCGGCCCGGCCAGACGGGCCGGGGTGCCGGTCGCGATCAGGTCGCCCGGCTGGAGCGTGACATGGCGGCTGAGGAACGCGATGACCTCGGCGATGGAGAAGCGCAGCTGGGCCGTGCTGCCGGCCTGGATGGCGACCCCGTTGATGGTGCAGCCGAGCTCGAGGTCATCGGGCGAGATCTCGTCCGGCGTCACGACCCAGGGGCCGACCGGGCAGAAGCCGGCCATCGACTTGCCCAGCAGCCATTGGTCGCCGTCGAGCCACGGGTCGCGGGACGACACGTCGTTGACGCAGGTGTAGCCGAAGACGTGTCGCATGGCGGCCGCCGGGGACACGGCGATGGCAGGCGCAGCGATGACGACGCCCAGCTCGACCTCGGCGTCGACGTTCGGGCTGAGCGCGCGCTCCCAGGCGATCGTCGAGCCGTGCCCGATCACCGATGACGGCAGCTTGGCGTAGACCAGGGGTCGCTTTGGGCGGATGTCGGCGGCCTCACCAGGCGACGCGTAGTTCAGTCCGATGGTGTAGATGGCGCCCGGATCCGGGACCGCCGGACCGAGCTCCACGTCATCCAGCGAGCGATATGCCGCGTCCGGCTGTTCCGCCGCCCATCGACGGACGCGTTCGAGTCCATCGGCACCGCTGGCGGCGATGGAGCGCAGCGACCCCAGCTGCGGGTCCGGAAGGCCTAGCGGCAGGCATCGCCGACCGTCGACGAGCGCCGCTGCCGTTCGTCCGTCATCGACGATCGTGGCCAGGCGCATGGGTCAGGCGCGGACGGTGGCGTCGGCGAGGAGCGGGGCGACCGCGGCACGCATCACGTCGGCCATGCCGCCGATGCCCGTCCAGCGCTCGAAGGCGATGGCCGCCTGCTGGATGAGCATCTCGGAGCCATTCGAGGCTCGCAGGCCCCGCGCTAGCGCCGCGCGCAGGAGTGGCGTCTCCTGGGGCACGTAGACGAGGTCGAAGACGGTGGCTCCGGCCGGCAGCCGATCGACGTCGATGGTCACCCCGGCGTCGAGCATGCCGACGGTCGTCGCATTGACCGCCAGGTCCGCCGACTCGAGCGCCGTGGCGAAGGCAGGGTCGTCCAGGGCGAGTGGCGAGATCGAGCCGCCGCCGACCGCCGCGAACCGCTCCGCGAGGTCCGCCGCCGCCGAGAAGGTCCGATTGCCGATCGTCACCCGTCGCGCGCCAGCGCTCAGGCAGGCGAAAACGACAGCGTGGGCGGCGCCACCGGCGCCTGCCATTACGACCTCCGCACCCGCCAGGAGGCGCCCCATTGCCAGCTCGACCCCGGCCCGGAAGCCTGGCGCGTCGGTGTTGAAGCCGACCAGCTCGCCCGCGGTCGACCGCGCCACGCTGTTGACCGCACCGATCGTCGCCGCGTCGGTCTCGACCGTATCGCACAGCCCTGCCACCAACCGCTTGTACGGCGCCGTGACCTGGAGACCGAGCCAGTCGGGCCCCCGCGCGTCGTTCACGGCGCCGTCGACCGCCTCGGGCTCCAGCTCGAACAGCTCGTAGCGCGCATCGATGCCGGCCGCCGCGAAGGCGGCATCGTGCATGACCTGCGAATGGCGTCGCTTGAGCGGCTTGCCGATGAGGGCGACGCGCCGGGTCATCGCCAGGGCGACGGCGGCCGGCGGATCGGCCCGACCGAGGGCGGGAACGTGACGTTCGGGATGATCTCGTCGACCCATTGTCGGAGCTGGTCCGGATCGGGCGTCATCGTGTGCAGGAAGAAGTACTCGACCCCAGCGTCCACGCGCGCCTGCAGTGAAGCGATGATCTCGTCAGGCGTCCCGAACAGGTAGACCGACTCCAGGTAGGCAGGGCCGCGCTCGCTGCTCATGACCTTGAGGAATGCCCGGTGCTGCTCCTCGCGAGCCTTGACCGGGTCGTTCGTCAGGACGAGGTGCAGGAAGTTCTCGTGAGCGACGAGGCAGTCGGCAGGTTCCTTTCCGGCCTCGCGCATCGCCGTCTGGAGCTCCAGCCAGTCACGGGCGATGTCGGGGGGCGGACACGTCGGGCGAGGGATCCAGCCATCGGCCTTGACGGTGCGTGCCTTGACCGAGTCCACGAAACGCGGCAGGTCGGGCGACTTGGGATCGGCCAATTGGGAGCCGCCGCCGATCCAGAGCAGCGGTCGCTGCGCCGTGCGCGGCTCGATGAACACATCGTCCACGTCGTAGTAGCGACCGTGATAGCTGACCGTTTGGCCTTCGAGCAGCGGCATCATGATGTCGAGCATCTCGTCGGTACGCTTGCCGCGCTCAGACTTGTGGACGCCGACGGCTTCGTACTCGGCGTCATTCCAGCCCACGCCGGCTCCCAGGATGACGCGGTCGTCGGACAGGAACTGGAGCGTTGCGAGCTCCTTGGCCAGAAGGACCGGGTTGCGCAGGGGCATGATGAGGATCGAGGTCCCGAGCCGGACGTGCTCGGTCGCCCCGGCGGCGACGGCCAGCGTCGTGAGCGGCTCGAGCCAGTTGACCGAGTAGAAGCGCCGCGCGGCCAGCAGGTGGTCGGTGATGAACAGGCTGTCGAAGCCGAGCTCCTCCACGCGTCGCGCGAAGGACTTGATTCCGCGAGCACGTTCCCGGCCGTCGCCCTCCCAGATGTACGAGGGCAGGAAGACCCCGAACCGTCCCACGTCAGCCATGCACGCCGTCCCTCCTGTCGCGTGGCTGCGGCCTCACCGGCCTCGATACTCCGGCTCGCGCTTGGCGAAGAAGGCGTCAGCGCCTTCGACCATGTCGTCGCTAGCAAAGACGCGCTCCGAGGCGTCGAGCTCGGCCGCCAGGCCCGCGTCCAAGTCCAGCTCAGCGGCGGCATCGATGAGCCGCTTCGCCTCACGGACGGCGAGCGGGCCGCGTGCCGCGATCTCGGCCGCCACGGCGTCGGCACGGGCGCGAGCCTCGCCGGTCGGCACGACCTCGTTGACCAGCCCGATCCGCTCGGCCTCCTCGGCGCTGATCAGGCGACCGGTCAGGATCAGCTCCTTGGCCCGCGCGGGGCCGACGACCCGCGGCAGGCGCTGGGTGCCGCCGCTGCCCGGCAGCACGGCCAGCCGCACCTCCGGCATGCCCAGCCGCGCGCGCCCCGACGCGATGCGCAGGTCGCAGCACAGGGCCAGCTCCAGCCCGCCGCCGAGGGCGTCGCCTTCGATGGCCGCGATGGTCGGCATGGGCAGCTCCGCGAGCTGGCGGTAGACGAGCTTCTCGAGCAGCAGCTTGCCCTCCGCCACGCGGCCGCGCAGCGCCGCGAACTCACCGATGTGGGAGCCGGCGCAGAACGCGCGCTCGCCACGGCCGGTCACGACCACGGCCCGCACGTCGGCGGCGGCGGCGAGTTGCGTAAGCGCGTCGTGGAGCTGCTCGGTCAGCTCGTGCGTGACCAGGTTGAGCGGCGGGTTGACGAGCTCGAGGTGGGCCACGCGACCCAGCTCGAGCGCGATGAGCTCGCTCACGATGCCGCTCCGAAGTCGGCGGCCAGGCCCATCGGACCGGTCGCGTAGAGCCTGGCATCCATCATCCGCAGGTCGTCGGCGACGCGTGGCCGGAAGCCCATCTGCCCCAGCACCTCGCGCTCGACATCGATGCCCGGGGCGACCTCGATCAGCACGAGCCCGTCGTCGGCCAGGGCGAAGACCGCCCGCTCGGTGATGTAGCGGACCTGCTGGCCGCGCTCCCGAGCCAGGTGGCCATTGAACGAGATCTGGCGCACGTTGGCCACGAACTTGCCCAGGCCGCCCTCACGCGCCACACGGACGCCGTCGCCGATCTCGATCTCCAGGCCGCGCGCGGTGAGCGTGCCCACGAAGTTGATCCTCGGTGTCCGCGCGCTGATGTTGGGGAAGCCGCCCGGACCGCGGACCCGGCCCTCGAACGCGTGGACGTTGACGTTGCCCTCGGCGTCCACCTCGGCGAACGAGAGGCTGGCGATGTCGAGCCCGCCGCCGTCGTAGAAGCCGAACATGGCGGGCTGGTCGATCATGGCCTGGTAGTTGAACCCCGCGCCGCCCTCGTTGCCGGCCACCGGCACCCCGCCGAAGATGCCCTGCTCGACGGTCAGCACCAATCGGTCGGTGATGCCCTCCTCCCAGGCCACCCGGCCGATGAGCTGGCTGATCCCGAAGCCGAGGTTGCAGATGGCGCCGCGCGGGAACTCCAGCAGCGAGCGCCGGGCGATGATCTTGCGTACGTCGAGCGGCAGCGGCGGCTCCGGCCGGACGGGCCGGCGGAGCGCACCCGCGTAGTACGGCAAATCCTCGGTTATGTACGTCTGCCACTGCTCCGGGTCGACGTAGACGTGGTCGATGAGCGCGGCCGGCACCTTGACGTCACGCGTTCGCAGGCTGCCGCGCGTGGCCAGCTGGCGGACCTGCGCGATGACGATGCCCCCGCTGTTGCGCGCGGCGATGGCCATGTCGAGCATCTCGCCCTGGATCGCCTCACCCTCCATGGTCAGATTGCCATCCTCGTCCGCGGTCGTGCCGCGGATGACCGCTACGTCGATCGGGAACGCGTGGTACAGCAACCACTCTCGTCCGCGCAAGGTGACCAGCTCGACGAGGTCCTCTGTCGTGGCCGCGTTCTGCTTGCCGCCGGTCTGGCGCGGATCGACGTACGTCCCGAGGCCGACGGCGGTGACCAATCCCGGCCGCCCGGCGGCGATCTCACGCATCAGCTGCGAGAGAACGCCCTGCGGGAACGAGTAGGCCTCGATCTCGTTGGCCTCGACAAGGGCGCCGAGGCGCGGCTCGTTGCCGATGTTGCTGCCGATGGTCCGCCGCATGAGACCCGGGATGCCCAGCTGCGAGAAGCCCCGTTCGGCGAAGTCGCCGATGCCGACCACGCGCACGGTGGTCAGGTCGCGCGGATGTCCGTCGGCCTCGAAGACCGCGGCCAGCTCGTCGATGAAGCGTTGGGGCACGGCGTGGCCCGCTCCCGAGCCGCCGATGAGCAGCGTGCTGCCGTCGCGGACGAGTCCGACCGCCTCGTGGACGCCGATGACCTTGCTCACCGGTCGATGACCGTGCTCACGGCATGTAGCCCCCGCTGTTGGGGTTGAGCGTCTGGCCCAGGAACAGGCTCGAGGCATCGGAAAGCAGGAAGATCACCGCATCGGCGACCTCGTCCGGGCGGCCGAAGCGACCGAGCGGCATGTCGCGCAGGCGCCGTCGGCCCTCCTCGCTCTCGACCAGGTCGGTGGTCATGCCGGTCACCGTCACGCCCGGCGCCACGGCGTTGACCCGGATGCCGAGCGGGCCGAACTCGCGGGCCAGCGCCCGGGTGAGGCCGATGAGGCCCGCCTTGGCCGCGCTATAGGCCGCCGTCTCGGCGACGCCGATCTGCGCCAGCCGTGAGGCGATGTTGACGATCGATCCGCTGCCCCGCTCGACCATCGAGGGCAGCACCGCGCGGCAGGTATGGAACGCGGCCGTCAGGTCGGTGCGGATGACGGCTTCCCAGTCGGCCGGCTCGATCTCGAGAAACGGCCCGACCTGCGTCAGGCCGGCGTTGTTGACCAACCCATCGATCCGCCCGAACTGCGCGATGACGCGCTCGACCAGCTGCTCGGCCTGGCTGCCATCAGCGAGGTCGGCAGAAAACGATCCCCCATCCCCACCCGCCATGCGGACGCGCGCCAGGGTCTGGATCGCGGCGTCCGCCGAGCGGAGGTAGTGGACCGCGACGGTCGCCCCCTGGGCGGCCGCCTTGACGGCGACCTCGGCGCCGATGCCGCGGCTGCTGCCCGTGACCAGCACGACCCGGCCGGCCAGCGCATCGGCCATCAGAAGGGGAATGACGGCGGCTTATCGCGCACCGTCACCCACTGCCACTCCGTGAACATGTCGAAGTTCGCCTCGCCGCCGAACCGGCTGCCGTTGCCCGACGCTCCCATGCCGCCGAACGGGATGATGGCCTCGTCGTTGAGCGTTCCGTCGTTGACGTGGACCATGCCCGCCTTGATCCGGTTGGCGAGGGCCAGCCCGCGCGAGATCGAGCGCGTGTAGATGGATGCCACCAGGCCGTACTCGCTGGCGTTCGCCAGCACGAGCGCCTCGTCGTCGGTCGCGAAGGTCGTGACCGGTGCGACGGGGCCGAAGATCTCGTCGGTCCAGGCGGGCGAGTCGGTGGTCACGTCGGCCAGCACGGTCGGTCGGTAGAAGAGGCCCTCGTGCGTGCCGCCCTCGACCAATCGTGCCCCGCCCGCGACCGAGCGCTGGACGATGCCATCGACCCGGGCGAGCTGCTTCTGGTTGACGATCGGGCCGAGCTGCACGTCCTCGCGATATGGATCGCCGAGCTTCAGGCGCTTCGCCTTCGTCGTCAGCGCGTCGACGTAGGCACCGGCGATGCTGCGGTGGACGATGTGGCGACCGGCCGCGAAGCAGACCTGGCCCTGGAATTGGAATGACGAGAACGCACCGGCCGAGGCCGCAGCCTCGAGGTCGGCGTCGTCGAGCACGATGAAGGCGTTGTTGCCACCCAATTCCAGCGAGACCTTCTTGAGCAGGCCGCCGGCCAGCTGGCCGACGCGCCGGCCGGCGACGGTCGACCCGGTGAACGAGACGAGCGAGACGTTGGGGTCGGTGACGATGGCTTCTCCGACGTCCGCGCCGCCGACGACGATCTGCAGCAGGCCCTCCGGCAGCCCAGCCTCCGCGAAGACCGCGGCGAACACGGCGCCGCCGACGACTGGGGTCTGCGGATCGGGCTTGAGGACGACGGCGTTGCCCAATGCAAGGGCCGGTGCGACGACGCGCATGCCGAGCACGGTCGGTGAATTCCAAGGCGTGATGGCCCCGACGACGCCGACCGGCACGCGACGGACCATCGACAGCCGCCCCTTCTGGGCCGTCGGCATCAGCGAGCCGTACGGTTGGGACGGCAACGTCGCAGCGTTGAGGATCTCCTGGTAGGCGAAGTTCGCCTCGTGGTGCATCTTGCTGTGAGAGGCACCGGTCTCCCGCTGCGTCCAGGTCCCGAACTCCTCGCGATGCGCTTCGTAGATGTCGGCTGCGCGGCGCAGGATGCGCGCCCGCTCCTGGTAGCTCGTCTCCGCCCAGGCGGGCTGCGCGGTCGCGGCGGCGGCCGCCGCGCGTGCGACGTCGTCGACGGTCGAGCCCGGGATGGTCAGCAGGTGGCGATCCGTGGCCGGCTCACGATCCTCGATCGCGGCCCCGCTACCCGGCCGCCAATCCGCCAGGAACAGGTCGAGCCAGCCTCCCGCGCCGGCTTCCGCCTTCGTGTCAGCTGGAGTCGCGACCATCGTCTTCTCCTTCGGTGGCAGCGGGACTCTCCGTGAAGCGTTCGGCGTATGTCCGGGGTCCGCTTTCACTGACGGTCCGATGTCCGGTCGCCGGATCGCGCCAGACGGGACCGCGCGAGAGCACCGCGTCGATGAGTCCCTCGTCGATGTACGGTGGAACGAGCCAGGACCTGACCTCGATCGCCTCCTGGCCGGGGTAGCCGATCAGGTCGCGCACGTGCCTGTCGGTGTAGTAGCCGCCGACGATGACCAGCTGGAGCGCGGCGAGGCGGGCCGGCTCCTGACGTTCCAGGGCCGCAAGGCGCATCGTGACGTCGTCCCCGAGCTCCGGGCGGAGCGCCGCCTGGAGCGGCTCGAGGAGATCGGGCCGGGCGTCGAGCACGAACCGGAGCCGCGCCTCGCTGACGACGTCGCCCGCCGAGGGCATGCCGTGAGCGGCCGGGATCAGCTCGGCGGCGACCGCGGCCAGGATCGCCATCCGTTGCGCGTCGAGCTTGGCCGCCGCCGTTTCTGGGGTGGTCATGCGGGCACCTGCTGGTTGGCTCGCGTCTCGACGATGCGATCGGCCGCGCGCAGCGCGATGGCAACGATCGTCGAGGTCGGGTTGACACCCGAGGAGGTCACGAAGCAGCTGCCGTCGACCACGTACAGGTTCGGGACGTCGTGCGCCTGGTTCCATCGATCGAGGACCGAGGTCTTGGGGTCGTCGCCCATCCGCGCCGTGCCCAGCAGGTGCCAGCCTGAGTAGCGCATGAGTCGATCGACCTCGACCTTGTAGGCGCCCGCCTCGACCATCGACTCCGTGGCTCGCTCGATGTGGAAGTCGAGCATGCGGCGCGAATTGTCGGACATCCGGTAGTGGACCTCCGGCGCCGGGATGCCGGACGAGTCGGTGACCGCCTTCGAGAGCCCGATCTGGTTGGCCTCGTCAGGTAGATCCTCCGCGAAGAGCCCCCAGTTCGCACCGTGGCCGAGGTGGCTCGTGACGTGGAGGTGATGGTCTGGTCCCCAGACCTGCGTCCCGGCCCGACTCGGCAGGGCGGTGTTGATCGGCCCGCCGGTGGGTGCGAGGCCCCAGCGCGCGCCGCGCACGAAGCCGCGTCGCTCGTCGGTCTCGTAGAACTCGAGCGACTCGATCAGGTCCCCGAACTGGCCCTGCCAGCTGCGCAGCGGCTCCTCGAAGAGGCCGGCCACGTTGGCGAAGGGATGCATCATCAACCGCTTGCCCACCAGGCCCGACGAGTTGGCCAGCCCATCAGGGAAGCGCGACGTCGCGGAGAGCAGCAGCAGCCGCGGCGTGCCCACGGCGTTGGACGCCAGCACGACGACCTTGGCCGGCTGGAATTGCTCGTTGCCCGCCTCGTCGATCCAGGTCGCGCCGGTGGCCAGGCCGGTCGCGTCGGTTTCGACGCGCCGGACGCGGGCGCCGGTCACGAGGCGGGCGCCCAACGCGATGGCCTTGGGCCAGTGGGTCAGGTCACTGGACGCCTTGGCGCCCTCGTTGCAGCCCGACTGGCACGTGCTGCGCTGGACGCACGGCCGACGGCCGTCATAGGGCGTCGAGTTGATGGAGTTGAACTCCGGCCACCAGTGCCAGCCAAGGCGCGTGTGGGCGCGAGCGATCTTGAGCCCGGCGGCGCCGATGGGCAGCGGCGGCATCGGCGCCTCCTCGGTATCTGGCGGATAGGCCGGGTCGCCGGGCAGGCCGGAGATGCCGAAGTCGCGATCGGTCCGATAGAAGAACGGCTGCAGGTCGGCGTAGCTGATGGGCCAGTCGTCGGCCACGCCGTCGAGCGAGCGGACACGGAAGTCGGAGGGCAGCGCTCGCGGCCAGGCGCCGGCGAAGATGAGCATCGAGCCGCCCACGCCGTTGTACATGAGCGGCTCGACCGGCGAGTCGTCGGCGACGATGGGGTAGTCGTGCGCCAGCTCACGGATGTTGGGGCTGGTCGCCCACTGCTTGCGCGCCTGGAGCTCCCAGTCGAGCCGGACACCCGGGTAGTCCTCTTTCGCGTGCCAATCCCCCTGCTCGAGGCAGACGACGTCGAAGCCGGCCTCGACCAGGCGCTTGGCGACGACCGCGCCCGACGCGCCGGCACCGACGATCAGGACATCCGCGGGTTCGTCCGCCAACGTTGCTCCTCCTTGCCCTGGCCGCGCCCTCGCGGCCGCTCCCCTAGCCCGATGACACCGCCACGCGTTCGCCGCTCGTGCGCCCGCGGTCGAGGAGTCCGACCTCGGCCAGCACCGCGGCCAAGTGGGTGCGTTCCGCACCTCCGAGCGGCAGCAGCGGGAGGCGGACATGAGCTTCCTCGAGCACGCCCAGGATCCGCAGGCACTCCTTGAGCCGGACCCGATAATCCCCGACCGGCGGCGCGAAGACGACGTCCGCCAGGCGCTGCACGCGACGACCGAGCGCCCGGGCCTCCTTGACGCGCCCGGCGCGCCAGGCCTCGATCATCTCGACCTGCTCGCGGGTCATCACGGCGCCAAAGCCGATGAGCGCGCCGGTCGCACCGAGGATGAACGACTCGAGGATGAAGTTGTCGTTGCCGGTCAGGAGCGTGATCGGTCGTGGCAGGTCCGCCAGCAGCGTCGCGACCTCGACGAAGCGACGGGCGTCGAAGGAGGCCTCCTTGATGGCCACGACGCCGTCGACCGCGGCCATGGCCCGGAGCGTGTCCGCCTCGTAGTTCAGGCCGGCCAGCGCGGGCTGGAGCTGGAAGAGGATGAGCGGCAGGCCGACCTGCGCGATCGCCTCGTGGTAGCGAACGGGGACGCGCGGGTCGAGCGGCTGGCTCAGGTAGGCCGGGATCGGGAAGACGAGCAAGGCGTCGGCGCCGGCCGCCTGGAAGTCCTTGGCCTGCCGCACGGCGGCGTCGGTCGACGGCCCGGCCAGGCCGGCGACGATGGGTAGGTCGGTCACCTCGCGGACGAGGCGCAGGACGCGCACCCTCTCGTCGTGGGTCAGGTGGGGACCCTCGCCGGTGTCCACGTTGATGGCCAGCGCGACGGGTCCCTGCGCGGCGACCCAAGCGATGTAGCGCCCCAGTGCGAGCTCGTCGATCGAGCCGTCGGCGTGCATCGGCAGGACGGTGGCGGGGATGAGGCCGTCGAGGTTCAGGGTCATCGCTGCTCCGAGTCCGGGACGAGCGTGCGGTGCACTGCGTCCATCTTAGGCGTTGCGCTCGCTGGCTTCCGGGCCTAGCGAGACCGCCGCGGCCGCCACGGCCGCCTCGCCCAGGTAGACGCGCGTCAGGCGGGGCCCGAACCCGGTGAAGACCTCGTTGGGGATGGTGCCCCGCAGCCGGGCCAGCTCGGCGGGCGTTATGCGCGCGGCGCCCTGAGCGCCGAGCAGGACGAGCTCCTCGTCGAGCGTCACCTCGCCGTCGGCGGCGACGTCGGTGACGTCCGCGCAGACGGAGTCCATCGAGACACGCCCGACCAGCGGCACGCGGCGGCGGCGCAGGAGTGCGGACGCGCCGGGCCAGGACGAACGGGTCCAACCATCTGCGTAGCCGATGGGCAGGGTGGCGATGATCGACGGCCGCTCGGCCCGCCACTCGCCGCCGTAGCCGACGGTGGCGCCCGCCGGCAGCGCCTCGACCCGGATGGGCCGCGCCTTGACGGTCATCGCCGGCCGCAGCTCCGACGCTAGCGCAGCCAGCTCCGGTAGCGGCTCGACATCGAGGCCGAGCTCGCCGTAGTAGCCGAGGCCGACGCGGACCATCTCGTAGGCCGGCGCGCTGCGCGTGAAGACCGCCTCGGTGGTCGCGAGGTGCCTGGCCGGGATGGAGCGACCGGTCGCGACGACGAGCGCCAATGCAGCGTCGAAACGCTCCGTCTGCTGGCGAGACCGCTCGAGATCCGAGCCGTCGGCCAGGTGCGACCAGAGACCGGCGATGCGGGTTTCCGGTGTGGCATCGATCCGTTGCACGACCTCGACAAGGGAGGCGGCAGCCACGCCGCCCCGGCCCATGCCCGAGTCGATCTCCACGTGCAGGGTCAATGGCCGGCGCGCCTCGCCAGGAGCCAGCGAACCCCACGCCTCGAGGATGCGGCGTGCAGCATCGTGCCCGGAGACCGTCAGCTCGAGGTCGGCGTCGACGGCCGCCGCGACACCTTCGGGTGGGATGGGGTAGACGATCATCGTCGGCGCCCCGATGCCGGCGCGGCGCAAGGCCAGACCTTCGTCGAGGTTCGCCACGCCGAGCTGCTCCGCGCCGCCGGCGATGCCGGCACGGGCCGCCGGCTCGAGCCCGTGGCCGTAGCCGTTGGCCTTGACCAGCAGCCCAAGACGCGCGTCGCCCGGGATGGCGCGGCGCAGCACGCGTGCGTTGTGGGTCAGCGCGGCGAGGTCGATCTCGATCCATGCGGGATGGCGCGGCAGGCTCACGCGGATGCTGGCCCTCCCTGTCTAGTGCTCGCGGCCGGCGCGTTGCGCGACCGTGCGTCCGGCGCGTTGCGCGACGGTGCGGCCGGCTCTATCCTCGATTATCGATCAACCGGCCGCTCGCCGAGCGCCCATGGAGCCGAGCTGAGCGCCGGAAGGAGCACGATGACCCGACTGGACATGTTCAGCCTCGATGGTCGGGCCGCACTCGTGGTCGGCGGTGGTGGTGGCATAGGCGCGCCCATCGCAGAGGCCTTCGCGGGCGCCGGGGCTCGGGTGGCAGTGGCGGGTCGGACGCAGGCTCCGTTGGACGCGACCGTCGAGCGGATCAAGGCAGCTGGCTCGGAGGGGCTGGCCGTGACGGTCGACGCGACCGACGAGGCCGATTGCGATCGGATGGTCCAGGAGACGCTCGCCCGCTTCGGTCGGATCGACATCGTGGTCAATGCCGTTGGCGGTGGCGCTGGCAAGGTCCTGCACCCCGCCGAAGCCTACCCGCGCGACGACTGGGATTGGATCATGGAGCTCAACGTGCGCAGCACGATCGTGCCCACGCAGGCGGCCGTACGGACGATGATCGAGCGGGGCGAAGGCGGAGCGGTGCTCAACATCTCGTCGGTCCGAGCGAACCTCGGCATCAACGCCGGCTACTCGGCCTATGTCGCGGCCAAGGGCGCCATCAGCTCGTTGACGCGCCAGTGGGCGACCGAGTGGGCCAAGCACAGGATCCGGGTCAACGCCATCATGCCCACGTTCGTGGACACGCCGCAGGTCGCCACCCTGCTCGGCGACCCGGCGTTCAAGGCCGGCATCGTCAACCGCATCCCGCTCGGCCGCGTCGGCGTGACAGATGACATCGTCGGCCCGGCGATCTTCCTCTGTTCGGATGCGGCGTCGTTCGTGACCGGGCAGGTCCTGGGCATCGACGGCGGCCTGACCGCCACGCAATAGTCACCGTCCACAGGAGCCTCGGCCATGCCTGATCTCGGCCTCGAGAACGTCACGCCGAACATCTTCACCACGACCAAGCTGCGGGGCTGCAATCCGAGCTTCGTCGTCACGTCGGACGGCGTGGTCGTCATCGACACGCCACAGCTGCCGACGCGCGCGGTGGCCATGCGCGCCGAGGCGGAGTCGCATGGCCCGCTGCGCTACCTCATCAACACGGAACACCACGTCGACCACATCTTCGGCAACTACTGGTTCAAGGGCGTGCCGGTCGTCAACCATCAGGGCCTGTACGACAACTTCATGGACCCCAGGGCGGCGCTCGACCCGTTCGCCTATGCGCTCGAAGCGATCCCGACCGACGACCCGGATGCGGCCGCCATCGTGCCCGATCGCGAGACCTACTACGCCGACCCGAACAAGGGCACCATCGTCTTCACCGGCGACCTGACGCTCCGCGTCGGCGATCACACCTTCCACTGCCTCCATACGCCAGGGCATACGCCTGGCCAGCTGGCCGTCCACGTGCCCGAGGAGCGCGCCGTCTTCACCGGCGACACGATCTTCAGCGGCTGCCAGACGTGGCTGATGACCTCCAACGTCGACCAGTGGATCGAGGCCCTCGAGCGCATCCGGCAGCTCGATGTCGACCGCGTCATCCCCGGCCACGGCCCGGTCGCGACCCTCGACATCGTCCGGACACAGCGGGCGGTGCTGCTGGCCTGGAAGTCGGCCGTGGCGGACGCGGTGGCCAAGGGCTGGACGCGCGACGAGACCATCGCCCGCGTCCGGTTCGATGACGCCTTCGGGCCGGTCGATGTCGGGCAGGGCTACATGATGGATCACATCCAGAACAACAACGCCGGGTCGCTCTGGGACAAGCTGACCGCACTCGGGTACGCGAAGGGACGCTAACGGACCCTGTGAGCCGTGAAGCCGAAGACCTGAATCGGCGCCTGCTCCGAGCGCGTGACGCCATGGATCGCGCCTATGCGGAGCCACTCGACGTACGGGCCGTGGCCGCGGTCGCGCATGTCTCCGAGGCCCACTTCAGTCGCACTTTCCGCGCCGTGTTCGGAGAGACGCCGCACCATTACCTCCAGCGCCGGCGCGTCGAGCGCTCGATGTTCCTGCTGCGCGAGACCGAACGGAGTGTCACCGACGTGTGCCTGGACGTCGGTTTCTCGAGCCTCGGGACATTCAGCCGCACGTTTCGAGCGATCGTCGGTGAGTCGCCATCGAGCTACCGCGTCGGCCACGACCCGATGATCGCGCCAAACTGCGTCCAGATGATGGCCATGCGGCCCCTCGGCGGGGCCCGATCGGCCGGTGACGGAATCGCACCGGTTCGGCCCAGTGTCGTGAACAAGGCTGCGGCATTGCAACTCCGACAGCAACGCGATTGAGCAGTTTTGGAGAAGCCGCGGACGGGGTTGCTGCCTAGGATCAGTCTCATGCCATCCAACACACCTGGGAGAACCACCCGATGATCACCAACCTCAACGTCGCCTCGATCTACGTCCTGGACAAGGAAGAGGCGCTCGATTTCTATGTCAACAAGCTCGGCCTCGAGAAGGGCAACGACGTCAAGCAGGGCGGCTACCGCTGGCTGACCGTCCGGGTGCCGGGCGAGCGGGCGACCGAGATCTCGCTCGAACAGCCTGGCCCGCCACTGCACGATGAGGCGACTTCCGCCAAGCTCCGGGAGCTGATCACCAAGGGCGCCTTGGGTGGACTGGTCTTCATCACGGACGACGCCGTGGGCCTGTACGAAACCCTCAAGGCACGCGGCGTGACGGACTTCACCCAGGAGCCGACCGAGCATTTCTACGGCACCGACATGGGTCTCCGCGATCCCTTCGGCAATCCCATCCGGATCCTCCAGCAGGGCAAGGTCGCGCAGCGCACGACCGCCTGACCGAACCAGCGCGAGAACGAGAACAGAAGGAGCCATCCATGGCCGCAACCGGCACGACGAAGAAGACCAGCACCAGCGACTCCAAGACCATGTGGACCGATGAGGAGCGCGCTGCCGCGCAGGCGGCCGTCAAAGAGCGACAGGCCGCCTCCGGCCGCAGCCCAGCCGACGAGCGCGCGGCGGGCCTCCAAGACCTCAAGGACAGCATCGCCAAGATGCCGTCGGACGACCGGGCGATGGCCGAACGCGTCCACGAGATCGTGTCCGCCGCCGTTCCGTCCCTGGTGCCAAAGACGTACTACGGCATGCCCGCCTACGCGACCGAGGGCAAGAACGGGAAGACCATCTGCTTCTTCAAGCCCAAGTCGAAGTTCAAGGTCCGATACTCGACCTTCGGTTTCCAGCCCGACGCGCACCTCGACGAAGGCGACATGTGGGGGACTGAGTTCGCGGTCATCTCACTGACCCCTGCCGTCGAGAAGCGGATCGCTGAACTCGTCAAGAAGGCCGCCGGCTGACCGCTCAGCAGGTGGCCGACTGGAGGACGACAGCGAACGGCGGGGCACCCGGTACCCCGCCGTCCTGAGGGTCGGTCGTCGGCCTCAAACCGCCGACATTCAGCGATCGAAATGGATGGACTGGATCAGCGGGTCGAGCTCGTCGAACGTGCGCGCGTTGGTGCTCGGCGCGATGACGACCGGGGTCCCGGCGACATCCACGATCCAGAAGTACTCCGTAGCTCCGCGGTTCGTTGCCGCGCCCTCCGGCGGCGCCCCGGCATACTCGAAGATCGGCACCCACGGACCGAACGGACAAGCCGCATCAGCAGCCAGCGTGTTCGTGAGCACGATCGCCTTGCCGGCATGTCCATCGAATGTGACATCGACCGACGAGTCGAGCCGGAAGCCCGGCATCGCGCCGAAGGCCGCGACGAGTTCGTCGACGGTCGCAGGCGCCGGCTTCGGTGAAGCGCCCGGCGCGCACGGATCCGTGTACGTGCCGTTCGGCACGAGCACGGCATAGCCGGCGCTCGAGGCAGGATTGTCGAACGAGACCCCCGCTGCTACGAGCTGGTCGAACGTGTTTCCCTGGACGGTGACCGTGAACGGTTCGACGAACGGCGCAGCGACGCGGTAGGTGCCCGCACCCAGCGCGGTGCCGACGTCGCTGGTCGTCAGCGTCCGAGGTGTCGGCGCCGGTGATGCGGTCGGTGGAGCAAGTGTCGGCGACCCAGTCGGCGGTGTGCCGCCGACACCACCACTGCCGCCTGGCCAGAGGTTGATGCCGATCACGACCACGGCCACGACGGCCGCGGCAGCCAGCGCGAGACGCGCGATGTTGGACATGTCAGGTTCCCTCCACGGGCCGATGACGACCCGCTGACGTGTGTGGTCGACCTGCTCACGGACGGCGTCGTAGACACGGTCCGGCAGCTCGGTCCGACCCTCATCGAGGAAGGCACGGATGAGCAGATTCGGATCGCGTGGCGCGGTCATGCCGGTCGCTCCTGTGGATCGGTGAGCGTCCGGGCGTCAGCTTCGAGGCTGGCCCGGAGTGCTCTGGTCGCGTGGTGCAGTCGGGACTTCGCGGTCCCGACGGGGATGCCGAGGTGCTCGGCGACCTCGGCCAGGCTGAGATCGAGGTAGTGATGGAAGACGAGGACGGCGCGCTGTTCGAGCGTCAGCCTCCGGAAGGCTCGCTCGAGCTGATCGCGATCGTTGACGGTGAGGATCCCCGGCGGCTCGGGCCCGCTCTCGAGATGCAGGACACGGATGTCCGCCGACCACCGACGGCGACGCCTGGCCTCGGCGTAGCACTCGTTGGTCAGGATCCGATGAAGCCAGGGTTCGAAGCGCTCGGGATCCCGCAGTGTCCGCAGCTCCCGCCACGCCACGATGAGCGCAGCCTGGACCGCATCGTCCGCGAGATCGGCATCGCGCAGGATCCGATGCGCGATGGCCAGGCATCGGTCGCCCACCTGGCGCGCCAAGGCGTCGAAGGCTTCGCCATCGCCCCCCCTGGCGCGGTCCACGAGCGACCCATCCACTCCGATGATCCCTCCCTGCGCCGGACCGCCCTGGCCCGATCAGGAGGTAGAGGGTATCGGCCGGCTGGATGGTTCAATCTTGCCGACGATACCCGTCAAGCCCTTGACGCCGGAAGGCTTGACATCCTTGTCATACAACCGTATGGTTGTATTCATGCAAGTCGCCCCACCCGACTTCGATCGCATGTTCGGCGCCCTGGCCGACGCCACGCGGCGCGACATCGTGCGCCGGGCGATCGGCGGTGAGGAGGGCGTGGCAGAGCTGGCCCAGCACTACCCCATGAGCTTCGCGGCCGTCCAGAAGCACGTCGCGATCCTCGAGCGGGCCGGCCTCGTCACCAAGGAGCGCACCGGGCGCCGGAAGGTCGTCCGGACGAACGTCGAGGGGCTGCGCATGGCGCGCCGCCTGCTCGACCAGTACGAGGAGCTGTGGCGCGGGCGGATCGAGCGCATGTCCGCGCTCGTGAGCACGTTCGCCATCGAGGCCGCGAAGGAGGATGACCGATGACCGTGACCGCTGTCCACAAGGACCCCGCCGCCCTGACCTTGACCCTCGACGCCGAGTTCGACGCCTCACCCGACCGGGTCTGGCTGCTCTGGGCAGATCCGCGCCAACTGGAGCGCTGGTGGGGCCCGCCGACGTACCCGGCCACGGTCACGTCGCACGACCTGCGATCGCGGGGTCGAGTCGAGTACCACATGACCGGGCCGACGGGCGACCAGCCGCACGGCTATTGGGACATCCTCGAGGCCGACCCGCCGCGCCGGCTCGTCTTCCGCGACGGCTTTGCCAACGCCGACGGCACGCCGAACACCGACATGCCGCGCAACGAGGTGCGCGTGCGGATCACCGAGCTTGGCGGCGGACGCACGCAGATGTCCATCGAGAGCGTCTTCTCCGATGCCGCGGCGATGGAGCAGATCCTGGCCATGGGCATGGAGCAGGGCCTGACTCAGGCGGTCGGCCAGATCGACGCCATCCTCGCCGAGGACACCGTCGGGGCGACCGCCGACCGATGAGTCAGCCGCTTGCGCAGCCATCCGACCAGACCATCGAGGACCGCCGGCCCGGTACGAGGAGCGAAGCATGACCACGACGACGACCAGCAAGGTGACGACGCACACGCTCGACGCCCCCGGCGCCACGCTGACCTACGACGTCCGCGCCAACGACACGAGCGCCGAGCCGATCCTGCTGATGATCGGGACACCGATGGGCGCCGGGGGCTTCACGACCCTGGCCGGCCACTTCACCGACCGCACGGTGGTCACCTACGACCCGCGCGGGTCCGAGCGGAGTGTCCTGGCCGGCCCCGATGCCCCGATCAACCCCGATATCCACGCCGACGACGTCCATCGGATCATCGAGGCCATCGGCGGGCCGGTGGACTGCTTCGCCAGCAGCGGCGGCGCGATCAACTCCCTGGCCCTCGTCGCGAAGCATCCCGAGGACGTGCTGGCGCTCGTCGCTCACGAGCCGCCGCTCGCCTCCCTGGTGCCGGACCGCGAGTACGCTCTGGCCGCCTGCCGGGCGGTCCATGACGCGTACATGCAGCGTGGCTCGGGCGCGGGCATGGCTGCCTTCATCGGCGTGGTCAGCCATGCAGGTCCGTTCACGCCAGCGTTCCTGGCCCAGCCGCTGCCCGACCCGGCGATGTTCGGCATGCCGGCCGAGGACGACGGCTCCCGGAACGATCCGATGTTCACCCAGACCATCTTGGCGATCCCCGCCTACGAGCCCGACTTCGACGCCCTGCGCGCCGCCTCGACGCGGATCGTCATGGCCGCCGGCGAGGGGTCAACAGGCACGCTCGCGAACCGAGGCGCCTTCGCCGTTGCCGAGCGACTGGGCACGGAGCCGGCCATCTTCCCCGGCGGTCATGATGGCTTCCTGGGTGGCGAGTACGGCCAGAGCGGTGAGCCCGACGCCTTCGCCGCCAAGTTGTCCGACGTGCTCAGCGCCAACACCTGACGACCCGGAGGCGCCTGCGAGGCCTCCTCGAGGTTGAGTCAGGACGTGGCTGGGACCTCCGAGAGCCGGCCGTCCTGCCAGCCGTAGGCCCAGACGTCGATCTCCGGCGGCTCGATCGCCAGCGTCGTCAGCGTGGTGCAGACCTGGCTTCGGTGGTCGGTGCCATGGTGGATCGCCTGAGCCAGTCGGATGCCCAGCGGCGCATGGCTCTCGGAACCGTCCTCGCGGTGGCGCACGACGACGACGTCGGGATCGAGATCACCTGCCAGCAGCGAGGCCCAGGCAGCTCCGTTCTCGGCGATCGCGGTCCGCAGCTCCGCGAGGTCCATCTGGTCCTCATCGATGAAGGGCACACGCCCGTCGGTCAGCAGGTTGAGGTAGGACGAGTCGGCACCGACGAGGTGGCGCATCGTCGACAGGATCGAGCCGTAGGTTCCACTGACCTCGCTAGCCAGCTGCTCCGAGCTGAGCGCGAGGCAGGCATCGATCAGCTGTTCGGTGGCCCAAACGTGATGCGCGAAGGCGTCTTCCAGGAGGGATCTGGTCATAGGCCCACGGTACCATCCGCCCCGCACGGCCCTGGCGCGACGACCTGAGATTTCGCAGACGGGTCGACCATGCAGCCGACTAGAACTCCATGCGGTCCACGAGCGCCTTGGCCGGGATCGGGTCGGGTGCATGACCGAGGTCCTCGAGCTCGACGTCGAAGGCTTGCACGGATCTCGATCGTGCCTGGTTCGCCATCACGGCCATGGCGACGGCTTTGTGGGGGCCACGCCACGAGGCGACCTCGTAGCTTATCTCGGTGCCGCTGATGTTCCGAATGACGACCCGGTAGAGATGCAGCTCATCCACGACTAGGCCGACGCCTCGAGCTGGTGACGCATCCGCCGCCAGGTGGCCGACTGTGCGGCTCGGACGAACGGTCCCCACCGGAACAGCCCGCCATGACCCTCCGCCGTCGCGTCGATCCGAGTCCTATTGCCGTCGTCGAGCTCGGACATGACGAAGGCTTGCGTGCTCGACATGCCGCCCGATCCTCGCCCGGTCATCACCACGGCGACGCCGATCTTGCGATCTGGCTCGAAGGCGGTGTACTCGACGCGAGCCCGGAGCTGGTCGAACGCGAAGACGTACCAGGATCCGACACCGAGCGCCCCTTCGGACTGGTCGATGATCGGACCCTCATGGTTCGCAGCGATGAAGTGGCGCGGGTCCGAGAGGTAGGCGAAGACACGCGCCGGCGCCAGTGCGACCTCGAACGTCGTCGAGACAGGCATCGGTGAAGCGTCCCTGCCGGGTCCCGAGACGTCAAGGGCTCGCAGGTCCATGGTTCAGACGTCGATGCGCATCACGACGCGATGGCGTGGGTCACCTTGGTCGATCGGCCGGCACCCTCCGCCCAACGAAGGACTCGCAGCGCCTTGAGGGTGATCCATCGGCTGGGCTGATCTTCGGCCTCCCCCAGGTCGACGAGAAGCTCGTCGTGATGGGCGTGGTCGAGCACCCATCGGCCGTCGGCGTCGCGCTTGGACCCGACGATGCCGATCGCCTCGGCCGTCCGCTCATCGGGATCGACGCCGGCCTCCCGCACGTAGTCGAGGGCGCGGACGGGGTCGTAGTGCCAGCTATTCGGGAACGCCAGGTATAGCCAGCGCGGTTGCGCGAGCTCGCCGGTCGACAGGCGACGCAGGAGGCGCCGCTCGAGGAGGTACTCCTGTCCGCGGATGCGTGCCGCGGTCACGTCGGGGTTCGCGCCAGTAGCTCGCTCGAACTCGAGCAGGCCCTCGAGCACGTTGATCGTGGACTCGAAGGATCCGCGGGTCGAGCCGCGCTCCTGTTCGCAGTTCCAGCCGCCGTCGGCCATCTGGTCGTTCAGCAGCCGATCGACGATGCCGCGGACATCCTCGCCGAAGTACGCCCCGACGGCGACGGCCTGGCCATTGATGCACGGCTCGACTTCGCCACCGAAGTACGGCAGGTCGTCGTACTCCCACCTGGCGTTGGCACGCACCAGCGCCACTGCGCGGCGTGCCTCCGGGCTCCTGGGATCAAGCCCGAACTGACGCAGGAGCTGGAGCGCGACGGTCGTCGATGACCACTCGGGGAAGTAGGCGCCACCGCCCCACACCCCGTCCGGCGGCTGGAGCGCGAGGATCTGGGCGCCCCAGCCCTCGGTCGCGACCTTCGCCCGCTCGGCCGCGACTTCCTCCTCGGGTGCGTCCGTCAGGTCGCGCATGACCTGCCAGCGGATCGCCGGATCGGAGTCGAGCAGCCAGTCGATGACGGTCATGCGGGTCGTCCTCTTGAGCAGATGCGGTGGTTGTCGCTCATCTTGGACCAGGTTCCTGACACCGTCTGCCAGGTATCCCTATATGTGGTTGTCACTCACCGAGAGCCTTCCGCATGATCAGAACTCCGTGGCCTCGGGTGTTGGACCGTGTTTCTGGCCGCTGGGCTCCGGGTCCCAGGGCGCCCACGGCCCGTCCACGATCACGGCCTCGTCGTCGCCCGGCCAGGGCGGTAGGGCCGTGCAGGTGAAGACAAGGGCCACGCTCCCGGTGCAGCGATATTGAAAGGCTGTGCCGAGTGGGATGTCGACACACACGCCGCGGATGAGCCGGGTGATGCTCTCATCGCCGTTCGGCGCGCTGCGCCAGATCTCTCCCTCGCCCGAGAGGACGTACCAATATTCGTCGATGGAACGGAAGTGGCAGGCGCGGCCAACCATTCCCGGCGGCACGGTCGAGTGGATCATGTTGCCGTGTGGCCCATCCATCAGGAAGCGGATACGAGCTCCCAAGGGCGAGCGGCCCTGCTCCGCGGTTTCGACGGTCGTGGTCTTCACGTGGTCTCCCGTCAAGCGGATGGGCTAAGGCTAGCCGGTCCTCCACTGCTGCGCGCAACTGCAGGCAACGTGGCCCCGCATCGCCCTCGCCAGGTGAAGGGTCGCTCCCCTGCGCGAACGTCCCTTCGCCTGAGTCTAGGCGCGGCCCGCGGCGACCTCGTCCTCGCGGTTCCGGCCCGCGAGCTGGATGAGGTCCTCGTGCAGCTCGAACCAGATGCCGTGGTAGCTGTCGACCCGGGGCGAAGCGATGAAGCGATGATCACTAGCGAACGCCTGGTCGAGGGCGCGACCAAGCCGCAGGCGGTAGTCGGCCAACCGGGGACAGCCCAACTCGTTCGGAGTCAGCCAGGTGACCGCGTCCTCGTGGAGGGCGGCGAGGCCGTCCAGCACTGCCTGGTCGTAGGCGGCATCCGAGTGGTCATTGAGGACCCGCGCCTCGACATCGCGGACCTGCCAGGCCGTGACGGTCTCCTTCATCCGGTGGTCGAGCGCGACGAAGGCATCGAGCGCCTCGTTGGCGTGGTCGATGCCCCACGCTGCCTGCTCGGCTGCACGCAGGATCTCTGCCCGTGCCGTGCCCGACTCGGTCAGCCGGTAGGCGCCGGCGGCCATCGCGACGAGGCCGTCGAGCGCCAGCTGGTCGACGATCGGCTGGACGACGTCCGGCGTTGAAAGGACGGCGTCGGCCAAGCCCTGGAGCGGAGCGAAGCCCTTGATGGCGATGGCTCGGATGCAGTCATCTGGGCCGACCTTGCGGTAGGCGGGCGCAATCGGCGCTTGGGTCGGCACGTCGCCGGCTGTTGCGTCGTCGCCGATCGGAATCCCGAGCTCCTTCGCCCACTTCAGTAGCGTCTTGGCCTCGGGCACGACCTCGGTCGTCCCCGGGATCGCCCCTTCGAACACCTCGCCGGTGGTGCCATCGATGGTGATGACCTCGCCGCTGTTCAACGCTCGATCGCCGATGTCGACCCGGCCGTCGTGGACCTCGATCCCCGCCGCGCCGACGACGGCCGGGATCCCCCAGCCTCGCGCGACGACCGCGGCATGGCTCGCCAAGCCGCCACGAGAGGTCAGGATGCCGGCGGCTCGCGCCATCCCGTGCACGTCGTCGGGCGACGTCTCCGCGCGGACGAGGATGGCCGCCCTCCCCTCCTCGGCCGCCGCCTGGGCAGCTTCCGGGCTGGTCACGATCGGGCCGCTGGCCATCCCGGGCGACGCCGGCAGGCCGGTCGCCAGTGGCAGCAGGATGTTGTTGCGGGCGCTCGTCGTCGTCGGTGGATGGGCGAGGATCGGGGCGACGCGCTCCACCGCTTCCGCGCGCGAGAGCGGGAACGCCATGTCCTCGGCCATGTCGACGGCGATCCGCAGCGCCGCTTGCGGGCTGCGCTTGCCGACCCGGCACTGGAGCATCCAGAGTCGGCCATCCTCGATGGTGAACTCGATGTCGCACACGTCCGCGTAATGGCGCTCGAGACGAGCTGCGTATTCGCGCAGCTGGGCGGCGACCGCCGACAGGCGCTCGTCGAGGATGGTGATCGGCTCCGTCTGGTGGGTGCCGGCCACGACGTCCTCGCCCTGCGCGTCGAACAGCACGTCGCCGTAGAGCGTCGGCTCGCCGGTCGCCGGGTTGCGCGTGAACAGCACGCCGGTAGCCGAGGTCGGGCCGCGGTTGCCGAAGACCATCGCCTGGACGGTCACCGCCGTGCCGAGGTCGTCGGGGATCCCCTCCTTCTGCCGATAGGCCCGGGCCCGATCGCTGTTCCAGGAGCGGAAGACGGCCTCGACCGCCAGGCGCAACTGCTGCCAGACGTCCTCCGGCACCTCGACGCCGACGATCGTCCGGAAGCTCGCCTTCGAGGCGTTCGCGACAGCTAGCAGCGAAGGCCTCGCTGCCCGAGGCCCGCGCCAGGCCCGATGACGTCGCGTCGTTCAGGCCGAGATTCGAGGATCGTGTCCATCATGCCGGGCATCGAGACCGGGGCGCCGGATCGGACGCTGACGAGGAGCGGATCCGCGGGATCGCCGAAGTGGCGCCCGACCTTCGCCTCGACCTCGGCCATCCGGGCTCGCAGCTCGTCGTCGAGGCCTGGCTGGCCAGCCGCTCGGCCAGGAACGTCCGGCACGTCTCCGTGGTGATCACGAAGCCGGGCGGCACCGGCAGGCCGAGCTCGCCTGCCATGACAGCAAGGTTGGCCGCCTTGCCGCCCACGAGCGCCGTGGCCTCGGCGAGCGTGGAGACGGGCACGGCGTCGAGCGCGTAGGCGTGGGTCATCGGACCGGCGGAGGCTCCGCAGGCGCGCCGGGGTCGGAGTCGGGCGGCGCGGACGCCTCGTTGAGCGCGCGCCAGACCCGCTCCGGCGAGAGCGGCAGGTCCCGGATCGACGCGCCGATCGCGTCGCGGACCGCGGCAGCCACGGCCGGCGCGACACACAGCAACGCGCCCTCGCTCATGCCCTTCGAGCCGTACGGACCCGGCCCGTCCTCGTTCTCGACGATGTCGCTCTCCATGCGCAGCGGCAGGTCCATGCTGGTCGGGATCCGGTAGTCGATGGCGCCGAGGTTCCGGATGCGACCGGTGTCGTCGAGGATGTAGTGCTCCATCAGCGTGTGGCCGAGGCCCATGATCGCGGCGCCCTCGTCCTGGCCGCGCACCTGCATCGGGTTCATAGCCTTGCCGACGTCGGAGACCGTGACGTGGCGGGCGATGGTGACGTCGCCGGTGGCGCGATCGACCTCGACCTCGACCGCGGTGCAGTTGAACTCGAAGAAGGCTGCCGTGCCACCGAGCGGGTGGTCGGGGTCGGCCTCCTTGCGCATCTCGCCGACGCCGATGACCTCGCCGCCGAGCCGGCCGAGCCCTCGGATCAGGACGTCTCGAAGGGGCCAGACGCGCTCGCCGATGCGCACCTCACCACGATCGACGGCGACCTGGGACTCGTCGACCGACTCGAGTCGCGCCGCCATCGAGCGGATCTTGGCCTGGACCTGCGCGGCAGCCGTCGAGCACCGCGTTGCCCATCAGCACGGATGATCGGCTGGCCGACGTCTGCTGGTCGTAGGGCACGACCGCGGTGTCGCCCATCACGACCGTCACCCAGTCGATCGGGGCGCCGAGCTCCTGGGCCGCGATCTGGGCGAAGATCGTGCGCGCGCCCTGGCCCATGTCGGACGTGCCGGCGTAGACGATGACGCTGCCATCGGCCAGCAGCCGCACGGTCGAGTACGAGAGCCCCGTCGTCGGGCCCAGACTTGAGCCCGACCGCCAGCCCTCGACCCCGACCCGGCGCCGGCGGGTCGCGCCAGCCGATCAGCTCGGCGGCGCGCTCGACGGTCCGCGCCCAGTCCCCGTCGGCCGGCGTGTCGCCGGGGATGAAGGGGTCGCCCGGCTTGGCCAGGTTCTGGAGCCGAAGCGACGACGGGATCGATGCCCAGGGCCTGCGCGGCCTCGTCCATGTTCGACTCGACCGCCCAGATCTGCTGCGGGTTGCCGAAGCCGCGCATGGCCGTCGATGGGGTCGTGTGCGACAGGACGCTGCGGGCAACGATCCGGACCGCCGGCGCGAGATAGGGCCCGTTCGCGGTGTACGAGCCCTTGGCCACCGTCCGGTCGGCGATGTCGGCGTAGGCGCCGATGAGGTAGTTCGCCTCGATGTCGCGGAACAGCAGGCGGCCATCCGACTGGAAGCCGGACCTGACGCGGATCTCCGAGGCGCCTCGACGGACGGCCTGAAAGGTCTCCTCCAGCGTCAGGATCAGGCGCACGGGCCGGCCCGTTCGGATGGCCATGAAGGCGACCAGCGGCTCGTACTTGGCGTGCTGCTTGCCACCGAAGCCGCCGCCCGGGTCGGGCGCGAAGATGCGGACCTTGGCCAGCGGCAGGTCGAGCAGCCTGGCGATGACGCGCTGCAGCCAGTTCGGGTGCTGGATCGAGCTCCAGACCGCGATGCCGTCGCCATCGGGCGCGGCCATGAAGCCGTGCGGCTCGATGGCGAACTGGGTGACCATCGGGAAGCTGTACGTCCCTTCGACGACCACATCCGCCGCGACCGCATCGACGTCGCCCCAGCCGTACTCGTGGAGCCGCAGGACGTTCGTCGCCGCCAGCGGGTCGCCGGGCCGGAGCGCGGGGTCCTGGACGAGCGGCGCGGCTGGATCCAGGGCCGCGGCGACGGTGAAGACGGCCGGCAGCTCCTCGTACTCGACGCGTACGAGCCGGGCGGCCTCCTCGGCGGCGTCCTTCGTCTCGGCCGCGATGGCGGCGACCGGCTCACCGTGGTACTTCGCCTCGCCGGAGGCCAGGATCGGCCGATCGACGAACTGTGGCCCGAACCTGCGGCATCGGCTGGGGCAGGTCTGCGGCCGTCATCGCGAGCCGGACGCCGGGCACCGCCAGGGCCGCGCTGGTGTCGATTGCGACGATTCGCGCGCGGGCGCAGTCGAGGCTGACGAGCTTGACCTGGAGGGCGTCCCCGATGCGGATGTCGGCGACGTACGCCTGGCGGCCGGTGACGCGATCCAGGCCGCCGACGCGGGCGGGCGAGTCGCCGATGCGCTGGTCGCTCATGGGTTCGCAGCCGTGGGCCCGGCGGCGCCTCGGCCGTCACCTGTGACCGCGGATCCGGCGGCCCCGACTTCCGCCGCGAGCAGCACCGCCTCGATGATCTGCTCGTAGCCGGCGCAGCGGCAGAGGTTGCCGGCCAGGCCCTCCTCGACCTCGGCGCGCGTCGGCTGCGGCGACGTCGGCCAGCAGCGCCTTCGCGGCGAGCAGCTGGCCCGGGATGCAGAAGCCGCACTGCGCCGCGCCGGTGTCCAGGAACGCCTGCTGGAGTGGATGGAGCCCATCGCCGGTCGCCAGGCCCTCGACGGTCGTCACCGTCATACCGTCCGCCTCGACCCCGAGCATGAGGCAGGAGTCGACGGCGACATCGTCGACCAGGACCGTGCACGCGCCGCATTCCCCGACCAGGCAGCACTCCTTGGTCCCGGTCAGCCCGAGATCGTCCCGTAGGACGTCGAGGAGCGTGTGGTGCGGTGCGACGTCGATCGACCGGCCGCGCCCATTGACCGTCAGCTCGATCCGCTGGTTCGTCATGATCCGCGGCCCGATGCGTCGGCCAGGCGCTCGATGGCGGTCCCGATCGCCCGGAGCCCGAGCACGCGCAGCATCGCCAGGCGGTAGTCGGGGCTGGCGCGCATCGACGTGGCCGATGGGCTGGCGTCGACGAAGAGGGCTTCGAGGCGCTCCAATCTTGCGGCATCAGGCGCCGCTGGATCGGCAAGCACGCCCGTCTCGTCGCTGACCAGGATCGGCCGCGGGCCGAGACTGCCATAGGCCAATCGGGTGACCCCATCGGCGGTCACGGCACAGGCCAGTGTGACCGAGGCGAGGTCGTGGCCGCGACGGCGGGTGCGCCGGGCGTGAACGGAGCCGCGCGGCTTGTCCGGGCGTGGCAGCTCGACGGCTGTGACCAGCTCACCGCGAGCCAGGGTCGTGACCCCCGAGCGGACGAAGACGTCGTCGATCGGGATCCGCCGCGGCCCGGCCGGGCCGGCCACGACGACGATGGCCCCGCAGACCAGGAGCGCGGGCGCCGTGTCCGCGGCCGGCGAAGCGTTGCAGATGTTGCCGGCGAGCGTGGCCCGGTTCCGGATCTGGGCCGAGCCGACGACGGCGGCCGCTTCGGCCAGCGCCTGGAAGTCGCGCCGGATCCGGAGGTCGGCGGCGATGTCCGTCATCGTCGTCCTGGCACCGATGGTCAGACCGCCATCGCCATCGCGGATCCCATCGTCCAGCTCGGCGATCCGCTTCAGGTCGACGACCATCTGCGGCTGGATCGATCCGTCGCGCAGCCGGATGATGAGGTCGGTGCCGCCGGCCAGCAGGCGCGCGTCGGGGCCGTGCTCGGCCAGCAGGGCGACCGCGGCGGCCAGGTCGGTCGGTCGCTCGTAGGCGAATGGCCGCATGGCGGTCCGCTAGCGCTCGCGGTCCAAGTCAGAGGATCCGATCGACTTCGTCGAGCAGTACCTGCGGCGTGGCGGCCCGAATGAAGAAGAAGGGTCGCTCGGAAAAGCGCCGCACGAAGTCCGCCCGCGCCGCCCGGAGCGCGTCGGTGTCGACGACCGGCATGGGGAAGCCCGGCGCCAGGAGCTCGTTGGTGAGGAAGTAGTTCTGGAGCGAGTGGAACGTCTGGAACTGCCGCTCGAACGGGATCATCGCCGCGCACGAGGCGTCGAAGTTGCCGTCGATCGCCGGCACGACCACGACGTCCACGTTGGTCGGATCGGCGAGGATCTCCCAGGTCGGCATGGCGCCGAAGAACTTGTCGACGCCACGTTCCGGCGCCGCCTTGTCGGCCCGCTCGGTGCCCTCGGTGCGCTTCTTGAGGAACGGCGCCTTGGAGCCCATGACCGCAACGCCCGAATCGTCGATGACCGTCGTCTCGGTCGACACGAGCTGGGCCCCGCGACGGCAGGCCTCGATCTGGCCCATCGACTTGCCGTGGTTCGACTCGCCGCCCAGGAAGAGGACCGTCGTGTCCCGGTAGCGGACGGCCGACGCGTGGAACGGATGGAGTCCGACGGCCTCCATGCGCAGCGCCAGCATGGTGACCACGACCTTCTGGATCGGACCCGCCGGCCAGGGTCCGCTGAAGGTCATGCGCCGACCGTCGTAGTCGATCGCCTTCTCGCCATCCTGGTGCCAGACGATGTCCGGTTCGGCAAGGGTCACCTCCGGCTCGATGCGGACGTCGGCGAGGCGGTACTGGAGGAACGTCATGTCGTCGAGGACATGCTCCAACGCGTCAGGCCCGAAGACGTCGACCCGCAGCCTCGCGGGGCCAGCGGCCAGCTCCTCGGACAGCTGGAGGGCCGAGCTCACCCCGCGGCCGCTGGGGCTGCCGCGACCGCCGCGTCGCGCAGGATCTCCACCCGTCCGGCGGTGCCGTCGATCCGGATCCGATCGCCAGTCGCGATGCGCTGGGTGGCGACGGACGTGCCGATGACGGCGGGGATCCCGAATTCGCGCGAGAGCACGGCCGGGTGGGAGGTCAGGCCGCCGGTGTCCGTCACCAGTCCGGCGATCTTCGTGAACAGCACGACCCAGGCCGGGTTCGTCATCTGGCAGACGAGGATGTCGCCCTCGCGGACCTCGTCGAACTCGTCGACCGTACGTACGACCCGGGCGATGCCCTCGAGGATGCCGGGCGACGCCCCGATGCCGGTGATCAGGCGCAGATCGTCCGACTGCGTCTGGTGGAACCGCTCCGGGTAGCCCCAGTTGACGAGGTACGGGAAGGCCAGCTGCGACGGGGTGCAGGTCCCGATCCAGTCGCGCGGCGTGACCTGCATCTGCGCCTCCCGCTCGCGCCGGCGCGTCGCCACGAGGTCGCGCGCGGCGATCGCATCGGGGCTGCCGACGAGCGCCCGCAGCTCGTTGTAGCGCAGGAACATCACGTCGTCCGGCTGGTCGAGCCGGCCGAGCTCGACGAGCTTCTGGCCACACGCCATCAGCACCAGGCGCATGTGGGCGTTGGCACCCTGGTCGATGTAGAAGTGGTGGTCGGGCGTCAGCGGCGCCATGCGCAGGTTGACCGCGTTGGCCGCCTCCATCGCCTCGAGCGCGTCCCCGGTCAGGCCCTCGAGGATCTCGCGCGACGCGGCCTCGATGTCCTGGCGCATCGCCTCGAGCGTGCTCGGGAAGTCGTAGTCGGTGGCGAGGTAGCCGCGCACGAGCTCGAGGACCGGCTCCATCTGCTCGCGGACGGTGGGATAGATGAACTCATGGCTCCAGACGGCGTGCCAGCCGAACTCGCGCTGGTACGGCTCGATCCGCTTGGCGATGAACCGCCGACCGCGTTCGCTGGCCTGCAGGGCCCCTAGGATCGCGGCGGTGTCCTCGGACGTGAAGGCAGCCCGCAGCTCGGCGTCGTCGCGAACCTCGTTCTTCATCTGCCAGAGCGCCTCGATCGAGTCCCAGTTGCGGTCCGAGGCCGAGTTCTGGAGGCGGCCCAGGAGCGTCTCGTCGACGCTGCCGCGCGTCTTCTCCATGACCGCGCGCAGCTTCAACGTCGCCGACAGCTGTGCGAAGTTGAGCATCCAGTGGATCTTCCAGTGGCGATCATGGACGTCGATGGCATCCTCGAGCAGGCAGGCGACGTCGGCCAGGTCCATCTCGTCGACCAGGTCGAGGCGGGCCTCCAGGAAGGCGAAGTTGCGCTCCATCTCGGGCCGCAATCGGTCGCGCCACCAGTCGGCGAACTCGCGCCCGTAGACCGGCAGGACGACATCGAGATAGGCGCCCATCGTCGTGGCGAAGGCCGCGTCGCGCGGCGCCCGGGCGCCGTAGCGGCCGCTGTATTCGGTGGCGTCGATGCGCAGCTCCGGGTCGGCCGGGATGGCAGTCGTGTAGACGTAGCCGTTGACGCTCTTGGCCAGCCAGTCGACGGCGAACGGCGTCCCGAAGCGCCGGAACATGTGGTCGCAGCTCAGCCACCAGCCACCGATGTCGAAGAACATCGGGCTGACGGGGTTCGGGATGTGCAGGTCGTCGTAGACCCAGAAGAAGCCCTTCTCGACCTCGGCGTCCCAGCTCACTGGGAAGCCGGGATCCCCGAGGAACTGACCGAGGATCTCCTCTGTCCCTGCCACGGCGAGTCCTCCGAGGGTGTCACCTGGATCCGGCGGCGCGAGCTGGTCGGTCATCGATCATCGATTAGGATACCCGCGTCGCACGCTGCGCCGGGCCCCCCGCACGGTGCGCATGTGTGTCGCACGGCGCGCCGATGAGGAGAGCCCCCGATGACCGGTCTTGCCGAGCAGGCCCTCATCGACTGCCCCATGCTGCGCACGGTCCTCGACCGGCCGACCGACTACTGGAACGACTCGTGCGCGCTTGACGAACTCGACTACGCGGTCACGCGCGGAGCCACCGGTGCCACGTCGAACCCGAGCATCGTGCTCGAGGTCCTGGGCAAGGAACGCGCTTACTGGATCCCGCGCATCGGGCAGCTGGCGGCCGCGCATCCGTCGTGGACCGAGACCGACATCACGTGGGCGGTCATCGAGGAGATGGCCGTCCGCGGGGCCGGCGTGCTCGAGCCGGTCTTCGTGCGCGAGGGAGGTCGCAAAGGCCGCCTGTCGCTGCAGACGAACCCGGCGAACTATCCGAACACCGAGCGGATGCTCGAACAGGGAGTGCGGTTCGCGAGCCTGGCACCGAACATCCAGGTCAAGTTCCCAGCCACGAACGCGGGCATCAAGGCCATCGAGTCGGCCACGGCTGCCGGCATCAGCATCAATGCCACCGTCTGCTTCACCGTCGCCCAGGCCGTCGCGGTCGGCGAGGCGGTCGAGCGGGGGCTCGATAGGCTGACCGCGCAGGGTGGCGATGGGTCCGTGGTCACGCCGGTCTGCACGCTGATGATCGGGCGCCTCGACGACTGGATGCGGGTGCTCGTCGAGCGCGACCAGATCGCCGTCGACCCCGATGCGCTGAACTGGGCGGGGATCGCGACCTTCAAGCGGGCGTACAGCCTGTACCAGGAGCGTGGCTACCGGACCCGACTCCTCGCCGCGGCCTACCGACACCGCCTCCATTGGACGGAGCTCGTCGGCGGCGACGTCATCCTGACCATGCCGCATGCGTGGCAGGTCCGTTTCAATGCCAGCGGCATCACACCAGATGCGCGCATCGGGGTGCCCGTGGATCCGGCCACGATCCGCGAGCTGACCGAGCGTATCCCGGACTTCGCTGCGGGCCTACGAGCCGGACGGCCTGACCGTCGATGAGTTCGACGGCTTCGGCCCGACGGTCCGGACGCTGCGCGGCTTCATCAAGTCGTACCACGACCTCGTCGGCGCCGTCCGCGATGTCGTGCTTCCCGATCCGGACATCCGCCCGGGCTGAATCGCCACTCGCCTGGGCCGGCGCCCTCACAGCATGGGGCCCGGTCGATCTGCGGGCGCCATGGCGCGCGGGGCTGTTCGATCTGCCGGCGCCACGGCACGTTGGCCGGGCCCGACGATCTGGCGCCGTGCCCAGGGCGATCGAAAGGTACGCGAGGGGTGAGCGGAGGGGGGTTTGAAGGCTAGGACCCCCATCTACCCGCAGCATGGGTATTTGAAGGCTTCGGCGGGTTCGGGCGCGGCTAGGTGAGCACCACCACGCTCAAACGGCCGCAGACCCTGGCTCGGCGATGGCCTGCGAGCCCTGCTAGCACCCGCCAGGTGGGTAGGTGGCGACGGGCGTCGGGCGTCCGGTGGGCCGGCGGCCCTTGCTGAGCCGTCGGGTGGGCCGGCGGGCCCTTGCTGAGCCGTCGCGCGAGCCGGCGGCCGGCCTGAGGTTGTTCAGGCCTTGGCGGCGGCCTCGGCGCGCGCCTTCTCCCAGTCCTTCCTGAACTGGATGATGCCCGACGTCGTGAGCGGGTGGTGGACCATCTGCTGGAGGACCTTGAATGGCAGCGTGGCCACGTGCGCGCCGGCCAGGGCGGCCTCGGTCATGTGACGCGGGTGCCGGATCGAGGCGGCGAGCACCTCGGTGTCGAGCCCGTGCATCTCGACGATGCCTACCAGCTCGCGGATGACCTCCATGCCGTCCTGGTTGATGTCGTCGAGCCGCCCGACGAAGGGCGACAGCAGCGAGGCGCCCGCTTTCGCCGCCAGGAGACCCTGGTTGGCCGAGAAGATGAGCGTGCAGTTGGTCTTGATGCCCTCCTCGGCGAAGCGCGAGATGGCCTCCAGGCCGATCTCGCTCATGGGCACCTTGACCACGATGTTGGGCGCCAGCCTCGAAAAGTGGCGGCCCTCGGTGAGCATGCCCTCGACGTCCTCGGCGATGACCTCGGCGCTGACAGGGCCGGGCGTGATGCGGCAGATCTCCTCGAGGATCGACTCGTAGCTGCCGCCGACCTTGGCGTACAGCGTGGGGTTGGTGGTCACACCGTCGAGGACACCCCAGCGCGCAGCGATCCGGATCTCCTCGATGTCGGCGGTGTCCAGGAAGATCTTCACGGGACGGCTCCTTCGCGGGCGGTCATGGGGACGCGGGGCGACGGTCGAGCGACGATGGGGATGCTCGGCGCCGGCGCCCCGGGATTCTACGCCGCCGACCCGCGGGCGACCTACGCCGCCGACCCGCGGCCAACCCGCCGCCGACCCTCAGAACCGGTCGGCGAGCGCGCGGACCAGGGCCGTGATCGGACCGATGGCCGCGACCGCGATGACCGCCAGCACGGCGGTCGCCACGTAGCCCCGCAGCCGCTCACCCCGGCGGAGCAGGAGCCATGGCAGCGCGGCGCCGAGCACCATCTCCACGGCCAGGAGGACCGCGCCGGGATCGGTGCCCAGCGTGTCGACGTGGATGAGCCGCCCGGCCCCGAAGACGACGCCCTCGCCGATGAGGGCGGCCGCCAGGATGCCGACCCCGATCGCCCGCGGCCAGCCCTGGCCGTAGCGCCAGACCGAGCCTGCGCCGCCCATCAGCGGGCCGGCCAGCAAGGCCACCGCGCCCCAGACGGTCGCAGCGTGCGAAGCGCCGATGACTCGGAAGCCCTGCCCCAGCGCCGCGTTGAGCAGGTAATAGGCGCCGACCGCGCTGAGCAGGCCGATCAGTCCCCGCAGCACGCCGGTCGGGATGGTTCGGGCCGAGGCACCGAGGATGAATGCGATGCCGAGCCAGGCACCGATGGCGTTGGCGGGGATGAGCAGGCTGTATGGCCAGCTCAGCTGGTCGGAGATCCAGGCGGCAGCGCCGAGCGCGGCACCGACGCCGATGGAGGTGCCGAAGCCGCTGATCGCGCGGCTGACGACCCCCGGTCGAACGGTCAGGTCAGGCGCTGGGGACGGACTCGACGACACCAGGCGCCGCGGCTTGGGCGACCGACGCTGGGGGTGTGGCCTCGCTGACCGCCGCCGTGCCGGCCGCGGTCTCGCTGACCGCCGCCGTGCCGACCGACGCGCCAGACGAGGCCATGGCGCGGGCCGAGGTCGAGATGCAGGCCGCCACGAAGCCATCGAAGAGCGGGTGCGGGCGGTCGGGTCTCGAGCGGAACTCGGGGTGGAACTGGCTGGCCACGTACCAGGGATGGTCACGCAGCTCGACGATCTCGACCAGGCGGCCGTCCGGCGACTGACCGGAGAGCACCATGCCGGCTGCCTCGAGCGCATCGCGATAGCGGTTGTTGACCTCGAAGCGATGGCGATGGCGCTCGTAGATGACCTCGGTCCCGTACGCGGTTGCGGCCTTCGAGCCCGGCGTCAGCTTGGCGGGATAGAGGCCGAGTCGCATCGTGCCGCCCTTCTCCTCCATGTCGCGCTGGTCGGGCATGAAGTCGATGACCGGGTCGTTGGTGAAGAGGTCGAACTCGGTCGAGTTGGCGCCCGCCGCGCCGGCCAGGTCGCGGGCGACCTCGATGACGCCGCACTGCAGTCCGAGGCACAGCCCGAGGTACGGGATGCGGTGCTCGCGGGCGTAGCGTGCGGCGAGGACCTTGCCCTCGATGCCGCGGTGCCCGAAGCCGCCCGGGCACCAGGACGCCGGCGGCGCCGGTCAGTCGGGCCTCGACGTTCTCGGGCGTCAGCGCCTCCGAGTCGACCCAGCGCACGCGGATGTTGCGATCGAGCGCCCAGCCGGCATGGCGAAGCGCCTCGGTCACCGAGAGGTAGGCGTCGGGCAGCTCGATGTACTTGCCGACGAGGGCGACCTCGAGCTCCGGCTTGGGGCGCTTGATGCGGTCGACCATGGCGCGCCAGGCGGTCAGGTCGGCCGGGCCGGCGTCGAGGCCGAGGTCGCGCACGACCAGCTCGCCGAGGCCCTGCGCCTCGAGCAGCAGCGGCACCTCGTAGATCGTCTCGGCCGTCTCGGCGGTGATGACCGCCTCGGCCGGCACGTCCGTGAAGAGCGAGATCTTGTCGCGGATCTCGTCAGGCACCGGGGAGTCGGAGCGGAGCACGATGACGTCGGGCTGGATGCCGATGCCGCGCAGCTCCTTGACCGAGTGCTGGGTCGGCTTGGTCTTCAGCTCGCCGGTCGCGGCCAGCGCCGGCAGCAGGGTGACGTGGATGTACAGGACGTTGGTCCGGCCGACGTCCTTGCGCATCTGGCGGATGGCCTCGAGGAAGGGCAGCGACTCGATGTCGCCGACGGTGCCGCCGACCTCGACGATGACGACGTCCGCGCGGCCGTCACGGGCGACGCGCTGGATGCGCTCCTTGATCTCGTTGGTGATGTGCGGGATGACCTGGACGGTGCCGCCGAGGTAGTCGCCGCGGCGCTCCTTGGCGATGACCGCCTGGTAGATGCGCCCGGTCGTGACGTTGCTGAGCTGGGTCAGGTTCTCGTCGATGAAGCGCTCGTAGTGGCCCAGGTCGAGGTCCGTCTCGGCGCCGTCGTCGGTCACGAAGACCTCGCCGTGCTGGTAGGGCGACATGGTCCCGGGGTCGACGTTGATGTACGGATCGAGCTTCAGGATGGTGACCGTCAGGCCGCGACTCTTGAGCAGGCGCCCGATGCTGGCGGCGGTGATGCCTTTGCCCAGAGAGGAGGTCACGCCTCCGGTCACGAAGACATACTTCGCCATGGGTCAGGTCCTCCGGGGTTTTTCGAATGGTACCGGAAGACGCAACGGGATGCAGGGCTGAGGCCTCCAGCGAGTGGTCGGAAGGCGACGGAGCGTCCGCCGGTCGCAGGGTAGCGGGGCCGCCGACCGACCGGTCTGCAGCTGGAGCTATGGGCTCGCGCTGGGTGACGTCGCGGGCAAGATCGGATGGAATTTGACGGTCGACAGGAAGGCCTTGAGCAAGGGCTGCTGACCGCCTCGCCAGACCGAGAAACGATAGACCCGGTCGCCGATGAAGACGAAGGCCTGGGACGCGTCGCAGGCATCCGGATTGAACATCGCCGCCTGACCGTCGACGGTGATGGCCTCCCACTGGTCGATGGGTAGCGGGGTGCAGCCTGGCATCGACCCGGTGGTCGCGGCGATCCATTCTTCGTTCGTCGTGCCCGCGGATACCGGTGTCGAGAACGCCTGGACGCCGATCTGGTACACGCCAGGTCGCTTGTCGACGAAGTTGTCGGCGGCCGGCGTCACCTCGTTGTCGGCCTCGAGCGACCAGTCGCGCGTCGCAGCGTCCGCAGTCCAGTTCGGTGGGATGGCGATGTCGTAGCCGAAGCGGTCGGACGAGAACGGGACCCAGGTAGTCGTGTCGAGCGACGGCAGGAGCGAGGCGGTCGGGCTCGTGGCCGTTGGCGGAGTCGGGGCTGTCGTCGACGACGGGGCGACGGTGCTGTCGCCGGTCCCGGCTGGTGCGCCGGACCCAACGCCGCAACCCGTGATGATGAGCAAACCCATCACCGTGGCCCCGATCAAGCGGACTGCGTTCCTGTTCATTCGGAGGCTCCTCCAGGCGGCGCCGGACGCCGCTGTCGTGGACGGTGGTCATGGCCGCCATCGCCCGATAGATGCACGAGACGCCCGAGGTGATTCATCGGGTGGTCTGCTCGGAGGTCGCCCCTCGGCGGCGCGCCGTCCGGGCGAAGTCCAGCGATGCGCGGCTAAGGGCTGACGAGCGGCACCGCGCCGGATGGCAAGGACAGCCAACCGCCGATGGCGGTGCCCGTGGCGAGCAGCTGGGCGTCCGAGCCGTCCGTGTTCACAGTCCACAGGCCCGCGACGCCGTCGGCGTTGGTCCGCGAGAAGAGGATCCGGTCGCCGTCGGGCGAGAAACCCATGGTGTGCAGGTCCAGCGACGCGAGGTCGTTCCGTGGTGCCGTGACCAACGTGCTCGCGCTCCCGCTCGCGACATCGACGACGCGGAGGTCGGTGTACCCGGCGCCATCGGAACTCGGGCGATGGGCGACGTAGACGATCCGATCACCTGTCGGGGACCAGGCGGGACCCTCGTCGATGTCCCCGTCATCGAGGACCTGCCGTTGCGTCCCATCCGCGGCGACGAGCACGAGCCCAGAGTCGATGAAGGCCGCGCGAGTCCCGTCCGGCGAGTAGCGCACGGGCTGCCATCCGTGCGCCATCTGGGAGCGCGGATCGGGGGCCCACACCGGCCGTGGTTGGCCACCGTCGAGCGGCAACTCCAATACAGCGCTGTGGTTGCCATCTTTGACGAGAACCGACGCCGCTCCGTCGGGCGACCAGACTGGGTCGTGGTCGCCGCAGCACATGCGGGACCCGTCGAGCACGGCCTGGCGCACGCCGTCGATGCCGTAGACGCCGATCGCTCCTTCGGGCGCGATCCAGGTGGCGATGCGTGTGCCGTCCGGCGACCACGAGATGTTCCAGCCTCCCGCGGGGAAGGTCGAGACCACGTGGCCATCCGCGTCCATGACCGTGATCGTGCTGGTGCAGCCGTCGCCGCCCCAATCCGACCGATAGGCGATGTGTCGCCCGTCAGGCGAAACCAATCCGCCCTCGACGAAGATCCCGCATCCGGCGCCGCTTCTGAGGACGCCGTCGACCACCCGCACGGCGTTCCCGCCTTCCGCGTCGGCCACGTAGATGTCGTCGCCCAGCACATAGGCCAATCCGAGGCGGGTGTCGGTGTCAGGCTGCAACAGGAGCCTGGCCCCGACCAGCAGAGCCCCGCCGAGCATCGCCAGGAGCAAACCGAGCGCCACTGCGAGCGCCAGCGCCCGGCGATCGAAGGTCAGCCCGAACCCGCGCAGCGCCGACCTGGCGTCGGCGGGTCGTGGATGGTCGGTCGCAATGGCGTGCGCCACGGCCGCCGAGTCCACGGATCCCGCGCCGGTCCGGGCGAAGGCGCGGACGCGATCGGCGAACCGATCCTCGAACCGGGTCAGGTCATCCATCGCCAAGCTCCGATCGAAGGTGGGCAAGAAGTCGGGCCAGTCGGGCGCGGGTGCCGGAGGGGCTCATTCCCATGACCCGCCCAAGCTCCGTGGCGTCGAAGCCCGCGACGTAGCGCAGCGCGATGAGCGCGCGGTCCTCCGGCTTCATCCGCGCCAGGGCGTTGCGAAGGTCGATATCGCCTGCCAGGGAGGCCGGGTCCGCCGCCGCCACCGAGGGATCCAGGGCGACCGAGATCTCGAGCACCCGACCCCGACGCCGGCGCCGCGCCAGCTGCCGGGCCTCGTTGACGGCGATCGAGATGAGCCAGGGCCGGAGGCGCTCGGGGTCGCGGACCGTGTCCAGCTTGCGCCACGCGATCGGCCAGGCCGACTGGACGGCCTCCTCGGCGAGCTCGGCGTCACCGCCGGTGACGACGAAGCAGACGCTGCTCATGTCGGCGTGGTGGGCGTCCACGATGCGCGCGAAGGCGAGCTCGTCGCCCTCCGCGGCCAGGCGCATCAGCCCTGCCGAAGTCTCGGTCGCGCTGCTGGTCACAGTCACCATCGCCCGATAGATGCACGAGACAGCCCGACTGATTCATCGAATGCCGTCTGGCGGGATGATGACGGTCAGCGATGCAGTCGACTACATCGATGTCGTGAGCGTGGCGAGGCGGCCAGCCCGGCGCTGGTCGCGCGTTTGTCAACCGTTACGGCGTCACGCCCCAGGCGAACTGATTGAACCCAACCCCGGGCACCCCCAGCAGCGTGACCACGTTCGAGCCGTCAGCCTCGGCCTAGGCTCGCCGGCGTGTTCGCACCATCACTACGGTGCGGTCGCCGGAAGCCAGACCACGGACGGCGGGAAGTCGACTTGCGCGGCCACTGGCGCGCGGGCCCCGGAGCCGTCGACCGGCACGACTCGCAGCGTCGCCGCGGTCTCGCTCAGATTCGGGTCGAGGATGAGGACCGCGCTGCCGTCCGGCGCCCAGGCGGCGATACGAGCATCTTCCGGAGACGGTGCCAGGGCCGGGCATCGCGTAGCCATGCGCCGGGCAACTCCGACGATCAGCCATAGCTACGAGCTCACAGTCCACGCCGATCAGCAGGCTCCCGATGATACGGGTCGACCCGTCGCGCACGTCGATGAGGGTCACGTTCTCGTGTTTGAGGTCGCTGCTCAGCGTCATCGCCGCGATGGTCGTGCCGTCCCGCGAGAGGAGTGGGCCCGTCGAGAAATGTCGGGCAGTCTCGGGCGAATCCCACCGCACGACCGATCCACCGTCGAGATCGACACGGCCGCTGCGCAGCACGATCGATTGATCGTCGGCCCAGCCGAGCAGGCCTTCTCCCGACGTCAACTGGCGCCATCCGCCGTCCGCGTCGTAGAACCTGACGACACCCGCGCCCTCGGCAGCGATGTGGGTCCCGTTCGGCGAGACGAAGAGCTGACTGCAATCCTCGCAACCCGCCGGCAGCTCGGTCATCTTGCCGGTTGCCGTGTCCCAGCGGAGGACGGTGCCAGGGCCAAGAGCGTCCGTGTATGCCACGCCGCTGGCATCGCGCGTCGGACGGCGGATCCCGTAGAGCGACGAGCCATCGGGCGCCCAGGCGAGGTCGCTGATCAACTCGTAGGCGCGGCCCGGGAATGGGCGCCGGTACCCATCTTTGGCCGAGACGACGATCGGATCGCCACAGCCGACCGAACCGAGGTCACCGGCCTCGAAGGCGACCGCCCGGCCATCCGGCGAGACGACCATGCGGGCCCCCCGAGCGACGCTCGAGCTGACAGGTGCCGACTGGAGCGCAAGCTCGCCCCCAGCGCTGGACTCGACCGGCGATGGCGGAGACTGGGATGGGTCCAAGCGTTCGATACCCGTCCCACCACTCGCGTCGGTGTTGATCCTGACCAGCACGTCGCCGTTCCCGGTGAACGGGCCGACGGCGGGAATGGGGTCTCGAGAGTTCGCACGGGGAACGTCGGGGAACCGCAGGTGCGTCATCGCAGCGCAGGGCTCGTCGGCCGGGGGGGCGGGAGTCGCGGTCGGCGCTGGAAGAGCACTCGGTGCTGGTAGCCCGGTGGGCGCCGGCACGGCACGGATGCGGTCGAGGATGGCGGAGCCGCCGAGGACGCCGATCCCGACCAGGGCCAAGGTCAGCACCGCCACGAGGGCGATGGTCATCAACCTGCGCCAGCCCGGCGACCAGGGGCCGGTCGTATCGGCTGGCCAGTATCGACCGAGCAGGCCGTCCAGCCAGCCGCCCAGCTGACCCTGACGCCGAGCAGAGGCCAGGGCATCGTCAACAAGCCGGGCGGGGACGTCCTGCGGACCCTCGGTCTCGAGCCAGGACGCGAGGAGGCGGTCGAACTCGTTCTCGCCGATCATGCCTGCTGCCCTCCGGGCACCGTCACGCGGCCGCCCGCCTCCATCGATGCCCGCATCGAGCGGGTCGCGTGGTGCAATCGGGACCCCACCGTCCCATAGGGAGTGCCCATGACCTCGGCGATCTCGCCCAGCGAGAGGCCGACATAGTGATGCAGGACGATCACCGCGCGGTGGTCCGGGCTGAGCTGTCGGAACGCCTGCTCGAGCTCATCACGCACCGCGACATCCGCGATCCCATCCCGGTCCGAGGCTGGGTGCTCCTCGCTCAGCGGAGTCACCGTGACCCCAAGCCGCCGGGTGCGGCGTGTCTCCTCGAGGCACGCACGGACGACGACACGGTAGGTCCAGGACTCGAACCGGTCGGGGTCACGCAGGTTGGGCAGATCACGCCAGATGGCCACCAGCGCCTGCTGCACGGCGTCCTCGGCCCGGTCGGTATCGCGCACGATCCGATGGGCGACGAGGTAGAGGCGTCGCGAGACGGCCCGAGCGAGCGCCTCGTAGGCGTCGCGATCGCCACGCTGTGCCCGTTCCACCAGCCCTCGATCCACGTCGATCGACCCCGCGTGCGCCGCCCCCGATGGGGCGCTTCACCGTATCAGAGGGCAGGGAGCGGGCGTTCTTTCAATCGAGGGAGCGTTCGCTTCAGGTTCGACGGAGAGTCAGGCGATCTCGGGCGCCGGCGCTCCGATGTCCACGTACGAGGCGAATGCTGCTTCCAGGCCGACGTCGCGGCCGGCCTGCTCGGAGAGCAGCCACTTGTGCTCAAGGAGGTCGCAGTACGCCTGGAGCGGGTCGCGCCCCGGCCCGATGATCAGCGCAAGCCGTGCCAGGGCCGGATCCAGCCGTTCAGTACGCCAGCGGGCAGCTCCCTCCTCGCGTGAGACGGCCATGTCCGACGACCAGGCCAGCCAGGCGCGGTACTCGCGCATATCGTTGAGCAGCAATCGCGCCTGTCCCTCGAGCGCGTTGATGCGCGCCCGACGTCGGAGCTCTCTCGTGTGGAAGTCACGCTCGGAGACGACGACCCGCAAGCGAGCCTGGCCGTCGATCGAGTGCCGCACTGCGTCGCTACGCCCGATGTCGCCGCGCTCGACGTCTCCAAGGCTCGGTTCGAGCTCGATCTCTTCAACGGCGAAGCCCAGGTCGTTCAGCCGCCGGACCCGGGCTTCGATGGCGAACGCGTCTCCGAAGGCCACCGTCTCGACGCGGAACAGCTCCGCCCAGAGATCCTCGTATCGACCTCGCACAGCCGACGCGGCGGCGACCTGATCGTCCATCGCTTCGGGATGTCCCTGGGACGCCGCCAAGTCGGCCAGACCGAAGGCCACGTTCTCGACCAGCACATCGAGGTCCGCCGCTCGCTGGCCGTCGGACAACCGAGCATGAATCTCGCTGGTCTCGGCGTCCACGAGGTGCGCCTGCAGGCGATCGCCGTCACGGCGCAGTAGCGTGTTGGCCAGGGAGCAGTCGCCCCAGTAGACGCCCGCGCGATGCAGGTCGACGAGCAGCGAGGCCATGGCATCGAGCAGTCGATCGCGGTAGCCGCCGGAGGTGAGCGGCAGGCGGCCCATCAGGCGTCGGTATTGCAGCGAGTTGCGCAAGTAGGCGGTGGCCAGGATGGCGGTCGCGTCGTTTGGCCGTTCGGCGATGCCGATGACGCGGACCGCCGGCAGGGCACGGGCTTCCATCTCGCGCAAGACGTCGTACTCGCGGCGCGCCACTTCGATGGGCTCCTCCTTGAGGGCCACGGTCTCGCCGTCGATGACGGCGAAGCGGACGTGGTGGCGAGACGGTCCGACGCCCAGTCGCCTGAAGACCGCCGACCCTTTCGGCCACCGTGCCAGCGGCACGGCCCAGGGCAGGCCGAGCAGCGCCGGCGTCGGCAGCCGCAGGCGGAGGTGGAGCGGCCGGTCGGCGCCGTCCGACCCGGTCATCGGCGCTCACCTACGGGGACCGGCACCGAGCGCCCGCTGCCCCAGACCTCGGGCCCACAGACGAACCCACGCGGCGGTCGGCCATGATCTTTGTGCCACGCCTCTAGATCCGCCGCGTCACTCGGCAGAGCGCCGGTCGCGAACGCGCCGACCAGCCAGTCCGTGATCTCCGGAAACGAGCCCCATGGCCTGAACGGATGACCGACCTCGGCGCACCAGCGGGCGAGCGGCCCCTTCGCGAAGACGACGTCGGCATGATGGGCGGCATACCGATCGCTGGTGCCGTCGCCGATGAAGACGACGACCCGACCACCGACCTGATGGGCGCGGACGCGCTCGCGCTTGCAGGTGCCGCAGACGAAGCAGGCCGGGTGGCCGAAGGGGAAGGTCATGCCGTCAGGCCCGGCCACGCGGTTCTCATTCGTCGCCATAGCCAGCTCGGCCAGCGCCGGCGCCAGCCGACCCAGGTTCGACTCGACGTAGAAGCCGAGCCCATCGCTGACGATCTCGATGGCGGCGCCACTCGCCTCGACGGCGGCCACGAAGGCGGGAAAGCCTGGGTCATGCGGGAGTGCTGCTGCCGCCGACCGCAGCAGGTCCGCGTCGCGCGGCAGGACCTCCATATCCCACTGCATCAGCTCGCGCGAACCGACGCGGCCGGCATCGTAGTCGGCGTCCTTGGCCGCGACGGTCGCGCGATCGGCCACGAACCGATCCATCAACGCGTCGCCGACATCGACGCTCGAGATCGTGCCGTCATAGTCGACCAGGAAGCTGACCGGCGCCCCCTCGGCGGGTAGGGCTGGTGGAGTCGCGGCCCGCGTCATGATCGAGGTCGCCTACGGACGACGGAGTGGCGGCCGATACCACCATGGGTGGTGCTAGGCCTGCGCGACGCGACCGATTTGCCGTCTCGCCGGGTCGCGCGTGGCGTCGGCGAGCGTGGTGTCACACGTTTTGGGCGATGCGCGAAGGCCGGGAACCCGCGCGACGTGGCTACCACCACGGTGCGTGGTATCGGCATCGAGCGTGCCGTATCTCCATGGCCCAACGGCATCGCCCGGCCCGCCGGACAGCCGTGACTGCCGGCCGGAGCCGCGCCCTGCCACCCACAGCCCATCACGCGCCCGCCGCGTCCCCGAGGGCACGCCCAGCCAGCCGCCGGGCGTCCCCACGGGCGATGAGGATGCCCAGGCCGATGACCAGGCCGCCGACCACCTGGCCGGGCAGGATCGGCTCCGACAGGAGCAGCGCCGCCAGGACGAGCGTGATGAAGGGCGTCAGGAACTGGTAGCTGGTGACGCGCGTGGGGCCCAACAGCCGGACCCCGTGCAGGGTGACCACGTTGGCGACGGCGACCGAGACGATCGACGAGAAGAGCAGCAACAGCCAGGCGCCGGGTGGCACGCTGGCGAAGTCGAAGCCGATGAGCGGCACGAGCCCGAAGGGCGCCATGATGAACAGTCCGCCGACGATGGCCCAGGAGGTCGTCTTGAGCGGCGAATGGCGCCGCAGCAGCGTGGCGCCGAAGGCCACGTAGGCAGCCCAGGCTGCCGAAGCCAGCAGGGTCATGGCAGGGCCGACGAAGCCGGCATCGAAGGCCAGCGTGCGGCCGGAGGCGACGACCACGACCACGCCGAGCATCGATACCGCGATCCCGACCACTCTCTCGCGGGTCAGCGTATCCGTGCCCGCGACCGAGGCGAGGAGCGCAGTGAGCACCGGCGTGGCGGCCACGATGAGCGCCGACTCCCCCGCCGCCGTCGAGCGCAAGGCGGTCGACCAGAGGACCTGGTAGAGCCCGAAGCCGAGGGCACCCAGGAGCAGGATCGTGGTCAGGTCGCGGCGAGGCATCAGCAGGCTGCCCTCGCGCAGGCGTGTGGCCGCGAGCAGGAAGCCGATGGGGATGCCGAAACGCAGGAACGAGATGGTGACCGGCGGCAGGATGCCGACCAGGTACTTCATGGCCACGAAGTTGAAGCCCCAGAAGACGATGACGCCAAAGACCGCCGCCTCGGCGAGGCGACGGTCTCGAGCGGCGGCGGCCGATAGGGTCGGCCGCGTAGAGCCGGAGTGGCTCAGACCGCCTCTGCCTCCAGCTCGAGAGCCTCCTCGTCCGCCTCCTCGGTCAGCTTCAACCAGACGAAGAGCCCGGTGAGCACGATGAGCGGCAGGACGACGAGGGTGGCCAGGGTGATGCCTAGCGCGGCGGCTACGATCTTGAGGGCTTTCATGGTTCGAACCTCCATATTCGCTTGGGTCGGCGTCGGCGTGACCGACGAGTCGACGGGGTCAGGTCTTTGCAGTCGCTGATTTCTTTGCAGTCGCTGATTCGGCCGTCGACGCGTTCGAGCGCTCGTCGCGCAGCGCCGGTCCTTCCGCCACCAGACGGTCGATGTCGTCGCGTGTGAACTCGGCGAGCATGTGCTGGGAGCCGGTCTGGCTCGCGTGCAGCAGACGCAGCACGAAGGCGCCGTCCTGCTCGAAGAAGAAGATGTCGCGAGGCTTCTGGCCGTCCATCCAGCGCCCGATGACGCGGAGCGCCTTCTCGTAGTGGCCCGCGGTAGCGAAGTCGGGCACCGGCGTTCCAGCGCTGCGACGCGCCGCGGCTTCGTCCATGAAGCGCGCGATGTCGTCGTCGAAGAAGGTCAGGGTCTCCTTGTGCAGGTTGCCGACCGACTCCGCCCACGCACCGACGTCGGTGGCGGTCACGGCCAGCCCCTGGACGACGAAGCCGTCGGGTACCTCGAGCAGCAGGATCTCGCGCATGCCGCGCTGGTCGAGGAAGGCGCCGATCGAGCGCAGGACCTCCTCGAAGTCCTGGCGCGGACTGCCTTCGTAGATGCGCATGCGGCCTCCCTCAGGAGCCGGTCGTCTGGTCGATCAGGCCTCGCTCCTTGGCCCGTCCTTCACTCCAGCGAAAGACGACCCAGGCCACGAGTGTAACGACGAGCGTCGTGGCCAGCAAGGCGACCACGATCGTGCCGTGGTCGGGCGCGTTGGTGCCGGTCACACTCGTCCACAACGAGCCCGGGCCACCGATACCGGTGGGGGTCCCCGGGAAGGCTGCCTGACGCACCCCTTCGAGCCACCAGGTCAGCGGCACCAGCAGGCCGACGGCCTGGATGGGCATCGGCAGCACGGCCAGGGGGAAGACGGCGGCCACGACCAGGAAGAGCGCACCGGCGACCGCCTCGGGGTACGACCAGGACTCCTGCCGCGTCTGGAGGCAGACGGCGGCCAGCACGATGCCGAAGGCCACGATGGCCGTCAGGCCGACGACCAGGCAGAGCGCCAGGAACAGCCAATCGACGCTCGTGAAGGCGAAGGGGACGCCCAGGAAGAGGACGCCGACCGCGAGCACGATCACGGCACCCATGGCGCCGATGGCGATGCGCGCCACCCCCCGTCCCATGAGCACGACCTTGAAGTCGCTGGGGCTGACATAGATGTACTTGAGCATCCGATAGCGCTCGCGATCGTCGAGCACCGACCACGCCAGGCCGGCCATGCCGCTCATCACGAATGCCCACAGCGCGCTGCCGACGATGACGAAGCCGCGGGCTTGGTCAGCGCCCGACCCCGCGATGACGAGGAGCATGAAGACGAGGATCAGCGCACTGGCGATCGGCTTGGCCACGGAGTAGATGAAGAACAGCAGCGGGTCGGTCCAGTTGGCCTCCATCTGCCAGCCCAGCTTGGCCGCCGTGGTGAAGGCTCGGACGGTGTCGGCCGGGCCACGACCGTCGGCACGACGCCGATCGAAGTCGAGCGGCGCCGCGGTCGTCGGCGTGACGGTGGTCGACGTCATCGCCAGCGCGCCGAGAGCCGGCCCTGCTCGCGGGCGAGGCGTTCGAGGATGCGGAGCATGGCCCGAGCCAGCCATGTGAAGCCGACCGTCATGGCCACCAAGATGAGCGCCTCGATCTCGGGCGACGGCGTGCCGGTCGGCCCGATGGTGCCCGCGAAGGCGAGCTGGCGCATGGCGTCGAGCCCGACGGCGAGCGGGATGATGGCGATGGCGATAGCGCCCACGAAGCCCAGCTTGCCGACCGGGAAGTTGAGGCCCGAGACGAAGTAGACGGGCTCCTGCAGGAGCTGCGTGAGGTGCCAGGCCTCGCGGCCCCACAGCACGAAGAGGCTGGCCAGCATCATGCCCAGCCCATAGAGAGCGGTCAGGGTCAGGAAGAAGACGAGCAGCAGCAGGCCCCACTGGTCGACCGAGAACGTCACGCCGTAGACGACGGTGCCAACGAAGAGGATGACCGCTGCCCGCACCGAGCTCATGATCAAGCCGCCCAGGGCCATGCCCAGGAGCACGCTCATCATATCGACCGGCGAGGCGAAGTAGAGCTCCAGGTTGCCCTGGTCCTTCTCCCAGTACAGCTGCGCGGCCATCATCCAGATGATGTTGAGCCAGAAGGCCGCCATCGCCCCGCCGAGGACCACGAAGCCGATGTAGTCCTCCGGCGCCTGGATGGCCCGATAGACGAAGACGAAGGCGGACATGGTCAGGAACGGGAGCGCGATCTCGAAGAAGAGCCACGATGGCTCGCGGAGGAGGCCGAAGACGCGCGGATAGGCCCGACCGCCGACCGAGCGGAGGTTCGTCAGCAGCACATGTCGCGAGTCCCAGGCGGCGTCGGCCTGGGGCGTGCGCGGCGTCGACGGCGCCAGCGCGCTCACCGCATGGCCTCGACTTCGACGGGCTCGCCTTCCCGTCCGGTGTGGGTGATCTCGTCCTGCGCCATCGACGGTTCGCTGGGCGGTGACGGGGGTCGGTCATCGGCGCTTTCGTCCTCTTCGTCGAAGCCGCGACCGACCAGCTCGACGAAGACGTCCTCGAGGCTGGGCTCCGACTTCTGGAGGGCGACGATGCGGGCCCCCAGGCCACCCAGGGCACTGACCACGGTGCCCAGCGCGGCGTCGTCTTCGAGGGCCAGGTTCACCACGACGGTCTGGCGATCGGTCGCCGCGCCGGCGTCGGTGGCCGACGCGCCGACGGCATGGACGACGCCGGGCAGTCCGGCCAGGGCGGACGGGCCGGCGGGCAGACGATCGACCTCCAGACGGAAGATCGACTCGCGCTGCACGCGGCGCTTGAGGTCGGCCGGTGAGCCGGAGGCGAGGATCCGCCCGTGGTCGACGATGGCGATGTCCTCGCACAGCTCGTCGGCCTCGGCCATGTAGTGCGTCGTCAGCAGGACCGTGCGGCCGGGCACGGCCGCCCGCCACTCGATGACCAGCTCGCGAACCGTCCGGGCCGCGGCGACGTCGAGGCCGAGCGTCGGCTCATCGAGGAACAGGATCCAGGGGTCGTTGAGCAGGCCGCGGGCGAGGTTCATCTTCTGGCGCTGGCCGGTCGATAGCGCAGACACCTTTTGGGCCTTCTGCTCCTCGAGCCCGACCGCCTCGATCAGCTCGTCGACGCGTCGCCAGCCCTGCTTCTGGCCGAGGCCGTAGAACTGCGTGAACATCCAGAGCTGCTCTCGGACGGTCAGGATGCCGTAGCCCGACTGCTCGCCACCGGCGACCATGTTCATGATCCGGCGGATCTTCTTGGCATCGGTGGCGACGTCGAAGCCGAAGACCTTGACGGTGCCTGTGGTCGGCATGAGCAACGTGGTCATGATCTTGATGAGCGTCGTCTTGCCGGCGCCGTTGGGGCCGAGTAGCCCGAAGAAGGTGCCCGGCTCGACGAGCAGGTCGACGCCGGCCAGCGCGGTCACGTCCTTCGGCTTGGCCGAATAGACGCGCGTGACCTCACGGACGTCGATGGCGGGGGCGACGATGCTGTCTGACACGGGCGTGATGGACCTCGACCGGGGGTGACCGGCCTCTCGAACGGTGCGGCGTAAAGGCTCGGTCGGCGCGCGACGGCGCCAGCGTGGAGCCTCGTCGGGACGGGCAGGGCTCGAGGGTCAGGTCGGATGCGCTCGAGACCTCGTGATGGCGCGGCGCTCGCCGATCTCGATGACGCTCGTCGATGGTAGCACCTGCGTCACCGCCATGGAAGAGGTTCGTCTAACAGACGTTAGCCCGCTGGTGAGAGGCGAGAGTTGCCGAAGAGGCGCAGGCTTGACTGAGGCTCACCTAACGGACTCACCGGCACCAGTCACGTCGCTCGACGGACAACGTCGTTGACTCTGGGTAACAAGGCCGACAGGTAGCCGACAGATGTGCTGGCCCGATGACTAAGACTCATCGCATCGGCACCCTCGGTCGACCGGTGGATCGTTAGACGAGTCCCATTCAAGCTGGCTCGCTTGCCCGTGACGATGGCTCACTCGTCGGTGACGATGCCACGCCAGCCGACCCTCGCGCCACACGCCTACCACGACGCATGTGCAGGGTCGACGCGCCACGGCGTCGGACGGATACCGCCGCGGTGCGGAGAGCCATCGCCAAGCACCCGGCTATCTGCGAGGAACTGGCCGAAGAGGACACTGCCTCATCCTCGATCAATGCCGCCTCGTGAGCGTCAGGTCCACCGGGGAACCGAGCGGGCGCGATCCATCTTGTCCGATATCGGGCGCGAGCTCCGCCTCGCCCGGCTCGGCGCTGGTCTGACCCAAACTCAGGTCGGCCATGCATGCGGACTCTCGGGCTCGTCCATCTCCCTGATCGAGCATGCGAAAGCCGACGGCGTCTCCCTCGTTCATCTGGTTCGCATCGCTAGCGTCGTTGGACTCGACCTCAGCGTCCGCGCATACCCTGGCGGCTCGATCCTGCGAGACGCCGGACATCGAGCGCTGCTGGAGCGACTGCGAGTGGCCATCTCGGCGACGTTCGGTTGGCGGACGGAAGTGCCGTTGCCCAACGCGGGCGGCCAGCGCGCCTGGGATGCGATGATCGTCGGCCAGGTTTCGACCGCGGACCCGATGTTTCGGATCGGGGTCGAGGCCGAGACCCGACCCCGCGACGCTCAGGCGCTGCAGCGTCGCCTCGCGCTCAAGCGTCGGGACGGGGGCGTCGACCACGTGCTGCTCGTGATCGCGGCAACACGCGGAAATCGGGCGTTTCTACGCGAGGCCACGCCCGTGCTGGCCCCGGACTTCCCGATCCATGGTCGGGTCGCAATGGCTGCCCTGATGGCCGGCCAGAACCCCGGTGGAAGCTCGCTCGATGATGCTCTAACGCACTCTTGGCGGCACTCTCCGGCACTCTTGAGGCACTCAAGCCGGCATTCTCACCGGCATCCGGAGCGTCAGTCGGTCGTCGATCCCGCTGCCGCCATGGCCAACGCGATGCGAGCGCCGATCGTGGCATCGTGCTCGACGAGGGCGGCGTTCGCGACCACGGAACGGCCGTCCGTCAGCTCGGCGACGCGGGCCAGGATCCAGGGCGTGGCTGCCGGACCGCGGATGCCGGCGGTCTCGGCCTCTCCGATCGCTCGAGCGATGGCCGCCTCGGCCTCCTCGCGTGCCAAGGCGGCCGCCCCGGGCACCGGCACCGTCACCAGCAATCCGGTGCCGAGCCCCAGGTCCCAATGGCGGATGGCGAGCGCGGCGGCCTCCTCGGTCGAATCGACGCGGATGTGCAAGCGAATGCCGCTCGAGCGCGCGAAGAACCCGGGCACCTCGTCGGTGCCCAGACCGATGACCGGCACGCCACGCGTCTCGAGCACCTCGAGCGTCCGCGGCACGTCGAGGATCGACTTCGGGCCGGCACACACGACGAGGACCGGAGTCCGTGCCAGCTCGTCGAGGTCGGCGGAGATGTCGAGGCTCGCCTCGCCGCCCCGGTGGACGCCGCCGATGCCGCCGGTGGCGAAGACGCGGATGCCGACCCGGTCCGCTGCGATCATGGTGGCGCTGACGGTCGTGCCAGCCCAGGCGCCAGAGGCGAGGGCGGCCGCCAGGTTGTGGCGCGACGCCTTGGCCACGGGGCCAGCTGCCGCCAGCGCATCGATCTCGGCGTTGGTCAGCCCTACGACGAGGTGGCCTCCGTGAACGGCGATGGTCGCCGGCACGGCTCCCTCGAGGCGCACGGCCGCCTCCGCGGCCAGCGCCACCTCGACGTTGCGCGGCGACGGAAGGCCGTGCGTGATGAGGGTCGACTCGAGCGCCACGACCGGAAGCCCCGCGGCGAGGGCGTCGGCGACCTCCGGTGCGACGCGGAGCATGGCGAGCGCCATGGAGGAGGCAGCGGAGTCCATCGCGGCCTAGCGTACCCGGGCCCGCGGCCGCTACGCTGCCGTCGATGCCATCCCGCCCGGGCCGTCTGACCCCAGCGCAGCCGCTCCTGCCCGTGACGCCCGAGATCGTCGATGCGCAGGTCGTGCTCGAGGAGCTGGACCTCTCGCCCGATGGCCGGACGGCGATCGTCGTGCGTCGGCGCACCCGAGGCCTCGAGTACGCGCGCGACCTGCTCCTGGTCGACCTCGAGGGTGGGCCACCACGCCCGCTCCACGTTCCGTTCAAGGACCCGACCCACCCGCGCTGGTCTCCGGACGGACAGTGGATCGCCATCCTGGCAACGGGGATGGGGCACGTTCCGCAGGTCCACATGGTCAGGGCGGAGTCCGCCGGGCGACGCGCCGCGCAAGCGCGCCACGGTAGCCGCAGCGGGCGATCGCGCCAGCTGACGCGCGAAGCGCACGGCGTCTCCGGGTTCGCCTGGTCGCCGGATGGGTCGCGGATCGCCTTCTGGGGCTGGGCGGGCCCCGCCCGATTCATCGAGGGACAGACGCCGCGCGGGCAGCGGCCGACCGTCCGGCGCATCCGGCAGGCGTCCTTCCGCTGGAACGATGTCGGCTTCCTCGATCATTGGACGCAGCTGTCGGTCATCGGGCTCCAGCGGGGCGCTATGGCGGAGCGCTTGACGCACGGCGAGTTCGACGTCGTCGCGCCGGCGTGGGATGGCGACGGGCGGTCGATCGTCTTCACTGCCGCGATCGGTCCAGAGGCCGACCTCTACCCCGTCTTCCGCGTCTATCGGGTCGACGCGGCCGCCTCGCCCGACGGGACCATCCAGCCACCCGTCGAAGTCCTCGCGTTGGGCGATGGCGTGGCGGACACGGCGACGCCCTCCCCTGACGGGCGCTGGCTGGCCATCTCCGGCAGCGACACGCCGGGCGCACCGGACTGGTCGTGGCCACACATCTACCTGGCCCGACCGGACGGCGCCGGAGGTGCCATCCGGCTGGCGCCGGAGATCGACCTGCCACACGGCTCCTGGCTCGACAGCGACCTGACCGGCTGGACCTCGTGGCAGCGCCCCGGCCCCTTCTTCACCACCGACGCCGCCGGACGTGCGGACGCGGTCGTGGCCATCCTCAGCGATCGCGGGCGGAGTCGACCGTGGCGCATGCCATTCGACCCCGAGACCGGCGCGCCGGGGCCGGGCGTGCCGCTGGCGAGCGGTGACGGCGTCTGTTACCAGATGGCGGTCGCCGGCGGTCGGGTGGCGGTCGTCGGCGCGCTCGGCGATCGAGCCATGGAGGTCATGGAGGTCCGCGGCGGTCGGTTCCACACGCGATCGCGGGTCGGCTCGGCCTGGCAACGTCGGTATCGGCCGACGCCGGGCCGAGTCATGGCCATCCCTGGTCCTGCGGGCGCCATCGAGACCTGGCTCTTCTCACCGCCCGACGCAGGCGACGCCGCGCTGCCCCTCGTCATCGACTTCCACGGTGGGCCGCTCGGCGCGTGGGGACCAGCGCCCTGGCTGGAGGTTCGCCTGCTGGTCGAAGCGGGCTTCCGCGTGGCGACCCCGAACATCCGCGGCGCCACCGGCTACGGCGCTGCGTGGGTGCAGGCGCACGAGGGCCGATGGGGCGAGGTGGATGACGATGACGCCATGGCCGTCCTCGACCACCTCGTGGCTATCGGCCTTGCGAACCCCGAGAGGGTCGGGCTGATCGGGCTCTCGTACGGCGGCTACCTGGTCAACTGGCTGATCGGCGCTCACCCGGATCGCTTCGCGGCGGCCATCGCCGACGGCGGCGCGGCCGACCTGTTCGCGAGCTGGGCGCTGTCCGATTCGGGGCCGGACTTCCACCGTCGTGCCGGCATGGCCGAGCCGTTGGCGCCGGAGGGGGTAGCGCGCTTATGGGAGCAGTCGCCGCTCCGACTGGCCGATCGCATCCGTGCGCCGCTGCTGATCCTGCAGGGCGAGGATGATCAACGCTGCCCCCCAGGCGACAACCTCCAGCTCTTCCTGACGCTGCGCGCGCTCGGGCGGGAGGTGGAGCTGGCGCTCTACCCAGACAGCTCACACACATTCGCGGTCACCGGTCGACCTGACCGGCGAAAGGACCGACACCGCCGGATGCTCGAGTGGTTCGGGCGATGGCTGCTGCAGGAGCCGGGCGCGGGCTGACACGTCCCTGGATCACCTTCAGCCCCATCGGTCTACGCGACGGGCGCCGCGGAGCAACCGGCTGGCGGCGCGATGGCCGCTCCTGGCGGCGGCGGTCAGTGCCGCAGCGTCCTGCCTCGCGGCCGCCCCGTCGGCGAGCCAGGGGACGAGGAACCCGGCCGCGAACGCGTCGCCGGCACCCGTCGTGTCGCCGGCGACGATGGCCACCGTCGGCACCACGATGCCGCCATCGCGGCGCAGGATCGTCGCCCCTCGGGCGCCATCCTTGACGACCACGGTCGGTGCCAGGCCCAGCAGGGCGGCACGATCCCGGCCATCGAGCATGGCCTCGACCTCGGCCATGTTGCCGAAGAGCAGGTCCGGCGCGATGGCGGCGATGCGGGACCAGGCCTCGACCGGCCCGAGATCCAGGATCGGCTGACGCGAGGCGAGGTCGACGGAGACGAGCGCTCCCGACGCGCGGGCGAGCTCGACGGCGCGACGCGAGGCCGCGGCCAGCGGCTCGGCGTAGAGCGAGTAGCCCGGCAGATGGAGCGCGACATGCTGGTGGCCACCGATGCCGCCCCGTCGCCGGAACCAGCCTGCGCGGAGATCGCCCGGCGCCAGCAGGTCCGCGGCGCCACGATCGGTCACGAAGCTTCGCTCGCCGTCCGACTCGACGATGACCGCGATGCGCGCCGTCCGCACCCCCCTGGCGACGAGATGGGCTTCCACGCCCGCCTCGGCCAGGGCCGCCCCCAGCCGGTGGCCCCACTCGTCCCGCCCGACGGCGCCGATGAAGACCGCATCGCCACCGCAGCGGGCGACCCAGCGGGCGGTGTTGGCGGCCGAGCCGCCCTGTCGGAAGGCGATGCCGCCGGCTCGATCGCTGCCGCGGACGAGGGATCCGGAGGCCGTCACGACGACGTCGACGATGAGGTCGCCGAGGCTCACGATCCGGGGTCGAGGTCGGGCTTCGGCGGGTCGGATCCGAGGGTCCACGGGCGCCGACTATCATAGGCAGGTCCCCTCAGTCGGAGACCCCGTCCCTGCCCAGGAGCCGCCTCGTGACGCTGACCGCTCGAAGCCTCGATCAGCTGTCTGTCGACACCATCCGCACGCTCGCCATCGACGGCGTGCAACGGGCCAACAGCGGCCATCCGGGCGCCCCGATGGGCATGGCCCCGATGGCCTACGTGCTCTGGACACGGGTCATGCGCCACGCACCGACACAGCCGAGCTGGCCGGATCGCGACCGCTTCGTGCTCTCGGCCGGGCACGCCTCGATGCTCCTGTACGCGATGCTCCACCTGACCGGGTACGACGTCACCATCGATGACCTGCAGCACTTCCGCCAGTGGGGCTCGCGGACGCCGGGCCACCCGGAGTGGGGCCTGACACCGGGCGTGGAAGCGACCACCGGTCCGCTTGGCCAGGGCTTCGGCAACGCGGTCGGCATGGCCATCGCCGAGCGTCGACTGGCCGCCGAGTTCGGGCGCGAAGGCAGCTCGATCGTCGATCATCGGGTGTACGTGATCTGCTCTGACGGCGACCTGCAGGAAGGCGTCACCGCAGAAGCCGCGAGCCTCGCCGGTCACCTCCGGCTGGGCAAGCTGATCGTCCTCTACGACGACAACGGGATCCAGCTCGACGGCCCGACGGCGATGGCCTTCAGCGAGGACGTGCCAGCTCGCTTCGACGCCTATGGCTGGCACACACAGCGCGTCGCCGACGGCAACGACCTCGAGGCGATCGGCGACGCGATCGCCGCCGCCCAGGCCGACGATCGGCCGAGCCTTATCGCCGTGCGCACGCACATCGGGTTCGGGTCGCCCAACAAGCAAGACAGCCAGAAGGCGCACGGGGCGCCCCTCGGTGTCGACGAGGTCCGCCTGACCAAGGAGGCCTACGGCTGGGATCCGGACGCATCGTTCTTCGTCCCGGACGACGTCCGTCAGCATTTCGCGGCCGTGGCCGAACGCGGCGAGCAGCTCGTCACAGAGTGGCGCCAACGGCTGGCGGCGCTGGCCGCCGCCGATCCACTGGCCGCGGGCGAGTTCGAGCGACGCGTCGCCGGACGCCGGCCGGACGGCTGGACGGCTGGCCTGCCGGTCTACGGTCCGGACGATGCGATGGCCACGCGACAGGCCTCACAGCAGACGCTGCAGGCCGTGGCCGCCGCGCTGCCCGAGCTGTTCGGCGGCTCCGCCGACCTCTCGGAGAGCAACCTGACCGACGTCAAGGGCGCCGGCGACTTCTCGGCAACCGACGCCGGACGGAACCTGCGCTTCGGCGTCCGCGAGCACGCCATGGGCGCCATCGCCAACGGCATCGCCTACCACGGCGGCTTCCACCCCTACGCGGCCACGTTCCTGAACTTCAGCGACTACATGCGCGGTGCGGTTCGGCTGGCCGCACTGGCCGGGCTGCCAGTGACCTACGTCTGGACCCATGACTCCGTTGGCCTTGGCGAGGATGGACCGACCCACGAACCGATCGAGCACTACGGCGCCTTGCGGGCCATGCCCAACCTGTGGTTCGCCCGGCCCGGTGACCCCAACGAGACCGTGGCCGCCTGGCGGCTGGCAGTCGAGCGGACGGACGGGCCGGTGGCGCTCGCCCTGACGCGGCAGAGGGTGCCGGTCCTGCCTGGCACGGCTGAGCTGGCGACGGAGGGCCTTCGCCGCGGTGGCTACGTCCTGGCCGACGCCGAGGACGCACCTGGCGTGACGGCGCAGCCAGATCTCATCCTCATCGCGACCGGCTCGGAGCTGTCGCTGGCCGTGGCCGCTCGGGCCACGCTCGAGGCCGAGGGCATCCGCACCCGCGTCGTCTCGCTGCCCTGTTGGGAGCGCTTCGCGGCCCAGCCGGCCTCGTATCGTGAGGAGGTCCTGCCGTCGAGCTGCGCCAAACGGGTGAGCATCGAGGCCGGGGTCTCGCAGGGCTGGGACCGCTGGGTCGGGCCGGAGGGCGCGATGATCGCCATCGAGCGCTACGGCGCCTCTGCACCGGCGGCCACCATCTTCGAGGCCTTCGGTTTCACGGAGGCCGCCGTCGCCCACGTCGCTCGTGGCGTCCTGACCGGGACGATCCGCGGCGTCATCTCGCCCTCGCCCCAGGAACACGGCAGATCGGACGGCCACGACGCGCCGAGCGATCGCGCCGACACCACCGCCTGAACCGAGGAACGTCATGGTCGACTCGCCACCGCTCGAGGGCTACCGGATCCCCGCCAGCCACCGGTCGGCCGTCGATGCCGCCCTCCGCACGGCCGTCGACGATCGCTGGGCGGCGCGCATCTGGGAGCGCGACACGAAGGTCTGGACGGACGACGTCGATGTCGCCACCAGGATCGCGGCACGGCTCGGCTGGCTCGACGCGCCGGCCCACTTCCGCCCAGTGACCGACGACCTGCGCGCCTTCGCGGACGGGCTCCATGAGGCCGGCTTCGACCGCGCCCTGGTCTGCGGCATGGGCGGCAGCTCGCTGGCGCCCGAGGTCCTCGGGCTGGCCTATCCGATGGGCGAAGGCGCCATGCCCGTCGGCGTCCTCGACTCGACCGATCCCGAGACGATCGCCCTGGCGACCTCGACCTTCAGCCCCGAGACCAGCTGCTACATCATCGCCACCAAGTCGGGCACGACGGCCGAGACGCTGGCCTTCCTGGCGCATTTCTGGGCGCTCGAGCGCGCCGGCCACCACGACATCGGCGCCAAGGACGAGGGCGACCATTTCGTGGCCGTGAGCGACCCCGATGCCTCGGTCGAAGCGATCCCGCACAGCGATTCCTTCCGGGCCGTGTTCCTCAATCCGCCCGACATCGGCGGGCGCTATTCGGCGCTGACCTACGTCGGGCTGGCGCCCGCCGCCCTGCTCGCCCTCGATCTCGACGCGCTGCTCGACGAGGCGGCACGGATGGCGGTGGCATGTCGAGGCACGGAAGCCGACAACCCGGGCATCGCGCTGGGCGCGACGCTCGGTGCGCTGGCCGGCCGCGGCCGCGACAAGCTGACGCTGGTCATCGAGCCGGCCCTCGAGAGCTTCGGCAACTGGGTCGAGCAGCTCATCGCCGAGAGCACCGGCAAGGACGGCCACGGCATCGTGCCCGTCGTCGGCGAGCCGCTCGCTGCCCCGGGCGTCTACGGTGACGATCGCGTCTTCGTCCGCATCTCGCATCACGCGTCGAGCGACTGGCGAACGAGCACCGACACACAGCTCGATGCACTGGCGTCCGCCGGCCATCCGGTCATCGACCTGGTCGTCCCGGCCGGCGAGGGGCTGGGCGGCGAGTTCTTCCGCTGGGAGTTCGCGACCGCGGTCGCCGGCGCCACTATCGGCGTCAACCCCTTCGATGAGCCCGATGTGACCGCCGCCAAGCAGGCGACGGCGCGCGTGCTAGCCGCGCTGCGCGACGGGCAGGCGCCGACCGACGCCGCCCACGACCCAGCATCCGCAGGCGGGGCGCTGGCGACGCTCTTCGACGGCCTGGCGCCGGACGGCTACGTCGCGATCCAGGCCTACCTGCCGCGCTACGGCGAGCGCGACGCGCGACTGGCCCATCTCCGGGAGCGCATCCGAGTCATGACGCGACGCGCCGTGACGCTCGGCTATGGGCCACGCTACCTGCACTCGACCGGCCAGCTCCACAAGGGCGGTCCGGCGCGTGGCGCCTTCATCCAGCTGGTGGCGTCCCATCCCGACGACATCCTCATCCCCGGCGCCCACGAGACGTTCGGGATGCTCATCGATGCCCAGTCGCTCGGCGATGCCCAGTCGCTCGAGGCCAGGGGCCTGCCCGTCGTCCGCATCCAGCTGGGCGACGATCCGGACACCGCGCTCGACACGCTCATCGCCAAGCTCGAGGCTTAGCCACACCAACGCGCCGGCGGGGACGCCGGCCGCACCGGAAGGGAGCTCGCACCGTGGATCTCGCCATCGTCGGTCTCGGGCGGATGGGCGGCAACATGGCTCGCCGGCTGCACCTCGCCGGGCATCGGGTGGTGGCCTTCAATCGGAGCGCCGAGAAGACGCGCGAGATCATGGCCGAGGGCCTCGAGGGTGCCTTCACCCCCGAGGACGTGGTGGCCGCCTTACCGGCGCCGCGCATCATCTGGCTCATGGTCCCGGCCGGCGATGCCACGGAGGCGACGATGGAGGAGTTCGCGGCGGTGCTGGCGCCGGGCGACTGGATCGTCGACGGCGGGAACGCCAACTTCCAGGACTCCAAGCGACGCCACGCCCTGCTCAAGGCGCGCGGTATCCGGTTCGTCGATGCCGGTATCTCGGGCGGCGTCTGGGGCCTGGCCAACGGCTACGGCACGATGGTCGGCGGGGATCGCGAGGACGTCGCGCCCCTCGAGCCGATCTTCCTCGCCCTGGCCCCCGAGGGCGGCTACGTCCATGCCGGCCCAGCCGGCGCCGGCCACTACACGAAGATGGTCCACAACGGCATCGAGTACGGCCTCATGCAGGCGTACGCGGAAGGCTTCGAGATCCTCCATGCCTCCGAGTACCCGCTCGACCTGGAAGCCGTGGCCAAGGCCTGGCAGCACGGCACCGTCATCCGCTCTTGGCTGCTGGAGCTGGCCGGGCGTGCCTTCGAGGAGCACGGGGAGGGCCTGTCCGACGTGCGCGGCTGGGTGGCCGACTCCGGCGAAGGTCGCTGGACGGTGGCCGAGGCCATCGCCCTTGACGTGCCCACGCCGATCATCACCCTCTCGCTCCTGGCCCGCTTCGCCAGCCGCCAGGACGAGAGCTACTCGGCGCAGGTGGTGGCCGCGCTGCGACAGCAGTTCGGTGGCCACGCCATCAAGACCGGCTGATGGCCACGACCCGGACGAAGGCCCCGGCTCCCAAGGCGGGCCGACCGCGGGCGGTCGAGAATCCGCTGCGCGAAGGGCTGCGCCTGGAGAAGGTCCCCGATCCCTGCACCATCGTGATCTTCGGCGCCACCGGGGACCTTTCGCACCGCAGGATCCTGCCCGCCCTCGTCAACCTGCGGCGGGCCGGGCTGCTGCCCCCGCAGACCGCCATCCTGGCCACCGCTCGCCGACCGTATAGCGACGAGGCCTTCCGAGCCGAGATGGCCACCGCCGTCGCCGACCACTCACGGCTGCCCATCGAGCCCGCGTTGTGGAACGACTTCGCGACCGGGCTGCACTACCACCAGGGCGACTTCTCATCAGGGGATGCCTATCGCAAGCTGGTCGACCGCCTCGACCGCATCGACGCCGAGCGCGGCACCCGCGGTAACCGGCTCTTCTACCTGGCCACGCCCCCGTCGGCCTACGCCGGCATCGTCGAGCACCTCGGCAAGGTCGGCCTCGACCGCGAGCAGCGCGGCAGTGGCTGGTCGCGCATCGTCATCGAGAAGCCGTTCGGCCACGATCTCAACAGCGCACGCGCATTGAACCGCGACGTGCTGCGGGTCTTCAACGAGTCGCAGGTCTATCGCATCGACCACTACCTGGGCAAGGAGACCGTCCGCAACATCCTGGTCTTCCGCTTCGGCAACGGCATCTTCGAGCCGGTCTGGAACCGGCGCTACATCGATCACGTGCAGATCACCGTCGCCGAGGACTTGGGCGTCGAAGGTCGGGGTGCCTTCTACGAGGAGGCCGGCGCGACGCGCGATATCCTCCAGAACCACGTCCTCCAGCTCCTCTCGCTGGTGGCCATGGAACCGCCCATCGCGTTCGAGGCCGACGCGCTGCGCGACGAGAAGCTGCGCGTCCTGCGCGCCATCGACCCCGACTGGACGGTCGATCGGGTGCGGCGCGACGTGGTCCGCGGCCAGTACGCCGCCGGCTGGGTCGGCGGACGCCAGGTACCGGGCTATCGAGACGAGCCCGAGGTCGCCGAGGACTCGCGGACCGACACCTTCGTCGCCCTGCGTCTCGAGGTCCAGAACTGGCGCTGGGCCGACGTGCCCTTCTACGTGCGAACCGGCAAGCGCCTGCCCAAGCGGGCCTCGGAGATCGCCATCCAGTTCAAGCGGCCGCCGCTGATGCTCTTCCGGGGCGCGACGACGGACCCGGAGGCGAACCTGCTCGCGCTGCGCATCCAGCCCGACGAGGGCATCCTGCTGCGCTTCGCGGCCAAAGTGCCCGAGCTTGGCCTCGACGTCCGCAGCGTGAACATGGACTTCACCTACGGCTCCTCGTTCTCGACCGAGGCGCCAGAGGCGTATGAGACGCTCATCCTCGATTGCATGCTCGGGGACGCCTCGCTGTTCACGCGAGCCGACGAGGTCGAGGCGGCATGGGGCATCGTCTCGCCCATCGAAAGGGCCTGGGCGTCGCAGGAGGACGACCTCCGGCCACAGCCGTATGAAGCCGGCTCCTGGGGCCCGGCTGCCGCCGATCGCCTCATCGAGGCCGACGGGCGACGCTGGCGGAGGCTCTGACCATGACCGAGGCCACGAACGGCGCCAGCGCGACCAAGGGGATCGCCCTCGTCGATGGCGGCCGGCGCTGGACGGCGCGTGCCACGACGGTGGCGGGCATCGAGAAGGAGCTGGCCAAGATCTGGGGCGCGGCCGCCCGCGAGTCGACCGAGGCCCACCTGTCCGCCCGGGACGTGGCCACCGCGCGAGGCGATCCGCATCTGGCCGGCCGCCTCGATGAGCCGGGCGACGTGAGCGTCCGGATGCGCACCTCGGTCCTGACCCTGGTCGTGGTGGCCGAACGTCCCGAAACGGCCGAACGAGCGCTGGACGCCATCAACTTGCTCTCTTCACGGCACCCCTCGCGCGCCCTGGTCATCGCACCGGGCGATCCCGATGGGCCGGCCTGGATGGATGCCGCCATCTACGCGCAGTGCCGCATCTCCGATCGCAGCCGCGCCGAGACGTGCACGGAGCAGATCCTGCTCAAGACCGGTGGCGAGATGGACGCCCATCTGGCCGAGCTCGTACAGCCGCTGCTCATCCACGACCTGCCGGTGGTCCTCTGGTGGCCGGACGACCCGCCGGTCGGACGCCATCGATTCCTCTCCCTCCTGGGCACATGCGATCGGCTGCTGGTCGACAGCGGCGCGTTCTCCGGCGATGGCCTGGCGCGGCTGACCGGACTGGTCGACGTCTGTATCGGCGGCAGCCCTGTCCTCCACGACATCGGCTGGATGCGGCTGACCCTCTGGCGCGAGCTGCTCGCCGAGCTCTTCGACCACCCGCTCCTGGCCCCCGAGCTCGCCACCGCACGCACCCTTCGGCTCGACGTCCTGCGGCCGGGCGCGGAGCTCCGGCTGGCCAAGCCGGCGCTCTACGCGGGCTGGCTGGCCTCGGTGCTCGGTTGGCAGGTGACCTCGCCGCTCACCCCGCAGCGCGGCCGCGAGACGCTCGTCGGCACCTTCAAGTCCGCGCGCGGCGAGATCAGCGTCGAGATGCGGCCGGTCGAGCCGGGCAACGATGGCGGCGGCCGGCGAGCCGGCTCGCTGGCGCGCGTCGAGCTCGAGCTCGGCAGTCGCGGCAAGCCGATCCGGGCGCGCGTGACGCGGCACAGCGACCACCTGCTAGCGACCGCCGATTGGGCTGGCGCCGAGGTCGCGCGCCGGGCAGGGCGGCGAGAACCGTTCGATGAGGCACCGTACATCGGTGACGCGCTCGACCGCGGCGGCCAGGACCGGATGCTGGCGAGCGCCATGTTGGTCGCCGTCCAGCTGCTCGGCGGGACCCACGTCGCCGCGACGCGCGACTGATCGGGCGTGGCGCGGCTCATCGTCGTGGCAGACGCTGCCGCGGTCGCGGAGGCCGCCGCAGATCGGGTCGTGGCCGTCCTTGGCGGTGCCATCGAGATGCGCGGCGTGGCGCAACTGGCGCTGAGCGGCGGCTCGACGGCCATCGCACTCTACCGTGCCCTCCTCGAGTCCGGCCGCCAGCGCGCCGTCGATTGGTCGCGGATCGAGGCATGGTGGGGCGACGACCGGCTCGTCGACGAGACCGACATCCTGTCCAACGTTCGCATCGCGCGCGAGACGATCCTGGCGCCGACGACCGGACTGGGCATCCCGCCGGCACGGATCCATCCGTTCCCCATCGAGACCGCGCGCGCGCAGCGCCTGGGACCGGCCTGGGTCGCCGCCACGCACGCCGCGCGGCTGGCCGAGCGGCTGCCCGCGGATACGGCCGGGCGACCGGTCTTCGACCTCATCCTGCTGGGCATGGGCGGCGACGGGCACATCCTCTCCGCCTTCCCCGGCAGTGCCGCCCTCGACCCGTCGGCGGCCATGGTCATCGACGTGCCCGCCCCGACGCACATCGAGCCGCGCGTCCCGAGGGTGACGATCCACACCCGCCTGGTGACCGCGGCGCGCCATGTCCTGGTCATGTGCCCGGGAGCCGCCAAGGCCGAGCGCGTCGCGGAGGTCCTCGAGGGTCGGTTCGACCCCGATCGCCTGCCTGCCCAGATGGCCCGGGACGACAACGCGACCTGGATCCTCGACGGCGCCGCGGCGACCGAGCTGACCCGGGGGCCGGGCTCGACGGTCGATCCGGAGTCGCACGCGCCATGAGGACTGTCGACCTCGGCGGCGCCCGGGTCTCGGCCATCGGGCTCGGCACCTGGCAGTTCGGTTCGCGCGAGTGGGGCTACGGGTCCGAGTACGCGGACACCGTCGCGCCGGCCATCGTGCGCCGTGCCCTGGAGCTGGGCGTCACCTTCATCGACACGGCCGAGATGTATGGTTTCGGCGCCTCCGAGCGGATCATCGGTCGCACGCTCGCGGCCGATCGCGCGACCGATGGCTCCCCCCGGATCGCCGCGATGCAGGCGCCCTTTCTGGCCACCAAGCTGATGCCCATCCTGCCCCTCCCGGCCATCGCGCGGCGCAACGCCTCGGCCAGTCGCCGGCGCCTGCAGACGGGGGCCATCGACCTCTACCAGCTCCACTGGCCCAACCCCTTCGTGCCGACGAGCACCCAGGCGCGTGCCCTGCGGACGATCCTCGACCTGGGCATCGCGCGGCAGGTCGGGGTGAGCAACCACTCGCTCGGTCGCTGGCGAACCATCGAGCGAGCGCTGGGGCGGCCGGTCGTCTCGAACCAGGTCCGCTTCAGCCTCCTCGAGCCGTCCGCGGGTCGAGCACTCGTGCCCTATGCCCGGGACCATGGTCGCGTCGTCATCGCCTACAGCCCGCTCGGCCAGGGCCTTCTGGCGCGCTCCGACCACAGCGCCCGCCCGCGCGATCTGCGTCGCTTCAGTCGGCAGTTCAGCGCGCGCGGGCTTCGACGCTCCGAGCCTCTCCGCGCGACGGTGGCAGGCATCGCGGCTGCCCACGGGGCGACGCCGGCGCAGGTGGCGCTGGCCTGGCTCCTGTCGCACGGCAACGTCATCGCCATCCCCGGCGCTCACTCGGTGGCGCAGCTCGAGGAGAACGCGGCCGCCAGTGACCTGGACCTTACGCCCGACGAGGTCGCACGCCTGACGACCCTGGCCGGGACGTAGCCGCGCCTCCGGCGGTCACGGCCGGGTGACGGCCGCGGCGGGCGGCGGCTCCGACGGCTGCGGCGGCCGCCTCAGACGACGACGGCGGCTGTCTCGGCCCGGAGGGCGGCGTAGCTCGGCTTGATGGTCGTGTTGATGAGCCGCAGCCGCTCGTCGAATGGCGCGAACGAGCTCTTGATGGCGTTGATGGTCAGCCACTCCATCTCGTCGAGCCCGATCCCGAACGCCTCGGCCATGGCCAGGAACTCGGAGGACATCGACACGCCGCTCATCAACCGGTTGTCCGTGTTGACGGTGACGCGGAAGCGCAGGCGCCGGAGCAGGTCGATGGGATGCTCGGCGAACGTCGCCACGGCCCCGGTATGCACGTTCGAGGTCGGACACATCTCGAGCGGCACCCGCCGGTCGCGCACGAACGCCGCCAGCCGGCCGAGGTGCACGGTCCCGTCGTCGTGGACGGTGATGTCGTCGACGATGCGCACGCCGTGGCCCAACCGCTCGGCACCGCACCACTGGAGCGCCTCCCAGATGGATGGCAGGCCGAAGCTCTCACCGGCATGGATGGTGATGTGGAAGTTCTCCCGACGGATGGTCTCGAAGGCGTCGAGGTAGCGCGTCGGCGGGTAGCCCTTCTCCGGCCCGGCGACATCGAAGCCGACGACACCCGCATCTCGCCAACGCAGCGCCAGCTGGGCGATCTCGCTCGAGCGTGCGAACTGGCGCATGCCCGTGCAGAGCATCTTCATGACGATCGGCCGACCGACGGCCGCGGCGCGGCCGGTGCCCACCTGAAAGCCCTCGAGCGTGGCCTCGACCACCTCGTCGAGCGTCAGCCCGCGCTCGGTCGAGAGCTCCGGTGCGTAGCGGACCTCGGCATAGGCGACGCCATCCGAGGCCAGATCCTCGGCGCACTCGGCGGCCACGCGCACGATGGCATCACGCTCCTGCATCACCGCCACCGTGTGCGCGAAGGTCTCGAGGTAGAGCTCGAGCGACTTGCGGTCGGCGCCGCGTCGGATCCAGGCCGCCAGCTCGTTCGGGTCGCTGGTCGGGAGGCCGGCGTAGCCGTGCTCGGCCGCGAGGTCGATCATGGTCTGTGGCCGGAGGCCGCCGTCGAGGTGGTCGTGGAGCAGGACCTTGGGCGCGCGATGGACCGTCTCGGGCGTCAACATCGCCACATGCTAGCGCCGCCGCGGGGGCCCGATATCAGGGCGGCGCGAGGCTCACGGCCAGGTCAGCGAGAGCGCCGCGAGCACCTCGGTGGCCACCATCGGCCCGGGGTTCGTCAGCGAGACCTCCGCGCGCTGCTTGGCCGCCAGGTCGGCACTCAGCTCGACACTGGTCGAGTCGCCCTCCGCCGAATCCAGCGTCGCTCCCGTCGCTCGGTCCGTGATCGTGGCCTTGTATTGGTGCGAGTCACCGCCCACCGGGTCGCTCCACGTGGCGGCGAGATCGAGCATGCCCGCGCCCGGTCGGCTGCCGAGATCGACGACGACGCCGTTGTACGGCTTGGAGCCCTTGCCCTGGAGCCGGAGGTCGACGATCTCGAGCCGCGGCTGGCTGGCCGGCCAGTCGATGCGCAGGTCGGTCATCGGGGTCGTGCCCGCCTTGGCACCGATGAGCGTCACCGTCCAGGTGAACGGCTTCTTGCTCTTCGCATGGCCGGTCAGCGTGCTGCCGGTCGACTTGAGGCAGGCGGGATCGCCGAGGGGCTTCGCGAGGGTGCCCGGGTAGAGGCAGAACTTGACCCTGCCACCGGTCGCGTTCTGGAGCTTGACGGCCACGTCACCACCGCCATCGCTGATGAAGACGACGACCCGCGGCCGGGCCTGGGGACTGTCTGGATCGTCGACGCCGAGTCCGATGATGATGGCGCGGGCGGAGGGCACGGTCCCCGATGCCGCTGGGCTCGTGCTGGCCGAGGGCGACCCGCCCGCCGCTGGGGATGTGGACGGTTCCGGCGATGCTTCCGGCGAACGCGTCCCGCCACTCGCGCTCGAAGACGCTGAGGCCGTCGCCGTCGGGGTCGAGGTCGACCCGACGCCGCCATCGCCGCTCCGGCTCAGCACGAGGACGACGAGGATGGCCACGAGGACGAGGAAGACGACCGCGAGAACGAGCGTCACGGTCCGCCACTGGGCCGTCGTCATGGGCAGGTGGCCTCCGACTCGGTGGGCATGTCCGCATCCTACCCCGGTCGCCCGGGTGCCGAGCTCAGATGGCGATGAGGACGACCCCGGCCATGGCCGCCGCCACGCCGATCAGCTGGTCACCACGCAGTCGTTCGTGGAGCACGAAGCGGGCCAGGACGATCGTCGTCACCGGGTAGAGCGATGACAGCACGACCGCGACCGAGAGCGCGCCCTGGGCATTCGAGAGCAGGAAGAAGGCGTTGCCGAGCAGGTCGCCGAGGCCGATGGCGACGAGCAGCGGCCAGCGTCCAGCGGTCGCCGGTCGGTGCTGTCGCGTGGCCAGGATGCCGATGGCGAGGATGCCGACGGTCATGAACCTGGCCGAGGTCAGGATCCACCACGGGCCGGCGCCGGCCGCCGCCGATCGATCGACGAGCAGGAAGAAGCCGGCTAGACCGGCACCGGCCAGCACGGCCAGCGCCAGCAAACGACGGTCGAGGCGCCTGTGATCGAGCTGTTCGCTGGATCGAGCGGGCATCGACACGAGCACGACCGCGACGAGTCCCAGCACGATGCCGGCCAGGTCCGACGGTGGCAACCGCTCGCCGAAGAGCAGCGCCACGAGGACGGGCAGCCCGGCCCCGATGACGGCCACGAGCGGCGAGCCGATGCTCATGCGCCCGTCCGCCAGCACGCGGTAGAAGGCGCTGGCACCGACCAGCCCGACGGCGCCCGCCGCCAGCCCCCAGGCCAAGGCTTCCGGTGGCGGGACCGGCTCCCCGGTCAGGACCACGAGCGTCGCCGCGCCGGCAAGGCCGACGGACTGCGTCAGGGCGACGGTCATGAAGGCGCCAAGCGTCCGCGTGACGAGGCCGGCGGCGAAGTCCGCGGCGCCCCAGGTCACGGAGGACAGGAGGCCGAAGGCGATCCCGAGCGGGTTCAGGCGCCGGCGACCGGTTCGGTGTCGGGGGTATTCGTGGGGGCGCCCGTCGGTGGGGTTCGTGGGCGGCACGACCTCACCGGCGGTCGTGTCCAGGACGGTCGGCGCCTCGAGCAAGATGACGGAGTCCGCGACCGCGTCGTAGCGATCGGACGTCGTGAGATAGATGACCTGCAGGTCGCTAGCGGTCTCGCGCATCAGCTGGAGCGCCTCGCGCGCGCGCTCGTCATCGAAGGTCAGGAACGGGTCGTCGAAGATCATCGGCGGCCGGCGATCCCTGGTCACCTGGCGCACGAGGCCGAGCCGCGCGGCCAGGTAGAACTGGTCGAGGGTGCCCTGCGAGAGGTCACGCACGTCGACCCAGTCGCTGCGCTCCATGGACCAGACGCTGAACGTCAGCTCGTTCTCATCGACCCGGATGCGCCGATAGCGGCCGCCGGTGATGCGTGCGACGTCGGTCGCCATGCGCTTCTCGAGGAAGCGAGCCGCCTTCTTCATCGTCCCCTCGACCGCCCGATCCAGCGCCTCGAGCGTGCCCCTGGTGACCCGCAGGCGGCGCTCGGCGGCAAACAGGCGATCGCGCGCCGCCGCGAGTTGCTCGGCTGTGGCGGCGACTTGTTCCGCGTCGATGTCGTTGGCCTTGACGCGACCCTCGGCTTCGGCCGACTCCCGCAACGTCCGCTCGCGCTCGGCGACACCGAGCCGAACAGCTGACGACGAGCGGTCAAAGGCCCGCTGCGGATCCTTGCCGACCTCGCCCATGCCGGCCAGGGCATGACGGGCCTGCTCGGCCTCATTGGCTGCCACGTCGCGCAGCCGGGCGAGGTCGTCCGACGGGGTCTCGCCGGCCAGCAGGCCGCGAAGCTCGGCCTTGAGCTGATCGATGGCGGCGACATGCTCCGTCTCGGCGGCCAGCAGCGCCTCGGCGGTGGGCAGGTCTGGCAGGTCGACGTTGGTCAGCTCCTGAGCGCGCTTGGCCTCGGCGTCGTGCATCGCCTGCTCGATCTCGGATCGACCCCGAAGGCGTCGCGAGATCTGCTCGTTGCGCAGGACGTTCTGGCGGCCGACATCCTTGCTGCGCCGCTGGCGGACGATGGCCAGCACATCGAGCGCGACGCCGATGGCGGCGATGGCGAACGCGACGACGGTGGGGATCTGGCCGATGGGGCCGAGGTTGATCGTGCCGACGGCACCGGCCAGCGCCAGGCCGACGCCGACGACCGTCAGCACGAGCCCGATGATGGCCGGACGCCGCCACTCGGGCGTCGGCAGCGCACCGACGTCGTACGACGAGAGATCCGGCTCCTCGGCCAGCTCGGCCCGGTACTCGGAGATCTTTGACTCGAGGTCCCGGATCCGTTCGACCGCCGTGCGCAGCGCGACCAACGGGATGCGCGACGGATGGGCGGCGTCCCTGGCCTCGATGTCGTCGCGCAGCTCCGCCGCACGCCGGTACTTCTCGTAGCGGGACTGCGCCTCGTCCTGTCGGGTCTTGAGGGCGACGGCCCGTTCGGCGGCCGCGAGCGCCTCGCGGTCGACGTCCAGCCGCTGTTCGGCGACCGCCAGCGCGTCACGGGCGCGCGACAGTGCGGCACGCTCTTCCTCCAGGCGACCGAGGGCGGCCTCGCCGTCCCGTAGGGTCGCCTCCAGGGTCGTCGTCGTATCGGTCAGCGACTTGATGACGCCCGGGTTCTTGGCGCCGGCCGCCGTGTACCGCGCGATGGCGTCGACGAGCTTCTTGTGCGCCGCGCCGGTGCCGCGATCGGCGCCGCTCATGGCCTCCTGCAGCCGGTCGCGGAGGGTGCTCTCGTCACGGTCGAGGTCGGCCAGCTCCTCGTGGCGAACGGCGGCCGTGGAGCGGAAGAACTTCTCCGAGGGGATGCCGGTCAGCTCGGCCAGCCGACGTTCGACCTCGGCCGGGTCGGTGATCGACTCGCCGCTGACGATCAGCTCGACCTTGCCCTTGGCACCGGCGAAGACCTTGGACAGGGAGCCGGCGACGCCGTCGTCGTCGGTGAAGTCGATGCGCACGGTCGGTGCGGCCTCCTCCGGTGCACCCCATCGACGCAGGCCTTCGACATCCTGGCCGGCGGCGGTGACCTTGCGGAAGAGGCCATACTCGATGGCCCGTTCGATGGTCGTCTTGCCCGCCTCGTTGGGGCCGCGGACGATGGTCAGGCCGGGCGCGAACTCGAGGTCCAGGGCTTCGTGGCGCTGGAGGTCGGTCAGTCGCAGCCGCTTGAGTCGCATCAGACGACCGTGATCCTGGCCGGGTCGGCCAGCAGGATGCGGCCGAGCCGAAGTGAGTCGCGCAGCTCAAGGGCGCCCTCGGTGTCGCCTGCCTTGTCCGCGGCCGCGATGCGCGCCTCCAGGTCGCGGATGAAGCCACCGACGATCGTGTCCGGCGGCGGCAACGGCCCCTCCGGTTCGGCTGGCACCGCGCGGCTGCGGACGCGGACCTTGAAGAAGGACGGCGCCAGCTGGCGCTCGATCTCCTCGTCCTGGAGCTCCAGCTCGTCGGGCAGGATCCCGACGATGCGCACGTCGAGGACCAGATCGGCGTCGGCGGTCGTCTTGAGCTGCTCGACCAACGCGGCCTGGCTGGCGATCTCGGCGGCGTCGACATCGACGTGGCGGAAGGTCGTCCGACCGACCACGCTGGGAGTGATCGAGACGTAGTCGCGTCCGTCGCGCTCCTCGAGGTCGACGATCAGGACCTGACCGGCGCCGTCCTGATCCACCGCGACCGGCTCCGGCGCGCCCGCATACGCCCAGGTGGTCTCGCCACCGACGCCCTGGCGGAACGAATGCCAGTGCCCGAGAGCGAGATAGTGCAACCCGGAGGCGGCGACCTCATCGTCCGTGAAGAGCACGTCATCCGCCTCGACGACGCCGGCCACGCGGAGCGAGCCGTGGATGAGGCCGACGCGCCAGCGGGCGCGCCGATCCTCGCGGCTGGCGAAGCCGGCCAGCGGGCTGGCCGCCATCCGCTTGGTTGCTGCGACGCGACCGAAGACGATCAGATCGAGGGTCGAGAAGACGACATCCGGCCGCTCGGGCGTGAGGACCACGATCATCTCGCTGGCCGGCTTCAAGCCGGCCATGGTGGCCAGGTCGTTGATGCGATAGATCGACGATGGGTCATAGACGTCGTGCGTGCCCGGGATGACGACCGTACGGACGCCGGCGGCCGCCAGGCGTCCGAACTCGGCGGCCGCCCGTTCCACGGAGCGGCGCGGCTGCTGATTGGAGTCGAAGAGGTCGCCCGCCACCAGCACCACGTCGACCTTCTCGGCCAGGGCGAGGTCGATCGCCCGGCGGAAGGCGTCGAACTGCCGCTCGCGTTGGACGGCCGCGGCCTCGCCGAGGTCGTGGTGTCGAGCACCGAGATGGACGTCGGCCAGGTGCAACAGTCGCGGCATCTCGGGGGCTCGGACCTCCCTGTGTCGGTTCGTCGATGGTGGCAGCTGAGCCAAGCGAACGGCGCGATGCGAGCGAGGAGCCCCCTAGATGCCCTCGCTCGCGGGCTGAGGCTCTGCCGCCATTGTGCCACCTCGGGTGGCACGTCTGACGCCTGGACCTGCCCCGCTTTCGTGGACACCTACTATCGCGGCAGCGTCCGCGGGAAGGAGTCCACGTTGAGGAGGCACACCCACTACAGCGCCGAGTTCCGCGCCGAGGCCGTGCGGCTCGCCGCGACGTCGGGCCAGTCGATCCGCCAGGTGGCGATGGACCTCGGCATCAGCGACGAGAACCTGCGCCGCTGGATCGCCCTGGCCCGTGAGCGGCCGGCGGGCATGCCGCTCGACCTCGACGAGCGGGCCGAACTGGAGGAGCTCCGCCGGCGGGTCAAGACCCTCGAGACCGAGCGCGAGATCCTGCGAAAAGCAGCCGCCTTCTTCGCTCAGGAGACCGAGCGGACCCGGTGACCCGGTTCCGCTTCGTCGAGCAGGAGAAGGCGAGGTACCCGGTGCGGAGCCTCTGCGCAGCGCTCGGTGTCTCCCCGAGCGGCTACTACGCCTGGCGCTCACGCGGGCCCTCCGCCCGGGAGCGCTCCGACGCGGCGCTAGCCGCGGAGATCCGGCAGTCCCATGCCCGGAGCCGCGGCACGTATGGCGTGCCCCGGATCTGGGCCGACCTCGCCGAGGCCGGGCACCACGTGTCGCGCAAGCGGGTCGCCCGGCTGATGCAGCACGACCACCTCGCGGGCGTCCACCGCCGGCGCTTCGTGCGAACGACGCATCCGCGACGAGGACGCGGCGCCCTTCCCGGACCTCGTCAAGCGCGACTTCCGGGCCACTGGGCCCGACCGGCTCTGGGTCGCCGACATCACCGCGCTCCCGACACGGGCCGGGCCCTGCTACCTCGCCGCGATCACCGACGCCTGGAGCCGCCGGGTCGTCGGCTGGACGCATGGCCACCCACCTGCGGGCCGAGCTCGTCACCGCGGCCCTTGACGCGGCGGTCGTCCGCCGTCGACCGCCGGGCGGCCTCATCCACCACTCCGACCACGGGAGCCAGTACACGAGCCTCGCGTTCGGCCAGCGCCTGCGCGAGTCCGGGATCGCGGCCTCGATGGGCTCGGTCGGCGACTGCTACGACAACGCCCTGGCCGAGAGCTTCTTCGCCACCCTCGAGACCGAGCTCATCGACCGCTCCGACTGGGCGACCGCCGCCGAGGCGAAGGCCGCCGTCTTCGAGTACATCGAGGTCTTCTACAACCGGATCCGACGGCACAGCAGCCTCGGCAACCACAGCCCCGAGCAGTTCGAGGAGCGCTATCGTTCGAGTCCGGCCGCCGCGGCCGGTTGAGGCATCACCGTCCGCGAAACCGGGGCAACTCCACGCCCCACGTGTCAGGCAAGACACGGATCGCGGGCTGGATCGGGACCCTGTGGTAGGCTTCCTCCCGCATCACGGTGCGCCCCCGGCCCAAAGGGACCAACGGCAAAGCATCTGGGTCGTTTCGAGTCGGCGCCCGGCCCCCCGACCTCGCGCCAAGCGACCGCGCCCTGCCGCTCTCGGGCAGCCACCATCATCATCGGGACGAGTCTCTCGTCGCTGCTCCTTGGAGGTCTTTTCGGGTGTCCTACGCAGATCGAAACCTTACCTGCGCCGACTGCGGCATCGAGTTCGTACACTCGGCCGCCGATCAGGAGTTCTACGCGCAGAAGGGGTTCGCTTCCGATCCCAAGCGCTGCCCCAGCTGCCGCGCGTCACGGCGCGCCTCGCGCGAGTCGTCGAGCTACGGCGGCTACGACGTCCGCGACATCGGTGGCCCGCGCGGCTACGAGCGCGGCGACGACCGTCCTGCCCGCGAGTACTTCGCGGTCATCTGCTCCAAGTGCGGCAACGCCGCACAGGTCCCCTTCCGGCCGCGCCAGGACAAGCCTGTCTACTGCTCCGACTGCTTCCGCGAGGTCCAGGCCGTCTGACCTCTCACCCTCGGCGATGCCGGGGTCACGGATGACACCATCGAAGCCGGTCCCTCGAGGGCCGGCTTCATGATTTGCGGGTGGTGCCGGGAACCCAGTTCGGACTAGATGTGAACGAACTCCCCATCGCGATGGCGCGTCCGGTGGCGGCCGCGCCAGACGGTGACCCGGCCGCGGCCGAGCACCTGCCAGGCGCCGTCCCGCCCGACGAGCGCCGTCTCCTCGTCGATGCCGAGGACGACCCCGCCGCGCGGCGCGCTCAGGATCAGGGCCGCCATGAGCACCTCGGGCAGGGCATCGTAGTGCGGCGCGACCGCCGTCCGTGGTACCAGCCCGAAGGCCGGCTGCCAGCGTGGCGGGAACGGGATGCGCCGTCGCACGCCGAACCGCCGATCGGCCAGGACCATGGCGCCAGCCGAGCAACCGGCCAGCACGGCACCGCGCGCATGGGCGGCGTGCAAGGCGGCTTCGACGGCGCTGCCGGCCAGGATGTCGTAGAGGTAGTCCGGCTTGCCGCCCGAGAGGTAGATGAGGTCGGCCTCGCCGATGGCCTGGGCGTTGGCCAGGTCTTGGGCGGCGGCTCGATCGCGCACGAGGACCGGCTCGACCTCCGCTCCCAGCGCGCTGAAGTGCTGCCGACCCATCTCCGCCCAGCGCAGGAAGACCTCCTCGCCGTCCGGCACCGAGGCGGTCGGCAGGATGGCCACGCGAGGGCGCGCGCGCCCCGTCGCAACGAGCAGCTCGCGGTCGACCGATTCGAGCGCGGGCGTGAACTCCCCGGACCCGATCAAGGCGATGGCGCCGTTCATCGGGAGGCAGTCTACGGCGGCGACCTGATACCCGCCGCCCGTGCGCGCCGAACGTCCGACAGGCGTGCCGGCAAGGTGTCGCATCTCCCATCCGCCTACCATCCACGCACCATGTCCGATGCCCAGCGACCGAATGCGACGACCGGGATCCGTGCGCTGCTCATCGACATCGACGGCGTGCTCGTCCTCCGCGGTGCCCCGATCCCGGGCGCTCGCGACGCGCTCACGGAGCTGCAGGCGATGGGGTTGCCGTTCCGTCTGGCGACGAACACCTCGGCCATGAGCCGCCGCTCCATCGCCGACCACCTGACGTCGGTCGGGCTGCCGGTCGGGGCGGGTCGGATCATCAGCGCCGCGTCGGCCACTGCCGAGCACGTCGTCGCGAGGCATGCCGACGGCCGCATCTTCCTGCTGACCACGCCAGACGGCCGGAGCGAGTTCGAGGGTCGCGGACTACACCTCGTCAGCGATGCGGAGGCCGACCGCGCGCTGTCTGGTCACATCGACAGCACGAGCGGCGCCCGCGTCGATGCCGTCGTCGTCGGCGACGCATCGGACGCCATGACCTTCCGCGACCTCGACCGAGCCTTCGGCCTCATCCGGGCCGGTGCCGCATTCATCGCCATGCACCGCAACCGCTGGTGGCTGACGCCGCGCGGCACGACCCTCGACGCGGGCGCCCTGGTGGCCGGCCTCGAGTACAGCACCGAGCGCCGGGCGACGTTGGTCGGCAAGCCGTCGCCGGCCTTCTTCGCCGCCGGCATCCGAGCCATGGCGCCGGAGGTCGGACCTCCCAGGCTCGGCAGGCACGAGGTAGCCATGGTCGGCGACGATCTCTGGAACGATGTGCTCGGCGCTCAGCGAGCCGGGCTGCGCGGCGTCTTCGTGCGCAGCGGCAAGCACGGGGACCCGGAGCTCGCCGACGCCGCGCAGCAGTCCCGCGGTGGCGGTCGACCGGACGCCATCGCCGATGACCTGGCGGCCGTCGTCCGTGGGCTGCGGGCGTAGACTGGAGGCCTGACGCCGAGCGGGCGCTGCGCGCGCCCGCCAGCCCTCCATCGACGGAGATCTGCCGATCATGACGACCGAGTCCGCGCCCCGGCTGAAGATCACCTACGCCACCCTGCGCGCCGACAACGAGACGCTCCATGCCGCGTATGAGGCCGGCCTCGAGAAGGCCAGGGCTCGGCTCGGCGCCTACCACCGCAACCTCATCGACGGCCATGTCCGCGATGGCGACGGCACCTTCGAGCTGCGCTCGCCGATCGACCGCGAGATCATCGTCGGCACCTTCGCCAAGGGCACGCGCAAGGACACGCGCGATGCCATCGCCGCCGCCCGTGCCGCGCAGCCCGGCTGGGCGGCCACGCCCTGGCCGGAGCGCCTGACGATCCTGCGCCGGGCGGCCGAGCTGATCAGCGAGCGTCAGATGGAGTACGGCGGCCTGATGGCCATCGAGGTCGGCAAGAACCGGCTCGAGGCGCTGGGCGAGGTCGAGGAGTCTGCCGATCTCATCCGCTACTACGCCAAGACCTGGGAGGACAACGGCGCCTACGACCACCCCATGGATAACCTGGGCGACGCCGCCGTGCACACGCGCTCGATCCTCCGCCCGCACGGCGTGTTCGCCGTCATCAGCCCCTTCAACTTCCCGATGGCTCTTTCCGCAGGACCGACGTCCGCAGCGATGCTGGCCGGCAACACCGTCGTCTTCAAGCCCGCCAGCGCCGGAGCCATGAGCGGCGTCGCGCTGTCCGAGGCGTACCGAGATGCGGGCATCCCGGATGGCGTCTTCAACTTCGTCATGGGACCGGGCGACACGGTCGGTGCCGAGCTGCGCGAGAACCCGGGCATCGCCGGCATCGTCTTCACGGGCTCGTATGAGGTCGGCATGGACCTCTTCAAGAGCTTCTCGTCGCGCTACCCGCGACCCTGCATCGTCGAGATGGGCGGCAAGAACCCGGCCATCGTGGCCCGCAGCGCGGACCTCGAGGAGGCAGCCGAGGGCATCATGCGCAGCGCCTTCGGCTTCGGCGGCCAGAAGTGCTCGGCCAACAGCCGGGTCTATGTCGAGCGGCCCGTCCACGACGAGCTGGTGCGCCTGCTGGTCGAGAAGACCGAGGCGATCACCATCGGCGACCCGCTCAAGCGTGAGAACTGGCTGGGTCCGATCATCGACCAGAAGGCGGTCGATCGGCACCAGCAAGCCGTCAAGGAGGCCCGTCGCGACGGCCAGGTCTTCATCGGCGGCGAGCGCCTTGGCCACGATGGCATGGAGCGCGGCTTCTATGTCGAGCCGACGGTCGTCGGTGGCCTGCCGGCCAGCCACCGTCTCTTCCGCGACGAGCTCTTCGCGCCCCTGACCGCGGTCGCGCCGGTGGACTCCCTCGATGAGGCCATCGACCTTGCCAACACGTCGGACTACGGCCTGACCGCCGGCGTCTACAGCGAGGAGCCAGCCGAGGTCGAGCGCTTCCTCGATCGCATCGAGGCCGGCGTGCTGTACGTCAACCGCCGAGCCGGCGCCACGACCGGTGCCTGGCCGGGCGTCCAAGCGTTCGGCGGCTGGAAGGGCTCGGGCTCGACCGGCAAGGCCGGCCTCTCGATGTATTACGTGGCCCAGTTCTTGCGCGAGCAGTCGCACACCGTCGTCGACTGACACGCCAGGCGATGCGGTCCAGTCGTATGGGCCGCACCAAGCGGGTCGCGCTGCAGGAAACCGCCGTCGAGCGGCTCACCAGCTACGTCTACCTTGGCGACCCCGGGGATCCGATCGCCGAGGAGCTGGCGGGGTGGTTGGCGGCATCGGCGCGTTTCCGATCGTTCGCCGATGCGCATCGGGACAAGATCAGGAAGAAGCTGAGCCATGCACGGGACGCGGACGCCCTGCGCGACGTCCGCGCCGAGCTGCAGGTCGCTCATCTCCTCCTGGCAGATCGGCGCATCGAGCTCGCGTACGAAGCCTACGGTGCGCGAAGGGGTGGGCCGGACTTCACGGCGACCTACCGCGGCGGACGAAGCTTCAACGTGGAGGTGACCCGCGCGCGCGGTGATGCTGGATCGGTCGCTTACCGCGGGCGGCTGCTCGCGAAGCTGCGCCAACTGCCGCCCAGCGTGCCGAACGCCCTCGTGTTTGCGATCGAGGGAGATACGACGGAGGCGCTCGACGTCGGCGCGGCGGTGCGCGCGCTGAGGGCTCGGGCCGATTCGAGGGACGAGGCATTCTTCACCCAACGTGGGTTCGCCAGCGCGCGCTCGTTCTACGATCGGTTCCTGCGGCTGAGCGCTGTGCTCGCGTGGAGCGCGCACACGATCGGGGACACCCGGGCGACGCTGTGGATCAACCGATCCGCGCGGATACCCATTCCCGACGGAGCGGCACGCGCCTGTGTCCGCTGCCTCGCGTCGCTTTCAGCGTCTTGACGCCCAGTCTCGAGGGCACCACGCACTAGGTCAGTCCGTCGGCTGACCGCCGCCTCTCAGATATACTCGCGTCGATATCCAGACTGCATACTTTCTATGCGTTCAGGGCACCACAGCAGCGCCCGCCGACAGCCACCCAGGAGCGACCCGTGACCGACGTCATCGACCGCCGCAGCCCGAGCCCCAGCCGCCCGGTGCCGCACATCATCACCGAGCTGCCGGGCCCCAAGGCGCGGGCCCATATCGCCTTCGATGAGTCGATCACGTCACCCAGCCTGCCGCGTGCCTATCCCATCGTGCCTGTCCGTGGCGACGGGCTCGAGGTCGAGGACATCGATGGCAACCTGTTCCTCGATTTCGCCGCCGGCATCGCGGTCAACTCGACCGGCCACAGTCATGAGCGGGTGGTCGAGGTCATCGCGCAGCAGGCGGCCGACCTGCTCCACTTCAGCGCCTCAGACTTCTACCTGCCCATCTATGCCCATGCCGCCGCGGAGCTGGCCCGGATCGCCCCCATGTCGGGCAAGGTCCGCGTCTTCCTCGGCAACTCCGGCGCCGAGGTCGTGGAGGCCGCTTTCAAGCTCGCCCGCCATCACACCCGGCGCCAGAACGTGGTCGCCTTCCTGGGCGCCTTCCACGGCCGCACCTATGGCGCCGTCTCGCTGACCGGCTCGAAGGCGAAGTACCACGCGGGCTTCGGGCCCCTGGTGCCAGGCGTCTACCACGTGCCCTACGGTAGCGCCGGCCTCGACGAGCTCGAGCAGCGCGTCTTCAAACGCCTGATGCCCGCCGACGAGTTCGCGGCCGTCTTCGTCGAGCCCGTCCAGGGCGAGGGCGGCTACGTGGTGCCCGATGACGCGTTCCTGCCGCGTCTGCGCGAGATTTGCGACCGCAACGGGATCCTGATGGTCGCCGACGAGGTCCAGACGGGCGCCGGACGGACCGGAAAGATGTGGGCTATGCAGCACTGGGGCGTCGAGCCGGACATCCTGCTGACCGCCAAGGGCATCGCCTCGGGCATGCCCATCGCGGGCCTGATCGCCAGGGACGAGATCATGACCTGGGGCCGGGGCGCCCACGGCTCGACCTACGGTGGCAACCCGGTCGCGTGCGCGGCCCTCATCGAGACTGTCCGCATGCTCGAGGGCGAGCTGGTCGCGAACGCCGCCGTCCGCGGCGACCAGGCAACGGCGCTCCTGCGCGCCATCCAGCAGCGCCACCCAGGGACCATCCGCGACGTCCGCGGCCTGGGCCTGATGATCGGCATCGAGTTCGACTCCGCCGAGACCTCCGACGCCATCCAGACCGCCTGCTTCCAGAAGGGCCTGCTGGTCCTCGAGGCCGGCGAGGGCGCCATCCGCATGTCGCCTGCCCTCATCGTCAGCGAGGAGCAGGTCGAGACCGGGTTGCGCATCTTCGCCGATGCGGTGGCCGAGGTCGAGACCGAGCGGGCCGGGGACAGGGCTGAGCGCTAGCGAAGATCGGGATCGTCGTCGGCGTCCGGACTGCTCGGCTTGACCGCTCATCGGCCGGTCAGGAGCCCGGCCGCGATCTGCTCGGCGAGCGCCACATAGCAGGCGTCATGCGCGCTGAAGCGTGCGCGGAACTCCAGGATCCGCCTGATGCAAGGAGTACCATCGCTGGTCCATACCGCACGTGGACGAGCAGCGATGAGTGGCAGGAACGCGGAGGCGGGCAGGTCGGTCCTGAGCAAGGCGTTTGCGATCCTGGATGCCATGCGAGCCGCGGAAACGGCGTTGACACGCGCCCAGATCGCTCGACGCACCGGCCTTCCGATGACGACTGTCTACCGCGTCGCGGGCGAGCTGCGCCGACAGGGTGCGCTCGAGCTTACCGATCGTGGGAGGTACCGCGTCGGCCCGTGGCTGTGGGAGGTCGGCACGCTGAGCCCGCACGCCTTGACGCTGCGCGACGCCGCCCTCCCGTTCATGGAGGACCTCTACGAGGCCACGCACGAGAACGTGCAGCTCGCGGTACTCGACGGCCACCAGGCACTCGTGATCGAAAGGCTGCACGGTCGCCGTTCCGTGGCCATCCCGACGCGTGTCGGCGGCCGACTGCCATTGCACGCAACCGGCGTGGGCAAGGCTCTGCTGGCGTCCTCGACGCCGGAGTTCGTCGAGGCTGTGATCGCCCTTGGGCTGCCGCCGATCACGCCACACACCATCACCGACCCGGACGTCCTGCGGCACGATCTAGCGATCGCGCGCCATAACGGTTATGCGGTCGTGCACGACGAGATGCGACTGGATCGAGTGTCGGTCGCCGCCCCGGTGCGCGGACCTGAAGGTGACCTCGCCGGCGCTATCTCGCTCGTCGTCGAAGCTCACGGAGCCGACATCCACCGGCTTGCTCCTGCGCTGCGGACCGCCGCCTTCGGCCTGTCCCGACGCCTCGGAGAACGTCGGGACTGGAGTGCGAAGGTGGTTCCCGCGGCGGGTGCCATCCGCCACTGAGCGCGGTTTCGTCGCCAGCGGCAGCTAGCGACCTGTGATCATGAGGCGCTCGAGCCGCTCGTTGAATGGGGCACCGAGGGTGTGCGGTGAATGGCTCGCTCCGGGGAACACCGCCTCAGTAGCATCGATCGCCGCCACCAGCACGCGCGCGGTCGTGACGAGCGCCGCGCCGGCCATCGACCGCGCCACCGGTGGTGCGGCGTCCCAGCCTCCGCGTACGACGAGCTTGGGGAACGGTGCCTCGCGCAGCTCAGCCAGCGGGACGTGGGCCTCCTCCGGTCGTCGTTCGGTCATCGAGGCACGGACCGACCGACGCTCGACGTCGGACGTGATCATCGTCGTCGGGCGATCGAAGCCCATTCCGCCGAGGAACACCGTCCGGAACGCCTCCTCGGTCACGTCGTCGGGCTGCGGGAACAGCCTCTGCATTCGCGCCGAGAAGCGCGCAACTTGGGGATCGTCGCGGGCGATGTCGAACGCGGGTGGCTCGATGACGGTCAGCGATCGCACGGCACCAGGCGCTCGAGCTGCGGCAAGGAGCGACACCACCCCGCCGTAGGAGTGGCCGACGAGGTGGCCGGACTCGGCGGCGAGGAGGTCGGCGACATCGTCGGCATCGAGCTCGAAGTCGACCCGCCCGGGTCGGGCTGCGCTCCGCCCGAAGCCCCGGCGGTCCATGAAGCACAGCCGCCAGCGGGCGGCGAGGGGTCGCTGCGCGGCCCACGTCGCCGCCCCCCAGCTCAGGCTGCCGTGCACGAAGAGGATCGGCTCACCGCGCCTGCCCCACCGTTCGACGTGGAGCCCGGACTGCTCGATAGGGAGGCCGGCCATCTGGCGCGGCGAGGTTTCGGTCGGCTAAGCCTCCTCGGCGACCTTGTCCTTGGGCTGGTAGAACGCGCCCGAGGGTGAAGCCGTACACGAAGTGCCACAGGAACACCGCGACGATCCACTTCACCTGTCAGCGTCCGAAGATTGCTGAAGAAGAAGCCGGCGTTCATGCCGGGGCCCGCAAGATTGGGGAAGAGGTTGATCCACCACAGCCGCGCTGAGCGCGGCCAGGATGAAGCCCCAGATGATCGCCTTGATGAAGTTGCCGGCAACGCGTGTTGGCGATCGGCAGACAGCGGGTGGATGCCGAAGGCGAAGATGAGCGCCCACGAGACGCCCTGGAGCGTAGTGGGCCACCGCCCCGAAGAGCGTCAGCATCACCGGGTCCTGATCCCTTTCGGTGCCGAAGGCGTTGGCCGAGTTCCCGAACACGAGATATCCCGTTGAGGATGTTGAAGTTCAGGTCGGGCAGGCCGATGCCGTGGTACCACATGCCCAGGTTCGTGGTCACGTGCGTGGCCACGAGGCCACCCACGATGGCGGCGACCAATCGATGCTTCGTGGCGTACTCGCGCCAGTCGTCGATGAACTCGTTGCCTTACAGGCCATGAGCGCCTCCCCTTCCAGAGACCGGCGGCAGGGCGCTCGACTGGCTGTGCGGGATCGATACGGCGTGGCTTGACGCGAACGTCGGGACGCTCTGCGTTCAGACATCCGCATGGTAGTCCTCAAGTCAACGACTTCTCGGGTATACCGCGCATCGATCCGCCCCCCGCCCGGGCACAGGACCTGGACCACCCCGGCGCTCCCATCCACCCGGATGATGTCGCCGTCGCGGATCGAGTTCGTGGCGTTCCATGTGCCGACCACCGCCGGGATCCCGTACTCGCGCGCCGCGATCGCGGCATGGGTCAACATGCCGCCGGTGTCCGTGACGACGCCGGCGATCTTCAGGAAGAGCGGCGTCCAGGCGGTGCTCGTCGCCGGGCAGACCAGGATCTCGCCCGACTGGAGCGTCGGGAACTCCTCGAAGCTCAGGACCACGCGCGCCGGGCCCCTCGACCACGCCGGCGGACCCGGCGAAGCCCTCCAACGCTCCACGACCTGCTTCTCGCCCTTGGGGTGCAGCACCTCGTCGACGATGCCGAAGACCTTGAGGGCGATCGGGTCGTTCATCGTCGGCGGGCACGTTCCCGACCGTCAGCGGAGCATCGACCTTCGGCCGCCGCCGCCCAATCCTCCTTCCGTTCGGCGACCAGCGATGGCACCAGGGCCTGATGGTGGTAGATACCGATCTTCTCGTTGCGAGCCAGGTCGCCGAGGATCTCGACCAGCTCGCCGAAGGTCAGGAAGAAGACGTCGTCGGCTCGTTCGAGCAGGTCGAACCGCTCGCAGCCGCCGGCCGCAGGCCATGCAGCGTGTTGTGGACGACGGCGGTGGAGCCCGCGTCGATGTAGAAGCCGTGATCTTCCTGGAAGGCGTAGACCTGCTGGGCGACCGGCAGGAGTCGCTCGAACGACCGGCGCTGTCCTCCGCGGACAAGCGCTGCCCTCGACGGCCGCGATCACCTCGTCGCGCTGGCGCATGACCTCGTCGCGGGCGTCGAGCAGGTGCCAGCCCGCGTCCATGCGCCCGAAGTAGCTGTTGATCGTGTCGAGGACCGGCGTGGGATCGTCGATCCAGGTCGGGTACATGACGTCCAGGTGCCCGGCGCTGATCCGGTTCCCGAACCGTCTGCAGCCATGCGTCGAAGCTCTGCGAGCCACTCGCGGCCGGTCGGGTCGCTGCAGAGCGTCTCTCGCAGGGCCGCGGCCGACGTGTTCTGCGAGGCTCGGCCGCGCAGGCCGGCCTCGTCCGCCATCTCGGGCCAGGCCCCAGAGTCCCTCGTCGGTCTGGGTCGACATCGAGTTGAAGCCCTTGAGCAGGTCGACGAAGTCCTTCTCCTCGACCCCGTGCGCCTTGCAGAAGGCCTCGAACTGCGAGGTAGATCGTGTCGGCCGGGTACATCAGGATGAAGTGGATCTCCCAGTGCCGTCGGTTGATCTCCTCGGTCTTCTTGAGGTAGTCGAGCAGATGCGGGCGTGGTCAGGAGGTCGCCGTCGACCGCGGCCAGCGAGGCCAGGTTGGCGTTCACCTCGGAGATGTAGCCGCCGTAGAACTCCGTCCCAGTGATCCGTGCAGTGCTCGACGAGCTGGCCGAAGGCCTTGGCCCGGCGGCCGACCTCCTCCGGATCGTCGATCAGGGCGAAGCCCAGGTAGACGCGGCCCTGGTAGATCTTGACGTGGGCGCCCTTCGACGGCGGCAGCTGCGTCTGCTCCGAGGCGACGTGGTAGCCCCAGGCGTGGTGCTTCTGGATCGTCGTCATGCCCATCGGCGAGATGGGGTAGGGCTGATGCAGATCGTCCCGGAACCAGAAGATGCCGGCGTCGCGATCCGGTCTCAGGGTCCTGAGTGCGCTGATGCTCCTGTCTATCGGCATCGCGTCACCTCGGTCCAAGGCCGGTCGAGCCCACCGGCGAGTCGCCCGGAGCGAGCGCGCCGAGCGGCGCTGGCCCGGGCGCCGGTCTGCTAGCTAGCGCTCGGCATCGGCGGGAGCTTGAAGAGGGCTTCGGCGTTCTCGCCGAGCATCAGGTCGATCTTGTCCTGGGCCAGGGCCGACGGACCGAGCCGAGGTCCTTGATCGACTTGATCGCGCCCTCCGGATCGCCGACGCGATGGGCGTAATCCGTGCCGACGACGAGGTGCGTCGGCCCGACCCACTCGAGCGCGCAGCTTCATCGCCGGCTCGTAGAACGAGGTCGTATCGGGCCAGACCCGCTTCGCTGTAGGTGATGTCCGGGGCCTCGTCCAGCTCCAGGCCCCACTCCTTGGCGTAGCCCTTCCACGAGGCGCGCAGCCGCTGGACGAGGTACGGCACCATGCCGCCGAGGTGGGCGTGGATCGATCTTGAGGTTGGGGTACTTCTGGAAGACGCCGTTGAAGATGAGGCTGATCACGGCGATCGAGGTGTCGAACGTGTAGCCGTAGAGCTGGTACGGGATCCGCACCATGTTCATGACGCTCGCCGTCCACGGGCACCGTGGGGTGCACCAGGAAGGGCAGCTCCCAGCTCGTTCGCGCATCGCGCACAGACGGATCGAACTTGTCGAGGAAGAGCGGCTCGCCATTGACGTTCGAGAAGACCTGGATGCCCTTGGCGCCGAGGTCCTTGGAGCACGCGCTCGAGCTCCTTGACGGCCTCGTCGGGCCCTGGTACGGCAGGACCCGCAAGCGTAGAAGCGCCCGGGATAGTCCTGGACGGCTCGCGCGAACGGTCGTTGATGCGCTTCGACCAGTAGATGCCCTCCGCGGCGGGCAGCATCTCCGGCCCGGGGATGGTGATGCTCATGATCTGCGTGTCGAGGCCGGCCGTGTCCAGGTCCTCGATCCGCGCCTCGAGGTCGTAGTGGCCGGCACGGTCGATGTGCGCCACGATGACGTCACCCGGCGCGTAGCACACGTAGCTCGTGCGGACCCGTCTGTCGCGCGTACGGAGTTTCCGTCCGACTGACCAGGTAGGCGAGGTAGTCGGGCGGATACCAGTGGTTGTGGCAATCGACTGTTCGCTGCGCCATGGTGCTACTCCTTCATCGCTCGGTCTTGATCGCTGACTCTTGCCGACATCGCGGATGCGACGGGCCTGCAGGACGTAGAGGATCGCCGTCCTGGTATGCCCATTCCATGTCGACGTTGAACCCGAAGTGGTCCTCGATGCCCTTGCTCGTCTGTCCCAACTCGACGAGTTGAGCATCGGAAAGCGTCGGCTCGCTGGCCCGTTCCGGCGGCACTGCCCGCTCGAGACGTCCGGAGCCTCGGCCTACGTCCATCGTAACCATCACGTTCTTCCGAGCGATCCTCCTCTCTCTCAATCCGACGGTTCTCCTTGTCGAGCACGAAGAAGTCGTTCATCGAGCGGCCCGAAACCACGGACTCGCCGAGCCCCCAGTTCGACTCGATGACGATCTCCGATCGTCGCCCCAGTGATCGGGTTGCGCGGTGAACAGCACGCCGGCGATGTCGGCAGTTGACCATGAGCTGGACCACGGGCGCGATCAGGCCGCGGTCGTGAGCGATCTCCTGCCGGTGACGCGCGAACGCGGCGCGGGCCGTCCACAGGGACGCCCAGCATTCGCGGATCTTCTCGAAGACGCTCGGCTTCGCCCAGCACGTAGTGATACGTGTCCATCATCCCCGGGAAGGACGAGATCGGACTGTCCCGAACGGCCACGGACGAGCGCACCGCGACGTACCTGTTCGCGTCGCTGACCAAGGCTCGGTAGCGATCTCCGATCTCGGTCTCAAGGTCGGCCGGGATCGTGCGCGGCGGCGATCATGTCGCGGATCCCCGCGGTGGCGGCCTCGAGGGCGTTGAGGTCCTCGAAGTCCAGGCCGCGCGGCGACCTCGGCGATCGGGTCTGTCGAGCGCGTTGCGTCCGCAGCAGGTAGCCGCAGCGCGTCGGAGGTGATGCAGAAGCCCGGCGGGACGCGGGCTCCGATCGGGGTCAGCTCGCCGAGGTTGGCGCCCTTGCCTCCGCAGCGCTGGAAGTCGTCCTTGCTGATCGCATCGAGTGCCAGCGTGTACGCATGGTCCGCCTCACGCAGCTTCGAGCGCTGGAGCTTGCCGGTCGCCGTTCGCGGCAGCTCATCGACGAACTCGATCCAGCGCGGGCGCTTGAAGGCGGCCAGCTCCCGGGCGCAGTAGGCGATGAGCTCGTGGGCCATCTCGTCAGACGGCGAGTAGCCGGCGTGCAGGACGACGAACGCCTTCGGCTTGATCAGGCTCCGACGGATCCGGGTGGCCGACGACCGCGCTCTCCAGCACGGCCTCGTGGCCTGGTCAGGGTGTTCTCGATCTCCACCGGCGAGACCCAGATACCGCCCACCTTGAGCATGTCGTCCGAGCGCCCGACGTACCAGTAGTAGCCCGTCCGCGTCCTCGTAGAAGCGGTCGCCGGTCGCGAGCCACTCGCCCAGGAAGGTCCGTCGGCTGCGTTCGTACTGGTGCAGGTAGGCGAGCGCCGCCGTCTCGCCTCTCACCAACAGGTTGCCCGTCTCCCCACGCCGGCACCGGCCGCCCTTCGTCGTCGACGATCCTGATCTCGTAGCCCTCGACCGGCTTGCCGGCGCTGCCGGGCCGTGCCTCGCCCAGCCGATTCGTGAGGTAGAGGGCGAAGTTCTCCGTCGTCCCGATGCCCTCGACGATCTCGTGGCCGGTGCGCTGCTTCCACTCGTGCCAGATGGCGGCGGGCAGGGACTCGCCGGCCGAGATGCACATGCGCAGCGAGGACAGGTCGTACGTGTCCGTGAAGCCGGTCGACCGCCAGCATCGACGCGTAGCTCGTCGGGACGCCGTTGAAGACCGTCGGCCTGAATCGGTCGATCGTCTCGAGAAGGTTCGTGGCGACGCGCGACGGGGCCGGCGACAGGATGATGCTGGCGCCGGCGTACCACGGCCAGATCAGGTTGCCGCCCGAGCCGTACGTGAAGAACAGCTTGGCGACGCTGAAGGTGACGTCATCCTCGCGCAGCCCGATGGCATCCACGCGCGTAGAGCTGGGCGGTCAGCGGGCAGGTCCTTATGGGCGTGCGGGATGCCCTTCGGCTCGCCGGTCGTCCCGCTCGAGTAGTTGAGCATGCAGGGGTCGTCGCGGTGTGTCGGCGCCGCCGCGAACTCGGTCGGCTGGTCGGCGATCAGCCCGGCATAGGCGATGATCCGATGCTCGCGGCCGGCCGCCCGATGACGACCACGTGCTCGAGGAATGGCCTGGTCATCGCGGATCGCCTTCGATGGCCGGCAGGAGCGATCTCGTCCACGATGAGCACCCTGGCCCGGCAGTCGCGCAGGATGTAGTCGCACTCGCGCGGGCGTCGCCATCGTGTTGATGCTGACGGCGACGGCGCCGGCCTTGACGATCCCGAAGAACGACGGTCACCCACTCGGGTCGGTCGAGGCACAGGATGCGCAACGAAGTCGCCGAGGCGGACGCCGAGCTTCCTGCTCAGCGCGTTCGCGACCTGGTTCACCTCGTCCGAGACCTGCCCGAACGTCATCGTCCGTTCCGCGCTGTACAGGGCGACCTTGTCCGCCCGTGCCTCAAGGTTGCGCTCGAGGATGTCGACCGCGTTGTAGTGCAGCGGGACGTCGGCGGCTGTTCTCATCGACTCTCGACACCCTTCGGCTCGCTGATCCTGCCGGTTGCGATCCGCTCAGCTTCGCAGCGCCGGGATCACCTCGCTGCCCGAACCGCTCGATCTGCGCCCTGCCGTTCGGGCCACCGGCCGCGCATGAACTGGAGGGCCATGTGCTCCACGCCGACGTCCGCGTACGCGCTTGAGCGCCTCGACGAGCTGATCGGGCGTGCCCCGCAGGCGTGTCGTCTTCCTGCGGCACCGGCTCGTCGGTCACGCTCGATGGGTCGGACGCAGCAGAGCTTGACGGCATCCGGGATCTCGGCCCGCATCGGCGGCCCACTCGCGGCACCTGCTTGCATAGCGAGCGGCGAGGTCCCGGCGCGGAGATCTTCACGAAGTACGAGAACCAGGCATCGGCGTACCTGGCCGCCCGTCGCTGGGCGGCCTCGCTCTCGCCGCCGATCCAGATCGGGAAGCGTGGCTGCTGGACCGGCCTCGGATTGACTGCTACGGGCTCGAACTGGTAGTAGCGACCCTCGAAGTGCGGCCGCTCCTCGCTCCACAGCAGGTTGAAGATCTGGAGCTGCTCCTCGGACATGCCCGGCCCGGTCCTTGAAGTTGACCCCCAGTGCTTCGAACTCCTCGGGCATCCAGCCGATCCCGACGCCGAGGATGAGCCGACCCTTGGACAGCGTGTCGATCGACGTCGCCACCCTCGCCGTGAACAGCGGGTGCCGGTAGGGCAGGACGATGACGCTCGCGCCGAGGGAGATCGTCGTCGTCACGCCGGCCAGGAACGTCAACGCGGTCAGGGTCTCGAGGAACGGGCTCTCCGGTGGCACGAACCAGGTGTCGTCCGCCTTGTACGGGTACCGGGTGTTCATCGCCCACGGATTGACCATCCGCTCTGCGGCCCAGACCGAGTCGAAGCCGAGTCGCTCAGCCTGCTGGGCCGCGTCGGTCAGCACTTCCGGGACGGCGGCTCGACCGGAGACGGGGAGGAACACACCAAGCTTCATCGCCCGACCTCGCTCCTCGCTTGGCGTCGAAACATAGCATCGCCCACGATCGGATACGCCCACTCGCCCTCCGTGCGACCTCATTTCAGGCCACTCAGTGGTCAAGTGGGAAGATGGGCTGCGGGTAGCAGCAAGCAACGAGGAGGCAGCATGTCGGTCGCGATCGCGGACATCCAGCGGATCGTCACCCAGGCGGGTCAACTCGCCCTCGGCTACTACGGGCACGTGACCGGCTCGGTCAAGGCCGACCAGAGCATCGTCTCCGAGGCCGACGCCGCCGTCGAGCTGTTCCTCCGCTCGTCGCTCACCGCCCTCGCGCCGAGCTACGGGTACATCGGCGAGGAGACCGCAGAGTCGATCTCGCCCGCGTTGGGGGAGAGCCGTGCCTGGGTCGTCGATGCCCTCGACGGGAGCCGGGCGTTCGTGGCGGGCATGCCCCTCTGGATGCCGGCCGTGTGCCTCCTGGACGGCGACCGACCGATCGCCGGGGCCGCCGTCAACCCGAGCACCCGAGAGCTCTTCTGGGCCGACGTAGACGGCCCCGCCTACTGCAACGACCAAGTCCTTCGCCCGATGTCGTCCGCGACCTTGGCGCCCAACACGTTCATCTTCGGGCCGACCAACCACCAGCGCACGTTCGGGGTCGACTTCCCAGGCCGCATCTACTGCCTCGGGGCGCCGATCTATCAGCTCTGCCTGCTCGCCAAGGGCGCGGTGTCGGGGCTGTTCTTCGACCCCGCGGTGAACCTCTGGGATCTGGCGCTGCCGTCGCTCTTGTTGGCCAGGGTCGGCGCCGTACTCGTCTATGCCTCCGGCCGGCCGGTCGAGCTCGCGGCGCTCCTCGGGCGCGAGAAGGTGCCCGAGGCGCTGTATGCCGGCAGCCCGGAGATGGTCGAGATCCTGCGGGCGCGGATCATCTACAGGGGCTGATCGCGATCAGAACGCGCCCGTCGGCCGCCACTCCCCGAAGACCGTCCGCAGGCGCCCGACGATCTCGCCGACCGTCGCGTAGGCCTTGACGGCCTCGACGCAGGCCGGGACGACGTTCTCACCGGAACGTGCCGCTGCCTCGACGAGGTCGAGGCACCGCTCGACGTCGTCGCCTGCGACCGGCGTCCGCGCAGCGCCCGCAGGCTCGTCGCGCTGTCGCTCCTCGCCGGCCGGGTCGCATGCGGAAGACGATCGAGCGGATCCGACGGGGCTTGCGAACCGGTTGACGCCGATGACGGGCTTCTGCCCCGACTCCACCGCCCGCGCCTGGCGATAGGCCGAGGCGGCGAGCTCGTCCTGGAACCAGCCCGACTCGATGCAGGCCAGCGCGCCGCCCGCGAGCCTCGATCTCGGCCAGCAGGGCCTCGATCTCCGCGCTCGAGCTCGTCGGTCAGCGCCTCGACGGCGTACGAGCCGCCGAGCGGGTCGACGGTCTCGGTCAGCCCGGTCTCGAAGGCGACGATCTGCTGCGTCCGCAGGGCGAGGGTCGCGGCGGCCTCCGTCGGCACCCCGACCGCCTCGTCGTAGGCGCAGACGTGCATCGTCTGCACGCCGGCGAGGGCGGCGGCGATCGCCTCGACGGTCGTCCGCACGACGTTGTTCAGCGGCTGCTGAGCCGTGAGCGACGAGCCGGCGGTGAAGACGAAGATGCGCAGCTGCTCGCTCCGCGGATCGCGCGCGCGCGTACCGCGTCGCGGATCAGCTTCGCCCAGACCCGGCGCGCGGCCCGGAACTTCGCCACCTCCGGGAAGGAGCTCGATGTCCGACGACAGGAACGTGAACAGCGTCGGCGCGACGGCGTCGATCGAGACCCCGCGGGCCACGGCGGCGTCGAGGTAGGCCATCGCGTTGGCGAAGGTGAACGCGATCTCCTGGGCGGCGTCGGCGCCGGACTCGCGGATGTGGTAGCCGGACACGGCGAGCGGCACCCAGCGCGGCACGTGCTGGGCCACGTACTCGAGGACGTCCACGGACAGGCGGAGGGACGGCCCGGGCGGGAAGATCTGCGTCCCCCGGGCGATGTACTCCTTGAGCACGTCGTTCTGGATGAACATGCCGAAGGCGTTCGGGTCGAGGCCTCGCTGCTCGGCGAGGGCGACGAACATCGCCGCCCAGATGTAGCCGATCGAGTTCGCCGTCGTCCGCACCTGGCTGATCCGCTCGAGCGGGATCCCGTCCATCAGGATCTCGATGTCGGCCAGGCTGTCGATCGCGACGCCGACCTTGCCGACCTCGCCGGCCGCGGCGGGATCGTCGGAGTCGAGGCCCATCTGGGTCGGCAGGTCGAGCGCCACGGAGAAGCCCGTGACCCCGGCGTCGAGGAGCGCGCGGAAGCGCCCGTTCGTCTCCGCCGGCCGTGCCGAAGCCCGCGTACTGGCCCATGATCCAGGGCCCGGGCTCGGCGCTGATCCCGCGCGTGTACGGGAACTCCCCCGGGTGCTCGCCGGCGTCAGGCGCGTAGTCGGCGGCGATACGAGGTCGCACCGCATCCCCCACCCTGACCACGATCGCCTCCGCCTCGCCGATGCCGCCGCAGATCGTGGCGACCCCGTAGTACGGGCGGCTCGTCGCCGGCCGCCTCGCGCCGGCGCCGCAGCTCGTAGATCAGGGTCATGACCAGTCGCGCGCCGGTCGCGCCGGTCGGGTGGCCGATCGCGATGGCGCCGCCGTTGACGTTCGTCCTGGCCCGGATGCGCCTCGGCCTTCTCCGGGTCGCCGCCGGCCATGACCAGGGTCGAGACGAGGGGGACCGCGGCGAACGCCTCGTTGATCTCGATCAGGTCCATGTCGTCGATCGTCAGGCCGACCTTCTCGAGCACGAGCCGGGCCGACTCGGCCGGGATCGACGCGATGCGGTCGGGATGGCCCGAGGCCATCGCCGAGCCGACGAGCGTGGCGAGCGGCTTCGTGCCGCGGCGGCGCGGCCTCGTCCGGCGACATCAGGACCATCGCCGACGCGCCGGTGTTGAGGCCCGGGGCGTTGCCGGCCGTCACCGTCGGGCTGCCGTAGATCGTCGGCAGCGCGGCCAGCTTCTCGACGGTCGTCCCGGGGCGCACCGACTCGTCCTCGGTGAAGACGATCGGCTCGCCCTTCGGCTGCGGCACGGCGATCGGCATGATCTCGTCGGCGAACTTGCCGGCGTCTCGCGCCGCGCAGGTAGTTGCTCGTGGCTGCGCACAGCCCAGGCGTCCTGCTCGGCCCGGGTGATCCCGTACTCGACGGCCTCCTCGCCCGCCTGCACCGCGCGCGGCTTGCCGGTCATCGGGTCGGCGATGACCAGCTGGTCCTTGAGCGACGACGTCGCCCAGCGAGTGCCCCCAGCGTTGCGCGGTCAGGAAGTACGGCACCCGGCTCATGTTCTCGGTGCCGCCGGCGACGGCGACCTTCGCGTCGCCGAGGCGGATCGAGCGCGAGGCCATGGAGATCGCCGCCATCGACGAGCAGCAGGCGCGGTCGACCGTGTAGGCCACGCGGTTCGGTCGGGATCCCGGCCTCGATCAGGACCTGGCGCGCGATCGAGCGGTCGGCGCCCGGGAGGTTGACGCCGGTCGCGACCTCCTCGACGTCGGCCGGGTCGACCCCGGCCCGCCGGATGGCCTCGGCGACGACCAGGCCGCCGAGCTCCGGCAGGCGTGAAGTCCTTCAGCGTGCCGCCGAACTTCCCGAATGGGCTGCGGACGGCGCTGATGACGACGACTTCGTTCGACGGTGCCACTTCAGACGACTCCTTCTGCCTGCAGCTCGGCCACCCCTCCTCCGTGTAGCCCGAGCACTCTCGCGCAGGATCTCCGCGTTGTGCTCGCCGAGGAGCGGCGCAGCGCCGGTGAGCGGCTCCGGGTTGCCGGACATCTTGAACGGCGGCCCGACCAGCCGGACGGAGCCGAGGATCGGATCGGGCACGTCGATCAGCATGTTGCCGCGCCTCGACGTGCGGGCACGTCGAAGATCTCCCGGGCGTCCTGCACCGGGCCCACGGGCAGGCCGGCCGCGAGCAGCGTCTCCGTCGCCTCGGCCTTCGTCTGGCCCCTGAACCACGCCGCGATGATCTCGCCGAGCCAGCCGGTCATGCTGCTGCGCCCGCTGCGGGCCCGACGTCGCGCCCTCGTGGCCGACCGAGGTCCGGGCGCCCGATGGCCTCGCAGAAGCGGCCCCAGTCGCGCTCGGTCGCGACGATCAGGGCGACCCAGCCGTCGCTGCACTCGAACGGCCCCCACGGCGCCATGTACGGCTCGCGTCCGCGCTCGAGGACCGTGTCCGGTCAGCGAGTAGGCAGTCACCGAGCGCTCGGCCAGGCCGATGATCGTGTCGTACATCGAGACGTCGATGTACTGGCCGCGGCCGGTCTGGGTCCGCTGGAAGAGCGCCAGCATGATCGCGTAGGCCGCGTTCATCCCGGAGGCGATGTCGCCGAGCGCCACGCCGAGCCAGGTCGGCGGCCCGCCGGCCTGCCCGCACGTGGTCATCAGCCCGCCCATCGCCTGGGCCACGATGTCGTAGGCGGGACGCTTGCTGTACGGCCCGAGGTAGCCCTCCATGCTCCCGAAGCCGGAGATGCTGGCGTAGACGAGGCCCGGGTTGTCCCTCGACAGGTCGTCGTAGCCGAGCCCCATCTCGTTGAGCAGCCCGGGCCGGAAGTTCTCGATCAGGACGTCCGAGCTCGCGGCGAGGTCGCGGAAGACCTGCCGTCCGGCCTCGCTCTTCAGGTTCAGCGTGAGGCTGCGCTTGTTGCGATTGAAGCGCAGGAAGTAGCCGCTCTGCGTCTCGCCCCGCGTCGTTCTTGATCCTCGGCGCGCCGCCGCGAGCCGTGTCACCGAGCCCGGCTGCTCGACCTTGACGACGGTGGCCCCCTGGTCGGCCAGCATCATCGAGCAGTACGGGCCGGCGACCTGGATCTCGAAGCTCAGGACCTTGATCCCGGCAAGCGGCTTCTGCATCTCCGTTCCTTCCGTCAGCGATGCCCCACCGAGCCGACGGTCGCCGCCGGTGGTCCGTCATCGAGGGTCCGTCGGGGGTCCGGGCGATCGTCGCCGGAGCCGTCATAGCGATACGTCGCCCGACGGCGCATGCGAGACGGCGGCCCCTCGCCGTCGGGTACGCTCCGCGGTGATGCTCCTGTTCGTCGATCTCGACGGCGTCGTCTACCGCGGCCGCGAGCCGGTGCCCGGGGTGGCCGCCGTGCTCGCCGACCGCGCCGCGCGCGGCGACATCGTCGTGTACGTCACGAACAACTCGATGCACTACCGGGCCGACTACGTCGCCCGGCTCCAGGCGATGGGGGCCCCGGTGGCGGCAGACCGGATCGTCAGCTCCGCCCGGGCGACGGCGCTCCACCTCGCGAACCACGAGCCGGCGCTCCATCGCGTCCTCGTCGTCGGCGCGCCGGGCCTGCGACACGAGCTCGACGGACGTCGGCCTGGAGGTGATCGACGCCGGGGAGCGTGCGGAGCTGCTTGCCCGCGCACGGCCGAGGCACGGGCGGACGGTCGGCGTCGTCGACGAGTGTCGAGGTCGCCGGCCGACCCGACGCCGTGGTCGTCGGACTCGACCAGGACCTGACGTACGGGAAGCTCACCGTCGCCGGCATCGCGATCCGCGCCGGCGCGCGGTTCATCGCCACGAACCGGGATCCGGCGCTCCCGACCGAGCGCTCGTTCCGGCCGGGGGCCGGCTCGATCGTGGTCTCCGTCGAGACGGCCACCGGGGTGACGCCGATCTCGATCGGCAAGCCGGCACCCGCGATCCTCGAGGAGGCCGCGCGGGTGGTCGGCGGCGCGGGCGAGCGACGGGATCATGATCGGCGATGGGCTCGACACGGACATCGCCGCCGCTCGCGCCGTTGGCGCGCGAAGCGTGCTCATGCTCACCGGCGTGACGTCGCGCGCTCAGCTCGATGACCTGCCTGGCGTCGCAGCAACCGGACGAGGTGGCGGCCGACGCCGCCGGGCTGGCCGCCGTCCTCGAGCGACTGGCCGCTGCCGACCCGACCTGAAGGCCTGATCACTCCAGCGAGGTGACCGAGATGACCGGCAACGGCTACACGGACATCCGCTACGAGATCGACGACGGCGTCGCGATCATCACCATCGACCGCCCCGAGCGGATGAACGCGTTCCGCGGCCGCACCGTCGACGAGCTGATCGCCGCCTTTCGGGCGGCATGGGCAGACTCGACCGTCGCCGCCGTCGTCCTGACCGGCGCCGGCGACCGGGCATTCTGTGCCGGCGGCGACCAGAAGCAGCGCGCCGAGACCGGCGACTACGGGCCGACCGAGAGTGGGCTCTTCGAGATCGAGCGACTGCACCGCCTGATCCGCGCCATCCCGAAGCCGGTCATCGCGGCGGTCAACGGCTTCGCCATCGGCGGCGGCCACGTGCTCCACGTGCTGTGCGACCTGACGGTCGCCTCGGAGACCGCCAGGTTCGGCCAGATCGGGCCGCGCGTCGGCTCGTTCGATGGCGGCTTCGGTACCGTCTACCTGGCCCGTGTCGTGGGCGAGAAGCGGGCCCGCGCAGATCTGGTTCCTGCTCGACCAGTACGACGCCGCGACGGCCGAACGCTGGGGGCTCGTCAACGCCGTCGTGCCCCCGGACCAGGTCGTGCCCACCGCCGTCGCCTGGGGGAAGAGGATCGCCGGCTACTCGCCGACGGCGATCCGCTTCCTCAAGCACTCGTTCAACGCCGACACCGACCACATCGTCGGCATCCAAAGCCTCGTCTTCGACGGACTCGGCCTGTACTCGAAGACGGATGAGGGGCGGGAAGGCTTCGCGGCCTACGAGGAGAAGCGGCCGCCTGACTTCGACCGATTCCGGGCCGCCAACGACAGGCATCACGGCACGGGCCAGGGCTAGATCGTCAGGACGACCTTGCCGAACGGGCGATCCTCGGTCAGGTGTCGGGTGGCCTCACCGGCCTGCTCGAGCGGGTAGGTCCGGTCGACGATCGGCTTGACTCGTCCCGCCGCGAGGAGAGGCAGGAGGGTCGCCCATGCGGCCGCCCACGCCTCACTGGGCTGGTAGTAGATGTTGAAGCCATGGATGCTCGTCGACGCGCCAAGACCGTTGGCGCCCCAGATCAGGACGATCGAGTCCACATGGAGGTCCGTCCCGGCCGGGTAGCCCATCTGCACGAGCCGGCCGCCTGGCGCCAGCGACTTGAGCGCCTCACCGGTGATCGGTCCGCCGACCGAGTCGAGGGCGGCCTCCACGCCCTTCCCATCGGTCAACCGTCGGACGCCTTCGCTGAGTGGTTCCCGGGATAGGTCGATGACGTCCTCGTAGCCCAGGGCACGCGCCTTCTCCGCCTTCTCCGTCCGACCGGCCGACGTGATGATCCTTCCCGCGCCATGGATCCGGGCCAGCTGGACCGCGGCATTGCCGACCGACCCGCCGACGCTCGGGATGAGCAGCGTCATGCCCGGCTCAAGGTGCACGCCGTGCGTCAGCGCCAGCTGGGCACCGATGTAGGCGACGGGCACTGCGGCGGCCTCCACGTCACTCAGGTTGTCGGGGATCTTGATCGCCTCGGTCGGGCCAGCCGTCACCTGCTCCTGCCACGTACCCGAGCGGGAGAAGCCGTACGCACCGACGACCATGACGCGGGTCCCGACCGGGAGGGCATCGGTGCCCCTGACGACCGTTCCCGCTCCCTCGTTGCCCTGGATGGTGCCGGGCTGGACCGCAGCCACCCAGCCCCGTCGGCACGTGTTGTCGAACGGATTGACGCCCGCTGCCGCCAACTTGACGACGACCTCCCCGGGCCCTGGCTCTGGCTCGGGGACGTCAACCACCTTGAGCACGTCGTAGTCGCCGTACTCATCGAACCGGACGGCACGCATGGTTCGGACCTCCTGTCCCGTCCGGACGTCGTGGCCGGCGTGTTATCGGGCGGCAGATCGGACGATAGACGACATCCGGGCGAAATCGGCGAGAGCCACACCAAGCGCGGCGCGAGAACCTGGAATCGATGGCCACCCAGTGGACAGATGTTCTGCTGGCGATGGGGCGTGACACGTGCTCAACGCCCGCTCGCCGTGTTGACACTGTTTCGTTGCCGGTCGGATACTCGCTGGCGGCGTCCCCGCGCGAGTGCCACGGCTTCCCACCTGCCGTGCCCCACCTGCCGTGCCTGACTGGACGGCGGACATCGGATGCCGGCACTCGCACCGGGGAGCTGACCCGCCGTAGGGCGGGTCAGAAGGAGGAGCTGCCATGGCGATCGCCCGCGGCAACCGAGCAGCCTGGCTGGGCCGGCTCGCCCCCCCAGCACACCGAGGAGGTGGGCGGCCCTCGCTCGCTGCCACGCTCACCGGCTTCGGGATGAGCCTTGCGCTCATCGCCTGCAGTCCTGCCGCGTCGACCGCGCCGACGACGGCGCCGACGGGGGGCGTCGCGCCCACCGAGGCGGGATCGCCGGCGGCGGCCACGGGCCGGACGATCAAGATCGGCTACGTCAGCCCCAAGACCGGCCCGCTCGCTTCCTTCGCCGAGCCGGACGACTACATCATCGCCGGCATCAAGGAGACCGTCGGAGCTGGCATCGTCAACAACGGCGTGACGTACCCGATCGAGATCATCGAGAAGGACAGTCAATCCGATCCGAACCGAGCGGCCGAGGTCGCCAACGAGCTCATCCTCGATGATGGGGTCGACATGATCCTCAGCGCCAATACGCCCGAGACCACGAACCCCGTCACCGCCGCATGCGAGGCCAACGGGGTGCCGTGCATCTCGTCGGTGACCCCGTGGCAACCGTATCTCCTTCGCGACCCGAACATCCCCCCGGACCAGACGAAGCCGTTCCAGTGGTCGTACCACTTCTTCTGGGGGCTCGAAGACATCATCGCGGTCTACCAGGACATGTGGAGCCAGGTCGACAACAACAAGACCGTTGGCTTCCTGATGCCAAACGACGGCGACGGCCAGTCCTGGAGCAGCACCGCGGTCGGCTTCCCGACCGCGCTCAACCCTGCCGGCTGGACGATCGTCGATCCGGGTCGCTACGAGACCGGATCGCAGGACTTCACCAGCCAGATCAATGCCTTCAAGAACGGCAACGTGGAGGTGCTGACCGGCGTGCCCATCCCGCCGGACTTCACCACCTTCTGGACGCAAGCCGCGCAGCAGGGCTTCAAGCCCAAGGCCGCCTCGATCGGCAAGGCGCTCCTCTTCCCGGCGGCGGTCGAGGCGCTCGGGCCCGATCTTGGCCAGGGGCTCTCATCGGAGGTCTGGTGGAGCCCGAGCCATCCGTTCACCTCATCGTTGACCGGCGCCAGCGCCAAGGAGCTCGCTGACGGCTACACCGCGGACACCGGCAGACAGTGGACGCAGCCGATCGGCTTCGCTCACGCGGTGTTCGAGGTCGGAATCGATGCACTCAAGCGCGCCTCCGATATCGACAGCAAGGCCGCTGTCCGCGACGCGATCAAGGCGACCGACCTGGACACCGTCGTGGGGCACATCGCGTGGGACGGCAAGGGATTGCCGCCCTTCGCGGCGCAGAACGTAGCCAAGACCCCGCTCGTCGGAGGGCAGTGGGTGAAGGGCACCGGCAAGTTCCCGTACGAGCTCGTCATCGTCAGCAACAAGGACCACCCGGAGATCCCGGCCGGGGGAACGATGCAGCCCATCCCATAGGGAGGACGTGCGAGGCGTGGTGACGGAGGCCCAGCCGACACCGCTGCTCGAACTGGAGGACGTCCACAAGGCATTCGGCAGCGTCGTCGTGGCCGACCGGTTCTCCATCCGTGTCGGCCGCGGCGAAACCCTCGGCATCGTCGGTCCGAATGGGGCCGGCAAGACGAGCGTCCTCAACCTCGTCACCGGCAACCTGACGCCGGATGGCGGGCGCATCTTCGTCGACGGGACAGAGATCACCCGGCTGCCGCCGCACGCCCGCGCCCGCCTCGGTATCGGCCGGACTCATCAGATCCCACGCCCGTTCGGCGGCATGACGGTCTTCGAGAATGTCCTGCTCGGAGCCACGTTCGCCGGGCGGGCCAGGACTGGGCAGGAAGGGCACGAGGTCACCGACCCCGCCGCGGTCACGGTCGAGGCGCTCGACCGCACCGGCCTCCTCGAGCGCGCCAATCTGCCCGCTGGAGCGCTCCCGCTCCTCGACCGCAAGCGACTGGAGCTGGCTCGGGCCATCGCGATCCGACCGACGCTGCTCCTGCTCGACGAGATCGCCGGCGGGCTGTCGGAGCCCGAGGTCGAGGACCTCATGACGACCATGCGCGCGCTCAGGGCGGGAGGGCTGACCATCGTCTGGATCGAGCACATCGTGGCCGCCCTGCTGTCCGTCGTCGATCGCCTCGTGGCCATGGACGAGGGGCGCATCGTGGCCGAGGGGGAGCCGGCGACCGTGCTCGCGGATCCGGCCGTGCGCGCCGTCTATCTCGGCCAGGAGCCGGTCGCGTGACCCTCCTCTCGCTCGAGCAAGTCAACAGTTACTACGGCGACTTCCAGGCGCTCTTCGACGTGTCGCTGTCCGTCGAGGAAGGCGAGACGATCGCCATCATCGGCGCCAATGGCGCCGGCAAGTCGACGCTCCTGCGACTCGTCGCCGGCCTCCTGCCGACCCGCGGCGGGAGGATCGACTACGCCGGACAGACGATCGACCAGCTGACCACGCACCGAAGGGTCGCCATCGGCATCTCGTTGGTGCCGGAGGGACGCCGTGTCTTCCCCAGCCTGACGGTGGACGAGAACCTCCTCGTCGGCGCTCATGGGCGACGGCCCGGCGCCTGGAACCTGGTCACGGTCCGCGAGCTCTTTCCCATCCTCGCCGACCGCGGGCACCGCAGCGCTGCTGTCCTCTCGGGCGGCGAACAACAGGCCCTCGCCATCGGGCGGGCCCTGATGGCCAATCCGCGCCTCCTCCTGCTCGACGAGGTCTCGCTGGGCCTCGCGCCCATCGTCGTCTCACAACTGTATGCGGCCTTCCCGAGGATCCGCCAACAGGGCACCGCGATCCTCCTCGTCGAGCAGAACATCGATCAGGCGCTGGCGGCTGCCGACCGTGCCTATTGCCTGCTCGAGGGCCATATCTCGCTCTCCGGTCGACCGGCCGACCTGTCGCGCGCGGACGTCACGCGCGCCTACTTCGGAATCTGACCATGGAGTGGGTCAACGTCGTCATCCAGGGGATCCTCCTGGGCGGCGTGTACGCGATGCTGGCCACCGGCCTCTCCATCGTCTTCGGGGTCATGCGCCTGATCAATCTGGCCCACGGAGACCTCGGGTTGCTGGCCGCCTTCATGGCCGTCTTCATCGTGGGCGCCACCGGCGTCGGGCCGTTCCTGAGCCTCATCGTCGTGGTGCCCGTGATGATGGGCCTCGGCTACGTCCTGCAGCGGACGATGTTCAATCGGACCCTGGAAGGCGGCCCGCTGTCGTCAGTGCTGGTGACCTTCGGCCTGGCCGTCATCCTCCAGAACGTGCTGCTGACGGTCTTCACGGCCGACTCTCGCGGCCTCGACGTGGGACCCCTCGAGACGGCCAGCCTGAATATCAATGACCAGCTGGCCGTCGGCTGGTTGCCGCTCCTGACGCTGACGACGGCGGTCGTCATGCTGCTCACCATCCAGGCCATCCTCGATCGGACCCGCCTCGGGCGGGCGCTGCGAGCGGCCTCCGACGACGCCGAAGCGGCGCGCATGGTGGGCATCGACCACAAGCACCTCTTCGGCCTGGCGATGGCCGTCGCCCTGGGCACGGTCGCCGTGGCGGGCGTCTTCCTCGGCATCCGAACCACCTTCGCCCCGGCCGATGGCCCGACCATGCTGATCTTCGCCTACGAGGCGGTCATCATCGGCGGCCTCGGGTCGCTCTGGGGAACCCTCTTCGGCGGGATCATGCTCGGTGTCGCGCAGACGATCGGGGGCCAGGTCAGCCCCGCGTACCAGATCCTGGCCGGTCACCTCGTCTTCCTGACCTTCATCCTGCTCCGGCCGGAGGGCCTGTTCCCGCAACCGAGCGCCAGGCAGACATGACCACCTCAGCGTCCGTGTCGGGCGTTGCCTTCCGCGTCGAGCGCGAGACGCGCACGACACGCGGCGCCATCGTCGTCGGGCTCCTGCTCCTGGCCATCTTCGTGACCCTCCCGCTGTGGGGTTCGGGCGGGACGATGAAGCTGCTCGTGGAATTCTTCACCCTGTTGGCCATGGCCCAGATGTGGAACCTGCTGGCGGGCTATGCCGGGCTCGTCTCGATCGGTCAGCAGGCGTACGTCGGCGTCGGCGCTTACAGCCTATATGCCCTCATGGACCTGGGCGGCCTGCCGCCGATCCTCGCCCTGGTCGGTCTGGCCGCGATCTCTGCCCTCGTCGCCCTCGTGACCTCCCTCTTCGTCTTCCGGCTGCGCGGCGCCTACTTCGCGATCGGGACGTGGGTCTTCGCCGAGGTCATCCGACTGGTGGTGTCACAGGTCAGGAGCCTTGGGGCCGGCACCGGGGTGACCATCCAGTCCCTGGTCGGCATGGTCCCGGCCGATCGCCTGGCCCTGACATACTGGCTGGCGATCGGCGTCGGCTTCGGTTCCGTCGCCCTGGCGGCGCTCGTCGTGCGCTCACGGCTCGGGCTCGCGTTGCGAGCCGTCCGCGACAGCGAGGTCTCGGCGGCCAGCCTGGGCGTGGGGGTCACGTCGACCAAGCGGATCGTCTACATCATCGCCTCCGTCGGCTGCGCCATCGCAGGAGCCGTGTACTACCTGCTGGTGCTGCGTCTCCAGCCCACGGCGGCCTTCGGCGTCGACTGGACGGTGGTCATGATCTTCGTCGTCGTCATCGGCGGCATCGGTCGGATCGAGGGGCCGATCCTCGGGGCGATCGTCTTCTTCGCGATGCAGGAGCTGCTGGCCGACTACGGCAGCGCGTACCTCGTGGCCCTGGGCGTGGCGACCATCCTGATCGTGCTCCTGGCCCCGCGCGGGCTGTGGGGTTTCATCGTAGCCCGGCGGACGATCACGCTCTTCGCCGTCGAACGCAGGCTTCGGTTGCTGGGACCAGCCCCGACCAACGACATGGAGGCACCATGACTGACCGGATCGTGACCGAGGACGTCGATCCTGCCGCGGGGGGGCGTCGCATCCTCCTCGCCTACGATGGGACGGAGGGCGCCAAACGGGCCCTGGGCTTCGCCGCCGACCTGGCCGCTGCGATGCAGGCACCGATCGGCGTCATCAGTGTCGCGCCGGAGCAGCTGACCGATGCCATCGATGATCCCCGCGGCCCGATGTCCGCCCACGCAGCCCAGCTTCACGAGGCCACCAGCGCCCTGGCCGAGGCCGGACTGGTTGCCCGGACGCACGAACCGACGGGGCCTGCCGGGCCGATGATCGTCGAGGTCGCCGAGGCCTTCGGCTATGACACGATCGTGATCGGGTCGCGCGATATGGGCACCATCAAGCGCGCCGTCCTGGGGAGCGTCTCGAACTACGTCGCGACGCACGCCACGGCGACCGTGATCATCGCACGAGGCCGCGCGTAGCGCGGCGGTCGGCTGGCCACGGTAGACTGGTCGCGGTCCCCAGTCACCGGCGCACGCCGCCCATTCACCGCGCCTCAGTCGCCCGGAGCCAGATGCCGACGTCCAAGGTCGCCTCCATGCACGACGCCATCGCAGGGCTCGTGCGCGACGGCGACACCGTGGCCATCGAGGGCTTCACGCACCTCATCGGTTTCGCGGCGGGCCACGAGATCATCCGCCAGAAGAAGCGCGAGCTGACCCTGGCACGCATGACACCCGATGTCATCTACGACCAGATGATCGGCGCCGGCGTGGCCTCGAAGCTCATCTTCAGCTGGCTCGGCAATCCGGGTGTCGGTGGCCTGCACGCCGTCCGTCGGCGGATCGAGAACGAGGATCCAGCCCCACTCGAGGTCGAGGAGTACAGCCACTTCGGCATGGTCTCCCGCTATACGGCGGGTGCCATGAACCTGCCCTTCTTCCCGCTCCGCTCCTACTTCGAGTCGGACCTGCCCAAGGCGAACCCGAAGATCCGGCGCATCGAGTCGCCTTATGGCGACGGCCCGGTCTATGCCGTGCCGCCGCTGCGACCGGACGTGGCCATCATCCATGCGCAGCGGGCCGACGCCGCCGGCGATACCCAGGTCTGGGGCCTGCTCGGCTGCCAGAAGGAGGCCGCCTTCGCCGCAGAGCGGCTGATCGTCGTCGTCGAGGAGATGGTCGACGAGTCGGTCGTCCGGGCCGACCCTAACCGGACCATCATCCCCGGCCTCATCGTCGACGCGGTCGTCGTCGAGCCATTCGGCGCGCATCCCTCGTATGCGCAGGGCTACTACGACCGCGACAACCACTTCTACCTGGAGTGGGACGCCATCTCCCGCGACGCCGCAGCCCTCGACGCCTGGCTGAACGAGTACGTTCACGGCGTCGCCGACAGGGCCGAGTACATGGCCAAGCTGGGCGAAGCGGCCCGGGAGCGCATCCGGCCGTCGGGCTCAGCGCCGTCGGGCTCGGTCGACTATGGGGAGTACCGATGAGCGACGGCGCCTTCAGTCGTTCGGAGATGATGATCGTGGCCGCCGCGCGGGAGCTGGCCGGCCAGCACGTCTGCTTCGTCGGTGTCGGGCTCCCTAATATCGCCGTCAACCTGGCCAAGCTGACGGTCTCCCCGGACCTGGAGCTGGTCTACGAGGCCGGGGTCTTCGGTGCGCGGCCGGCCCGCCTGCCCTTGAGCATCGGCGACCCGACCATCGTCACCCGCTCAACGGCTTGTGTCAGCATGCTCGAGCTCTTCGGCTACTACCTCCAGCGCGGCCTCATCGACGTCGGTTTCCTGGGCGCCGCCCAGATCGACCGCTTCGGCAACATCAACACCACCGTCATCGGCGACTACACCCATCCGACGACCCGCTTGCCCGGCTCCGGCGGTGCCTGCGAGATCGCCATCAACGCGCGCGAGGTCTTCGTCATCATGCGCCAGAGCGCGCGCAGCTTCGTCGAACGGATCGACTTCCGAACCTCGCCTGGCAATCTCGGTGGGGCCGAGGCGGCCGCCAGGATCCGCAGCGAGCAGGGCTGGCTGGGGCGGGGGCCATCGGTGGTGGTCACCGACCTGGGCATCTATCACTTCGACGAGGAGGGCGAGATGCGGCTCGACTCCCTGCATCCTGGCGCCACGCTCGAGCAGGTCCATACCGCGATGGCCTGGCCGCCCAAGGTCGCCGACGATCTGGCCATCACCCCGCCACCGACCGACGAGGAGCTGCGCCTCATCCGCGCCGAGCTGGACCCCGAGGGGGTCTACACGAAGTAGCCGGCAGAGCTCCTGGCACGCGGATGCGGCAATGCTATGGGCAGGCGCCCTCCAGTCGTCCCGGCGGCGCGCCCTTGATGGTCCAGCATGGGATGAAGCCGGCCGACTCGCCACCGTCGTCGTCCCAGAGGTGGAAGCCGTGCGTGCCGCGCGAGATGATCTGTCCGGTCAGATCCTGGCCGACGAAGGTCCCGACGGCCTCGACCATCCAGCCCGGCCCATTGCTCGGGCTCATGCCACTGCCGTCGGGATTGCTCCCGTCGAAGTGGCGCATCTCGTACAGCTCGCCAGCACGCAGGAGCTGGATGCGGACGATCCGCGGCGCGGCCAGCGGGCGGCCGAGCTTGCCTTCGTTGGCGGTGATCTCGTCGAGCATCTTCTGGGCCACGCCTTGCGCCGTCTGGCTCGAGACCACACCTGGCGGCACGATGATCTGCGGCCCCTGCTGAGGCAGGAGCGCCTGCACCGGCGAGGTGCCCGGCTGGCAGCCGACCAGCCACGCGACAACGAGCGCGGCGACGACAAGCCGAACGGCGCCCATCGACGCCCGATCCTTCGCGTTCAGGAGGTCGGCGTCCGCCGACGCGCATCGAGCACGATGACCAGCCCGACGGCGATGAAGAGGAGCGGCCAGAAGACGTCCAGGTCGGGCAGCCAGGGGACCTGGTCCGATAGCTGGGTGACGCCGAGCAGGCCGAAGAAGACGGCCAGCAGCAGCGGCCAGCGACGTCGCCGGCCCTGCGATCGGCCGACGAGCCAGATGAGCCCGAATCCGAGGGCGAGGGCGACCGACGTCCAGCCGTCACCGTGGAGCACGCCGAGGTCGCCGAGCAGGTCGGGCACGAAGAGGGCGACCAGGAGGATCGTCGGCGTCACCGCCCAGCGTGCCTTCCAGAGGATCGCGGCGGCCGCGCAGAGGCCGGCCAGGACGCCCAGGAAGATGGCGGAGAGCGAGATCGGCGTGAGCTGATCGACGAGCAGGGCGAAGCCAAGCAGGAGCAGGACGATGCCCAGGATGGGGATGTGCCGCCGTGGCGACCATTCGAAGGTCTGCCACTCGATGCCATAGCCGCTCGATGGATCCCAGCTGGCCCGCTGCTCGGCACCGACCGGATCGGGGCCACGGTCCCAGGCCGGTCGCTCGATGCGCCTCACTCCGGGGTCATCGGGAGGTGGGCTCGAACCGGTCATCCGGCGACGCCACTGACCGTGACGATCCAGCCGGCGAGCGTCATCGCGCCGCCGCTGTCGCGGCGAAGATGTCCGGGCCATCCCGCCGCGCCACTCGACCGGCGCCGCCGATCCAGCCGCCGGACGGGTCGCTCCGGCGAGCCAGTGCCGCCGGCGACAGGAGCAGCCGCTCCCAGCCGTCGTCGGCCAGGTCGCGAAGCGTGTCGCTGGCGACGATCAAGCTGCGTTCTGCCAAGGCTGCCGCCTCGCCAGTGAGGTGGCCGACGATCCTCGAACGGGTCAGGGCTGCGGCCGCCGCGACGGCTTGACGGATCTCATGGCGTGCCGTGGTGATGCCGGCCGTGGCCGGCCGCCGGATGGCGACCACGGCGTCGTCGGCGCCGGCTAACCAGGTCGGCAGCGCCAACGGCCAGGCCGGATCGGCGTCGGAGTCCTCGGGCTCGACGAAGAGCAGTCGCAGGCCTGGATAGAGCAGCCGACGGAGGCCGACCTCGACGAGGCCCGGCATGAAAGCGAGGGGCGCGCCGAGGTCCCCGCCGGCGAGCGCGCCGAGCACCAGCCGGTCATCGGCCACGCCGGCGCCGCGCGAGAGCTCGACGCCGATGGCCTGCAGAGCCAGCGACCGACCGATGCGATCAGCCACCTCCAAAGGCTCGCCTCGTGCGACCTCCGGGGCCATCGCCAGCGGCCCCGGCCCGACGGCCAGATCGACGCCGGCCCGAGCCATGAGCCGAGCGGCAAAGACGTGGTCGGCGACCGCCCGGGCGGGCTCGATGCCGAACTCGACGACCGTCTCGAGGGGATCGGCGAAGACGAGGTCGACGCGCTCGAAGGCGGCCACGACCGCCTGGTCCGGCGAGGCCAGGCCGATCGATTGGGTGGCGAGCCGGACGTACGAGCCACGCTCGGCGGCGGCCTCGTCGACGGCGGCGCGGAGCAGCCCCAGTCCGCGCTGGCTGCCGGCCGGTGCCAGCTCTGGGTCGTCGGTCGGATCCTCCGGGTCGGGTTCGTCGCCCAGCCGTCGGCGAAGCTCGCGGTCGGCCGGCACACGCACTCGAACCAGGTCGGCCCCGGCGGCGATGGCGTCGGCCGCCGCCAGCGCGGCCGGACCGGCGGCGCTCAGGGGAAGGTCGATGCCGAGCGAGGGCCCCGTCACGTCACCGATGACTGCCCTCAGCTCTGCGCGCGCAGTGCGGTTGGCGTCGAACCGCTCCCAGGCGTTGCCCAGCCAAGCGGCGAGCGTCGCCTCTGCCTCACGACGCCGCTCCGGCTCACCGAGCAGCTCCGCCTCGAGTGCCAGGTCGACGTGGCCGGCGGCGATGTCGAGCGCCAACGCGGCAGGTTCCAGATCGTACTCGCGAGCAGCGACCGCGAAGGGCAAGCCGATGCCGCCGCCCAGGCGAGCCGGGCCCAGCGCGGCCAGCCGGTCGACGACCTCGACGGCCAGCGGCCGACCCGACCGATCGAGCCCCGTCACCCCGATCAGGCGTAGGACTGCGCGTTCGCAGGCCAGCGTCGTCTCATCGCCCGCGACTGCCGACAGCTCGGCGGCGTAGGCGGCGGCTCGTTCACGGACCGCCCTAGCTCGGGCCTCGAGGTCGACCGCCATCGATCAGCCCAGGCCCGGCGGGAGGTGGGCGGGTCGCCCTGCGGCCTGGAGCAATTCGACCACGCGCCGCAGCGGCAAGCCGTGGATGACGTGGCCGTCGCGGCCCTGTACGGTATCGGCTGCGACGAGGCTATCGAGGACGGCTTCCTCGGCGGCCTCGGCGGCGGCGGCGAAGAGCGGGTCGATGTAGGCATCCGTGAGGATGGTCCGCTCGACCAGCGGCCCGGCGCTGTGTGCGACGCGGCCGGCGGTCGAGAAGGCCAGGAAGATGTCACCGCTGCCGTTGCCCGCGATGCCGCCGGTGCGCGCCATGCCGAGGCCGGCACGACGTGCCAGCCGCTGCAGCTGGCGACCGTCGAGCGGCGCGTCGGTGGCGATGACGATGATGACCGAGCCGCTCTCAGGCCGGTACAGGTCCGGCCCAGTGCGCCGCGCGTAGCCCTCGGCCACCAGCGTCGGCCCCACGCGCACGCCGTCGACGATCAGCTGCTCGAGCCAGCCGTAGTTCGAGAGCGCCAGTGCCGCCACCGTGTACGCACCCGATCCGGCAGCCTCGGCCGGCGTCGGGATGAGCGTCGGCGCCTCGTCGGTCGCCGGCACGACGCGTCGCGAGGCCGACCCGATGCCACCCTTCAGCTCGTGACAGACCATGCCCGTGCCGGCCCCGATGGCGCCGCCGATGGCCCGCCCGGCCTCGGCGCCGCGGGCGCCGCCGATGGCCGTCCGAACGTCGTCGACGTCGACCTGGACGTGCCGCGCATCGTTCAGGAAGGAGTCCGAGCACTCGGCCACGACCGGGATCATCCAGTGGTCGGGGTCGGACGCCGCGGCCTCGTCGACCAGGATCCGTATGGCGGCGTCGTAGACCCGCCCGACGGCCATCGTCGAGGTCAGCAGGATGGGGCCCTCGAACGCGCCGAGCTCGTCGATCTGGGTCCGGCCGCTGACCTCGCCCGTGCCGTTCAGGACCGCGACACCGGCCTGGACCGGATGGCTGGTGAGGGTCTCGAGGTCGCCCGGCAGGATGGCCGTCACGCCGGTCCGCGCCGTACCGCGGCCCGCTGGCGGTCGCGGCTCATCGCGCCAGACGGTGGCGTGGCCGACCCGCACGCCGCGTACGTCGACGATGGAGTTCGTGGCTCCGGTCGGCAGCAGGCCGATGACGATCCCGAGGTCCCGCGGGCTGCAGCGCGCCGGAGGCGGTCCGGCGGCTGGTGGCGACAGCGCGGAGCCCGTTCGTTGGTGCGCTGCTGCGCGGTCGTCCGTCACGGTGCCTCCCGGGTGCGCAGGCTGGCCCCTTCGGACCATCACGACGCTGTGGCGATGATAGGCGCTCAGTCGGCCACCAGGCCGGCCAGGCGAACGGCGCACACGAAGGCTCGAAAGGCCTCAACGCCGTCGGCGGCGTCATAGACGACGCCGCGATCGCCCTCGCGGCGCACGCCGGGCATGACGGCTGCATAGTCCGCTTGCGCGGCCAGGCTGAAGTCGATGCCCACGCGGATCGGGGCCGGCAGCACGAGCGGCGTCATCGTCGGGTCCGAGGCGACAGCGCGCTCGACCGCCCGCCGCGCGCCGGCCTGGACGAGCTCGCGGGCGCGGCTGGGGTGGAGCGAGTCGGCGGCCTGGCCCGAGACCGCCCGCTTGACCACGACACGCTCGGCGCCCGGCAGCCAGCCGGCGACCTCCTCTGCCAGCGCGTCATCGCCCGCGACCATGCCGACCGGCACGCCAAAAGCGCCGAGGTACAGGCCGTTGATGCCGTACTCGCCGACCGGCCGTCCTGAGAGCGTGGTCAGTGTCGGGCCGCCGCTGTATGTGTGGGCGATGGTCCCCCGCGGGTGGCCGGCGCGAGCGTGGTAGCCGACGAAGATGGCCACGCCGAAGCCGGCCACGGCGGCCGCCTCGACCATGCTGTACGGCTTCTGACCCTGGACCAGCCGGGCGCCCGGATGGACCTTCTCGGGCGTCAGGTTGTACATGCCGCCATGCGAGTCGTTGACCACGACCTCGGTCGCGCCGCCGGCCAACGCACCCTCGACGGCCGCGTTCGCTTCGCCGATCATCAGCTCGACGGCGGCCGGGTAGTCGCGATCTGTACGACCGCGTGGGGCTCGGGTGGCTGACACCGGCGATGCCTTCCATGTCGACCGACACGTAGACCTTCATGCTCTCCCCTTCCCTCTCGACCCTGTCCCGCGGGGCGGCGCGGGATCGTTCGGTGGCGTTGTACGGTCGGGAGGCATTGCAGATGGCCCGCTGCGGGCCGGCGCGCCGAGCCACACGCTGCCGTCCGCGAAGCGCTCGGACTTCCAGATCGGCGCGCGCGCCTTGAGCTCCTCGATCGCGTATCGGCAGGCGTCGAAGGCCGCCCCGCGGTGGGCGGCCGCGACCGCGATGGCCACGCTCGTCTCGCCCACGCTGACCGCCCCGACGCGATGCAGGATGGCCAGCCGATGGACGTCGAAGCGGGCCGCGATCTCATCGGCGATCGCCTCCAGTACGACCAAGGCCATCGACTCGTAGGCCTCGTAGTCGAGCCCGACGACCCGTTGGCCGGCGAAGCGTTCGGCCTCAGCCTCCTGTCCTGGCGCCGGTGTGCCTGGCGACTCGCGGGTGACTCCGAGGAAGGTGACGATGGCTCCGTCGGCATCGGTCGAGACCGCCGCGCGCAGCTCGGCCACGTCAGCATCGCCGATCGGCTCCGAGCTGAGCGCGATCCAGCGCACGCGCGGCGGGCGAGGCGCCACCGGATCGCGCCGAGCACCCGGCTCGTCAGGGGCGCCACCGGCTACCGGCGGGATGAGGGCCAGCTCATCGCCGTCGGCGAGTGGATCGGTCGGCTCGGCGTAGACGGCGTTGCGGGCGAATCGCATCGACGGACTTGCCGGAGCAAGGATCGGGTGCTCAGCGGACAGGGCGTTCCACGCATCTCCGATCGTCGCACCGTCGGGAACCTCGAGGGTCAGCTGGCGCACCCCGAGCTGTTGCCGCTGGAGGGCGAAGAGGCGCACGGTCAGACGCATCGACCTAGACCACGATGCCGGCGCCGAAGAGAAGCGCCGCGGAGACGATGGTGCCAGCCAGGACCGCGGCCGTGTCGATGTACAGGAGGCCGGTCGCCGACTCCATCGACCGGGTCTGTGCCGTCCGCAGCGCCATCGATGTCAGCACGATGGGGAAGATGATTCCGACGCCGAGCACGAGCCAGACCAGCAGGGTCTGCTGGCCGCTGAGCGCGCCGAACGGCGCCTGCGCGACGACGCTGATCGCCACCGATCCGATGAAGACCATGAGTTGCACGACCAGCGCAACGAGGAGGAGGCGGACGGAGAGGATGAGCGGTCCCTCACCGAGCTTAGGGGTCACGAGGTACCAGTGGCCCAGGATCATGGCCGCCAGCACGCCGCCGGTCACGGCCGAGAGCTGCAGCAGCTGGAGACCGATGACCCAGCCCGGCAGCATGGTGTTTCCCCAACCGAGCGCTGCGAAGGCGATCGTCGCCAGTCCGGCGGCGATGGTCACGATGCCCAAACGGTGGCCGTGGCCTCGGCGGAGGGCGATGGTCTCGAGCGCCAGGAGGACCGTGAACGTGATCAGACCGATCCGGCGAGCCTGGTCGAGCTCAGGGCTCGGCGTAGCCACGGCGAGACGAACCGGCAGCGGCAGCCCGCCGTCGAGCAGCGCGGTCAACCCGGCCAGCACCGTCGCACTGGCGGCCACGAAGCCGAGGTAGCCGGTCGTCGGATCGGCCCGACGCCGGAGCGCGACGATCATCGCGATAGAGCCCATCGCGAGGCTGAAGAGGAGCGTCCAGTTGACGTAGGCAAGGCTCTCCAGCACGGATCGGTCGGGCACCGACGGAGTGTAGCGAACGGGTTCGCGCGCTAGGCTTGGGCAGCTCTCGCGGGTCGGGACGCCACCAGGCGATGACCGCGACCAGCCGATCCAGGAGGCGCGACGATGGACGAGCTCGGCTTCACCTTCACCTGGCACGGCCATGCCTGTATCGAGGTCGTCACTGAAGGCGGCCGGCACATCCTGTTCGACCCATGGTTCGGCAACCCGATGTCGTCGCGGACTGCCGATTCGATCGACGTTTGCGACCTGTTGCTCGTGACCCACGGCCACAGCGATCACATGGGCGACGCGGTGGCGCTGGCGTCACGCCTCCGACCAGCCTGGCCCTGCATCCACGAGATGAGCCTCTGGCTGGCCCGGCGCCTGCCCGGCGGCGCCGATCAGCTGACCGGCATGAACAAGGGTGGCACCGTCGCCGCGGCCGGTCTCAACGTGACCATGGTCCGTGCCGACCACTCAGCCGGCGACTGGGCGCCGGACCTCGGGGTGCCGCTCTACCTGGGCGAGCCGGCCGGCTTCGTCGTCGAGCTGGAGAACGGGCGGCGGATCTATCACGCCGGCGACACCGATGTCTTCGGCGACATGCGCCTCATCGGCGAGCTGCATCGCCCCGACGTCGCCTTCCTGCCCATCGGCGGTCACTTCACGATGGGGCCGCGCGCTGCCGCGGCGGCGGTGGAGCTGCTTGGCGTGCAGACAGTCGTGCCCATCCACTACGGCACCTTCCCGATCCTGGCCGGCACGCCCGACCAGCTCCGCCTCGAGCTCGCGGCGCGCGGCCTGGCCTCGGTCGAGGTCCTGACCCCTGCGCCGGGCGCCGCCACGAGCTAGCAGCGCGACGGGCGATCCACCGACAGGGCCAGGCGACGCATAGCCGTCGCCGCTCCGGTCGAACTGCCGCGAGAGCGCTGTGGCGCGTCAGGGTGCCGGGCTGATGCTCGGTGACGGGCTGATACTCGGCGACGGGAGGTTCATCGGACCGGCTTGCCCATTCGCCTTGGCGCCGCCGGCCCAGGGCGGCCGCCCCGGCCCACGGATGACCTGACCGCCCAGGGTGAAGACCGCGAAGCGGTCGGAGCCGGGCTTCTGGACCCCGGTCATCGTCACGCTCTTGCCGACGAGCGGCGCCAGCGGGTTCGCATCGCCCCAATAGCGCGGGGGACCGATGTCAAGGACGAGGGTCCCGGTGGCCGTTTGCAGCACGTAGGTGGTCGACCCGTCGGCCTCGGTCTGGGTGGCGATGGTGCCGGTCTGCTTCGAGAGCGAATTGGCGACCCCTGGACCACTCGCCTCCGATCGGCGGCGCTGCTCCTGGAGCTCGCGCCGGCGCGCCTTTTGCTGACGCTGCTGTTCCCGCTTCTCGGCCTGCCGCTCCTCGCGCTGCTGCTGTTTCTCCGCCTTCTTCTGCTGCCCGACAGCGTTGCCATTCCCTGGCGAGGCTCCCTGGTCCGGGTCGGAACCGCCGTCGCGGCTCAGGCTCGACGCTCCGACTGCACCGACGAACAACAGGACGAGGGCAAGGACACCGAGGAAGGCCAACAGGCCACGGTGATCCGAGCCCTCTACGCGATCGGGCTCACTCACTGACGGGGCAGGGTCGTCGGCATCAGGAGACGCGGGCGGCGACGGATCGGTCATCTCGGGAGCATACCCTCGAATCTTGCCGGCCGACCCTGCCTCGGTGCTCGTGTGCACCGGCTTCTTGCGAGGTCGCGAGCGACCGACCTGGCAGTCAGGCTTCGCTGAGGACCAGGAACCGATCGATGGCGACCATGGGGCGACCATCCGTGCCGGCGACGCGGACGGTCAGGATGTGGGGACCAGCGTTCAGCCCATCGACGGCGATCAGCAGCTGCATCGGTCGAAACGCGTCTGCCCCGGCATCGAAGCGGCCGACGCGCTGGCCATCGACCAGCACCAACGCGCGGCCGCGGCCGGGTCCCTTGGGCCCGATGATTGCGACACCGCTGCCCTCGAAGGGCATCGAGAGCTCAGCGCCGGCCCTCGTCGCATAGCGTACCCTGCCACCCGAGTAGGCGGGATGCTTTGCCATCGTCCAGCCCTGCGACACCCTGACCTGCGGCCCGGACTCCTCGATCTGGGCAAGGCGGACGGACGCCTCGGCGTACGGTCCGGGCGTGCCATCCGTTGCGTGAGCGCGCACCCGAACGACCGATGCATGGTCGGCCACCATCGCGATGGTCGCCTTGCGCGACGTCTTGCTCGACAGGTCGACAGGCTGAAAGTCGGCGCCGTCGCGTGAGATGCCCAGGTCGTACTTGGAAGCTGCCGAGCCGTCCGTCGGCGGCTGCCAGGCAAGATCGAGCTCGATGCCATCGGCGGTGAGGCGATCGCCGAGCGTCGCCACCGGCGTCGCCAGCCACAGCGCAGCGTTGAGTGTCATGGTGGAGGCTGGGCTGGGCGTCGCCGCCGGACTGGGGGTCGCCGCCGCGCTGGGGGTCGCCGCCGGGCTGGGAGGCGGGCCAGGACCCGTCGCCGAAGGCTCGACGGCGAGCCGGCCAGAGGACGTCGTCCTGGCCGGAGCAGCGTCCCTGCCGGCACGAGCGTCGAGTGTCATGCCAGCGGCGACGAAACCCAGCAGCATCCCGAGGACCACGAGGATGGCGTAGATGATGGCCGTGCGCAGCGCATGACGCGGCCGGTCGGTCGGGTCCGTGATGGGCGAGGCGATGACGAACGATGTCGCCGATGGATCGGGTCGGGTGATGCGAGGCGCGACCCGCTGGCTCGGCGCGGACCCTGGCGCGGGCCCTGCCACCGGCCCTGCCTCGGTAGCTGCGACCACCGAAGATGCAGCAGTCTGTCGATCCAGGACGTCGGCACGCGCGCCGACGACGGCGTTGACGACGGCCAGCAGGGCGGTGTAGGTCGGTTCGTGGCTGGCGATCAAGCCTGGGATCCGAGCTCCCGGGCGCGACAGATCGAGCGGTCCGCCGTCGAGTCCACTGACCCGCCCCCCGGCCTCCTCGACGAGCAACGCACCGGCACAGGCATCGAGCGCCGGCAGCGGATCGAGGCTGACCGTCGCGTCGGCCATGCCGAAGGCGACGAGGGCCAGGCGGTAGGCGGCACTGCCGGTCGGCGTGACCACGAACGCTCCGTCGAACGGAGCCCAAGCTCCACGCAACATCTCGTTCCGGCTGGCCAGCACGACCGCCTGGCCGACGTCCCTCGCGTGGCGGGTCGTCTCCGGCCGGGGGCCGCCGCTCACGCCGCCGCCGCGTGTGGCCGTGACAAGCAGGTCGTTGGTCGGGTTGTAGACCACCGACAGGATCGGTCGCCCGGCCTCGATGAGGGCGACGGAGACGACGAAGTCCGGGACACCCATCGCGAACTCCTGCTCGCCGTCCAACGGATCGACCAGCCAGGTCCGCGCTTCGAGATCGGCGGTCGGGATGAGGGCGTCCTGGTCCGAGATCAAACCATCATCTGGAAACGTCCCTCGCAGCCGCTCCAGGAGGATCTGGCGCGAGGCCTGGCGGGCGAGTGCCGATGGATTCCCACTGGTTCTGAGCGAGCCGTCCAGAACCTTGGCATAGACGTCCCGGATGGCCGCACCAGCCGCGCGCGCCGCCTTGATGGCGACCGACCGCTCATGGCGAAACGGTCGCTCGAGCACAGCGGACGCCGGCAGGGTCGGCTCTGACATAGCGTCAGACTACGCCCGATGCCGGGCCTCGATCTGGTCGTGGGATGCTGGTCGGCATCGACCAGCGCCCGTGCGCCGTGGCCGTCGCAGCGGGCGCCAGCGCCGATCCCTACTTGATGGCTATCGGATTGACCGGCGATCCGACGCCGCCGGTGATGGGCAACGGCGGTGCCGAGAAGAGGAACTCGTAGCGGCCGTCAGCGGCGCAGTCCTCCGCCAGGGCTTCGAGGTCGAAGATCTCACCGACCATCAGCCCGGCATGGACGATGAGGATGATGTGCAGGGGCTGGAAGACGTCGGGCGTCTGGTTCGGCAGGACCTCCATGCCCCAGGTGTCGGTGGCGACCGCCGCCAGCTCCCGGTCGAAGATCCAGGGTGCCGCATCGAGGCCCAGTCCGGGGGCGGCGCCGCCGGCATAGCTGCCCCAGCCACCGGCGTCGCGGCATTGCGCCATCTGCCCCGTCCGGATGAGCACGATGTCACCCCGTCCGATGTCGACACCCTCCGAGCGGGCGCAGGCTTCGAGATCGGCGGCCAGGATGGCCCGGCCAGGCTCGAGCCAGCGCAGACCATGGTGTCGGGGCAGGTCGAGCAGGACGCCTCGACCGACGATCCGGTCGCTGGCGTTGGCGATGTCGTCGAGGATCGCGCCCTTGCTGCCGACCGAGGTCGCGTCATAGCCGTTGTAGATCCTGTCGTCGAAGATGATGTGGGCGAGGGCGTCCCACTGGGTCCCCGATTGGAGGGGCAGGATGAGCAGGTCGTCTGTGCCACGGATCCACCGATCTCGCCCGCCGTAGAAGTCCCGCACGACGGTGCCAGTCTTCGCTGCGTTGCCGTCGCGGATCATGAGGTGGATCGGATTGAAGCGACCGAAGCCACCCGTCTGCGGACCATGCTCGTCGAGCGGGATGGCGAGCGAGAAGACGCGACCCGAGCGCACCAGGCGGCTGGCCGCGATGATGTCCTCGGGCTGGATGTGGTTGAGGGTGCCGAGCTGATCCTCCGGCCCCCAGCGGCCCCAATTGGAGCAGCGCGCGGCCAACTCCCGGACGGTCTGGATGTCGGGCTGCAGGGAGACGTCGGCCTCCGGAACGATCGTAGTCATAGTTCCCGTACCCGCACCTTGTCGTATCGGGTCACCGGCGCCATCGCGTCGCGATCGATGACCGCGTCGATGATGGTGGGTGCCTTCCTGTCCAGGCCGATGTCGAGCGCCTGGTTGAGCTCGGCCGCGTTCGTGACGCGGAAGCCGCGCGCGCCGAAGGCGCGCGCGATCTCCCCGTAGTCGATATCGCGGAAGTCGTCGACCTCCGCGACCAGATGGCCGTACAGGAGCGTCTGGACGTGAGCCTCGAAGGCCAGCGTCTGGTTGTTGAGGATGATGACGACGACCGGCAGCTCCAGCCGCAGGGCCGTCTCGATGTCCGCGAGGTGATACGCGAAGCCGCCGTCTCCGGTGATGGCGATGACCTGCTTGTCGGGCCGCGCCAGCTGCGCACCGAGCGAGGCCGGAAAGGCCCACCCCAGCGAACCGTCGGCGCGCAGGAAATCGTGGCCGGCGACCTTGGCCTCGACGAGCGCGCCCGGCCACGCCGTCGCGTAGCCAGTATCTGCCAGCACGACCGCATCTTCCGCGATCCGCTCGTCGATGGCGGCCATGACGGCCTCCGGGCGCATCGGGCGACCGTCACCTCCGTCGCGTGCGGCCAGCTCACGCCGGCGCTCGTGCCACGCCGAACGCTGCGCCGCGAGGCGCGCGACATGCTCGCCGGAGGCATCAGAGGGGCCGGTCCCCGAACGATCGCAGGACTTCAGGATCGCCTCCAGGCACGCGCGCGCGTCGGCCAGAAGCGCCAGGTCGGTCGGGAAGTTCTGGCCCAGGACTTCGCCATCGGCGGTCACGTGGATGAGCTTGGCCGTGGGCGTGATGAGTCGGTACGAGTCGGTCACCAGACCGCCGAGCTGCGTGCCGATGGCCAGGATGACGTCCGCGTCGCGGACGGCCGCGTTGGCGTAGTTGCGGGAGTAGCGCCCCACGGTGCCGAGCGCCAGCTCGTGCGTCTCGGCGATGCTTCCCTTGCCGGCCATGCTCGTCCCGACGGGGATGCGCAGGCGCTCAGCGACCAGCCGGAGCGCCTCATAGGCACCCGACTGGTGGATCCCGTTGCCGGCCAGGATGACCGGTCGCTGCGCGCCGGCGAGCATCGCGACGACGGCGTCGGCATCGGTATCGCTCGGGGCCGGGCGGGCCAGAGGCGGGTCGAACGGCGTGCGAGTGGCCGGCTCCCGGTAGTCGGGGATGTCCTCCTCGAAGACATCGCCCGGGATCCCCAGGTAGACAGGACCTGGCGTGCCGCTCAGCGACCGCCGTGCCGCCTCGCGGATGAAGCGCGGCACCTGCGACGCGGAGGAGACCTCGGCTGCCCACTTGGTCACGGCCGTGAACATCCGGTCCTGGTCGATCTCTTGGTACTCCTTCCGGTGGCGGTGCTCGCGACGCATCGAGGAGGTCAAGGCGATGACCGGGCTGGATGACCAGAAGGGCTCGGCCAGGCTGCCGGCCACGTTGGCCGCTCCTGGGCCATAGGCGCCATAGGCGAAGGTCGGCTTGCCCGTCAGTCGGGCATAGGCATCGGCCATGTACACCGCGGCCGGCTCGCTGCGCGCGAGGACCTGCCGAATGCCGGCCTCCTGCAGGGCGATCCAGAGCGTGTTGTCTCGACCGGTCATGAGAAAGAAGTACTCCGCGCCCAAGGCGCGGAGTTCGTGCGCGGTCGCGCGGGCGGCGGTGGTGATGGGGTGTCTCCCTTCGGGGGTGTCCCGGTATCAAGCAGTACCAACGCGCCACTGTCAATAGTCCCGGTGCTGTGCCGCAACACCAAGTGCGTTCGGACGGCTGAGCTACCTGCTCGTGGCCGGGCAATGGCACTACCCTCCGCCATGGGGGAGCAGGGAGGAGAGCTGATGGACGTCGCGATCGGGCGGGATCTGTACGCGGTGGTGGACGGCTTCTTCAAGCGTCCCAAGGGCTGGACGTTCGTGGAGGTCGCCGACGTCGGCGTCGACATCGACGACAACGTCTACGTCTTCTGTCGCGGCACACACCCCGTGATGATCTTCGACAAAGGGGGCCACTTCCTCGACGCCTGGGGCGAGATGAGCGAGCACTACTTCCTGTTCCCGCATGGTTTGAGCGTGGGGCGGGATGGCTTCGTCTACACGACCGACAGCCGCGACCACACGGTGCGGAAGTGGACCAAGGACGGCAAGCTCCTCCTGACGCTGGGCAGCGCCCACCAGAACGCTCCGGCGTTCAGCGGCCGGCCCTTCAATCGACCGACCCATGCCACGGTCGCCTCGAACGGCGACGTCTACGTCAGCGACGGCTATGGCAACGCCAGGATCCACTGCTTCAGCCCCGAGGGCGAGCTGAAGTTCTCGTGGGGCGCCCAGGGCAGCGGACCGGGCGAATTCAACACGGTCCACAGCGTCTTCGTCGACCATGACGACAACGACACCATCTACGCCGCCGATCGGTACAACAACCGGGTCCAGTTCTTCACCCCCACCGGTGACTTCCTGGGCCAGTGGGGCGGGCTGCTCCTGCCGCAAAGCGTTCGCAAAGGCCCCGACGGCGTGTTCTTCGTCGCCGAGCTGGCCCACCGGGTCAGCGTCCTGGACAAGGATGGTTCGGTGCTGGCGCGGTGGGGCGACGGGGTCGAGGTCGATGAGGCTGAGATCGGCGGGGTCGCGCTCGCCCTGCCCACAGCACCGTCTCGCGAGCCGATGGTCACGGGCCGAGTCCTCAACGACCCAGGCCCGGGGCTCTTCTGCGCGCCTCACGGCATCGCCGTCGATTCGGAGGGCAGCTTCTATGTCGCCGAAGCGTCCGAAATCGTGGATCGGCCTCGATCGCGGCAGCCGGTGCATCCAGAAGTTCGTCCGCTCCTGACGACCACCGCGCAGCGTCAGGATCTGCGGCTGCGGGCGGGGCATCGCCGCGCTGGCCGAGCGCCCAGCGGTGCGTCGCGTTGCCGACCGGCACCGGAATCGTGTCAACGACGGTACGCCGAGGCCATGGCGACGGGGTACTTCCGTGCTATAAGGATAAACAGGCAACGCTGATCGACGCCCCAGGCGCCACGTCATGCAGTGGCCGTTCTCGTGGCCGTTCTTGGGTTCCGCGAGCGAGTCCGTAGCGGTCGCGATCGGGACCGAGCCCAACACCGGGAGCCGAGGGGCATGACCTCAAACGATCAGACAGCCAAGGCCGTCAGCGGGCTGGCGGACGGGCGGCAGCCCCCTGGGCTTGGCGAGGTCCCGCCGGCGCTCGGCCTGCCGATCGATCTGCCCAGGCCGCCCATCCCGCCGCCACTCGACGCTCATGTCCCCGTCACCCTGCCCCAAGCGCTCAGCGACCAACTGCGCGCCTTCAGCCAGCGTGAAGGCGTCTCCCTGTTCGTGCTCCTCCTGACAGCGTTCGCGGTATCGCTCTCGCGCTGGACTGGCGACGAAGTCGAGGCCATCGGGAGCGTCATGTCGATCCGCGTTCGACCTGAGTTCGAGGGCGTGCTCGGCCTCGGCTTGACGACGCTCGCGCTGCGCATCGATCTGTCGGGCGACCCGACCTTTCGCGAGGCTCTGCGCCGTGCGTCGCGAGTCGTCGACGACGGGCTCAGCAATGGCGGCATGCCGATCGGGCGGCTGGGCGATGCGCTGTCGCTGCCACGCGATCCGAGTGGGGATCCGTTGTTCAAGGCGATGCTCGTCCTTGAGCCGGCGCCGCCGACGGTGCCCGTCGGATGGGAGTCGGACACGAGGCCCATCGACCCGCGCACGATGGTCGATCTTCTCCTCCAGCTGGAGGACCGACCGCAGGGGTTGACCGGCACGATGCGCTACCCCACGGCGTTGTTTCGCCGAACGACCATCGAGTCGCTCGTGGGACGATGGCAGACGCTCCTCCGCGCCGCCATCGCCGGGCCTGAGCGACCGATCGGCGACCTGCCGGTGCTCGCCAGCGGCGAGCGCGCCGCGCTCCTCGCCGCTCGCAATCGGGTCACGCCGACGTCGCCCTTCGAGCGCTTCGGTCCGGATCAACTGGAGCAGAGCATCGGTGCGCGCTTCGCTCGTCAGGTCGCCGACGGCCGCGATCGAGCCGCCGTCATCGAGGCCGACCGCACGTGGACCTACGGCGAACTGGACGCGGCCGCTGACGCGATCGCCACGGCGATCGGGAAGGCTGGGTCTCGGCCACGGCCGAGGGTCGGATCGCTCGGCCGGCCCGGCGCCACGCAGGTCGCGGGGGTCCTCGGGATCCTCAAGGCCGGCGGCGTCTACGTCCCTCTCGACCCGCTCTTCCCTGCGCATCGCATCGCATCGATCGCCCGGGACGCCGAGCTCGACCTCGTCCTCGTCGGGGATGGACTCGATGGCCTCGCTCAGGAGGCGCTCGGCGCCACCATCCCGATCATCGACATGGACGAGGCCGCCAGGAGCCCATCCGCCGGCCCCATCGATCGGGCCGCTGCGGACGATCTTGCGTACCTGTTGTACACGTCAGGTTCGACCGGCGAGCCGAAGGGCATCATCCAGAACCACCGCAACGTGCTCCACGACATGCGTGCGTACACCAATGCGCTCCATATCGGGCGAGACGACCGCCTCCTTCTGGCGGCCAAGCCGACGTTCCGGGCGGGGATCATCGATCTCTTCGCGGCCCTGCTCAATGGCGCCGCCCTGTGCGTCGCCGACGTGGCCTCAGTCGGCTTCCTTGGACTCAAGGACGTGATCGTCCGGCAGCGGGTGACGGTCTACCACTCCACGCCGACCGTGTTCCGGGAGCTCGTCGCCACCCTCGGCTCGGCCGAACGCCTGACGGACGTCCGAGCGGTCGTCCTCGGCGGCGAGGAGGTCCGGGCGACCGACTTCGACGCCTTCCGCGAGCACTTCGCCGATGACGGCGTCTTCGTCAACACCCTCGGCTCGACCGAGTCATCGATGGGCCTTCAGTTCTTCGCCGATGCGACCAGCACCATCGACCGGCCCATCGTCCCGGTCGGATATCCCGTCGAGGCAACGGAGGTCTTCCTGCTCGATCCGTACGGGCGTCTGTCGGACTTCGTCGGCGAGATCGCGATCCGGAGCCGGTATGTCGCGCTCGGCTACTGGAGACGGCCCGATCTCACCGCCGCGGCGTTCAGCCACGACGCAACGGATGAAGGACTCGTGACCTATCGAACGGGCGACCTGGGGCGGCGCCTGGCGGACGGTTCGATCGAGTTCGTCGGTCGGCGCGACCGGCAGGTCAAGGTCCGCGGGATGCGCGTCGAGGTCGCCGAGATCGAGCGCTCGCTGGCCGCCCTGCCTGGCGTCGGACAGGTCGCCGTCGAGGCTCGCCAGATCGACGGCGCGACGCAGCTCGTGGCGTACCTCGAGGCCGCTGCCAGCGAGCGGCTCACGGAGCATGACATCCGCGTGGCCCTTCGGGTCGAGCTGCCCGAGTACATGGTCCCGAGCGCGTTCGTGTGGCTCGATCGGCTGCCGCGCACCAACTCCAACAAGATCGACCGGCGGGCGCTGCCTGCCCCGACGGCTGAGGCACGAGCGGCGTCGGTCGTGGCACCGCGCGATGATCTCGAAAGGCGGCTCATCGCGATCTGGGAGCAGGTCCTATCGCGCCGCCCGATCGGCGTCAAGGACGACTTCTTCGACCTGGGCGGCACCTCGCTCCTGGCGACCCGCATCTTCGACCGGATCTGGCGCGAGACGTCGCAGCGTGTCCCTCTGTCGGCCCTCCTCGAGGACACGACGATCGAGCGCCTCGCCGCTCGGATGCTCCGTGGACGGGATGACGAGGTCGATGGGCTCATCGCTGTCCAACCTGCCGGGACACAGCTCCCCCTGTTCATGGTCCCGGGCGCCGGATCGCGCATCCTGTACGTGCGCAACCTCGCTCATCATCTGGGACCCGATCAACCCCTCTATGCGCTGCATCGGCCACCGAGCGGCGACGCCGATCACCGCGTCGAGGACCTGGCTCGTCGCTACGTCGCCATGATGCAGCGGGTCCAGCCTGTCGGCCCGTACCACTTGGTCGGCTTCTCGTTCGGTGGCGCCGTCGCCTTCGAGATCGCCCAGCAGCTGACCGCCGCGGGCGAGCAGGTGCCCTTCCTCGCCCTCATCGATAGTCGCAACCCGGCTCAGGCCCTGCCTGCGCCGGGGTCACATCGACGATACGCCACCTACCGGATCGGCAACCAGATCCGCGTCGTGCGGCGACTCGGGTGGCGGGCCGGGTCGCGCTACCTGCGCCTTCGGACCGAGATCGCCCGCGAGCGTGCGACCATCGGCTTTCGCGACTTCTTCGAGCCTCGGCTGCCGGCGCGCCTCCGATCCATGCTCGCCTCCGATCCCATCCCGCCTGGCGAACGTGAGTGGATGGCTGCCGACGGCACGGCCTATGATCGCTATCGTCCGCTGCCGTACCCAGGCCGGATCATCTTCCTCTGGGCTGAGCACAACCAGGACCCAGTCGAGATCTTCGATGCGCGGCGAGGGTGGGCCGAGCTGGCCCTCGGCGGCCTTGACGTGCGTCGGATCCCGGGCAGCCACCTCACCGTCCTCCTCGAGCCGCTCGCTGCGACGACGGCGGCGACCCTCGTCGAGGCGCTGCACGCTGTTCGGGCCCCGGGCGCCCCCGATGTTGCTTCCCAGCCGCGTGACCGGTCAGGCGAGATGCCGACCACCGGCGACCCTGCCGTCGCTGATGTGCCGCTCACCGGCGCGGCGCCCGCCGCCATTGATCCTCCGGTCGCTGGCGCATGGCCGTAGTATCAAGCCACACGCCGCCGACGGTGGCGCATCGCTGGGATGCCGAGCAAGGAAGCCGCCCGCTCAAAGCGGATGGGATCGACATCTGGAGCCTCGACCTTGACCACGAGGATCCACAGCGGGCGATGTTCGCGACGCTCTCGCCGGACGAGCGCCAGCGTGCGGCTCGGATGCACTCACCGCTCGACGGCCGCCGGTACGCGATCGGTCGAGCCAGTCTGCGCGCGATCCTCGGTCGGTACGTGTCCCGACATCCGGGGGACCTGCGCTTCCGTTACGAGGCGCGCGGTCGGCCCGTCCTCGACCCGCCCACGGACCTGACCTTCAGCGTCGCGCATGCGGGTGCGGTCGGCCTCATCGCGGTGGCCGTTGCTCGTGCGGTCGGGGTCGATGTCGAGCCGATCTCCGCGGCCGCTGGGATCGCCGAGATCGCGGACCGATACCTCCCGCCCGACCGGGTCGCCGCCATCCGGACCATCCGGTCGATCGATGCTCGCAACGCGCGGTGGGTCGGCCTGTGGACCGAGGTGGAGGCTTGCGCCAAGCTCGATGGTCGGGGCCTCGGTGACATCGACCCGCCAACCTTTGCGGCGCTCCTTCGCGGCGATCCGCAGCGGATCATGTTCGAGCCGGCCATCGGCCACATCGGCATGCTCGCCTACGCGGGCGAGTCGGCCAGCGTCTCGTACTTCGCATTCCTGCCCGACTCGGTCGACGTGTTCGGGTAGAGGTCGGCCGCCTGGGGCATGGATCGTGCGGCCGGATACGCCGCGTGGTCAGCCTTGCCGGGCCAGGGCTGACGTTGGCTCGATGGCGGCGACCCGCACCGGTTCCGTCGCGCGTCGCCTCGGCGTGTCGACCGAGGCTTCCTCCCTGGCTCGGAACGCGAAACAGGCCCTGAACTCGGCCGTGAGGCAGAACGCCTCCTGGTGCTGTCGCTCGATTGCGACAGCACTGGCAGGGGCGTAGCAGCGATGATCGGGATGCGCCATCAGGAAGTGCGTCTCGGGGTCGTACCGCAATCCGAGAAGTGGACAGCGCACCTCGGGCGTCGGCAGCGCCGCGGGTGCCGGTGGACTGGGGGCATCCTGCGATGGCTTCCGCGCTCGCGGAGCAGCGGGGAGGTCGGCGTCCACGACGGTGGTCATGACCGGCGGCGCGGCCGCCATCGCCGCGGCAGGCACCGGCGACGTGTCCGCCATCACAAGCGCCGGGGCACGTCGCGATCGGGGCTTCGGGGTGACCGTGGCCCCGGTGGTCGCCGGGGCGTCTACGTCGGATGGATCGGCGGCGACGGCCGTCGCCGCGGCCGCGGCGGCGACGATCACCGGCGCCGGGGCACGTCGCGATCGGGGCTTCGGGGTGACCGTGGCCCCGGTGGTCGCCGGGGCGTCTACGTCGGATGGATCGGCGGCGACGGCCGTCGCCGCGGCCGCGGCGGCGACGATCACCGGCGCCGGGGCACGTCGCGATCGGGGCTTCGGGGTGACCGTGGCCCCGGTGGTCGCCGGGGCGTCTACGTCGGATGGATCGGCGGCGACGGCCGTCGCCGCGGCCGCGGCGGCGACGATCACCGGCGCCGGGGCACGTCGCGATCGGGGCTTCGGGGTGACCGTGGCCCCGGTGGTCGCCGGGGCGTCTACGTCGGATGGATCGGCGGCGACGGCCGTCGCCGCGGCCGCGGCGGCGACGATCACCGGCGCCGGGGCACGTCGCGATCGGGGCTTCGGGGTGACCGTGGCCCCGGTGGTCGCCGGGGCGTCTACGTCGGATGGATCGGCGGCGACGGCCGTCGCCGCGGCCGCGGCGGCGACGATCACCGGCGCCGGGGCACGTCGCGATCGGGGCTTCGGGGTGACCGTGGCCCCCGCGACGGCCATGGCCGGCGCGACGGCCGCCGGCAGCGACGCATCACGGGCGCTGACGACCGCGATGGGCGTGGGTTCCGTGACCGTCTCGAAGGGATCCAGTGCGGTCGGCCGTGCCATCCGACATCGGTAGCAGGTATCGGTCGTGACGCGATTCAGCGACTCGCAACTGGCGCAGGCCCAGACCCAGTCGCTGCCCAGGAGCTCGTCGATCAAGACCGCGCGGTTCGCTGTGGGCTCGTTCTCATAGTCCGCCAGCCAGCGCGAGGGCACGCGCTGGCGCGTCAGGCGGTAGATCAGCCAGATGAGCGTCGGCCCCGCGAGCAGAGCGAGCGTGATGATGGCCGGCGTGATCGGATCCACAGGCGATAGTGTCCAACCTCATTCGACGCGTCCAGGCCGCGCCCCGGGAACCGCGTCGCGATGATCGGGCGAGGGCCGAGGCCGTTCCGACGGCAGGAGCCTGACGGTCTCAACCGCCGCCCGTATCATGCGCCGTCGGCCACCGATTCATCAAGGGCGGGTCAGTCCGGGCCCTGGCGCCATCGGCGCAATCGGACGACGGAGCAGGCGAGTACCAGCCCTGAGAGCCCGAGCATCGCCCAGGCCGAATCGTGATCACGCAGCAAGAGGACCACACCGAGGACGATCGACAACGTGGCCCAGATCGCGCAGGCGCTGTCGATGATCGGACCCCGCCGGGTCGCCACCGCGGCGAGAGCCAGTGTGACGACGGCCGCGCTGAACTCCACGACGAAGATCCGGGGGCCTTCGCGGTAGACGTGCGGCCAATCTGCGAACGTGCCTCCCGATGCCATCCGCAGCAGCAGCACCGCCACGCCGATCAGCCCGGCGACGATGATCACCTGCGTCCAGGGCTCGATCCGCCGGATCATGTCGCTGGGCGCTCGAGGGGATCGATGGTGGTATCGACGGCGACGACGTCGGTCCCACGATGTTCGCCGATCGCGAGCGCGAACTGCCACCACCAGACACCGACCGCCAGCCACGTGGCGGCCGCCATCGCGATCGAGCCACCCAGGGCGCCGCCGATGGCTGCACCCGCGATGACCATGCTGGTGGAGATGATGGTCATGGCGATCCGCGTTCGCAGGCTTCGACGCGCGGCAGCCAAGGCACGCAAGCCGACGATGGCCCCAGCTCCCGCGCCCACCCCGACGAGCCAGAGCGCAAGGGGAGGAAGGACGCTGCGCGCCGGCTCCCAGTTCGCACCCATGATCGCCACTCCGAGCTGATCAGGGATGAGGAGGACGAATGCCCCCCACGCGGCCGCTGCGCCAGCCAGGGCGACGCTGATCAGGACGGACCCCCGCGCGAGGCGCGCCGCAGAGACGCGCAGCATGCGGGCAGCCTCCGGGAGCGTCACGAGGCCAGCACCCTGGAACACGATGTTGAAGGGGCCCAGGAGCAGCTCACCCGCGCGCATCGTGCCCACCGTTCCAAGGCCCGCGACCAGCCCGATCCCGTACGGCTGGACGAGATCGCCACCGGTCGAGGCCATGTACTCGCCGAGGTAGCGAGGTGCGATGTCGTGGTGCGCTCGCCACCACCCGCGCGCCTCGCCGAGTCGCGGTCGTATGCGCGTCTGAGCGATCCCGAAGAGCGCGGCCGCCAACGCGGAAAGCCCCCAGATAGCCAACGGAAGGCCGACCGAGAACGTCTTGCCGGATAGCAGAAGCAGCGCATAGAGAGGCAACTCGAGCAAGACCCAGACGCCATCGTTCGCGGCCGCCTGCGCCTCCGTGCCTCTCGTGAAGAACCCGAAGCGCCAGAGATCCTGCAGCAGCAGGCCTGGCAGGAGGGGCCCGAGGACGAGACAGACCTGGCTGATCGGACCTCCGGCCACGATCCCGAAGGCCACGCAGGCGAGACCGAATCCAAGCCCCACCAAGATGGACACCCCCGCGGCAGCGGCTGTCGCTGCTCGCCAGGCCTCCTGACCGGCAGCTGAGAAGCGGATCGTCAGGGGCAACGACGTCACCGCGCGCGAGGCGTTGAGCGCGGCGAGGTAGATCGCGAACGCCAAGGCGAAGGCACCGAACTCGTTCGTGTCGACCGACCTGGCCACGATGATCCCGAGCGCGAAGTTCGACAGGCTCGAGAGAGCCTGGTCGAGGAAGCCCCACCGCGCCCGCAGGACGCCCGTCGGCGCCGACTTCAGGACGCGAGCGAGCGGTAGCCGACCGAACCTAGGCATGAAGCACGGGGCTAGGCGCCGGGACGCGCGTGGAGCAGCCGCTCGATCCTGGCATCGGTGGCTTCGAAGACAGCCTCGGTCGGCATCGATGCATCGACGATCATCGACGGCCAGTCAGTCGGAAGCGCCGCCCGCCACAACGCGGCCTGGCGATCCAACTCGTCTGCCGGCAGCTGATCGGAGCGAGCCCGCAGCACCTCCGCCGATGCTTCGAGAAGGACGAACAGATCGGGACGTGGGCTCGACGATACGAGCCGCCGGATGATGCCGGCGTGTGCAGGCTTCAGGCGGTAGCGCCGAGGATCGACACCCGCGTCGAGCCAGCCACGTTCCAACACGACCCAACCGCCGCTGGCCATGAACGGTCTGACTCGCAGGAGCCAGCCGAGCAGCTGATCGAAGTACAGATAGGCGACCTTGGCGAGCGAGATCGGTGCGGGATACGGCGGCAGGAGATGCGGCTCTGTGACCGCCCGCGGATCGACGGCGCGCCTCGGGAAGAGATGCGCGCGATGGTGGAGCCTGAGCACGCGCCGACCCATCAACGAGCGATGCTCGATCGCGTCGGCGAGCGTCGACTTCCCGACGCCATCCGGTCCCGCGAGGATGATCAAGTGGCCCCGCGTCATCGACGGATCTGCGCCGCAGCTCCGTCGCTCGGTTCGCTCGACAGCAGGCCGCGATCGATCAGGATCGTCAACAGCAGGCGCCGGCGCGTGGCCATGTCCAGCGCCTCCGGAACCATCGGCGATGGAGCATCGACGGCGCATCGAGCGGCGTGCGCCAGCCGTCGCGCCGTGTCGCCAGGCCACCCTGGCGGGATCGTCGTCGCACCCAGCGCGGCCGGGCCCCCACCTTCGAACGCGATGACTGGCAGTCCGGCGGCGATCGCCTCGGCGACCGCCCAGCCGCCCTCTTCGTGGAGGCTCGGGAAGAGCATGACGTGCGCTTCGCGCATCAGCTGGAGCACCTGATCACGCTCGATCCAACCACGGAAGTCGACCTGACCGTCGAGACCGAGGCGCCGAGCGTGGCTTCGGAGTCGCGCCTCGTCCGGCCCATCGCCACAGATCACCAAGCGCCACCCAGGCAGGTGGCGCATCGCCTCGATCGCGAGCGAGATGCCCTTGAGGGGCAGCAGCCGCCCCGCGAACATCGCCGTAGGGCTTGGCGATCGGGCGACCGTGTCGTCGTCGGTCGAGGCCGGTACGACGATGTTGTGGAAGACGACCACCTTGTGGCGACTCGAGCGCGGGAACCAGTGCCTCGTCTCTTCGTTCTGCGCCAGGATGAGCGCGGCGCGGCGCCAGCTGACCCGAGCAAGCGGATTCAGGTAGCGGCCGGCGGTCCGTCCCAGCCCGCGCACGGCCTCGTACGCCGCGCCTCGCCAGCCGAGCGCCGAGAGCAGCCGCCACGGCGGGCCGACACCGCCTCCCATCGGTCCGTAGACGAAGGGCGGTCCGATGAGGCTGGCCATGGATCCCAACCACACATTCGAGTACGTCAGGTGCCAGGCCAGCTGGAAGCCCAGCCTGCGATCGAGGCGGCGCGCATGCCGGAGGGCGACGATCTGCCACAGCACATACTGGACTCGGAGGCCGTGTCGAAGGAGACGCTCGTGGCCGACGAGCCGAACGAGCCGTGGAAGGTCGACGTAGACGACATGGAACCGCTCCGGAGCCGGCAGGCTGGCGAGCCGCGCCTCGATGGTCGCCTTGCGATACGGGTAGGGGCGAGTCAAGACCCAGACATCGGCGACATCGGCCAGAAGCTCGGTCAACGCCCAGCCCGATCCCGCCTCGGAACCCATGGCCGGCGTGCACGCATACGCGAAGAGGACGATCCGAGGGCGCGTCATCCGTGGCGTCACCTGGTCCAGGCCATGTCGCCCGCTCCGCCCGTCCGCGACACGCGGTCGGGAGGGTCACTGAGCGCCGAGCGATATGCCAAGGCGGCAGGTCCTCCGTAATCGCGGTCTGATCGAGTCCGCCCACCGGACCCCGGGGCGCGCCGCCCTCTCGGACGGACCGCAGTGTAACAAGGCGCCTCCGGGCTGCCTGCGCACCGACGGTACGGGCCTGCAATGGCCCCGTTGGGTGACACCACACCGCCACCCAGTCAACCCCACATGACCTGGCGCCCATCGGCCGCGGTCGGCGCCAGGGCCGAGCGGCCGGACCTTCTTCTCTCTCGCCTTCTCGGTCGCGCTGCGGCACGGTTGGCCTCGGCTTGCGCCGGGTTCGCGATGACCCCCGGCTGCCGCACCCGCGTTCGAGGATCGGCGGCGCGGGCAACGACCAGGCATGTTCCGGCCGACGTCCACGGAGCGTCGTTCGGCCCGACGCCGCGAGCGCCGATGCCACGGAGACCTGGAGGCTGTCCAGGAGCTAGGAGGCACGCCCGTGCGCAACATCAGGATCGCGCCCCCCGAAGATCGGATCGTCAACCAGCGTCCTCCCAAGCGTGTGAAGTCGCGGTCGCAGGTCGCGTCGTGGCTGGCGACGGTACCGATCATCTTGCTCGTGCCTGCGCTCCTCCTCGCATCTGGGCTGAGCACCGCAGCCGGGCCTCACCTCAAGGCTACGGGGCCTCAGCTCAAGGCTACGGGGCCTCAGCTCAAGGCCTCGTCCACAACGGTCCTGCAGGGCGCACGGCTCACGATCGGAGGGACCGGCTTCACCAAACGAGAGCGCGGCCGCCTGGTCTGGGATCCATCCGACGCACTCAGGTCCACGAGCCAGCCGGTAGTCGCCGCGGACTACAAGCCGACCGGCCGAGGCTCGTTCAAGGTCGCGTTCCGCATCCCGAAGGGGATGGCCGGCGATCATGTCGTGGCGGCCCTCGTCGAGGGGGCCGACGGCACTCCGCTCGAGGTCGCTCGAATCACGATCCAGGTCGCGACAGCGAGTGAAGGCGTCGCTCCGCCACCAACGACCGCACCGACTACAGCACCGACGGCCGCACCACCGACGGCCGCACCGACGACCGCACCGACCACAGCACCGATCACAGCACCGACTGCGGTGCCGACCACAGCACCGACTGCGGTGCCGAGTGCGGTGCCGACTGCGGTGCCGACCACAGCACCGACTGCGGTGCCGACTGCGGTGCCGACGACCGCACCGATCACAGCACCGACTGCGGTGCCGACCACAGCACCGACTGCGGTGCCGACTGCGGTGCCGACGACCGCACCGACTGCGGTGCCGACTGCGGTGCCGACTGCGGTGCCGACTGCGGTGCCGACTGCGGTGCCGACTGCGGTGCCGACTGCGGTGCCGACTGCGGTGCCGACCGCGGTGCCGACTGCGGTGCCCACGCCTTCCGCGACGAACGTCCCGGTGGTCACCTGCACCGCGACCCTCCAGTCGCTCATCAACGCCGCGCCCTCAGGGAGCCGGCTGAACGTCCCGAACTGTGTCTTCCACGAGTCCGTGCGGATCACGAAGCCGCTGACCCTCATCGGCCCAGCCACGATCACCGGCGACGACACGCGCACGGAGGGCATCTCCATCGAGGCCTCCAACGTGACCATCGACACCATGACCGTCACTCACGTGGCGAATGCCGTCCAGACGGGGGCCATCGACGCGTCGGGCTACAACGACATCGCCGTGCGACGCAGCGTGGCCCGCGACAGCGCCGGCGCCTGCATCTCCTTCGGGAACGGGGCCCGCATCACGGTCGCCGATTCGACGTTCTCCGGTTGTGCCCAGGAAGGCTTCCACTTCAGCCGCGTCGATCAGCTGTCCTTCCTGCGCAATCGCGTGACGGGCAACAATCCGGCCCATGCCTACAGCGTGGGCTGGGAAGCGGGCGGGGGCAAGATCGCGACCTACTGCACGAACGTCGTCATCGACGGCAACGAGGTCGACCACAACATCGGTCCCGGGATCTGGTTCGACAACAACAACAGCTCGGTGACCATCTCGAACAACCGCGTCCACGACAACTACTCGGCCGGGATCTTCTACGAGATCAGCCGTGGACCCGCGCGCATCACCGGCAACGTCGTCTGGCGCAACGCCACCACGAACTCCGGCGAGTACAGCTGGGGATGGGGTGCCGGGATCCTGGTCAGCTCTTCGTACGGCGTCGAGGTCGACAACAACGTGGCGGCCTGGAACGGCGACGGCATCAGCCTCCTGAGCCAGAACCGGAGCGATGCGCCGGGACCCGTGAGCGGCATCTTCGTCCATGACAATCGGATCGTCGGCGCCGACGCCTGGCCCGACTCATCGCAGAACTTCGGGCTCGACTGGATGCAGGACTGGTCAGGCCAGATGTTCGCGGCAAGCTCTGGCAATCACGCCGCTGGAAACCTGTTCTGGTACTCCAACGCCGAGGGCGCGAGCCGGTGGGCCTGGTCCGGCGAGAAGCGGCGCCTGGTGGACTTCGCGGCCACGCCCGGTGGCACGGGCTCCGGCTATCTCACTGATGCCCAGAAGACCTCGCTCCTGACCTCGCTGGGGCTGCCCCCGACGCCATAGCCCGCCTCCGGCGCCATCATGCCGGACGACCTGCTACGCTCTCGGGCGACCTGGTCCGGCCGGGGATCCTAACGCGACGACGTGGTTGCGGACGCCTCCAGGTGCTCAACCTCGGGGACGTGCTGGAGATCTCGGACGAGTGAAGGTCGTGGTAACGGGTGGTGCCGGGTTCATCGGCTCCCACGTCGCCGAGCGTCTGCTGTCGGCCGACGCGCGCGTCCTCGTCATCGACGACCTGAGCGCCGGAGCTGACCACGTTCCCGACGGCGCGGAGTTCGAACGCCGCGATCTTGCCCGCCGCGGCCTGGAGCGGGTCGTTCGCGGATGGAGGCCCGATGTCGTCGTCCACTGTGCCGGTCAGGTTTCGGTAGCGCGCTCGTCGACCGATCCCGTCCGTGACGCACACAGCAATGTCCTCGGCACCATCGCCACGCTCCAGGCGGCGCAGGCCGCCGGCAGCCAAGCCTTCGTCTACCTGAGCAGCGGCGGAGCGATCTACGGGCAGCCCGCCTATCTGCCCTGCGACGAGGACCACCCCGTCGCTCCGCTCAGCCCCTATGCCTTGAGCAAGTGGGTCGGCGAGCGGTATCTCGACCTGCTGGGACGGTCGTCCATGTCGACGGCTGTCATGCGCCTTGCGAATGTCTACGGACCTCGGCAGGGCTTCACTGGTGAGGCCGGGGTGGTAGCGGTCTTCACCGATCACCTGCTGAGGGGGCTCCCGGTCGAGATCCATGGCGACGGAAGCCAGACGCGCGACTTCGTCTACGTGGCCGATGTCGTCGATGCGATCGTGCGGGCGATCGATGTCGGTCGGTCGCTGACGGTCAACGTGGGGACCGGCACCGCGACCTCGATCGTCGAGCTCTACGCGCTGATCGCAGCGCTCATCGGGTCCAGCGCTGAGCCGCAGTTCGTTTCATCCCGACCGGGCGACGTCCACGACAGCGTGCTGGCGGTGGGCAGGGCCCAAGAGGAGCTTGGCTGGGTCGCCGGGACCGGGATCGACGAAGGCCTGCGCCGGACGATCGCGCATGCGTCAGTTCTCATGGGTTCGGCTTGACCCAGACCGGCGATCGGGTGCTCGTGACCGAGGGCGGGGACGGCGAGTCGCGCGCCGCCGTCGCTGCCGTGCGCGCGCTCTCGGATGCAGGCTACCGTCCGACCGTGACGGTCTCGGGCGGCCTCTCCATGGCGGCCGCATCGCGGCACGCTCGACGACGGATCGACGTTCCGGCAGCGACCGGCGATCCGTCTGGTTACGCGACGGCGATCCGCACGGAGCTCGAGCGCAGGCCATACCTGGCCGTCCTGCCCGCCAGCGACGCGGCCCTGCTGGCGCTCGACGCACCAGTCGGGCACCTGCTCGACAAGGTCGCCTGCGGCGAAGCGGCGCAGATGGCAGGCATCAGCGTGCCGCCCAGTCGCATCGTGCTGTCGACGGCTGGCCTGGCGGCCATCGCGCACGAGATCGACTACCCGGTCGTCGTGAAGCCCGACATCAAGCGCTTCATGGCCTTGCGCGTCGACTCAGCCACCGATCTGGCTCGCGTCCCGGCCCATGCCGGGAACCTCATCGTCCAGCCGTACCTGGCGGACGACATGCACGGCGTCCTCGGACTGGCCTGGCAGGGTCGGCTGGTGGCGGTGGTCCATATGCGCTACCTGCGCGTATGGCCGCTGCCCTGCGGCACCGTGGCGGCGGCCGAGACCGTAGCGCCCGATCGCGAGCTCGAGGCCAAGCTCGAGGCCCTCCTCGCGGGCTACAGCGGGATCTTCCATGCCGACTTCGCGGGACCCTTCCTCCTGGACCTCAACCCACGCATCCATGCCACCATCCCCCTGGCCGCAGCTGCCGGAGCCGACCTCGTCGCCCTCTACTGCGAGCTGATGGCAGGTCGGACGCCGAGTCCTCGTCGAGGTCGCCCGGGCATATTCTTCCGTTGGATCGAGGGTGACCTCCGGAGCGTCGCACACCGGCTTCGGACCGGGCAGATCAGTCCCGCGAGCGCGGCAGGCGCCCTTCGTCCGCGACGAGGCGCCGTGCACGGTTACGAGTCTATACGTGACCCTGGCCCGCTCCTGACGCGTCTGCGATACCTGCCCAGGCAGGCTCGACGACGGCGAGTCGCGCCGGGCGTCCCGACGACCGTAGCGATTGGCGGACCGGCCGATCATGGTCGATCAGCCACGAGGATCGCTCGAGCGGGGCTTCCGTCGCCGCCGACCACTCGGAGCGGGAGGCAGATCAAGGTGTAGCGTCCTGGTCTGACCGCGGCCAGGTCGAGTCCCTCCACGATGATGACCCCGGCCTCGATCAGCGCCCGGTGGGTGGGTCGCCCGGGCGCACCAAAGGGCTCGATCGACAGGCCGTCGGTGCCCACGAGTCGGACGCCTCGTTCGATCAGCCATTCGGCTGCCTCGGACCCGAGTGCCACGTAGCCGATCGGATATGGCATCTCCGGCCGTTGCCAGTGGATCGAGTTTCGAGTCAGGAACAGGACACGAATGACGCCCCGCTCGATCGACATGGCCTCGAGGTCGGACGGGCGGATCAGACGCTCGACCGATGTGGCGTCGACGACCTGTGCGTCGCCGACCAACACGTCGAGAGCGACGGCGTCAACGCCATCGGCGCCGTCGAGGAGGTGAGCTGGGGCATCGACATGGGTGCCGGCGTGCGAGCCCAGATGCAGGATCGACTTGTTGGTCGCTTCGCCATCGATGATCCTCGACTGCGCTTCGACGATGGGGGCGGGATTGCCGGGGAATGGAGCGAGGCCGGGCGAGATCGGCACGGAGATGTCGATGATCCGGCTCATGGGCGCGACGCCGCCGTCGATCCGGTGACCAGGTGGTCGACGGCCACCTTGGCGAGCCAGGCGTCGGCATCCCCACCCGGGATCCGTCGGCCGCCGTCGAGGATCGCCTCGACCACGGGACAGGCGTGGCGCCCATGGAGGCGGAAACGCAATCGGCTGAAGAGGACACCCGGTTCCAACAGGGCGCGAAGCATCATCCACGTTTGGACAGCCACCATGGCCCGGCGGTCCCATCCATTTGCCGCGGCTCGCCGAGCGCCGACGACGACCGCGTGTCGTGCCGGACCGAAGAGCCCAGCCGCCTGGACGTAGCCATCTGGATCCGACCGCAGCAGCTCGCGGACGTGCTTCTCCCGCAGGCCGTCCTCATTCGGCCGACCGTCCCGTCGAGTGCCGTTCAGCAGCAGCTTGAACAAGCCCTCCGCGCCGGGCCGCAGACGCCGGAAGCCCCGAGGATCGATGACCGCCATGGGCAACAGGTCGGCATGGACGAAGAGCGTCGATCCGCGCCAGATGCGGCGGGCCTTGACGCCGACCTCCAGGAACGTCGGCAGACGCCGCGCGACGGCGACCACGTTGAGACCGCCTGGGATGTGGTGGCAGACGATGACCGGGCCGACATCCTGCTCCTCGGCCCAGCGCCGGATCTCGTCCTCGATCGATGGCCAGTCCTGCACCGACGCAGCCGCGTCGATATCGCCTGTGCCCGTGAATGCGGACTCCGCGTTCTTCCAGACCAGCCAACCTGGGCTCGCCTGGGTCAGGCGCTGCAGCAGCGGCAGCCAGATGGCCGTCCTGTCCACGGCCTGCTCGATGGTCACGCGGTCCCTCCGGGAGCCGGCAGGCGGCCAGCGCGGCAGCCCGGCACCCGGCGCGACTATTCTAGCCAGGCTCCTGCCGGCCTCCTCCAGGCGGCTGGCCCATTCACGAGAGGCATCGATGCCCATCACGCCGACCGTCATCGTCTATCACGGCGTGGGCGATGTGGCCTCCGAACTCGATCCGTATCACCTGGTGATGCCTGTGGCCAGATTCGAATGGCAGATGGCGTACCTGGCCCGGCACCGCCAGGTGATCCCACTCGATGCGATCGTCGAGGGTCGGATCCCGCCAGGACGGCCCGCGGTGGCCATCACCTTCGACGACGGGTTTCGGAGCGTCCTGAACGTCGCGGCACCGATCCTGGCCGGCCATGACTTCCCGGCCACGCTCTTCGTGCCGACGGCATGGGTCGGCGGCGTGATGGGGTGGGAGCCCTGGCCGGCAGGGACCACGCCGCTCGAGCTGATGACCGCCGACGAGATCCAGGCGTGCGAACGGCTGGGGCACGAGATCGGCAGCCATGGACACGCCCATGAACCCATGTCGGACCTGCCCGGTCCGGAAGCGGAGGCCGACCTGGCAGCGTCATTCGCTGGGCTCGGCGCCATCCTCGAGCATCCGCCGCGCTACGTTGCCTATCCCTGGGGTAAGCAATCGCAGATGGTTCGGGAGTCAGCACAGCGCGTCGGCTTCGAGGCCGGGTTCAGCATCAACCAGGTCGCGCGCGGCCCGCATGGGCGGGAGCGCGTCAGCATCCGCCGCTCCGACCCGCGCCCTGTCTTCGCGGCCAAGACATCCGGTCGGTACCTGCGGATCCGGATGTCGCCGGTGCCGCGCGCGACCCTCCGGCTTGCTCTCCCGGTCCTTGATCGGTACCGGCGGCGATAGCTGCATGCCGCCGTCCGACCGGACGCAGCCGATCCGGCTTGCGATGCTCGTCCATACGCTCGACGATCGAGCCGTGTCCCGACTCCTGCGAGCCATCGCACCGCACCTGACCGCCGCGGGGGCCGGCGTGACGATCATCTGTGCCACGCGCGACCGCGCCGGTCGGCTGCCGATGCCGCCGGGAGTGGAGGTCATCGACCTCCACCTGGGTCGACGGCCGACCGCCCTTGGCGTCCTTGCGCTCGCCAGAACGTTGCGAGTACTGCGCGCTGACGTCGTCTTCGCGCACCTCAACGGCCCGGGGCGGGCGGCGATCGTGGCCCGCGCGCTGGCACGGGTGCAGACGGCGGTGGTGACCGTCGAACACACGCACTACTCCACGTTCTACCGGCGACGACGCTGGTTGCGGAGGACCTTGACAGCGGCGCTGTACCCGCATGCCGATCTGGTAGCAGGCGTGTCGCAGGGGGTGATCGACGATCTGATCGAGCAGTTCCCGAAGCTGATCGGTCGAACGGCCATCCTGCCGAGCGTCGCGCCCGAGCCGGCCGCGATCTCCGCGGCCGTCGAGGATCCGCCCGATCACCCTTGGTTCACTGAGCGCGATCGGGCGCCCGTCATCTGCTGCGTGGCCAATGTGCTGGCGCGCAAAGGGCAGGCTTCGTTGCTCGAAGCGATGCCCCTCGTTCAGGCTCGGGTGCCGCGGGCACGTCTCGCCCTCATCGGCCGGATCGACGACCAGGGATATGCGCGAGAGCTCGAGGCACGCGCGGACGCGCTCGGCATCGGTGATGCCGTGTATCTCGCTGGATATCGTGAGGATGCGCTGCGTTACATCGCCAACGCCGATGCCTTCGTCCTGGCCTCGACGACCGAGGGCGCGCCGATGGTCCTCGTCGAGGCCATGGCCTGCGGCGTGCCCGTGGTCTCGACGGATTGCCCTGTCGGACCGCGCGAACTGCTCGGAGACGGGCGCTTCGGCTTGCTCGTCCCCCTGGGCGACGCCTCGGCCATGGCCGAGGCGTTGACGACCGTACTGACCGATCCGATGCTCCGCGAATCCCTGGTCGAGGCTGGCCGCAGGCGGGCGGACGACTTCAGCCCATCCACCGTGGCTCGGGCCTACCTCCGCGTTGCCGATCGGTATTGCGGCGCCGGGCGGTCGATCGCCGATCGGCCGGGGCCACAGCCGATATGAGCCGTCGGGACGTCATCGCCTTCGTTCGGCGCGCGTCTCCACTGGTCGCCGCAGCCGCTGCCGGAGCCCTGCTCGTGTGGCTGACATCGACCGTGCTGAGGATGCCGACCGTGCCCCACGAAGTGCTTCCGGCGGACGTCAAGCCAGTCGAGTGCGGCTCCTCGCTGCAGCCGATGATCGACGCGGCGGCGCCGGGGGCCACGATCTCGCTGCCTGCCTGCGTCGCCCGGGAGACCTTGCGCCTGGACAAGCCGGTCACGCTGATCGGACGATCGGGCACGGAGATCCGGGGCAGCGACGTGTGGACGGCCTGGCAACGGAACGGCGCGACCTGGATCTCCGATCAGGCGGTCCCGGCGCTTCACGCTCACGGCTCGTGCCGAGAGGGTACCTCCCGATGCCTCTGGCCGGAGCAGGTCTTCGTCGATGGTGTCCCGCTCGAGCAGGTCGCGAGCGGTGATCCACCGGCAGCCGGCGAGTTCGGCCTGGATCAGGCACGACATGTGGTGCTCGGCCAGGACCCCGCCGGACACCTCGTCGAGGTCTCGGTCAGGACGCGCTGGCTGGTGCCCACCGTCGACGGCGTCTCGATCGTCGGCCTGCGCATGCGACATGCGGCGAATGACGCGCAGGAGGGCGCCATCACCGACGACGGCCACGAGCTGAACGTCGTCGACTCGACCCTGTCCGATGCCCATGGCGCAGTCATCTCGATGACCGGTCCCGGCCGCATCATCGACAACGACATCTTCCGCGGCGGGCAGCTCGGGGTCCACAAGGGTGGCAGCATCATCGAGGGCAACCGCATCCACGACAACAACACCGAGGACTTCAGCTGGGGATGGGAGTCTGGCGGCGTCAAGTCGGTGCTCGGAGGCCAGGTCGTCGTGGCCAATGAGGTCTACGACAACAACGGACCCGGCCTGTGGTGGGACGGCTACGATGGCGGGGTCGTCATCCAGGGTAACCGCGTCCACGACAACGCGGCGGCCGGCATCCAGATCGAGATCGGTACCGACGGGGAGGTCGCCGACAACGTGGTCTGGAACAACGGTGCCCAGGATGCCGAATGGGGTTGGGGCGCCGGCATCCTGGTCAGCTCATCGTCAGGGATCGATGTGATCGACAACGTCGTGGCCTGGAATGCCGACGGCATCAGCGTCATCAGCCAGGAACGCGATGACGCGCCGCCGAGGATCGCCGACGTCCGCGTCGATCGCAACGTCATCATCGGCACCGACGGACGCCCGGAAGCCAGCCAGAACTACGGCTTGGCCTGGCTCGAGGATTGGTCCGGCCAGCTCTTTGACGCCACCTCCGGGAACGGAGGTACTGGCAACCGGTTCTGGTACTCGACCGGAGAAGGGGACACACGGTGGGCGTGGGCAGGCGACATCGACCGGCTCGACGCCTTTGCGGCCACCCCTGGCGGGACGGACAGCCGCTACCTCTCGGCCGAGGAGAAGTCGGCCATCCTGGCCGCCGCCGGCATACCGCCGGCTCCCTGACCGCGGAGTCGTCCGTCACGCTGTGGCCGGTGCCGAACTGCTACCCTCGCGTTCCGCCGCGAGGCAGCGGACATCGTTCGGTCGACGAGGTAGGAGCGTGATGTCGCCCCGGCCACTGGATCTCGCCGCTCCTCGACCTCCGATCTGATGCGGATCGTGCGCTACTACCCACGTGCAGCCACGGGCGATGGCGGCATGACCGAGGCCCTCCGATACTGGGCGGACGCGGCGGTGGGCAAGCGCGTCGAGGTCGTCATCGCGCATGACGGCGGGACGCCGCCACGGGGCAGCCGGGCGACCTGGGTGGCCGTCCGCCACATCGGTCCGAGCTGGGCGCGCCTGCCGACGGAGCTGGAGCCAGTGGTAGATGGCGCCGACCTGGTCGTGATGCAGTCTGCGTGGGCGGGTCACAACGTGCGAGCTGGGGCCATCGCGCGTCGGGCCGGCGTGCCGTACGTCCTCGAGCCCCGAGGTGCATACGACCCGCACATCGTCCATCGCAAGGCCCTCCTCAAACGGCTCTGGTGGACCGCGTGGGAGCGGCGCCTGATGGCCGGCGCGCTGGCCATCCACGTCTTCTTCGAGCCCGAGCGCGCCCATCTGGCGGCCCTCGGCTATCGGGGCCCCGTCATCGTGGCGCCGAACGGCGTCGACGATCCTGGCCTGCCGGCATGGGATGGCGGCAGCGGTGGGTACATCCTCTGGCTGGGCCGCTTCGATCCCGAGCACAAGGGTCTCGACCTGCTCGTATCCGCGGTCGCATCGCTCTCGCCCGAACGCCGTCCGCTCCTCCGGCTGCATGGCCCGGATCGCCAGGGTGGCAAGGCAAAGGTCGCCAGGTCCATCGAAGCTCAAGGTCTGTCGCGATGGATCGTCATCGGCGACGCGGTCTACGGAGACGCCAAGCGAAAGCTCGTCACAGAGGCCAGCGGGTTCGTCTATCCGTCCCGTTGGGAAGCCTTCGGCAACGCGCCGGCGCAGGCCGTCGCGGCGGGCGTGCCGACGCTGGTCACTCCCTACCCGTTGGGCCGCTACCTCGCCGACAACGGCGCCGCGATCATGGTCGGGCCGACGCCGCCCGAGCTCGCGGATGGCCTCGACCGTCTTCGGTCGCCCGAGGCAGCGAGCATCGGCCATCGTGGCGCCTCGCTGGTCCGCCAGGCATTCGACTGGCAGGCGGTCGTCGAAACCTGGCTCGTCCAGGTCGACAGCTTGCTTGGGACGCGCTCTGACGCCCACGAGCGAGCCGGCCTGGCCTCCACCGGTCAGCCTCGACGACCTGAAGACGGCGCGCATGGCTGATGCGGTCGGCTCCTGCGTTCTCGCGTTCCATCGCGTCGTCGATACGGCCGAGCGTGATCACGACCTGGCGTGGCCGACGTTCATCGCCCTGCTCGACGACCTGGTAACCGCTGGGGCGCGATTCTCGACGTCCCTGCCGGCGACGCCCGAGACCAGGGGGGCCGTCGTCCTGACCTTCGACGACGGCACTCCGGACCATGAGCGGGTCGGCCGCGAGCTGGCGGATCGCAGGATCGCCGCGATCTTCTTCGTCTCTGCTGGCCTCGTCGGGGCAGATGGGTTCCTCGCCGCGAACGCCGTTCGTGCGTTGGCTGCATCGGGGCACGTCGTCGGATCACACGGCCTGACGCATCGCCGGCTCGATCGATGCTCCGAAGCGGAGGTCGAACAGGAGGTCCATCGATCGCGGGAGGTGCTGGAGGCGATCGGAGGTCAGGACGTCACCCTCTTTGCGCCAGCCGGCGGCATCGTCATCGATGGTCTCGGGGCACGGCTCGAGGCGGCCGGATACCTGGCCGCGCGGACGATGCGATGGGGCGTCCATGCGGACCCCGCCGAGAGGTGGTCGATCCCCAGCCTGCCCGTCACGGAGCTCACGGTCACGCGCGGCTGGATCGCCTCGGCCGCCAGGCACGGACGGTTGCCGGCCACGATGGTCGCCCTGCGGACCGCAAAAGACATCCTGCCCGATGACACCAGGACCCGCCTCCGAGGCGTCCTGACCCGTGCGTTCCAACGGCCCGGCTGACCTCCTGATGGCGTACCGAGCTCGTCGGCGCGGACCGGGTGGAGATGTGGTCCTCGTCAGCGGAGCGGCTGGTGACATCGGATCGGCGACCTCGCGTCAGTTCGCGGCCGCCGGCTTCCAGGTGCTCGGGCTGGATCGCGCCGCGGGCGTGTCGGATGTCGAAGCCGCCGGGTACCGCGGGCTCCAGCTCGACGTCGATGACGAAACGGCCGTCACGGAGGCCTTGGCCGAGTCGATGGCGATGGGCCCGCTCAGGCACGTCATCGGCATCGCCGGTGGGGCGCTGCCGATCGAACCACGATCGCAGGATGTACCCGGAGCGCTCAGTGCCGCCGACTTCCGAGCCTCCGTGGAAGCCAACCTCGTGACGCAGTACATCGTCCTTCGGGCTGCCCTTCCATGGCTGCGCCAGAGTCCGGGGCTCGATCGGAGCATCATCCTGACGTCGTCGTTCAACGCCATCGGCGGCTGGGGCATGCCGGCCTACTCGGCCGCGAAGGCCGGCCTCATCGGCATGGCTCGAGCCCTCACCGGTCCACTGGGATCGGAGGGCATCAGGATCAACGTCGTGGCGCCGGGCACCGTTCGTACGGGCCGGACGGAAGCCATCTGGGCCCACGCCCCGGGCCACTTCGAGCACCTGGAAACGACGACCGCGATCGGCCGGCTGGCGACACCTGACGACGTCGCTCGTGCGTATCTGGCACTGGCCACGACACTGACACACGTCACTGGCGAGGTCCTCGTCGTAGACGGCGGGCAGTCGACGAAACGAGCCTGAGGCCAGCCTCGTCGGTGCCCGATGCATCCGATGGTGCGCGGACGCAACGACAACTGGTCCGGACCGCCCGGAACCCTTGCAGACCGCACATGGAGTACCGTAGAGTCGAGCGACCGGCATGCTGATGATCGGGGCACGGGAGAAGCACGCCGCGTCGTGACTTGGCGCAGCCGGACAGCATCAAGAAGCGTTGTCCTACCGCCGAGGTTTCATTGCGCGAACCCGTTCTTCCGCTCGTCGGACGTAGCCATACGCCCACCTACGCGGGGGCTGATGCTCTGGGGCCGTCCGTTTCGCCCCACGCAAGTCGCGTTTCGATGCCTTCCGAGCCAACGGACCTCATGGCACGGGCACGCTGATGGCACATCGCGACGGGCTTGGGCTTCGAGTCCTGCTCGTCCTGTCGGACGCGATCGTGGCGCTGCTGACGGCGATCGTGGTGTCGGTCGCGCGCTTCGGGCCGGGCTGGATGGCGACCTGGCGGGACGCACTGCCGGACCCGGCCTCGACGATCATCCTCTTCACGCTCGTATGGCTGCTGACGCTCTGGAGCCAGGGCCTCTACGAACTGCGAACGCGCTGGACCTTCAGGAGCGAGGTGCGCGGCGTGCTCCAGGCCACGGTGTGGCTGGCCGTCATCACGCTCGCCTTGCTGTATTTCCTGCGGCTGCCGGACGTCAGCCGCCTCGTGGTGGTCGGCATCTTCCCCATCCTGGCAGGCGCCACGGTCGCCGCCCGGGCAATGCTTCGCCGCGGTGTCCTGGCCGCCCGTCGGCGCGGTGCAGTCCACAACGTCCTGGTGCTGGGCACCTCCGAGGAGGGCTACGATTTCGCGGCCCGCCTCGAGGATCACCCGGAGCTGGGCCTGGCGATCGAGGGCTTCCTGGGCGAGGCCCCCATCGAACCGATGCGCTGGCCCTATCTCGGGCCGCTCGAGCGCCTCGCGGACGTGATGCATGAGCGGGTCATCGACGAGGTGGCCCTCTGCCTGGCGGACGCCGATCGGGAGTTGCGGGACACGATCGTCAGCCTGTGTGCGGCCGAAGGCAAACTGATCCGGATCCCGGTCCCCGTGCCCGAGGTCTGGCGGAGCGATGCCGACCTCGAGGAGCTCGATGGCCGGCCGTTCCTGTCGCTCGGTGGCCGCCCCGACCGGGCCGTCGGGCTTGCGATCAAGCGGAGCATCGACATCGTCGGCGCAGCGCTGGGGCTGCTCATCTTGAGCCCGCTCCTGCTCGCGGTCGCGCTGCTCATCGCGGTCATGGACGGACGGCCGGTCCTTTTCTGGCAGACCCGTGCGGGCCTCCACGGCCGCCGCTTCCGGATCGTCAAGTTCCGAACCATGGGCCGAGACGCCGACGCGCTGCGCGCGGAGCTGCGGGCACGGAACGAGGTAGCGGGTTCAGCTGCCTTCAAGCTCTCCGACGACCCGCGGATCACCCCGACCGGGCGATTCCTGCGTCGGACCAGCCTCGATGAGCTGCCCCAACTCTGGAACGTCCTCCGAGGCGACATGAGCCTGGTCGGGCCACGCCCACATCCGCTTGACGATCTGGCCGGCTATCAGGGTTGGCATCGACGGCGCCTGTCGATGAAGCCGGGCATGACCGGTCAGTGGCAGGTCCGCTCTCGACGCGACGGCGACTTCGATCGATGGGTCGAGCAGGACCTGCAATACATCGATCACTGGTCGTTGTGGCTGGACCTGCGCCTCCTGGTCTCGACGATCCCGGCCGTCCTCAAGAGCGAGGGCCGGTGATGATCGCCGTCGGGCCGCGCCCCATGACCGGGGCCCGGATCGCCATCGTCGGCTGTGGTCACGTCGGCGTCGTCATGGCGGCCGGCTTGAGCCATCTCGGCCACCACGTCGTGGGCGTCGACACCAACCAGGATCGGGTGCGGGCGCTGCTCGCTCGGGACGTGCCGTTCGAGGAGCCTGGCCTCGTCGAGCTCGTGAGCGAAGGACTCGACGGAGGTCGGCTGTCATTCACGACGAGCTACGCCGAGGCGATCCCGGACGCAGAGTTCGTGCTGCTTGCCGTCGACACGCCGGCATCGCCTTCAGGCGCTGCGGATCTTCGCAACATCCGGGCGGCGACCCGCTCCATCGCCGCCAACCTCAACCACCATTCGCCGATCATCATCAACAAGAGCACGTCGCCGATCGGGACCGGTGAGACGATCGAGACCGTCCTGCGCCTGGGTCTCGCGGGGCGTCCCATCCGGCCGCGCATCGTGAGCAACCCGGAGTTCCTGCGCCAGGGCCGGGCCGTCCACGACTTCCTCCATCCCGACCGGATCGTCATCGGCGCCCACTCGCACGCCGACGCCAAGGCTGTGGCCGACCTGTACAGCGCGCTCGAGGCGCCGGTCGTGATCACGGACCTGCGGACCGCGGAGATGATCAAGTACGTGGCGAACTCGTTCCTCGCCACGCGCATCTCATTCATCAACGAGATGGCGCGCGTCTGCGATCAGCTCGATATCGACATCGACCGGGTCGTCGAGGGCGTATCGTTCGACGAGCGTATCGGATCGCACTTCTTCCACCCCGGCATCGGGTTCGGCGGGAGCTGCCTGCCCAAGGATGTCGCCGCGCTGCGCTACATCGGCGAGACCTTCGGCGTCGCGACGCCGATCATGTCGGCGGTCCAGGAGGTGAACCGAGCGCAGCGGACGAGCGCGGTGCGCAAGCTCCGACAAGCGCTTGGCTCGCTCGAAGGCCGCACCATCGCCGTCTGGGGCCTGACCTTCAAGGGCGGCACGGAGGACGTCCGGGATTCGCCCGCCATGGATGTCGTCGAGCTGCTGCTCAACGAGGGCGCCGACCTGCGGCTCTACGATCCGACCCACCCTGGCCAACTGCCGCCGCGCCTGGCTGACCTCCTCCAGCCGGACGCGCTCGAGGCGGCCCGGGGCGCCGAGGCGCTCGCCGTCCTGACCGACTGGCCCGAGTTCCGTGACGTCAGGCTGACCGATGTGCGGGCGGTGATGCACGGCGGGCTGATCTTCGACGGCCGGAACCTCCTGGATGGCGACGCCTGCCGAGTTGCGGGCTTCGAGTACGTGGGTGTCGGCCGCCGGACCGGGCCACCTCTCGCCGACGCGGTCGTCGCGTGAGGATCGTTGTCGCCGGCGGCGCTGGATTCGTGGGCAGCCATCTGACCCGAACGCTGCTTGCGCGTGATCACACGGTGGTCTGCCTCGACAACCTGTCGACAGGCAGCCTGGACAACATCCGGGACCTGCTCGATGAGCCCCGCTTCCACTTCATCGAGGCGGACGTCGCCCAGGCGCCACGGATCTTGGCCGACGCGATCCTGCACCTCGCCTCGCCGGCCAGCCCGATCGATTACGACCGGATGCCGCTCGAGACGATGGCCGCCAACTCCGCCGGCACGTGGCGGCTGCTCGAGATCGCTGCCGAGACCGGCGCGCAGTTCACCTTCGCGTCGACATCCGAGGTCTACGGTGACCCACTCCAGCATCCGCAGGTCGAGACGTACTGGGGCAACGTGGATCCGGTCGGACCCCGTTCTGCGTACGACGAATCGAAGCGCTTCGGAGAGGCCCTCCTGATGGCCATGCGCCGCACGCATCGGGTGCGCGCGAACATCGTCCGTATCTTCAACACCTATGGGCCCTCGATGCGCCACGAAGATGGCCGCGTCATCCCCGAGTTCCTCACCGCCGCATTCGAGGGCCGGCCGCTCAGGATCCATGGCGACGGGTCACAAACACGGTCGTTCTGCTACGTGAGCGATCTCGTCGACGGACTCATCCACGTGGCGCTCGATCCGGATCTCGACGGTGCGATCTTCAACGTCGGCAACCCCGAGGAGGTCAGCGTCCTGGAGCTGGCCGGATTGATCCGGTCAGTCGCTGGGCGCCAGGTGCCGATCGAGCACCTGCCTGCGCGACAGGGCGATCCCGCCCGGCGACGGCCCGACATCACGAGGATGCGGACACGTTATGGGTGGAGCCCGCGCGTCGACCTCCGCCGTGGGCTCGCCCTCACGGCGTCGAGCTGGAACGTGGAATCGACCGCGCTGGCGAGTTGAACCGTTCGCAGGGCGAAGGGATCGCACGCGTCGACGTGCTCGGGGTCGGGATCAGCGTCGTGGACCTGGCATCTGCGGTCGACGAGATCACGCGCTGGATCGAGACGGATGAGCGACAGTATGTCTGCGTCACCGGGGTGCACGGCGTCATGGAGAGCCAGCGGGATGGTGAGCTGCGGCGCATCCACGATGCCTCCGGGCTGACGACTCCCGACGGCATGCCCATGGTCTGGGCGGGCCATCGTGCCGGCGCATCGACCATGAGCCGTGTCTACGGGCCGGACTTGATGCTCGCCCTCTGCGAGCGCGCTGCCCAGCGCGGCTGGCGCTCGTACTTCTATGGGGGGCGGCCTGGCACTGCCGAGCTGCTCGCGGCGCGACTGTCGAGCCGCTTCCCTGGGCTGGTCGTCGCGGGTCTGAGCAGCCCGCCCTTCCGCACTCTGACGGCCGCTGAGGACGAGGCGACGATCAAGGAGATCAACGACGCTCGTCCGGATCTCGTCTGGGTCGGCCTGAGCACGCCGAAGCAGGAACGCTGGATGGCGGCCCACGTCGGGCGGCTGTCCGCGCCCGCGCTGCTGGGCGTCGGTGCCGCCTTCGACATCCATGCCGGCACCCTCCCCCAAGCGCCCCGCTGGATGCAGCAACGTGGCCTCGAGTGGCTCTATCGCCTGTGGCGTGAGCCTCGCCGCCTCTGGCGACGATACCTCTCCAACAATCCCCGGTTCGTGCTGGCCATCCTCCGCCGGCCCCCCTACGTGCGCTAGTCCGGCAGTTTCGTTCGCGCCATCTGCGATCGCGCCCGTCGTGCGATGGCGTCCTGGTAGATGCGGCGCAGCGCGGGGTAGTTGCGGTCGGCCGTGTAGTCGGCGAGGAAGCGAGTGCGAGCCGCCGCACCCATGCGCGACATCTCTGCCGGGTGCTCGGCAGCCCAGCGCACAGCCGCCGCCAGCGCGGCGGGGTCGTTCGGTGCGACCAACAGGCCGGTCACCCCGTCCTCGACCATCTCGGCCAGCGAGCCGAGCCGGGAGGCGATGACGGGCACCGCCCGGGCGAAGGCCTCCAGGATGACGACAGGGAATCCCTCGTACCAGGTCGAGGGCACGATCAGTGCCCGCGACGCGCCGAGCACGTCCATCAGGTCGGACCTCGCCAGCTGACCGTCGGCGGAGAGCCCGGCGACCCGACCCACAGCGGTCCGGACCTCGGCCTCGAGGGGGCCCGTCCCGACGATCCGACATCGGACGCCGGTGGGTGCCATCCGCCAGGCATCGATCAGGACCCTGACGCCCTTCTCGGGGACCTGGCGCCCGGCGAAGAGGAAGTCGTCGCCGCCGGAGCCGACGCCAGGGTCGGGATCGAGGAAATTCGGCTTCACCACGACCCGCGCCGGCGGCATCCCGCCGCCCACGAACTGGCCGCGCGCGAACTCGCTCAGGGCGACCAGACGATCGACCTTGCGCGTCCACGTCCCAAGGAGCGCGTGGGTGGCGAGCATCGCGGTGACGACACCGCTCTCGGCTCGTGACCGATAGCAGCCGTGGACGACCGCGGGCAGGGCGACCGTGCGGCCGACGCAGTCATGGCACGGCCGGCCGTCGCGATAGAGGGTCGCCGCGGGACAGATGAGCCGGTAGTTGTGCAGGCTCAAGACCGTCGCCACACCCTGGTCGTGGCAAGCCCAGAAGATCGCCGGCGACAACAGAGGCAGCGTGTTATGGACATGGACCACGTCCGGTCGGACCGCTCTGATGTGTGCACTGACATCCCGGGCCGAGCGGCGCGACCAGATGGTGTCGGCGGCCAGTGAGATCCGTTGTGCCGCTGTCCCACGGGTCGGGATGGTCGCGTTGTCGACGACCATTGTCTCGACCGTGTGGCCCCGATCGCGCAGCAGCCGGACCTCGGCCGCGAAGACGGCGTCCTCACCGCCGCTCTGCTGGTAGTGCTCGTGGATGGCAAGCACTCGCTCGGGCTGAGCACTCACCTGCGGCAGCTCGGATGGTGGGCGCGTTGGTCCGGTCTTGGCCCCTGCTCGGTCGCCGTCACGGAGACGGCTCTGCAGACAGCGCCATCGGCTTGCCCGCGGGAGTATCCGCGGCCAGCAACCTCCGGACGACCGCGATCGCAGCCAAGCCGAGCCCGAACATCGACCAGAACCAGATCCCGCCCTGTGGTCCCTCGAGGTAGGGGTCGAACGACATGTTGATGATCGCGGCGAGCCAGTAGGTCAGGATCCAGCCGAGCACCTGGGTCCAGAACGTCAGCCCGGCGCGATATGCGCTGATGCCCGCCCGGAGGATGCTCCAACCGAACATGGCCTGCAGGATCACCCAGATGATGAGCCCGGGCACCCCTTCGCGGGCGAGGATCGTCATGTGGCCGTTGTGAGGTGCTCGGAGCGTGCCGTCCGTCTGGAAGCCGTCATCGTCGGCGAGATTGATGCCGAAGCCCTTGCCGGCGGCGAAGTACTGACCACCGAAGGTGTAGCCCACGATCTCGCTCCACCACTGGATGCGGAAGTCCTTGCTGCCCTGCAGGACGGTGCTCCCGACGTCCGATGAGAAGATGCTGGCCACGTTGTCGACGACCTGCTGGACCGAGACGTTGCGGTCCGCGCCGGTGTCCACTTCCGGATCGAGCAGGGCCGCGCCACTCGCCAGGACGACGGCCACGAAGACCAGGCTGAACCAGCGTGCCGAGACTCGGCTGAAGAGCAGCGTCGCCAAGGCGGCGGCCGACGCCAACAGCCCGCCACGATTCACGCCCCCGACGATCGCCACGTCGACCAGCCAGAGTGCCCAGAGGAGGACCTGGCGGACCTGGCTCGTCAGGCCCGGCGAGAACGCCAGGCCGACGAGCATGAAGGCTGCCGCCCCAGCCAGGTGGACGCCCATGTCGCCGCCCTTGAAGACGATGATGGGGACGTCCGAGCCGGGCGCCGTCGGGAGGGGGACGGCGAAGTACGTCAGGATGAAGGCGACCGGGACCCACAGCAGGAAGACCGGCAGGAGCCGGCGGTACCAGTCCACGATGCGTGGGAAGTGGCGCCCTTCGACGACGACGGAGAGCGACAGCGCGATCAGAGCGTAGATCCAGATGACGGCATCGCGGATGGCGTCGATCCCATAGTCGCCGAGGTAGGGCACCATCCTGAGCAGGCCCCAGGCCATGAACAGGATGAGCAGCCACTGCATCGGCCCAAGTGAGACCCGTCGCCAGGCGGAGACCAGGGCGATGACCGCCAGGAGCAGCCCGACCTCGCCGATGTACGCGACACCGAGGCCGACGTGGGCCACGCCGCGGCCCAGGAAAGCGTAGGCGAGGAGGAGGCCGGCGAGGACGAACAGGAAGACCGTCCGCCATGTCCACCGGGCGGCGAAGGCCAACGCCAAGGCGGCCGCCGTGATCGAGACAGCCAGCGTCGGGAGCGGCGCGATGACCGCGCCCGTGCCGAGGACGATGGCCATCATCGCAGCGAACAACAGCAGGACCGGCGATCCGCCCGCTAGAAGGCGCCGGGGAGACCGGCCCCGGAAACGGGCGCGGTCGGTGCGACTCCAGGCTGGCAGCGTTTCGGGTCCTGCCCGGTCCGGAAGCGCGGTCATCCTCGGAGTCGCTCCAGCACGGCGAGGTAGCGCGTGACGAGGCCAGAGTGCGCGTCGCCCGTCTCCTCGTACGCGCGAAGGAGTTGATCGACGACGTAGACGACGCCGATCGCAGGGCCAGCAGGGTCGCGCGACGAGAGGCGGTCGGCGACGGTGGCGCGGACGACGGCCGCCAGGCGGTCGGGGCCATCGCCGTACAGATGACGAACCTGCAGGCGATGGTGCAGTTCGTCAAGCAGCGGGAGCCCGTCGAGCCACCCGAACTCCCAGTCGAACGCGCGAACGACGCCGTCCTGCAGTCGCAGAATTCCATGGGGCGAAGTCGCCGTGGACGATCGTCTTCGGCGTCCGGGCCGATTCGAGTCGGCTGGCGATGGCGGCCATGGCACTGGCGGCCGCTGGAAGCTCAGCGGCGTTGGAGGCACGGGCGATCAGGGAGCGGACCTGCTCGGTCTCGCCCATCAGCCCCTCGAGGCCTCCGCCGAGCCGCCCGAGGAACCGCTCTCCGGCCGCGTCCAGGCGGGTACCGACGGGGCGGCCCGGGATGATGGTCTGGACCGTGAGATCGAACCCGTCGGCGTTGCCGGACGCGTGGACGTAGGGGCCTGGCGAGGCATCGTCGAAGCGATCGCGCAGCGCTGACAGGACGTCCGATTCACGTTGCATCAGGATCGTCGCAGGGCTGCCGCGCGGGGCGATGCGGGCGATCGCATGCAGGCCACCACGTGGATCCAGGACGCCAGAGGTGAGCTTGGGGATACGCCCGCGTCGACCCAGCTGCATGGCCAGGCGGAGGTCGGCCAGGCCAGTCGCCTCGGCCAGGCGATGCACGATGGCCGGTTCGTCCCGTCGCGCGACCCAGAGCGAGGTGGACATGCGGGTCAAGGCGCCGACGTGCACGGCCGCGCGCGCCGCCCTCCGGGCGAGCTGGGCCCGCCGGCGGTATGGCGTATAGAGGTCGAGGGCACCGAGGGCCGCCCCGGCGCCATCCACGGGCATCAGCCAGCGAACATCGTCCAGGCGCGGGAGAGCAGTCCAGCGGCGGACGTGATCGAAGCCCAGGCGCCGAAGGTCGCCGGTGGTGAGAGCAGCGCGCGACACGACGATCAGCCCCTGAGCCCGCGCGACGAGCGAGGCAGGGATGCCCTCGAGCCCATCGGCGATGACCACGTATGGTTCCTCGCCGACCGCGATATCCCGGTCGCCCGGCCACCTCACCCTCTGCACGCCGACCGGGAAGAAGATCCTCCAGGCTCGATCCAGGCGCGATCCTCGTGCAGCGAGCGACCCGTGGCTGGTCTCGGATACCGTCGCGAGTGAGGCGGCCTCGGGTTCCATGTCGCGCCGGGCCACGCGACCGATCAGGTCAGGATGGCGGGACGAAGGCCCTGACGCGCCGTCATCTCGTCGAAGATCCAGCGATAGGTGCGCTCCAGGCCGTCTTCCAGGCTGATGGTCGGCTCCCAGGCCAGCCGCTCCCGGATCATGGTGTTGTCGCTGTTCCGCCCGCGCACGCCCAACGGTGCGGTCCGGTCGTAGTTGCGTCGGACCGTGATGCCCGCGATCCGCTCCACGATGTCGACGAGCTGGTTGATGGTCACCAGCCGGTCGCTGCCGAGATTGATGGGTTCGGCGATGTCGCTGGCCAGGATGCGCCGCGTGCCGAGGATGCAGTCATCGATGAACATGAAGCTGCGAGTCTGCTCGCCATCGCCCCAGATGACGATCTCGTGCTCTCCGCTCAGCTTGGCCTGGATGATCTTGCGACAGATGGCCGCTGGCGCCTTTTCGCGGCCGCCGTCATACGTGCCATGGGGGCCGTAGACGTTGTGATAGCGGGCCACACGCGTGACGATCCCCATGTCCTCGCTGAAATGCCGGCACATGCGCTCGCTGAAGAGCTTCTCCCAGCCATAGCCATCTTCAGGCATGGCCGGATATGCGTCGGTTTCACGGAGCGGTTCGACCGCCGCGCTGGTCTGCTTCTCCGCTGCGTAGACGCAGGCCGACGACGAGAAGAAGTAGCGCTCCACTGCAGCATCGTTGGCAGCCATCAGGAGGTGGGTGTTGATGAGCACCGAGAGCATGCACAACGCCTTGTGCGACTCGATGAAGCCCATCCCGCCCATATCGGCGGCCAGGTTGTAGACGACGGTCGCGCCGTCGACGGCCTGTCGTGCGTGGTCGAGCAGGCTCACGTCGAGTCGGACGTTCTCGACGTCATCGAACCGCTGGTACCAGTCGTCCAACGGCTTCTTGTCGACCGCGCGCACGCGGACATCGCCCGCAGATCGCAGGTCGGCGACGAGGTGTCCACCGATGAACCCCCCTGCCCCTGTGACGACGACGGTTGCCTTGTGATCCATCTCTCCTCTTCCTGGCTGCTGGTCGATCCGGCCGGAGCGCCTCGAACGGCCGGCATTCACTCCGCGGCTCGTCTGGCCATCCGTTTCGGTGGTCTCGCGGGCGGGACGGGCGGCTCACCGAGATCGGGGGGCGCCTGATCCGGTCCAAGATCCGGCGGCACGTCGCCGCCGGACTTCGGCACCACCGGCTCGCCGTAGTAGGCATAGTACGGGGAGCCCTCGTTGCCACTGACAGGCAGTCGATTGACGACGGCCCCGATGACGCGGGCGCCGACCTTCGACAGCGCGTCGCGACCCTGCTTGACCGTCGCGCGGCGCGTACGCCCTGATTGGACGACCAGCAGGGTGCGATCCAGCTTGGACGCCAGGATGGCCCCATCCGTGACCACCTGGAGCGGCGGGCTGTCGAAGATCAGCAGCTCGGCCTCGGCGCGCAGCTGCTCGAGCACGTCTCGCATCCGGATGGAGTCCAGGAGCTCGGCCGGGTTCGGCGGCAATGGCCCGGTGGTCAAGACCCGGAGCAGTGGCTGCTCGGTGTCTCGGATGACCGACTCGGGCGTGGTCGCATCGGACCGCAGGAGGGTTGTCAGGCCCTCAGCGTTCGTCAGCCTGAAGAGCCGGTGGAGTGCCGGCTTCCGCAGATCCCCATCGACCAGCAGGACACGACGACCGGCCTGGGCGAAGACGACCGCTAGGTTGGCAGCCATCGTCGTCTTGCCCTCCTCGGGCAAGGTGCTGGCGATGAGCAGGGTGTGGAGCGGCGACTCGAGGGAGGCGAAGTCGATGTTGGTGCGCAGCCCGCGGAACGACTCGGCAGCGGCTGACCGTGGATACAGCAGGGTCACGAGGCGATAGATATCGCTGTGGGCTGGCATGCCATCGATCCGCGCGACCTGGCCGAGCACGGGCAGATCGACCAACGGCTCGAGGTCCTCTGCGCCCTTGACGGTGTCGTCAAGGTGATCCCGGACGAAGGCCAGAGCGATGAACAAGGCGAGGGCTAGGGCCAGCGTAACGAGCATGTTGATGAGCAGCTTCGGCGACACTGGCTCGGTCAGCGCGATGGCCGGCTCGACGATGCTCAGCTGATTGACGGACGTGCTGGTCGAGAACGTGAGCAGCGATGCGTGGGTCGTGCGCAGGGTCAGCAGGCGTGCCTGAAGAGCCTGGATCTGCGTCTCGTCATCTAGCGTCCGATCCAGCTTGGCCGTCAGCGTCGCGAGCGCCGCCTGGGTCGAGAGGATGTCATCCCTGAGCCCCTCGAGGTCGGCGTTGACCGCGTCGAGCAGGTCCGACTCACGACCCTGGAGCGCCGGCGACGCAGCCACCAACTCCTGGGCCACTGCATTCGCGATGGCCGCGGCCTTTTGTGGGTCGCCATCCTGGACGACGATGCGGATGAGGGTGCTGTCCCTGGGGACGTCTGCCCTGATACGGTCGACCAGCTTGTCGGGCGTGGTGCCAAGACCGAGTCCGCCGATGACACGCTCCAGGATCGGCCGGGTCGTCGCCACCTGGGCGTACGTCTGCGACAGGCGCTGTGACGCGAGGAGCTGGTTGTAGTCGGGGTTGATCGACGTCAGCGACTGGCCGACGAGCAGTGTCGCCTGGGCCTCGTAGACCCGGGGCACGACGCCGCTGATGACGAACGAGGCGACGAGAGCCAGTGCCGTCCCGGCGACGATGAGCACCAGGCTCCGTCGGAGGACGGCCCACTGACGACGAAGTTCCACGTTCTGCCCGCCCTCAGTCGACCGTGCCGGGCGCGCCAGCCATCACGCGCCGGTGACCCGCCGTTGCCGACGTCTTCGCTGCGTTTCGAGGCACGCCGCAACTCCCATCGAGGTCGTCATTGCCAGGTGTCATTCCGATTCCGACGGTCGCGATGTCAGTTGGACTGGCTTGCGGCGCCGCGAGGGCCGAGAGTACTACGGTTCGCCCCAGCGCAGGTACTACGCGTCCTGAATCGGTTGCCTCTGGGCAACACACGGATCACGGCGCCGACAGCACTGCGCCGCGTCCGCCGCAGCGCGCTGGCCCGCTCATCCCCGAATCGACACTGGGCTGTGCTCTCTTGCTCGCTCCCCTCATCCACCTCCCCGGCTCGATGGGGGACCGGGAGAGCGAAACGTCGTGTCCCCGCGCGCATGGCACGGGGACACAACGTCCGGTCTCGGGAACCGCGAGGGCGTGCGGAGGCCAGGCGCCGATGGCCAGCAGGAGGCGCGCGCGAAGGCGCCGAAGTCTGACACGGCCACGCCTGTGGCGCAGGGGGTCGGTCCCGGCACGTTGGTCCTCCTGGTGTCCCACTCACATCCGGGATGGATGGGAGACGAGGCAGAGGTTGGATGCGAGCGGGCGACTTCGTCACCCGGTGCGAAGGGTCACCGTTCTAGCAGCGGGTCTCCCGCGCCGTCAAGGGGGGTCATACGCACTTTGGCGTAGTGCGGTGCGGTTCTGAGCGTGGTGGCGTGCCGATCGGCACCAAGAACGTGGTGCGACTCCGCACCATCACGCCTCACATCGACGGCGAGAGTGCCCCCAGGTGCTCGGTCAGGCGGAGGTTCTCCCTATAGTCGATGGGCACCTCGACGAGCGCCGGCCCGTCGACATCGAGCGCCCGCCGCAGGGTCGGCGCCAGATCGGCGGCCGACGTCGGGCGGAAGCCCGCGATGCCGAAGCTCCGCGCGAAGGCCACGAAGTCGGGATTCCCGAATTCGACGCCGAAGGGCTTGCCGAACTCGTTGCGCTGCTTCCAGTCGATGAGCCCGTAGCCGTCATCGCGCCAGACGACCACCGTCACGTTGGCGCCGATCCGCTTGGCCGTTTCGAGCTCCTGGCAGTTCATCAGGAAGCCGCCGTCGCCGCACAGCGCGACGACCCGTCGCTCTGGGTGCACAAGCTTGGCGGCGATGGCGCCGGGCAGCGAGATGCCCATGGCGGCGAAGCCGTTGGAGATGATGACCGTGTTCGGCTCGTAGGCCTGGTACAGGCGCGCCACCCAGACCTTGTGGGCGCCAACGTCGCTGACCACGATGTCCTGCGCATCGAGCACCTCGCGCAGGGCGGTGATCGCCTTCTGCGGGCGGATCGGGAAGCCATCGTCGACAGCGTAGGCGTCGAGCTCGGCCAACAGGGCGGTACGCAGATCGAGATTGACGAGGATCTCTTTCGCCTGATGGCGTTCCGTCGCATCACGGCCCCCGATACCGAGCGGTCCGACGGCGTCGAGCAGGCGGCGCAGCGAGCCATCGATGTCGCCGACCAGCTCCACCGCCGGCTGGTACGCGGCATCGACCTCTGCTGGCGTCGTGTCGATGTGGATGATCCGCTTGGTCGCGTCCGGGTTCCAGCGCATCGGCCCGTACTCGACGAGGTCGTAGCCGACGGAGACAACCAGGTCGGCGCGGTCGAAACCCGAGAGGACGTGATCCCGAGCCTGAAGCCCGACCGCCATCAGGCTCAGGTGGCTGCGATCGTCGATGGCGCCTTTGCCCATGAACGTCACCGCGACCGGCACATGGAGGCCCTTGGCCAGCGCCCGGAGCGCCTCCGATGCGTCGCGTCGCAGGACACCGTTGCCGGCCAGGATGATCGGCCGCTGCGAGTCGGCCAGGAGTCGAGCGGCGTGGGTGATGGCCTCGTCGGTCGGCTCGGGGAAATAGGTCCGACCCGGTACCAGTGGCCGGGCGTCTTCGGCGACGGGCGAGGCGGCAAGGTCTTCGGGCAGCTCGATGTGCGTCGGCCCGGGCTTCTCGAGCGAGGCCACGCGGAACGCCTTGCGCACGATCTCGGGGATGGCCTCGACCCGTTCGACCCGCGTGTTCCACTTCGTGACCGGCTCGAGCATGCCCACGATATCGACCAGCTGATGCGCTTCCTTGTGCAGCTTGTCGGAGCCCGTCTGGCCGGTCAGCGCGACCATCGGCGCCCGGTCCAGGAAGGCGTCGGCGATGCCCGTCACGAGGTTCGTGGCGCCCGGCCCGAGGGTCGACATGGCCACCGCGGAGCGGCCAGTCAGCCGACCGTGGACATCGGCCATGAAAGCGGCGCCCTGCTCGTGACGGGTCGTCACATGGCGGACCCGCTCGGAGCGGCTGAGGGCGTCGAGGACGTCCATGGTCTCTTCGCCCGGCACCGAGAAGACCCAGTCACAGCCTTCCGCCTCCAAGCCCTGCACCAGCAGGTCGGCAGCCGTGGGAGGACGCGATCCGGGCATGAGCCCAGTGTAGGATCATCGGCACGGGCGACGAGCGGTGACCCCCCGATCAGCGGCCTGGATCGACTGCTACACTCCGGCGACGACCGCTCCCCACTGCCTGCGAAGCCGACCGGCTGACTCGAGCGGCTGACGCGCCTCCGGGTCCCCAGGGAGTCAACATGCCGACCGCAGAGTGCCCGCTGTGCAGTGCGCCACTGGTCCCAGAGTGGCGATCGGTTGGCATCTGGCGGTGCCGGTCCTGCGACCTTCGCCTGCGGCATCCCTTGCCCGATGTCATGACTCTCGACCACCTCTACCATGCCGCCTGGGAGTCGCCCCGCGTTCACAGCGCTGAGACAGGCGGCACGACCGACGCGTTGGCTCGCGACTACGTGCGCCACCTCCTCGTGACAGTGGGCCTGTCCGATCTGGACGGGCTCAGACTCGTGGATCTCGGTGCCGGCGATGGCTCCATGAGCCGGGCCCTGCTCGAGCGCGGGGCCGAGGTTCACGCGGTCGATCCGTTCGCTTACGACGAGCTCCGGGCGCAAGGTATCGACGCCTATCGATCGATCGGGGACCTGCCCGCACACGCGCCCTTCGACGGTGCCGTCTGCCTCGAGGTCATCGAGCATCTCACCGACCCTTGGATCCAGTTGAAGAAGCTGCGTGCCGCGCTGAGGTCATCCGCATGGCTCCTGGTCACGACCCCGAATGCGGCCGGCCTCAACGCGCGACTCAACGCGGACCGATGGCGGGAGGTGCGGAAGCCGGGCCACATCGTGTGGTTCGCGCCGCGGACGCTCGAGGGGCTCCTGCAGCAGACCGGATTCGAGCGCTGGCGGAGGCTGGAATGGCCCGTGGATGACGGCATATCCTCGGCCAGCCTTCCTCGCCGATTGCTGCAGCTGCTGGGCCTCGACGGGTCGCTGCGCTATCTCGCGTACGCAGCCTGAGGCGCACCAGCCCGCCTTCCGGGGCGTCTCGCTCAGGGCGTGCAGGTCAGTGGCTCCAGGGCCACGGGACCATGAGCCGCCGGAGCCGCAGTCGCCCTCGACAGCGGAGGTGGAGCCGAGCGTGCAGCCGGTGCTGCGGTTCGTCTGATAGCCGTTGTTTTCGCCGGCAGCCGTTGTCGGCTGCGTTCGAGGCGGCCGCGCCGGTCTTGCCTCAGGCCGCGGGACGCGAGGGTCGCGACGGTCGACCGTTGGCAGCCTTGGATGGCTCGGTCGTCGTTCCACGCTCCGGACGGCCGCGTCCGCGACGGACCAGCGCGGCGACCGATGCCGACGCGTCGGTCGTCAGGTTTGTTCCGGCTCCAAGGGCTCTTTCGGTCGCCAGAATAGAGCTCGCGACCGGGCGGGCGAAGCCTGGTCGGTCCCAGTCGGCAGCCTTGCGCCGTCGCTCGTCCTGGATCATGTCGACGAGCATGGCGGCCAGGACGAGAAGGGCGCCGAGGCCAAGGAGGAAGGCAACACCGCTGACGGCCGAGAGCCAAGCCAGGACGTAGCCCATGAGCGGCACGACGAGCATGACCCGGCCGATGACCGACTTTGCGGGGACCGTCGCAGCGTCGACGTCGGCATTGTTGTCGCCTTTCGTCTCCAGATACGGCACGCCGTCGAGGGCCAGACGTCGGACGACACGATGGGTGTAGATCGCCCGCCCATCGCCGCTCTGGACGGAGACGATGTCGCCGACGGAGATGTCGTCCGGCGCGACCGGCCCGATGACGACCGCCGAGCCGAGGGCCAGCGTCGGCTCCATCGACGGGCCGCCGATGATGAGGGACTGGTTGCCGGTCATGGGCGCGACCCGCCCGAGGACGACAGCTCCGAGGACGACCGCGACGAGCCCGATGACCGCGGCGTCGAGGAACCATCGCGCGATGGTCAACGGGTCGGGGCGGCTGGGTCGCATGTACCTGTCCTCAGGGCCACCGGTCGAGCGGACCGGAACGCGAATGGCTGCGGCCGTCCCCGAAAGGGTCGGACCGCAGCCGGTGCGCCTGGGTCGGGACTACGGGTTGTTGGCGGTCTGCTCGCCGACGAAGGTGAAGGTCGTCGTCGTGGTCGCGCCCTGGAACGAGGTGTTCGTCCCGAGCGGCAGGTCCCAGGCAAAGCAGAGGTCCTGGGTCGCTCCGGAGAGGATGTCCTGATCGTTCGGATCCGGCCCCTGCGCCGTGCTGCCGAACGATGCGCTATTGAGCGTGCCGGCATAGAGCGTTGCACCCGTGCCTGGGCAGGCCCCCACCGTGACGGACAGGTTCAGCTGCCCCGCGAGGCCGAGCGCACCGCCCGTGCTGGTGCTGGTCATCGCGTAGCGCAGCGCGCCGCTGCCGGTATTGGCGACCGTCAGCGTGGCGCTGCCACTGTCACCCGGCAGGATGCCAGTGACGGTGAAGAGCGGCGCCGGACTGACGCCGAGGACGATGGTCCCGGTCGTGAAGGAGCCGCTCGAGGTGTCGGTCGAGGTGAAGACTGCCAGCGAGAAGACGCCCGTGCCGAGCGTCAGCAGGGAGAGGCTGAGCAGGAGGGCGATCAGCCCCCGACGGCGACGTTTGGAGCGCTGGTCGGCCTCGAGGGAGACCGGCTGTGGAACGAACTCCATAGTGCATGTGCCCTTTCTGCTGCCGGTTCCGCCGGCCGATGGACGACGACCGGGCGGTCGTCAGGTCGCGTGGGTCCTTGACCCGCGAGGCCCGGGATAGGCACTGCGTCGTGGTCAGGTGTATAGAACGATGGGGAAGCCGCTGACGGTATGACTCTGGAGGGTCAACGGCGGCAGGTACTTTCGTTCGCTCGGTCGCGCAGGCGCCGCGACGAGCGGGCGCTCAGGTCTGCCCGGTCTCGCGTAGCGGCGTCGCCGAGAAACGCGCCTGACGTGGCGACGGCGCCACGCGAGCCAGGATCTGCTCCACGTCGATGGGGCCTTCGGCCAGCGACTCGGACGGTCGACCGAGCAAGTAGCCCTGGGCAGCCTTGGCGCCCAGGTCGCGCACGACCTTGAACTGCTCGGGCGTCTCGACGCCCTCGGCCACGACCATGGCACCCCAGCGGCCGGCGAGGTCGATGAGCGATCGAAGCACGGCCAGCGATGAGTCGCGCATCGCGCCACCCTGGACCAGCGACAGGTCGACCTTGACGATGTCGAAGTCGAGCTGGCTGAGCAGACGGAGGCCAGCGTTGCCGGCACCGACGTCGTCGGCCGCCAGGCGGAAGCCGAGCGCGCGGCAGGCCTCGAGGCTGGATCGCAGCTGCTCCATGTCCTCGACCACCTCGCGCTCCGTCAGCTCGAGGATGACGCGATCTGTGGTGATGCCCTGGTCGGCCAGGATGTCGGCCAGGCGCCGGGCCTGGAAGTCGGGGCCCTCGAGGGAGCGCGGCGAGAGGTTGATGCTGACCATCCGGTCGGGCTCGATGGCGGCGGCGCCGGCGGCCACGACCTCGAAACAGGCCATGTCCAGCTCGACGACACGATCGCAGGCGGCGGCCGCCGCGAAGAGGCTGCCTGGGTCGACGAAGCCGGCGTCCGCGGTCGGTCGGACCAGGCCCTCGTAGCCCAGCACGCGTCCCGACTCGAGGTCGATGATGGGCTGGAAGACGGGTCGCAGGGACCGCCGCTGGATGACGTCGCCGACCCGATCGACGACGGCGGCGCCGGCCGATGCGTGCTGCGGCCGATGTCGAGCGGGATCGAAGACCTCGACCGCGGCACGACCGTGGCGCTTGGCCCAGAAGAGGGCAGCATCGGCGGCCGCGAACAGCTCACCGGCCTCGGGTGCCACGAGCGGCGTCGACGCCACGCCGGCCGAGAAGGCCAGCGATCTGCCCAGCGGGCTGGCGTCGTTGGGGCGGAGGGCGGCCTCGAGCAGCCGCTGGGCGAGTATGAGGCCGCTGGCCGCATCGGCCTGCGGCATGACGATGGCGAACTCGTCGCCGCCGACCCGAAAGGCGCGATCAGTCGAGCGGATGGTGGACGCCATCAGGGCGCCGAAGCCGCGCAGCAGTTCGTCGGCTGCGCCATGGCCGGTGACGTCGTTGACCCGCTTGAAGTCATCGAGATCGATGAGCACCAGGGCGGTCGACGTGCCGTGGCGCCGGGAGAGCTCGGCCTCGCGGGCCGATGCCTCCTGCCACGACCGATGATTGCCGAGGCCGGTCAGCGGATCGGTCAGGGCGTCGACCTTGGCCCGCTCGTAGAGCCGTCGCAGCTCGATACGTGACCGCTCCAGCTCGGCCGCCGGCCGCATGACCTGGCGGGACATCCAGACGATGAGCACGAAGAGCACGCCGACCAGCGCGGCCAGCGGGACGAGCAGATGCAGAGGCAGGTACCCGGCCGGTCTGGCCACGACCAGCGCCCAGTCGCTGAAGGTCGGGGTGGTCTCGCGAAGCGGCGACAGGCCGACGCTCCAGCCGTCCGAGAAGATCGTGGCGACCACCTCTCCGGCGCGATCGAGCGCACCGAAGACAGCGCGATCAAGGCGTGGCAGGCCGGCAGCCGCGACGTCGGCAGGGTCCCCGGTCGTAGCACGACTGTCGGCGATGACGTCGCCGCTGGCGGCGTCGACGATGAGCGCGTAGCCACCGTCCGCGCTGGTCGCTGAGCCCGTCGCGAGGAGTCGCACGAGCGGGACCTCGAAGGCGACCATGCCGACCGAGCTGCCGGCATCATCGACGATCGGCGTGGCGAGCACGACCCGCGGATCTCCGTCGGGACCTTCGAAGGGCTTCGAGCGGACCACGTCACCGACGCGCAGCGCGAGTACGTCCGCCAATCGGATCGGTGAGGCGTCGACACCAGCTGGCGAGCTCGCGCGGGTCAGCTTCCCATCGCGGACGTGGATCCGCTCCGAGCCGTCGGCGGCGATGACCGCGATGTGCTGGACGGTCTCGCCGGCGCCGACCGCCATCGCCGACAGCCGGCGGTCGGAGAGGATCGCCGCCGCTCCCGGCCGAACGGCTTCGACCACGGCGCTGTTGGCGGCGGCCATGAGCAGTGCGCTCCGGGCACGCTCGAGCTCGCTGCCGACACCGGCCGCGAGGGTGGTGCTGGCGGCACCGACCCTGGCCTGCTCACCATCCCGGTCGGCGCTGTCGATGGCCGGTACGACGACCAACCCGAGCGCGAGCGGAAGGACCGCGGTGGCCAGGAGCACGAGCGCGAGGCGAACGCGGACGAGCCGCAAAGGCTCAGCAGCGCGCGTCGGCGCCGCCGCGCGGGAGCGGCGGAACCTCACCGTGTGCGTTCCTTCGGCATCGGGCCTCGATCCACGTATGGCCCTCCAGGCCGTCAACCGGCGACGAACCAGAGCCGCCCCTGACGTCAGGATGGGGCGGTGGAGCAGCGAGGCACCATCCAACCCGATATAGCGCCGCGGCGCCATGTGACGACCGGCGAGGGCCGCTGGTACCAAGGTCCCGACTCCCGGCGGAGCGCGTCTGGGCGCGCGAGATCGCGGCGCAGGGATCCGCGTGGCGGATGGCGCCTCTCGCCCCGCTACATCGGCTCAGCGAGGACCATGATGCGGATCTCGGTCATGTCCTCTATCGCCCAACGCAGACCTTCTCGACCGATGCCGGAGTCCTTCACGCCGCCATATGGCATGTGGTCGATCCGATAGGTCGGCACGTCGTTGACGATGACGCCACCGACATCGAGCCCTTCGAACGCGCGCCGGGCGTGTGCCAGGTCGTTCGTGAAGACGCCCGTCTGGAGGCCGTAATCGGAGTCATTGACGGCGTGGATCGCCTCGTCGAAGTCGTCGAAGCGGAAGGCCACGACGACCGGGGCGAAGACCTCGGCCGAGCAGACCTGGGCCTGGGGCGGGACGTCGGCCAGGATGGTGGCCGGGAAGAAGGCGCCCTCGGCACGGCCGCCGACGATGACCCGACCACCGAGCGCGACCGCCTCCTCGACCCAGCGCTGCGTGCGCTGCGCCTGGGCCTCCTCGACCATCGGGCCGAGGACGGTCTCGGGATCGAGGGGGTCGCCGCGGCGCAGGCTCCGCGCTCCCTCTGCCAGGCGCGTCCATGAACGGATCCCAGATCTCGGCGTGGACGAACATGCGCTGGACGCTGATGCAGACCTGGCCGGCGTAGGTGAAGGCGCCGACGAGGATGCGCTTGACGGCCCAGTCGAGGTCCGCCGTGCGGTCGACGATGACGGCAGCGTTGCCGCCCAGCTCCAGGACGACGTGCTTCTTGCCCGCGCGGGCCTTCATCCGCCAGCCGACGGCCGGGCTGCCGGTGAACGTCAGCAGCTTGAAGCGGTCGTCGGCGACCATCCGGTCGCCGAGCTCGCGGCTCATGGGCAGGATGCTCACCGCGCCCGGCGGCAGGCCAGTCTCGGCCACGATCTCGGCCACCGTCAGCATCGTGAGCGGGTCCTTGGACGGCGGCTTGAGGACGATCGAGCAGCCGGCGGCGATGGCCGGCGCGAGCTTGTGCGCGGCCAGGTTGAGCGGGAAGTTGAAGGGGCTGATGGCGGCCACCGGTCCGATCGGGAAGCGCCGCGTGATGCCCAGGCGACCGCGCGAGGTCGGCATCAGGTCGAGCGGGATCGTCTCCCCGGTCATCCGCTCGGCTTCCTCGGCGCCGAGGCGGAAGGTCAGCACGGCGCGATCGACCTCGACCAGCGCGTCGCGGATCGGCTTGCCGGCCTCGAGGGCGATGGTCCGCCCGAGCTCCTCGCGTCTGGCCCTGATGCCCGCGCTGATCTCGCGCAGGATCCGACCACGCTCGTATGCCGGCAGGTGCCGGGTCTCCTCGAACGCGGCCACGGCGGCGTCGGCCGCCGCGTCGTACTGCTCTGGGGTCGCGGTATAGGTCCGGCCGGCCGGCGCATCCGGGTGGGCCGGGTCACTGACCTCCAGGATGTCGGGTGAGGTGACCCACTGCCCGGCCAGGTAGATCGGATGCGGGTTAGTGCCCGTGATCGTGGTCATGGACCCGATCGTAGCGCGAATCGGTAAGACTGCCGAACACCTTACGGTCCGGAGACCTCGAACGGAGACGCCGCCTCCCACGTGATCGGCGATCCGGTCGCGTCGTTGTCCGGCCCGATAAGAAGCAGCGAGGCCTCCCACGGGCCGGTCGTGTAGCGATCCGCTGGGAAAGGGCTGGTGATGGGGATCTCCATCCGATACGTCCGCGCGAAACCTGCCGGGACATGCGTCGGCAACCCCAGCCCGCCCTCGACTTCGACCGAGAATTCGTCGGGTGGTCCGATCCACATGGCCTGGTTCGTGATGCCAGGACCAGCCTCGCGGAGCTGGATGTCGTGATCGGAGCGCACCGCGACGTCAAGGGTCAGACCGGAGACGGTGCGCCCGTGATCCGTCGAGCCGTCGAGCGTCGCGTCGACGACGACGACCTCGATCGACAGTCCCGCGGATCGCGCCTCGACGGCACGCTCGTCTGCAACCTTCGTGGCCTCGCCAGCTGCGTTGGCGATGGCCCCCTGCAGCTGGCTTCCGACAAGGAGGCCGACCACCACCAGAAAGACGCCCACGAATCCACGGCCCGCGGCGGCCGCACGGTTGCCTGTGCGAGGCGGCCACAGGGCATAGACGTCGAGCACGGCGAGGAACGGGACAGCAAGCCAGAGTACTAGGAGCAGCGCCGACCAGACGAGCGCTATGGGGTCGGGCGGGGGCGCGACGGGCGGCGGGCCTTCCCCGTAGTAGTAAGCCGAATTCAGCCCACGAAACAGCCACGCCAAGACGAGCCCAGCGAGCACGACGACCGCCACCGTCACGACGGTCGCGATCGCCGCGGTCCGCAAGCCCGGCTCGCCGGCCGGCGAGCCCGCGGCACGTCGGCGGCGCGACCGAATGATGACCACCGCGGAAGCAGCGGCGAACATCGCGAACGAGATCACGAAGAACTGATCGGCCAGGAACTGAAGCACCGACGCCACACGTGCACCTTAGCTAGCCCACGACCCCGTCTGGTTCGAGACGCGCGCGATCGTGCACCATTACACGGATCTCACGGCGGCGCCGGTGCGCCGCACGTCGGCCGGGGGGCGCGCGCGGCCGAGGGGCGCGCGCGGCCGGGGGGCGGACACGACCCACCCAACCTCCATTCGCTGCCAGCGGATGCTTTCGCTGTCAGGCGTCGGCCCGACGCCGATTTCGACATTCAGCGCCACCGGAAGTACCGCCTGTCGCAGGACTACGCTCCAGATGCTCGGCGTGAGCGAACGAACCTGGGCTTCCGGGGTGCCTCCAGCCACGCCAGGTCCCAATCCATTCGCTGCCACCTAAGGCCCCAGCCTGACGGCCGTCGACGCCGCCACCACGATGCACCCCGCCGCTCGCCGCACCGGGGGCCGTGGCAATGGATCTGCTCCGTCGGCCAGCCGCTATCCTGCGGCGCGCGGTCAGCATTCGTGGCTCGCCGAACGGCCGCTTTGACGGCCGCTATGCTTGCCCCGATGACCGCAACGCACGCACAGCCGAGCCTCCGCGAGCGCCTCCTCGTGCGACCTGATCGCAAGGTCGACCTCGCCGCGTACGATCCCGATGAGACGTTCGGGCATCAAAAAGCCGACGCGCTCGAGGAGTTGACGCGCGGCGTCGACCGCCTGACCGACCTCCAGGAACGCCTCTGGGCGAACGGCAAACAGGCGGTCCTGGTCATCCTCCAGGGCATCGATACGGCCGGCAAGGACGGCACCATCCGCCACGTCATGGGCGCCTTCAATCCGCAAGGCTGCGACGTCGTCGGCTTCAAGGTCCCGACGCCCGAGGAGCTGGCCCGTGACTTCCTCTGGCGGGCTCACAAGGCCGTGCCGCCCAAGGGCAGCGTCGCCATCTTCAACCGCTCGCACTACGAGGACGTGCTCGTCGTCCGGGTCCACGAGCTTGTGCCGGCGCCGATCTGGCGGCAGCGGTACGGGCAGATCAACGAGTTCGAGCAGCTGCTCAGCGAGACCGGCACGACCATCGTCAAGTTCTTCCTGCTCATCGACCAGGACGAGCAGAAGGAGCGCCTCCAGGCGCGCCTCGACGACCCGACCAAGCGCTGGAAGTTCTCGAGCGCCGACCTCGACGAGCGCAAGCGCTGGGACGAGTACGTGGCGGCCTACGAGGAGATGCTCGAGCGCTGCTCGCCGAAGAGCGCGCCCTGGTACGTCATCCCGTCGAACCGCAAGTGGTTCCGCAATCTGGCCGTGGCGGACATCCTGGCCGACACGCTCGACGACCTGCACCTGCCGTACCCACAGGCAGAAGACGGGCTCGACGCGGTCGTCGTCGAGTAGGCCGGGGCGCACGAGGGGCGACGACTGCGGTCTAGCTGGCCGCCGGAACCTCCACCTCAGCCTCGTTCTCTTCAGGCACGGGCAGCAGGTCATTCCGCCAACGGACCGAGCCGATCAGCTCGTCGAGGTCGACGGCGTCGGCTCGCGGCCGGTCGACCGGGCGACCGACGAGGTAGCCCTGGACGGCCGAGATGCCCAGACCGCGGACGACCTCGAGCTGTGACGGGGTCTCGACGCCCTCGGCCACGATCGTGGCGCCCCAGCGGTCGGCCAGGTCGCGCAACGCGCGCAGCACGGCTCGCGACGACTCCTCGAGGACGCCGACCTGCACCAGGCTGAGGTCGATCTTGACGATGTCGAAGCGGATCTGGCTGAGCAGTCGAAGGCCCGCATTACCGGCGCCAACGTCGTCGGCCGCCAGTCGGAAGCCGGCTGCTCGGCAGGCGGCGATGCTCTCTCGCAGCCGCGTCATGTCCTCGACGGTCTCGCGCTCCGTCAGCTCGAGCACGACGCGGTCGGGGGTCACCCCGTGATCCCGGAAGAGTGCCACCAGGTCGGCGGCGTGGAACTGGTCCGTCTCCATCGTCCGCGGTGACAGGTTGGCGGCGAGGTACTGGTCCGGCCCCAGCTCGTCGGCATGGCTGGCCACGACCGCGATGCTGGCCATGTCCAGCTCGACCGTCCGCCCGATGACCTCGGCCGCCGTGAAGAGGCTGTTGGGGTCGGCGAAACCCGAGCCCGGCAGTGGCCGCACGAGACCCTCGAATCCGATCGGCGCGCCGGTCGTGAGGCTGAAGATCGGCTGGTAGACGGGCCGCAGGAGGCGCTGGTCGGCGACCGCCGCGACCGCCGCAGCCAGCTCCGGCGTGGTGCGCGCGTCACCGGCGCTGCCGTGTCGCTGGGGGTCGAAGATCTGGATGTCGGTCCGACCGTGTCGCTTGCACCAGTAGAGCGCTGCGTCGGCCTGTCGGAAGAGCTGTCCGCTGTCACCCGTTTCGGGGGCCAGGCCGGCGATCCCGCCGGAGAAGGAGAGCTCGGGGACTGTGCGCTCGTCGCTCGTGCGCTCGTCGGTGGTCTCGACCGTCGCCGCGAGGAGCCGTCGGGCGATGGCGAAGGCAGCGATCGCGTCGGTGCTCGGCATCAGGACTGCGAACTCGTCGCCCCCGATCCGGAACGCTCGGTCTGCGTGCCGCGTGGATGTGACGAGCAACCGTCCCATGGCCGCCAGCGCGGCATCGCCGCCGGCGTGGCCTCGCTCATCGTTGATCCGCTTCAGATCGTCGAGGTCGAGCAGCAGGAGGGCCAGCGGCGCCTCGGCGCCCTGGGCGTCGGAGACCGTGCGAGCCAGCTCCTCCTGGAAGGCGCGGTGGTTGCCGAGGCCGGTCAGCGGATCGAGCAACGCGGTCAGCCGGGCGCGGTCGTACTCCTGACGGAAGTGGTCACGAGCTGCCTCCAGGCGTTCCGCAGGGGCCAGGATCGCGCGCGCCAGGATGACCATCAGCAACGGCAGCGCGACACCGATGATCACGACGCGCAGGAAGGCGATGACCGGCTGGACGTCACCCTCGCCCGATTCGAGGTCTCCGAGGAGCGTCCAGAGCAGGACTTGCGAGGCGAAGATGACTGCGAGGGCCAGCACCAGGCGGCGGCGGACCGACGCCACCCCGATGCCATCGGTCTCGTCGTGGACCTCGCCGTTCCAGTCGAGCACGGCCACGTGCGGTATCCAAACCCCCGGTAAGCGAGCGTCGACCACGCGGCCGATGCGAGAACGTCGTTGTAGCGCGGCACCGCGTCACGGGACAGACCCTTGTGGTACCGGTCACGGGCGCGAATTGGCCTAGGTCGGCGGCTCGGGAGGGCGGGACCATCGGGCCATTCGCCGCACGAAGCGCCGCTGCTACGGTCGACACCGAACCTTCATCAGGGGGTGCCTCGACGCAACATGCTCACAACGACCGATCGATCGACCCCAAGTCGATGGCTTGGCGCCGCTCTGGTGGCCGTGTTGCTCGCGCTCATGATCCTGCTCGCCAGCCCGGCACCGGCAGGCGCGGCGAGGTGCAATGGCGCGTCTCACACACCGGCGCTTTCGAACGGCTCCGTCTCGCCCGGCAGTGGCACGCCGTCGACGAACTTCGTCTTCAGCGTCACCTATCGCGACAGCCGCGGCTGCGCACCATCGAGCGTCGTCGTCATCATCTCGGGGGTCGGGCCGATGGCCATGTCGGCATCCGGCTCGAGCTGGTGGGCCGGCGTGACATTCAGCACCAGCGCCAGCCTGGCGCCAGGGCCCTACGCCTACAGCTTCTCGGCGACCAGCGGTTCCGACCCCGGGATCAAGACCGTGACGCTGTCCACCGTTACGCCAGACAGCATCAGCGTGGCGCCGCCGGCGACCCCCAAGCCAACGCCCAAACCGACGCCGAAGCCCACGCCCAAGCCAACCCCCAAGCCCACGCCCAGGCCGACCCGCAGGCCCTCCGCGACGGCCAAGCCCAAGCCCGCCGGGACGAGCAAGCCCAAACCGAAGCCGGCGGCACGACCGAGCGCGGTGGCCCGATCGACGGCCACGCCGGGCTCGACGCCCGACCCGACCAGCACCGGGACGCTGGGGCCGACCGCCGGCCCCACGCCGTCGCCGTCCGAGCGCGCCATCGCCATCGCCCCCGGGCTTCGCGCGGTGGATGGCCCGGGTGGCGGACCGCCGCCCGACCTGCCCGGCGGCGCCGCCTTCGGCGACCCCTTCGACGGCGTGCCCTGGCTGCCATCGGTCCTCCTGACAGCGTTCTCAGCCGTCATCGGTATCGCCATCTTCGCCTTCCTGGCGTCGCGTCCCCGGCGCCGCCTGGAGATGGTCGGAGCCGGCCCGATGGACCTCCTCGAGGCGCCCGCGGCAACGCGCCAGCCGGCTCTCATCGCCGCGGCGGCGGCTGCGGCACCGGACACGCCATACCAGGAGCTTGGCATGCCACGTTGGCGGCGACCGTCCCTGCAGGCGGCGCGCAAGGCATCGACGCGCGACATCCCCGACCAGGTCCCGATGATGTTCGCGGCACCGGCCGACGCGGCCATCCGGCGGGCGCGCGTGACCTACCGCCTTGTGCGCGCGTATGACCAGCCGGATGAGATCCGCGGCGTGGAGGTCGCCTGGCTCGACCGCGGCGATGAGGTCGAGATCGTCGCCGAGCAGGGCCGCTATGCATTCATCCGCACCCCGAACGGCGCGGCGGGCTGGGTGCACCGGACGACGATCACGGAGATCGACGAGCGGCGACTGGCCGAGGAGGCCAGCTGGGAGCGCCTCGAGCCCGGCGACGACGATCCGCCGTCGTGGTCGATCATCCATTGAGCACCGGAACACGTCCGAGCCTAGGAGCGCGCCCGAGCCGCCCCGCTGAGCGACCCTAGATCGGGTCCGCCGCCCGAGGGCAGGAGCCCAGCACCCGGACCATGGAGGCCACGCGCCGGAGGGCGGTGATCGCGGCAGCGGTCGATGGAGCGGCGGCATCGGCGTCCAACTCGACCCAGAAGACGTACTCCCAGGCCCGCTCCCGGCTCGGGCGCGACTCGAGCTTGCCCATGTTGAGCTCAGCCGCGGCCAGGATCTCGAGGCAGCGCACCAGTGAGCCGGGTTCGTTGGTGACGGCCAGCACGAGGGTCGTCCGATGCCGGGCGTCCGCGGCCGGAGTCGAATGCACGGTCGTGGCGCCGATCGAGTCGACGACGTCCGGTCGAGCCACGACGAGGAAGCGTGTCCGGTTCTCCGCCACGGTCTGGATCTCGGCGGCCAGCACCGACAGGCCGAAGCGGGCCGCGGCGCGGGGCGAGAGGACGGCTGCGGCACCTCGCTCCTGGTGATCGGCGATGAGCTTGCCGGCGCCCGCCGTGTTGTAGGTCGTCAGCAGGCTCCATGACCGCGAGCGAAGGAAGGTCTCGGCCTGGCCGAGCGCCTGGACGTGGGAATAGACGCGCTCGATCGACTCGATGCGCTCGTCCGGCAACGCGGCGAGGCAGAGATGGACCGGCACGATGACCTCGCCGACGATGACCAGGTCGTGCTCGAGGAGCAGGTCATACGTCTCCCTGACCGTGCCCTGGACGACGTTCTCGATGGGCACGACGCCACGCTCGATGGGCGGCTCGCCCGGGCCGTCAGCGGGGCGCCGACCCGCCACGACGGCCTCGAAGACCTCGTGGAAGCCCGGCACGGGCACCGGCTGCGCCGTCGCGTCGACGGCCAGCACGGCGTCCTCGGCGAAGGCGCCTGGCTCTCCGGAGTAGGCGTAACGGGTCATGGCATCCGGAGTCTAACGGCGCCCGGCCGGCGCGACGGCAGGTACCGCGGGGCTCCGACCGGGGCCCGGCGACTCGTCCGAGGTCGACGCCGGGTCGGCGGTCCGGGGTATGCTGCGACCCCTGCGACGCGACCTCGAGCGAGACCGCGGCCGGCGATCAGGAGGACCACGTGCGCTCCGAGTTCCGGGCCTTCCTGGGCTGCGGACACACGTAGCCCGATGTGGCGCCCAGGGCGCCGGGGAACCGGGGGATCAGCGGGGGGCGAAGGGAGACCGTGATGCGGATCGACGAGGTCGAGGGCATCGGTGCCGCCTATGGGGCGAAGCTAGGTGAGGTGGGCATCGGCACCACCGACGACCTGATCATGGCCGCAGCCAGCGCTGCCGGTCGAGAGAAGGTCTCCGGCATGACCGGTATCAGCGCGGAGCAGCTGCTCAAATGGGTCAACCACGTCGACCTGATGCGGATCGAGGGCGTCGGGCCCGAGTACGCCGATCTGCTCGAGGCCGCCGGCGTCGACTCACCGGCCGAGCTGGCCCAGCGCAACGCGGCCAACCTGGCCCGGACCTTCCAGGAGATCGACGCCGCCCGCCCGAACTGGGTGCGGCGCGTGCCGTCCGAGGCCACGGTCGCGGGCTGGATCGCCAGCGCAGCGGAGATGGCGAAGGTCGTCAGCCACTGACCGTCGTCAGATGCTGACCGTCGTCAGCCACTGACCATGGCCCCGGGTCGTGGCGGGTCCGCAGCGGCCTCGCGCTAGCCGTTCAGCGCTCGAACCAGGCGGTCGTGTCGTGTCGGGCGGCGTCCTCGTCGAACTCCGTCGAGGTCGCCGCGGAGAGCGGCTCGGTCGCGGACCTGGCGCGGTTCCCGGCCGCGTCGGTGGCGCCTGCCCAGTGGGCCTGCGCGAGCAGGTCGTTGATCGCCTCGATGTAGGCCTCGACCGAGGCCGCGATGATGTTGGGCGAGGCCGACGTGCCCTCGTACGCGCCTTCGGCCCGGGCGCCCTCAGCGCCAGCGGGTGGGGCGAGGCGGACGGTCACCCGACCTTCCGCATCGGGTCCCTCGGCGAGGGCATGGACGTCGTAGCCGATGAGCCTGGGGTGGCCGGTCAGCACGCCCGCCAGAGCCGAGTCGACAGCTCCGAACAGCGCGTCGACGGCGCCGTTGCCCTCGGCCGTGGCCTCCCAGCGGTGATCGCCGCTCTCGAGCACGACGACGCCGCGGCTCTGCACGTTCGATCCTGTCGTGCAGCTCCAGCGCGCGAGGTGGATGCGCTGCGTCTCGACGGCGGGATCGCTCATCATCTGCCTCCCGGGCTGGCGGTCGTGAAGTGCCGCTCGTCGCGGCGTTGCGGAGACTGGGCGCCGCTCTTCCAGAGGGCGTACTCGAGCGAATCGCCGAGCGCCTGCCAGGAGGCGGCGATGATGTTCGTGTCCGAGCCGACCGTCGACCAGGTGCCCCATGCGGCTGATGAGTCGATGACCACCCGCGTCTTGGCTGCGGTCGCGGCGTCGCCGTCGAGGATGCGCACCTTGTAGTCCACGAGATGGACGTCGTCGAGCTGCGGATAGAAGGCGCGCAGCGCCTTGCGCAATGCCTGCGTCGAGGGCATTGACCGGGCCGTTGCCGTCGGCTGCCGTATGCAGCACCTCCCCGCTCGACCTCGACCTTGACGGTCGCCTCGGCGCGCAGGTCCTGCGCCGTCGCGCTGTTCGACGAGGACGGTGAAGTCGAGCAGCTTGAAGGGCGCCACGTAGTCGCGGCCGATGGCGGCGGATGAGCAGCTCGAAGGACGCCTCCGCGCCCTCGAAGCTGGCGCCCTCCGACTCGAGCTGCTTGATGAGCTGGCTCAGCTCGCGCGGATCGACGACACCCTCCAGCTCGTGGCCGAGCTGCTCCGCGCGCCACTGGGTGTTGACGCGGCCGCCGAGCTCGCTGACCACGAGGCGTGTCTCGTTGCCGACGAGCGCCGGGTCGATGTGCTGGTAGGCATGGCGGACCCTGGCCGTCGCCGCGCCGTGGACGCCGCCCTTGTGGGCGAAGGCGCTGGCTCCGACGTACGGCGCGTGGGCGTCGGGCGTGATGTTGGCGATCTCGGCCACGTAACGCGAGAGCTCGGCGAGCGCCGTCAGGTCGGTGGCGCCGGGCACCGTCTCGAGAGCCCATCTTGAGCCCCAGGTCGGCCCAGATGGTCACGATGTTGGCGTTGCCGCAGCGTTCGCCGTAGCCGTTGACCGTGCCCTGGACGTGGCGCACGCCGGCGCGCACGGCGGCCAGCGAGTTGGCCACGGACAGGCCGGCGTCGTCGTGGACGTGGATGCCGATAGCGGACCGCGTCGCCGAGATCGAGCGTGGCGATGACGTCAGCCACGATGGTCGCGATCTCGTCGGTCATGCAGCCGCCGTTGGTGTCGCACAGGACGAGCGTGCTCGGCACCGGCCGCATGCGCCGCACGCAGGGTCGCCAGGGCGTAGTCGCGGTCGGCCTTGTAGCCGTCGAAGAAGTGCTCGGCGTCGTAGACGACCTCGCGACCTTGCCGCCCTGGCGACAGAAGGCGACCGAGTCGTGGACCATGGCCAGGTTCTCGTCCGGCGTCGCGCCCAGGACCTCGGTCACGTGCAGCAGCCAGCTCTTGCCGAAGATGGTGATGACCGGCGTCCGTGCCTCGACCAGGGCAGCGCAGGTTCGGATCCTGATCGGGCGCGGTTGGCACGATGGCGCGTCGAGCCGAAGGCCGCGATCCGGGCGTTCTGCCAGGTCATGCCGCGGGCGGCCGCGAAGAACTCGACGTCCTTGGGGTTGGAGCCCGGCCAGCCGCCCTCGATGTAAGGGAAGCCGGCCTCGTCCAGGCGGCGCGCGATGTGCACCTTGTCGGCCAGCGAGAGGACCATGCCCTCGCGCTGGGTCCCGTCGCGCAGTGTCGTGTCGTAGAGGAGGATGGCGTCGCTCACGAGGCGGCTCCTGCGGTGCTGGGCTGGGCCAGGTGGTCGATCACGGCACGGGCGAAGGCGACGGTCCCGGCCGCTTTGATGGCCGCCGTCCGAGCCGTCGGCGGAGATGGCTTCGCGCTCGCCGCGGACTCCGCGGCGGGCATCAGATCCGGCGTCCGCCAGCCGTCCCGGAGGGCGCCGCGGACGGCGCGCTCGATGAGGGCCGCGGCATCCGGGCGGCCGAAGGACCAGCGCAGCATCATCGCGCCGGACAGGATGGTGCCGATGGGGTTGGCCTTGTCCTGACCGGCGATGTCCGGCGCCGAGCCGTGTACCGGCTCGTAGAGCCCGAACAGGCCGTGCGCGGTGCGGCGCTCGCCGATCGAGGCGGACGGCAGCATGCCCAGCGAGCCGGCCAGGACAGACGCCTCGTCGCTGAGGATGTCGCCGAAGAGGTTCTCGGTGACGACGACGTCGAAGGCGGCCGGGTGCTGGATGAGCAGCATGGCCGCGGAATCGACCAGACGATGCTCGACCATGACTTTCGGGAACTCCGGGCGGAGCTCGTCGACGACCTTGCGCCAGAGCCGGGAGGTGGCCAGGACGTTGGCCTTGTCGACGCTCGTCGATCGGCCCCGGCGATCCTGCGCAAGCCCGAACGCCAGGCGCACGACGCGCCGGATCTCGCCTTCCGTGTAGACCAGGGTATCGACCGCCGACCTGCCATCCGGTGTCGCCCGCTCCTCCGATGGACGACCGAAGTACAGGCCACCGGTCAGCTCGCGGACGATGAGCAGGTCGACGCCACGCAGCAGCGTCGGCCGGACTGGCGAGGCCATCACCAGGGCCGGCTCGACGGTCACCGGGCGCAGGTTGGCATACAGGCCGAGGCCGCCGCGAAGCGCGAAGAGCGCCTGCTCAGGACGGACGGCGGCCGCCGGATCGTCCCACCTGGGGCCGCCGATGGCGCCCAGGTAGACGGCGTCGGCGGCGGCACAGACCGCCAGGTCCTCGTCGCGGATCGAGACGCCGTAGTCGTCGATGGCCCGCCCGCCGACGACCAGCTCGCGCCACTCGAAGTTGAAGCCCATCGCGGCGCCGGCCGCATCGAGCACCCGCCGACCGGCCGCGATGACCTCTGGGCCGATGCCGTCGCCCGGGATGGAGACCACGCGATAGGTCGGAGCCGGTCGCTCGGCTTCAGGGTCGCCGGCACGGTCCCACGCCGACTGCGGCTGAGGGTCGCCGGCGGTCATGCCCTGACCTCGCGCACGACCGCGTCGCGCAGCTTGTTGAGTGCCGAGACGTAGCCCTCGAGAGACGCCTCGATGATGTTCGTGGACAGGCCGTGGCCGGTCGCCGATCGGGCCGTCTTCGCCGTCGCTCGAGCGACGGCAGCGCACGAGCACGTTGCCCTGCGCGTCCTCGCCCGCGGTGACCGCACGGATCTCGTACTCGATGAGCACCGGGTGCCAACCCAGGATCGGCTGGACCGCGGCATCGACGGCGCCGAAGAGCGCGTCGACCGGACCGTTGCCGGTACCCTCGGCAGTCTCGGTCCGCTCGGACGTGGCCAGCGAGACGCTGCCCTGCGAGCGGCCGCCGTGGCTGGACGTGACGCTCCAGCCAGTCAGCTGGATGTTGCCCGCTGGTGTCGGCGATGCCTCGGCAGCCTGCTGTTCGATGAGCGCCAGGAGGTCGTCGTCGGTGACGTCCTTCTTGGCGTCGGCCAGGGCCACGACCTGACGATAGATGTCGTCGAGTGTCGGGCCCTCGATGTCATGGCCAAGCTGGTGCAGCTTGCCCTGCAGGCCGCGCCGCCCGGAGAGCTTGCCGATGGACAGCGTCGAGCCGCTCAGGCCGACCGACTGCGGTGTCATGATCTCGTAGGTCAGCGGGTTCTTGAGCACCCCGTCCTGGTGGATGCCCGACTCGTGGGCGAAGGCATTGCCGCCGACGACGGCCTTGTTGGGCTGGACGACGAAGCCGGTCAGGTAGCTGACCAGGCGGCTGGCGGCGGTGATCTGTTCCGTCGCCACGCGGCTGGCGAGCGTCGGGGAACTGCGTCGGCCGCGTGCGCAACGACATGACGACCTCTTCGAGCGACGCGTTGCCGGCACGCTCGCCGAGGCCGTTGATGGTCACCTCGACCTGGCGAGCGCCGGCCTGGACGGCAGCCAGGGTGTTGGCCGTGGCCAGGCCGAGGTCGTTGTGGCAGTGGACGCTGACCACGGCCCCCGAGCCCACGCGGTCGACGACCGAGGCGACCAGCGCCCCGAACTCGGCCGGGATGGCGTAGCCGACGGTGTCGGGGATATTGACCGTCGTGGCACCGGCATCGACGACTGCCTCGTAGATGCGCAGCAGGAACTCCGGGTCCGTGCGCGAGGCATCCTCGGCGCTGAACTCGATCTCGGCATCCGGGCCGAGCGCCTTGCGCCCATAGCGGACCCACTCCACGGCTGCCGCCAGCGCCTCCTCGCGGGTGGCGCGCAGCTTGTGCTTGAGGTGGATGTCGGAGGTCGCGATGAAGACGTGTAGGTGGGGACGCTCGGCCACGCGGATCGCCTCGACCGCGCGCTGCGGGTCGCCGTCGCGGCAGCGCGCGAGGGCGGCCACGGCCACGCCCTTGGTCTCCTTGGCGATGCGGTGGACCGCCTCCCAGTCGCCGGGCGAGGCGGCCGGGAAGCCCGCCTCGATGACGTCCACGTTGAGACGCACGAGCTGACGGGCGACCTCCAGCTTCTCCTCGGCCGTGAGGCCCGCGCCAGGCGCCTGCTCCCCGTCGCGCAGCGTCGTGTCGAAGACGCGGATGCGCCTCGGGTCCCAACCCGCCGGACCGGGTCCGCTCATCGCCGCTCACCGCTCAAGGGACGTGGCATCAGTGTCCGGCCGCAGAGCCGGTGGCCGATGCCTGGGCCTGGCCGGCCGTCACCTCGACCGGGTTGAGCCAGCGCATCTGCCGGCGCAGCTCGGCGCCGACCTGTTCGATCTGATGGTCCTGGTCGGCCTGGCGCATGCGCAGGAACTCCGCCTTGCCCGACTCGTTCTCGGCGATCCAGCGAGCGGCGAAGGTGCCGTCCTGGATCTCGGCGAGGACCTTGCGCATGGTCTGCCGGACGTGGTCGTCGATGATGCGCGGCCCGGACACGTAATCCCCGAACTCAGCCGTATCGCTGACGCTGAAGCGCATGAAGTTGAGCCCGCCGCGGTAGAGGAGGTCGACGATCAGCTTCAGCTCGTGCATCGTCTCGAAGTAGGCCAGCTCCGGCTGGTAGCCGGCCTCGACGAGCGTCTCGAAGGCCATCTTGACCAGCGAGGCCGTCCCGCCGCAGAGGACCGACTGCTCGCCGAACAGGTCGGTCTCGGTCTCCTCGGCGAAGGTCGTCTCGAGGACCCCGGCGCGGGTGCAGCCGAGGGCGCGGGCGTAGGCGAGCGTCCGCGCACGAGCGGTGCCACTGTCGTCGCGGTGGACGGCGAAGAGCGCGGGCACGCCGCCGCCCTCGACGTAGACGGAGCGGAGAAGGTGGCCGGGTCCCTTTGGCGCGACCATGCCGACATCGATGCCTGCCGGCGGGTCGATGCGCTTGAAGTGGATGTTGAAGCCGTGGGCGAACATGAGCAACGTGCCCGGCCGCAGATGCGGCGCGATCTCCGTGTCGTAGACCGCCTTCTGCTCGGTGTCAGGGACGAGGATCATGACCGCGTCGGCGGCGGCTACCGCATCGGCCACGGTGGCGACCCGCAGGCCAGCCTCGGAGGCCAGGGCGCGACTCTTGGACGTCTCCTTGAGCCCGACGACGACGTCGACCCCGGAGTCGCGCAGGTTCAGCGCGTGGGCGTGGCCCTGGCTGCCATAGCCGATGATGGCGACCGTGCGGCCGGCCAGCGCCGAGGCATCCGCGTCGGCGTCGTAGTACATGCGTGCGCCCATCAGACCTTCTCCTCGAACTCGACGGTCTGGGCGCCGCGCAGCATGACGATGCTGCCGGTCCGGACCAGTTCCTTGATGCCGAACGGGGTGACCAGGTCGACCAGGCGGTCGATCTCGTCCTCCGTGCCCGTGGCCTCGACGATGACCGAGTCCGCAGCCAGGTCGACGACGCGCCCCTTGTAGAGCTCGACGATGGTCACGATCTCGGCTCGATTGGTATTCGTGGCGCGGACCTTGATGAGGGCCAGCTCGTGCTCCACGCGCCGCTCGGCGGTCACGTCCTGGACCTTGAGCACGTCGATCAGCCGGTAGAGCTGCTTGCCTACCTGTTCGACGCCATAGTCGTCGCCGCGCAGCGTGATCGTCATCCGGCTCACGTCCGGGTTCTCGGTGTGGCCGACAGCCAGCGATTCGATGTTGAAGTTGCGCGCCCGCATCAGGCTCGCGACGCGGTTCAGGACGCCGGGGCGGTTGTTGACGATGGCGACCAGGACGTGACGCCGGCTCTCGCCGCTGCCCGGCACGTAGCGGGCGGCCGGCGCCTCGGGACGAGCGCCGTCGGTGTCACTCATTCGTCGGCACCGCCCCACTTCTCGATGAGGTCGGAGAGACCCTTGCCGGCCGGCATCATGGGGAAGACGTTCTGCTCCTCGGCGATCTCGAACCAGACCAAGGCCGGCCCATCGACGGCCTGCGCGGCGCGGATCGCGTCATCGACCTGGTCGGGCGCGGTGGCCTTGAAGGCGGGGATGCCGTAGGCCTCGCAGAGCTTGAGATAGTCAGGCCCGAAGAGGCTCGCCGAATGGTAGTTGCCGCCGTAGATGATCTCCTGCCACTGGCGGATCATGCCCAACTTCTTGTTGTCCATGAGCGCGATCTTGACCGGGATATGGTCCTGGACGAGGGTGGCCAGCTCCTGGAGCGTCATCTGGAAGCCGCCGTCGCCGGCGATGGCCCAGGTCTCCTTGTCTGGCCGACCGAGCGCCGCGCCCATGCCGGCCGGCATCGAGTAGCCCATGGTGCCCAGGCCACCTGAGCTGAGATGCGAGTTCGGCCGGCGGAAGTGGGCGTAGCGCGCCAGCCACATCTGGTTCTGGCCGACGTCGGCGATGAGCGTCGCATCATGGGCCGTCAGCTCGCCGATGCGCTGGATGACGAAGTCGGCGCTGAGCAGGCCGTCGCGCCAGGCTCCGGAGCCGTGCCACGAGGAGCTTTCCGACTCCCGACGCCACTCGGCCAGCTCGGCGAAGTACTCGTCGCGCTCCTCGCGACGTCGTTCGCTGACCAGCGGCGTGAGCGCGCGCAGCACGCGCCCGACATCACCGACGATGGGCACGTCGACGGCCACGTTCTTGCCGATCTCGCTGGGGTCGATGTCGACGTGGACGATCCGGGCGCCGGGCGCGTAGGTGCTGACCTTACCGGTGACGCGGTCGTCGAAGCGCATGCCCAGGGCGATGAGCAGGTCGGCCGACTGGATGGCCTTGTTGACGTGCTTCCAGCCGTGCATGCCCATGTAGCCGTAACTGAGCGGATGCGTCTCGTCGATACCGCCGATGCCGAGCAGCGTGTGGGCGACGGGGATCTGCGTCTTCTCGGCGAAGGCCCGCAGGTCGTCCCAGGCCTCGGCGACCAGGACGCCATGGCCGGCCAGGATGACCGGCCGGAGGGCGTGGTCGATCTCGCGCGCAGCCGTCTTGAGCTGCTTGGGGTGGCCGTCGAAGTTGGGCTTGAAGCCCGGCAGTCCGGCCGAGACCTCCTCATCGCTGGGATGCGGCGCGGTCGTCTCCTGCTGCAGGGCGTCCTTGGTGATGTCGACATGGACCGGGCCGGGGCGTCCGGTCCGAGCGATGTGGAAGGCCTCGGCCAGGACGCGTGGCAGCTCGTCGGCGTCGCGCACCAGGTAGTTGTGCTTGGTCATCGGCAGCGTGATGCCGGTGATGTCGATCTCCTGGAAGGCGTCCTTGCCGATGAGCGCGGCAGGCACGTTGCCGGTGATGGCCACGACCGGGATGGAGTCGAGCTGCGACGTCGCCAGGCCGGTCACCAGGTTGGTGGCACCGGGACCGGAGGTGCCCATGCAGACCCCGACCTTGCCCGTCGCGCGCGCGTAGCCATCGGCCGCGTGGGCCGCGCCCTGCTCGTGGCGTACCAGCACGTGACGGAGGTCCGGATAGTCGCCGAGCACGTCGTAGAGCGGCAGGATGACGCCACCGGGATAGCCGAACAGGACGTCGGCGCCCTGGCGCAGGAGCGCCTCGAGCACGACGTCGGCACCGATCCTGGTCCGGCCGCGCGGCTTGGCCTCGTGGAGCATCTGCGTGCGTGCGCGCTCGACGTCCTTGGCGGCCTTCGTGCCGGCGGCCGGCACGTGTCGGCCGGTCGGGCCCTTCGTCATCGTCATCGCTCGGTCGTTCGCCTCCGTGGTGGCTGCTCGTGGCAACAAAAGACCCCCGCCTCCCGGCGAGGGTCCCGTGGGTCCTGACGTGGTGCCGTCGCTAGCGGCGTCCTCCTCGTCTCCCTCCGGGCTCCCGCCGGGAGCCGGTAATGAGGCCGATCAGGCCAAGAAGGCCGAGGCCGACGAGTCGAAGGAGATCCCGCAGCGAGAGGTCGTCGCTGGGAAGCGTGTCGCGGTAGCGGACCGGCACGCGGCGGCCGTCCGACGTCACGACGACGGCGACCAGATCCTTGCCCGTGTTCCCCTGACCCACGACATGTCTCCCGGAACGTCCGTACGTCTCCCGGTACGGTGCGCGGAGTCTAGACCACGTTCATGTCGCTGTCCACCACCGCCGAAGGTCCGCGACCCGGGCGCCGATGGTCCGCGGCCGGGTGGGTGAGTCAGCTCCTCGCGATGCTGCCGGCATCGCCCGCTCGGCAGCGAATGTCACGAAACCGACAGCACCTGCAGCGCCGCTGCGTACACTGCCCCGGATGGCGACGTGCGGTTCGTGTGGTGGGGCGAACCCCGACGGCTTCCGCTTCTGCGGCAGCTGCGGCTCGCCGCTGCCCGTGGGCGCCACCGGCGCCACGCGCGAGACGCGCAAGACCGTGACCATCCTGTTCAGCGACGTGACCGGCTCGACGGCGATGGGCGAGCGTCTCGATCCGGAGTCCATGCGGCGCATCCTGGGGCGCACCTTCGCCGCCGCGCGGGAGATCCTCGAGCGTCACGGCGGCACCGTGGAGAAGTTCATCGGCGACGCCGTGATGGCGGTCTTCGGCGTGCCGACCATCCACGAGGACGACGCCCTGCGCGCCGTCCGGGCGGCGGCCGAGCTCAACGAGGCGCTCGAGGCGATCAACGCCGACATGCTGCGCGATCACGGCGTGCGCATCGGCCTCCGGACCGGCGTCAATACCGGCGAGGTCGTCGCCGGCGACCCATCGGCCGGAGAATCCTTCGTCACCGGCGACGCCGTCAACGTCGCCGCGCGCCTGGAGCAGGCCGCGCAACCGGGCGAGATCATGCTCGGCGAAGGCACCTATCGGCTGGTGCGTGACGCGGTCCAGGTCGACGACCCGATCGAGCTCGAGCTCAAGGGCAAGTCCGCGCTGGTCCGCGCGTTCCGCCTCCGGCACGTCGACCCCGACGCCCCCGCTCACCTGCGACGGCTCGATGCGCCGCTGGTCGGTCGCGTCCGGGAGCTGCGCCTGCTGGCGCAGGCCTTCGAGCGCGTCCAGTCGGACAGCGCCTGCCAGCTCTTCACCGTCCTGGGCACGGCCGGCGTCGGCAAGAGCCGCTTGATCGCCGCCTTCTTGGAACAGGAGGCGGGCGACGCCCTCGTCCTGCGGGGTCGATGCCTGCCGTACGGGCAGAACATCACCTTCTGGCCGATCGGCGAGATCGTCCGTGCGGCAGCGGGCATCCATGCCGACGACGACATGGAGGGCGCCCGGACCCGACTGCGAGCGCTGCTCGACGACGACCCCGAGGCCGACCTGGTGGCCGAGCGCATCGGCCAGGCCATCGGGTTGGAGGAGGTCGATGCGCCGGTCGAGGAGACGTTCTGGGCTATCCGGCGGCTGTTCGAGACGCTGGCTCGCGAGCGGACCCTGGTCGTGGTCATCGACGACCTGCACTGGGCCGCGCCCACGCTCCTCGATCTCATCGAGCACGCCACCGACTGGATCCGCGAGTCGCCGATCCTGCTGGTGACCATGGGCCGCCCGGAGTTCCTCGACAGCCGGCCGGCCTGGGGCGGTGGCAAGCTCAACGCGACGACCATCCTGCTCGAGCCGTTGAGCGAGATCGAGGCCGAGGAGCTGGTCGCCCAGCTGGTCGGCGAGACCGGTCTCGATGTCCGTCTCCGACGTCGCATCAGCGATGCGGCGGAGGGCAACCCGCTCTTCGTCGAGGAGCTGGTGGCGATGCTCGTCGACGACGGGGTCCTGCGCAACGACGGCGGCAAGTGGGTCGTCGCCGGCGACTTGAGCGGCGTGGCGGTGCCACCGACCATCGCCGCCCTGATCGCAGCCCGCCTGGACCGGCTGGGATTGGGCGATCGGACGGTCATGGAACGGGCCTCGGTCATCGGCCGGGTCTTCTGGCGAGCGGCGGTCAGCGAGCTGCTCGACGACACCGCGCGTGCCGAGCTCGCTCCACGGCTGGCCGACCTCGTACGACGGGAGCTCATCCGCCCCGATCGTGCGACGGGCTTCTTCAGCGACGCCTTCCGATTCCGTCACGCGCTCATCCGCGACGCCGCTTACGAAGCGCTCTCGAAGGAGGAACGGGCCGAGCTCCATCTTCGGTTCGCGGACTGGCTGGAGCGGACGAGCGTCGAGCGCCTGTCCGAGATCGAGGCTATCGTCGGTCACCACCAGGAGCAGGCGGCGCGCCTGCGCTCGGAGCTCGGTCCGCTCGATGGACCCTACCGTGAAGCGGCGGTTCGCGGTGCCGGCCACCTGGCCGCAGCGGGCCGCCGAGCCCTCGCCCGTGGCGACCTGCCCGCCGCGGTGGGGCTGCTCGATCGCGCCGCGGAGCTGCTGCCGCCCGACGAGCCCGGCCGCGCGTCGATGCTGGCCGCCCTTGGCTCGGCGCTCACGGAGCAGGGCGACTTCGCCCGCGCCGCCGACGTCTTCTCCGGCGCCGAGGAGGCCGAGCGCCAGGGCGGCGACGTCGAGGAGGCATACACCTCGCTGACCCGCCTGCACCTCTTCTTCTTCACCGACCCCGACGGTGTGGCCGAGGCGACCCAGCGCGAGGTGGAGCGGCTCATCCCGCTCTTCGAGGCGCGCGGTGATGAGCTCGGACTGGCCAAGGCCCGCCGCCGGCTGGCGATGGTCTACCGGACGCGTCGCGACATCCGGTCGATGGAGGCCGAGCTCGAGCGCGCCATCGTCCATGCACGAGCGGCGGGTGACACCCGGGAAGAGGCGCGGAGCCTCGGGCTGCTGGCGACGGCGGCCTTCCTTGGACCGACACCGGTCGCCGACGGCATCGAACGCTGCCGGCGCATCAGGGCGGAGGCGGCAGGCAACCGGATCGTCGAGCGTGCCGTGCTGCCGGCCCTGGCCGGGCTGACCGCGATGGCCGGCGACATCGACGGCGCGCGACAGCTCATCGTCGAGCACAGCCGCCTGTGCGTCGAGCTGGGCCTGCGGCTCGATGCCGCCGAAGGTGCCATCGTGGCCGGCTGGGTCGAGCTGCTGGCCAACGAGCCGGCCGCCGCGGAAGGGCCGCTGACACAAGCCGTGAGCGACCTGACGGCGATGGGTGAACGTTCGAACCTGGGCATGGCCGCAGCCCTTCTTGGAGCGGCGCGCCAACAGCAGGGCAACCTGGTGGAAGCGATCGCCGCCACGCGCATCGCCGAGTCGGCCGCCGCACCGGACGACCTCGGGACGCAGGTCGCGTGGCGGATCCCTCGCTCCGGGGCTCTCCTGGCGAGCGGCGACATCGCCGAGGGGCGACGCCTCGCCGACGAGGCCGCCAGGTTGGCCGGCCAGACCGACAGCCTCGAGCTGCGGGGGCAGGCGCAGGGGGCACTGGCGCTGGCGGAGCTCGCGCGCGGCGAGACGGCGATGGCCAGGGCGGCGTTCGAAAAGGCCGCCTCGGCCTTCGAACGGAAGGGCGACGGCGTCTCGGCGGCCGCCGCTCGGGGCCACATCGCGGCGCTCGACGCGCTGTCCACCGGGGCGCCGACGTGAGCACCAAGATCCTGACCATCAGCGCGGGTTCTGCCACCGACCCGGGCATCGTCCGGCCGGGCAACGAGGACGCCTTCCTGGTCTCGCCGCCGCTCTACGTCGTGGCGGACGGCATGGGCGGGCATCGTGCCGGCGAGGTTGCGGCACGGCTGGCGGTCACGACGCTCTCCACGCGTACGGCGGACATCGCAGCCGGCGGGCAGGATGCGCTCGTCGACGCGCTGCACGAGGCGAACGGCATCATCCTGCGCTCCTCGCAGGAGGACGAACGCCTGCGGGGCATGGCCACGACCTGTACCGCCGCGCTGGTGCGCGGGCGGGTCGCGCGCATCGCCCATGTCGGCGACTCCCGCGCCTATCTCTTCCATGAGGGACGGCTCAGCCAGCTGACCGATGATCACAGCGTCGTCGCCCAGCTCGTTCGCGAGGGCTACCTGACGCCGGCGGAGGCTGCCGTCCATCCCCGGCGGAACGTGATCATGCGGGCGCTGGGCAGCATCGACGACGTCGAGATCGATACGTCGGAGGCCATCCTCGACGCCGGCGACCGCCTCCTGCTGTGCAGCGACGGCCTGACCAACTGCCTGGACGATCCGACGATCGCCCGCCTGCTCGGTGATGGACGGGACGCACAGTCGGCCGCGGAGCGACTCGTCGAGCGCGCCAATGCCGCCGGTGGTCCAGACAACATCACGGTCGTCCTCATCGACGTCCGCGCGCTGAGCAGCTGATCACGGGCGCGGGAGGGACGCAGGCGATGACGCGCGCAGCCGACCCCCGCATCGGCACCGACCTCGGCTCGTACCGGATCGAGGCGGTCATCGGTCGTGGCGGCATGGGCATCGTCTATCGCGCCGAGCAGCTCGGCCTGGCACGCAAGGTGGCGCTCAAGATCCTGGCGCCCGTGCTGGTCGACGACGAGGCGTTCCGCCAGCGGTTCGTGCGCGAATCGCAGATGGCGGCGGCCATCGACCACCCCAACATCCTGCCCATCTACGAGGCCGGCGAGGTCGACGGCGTCTACTTCCTGGCCATGCGCTTCGTGGACGGAGCGGACCTCGAGACTCGGCTCCGATCGGGACCGCTGGAGCCGCCGCAGGCCGTCCGGCTGCTGGGCCAGGTGGCATCCGCACTCGACGCCGCCGGAGAGGCGGGGCTCGTCCACCGGGACGTGAAGCCGGCGAACATCCTGATCGCCTCCAGTCGCGGCATCGAGAAGGCCGACCACGCCTACCTGTCCGACTTCGGCCTGACCAAGCATCGGGGCAGCCAGACCGGCCTCACGCAGACCGGCGCCTTCATGGGCACCCTCGACTACGTGGCGCCCGAGCAGGTCGAGGGACGCCCGGTCGACAGTCGCACGGATCAGTACTCGCTGGCCTGCGTCGCCTTCCACTGCCTGACGGGTGTCACGCCGTTCGCGCGCGACACGGACATCGCCATCGCCATGGCGCACCTCCACGATCCACCGCCCTCAGCATCGGCCCTCAGCCCGGAGTTGCCGGCAGCGGTCGACGCCGTGCTGGCCAAGGGCATGGCCAAACGGCCGGACGACCGATTCCCCACCAGCGAGGCCTTCGCGCTGGCCCTTCGCGAGGCGCTCGGCGTGGGGGTCTCGGAGCCGCACCCGATCCCGCCGATTGACGCCGCTGCGCGATCTCGACGGCTCGCCGTGGCCCTCGGTCTCGGCGTCGTCGCGGTCGTCGCGGTCGGCATCGTCGGATTCGCGCTCGTCGGCCGTGGCTCGGTGTCGCCCGGCGCATCACCGAGCGCGGTTTCGGGCCATGCCGGGGCCTTTCCCGGCGCTGGCGAGGCGGCCCTCCTGGCACGGCTGCCGTCGAACGTGAGAGGCGATTGCATCCGCGGTTCCTACGCCGCGCAACCCAATTTCGAACAAGCCAACAGCTCCGCCGTCAGCGCGCCGGAGCCCGATGCGAGCGTGATCTGCACCCTGCCGACCGGGGCGGACGCGGGGATGCTCTACCTGCAGGTCTACCCCGCGACCTCGGCTGGCGACGCGTTCGTTCGCGGCCGTGTCGATGAGGTGGCGGGGCAGATCGAAGCCGCCTTGCCTGGCGACTGCGCAAGCAGGGACCAGGCGCGGGGCCGCTGGTCCAGTGGCGACATCGTCTGCTACCAGGCGCCGCAATACCCGCGTGCCTGGATCTACTGGACCGATCCCTCGATCGGCCTGCTCGGTGCGGTCAGCCGGGAAGACCTCGACAGTCGAGCGCTCTACGGCTGGTGGCAGGGGGCGGCCAGCGCGATCCATGCCAGCGCCCCGACGGCGGCGGGGTCGCCACGCGCCTCGCCGACCGACGAGCCGTTTCCCACCTTGCTGGAGTCGAGTCTCATCCTGTCGTTGCCGCAGAGCAGCGGGCGTGATTGCGCCCGCGGCGATGCCGGGCTGCTGGCGACGCAGCAGGGACCCTCCGTCAAGCCACGCGCGCATGTCGTCTGCCACCTTGTAGGTGGGACCGGCCCCGACGTCGTCGAGGCCTGGTTGCTGCCGCAGCTGACCGATATGCGCGGCTCGGACATCATCGCGGCCATGGCGAGGGCCTCTGGCATCGATGGTGGCGACTGCGCGGCCGACGCTCTGGGGTCCAACGGCTGGGACATCCCCGATACGGAGACGTACGGCACATACCTGTGCCGGCCGACTGCCGACGGCAAGGGAGCGGAATTCGATTGGTCGATCGACGATCTGGGCGTCCTTTACCGGGCCGTTCAGCAGGCCGGCGATCGAGCCGCGCTCTTCGACTGGTGGAACGCGAACCACGAGGCGATCGCACCATGACCACGCCGCGTCTCGACCCTCGGCTGGGCACCGACCTCGGCAGCTATCACCTCGAGTCGGTCGTCGGCCGGGGTGGCATGGGCGTCGTCTATCGGGCCACGGACACGGCCCTCGATCGGCCGGTGGCCATCAAGCTCATCGCCCCGCTGGCGGCCGATGACGAGGCATTCCGTGCGCGTTTCCTGCGGGAGTCGAAGATGGCGGCCGCCATCGACCACCCCAACATCATCCCCATCTACGAAGCCGGTGAGCGGGATGGCAGCTACTTCCTGGCGATGCGCTTCGTGGATGGCACCGACCTCGAGCGCCGGCTGCGGCAAGGCCCGCTCGAGCCGCGGGCGGCGGTCGCCCTGCTCGGCCAGATCGCCTCGGCCCTCGATGCCGCCCATGCCGCCGGCCTCGTTCACCGCGACGTCAAGCCGGCCAACGTGCTGGTCGCCTCGGGCCAGGGCGCCGATCGCTCTGACCATGCCTACCTGACCGACTTCGGGCTGACCAAGCAATCTGGCTCGGAGACGGGGCTGACGCGGGCGGGCGGCTTCGTTGGCACCCTCGAGTACATCGCGCCCGAGCAGATCGAGGGCAAGCCGGCCGACGGGCGCGCCGACCAGTACGCCCTGGCCGGCATCGCGGTCGCCTGCCTGACCGGGCAGGTGCCCTTCCCGCGCGACAGCGACGTGGCCATCATCAACGCCCACCTGCACGACGCGCCACCCTCGCTCCACGGCCGCCTGGCGAGCCTGCCCGTGGCGGTCGACGCGGTCATCGCCCGCGCGATGGCCAAGGCGCCCGATGATCGCTATCCCGACTGCCGCTCTTTCGTCGAGGACCTGGCCTGGGCGCTCGGGGTGACGGCGACGCGTCCGCGGACCGGGGCCGGCGGCGGCAGAACGCGCGACCGGCGGCCGCTCGCCGTCGCGGCTGCCGTGCTCGGCCTCGGTGCGCTGGCGGTCGTGGCGGTGGCCCTGATCTCTGCCGGCTCCGGCACACCGGCGGCCAGTCCATCGCCGAGTGGGATCGCCGGCACGACGACGAGCGCTCAGCCGCCTGCGTTGCCGACGCCGAGCGCCGACGCGTCCGCGTTCCCAACATCGTTCGAGCAGGCAGCGCTGGCACTCGTCCCCGAGGCGATCCGAGGCTCGTGCATCCGCGGGGCGGGATTGCACGACTCGGCAGCGGCCGGCTTCGTCGGCAAGGTCCCGCTGACCCTCGGTGGTACGACGCCCGACTTGGTGAACATCGCCCCGACGGTCCCGACCGCGAGCCTCACTTGTAGCCCCGCATCGGGCGCCTCTCGGGTCCATTTCCTCTGGTACCAGATCGCGTCCGGGATCAAGGGCCGAGACAACACGTACGACTACCTGAGCCTCCTGGCGCCGAGGTACGGCGCCACGGAAGGAGACTGCTCGAAGGACGAAAGGGCGCTCTCGTCGTGGTCCAACGAGCGTCTCGGATCCGGGCTCGTGATCTGCTTCAGGACGGCACCGTTCGATGGGTCGCCATGGCTGGACTGGACCTTTGCGAACGGTCACATGCTGGCGCTGGCGACCCGCGACGATCGCGACTACGACGCGCTCTACGATTGGTTCGACGGTCTTCGGACGTTCCTCCCGTGACGACGCCGCGTCCCGACCCGCGGCTCGACACCGACCTCGGGCCATATCGCATCGAGGCTGTCATCGGTCGTGGTGGCATGGGCGTCGTGTACCGCGCGGAGGAACGCAAGCTCAAGCGGCGGGTGGCGCTCAAGATCCTGCCGCCCGCACTGGCGGATGACCTCGATTACCGGGCGCGTTTCGAGCGCGAGTCGCAGATGGCGGCGGCCATCGACGACCCCAACATCCTGCCCATCTACGAGGCCGGCGAGATCGACGGCGTCCTGTTCATCGCGATGCGCTATGTCGAAGGCACGGACCTCGAGGCGCGGCTTCGAGATGGGCCGCTCGAGCCGCGGCAGGTCGTCCACCTCCTGGGCCAGGTCGCCAGCGCCCTCGATGCCGCACACATCAGCGGGCTTGTCCATCGCGATGTGAAGCCCGGCAACGTCCTGATCGCCGCGGCGCGTGGCGACGAGCGTGGCGAGCACGCCTACCTGACCGACTTCGGCCTGACCAAGCTGCGGACCCAGGACACCTCGCTGACCCGGGCCGGAACGATCATGGGCACGCTCGACTCCATGGCCCCGGAGCAACTCGAGGGCCGCGACATCGACGGCTCCGCCGATCAGTACGCACTGGCAGCGATCGCCTTCCGAGCCCTCACCGGGCAGCAGCCCTTCGAGCGTGACAGCGAGGCGGCGCTGATCACGGCCATCCTGCGCGACCCGCCGCCGTCCGCGACCGCGGCCCGGCCTGACCTTCCGGCGGAGGTCGACGCCGTGCTCGCGCGCGGCATGGCCAAGGCGGCCGGTGATCGGTTCGCGAGCTGCGCTGCCTTCGTCGTGGAGCTGCGATCCGCGCTTGGCGTGACCTCATCCACGACCGTGGGCACCGCGCAGGCCACACGAACGGATCGACGTCGGCTCGCCGCCGCGATCGGCGCGCTGGGCGTGGTGCTTGTCGCCGTGGTGTTGGTCGGTTTCGTCCTCGGCGGCGGCACGGTTCCCGGGGCCAGCGGGTCGCCAGCCATCGGCGCCGGCTCGAGCGCCTCGGCGAACCCTGATCCATCAACGTATCCGAACGCCGACGAGGCTGGCCTCATCGCCCTCCTGCCTCCAGACATCGGCGAGCGATGCCGACGAGGCTCCTACGACAGCGTCTTTGCCCTCGGTGGTGCCAGTGCACGGCCATTGGCAAGCCTGGAGTGCACGCTGCCGGGCGGCGGTGTGGGCGAATCGTCGACCGCTGATCGCCTCGAGGCGCGCAAGCTGCGCGACTCGACGCTGGTCACCGCGGATCGGGTCGTGGCCCGGGCAGCAGCGGACCACGGGGTGCCAGACGGCGACTGCGCCGCGGACCTGCCAGGGGTCGGGAGCTGGTCGATCGACGAGACGATCGTCGGGCAGGCGGCGTGCTGGATCGAGGGCGCGGACGCGGTCGTCGAATGGTCGCACGACCGCGACGGCTTGGTCTTCCGGGTCGCCCGCGCCAACCGCGACGAAGGCGGCGTGATCGGGCTCTGGCAACAGACGGGCCTGGCAGCCTGGACGGCCGCGGCGCCATCACCGACAGGGGACGTCTTCCCGAACGCTGCGGAGGCCGCGCTGTTGGCGGCCTTGCCCGAGGAGCGGCGGGGTACGTGCATTCGTGGCCGGTACAACCCGCTCGAGAGCAACAATGGCTCTCGGACCCCGATCGCGAGCCTGGAGTGCGCCCCCGGTGTCGGCGAAGGCGCCTCGTCGGTCCTTGTCCGCAGCTTCGGACCCGAAGCGGCGAAGAACGGCTATCCGGGCGGTGTCCTCTCGATGGTCGGCGGGGGCGGTGTCAACGCCGCCGGTCCGCCTGTGCCGCCCGGGGATTGCGCCGTCAGCAAGCGCGCAAACGGGCGCTGGCAACGCGCCGGGACGGATGTCGGCGCGATCCTGTGCTACACCGAACCGGCCACCGGTGACGCCATCCTCTGGTGGACCTACGACGCCGACGCGATCGTTGTCAAGGCCATCAATCAGCGGGGTGATTCGGCGGCGCTCTACGACTGGTTCGGGCAAACCGCCCGGTTCATCCAGCCATGAGTTTGCTGCCATGACCACGCCCCGTCCCGACCCGCGCCTGGGCACCGACCTCGGACCCTATCGCATCGAGGCCGTCATCGGCCGCGGCGGGATGGGCGTCGTGTACCTCGCCGAGCAGGCCCGCCTGGGGCGCAAGGTGGCGCTCAAGATCGTCTCGCCCGAGTTCAGCGACGATCCCAAGGCCCGCGCCCGCTTCCTGCGCGAGTCGCAGATGGCGGCCGCCATCGACCATCCCAACATCCTGCCCATCTACGAGGCCGACGAGGCCGACGGCGTGCTCTTCATCGCCATGCGCCTGGTCGAGGGCACCGACCTCGCCGCCCGCCTGGCCGGGGGACCGCTCGATCCTCGGTCCGCGGCGGCCATCCTGGCCCAGGTCGCCGGCGCCCTCGATGCCGCGCATGCCCGGGGCCTCGTCCACCGCGACGTGAAGCCGGCCAACATCCTGCTCGCCCCGGGCGCCGGCGCCGATCAGGGCGACCATGCCTACCTGACCGACTTCGGCCTGACCAAGCGCGGCGGCAGCGACACCAGCCTGACCGCGGCCGGCGGCTTCGCGGGCACGCTGGCCTACATCGCACCCGAGCAGGTCGACGGGCGCGAGATCGATGGCCGCGCCGATCAGTACTCCCTGGCCTGCATGGCCTTCGAGTGCCTGACCGGGCAGGTGCCCTTCGTGCGTGAGACCGACATCGCCACCGCCATGGCCCACATCAAGGACCCACCGCCCTCCGCGCTCTCCCGCCAGCCGACGCTGCCGGCCGGCGTCGATGCCGTCCTCGCGCGGGGCATGGCCAAGGCACCCGACGATCGCTACCCGACCTGCGCCGCCTTCATGGCCGACTTGCGTGGCGCCCTCGGGCTGACTGGCAGCTACATTGCGCCGGTCGGACGGAGTTCGGGGCGGCGCAGTCCCGTGCCGCTCGTGGTCGGAGGCCTGATCATCGTCCTGCTGGCCGCAGGCGTTGGCGCCTGGCTCCTCGGCGATGCGGGCCACACCGGCACCTCGCCATCGAGCAGCCCGACGACGAGCGTGGCCGAGGCGACGGTGGAGCCCAGCCCGACGGAGGACGTCTATCCGAACCAGGCCGAAGCCACCTTGTTGGCAGCGCTCCCGGCCGACCTGGCTGAGACCTGCGTGCGCGGATCAAACAAAGCGACGGTCACCGGCTTCGGCTCGGAATATCCGATCGCCAGCGTGACGTGCACCCCGCTGGCGAGCTCAGGCGTCAACACAGTCGAGATCCGGAGATACCCGTTCCTCGGCACGACGGCCGGCAACACCGGCTTCACCACGGAGTCGGCCATCTCCGACCTCGCCGGAAGGTACAGCACGACGGGCGGCGACTGCGCCACGAAGACCAGGGTCAACGGGCGCTGGACGATCGGGGGCGAGGACGCTGGCGCGATCGTGTGCTTTGTCGATCCGGTGACAGGTGATGCCGTCCTGTGGTGGTCGTATCAGGATGCATCGATGCTGGTCCGGGCCGTGAACCAGCGTGGTGAGCCCAAAGCCGCGTACAAGTTCTTCGACCAAGTCGCGCGGTTCATCCAGCCATGACGCTGCCCCCGTGACCTCGCCCCGTCCCGACCCGCGCCTGGGCACCGACCTCGGACCCTATCGCATCGAGGCCGTCATCGGCCGCGGCGGGATGGGCGTCGTGTACCTCGCCACCGACCGCAACCTCGGTCGCCGCGTGGCGCTCAAGCTGCTTCCGGAGCCGCTCGCCGCGGACGCCGACTTCCGGGCACGGTTCATCCGGGAGTCGAAGATGGCCGCCGCCATCGACGACCCCAACATCCTGCCGGTCTACGACGCCGGCGAGGTCGATGGCGTGCTGTTCATCGCCATGCGCTATGTCGAAGGCTCGGACCTGGAGCAGCGGTTGCGGGCAGGCGCCCTGGTGCCCGACGACGCGGTCCACCTCCTCGGTCAGGTCGCCAGCGCGCTCGACAGTGCCCATGCCCAAGGCCTGGTCCATCGGGACGTCAAGCCGGCCAACATCCTCATCGCCGGGGCTCGGGATGACGAGCGTGGCGAGCATGCCTACCTGGCCGACTTCGGACTCACCCGATCGCGCGGCCCCGACACCAGCCTGACGAGGGCCGGCACCCTCGTGGGCACGCTCGACTACATGGCGCCCGAACAGCTCGAAGGGCGTGACCTCGAGGGGGCGGCTGATCAGTACAGCCTCGCCGCGGTCGCTTTCCGCGCGTTGACCGGGCGCCTGGCGTTTCCGCGCGACAGCGAGGTGGCGCTCATCAGCGCGCACCTCAAGGAGCCGCCGCCATCGGCGCACGAGCTGCGACCCGATCTGCTCGCAGCGGTCGACGCGGTCATCGCGCGGGGCATGGCAAAGACGCCAGCCGATCGCTATCCGTCGTGCGCCGCATTCATCGCCGAGCTGCGCACCGCCCTCGCGGTGGCCCCGCCAGCGCCGAGCGGATTGGCGCGCCGGCACAATGTCGACACGAGGGTATGGGTTGCCCTGGCGATCAGCGGCGCGTTCGCTGCGTTCGCGCTCGTGACGTGGCTGGGCGATCTGAGTGACGGCGGATCGGCCGCGCCATCCGTGCGCGCGGTCGGGGCGGCGCCGTCGCCATCGGCGATACCGGCGCCATCGGCGACGTCGACCGGGAGCCCCACGATGGCGCCGTTCCCGGACGCGGCGGAGTCAGCGTTGCTGGCATCGTTGCCTGAGTCGCTCCGACAAGCGTGTGAACGCGGCTCGTATGTCGCCGTCCAGGCCGACGACCCCACGGCCGGGGTGCCAGCCCCACCTGCCCAGGGTGGGCCATTCATCAGCGCCCCGACTCGCATCCCGACCGCTTCACTGTCGTGCCCGCAGGTAGCGACGTCGGGCGCCAACCTGATCCTGATCCGCGACTTCGGCGAGGCGACGAACCTCGGCAAGAAGGGATTCACCGCGGACGGCGCTGTCTCGCGTCTGGCGGCCAGCCAGGGCACGCGAGGGGGCGACTGCTCAAAGGAGACCCGCGTGAACGGCCGCTGGCTGCGAGCCGGTGTCGATACCGGGGCCATCGTCTGCTACACCGACGCCTCCAGCGGCGATGCGGTCCTAGCCTGGAGCTATGTGGACGACGCGATCATGGTCCGGGCCGTCAACGAACACGGCGGCTCGAAAGCGCTGTACGACTTCTTCCTGAAGATCTCGACGTACATCGCCCCATGACCGCCTCGCGTCCCGACTCGCGCCTCGGCACCGACCTCGGGCCGTATCGCATCGAACGGGTCCTCGGCCGCGGTGGCATGGGTGTCGTCTACCTCGCCGAGCAACGGGAGCTTGGCCGCAAGGTGGCCCTGAAGCTGCTACCCGACGAGCTGGCGCACGACGCCGACTTCCGCGCTCGCTTCGAGCGCGAGTCGCGGCTCGCGGCCGGCCTCGATCACCCAAACATCATCCCCATCTTCGAAGCCGGCGAGCTCGACGGCACGGTCTATATCGCGATGCGCTACGTGGAGGGGACCGACTTCGCCAGTCGCCTGCGCACCGAACCGCAACTCACTCCGGACGCCGTCATCCACATCCTCGTCCAGATCGCGAGGGCGCTCGATGCAGCACACGCGCGTGGTCTCGTCCATCGCGACGTCAAGCCGGCCAATGTCCTGCTCGATCCCACCGCCGGTGACGCCGAGGGCGACCACGCCTACCTGACCGACTTCGGGCTGACCAAGCAGACCGGCTCGGAGTCGGGCCTCACGAAGGCGGGCTCGTTCATGGGCACGCTGGCCTACATGGCGCCAGAGCAGATCGAGGGCCAGGACGTCGACGGACGGGCAGACGAGTACTCCCTGGCCGCCATGGCCTTCGAGGCGCTGACCGGCAGCGTGCCCTTCAAGCGCGATCAGGAGATCGCGGTCGCCATGGCCCACCTCAAGGATCCCGTCCCGTCGGTCGTCGCCTTGCGGCCGGAGCTGCCGCCTGGCGTCGACGTGGCGCTGGCCCGCGGCATGGCCAAGGACCGGGAGGCTCGCTACCCGACCTCCGTCGCCTTCATGACCGAGCTGCGCGAAGCGCTCGGCGGACGACCGATCGCCGCACCGGCCGTGAGAGCTGCCAAGTCCCGGTCATCACGTCGCGGCACGGTGCTGATCGCGGCCGTCCTCGGCCTCGGGCTGATGATCGTGGCCGGTGTGGCGCTGGCATCAGGACTCGGCGGACCGGGTTCGTCCGGGACATCGCCGTCAGGGTCGCTCGGAGCTGGCCGGGGTTCGTCGTCGGGACCTTCGACGACCCCGAGCCCGACATCGACCGCCTTCCCGAACGCGAACGAAGCCTTGCTCCTGGCGATGCTGCCGGGAGACTTGGGCACCGACTGCGCTCGCGGCTCCTACACCCCGACGGACGTCTCATCGTCCGGCGATGAGCGGCCTCACCGCCCGACCGCCAGCCTCGATTGCTCGCCACCGGGCGGATCCGGCGCCGACGCGGTATCGCTGCGCTGGTTCCAGGGCATCGAGGGCCAGGGTGATCGCGAACTGTCCCAGGTGCTGACACACTTCGCTACCGAGGATCGAGGCTCGCTCCTGCCGCCGGCGGACTGTTCGAGCGCGTCATCGGGAACGAGCCGCTGGACGATCGCTGGGCAGGATGCGGGCGCGATCCTGTGCTATCGCGGGCTCGAAGGTGGCCGCGCGACCGTCGATCCATCGGGACACCTCGTCGAGTCCGGCCCAGCCTGGATCTACTGGACACATGTCAAGGAACCGATCTTCGCCTGGGCGACACGCGCCGATGGCGACAGCGTCGCGCTCTACGATTGGTGGTCGCAAACCGCCCGGTTCATCGCGCCATGACCACCGCGCGCCCCGACAGTCGCCTGGGCACCGACCTCGGCCCGTATCGCATCGAGCGGGTGCTGGGCCGCGGCGGGATGGGCGTCGTCTACCTCGCCGAACAGCGCGAACTTGGCCGCAAGGTGGCGTTGAAGCTGCTGCCCGACGAGCTGGCCCAGGACGCCGACTTCCGCGCCCGCTTCGAGCGCGAGTCGCGCCTCGCCGCGGCGATCGACCATCCCAACGTCATCCCGCTCTACGAGGCGGGCGAGGTCGATGGGGTGCTCTTCCTCGCCATGCGCTATGTCGACGGCACCGACCTCGCCAGCCGCCTGCGCGCGGGGCCGCTTCCGAGCGCGACGGCGATCGAGCTCCTGGCCCAGGTCGCGGGGGCCTTGGATGCCGCCCATGCCAAGGGCCTCGTGCACCGCGATGTGAAGCCGGGCAACGTGCTCCTCGACCGGACGGGCAACGACGAGCGGCCACACGCCTACCTGACCGACTTCGGGCTGACCAAGCAGGCAGGCTCCGACTCCGGTCTGACCCGGGCCGGCGCCTTCCTGGGCACGCCCGCCTACATGGCCCCCGAGCAGGTCGACGGCACCGAGGTCGACGGCCGGGCCGACCAGTACGCCCTGGGCGCGATGGCCTTCGAGTGCCTGACCGGACGGGTGCCCTTCGTGCGCGACAAGGAGGTCGCCGTCGCCCTGGCGCATCTCAAGGACCCGGTGCCCAGCGCGGTCGCCCTGCAACCGGGCCTGCCGGCGCCGATCGATGTCGTCCTGGCGAAGGTCATGGCCAAGGATCGCGAGGCGCGCTACCCGAGCTGTGCCGCCTTCGTCGACGACCTGCGCACGGCGTTGGGTGGCGGCGCAGTGGTGGCCCGGCCCATCCGTCTGAACCGGCGTCGTCGGCCCCTCGTCCTCGTCGGCGCCGTGGCCGGCCTCGGGCTCGTCGCCGTGGCGGGTCTGGCGCTGGCGTCTGGCCTCCTCGGTGGCTCGCCCGCGGCGCCGACGGCGCCATCCCAGTCGGGATCGGCGCCCCTCGCCATCGCTTCGGCCACCGCCAGCCCGACCGCGACGTCGAGTGCTTTCCCGAACACGGCCGAGGAGGCACTTCTGGCGCGATTGCCGACGGCCATGGTCGGTCACTGCGAGCGGGGATCCTACGCTTCTGTCGAGGGGGGCGGATCGGTCTCGACGACTTACGTCAGACCCCTTGCCGAGGTCCGTTGCGACATCTCCGACGCGTCGGGGGAGGCGACGGTCTGGTTCCAGGCCTTCCCGAGGACAGCTGGAAACGAGCGCGACTTCACGGTCGGTCGTGCAGCGTTGATTTCCCTGGAGCACGTCAATCAGCATCCGAAAGCTGGCGACTGCAGGGAACGGGCGGCGGGCGTGGGCACCTGGGCCAGCGGTGACATCGGTCAGGGACAGCTCGTCTGCTATCAGCATGCGGGTGCCTCTTGGATCTACTGGTCCTATGACACTGCGTCGATCCTCGCCCACGCAACGAGGCCTGACGGCGACTGGCGATCCCTGATGAGCTGGTGGGAGTCCGCTGCACGGTTCGTGAACGCGCAGCCATGACCACGCCACGTCCCGACTCCCGCCTGGGCACGGATCTCGGCCCGTATCGCATCGAGCGGGTGCTGGGCCGCGGCGGGATGGGCGTCGTCTACCTCGCCGAGCAGCGCGAGCTGGGCCGCAAGGTGGCCCTCAAGCTCCTCCCCGACGAGCTGGCGCAGGATGCCGACTTCCGGGCGCGCTTCGACCGCGAGTCCCACCTCGCGGCATCGATCGACCATCCCAACATCATCCCGCTCTACGAAGCCGGCGAGATCGACGGCACGGCCTTCCTGGCCATGCGCTTCGTGGACGGGGTGGACCTCGCCAGTCGGCTGACGGACGGGCCGCTGGAGCCGACCGAGGCCGTCGCCATCCTGGCCCAGGTCGCCGGCGCGTTGGATGCGGCGCACGCGCGGGGCCTCGTGCACCGCGACGTGAAGCCTGGCAACGTGCTCCTCGACCGGACCGCCCAGGGCGAGCACGCCTACCTGACTGACTTCGGGCTGACCAAGCAGACGGGCACCGAGTCCGGGCTCACACGCATGGGCTCCTTCATGGGCACGCCCGCCTACATGGCGCCCGAGCAGATCGAGGGCCAGGACGTCGACGGCCGGGCCGACCAGTACAGCCTGGCCTGCATGGCGTTCGAGCTGTTGACCGGCTCCGTGCCCTTCACCCGCGACCAGGAGTTCGCGGTGGCGATGGCCCACGTGCGCGATCGACCGCCGGCACCGACCGGCCTGCGTCCGGAGCTGCCGACCGCGGTCGATGTCGTCTTCGCCCAAGCGATGGCCAAGGATCGCGAGGCGCGCTACCCGACCTGCACGGCCTTCGTCGAAGACCTGCGCTCGGCGCTCGGGGGCGGGGCGGTGGTCGCCCGGCCGATCTCCGCGGAGCGGCGGCGCCGGGCGCCCTTGCTCGTGGCGGCCGTCCTCGGTCTCGGGCTCGTGGCCGTCGCCGGCCTGCGCCTGGCATCGGGACTCTTCGGTGGCTCAGGGAGCCCCTCACCATCGTCATCGGCTCCCCTCGCCGTCGCCCCGACCGATGCGCCAACGGTTACCAGCTCCCCCACCGCAGACCCGTCGAACTTCCCCAACACGGCGGAGGCTGTGCTGCTCGCCAGGATCCCCGCGGACTTGGCCGCGACCTGCGTCCGCGGCGCAGGCAAGGCCGATCTGACGGCCGCGGGCTGGAATGGACGGATCGTCCTGTCGCGAAGCGGTGTCGCCCCGAACATCGTCAACAACTATGGCCCGGTCGGGCCACAGCGCGCTCCCAAGGCGTCGCTGGTATGTCACCCGACGGACGGTCCCGACACTGTCTTCTTCCAGGAGACGTCCGAGGACCTGACCTATAGCGATTCCGGCGAGGAGGCATCGTCCGGCGTGGCCGACCTTGCGTCGAGGTACACCATCGCCGTCGGAGACTGCAGCTCCGGCAAGCCCGCTGCCGATAAGTGGGCCGTCGGCGGCGGCGCCGTCGCGAACGGCAACGTCACCTGTATCCCGAAGACAGGCTGGGATGGCGCCGCTTGGATCTACTGGTCATTCGGCGGTGGCAACACGCTCGGCTTCGCCACGCGCAAGGATGCCGACTACGCCGCCCTCTACCGCTGGTGGCAGAACCTGACGCTGTTCATCGAGTAGGCCCGCACACGGGCTAGAGGACCCCTTCCCGGGCCTCTGCTACCCTTCGGCCTCCGATGATCGATCCCGCCACGCGCCCCCGCACGCTCGTCGAGAAGATCTGGGACGACCACGTCGTCATCGATGAGCCGGGTGCGCCGACCGTCCTTGCCGTCGACCTGCACCTCGTCCATGAGGTCACCAGCCCACAGGCCTTCACAGGCCTGCGCGAGCGCGGCCTCAAGGTCCGTCGCCCGTCACAGACCGTGGCCACCGCCGACCATTCCATCCCGACCCACGACCGATCGCTGCCCATCCTTGACCAGCAGGCGGCCTTCCAGGTGCAGCAGCTGGAGCGCAACTGTGCCGAGTTCGGCATCCCGGCCTACACCATCGGCTCGTCGCACCAGGGCATCGTCCATGTCATCGGGCCGGAGCTCGGCCTGACGCAACCGGGCATGACCATCGTCTGCGGCGACTCCCACACGTCGACGCACGGCGCGTTCGGAGCGCTCGCCTTCGGCATCGGGACCAGCGAGGTCGAGATGGTGCTGGCCACGCAGACGCTGCTCCAGCGCCGCCCCAAGACCTACGAGGTCCGCGTCGATGGCCGGCTGAGACCCGGCGTCTCGGCCAAGGACATCATCCTCGCGCTCATCGCCCGGATCGGCATCGGAGGGGGCAACGGGCACGTCTTCGAATACACCGGTGAGGCCATCCGCGCGCTCTCGATGGAGGAGCGCATGACGGTCTGCAACATGAGCATCGAGGGTGGTGCTCGCGCCGGTCTCATCGCCCCAGACGAGACGACCTTCGCGTATGTCGATGGCCGGCGACATGCTCCGCATGGAGCCGACTGGGACGCCGCGGTCGAGCGCTGGCGCCGACTCCCCTCGGATCCTGGCGCGGCATACGACGCCTCGATCGTCCTCGCGGCGGGCGACCTCGAACCGATGGTCACCTACGGCACGAACCCGGGCATGGGCATCCCGATCACGGGCCACGTCCCCTCCCCTGACGAGCTGACCGAGCCCGCCCACCAACGCGCCCTCGAGAAGGCGCTCGTCTACATGGACCTCCAGCCTGGCCAGTCGATCCTCGGCCAGAAGCTCGACGTCGTCTTCATCGGTTCGTGCACCAACTCGCGGATCTCCGACCTGCGCCAGGCGGCCGCCGTCCTGCGCGACCGACACGTCGCCGACGGCCTGCGCGTGATGGTCGTGCCGGGTTCGCAACAGGTCAAGGCGCAGGCCGAGGCGGAGGGCCTCGACGACGTCTTCCGTGCCGCCGGCGCCGAGTGGCGCGAGGCCGGCTGCTCGATGTGCATCGCCATGAACGGTGACCAGCTGGCGCCCGGCCAGTACGCCATCAGCACCAGCAACCGCAACTTCGAGGGTCGCCAGGGCAAGGGCGGCCGTACGTTCCTGGCCTCGCCCCTCACGGCCGCGGCCTCTGCGCTGCACGGCGTGGTGACCGATCCGCGGACGGTCATGGACACGGGCGCAGCCGTGGTCGCGGGCCGGTGATCGTGTCGAGCCGGAGTCGTTGATCGTGGCCGAGCCGTTCGAGTCGTTCACCAGCCGCGTCATCCCGTTCCCGGCCGAGAATGTCGACACCGATCAGATCATCCCGGCGCGCTTCCTCAAGACGACCGACCGATGGGGCCTCTCCGAGGCACTCTTCAGTGACTGGCGCTTCACCGATGACGGCAGCCCGATCCCCGACTTCGTGCTCAACCGCCAGGAGATGCAGGGTCGTCGGATCCTGCTGACCGGCGACAACTTCGGAGCCGGCTCGTCACGCGAGCATGCGGCCTGGGCGCTGACCGCGTGGGGCATCCGGGCCATCCTGTCGACCTCGTTCGCCGACATCTTCCGCAGCAACTCGCTCAAGAACGGCCTGCTGCCGATCGTCGTCGAGGCCGAGCGACACCGCCAGCTCTTCGAGCTCCTGGCCACGAACCCGGAGGTCGAGCTGACGGTCGATCTGGAGGCCCAAGTCGTGCACATGCCGGGCGACGAGGACCTGCCCTTCGACGTCGACCCCTTCGCCAAGCGCATGCTCCTTGAGGGAACCGACGAGATCGGCTACCTGCTCGGCCGGGAGGCCGCCATCGCCGCCTACGAGTCCGCGCACCGCGCGCGCATCGACACGCACCTCGCCGGCTGACCCAGGCGCCAAAGAGCAAGCGCTTGGCGCGCCGTCGCAACCAGATCCATCGCCCGCCCAGAGGAGGAGAAGACATGGCCAAGCAGTACGCCAACCCGCCCGCGATGACCGTCGACGACTCGAAGACCTACACCGCGACGATCGAGACGAGCGCCGGCACGATGATCGCGGAGCTGCTCGTCGGTGAGGCGCCGAGGACCGTCAACAATTTCGTCTTCCTCGCCCGCGACGGCTTCTACGACGGGGTCATCTTCCACCGCGTCATCCGCGGCTTCATGATCCAGGGCGGTGACCCGACCGGCACGGGCTCCGGCGGACCCGGCTACCGCTTCCGGGACGAGCCGGTCCGGCTGCAGTACTCGCGCGGCACGCTGGCCATGGCCAACGCAGGGCCGAACACGAACGGCAGCCAGTTCTTCGTCATGCACGCGGACTACGGCCTGCCGCCCAACTACACGATCTTCGGTCGACTGACCTCGGGCACCGACGTCCTCGACGCCATCGCCACCGCCCCGACGGGCTCGCAGGATCGACCCAAGGAGCCGGTCAGCATCACCGCCATCTCGATCGTCGAGGCCTGAGCGCAACGGAACCGCATCAGGGCCGAGGCCGTCTGGCGGGCATGCAGCAGACCGGCAGGGCCGTCATCGTCGGCATCACGTTGACCGTGAGCCTCGTCCTGGGCGCGTGCTCGGCGAGCGGAGCCGCGACACCGAGCCCAACGCCGATCCCGCCTGATGCGCCGGTCACCGCCCCGCCCGACGGTGGCGGCATCGATCCGGGTCTGCCACAGCCGCAATTCGTCTCCCCGAAGCCCGGCCAGCTTGCCACCCACCCGGTCTCGATCGCGGCCCTGACGCCGACGGTCGACGGCCGGCACGTGACCATCCGGGCCGATTGGGTCAGCGGCGTCGAGCCCTGCAACGTCCTCGATCGCGTCGAGGTCGCGAAGGACGGGACGACCATCACCGTCGGGCTGTTCGAGGGTTCCAGCGACCTGAACGTCGCCTGCATCGAGATCGCCGCCTACAAGGCCACGCTCATCGACCTGGGCGAGCTCGAACCCGGGTCGTACGTCGTCCAATCCGCCGAAGGGGCGGCGCCGCCGGCTTCCTTCACGGTCGAGTAGCGCGCCTTCGCCCGGCCTCACTCCGCGGTGGCTGGTCCCGGGGCTCCGCGATGTCGCCGCTCAGCAGGCGACGCGCCATCAAGGCGACGACGAGGCGCTCACGACGGGTCCCATCGAGCGGGCCGCCGAGCAGCGTTTCGATGCGTTCCAATCGGTAGGCCACCGTCCGATTAGCCAGATGCAGGCGGCGGGCGGCCTCGCGCATGTTCTCGCCGGCCTCGAAGTAGACGTCGAGCGTCTCGATCAGCTCCGCACCCATCCGCGCGTCGGCCATGACCGGCCCCAGCTCGTGATGGACGACGACGCCGAGCAGCTCGTCATCGATGAGCATCAGGCGTTCGACAGCCAGCTCGTTGGGATGGTCCAGCCAGCCGCGATGGCCAAGGCGCTCGGCCGTACGCAAGGTGTCGACCAGGGCATGGAGCGCTGGCGCCAGGGCCTCGACGCCGACCACGACCGGGCCGACGACGGCCGTCCATGGCGCAACCATCTCGCCGTCGCCTTGCGAGCCATCCCGACGGCTGGTCGCAAGACGCGCTCCCGCTTGCGGTCGTTCACCCAGGACCGCATCGAGGGTCGTGTGCAGTCGGGGCAGGCCCGGCCAGTCGCCGCGGGCGAGGACCACGATCCGCCCGCGCCAACCGATGACCTGGGGTAGCGTCAGTCCGGTCCTGGCGCGCTCGCCAGCGGAGAGGATCCCGAGACCCGTCCCCAGTCGACCGACGGCGTCGTCGAATGCCTCGTCTGAGCCCTCGGCGGCGACGGCGATGAGGCGGAACGAACCATCTGGATCGAGGCCCCGTGCAAGCGCGTGGCGCCGCATGCGCCCGGCGCCGGAGGCGTCGAGGGCCACGGCCCCAAGCAACTCCTCGAGGAATGCGCGACGCGCCTCGACGTCCCGGGCGACGAGCTCACGGTCGACGGCACGATAGCCAGACGCCACGGCGGCCACGATGACGTCGCCTGCGTGCAACAGTCGACGCGCCAGGTGCAGGATCACCGCCCGATCCCATGGCTCCTGCTCACGGAGCTCCCACATCGCCCAAAGCGTTGACAGGTAGCGATCGAGCACCCGCTCGGTCAGCAGCCCCGCGTGTGCGCCCGCCTCGCCGTCGGCGCGCAGGCTGGCCATCGCCGAGTCGAGGTCTCGAGCCTCGGACAGCAGGTGCGCGATGAGCTCGACCGCCGGGCGGATCGCGTCCGCCGGCTCGCCGACATCCGCGGCCACGGCCGCGATCGTGGCGTCCACGTCGCGCAGCATCGCGGCCACCAGGTCGGGATCGAGCGGTGAGATCCGGACGGTCATCGAGGTACGATCCTTCCCGTGTTTGGGCTTATCCTTCGACCCAGCTTTTGCCGCACGGTAGCAGAAGACCGTGCCGCTTGCCCGGTTCATGCACCGTCGATGCCGTCCGTTCTGCCGCAGCGGTGCATCGATTCGCGACGCTCGACTTGGGAGGATTAAGGCTGTCCGCAGCGACACCGTTGGTGGAACCCCGAGCCACCGCCGCGGGGGGAGTCGCTGCGGACGTTCCGTGTCCGGCGGCCTGATCGATGCGTCGCGATGGAAGGCTCGGGGCTGAGCGCTGTCCGGATGACGGCGCGGCTATGCTCCCGACGATGCTCATCCGCGCCGAAACGACCGCTGACATTGCGGCGATCCGGGCCACCAACGTGGGCGCCTTCCCGACGCCCGCGGAGGCAGACCTGGTCGAGCGCATCCGGTCCTCGGACGCCTTCATACCCGGGCTGTCGCTCGTGGCCGAGCTCGACCCCGACGCCGAGGGTCGGCCCGGTCCGATCGTCGGACACATCCTCCTCAGTCGGGTCGCCATCGCCGGCCTCGACGAACCGATCCTGGCCCTGGCGCCGATGGCCGTCGTGCCCGATCACCAGCGTCAGGGCATCGGATCGGCGCTCGTGCGGGCTGGGCTCGATGTCGCCGAGTCGCGCGAAGAGCCGCTCGTCGTCGTCCTGGGGCATCCCTGGTTCTACCCGCGGTTCGGGTTCAAGCGCGCCTCTCGCTACGGCCTCTTCCCGTCCGAACCGTGGCCTGATGCCGCCTTCATGGCCAAACCGCTCACGACCTGGAGCAGCGTCCTCCGGGGCCGCGTGGTGTACCCACCGACGTTCGATGGGGTGTGACACGTCCGCGTCGGGCACGTGACGAACGCAGGGATCGGCAGGCCGCTGACGCCGATCCATAGCGCGGCGCGTTCGATGATCGGCTGGCGATGTCATAGGCGGCGGCAAGGTGCAGGGTGCGGCCCGCTGCCCAGCGGGGGGGGTCGTCCACCGGCCTCGTCGATCGGACCGAGGGACAGCTCACGGATGGCGGAAGATCGGCGGAGAAGGCGGGGGCAAGGCGCTGGAGCGCGGCGGGAGATCGGCGGGCAGTGGGCGGAAAGGCGGGGGCAAGGCGCTGGAGCGCGGCGGGAGATCGGCGGACAGTGGGCGGAAAGGCGGGGGCAAGGCGCTGGAGCGCGGCGGGAGATCGGCGGGCAGTGGGCGGAAAGGCGGGGGCAAGGCGCTGGAGCGCGGCGGGAGATCGGCGGAGAAGCGCTGGGGCATCGGCGAGAGAGCGGCGCGACGCATGATTGCGGCCATGGACGACCGGCGGGTCGGCGCACTACTCCGTGAACTGCGGCATCGCAAGCGTTGGCGTCAGAGCGACCTCGCGGAGCGGGCGAGCGTGAGCCAGCAGTTCGTCGCGGACCTTGAGTCGGGATCAATCGAGCGGATGGACCTCGTCCGAGCACGTCGCGTGGCGGCCGCCCTCGGGGCGTCTCTGGAGATCGCCGCACGATGGCGGGGGCCGGATGTCGACCGCCTGCTCGACCTCGAGCACGCTCGTTTGGTCGAAGCCGTTGCACATGAGCTCCGGGCCGCCAGCTGGGAGGTGGCCGCCGAGTGGACATTCAGCCACTTCGGCGAGCGCGGCTCGGTCGATCTCGTCGGGTGGCATGCGGGCGAATCGACGTTGCTTGTCGTGGAGGTTAAGACGCGCATCGTCGATGTCCAGGCGTTGCTGAGCTCGGTCGACCGGAAGGTCAGGCTCGCGCAGACATTGCTTGCTGCCGAACGTGCCTGGCGAGCGGCGTCGGTAGGACGGCTACTTGCCCTGCCGGCCGGCTCGACCAGTCGCGACGCCATCGCTCGCCATCCTGTCTCGTTAGGTTCCGCCTTCCCGACGCGCAACGTCGCCATCCGTCGCTGGATAGTCCAGCCGCGCGGCCCCTTGGCCGGTATCCTCTTCGTGCGGGCTACCGCCCACGGCGGTATTGCGTCGGGGCGGCCGCCCCGCTACATCGCGCGTGTCCACTCCGCACGCTCGTGACGAGCCTCGTCTGGGGACGGATCGACCGGTCTCACCTTGCCGCGCGGTGGCCCGGACGAAGCGCACACGGTGTACCGCCCTGCGCGGTAGGCCGGACGATCCTGGCCGCGACTCGTATCAGGCCGGACGATCCTGGCCGCGACTCGTATCAGGCCGGACGATCCTGGCCGCGGCTCCTATCAGGCCGAACGATCTGTGGCCGCGCCACGGTTGAGGCCGGACGATCCTGGCCGCGACGTATCAGGTCGGACGATCTGTGCCGCGCCACGGATGAGGCCGGGCGATCAGTGCCGCGCCACGGACGAGGCCGGGCGACCTTGGAGGGGCACCGGTTCGGGTTCGGGTTCGGGTTCGGCCTCGGCCTCGTACACTCAGCGCATGTCCAACGCGCCGACGACGAACCAAGAAACGCACCGATGACCGACGGCCACCACCCGTACGACACGCCCGAGCGACCCCGCCAAGCGCCGCTCGGCGATGCTCACCGACGGGCCCGACCGGGCGCCAGCACGGGCGATGCTCAAGGCCATCGGCTTCACCGACGAGGACCTGGCCAAACCGATCGTCGGCGTGGCCACGACCTGGATCGAAACGATGCCATGCAACTACAACCAGCGTCGACTGGCGGAGTCGGTCAAGGTCGGCATCCGCGCGCGCGGGCGGCACGCCCATGGAGTTCAACACCATCGCAGTCAGCGACGGCGTGACCATGGGCACCCAGGGCATGAAGGCCTCGCTCGTCAGCCGCGAGGTGGTCGCCGACTCGATCGAGCTGGTCGCCCGCGGCCACCTCTTCGACGGGCTGGTCTGCCTGGTCGGCTGCGACAAGACCATCCCGGCCGCGGCGATGGCCGTCGCTCGTCTCGATATCCCGGCCGTGATCCTCTACAACGGCACCATCTATCCGGGCGTCTACAAGGGCAAGCGCGAGGCGACGGTGGTCACCGTCTTCGAGGCGGTCGGTGCCTACCGGGCGGGCAAGATCACGCTCGACGAGCTGTACGAGATCGAGAATGTCTCGTGCCCCGGCCCCGGCGCCTGCGGCGGGCAGTTCACCGCCAACACGATGAGCACGGTGCTCGAGTTCCTGGGCCTCTCGCCGGCGGGCTTCAACGGCGTTCCGGCCGAGGACCCGCTCAAGGACGACGTCTCCGAGCGGACCGGCGAGCTGGTCATGGACCTCGTCCGCCACGACCGGCGCCCGAGCGCCATCGTCGATCGGCACTCCATCGACAACGCCATCGCCTCGATCTCGGCCACCGGGGGCTCGACGAACGGCGTCCTGCACATGCTGGCCATCGCGCGCGAGTTCGGCATCCCGCTGACCATCGATGAGTTCGGCGAGGTCGCGGACCGCACGCCTATCGTGGCCGACATGATGCCGGGCGGCCGCTACGCCGCCTCGGACATGTATGACGCCGGCGGCGTGGCCCTGGTGATGCGCGAGCTGCTCAAGCGGCCGGGGCTGCTCCACGCCGATGCCGCGACCGTCGACGGCCGGACGATCGGCGAGATCGCCGCCGCTGCCCAGGAGACCGAGGGCCAGCAGGTCGTCCGGCCGCTGGAGACGCCGGTCAAGCCGACCGGCGGCCTCGCCATCCTGCGCGGTTCGCTGGCACCCGCGGGCTGCGTCGTCAAGCTGGCCGGGCACGAGCGCCTCTTCCACGCAGGTCCGGCGCGGGTCTTCGAGTCGGAGGAGGCCTGCTTCGAGGCGGTCAAGGCGCAGCGCATCAAGGCCGGAGACGTGGTCGTCATCCGCTACGAGGGTCCCGCCGGCGGGCCGGGCATGCGCGAGATGCTGGGCGTCACCGCCGCCCTGGTCGGCGAGGGGCTCGGAGAGTCGGTGGCCCTGCTGACCGACGGGCGTTTCAGCGGCGGGACGCACGGCCTGATGCTCGGCCACGTGGCGCCCGAGGCCGCGCTCGGCGGGCCCATCGCCATCGTCGAGGAGGGCGACACGATCACCATCGATGTCGGGCGTCGCGTGCTCGACCTCGACGTCGCACCCGACGAGGTCGCTCGCCGTCTGGCGGCCTGGGTCCGACCAACGCCTATGTACACGAGCGGCGTCTTCGCCAAGTACGCAGCGCTGGTCGGCTCGGCCAGTGAAGGCGCCATCACGACGCCCCGTCGATAGCGCAGCGATGCCGACCCGACCGCCAAGTCCTGACCGATGGCGAGCGCCGCTTCCTCGACGAGCGCCGATACGCGGTCCTCGCGACGACGGCGCCCGACGGCCGGGCGCGACTGGTCCCCATCTGCTACGCCCTGACCGACGAGGTCGACCGTGTCGGCCGGCCGATCCTCTACACGCCGATCGACGACAAGAAGAAGAAGACGGACAACCCGCACGACGTGGCCCGGGTCCGCGACCTCCTGGTCCTGCCCGAACTGAGCTTGATCATCGACCGCTGGGACGAGGACTGGGATCAGCTGGCCTGGCTGCGCATCTACGGGCACGGCGAGCTCCTCGAGCCGCAGCCCGATGAGATCGCCGAGCACGCGGCTGCGATCACGCTCCTCCGGGCTCGCTATCCCCAGTACGAAGACCACGATCTCGAGCACCGACCGATCATCCGGGTCGCCCTCGAGCGGGTCGTCAGCTGGGGCAGCTTCGAGTGACGACGGCCGATCGGCCGGAGGTGGCGGCCGGGAGGATCGCGGCCGACAGCGGGGTCGCGGCCGATGCTCCGGTCGCGGCGTTCGACGAGATGGTCGGTCACCTCCAGGCCCTCATCCGGCTGCGGACGGTGAATCCGCCCGGCGACGAGATCCTGGCCGCGCGCTACCTCGCCGCAGTCCTCACTGGGGCCGGCCTCGAGCCGATCGTCCTTGAGCCGTATCCCGGACGTGGCAACGTCATCGCCCGTCTCCGCGGCGATGGCACCGGCGGCGGGCCGCTGCTCCTCCTGGCGCACCTCGACGTCGTGCCGGCCGATCCCGAGCGCTGGGCGCGCGACCCGTTCTCGGGCGAGATCGCCGACGGCTACGTCTACGGCCGCGGCGCCGTGGACATGAAGGGCATGGCGGCCATGGAGCTGCAGGTCGTGCTGGGCCTCGCCCGCGACGCGACCGCGGCTGGCCTCGATCCCGCGCGCGACGCGATCCCCGGCCTGCGGCGTGACGTCATCTTCGCCGGCACGGCCGACGAGGAGTCCGGCGGCTACCTGGGCATCGCCTGGATCGTCGACAACGAACCCGAGCTGCTCCGGGCCGACGCCTGCCTGACCGAGGCGGGCGGCGTCAGCGTCGAGGTCGGTGGCCGCAGGTTCTATCCCATCCAGGCGGCCGAGAAGGGCTTCCACCGCTTCGAGATCACCGTCCGCGGCAAGGCCGGCCACGCGTCCGTCCCGCGCGCGGACAATGCCCTTGTCCTGGCGGGACGCGTGCTCGACCGGCTTGGCACTCAGCCACCGATGCGGGCCACGCCGCTCATGGCCCGCGCCATCAAGGCCGTGCAGCGGGCGCTTCCTGCGGACCCCGACGAGCCTTCAGGCGCCAGAGGGGGTCGCTCGACCATCGACCCCCAGACGCGACGGGCGATCGGCGCCCTGCTGCGCGACACCATCAGCCCGACGATCATCCACGCCGGCACCAAGGACAACGTCATCCCCGGCCACGCCTCGATCATCGTCGACTGCCGCATCCTGCCGGGCACGACCGAGGCGGCCATGGAGGCCGAGCTGCGCGAACGGATCGGCGAGGACCTTTGGCGCGCCTGCGAGGTCGTCACGACGCAGTTCGGCGCGCCGCTGGAGCAGCCGCTGCCCCACCCGCTCTTCGACCTCTGCGCCGCAGTCCTTCAACGCCACGACCCCGACGGGGTGCCCATCCCGATCATGGCCCCCTTCGCCACCGACGCCAAGCACACCGCCCGGCTGGGCATCCCGACCTACGGCTTCTCACCCCTGCGGCTTGATCCAGACGAACCGTTCCTTGAGCGTTTCCACGGGGATGACGAACGGGTCGGGCTGGACGCGCTACGTTTCGGGCTGCCGGTCCTCGACGAGGTCGTTCGCCGCTACTGCGGCTGACGCGAGCGGCTAGGGTCGCGACCGCCGCGGTGGCGCTCACGGGCCCGGGAGTCGTGACCCTCGCAACCAACGTGCCCCGGAACTTTGCCGTTACCAACGGACGTAGTGCTAGGACGGCGTTGGCCCATCGGTCGGGCGGGCCAAGGCCATTTGGTCTCCACCCAGGCCTCACTCACGCTCAGGGCTGTGTTCGTGGTCGCGGCGAACCACGCGCGGCGACGATCAAGACCACGGTCAGCCGTGGCTGACACCAAATCACGGTGGTATCGGCACCGGACGCCGCCAGGTCGGCCCTCGACCGCCGACGACCGGGACCGGCGAGGGAGTGGGTGAGCGGAGAGCAACTCGGCTACGGCCCTTCGCGCGGCGCCTTGATGAGCCGTCCGCGGCGGGTCACGGCATGGCTCGCCAGGGCAGCCACGCCCATCGCGACCAGGGCTCGCTCCTGGGCGGGCAGCGGGCGCACGACTGCCAGGAACTGCTCGGCGCGAGCGCCATCGATGAGGCCGATGAGCGCGCTGCCCTCCGGCGTGACCTCCACCACGCGCTGCCGCCGATCGGCAACCTCTTCGTGGCGCTCGAGGAGGCCGCGCGCCTCAAGCGCCGTGACGATGCGCGATGTAGCCGAGGTCGATCGCCCGATCATGTCGGCCAGGTCGGCGATGGTCAGCGTGGCGGTACCGGCCGCCGCGTACAGCGCGGCCAGTTGCGTGAACCCAAGCCGCAGCTCGCCGAGCTGGGCCGCGAACCCGATGACCAGGTCTCGCCACAGCGCCTTGCCCATCGCGATCCGATCGGACAGCTGGAGCGGGTTCTGGATGACCGCGCCGGCGGCCGCGACCTCGGGCGAGAGCCCGGCTCGCCCCGTTCCGGCCCTGCGGTCCGGTCCTGTGCTGCGTTCGAGCATCCGTTGAGGGTAGCGATTCCCGTCGATGCGTGCAGGCCTGCACACGTTCAGCCGGTCTCGACCGCGCCGCGGGGTATGGTGCCGCCGTCCGGCCCTAGCGATGGTGCGCGCACGCGCCCGCAGTGGCCGCCGACGAGGAGCTGATGGGCACGGTCGCGTTCGTCTTCCCCGGCCAGGGGTCACAGTCGGTCGGCATGGGCGAGGCGCTGGCTGACGCACATCCGGCTGCCGCCGAGACGTTCGCGGTCGCAGACGCAGCGCTCGGCGAGCCGATCACCGCCCTCGCCTTCGGCGGGCCAGCCGAGGACCTCGACCGGACCGTCAGAACGCCCAACCCGCGCTGCTGGCCACCTCGATCGCCTACCTGCGTGCGCTCCAGGGTGTCGTCGGTGCGGCCGGTCGCGCGCCGTGGCAGCCGGCGTTCTATGCCGGCCATTCGATGGGCCAGTACTCGGCCATGGTGGCCGCCGGCGTCATCTCCCTCGAGGACGGGGTTCGACTCGTTCGCGAGCGCGGCCGCGCATGCAGGCGTCGGGACGGGACGGCGCCATGGCGGCCGTCATCGGGCTCGACGACGATCGACTGCCGGAACTGATCGCGGCCGGCGAGGCGTACGGCGTCTTCGGCGTCGCCAACCGCAACTCGCCCGGCCAGGTCGTCGTGAGCGGCGAGCGCGCCGCCGTGGAGGCCGCCGCCGAGGCGGCCAAGGGCCTGGGCGCCAAGCGCGCCATCGTGCTGCCCGTCAGCGTGGCCGCCCATTCGCCACTGATGGCCGAGGCGGCCGAGGGCATGCGCGGCGTCCTGGCAGGCGTCGCGTTCAGCGACCCTATCGCGCCGCTGCTGGCCAACGCCGACGCCCGACCGTTGACCACAGGTGATGCCTGCCGCGCCGAGCTCGTCGACCACCTGACGACCGGCGTCGACTGGGTCGGCGCCGTCGAGGCCATGGCCGCGTCGGGCGTCACGACCTTCGTCGAGGTCGGCCCTGGCCGCGTCCTGACCGGCCTCATCAAGCGCATCGTGCCCGACCTCGAAGCCTTCGCCCTCGATGACCCGACCGCTCCCGGGCGGCTGGCCATCCCCGACATCGACGCCGTCCCAGCGTCGGCCTGAAGCCCGCCGCTCGACACCCCAGGACCAAGGAGACCGCCCGCCCGATGCGTCGCCCCGACTACACCCGCCGCGTGGCCGTCACCGGCCTGGGCATCATCAGCCCCGTCGGCCAGGACATCGATACGGCCTGGTCGAACCTCGTCGAGGGCCATTCCGGCCTCAAGCGCATCACCCGCTTCGACCCCTCCCCGTATGAGGCCCAGGCTGCCGGCGAGGTCAACGACTTCGACCCCAACGCCTGGATGAACTTCAAGGAGGTCCGCCGCACCGATCGCAACGTCGTCCTCGGTGTGGCCGCCGCCAAACAGGCCCTGGCCGACTCCGGGCTCGAGGTCACGGACGCAAACCGCGACGACATCGGCGTCGTCTTCGGCTCCGGCGGCGGCGGTCCGCAGCTGATCATGGACAACAAGGAGGCCTGGGACACGAAAGGGGCCCGCACGGTGAGCCCCTTCTTCATCGCCAACATGCTGCCCGACACGGCGTCGGGCCAGATCGCCATCGAGACCGGCATCCGCGGACCGAACATGTGCATCGTCACGGCCTGCTCGACCGGCACGCACAACATCGGCGAGGCGGCCGAGGGCATCCGGCGCGGCGACTTCATCGCCGCCATCGACCGGCTCGACCGAGTCGCCGCTCTACGAGATCGTGCACATCGGCTTCAGCAACATGCGGGGCATGGGCCTGCCGCGCGAGGGCGAGGGCATCGAGACCGTCTCGCGGCCGTTCGACGCGACGCGCAACGGCTTCGTCCTCGGCGAGGGGGCCGGCGCGTTGATGCTCGAGGACCTCGAGCTGGCCAAGGCTCGCGGGGCGCAGGTCTACGCCGAGGTCGTCGGCTACGGCTCCGCAGCGGACGCCTGGGACCTCATCCAGCCCATCGAGAAGGGCGACGGCGTCCGACGCGCCATCGAGATGTCGCTCGAACGGCATGGCGTGCCGGTCGATGAGATCGACCTCGTCAATCCCCATGGCACCTCGACGCCGCTCGGCGATCTGCGCGAGGCGCAGGCGCTCTGGTCGGTCTTCGGCGAGCGCACGCCGAAGGTCGCCATCAGCGCCACCAAGTCGATGACCGGCCACCTGATGGGTGCGGCCGGTGCGGTCGAAGGCATCTTCACGGTCCTCTCCGTCCACCACCAGGTGGCGCCGGCGACGCTCAACTACCGCGATCCCGACCCGGAGATCAACCTCGACATCGTCCATGGCTCATCGCGCGAGATGGAGATCCGCTACGCGATCTCCGACAACATCGGCCTCGGCGGGCACAACGGTGCGGTCATCTTCAAGCGCTACGACGGCGACTGAGACCCAGGTGAGCGAGCCAGCCAGACCGGTCTCCGTCGCCTACTACTACCGAATCCGCTGGGGCGGGCAGGCCGAGTTCCTGGAGTTGTTCGAGCGCAACCACTGGCCGGTCCTGCGCGACCAACTGGCCTCCGGCCGGTTCCTCGACGTGCGCACCTACGTGCCCCGCTTCCACGGTGATGGTCGGGCCGACTGGACGTTCCTGGTGACCATCACCTACCGCGACTGGGCCGCCATGGAGGCGCATTCCGAGGCGGCGATCGTGGCGCGCCTGTTCCCAGACGTCGAGCGACACGCAGCCGAGGAGCGGCGGCGCTTCGAGCTCGTCGAGGCGCACTGGGACGTGCCACTCGAGGAGCGCGCGCTGACCTAGGGTGTCGTTGCCATGACTGTTCGTCCTCACTCCTCGACACCGACGGCAACCGGCCTGCCCAACGCCGACCCCGTCCTCGGCTTCTATGGGCCTGGGACGGCCATGTGGCGCATCAACCGCGAGGCCGTCCTGCTGGGCGCCGGACCGGCCGCGCTCCTCCTCCAGATCGCCCATCCGCATGTCGCCGAGGGTGTCGCGCATCACAGCGACTTCGAGGCCGACCCATGGCGGCGCCTCCGACGGACCCTGCGAACGACGCTGGCGATGGTCTTCGGCGACGGCGCCGACGGCCGAGCAGGCGGTGCGTCGACTGAACGGCGTCCACGCCACGATCAGCGGCGAGGCGATCGACCCCGACGCGCGCGACGCTGGCCGGAACGACCTACCGCGCGATGGACCCGGAGCTGCTCCTGTGGGTCCAGGTGACCCTCGTCTGGACGAGCGTCCAGGCGTATGGGCGCTGGGTGGAGCCGCTCGACGCCGCCGATCGCGAGGAGCTCTGGGCCGAGGCGCGCGAGGTCGGTCGGCGCCTGGGCATCCCGCTCGAGGTCAGCCCGCCCGACTGGGCGGCGCTCGAGGCCTACTGGGACCGGATGCTCGCCCCCGATGGCCCGATCGCCATCACGCCGACCGCTCGACGGCTCGCGGCATCGATCATCCGGCCACCTATCATCGGCCCTCCCGGGCGTGGCCATCGACCTGCTGGCGACACCCGGCCTGGCGCTCCTTCCGGAGCGGATCCGCGTCGCCTATGGCGTGCCATGGGGCCCGTTCCGCGCTCTCGCGGCCCGCGTCGCGAGTCGTCGCGCCTGCGCCTCTGGGTCGGGCGCATGCCGCCTGCCTGGCGTTCGATGCCGCAGGCTCGTGCGGCCGACCGGCGCGTCCGTGCGGTCGGGCGGGCGGACGGTGCATCGCTACAATCCACCGGACCCGCCCCTCAGGAGCCGACCGCCCGTGCCTAGCCAGGATCTTGTCGCGTCGCGCCGTCGTCACCGGCCTCGGCGCGGTGACACCGATCGGCAACGACCATCCGACGTTCTGGCGAAACCTTGTGGCAGGTGTCAGCGGCGCCGGACCGATCACCTCGTTCGACCCGACCGGCTACGACGTGCGCATCGCGGCCGAGGTCAAGGACTTCGACCCGACGATCGCCATGGATCGCAAGATGGCCCGCCGCATGAGCCGCTTCATCCATTTGGCCATGGCGGCTGGCAAGGAGGCCGTCGAGGACTCCGGCCTCGACTTCAGCGACTGGAGCCCGGAGCGACGCGATCGCGTCGCGGTCTGCGTCAACACTGGCGGTGGTGGCCTCGACCAGGTCATCGACGGCGCCGAAGTGGTGCGGACGAAAGGCCCGAACTTCGTCAGCCCCTTCGCCATCCCCGCCCTCTCGGGGTCGATGGCCGCCTGCCAGCTTTCGATGGCTTACCGCCTGACGGGTCCGGTCATCACCCAGGTCGCCGCGTGCGCCAGCAGCGTCATCGCCTTCCTCGATGCGCTGCGCATGATCCAGCGTGGCGAGGTCGACGTCGTGCTGGCCGGCGGCTCCGAGGCGCCGCTGGAGGCGATGGCCTTCGCCGCCCTGGGCAACATGGGCGCGCTGTCCAAGCGCAACGACGACCCGACCCACGCCTCACGCCCGTTCGACCGCGATCGCGACGGCTTCCTCTTCGGCGAGGGCGCCGGGGTGGTGGTCGTCGAGTCGGCGGCCCACGCCCTGGCGCGCGGCGCACGCATCGAGGCCGAGCTGGTCGGCGCGGCGCTGACCGCCGACGCCTTCCACATCTCCGCCCCGGAGCCGACCGGGCGCGGGGCCACGATGGCCATGACCAAGGCCATGGCCGATGCCGGCCTGGCGCCCGACGAGATCGACTACGTCGTCGCCCACGGCACGTCGACGCCGCTCAACGACCTGACCGAGACGCGGGCGATCAAGGCCGCCTTCGGTACCCACGCGCATAAGGTCCCGATCAGTTCGCCGAAGTCGATGATCGGGCACCTCCTCGGCGCGGCCGGGGTGGCGTCCGCGCTGACCGCCCTGGGCGCCATCCGGGAGGGCGTCATCCCGCCGACCGCGAACCTCGAGAACCCCGACCTGCCCGAGTGCGACCTCGACTACGTGCCGCTGGTCGCGCGCAAGGCGAAGGTCGACACCGCGATGTTCAACGGCTTCGGCTTCGGCGGCCAGAACGCGGTCGCCGTCTTCCAGCGCTTCGAGGCGTAGTCGGCGGGATCGGTCGGCGTGGGGACCGGAGATCGCGCGACGACCTTCACAGCCGGGGCGGGATCGGAGCTCCTTCGTAGTCGGCGATCTGCGCCAGCAGGTCGGCGGGGATGCGCGTCGGGCGCTGGGATGCGTAGTCGAACATGACCAGGATCGTCTCGCCCTCGGCGATCAGCCGGCCGGCGCCGCGGGTCGAGTCGGCGTCCGCGGTGATGCGATAGCCGAAGGCGAAGGACGAGTGCCCGGCCCAGGTCGCGCGACAGGCGACGAGCAGTCGCTCGCCGAACCATGCCTGTGACCGGAAGTCGATGGTCGCCCGCGCCAGGATGATGCTGACCGGGTCCTCGCCAACGCCCTCGAATGAGCGGCCGGTGAGCGCCCGGTAGTAGCCGGCGCGCGCGGCCTCGAAGTAGGTCAGGTAGACGGCATTGTTGATGTGCCCCATGGCATCCGTGTCGCGGAAGCGCGTCTCGATGGGCAGCTGGTAGCGGAAGGGACCCTCGATGTGGCCCGCGTGTCGGGTCACGCCCGCGCCTTTGTGGAACGCTCGAGACGCACGATCGGAAGGACCTCGTCGATGAACCGGCGGTAGGTACGCATGTCGTCGAATGAGACCTGGAAGTGGCTGACCCCGACATCGACCAGCCGTTCGATCTCGCGGATCACGTCGGCTGGTCTCGGTCCGAACGGGTGGAAGACGACCTTCTCGCCGTAGAACGGATGGAGGTAGGTCGGCTCGAAGGTCGTCGCATCGTCCGGCAACGAGACCTCGATGCCCGCCGTCAAGCTGATCTCGTCGAAGGGTCGACCGATCGTCTGGCAGTGCTCGCGGAGCGTCTCGAACGGCTTCCGATAGACGGCTTCCCATGGTCCATCCCAGTTCCACATGTCGGCCAGACGCGCCGTCACCGCCAGCGCCTTGGGGCCCTGGGTGCCGATCATGATCGGGATCGGCGGATCAGGGCGAGGTTCGCAGATGAGGTTCTCGATGTGGTAGTGGGTGCCGTGGTAGGTCGCGGGCGACTGGGTCCAGACGGCGCGGATGACCTCGATCGCCTCGGCCAGCTGTGCGACCCGAACGCCGCCGCTCGGATAGTCGAAGCCATAGGCTCGGTATTCCTCTTCGTGCCAGCCTGCCCCGAGGCCGAGGATGAAGCGCCCGCCCGTCAGCTCCTGGAGCGCGGCCGCCATCTTCGCGAGCAATGCCGGATTGCGATAACTCTGGCTGAGCACGAGATGGCCATACCGGAAGCGTGGGAAGGCGGCCGCCAGGAAGGTCAGTAGCGTCCAGCCTTCGATCGTCGGGTCGCGGCCGAACTGGAGATGGTCGGAGATCCAGACGGTCGAGAACTCGGGTGGCGCCATCTCGAGCACGGTGCGGTAGTGGCTCATCCGATCGACGCCATCCGGCCTAGCCGGAAAGCCCTGGAAGCCGAAGTCCGCCACCCGCCGATCCTCCCTGTCGTGACCGGTCTGACCAGAACGGCCTGGTGACCATGATCGCGATGATCACCGTCGGCACATCGTAGGGTGGCCCGGGAAGAGACACCAGATGCTGTGGCAGGATGGCCCAGCGCCCGCGCCATTCGCGTGGCCATGAGGCAGGCCGACGAGAGAGGGACGAACGATGGACGAAGGTTTGTCGCCGCGTGCACCGGAGCCGCGGCGCCCACTCGACACCGCCCGTTCGCCTGGGGTCGTGAGCCTACCTGCTGATGGGTCTCGCGACTCGCTGGTGTTGCAGGTCCTGTCCACGGAACACTTCAGCCTGCTGACCCATCGCAGCCTGGCCTACAACGAAGCCTTCACTCGGGTCGGGATGTTCCTGACCTTCCTCTCGATGTCGTTCGTCGCCATGGCGCTCCTGTCCGGGGCGATGCCGATCAGCTCCGACTTCCTGGTCATCGCTGCCATCGTTCTTGGCTTCGACTTCGTCATCGGCGTGACGACGTTCGTTCGCGTGGGCAATGCGAACCTTGAGGATCTGCACGCCGTACACGGCATGGCCAGGATCCGACATGGCTATGTCGAGCTGGCACCCGAGACGAAGCCGTACTTCACATCCCCGACCAACGACGACATGGCCTCGGTCCTGCGCGCCTACAGCACTGCGGACCCCGTCTCGATCCGGGCGAACGTCATCTACGGGCTGTCGACATCCGGCGGCATGCTCAGCCTCGTCGTCTCGCTCGTTGCAGGCGCTTTCGGGGCGGTCACCGCGCTCGCCCTGGACGTTTCAGGCGGCGTCGCCTTCGTCATCGGCGCCATCCTCGCCGTGCTCTGTTTCGTTGTGAGCATCCGCTGGGCCCTCGGGCGCGCCATCCGGAACCGACAGGCCCTGGTCGCCAACTTTCCTCCGCTGGCGGGCGATGGCGGCGGCTGATCGACGACGTGAGATCGACCTAGCCCTGACGCTCGATCCAGCCTCCCGCGTATCGTTGGCCGTGACGCCGGAGCGCCAGCGTCAAGATGGCGGCGCCGAGACGCCGAGCGAGTGGAGCGGAGGATGTCGGCGATGGACGAGAGCATGTCACCACGAGGCGTGGAGCCGCGCCGGCCGGCCACGGCTTCCTTGACACCGGCCAGCGTCGCAGGCGGGTCGGGCGACTCGCTGGTCATGCAGGTCCTCTCGACCGAGCACATGAGCCTGCTATCGCAGCGCAGCCTGGTCTACAACGAGGCCTTCACGCGCGTCGGCATGCTTCTGACCTTCGTCTCGATGTCGCTCGTGGCACTGGCGCTGCTGTCCGGGGCTTTGCCGGTACGAAGCGATCTGGTGGTGATCGTGGCCATCGTGCTCGGTTTCGACCTCGTGGTCGGCGTGGCCACGGTGATCCGGGTTCGCAATGCTTACCAGGAGGACTTCTCAGCCGTCCAGGCCATGAACCGCGTCCGCCGTGGATACGTCGACCTCGCGCCCGGGGCTGCGCCGTATCTTTCGACAGGCACGTATGACGATCTCGCTGGCGTGGTCGCGTCGTACGGGGCGTCGATCACGCCATCCTCTACGCTTGGGGGCGTCTCGTACGGCCTGTCCACGTCGATCGGCCTGGCAATGCTCGTCGTCGCCCTGCTCGCTGGAGCATTCGTCGCGGTCGTCGGGCTGGCGGCCGGTGCGAGTGGTTGGACCTCGCTTGCGGCCGGCGTGATCGGCAGTTTCGTCGTCTTGAGCCTCCTGGGCTGGGTCGGCTATCGGACACAGGTCCGCAACCAGGCGAGCATCGTCGTCCGCTTCCCAGCACCGGCTACGGAAGGATCGGACGCCGAGGTCGGATGACCCTTCGCCTGCGCAACACGCTGACCCGGCAGATCGAGCCGATCGAGCCGATCGAGCCTCTCGAAGCTGCGGACGGGGACGGTCTGACAGGTCGCCCACGCATCCGACTCTACTCGTGTGGCCCGACGGTCTATCGCTGGGCCCATGTCGGCAACCTGCGGACCTTCCTGCTGGCCGACCTCATCCGACGGGCGCTGCTCTACCACGGCCTCGACGTCTTCCATGTCCAGAACATCACCGACGTCGGCCACCTGCGCGACGAGCGGTTCGATCGGGGCGCCGATCGAATGCTGGTGGCGGCGAAGCTCGAGAACAAGACGACGGCCGAGATCGCCGATGCCTACGAGGCCGGCTTCCACGCCGATGCGGCGCTGGTCAACCTCCTGCCCGCTCACGTCTTCCCGCGCGCGACCGAGCACATCCCGGAGATGCTGGCGCTCGCCGCGAGGCTGGAGGACCTGGGCTATGCCTACCTGGCGCCGGACGGCACGCTCTACTACGAGGTCGCCCGCCTTGCCGACTATGGGCGCCTCTCTGGCAACACCCTCGACGAGCTGCGGGCGGGGCATCGCGTCGAGGTCGAGGCCGGCAAGCGCGACGCGGCCGACTTCGCGCTCTGGAAGGCGGCGGGCGAGGGCCGCGAGCTGAAGTGGGCCTCGAAGTGGGGCGAGGGCTTCCCTGGCTGGCACCTCGAGTGCTCAGCGATGGCTCGCCGATACCTCGGCGACGAGTTCGAGATCCATACCGGCGGCGTCGACAACGTCTTCCCCCACCACGAGGACGAGATCGCCCAATCGGTCCCGGTCACCGGCACGGTCCCGGCGCGCCACTGGGTCCACGGCGAGCACCTGCTGATGAGCGGTCGGAAGATGGCCAAATCGGCCGGCAACTTCCAGCGCATCACGGAACTCGTCGACGAGGGCATCGACCCTCTCGCCTTCCGCTACCTGACACTGACCTCCCACTACCGGCGCAAGCTCAACTACTCGGACGCATCGATCACCGCGGCCGCGCGGGCGCTCGACTCCTTGCGGGCTCGACTCCGAGGGCTCGGGCCGCCGCCGGCCTGGGGGCCGTGGATGGCGGCTGCGGTCCTGCACGCGCGAGCTTCGGGCGACCGACCCGAGGGCATCGCCGCAGCCGTCGAGGGTCATGGCGGCGACGGCTCCTACGTCGTCCGGGATCGTGCGCACGAGCCCGATGCACCACTCTCGGAGGCGGGACGCGCGCTGCACGATCGCTTCGTGACCGCGCTCGACGACGACCTCGACCTGCCCGTGGCGCTGGCCGTGGTGCGCGAGACGCTGCGCGCCCACCTGCCCGCCGACGAGCGTCGCTGGCTCGTGCTGGATGCGGATGTCGTGTTGGGCCTCGACCTTGACCGGGTCTGGGAGGCCGGATCCGCCGCGAGAGCGAACGCGATGTCGGATCCGGAATCGCTCCCCGACGGCGCCATGGCGCTCGTCGCGGAACGCACGGCTGCACGCGCGGCTCGCGACTTCGCCCGCGCCGACGCCTTGCGCGATCAGCTGATAGCGATGGGCATCGACCTGGTCGATCGACCGGACGGTACCGCGGAGGTCAGGCGACGCTGACGCGCGCCCCGGCGACGATCTCGCGGGCTCGCCGTTGGATGTCCAGGGCGAACGGGTCCCCGGCGGCGAGAGAGCGCTCCAGAGCGTCGAGCACGTCGTAGTAATCGTTCCAGGCAGCCCGCTCACGCTCCACCGCCGTGTACAACCCGTCGCCCATGGTGAACGCGAGCGCCTCACTGAGGCGCCGTGCGCCGATCTCCGCCATCTCCAGGCCGAGCGTGCCCCGTCCGTCGTCGAAGGCCTGCGCCAGGCGCAAGGCGAAGCGCAACATCACGACGGTGACCGGCAGCCGCGAGACGAAGCAGCCCGTGAACGGATCGAGGATCGTCTTGACGACCCCGGCCGTCGGCAGGTCGAGATCGCCCGCGGAGCGATCCGTGCGACCCTCGATCGCCCTGGCATATGCCGAGAACTGCAGGATCCGGACGTCGTCGCCGATGACCTTGCCGGCCTCGGCGGCGGCCATGGCCTCACCGGCGAACGCCTCCTTGTCGTGGCGCATGATCAGCCCCGCCGCGTGCGCATACGCAAGGCGCGGCGTGGATCCGACGGTGCCGTCGCCATCGCTCGGCGGCCCAAGGACTGACAGCAGGTACGCCTGGTCTTCAGCACGCCCGACGAACGAGGGCGTGAACGGCCGATGCCGACGCAGGGAATCGACCAGGATCCCGTTCGTGCCCCCGGTCACATGCACGCGTTGGAGACACGTCGTCTCCCCATCGCGCTCGGGCGTGTCGTAGCGCTCCATCATCTCCGCCCGCGTCGAGAGCGCCTGGGGCAGCGCGCTGAAGAAGACGGACCGGTCCGGCGTCAGCGGCCCAGCGGGATAGGCCACGTCCGCTGTGAACAATCCGCGGCCGATGTCGCGCTCGTTGACCAGAGCGCCGGCGATCATCCCGAGGTCCAGCTCGCGACCGCCGGCATCGGTGCCTTGCGCACCCCAGAGCGGGGTCTGGAGGTGCTCGAACGCCGAAGCACCGGTCTCGGCCACCAAGTCGGCCTGCGGGAAGACCTGGTCGAGGTCGATCTTGAATGTGCCACGGACGCCGGGATCGATGAGCACCTGCCAGAGTGCCGTGACTGCCTTCAGGAAGGTGTAGTGGCGTCCATAGGCGCCATCCACGCCGAACACTGCGCGGAAGCGTGCCCGCCTGGCCTCCGGTGCCACCGCCAGATCGGTCGGCAGGTAGCGGTCGGCGGCCGGTCCCAAGACCTCGTCGACCAGGCGCTCGGTGTCGTCCTCGGTGAACACGAAGACGTCGAGATAGCGAAGCGCCTCCGCGGCCGCCAGCTCGGCCTCGACGTAACTCCGGGCGATGGCGTGCAGCCCGGGATGCGTGACCGAGACGGATAACAGGCACGTCACCCGGCCGGTCACGGAGGCCCGTTGGCGCTCGAACTCGACAGCCTCGTCCAGCCCGCGCAAGCCGTAGAGCAGCTCGTTGCCGGCCGGCTCGACTCCGATCTGGATGGGGTGGTCGTACCAGTGTGCTTGTGGCTCGGCGGACGCGGCCGCCAGGTCACGGCGGAGGTCGGCCGCGTACGGCAACGCGTCGACCGGGCGCATCTCGGACGGGATCGTCAGCAGGACGTTGGAGGTGAACAGGAGCTGGCGGCCGGGATCGACGATCGGCTCCGGATTGGGGGCCACGACCGTGACCGTCCGTGCCGCCCGAAGGCTCGCTTCTCGCTCCGATTGATGACCGCGGATCCCAACGCCTTCCGGGAAGAAGACCGACCAGAGGATCTCGACCGGGTCTCCGCCGTCCGGCGACTCCAGCCTCTGGGCGGCTCGTGCCAGCCGATCGGCGACGTCGGGATCGCCGGCGCAGGCGCGCTCGATCTCCTCGGTCACCATGACCACGGCGCGGCGATAGAGGTCCGCCAGGCCGGCCAGGCGCATCGGTCGGTGGATGCGTCCAGATGGGCGATCGCCCGCCCGAAGGTCGGATGCGCCCGACCACAGAGGGCGACCAGGAAGGCGGCGGTCAGCGAGGCGGTTGCCGCCTCGATGGCCGTCGTGCCTTCGGCGGTGGTGGCAGCCTTGGTGGTCGACGGACCCTCGACAACGCTGAGGGGACGGTCGGGCGCCCCGCGCTCGGTCATTCGCCGGCTCTCGGCCTCAGACGGCAGCCAAGGCTCGGGGTCGAAGATCGGCAGCGCCGAACCCGCGGTCCGCGGTCCCAGCATCCGCCCGAGGATGGCCTCGAAGGCGTCGATCGACACGATCTGCAGAGGGTAGCGCGTGGTCCCATGCGGAGGACCTCATGACCGGGCCAAGGTCGCCACGTCGGCAGACCCGGGCCTCTCGGTCAGCCGACCCGGACGTCCACCCTGCGCAATCTGAGCGAATTGAGGACGACGCTGACCGAGCTGATCGCCATCGCGCCCGCCGCGAGCGCCGGGTTGAGGGTCAGGCCCGTGAGCGGATAGAGGACGCCCATGGCAACGGGGATGAGGATCACGTTGTAGCCGAACGCCCAGGCGAGGTTCTCGCGGATGACGGTCATCGTGCTGCGCGACAGGGCGATGGCCGCGGTCACCAGGCGTGGGTCGCCGCCGACCAGGGTCACGTCCGAGGCCTCGATGGCGACGTCGGTGCCGGTCCCGATGGCGACCCCGAGATCGGCCTGCGCCAGTGCTGGCGCATCGTTGATGCCGTCGCCGACCATGGCCACGACCATGCCCTGGCCTGCAAGCGACCGGACGCGTTCGGCCTTGTCGCCGGGCAGCACCTCGGCGAGTGACGTGGTCGGCCGCGATGCCCACCGCGCGGGCCACGCTCTGGGCGGTGGCCACGTCGTCGCCGGTCACCAGCCATGCCTCGGTGCCACGCGCGGCCAGGTCCCGGATCGCGTCGATCGCCTCCGGCTTGACCGGGTCGGCGACGACGACGAGTCCGGCCAGCCCGACGATCGATGGCCACGAAGACCGGCGTCCGACCCTCGGCGGCGGCTCGCTGCGCCACATCAGCGAGCGCTCCGATCGTCGATGCCGCGGGCGTCCATCAGTCGCGCGTTGCCGATGGCGACGGATCGCCCATCGACGACGGCCACGGCCCCAAGCCCGGTCACCGACTCGAAGTCGGCCACCGGTCGGAAGCCGAGCTCGTCCTCGTGCGCCCGGGCGACGATGGCGGCAGCGAGCGGATGCTCCGAGCCGCGCTCGACGGATGCAGCCAGGTCGAGCAGCTCGGCCGCGGTCACGCCGTCGGCCGGCACGACGGCCGTGACCGCTGGTCGTCCGACGGTCAGCGTGCCGGTCTTGTCGAAGACCACGGTCGCTCACGTGACCCGCTCGCTCGAGCGCATCGCCACCACGGATGAGGATGCCGGCCTGGGCCGCGCGGCCGGTGCCGACCATGATCGCGGTCGGCGTGGCCAGGCCCATCGCGCAGGGGCAGGCGATGATGAGCACGGTGATCGCCGCCACGAGCGCGAGCGTGAAGCGCGGCTCGGGACCGAGGACCAGCCAGGCGACGAACGTGAGCGCCGCGAGGACCAGGACGATGGGCACGAAGACCGCGCTGATGCGGTCCGCGAGGCGCTGGATGGGCGCCTTCGAACCCTGCGCCTGCCTCGACCATGCGCACGATCTGCGCCAGGACGGTGTCCGCGTCCGACCCGCGTGGCACGCAGGACGAAGGTGCCGCTGCGATCGATGCGTCGCCCCGATGACCTCGTCGCCGGCCCCTTGGCGACCGGCATCGACTCGCCGGTCAGCATCGACTGGTCGAGGCCGAGGCGCCGTCGGTGACGATGCCGTCGACGGGCACCTTCTCGCCCGGCCGCACGCGGACGAGGTCGCCCGGCTGGACCTGCTCGATCGGGCACGTCCGTCTCGATGTCGCCCACGGACGACGCCGCGCGGTCCGGGCCTGGAGACCGACCAGCGCGCGGATGGCGCCGGCCGTCTGCCGCTTGGCACGCGCCTCCAGCCAGCGCCCGAGCGAGGATGAGCCCGACGATGATCGTGCTGGAGTCGAAGTAGGTCACCGGTTCGAGCCGACCCGCCTCCATGAGCAGCTCGTGGCCAGAGCGTGATGACCGCGCTAGTAGCCCCAGGCGGCGAGTCGTCCCGATCGCGACCAGCGTGTCCATGGTCACGTCGCCATGGCGCGCGGCCTTCGCCACGCGGCACGGAGGAAGCGCCCGCCGGCCCAGAACTGGACGAAGGTCGCCGGCAGCAGCACGAGCCGGTTGGCCGTCTCCATTTCGAATGGACGGTCCGGCCAGAACATGACGGCCATGATCGCGAGGGCGATGGCCAGGCTGACCACGGCGCGCAGCCGCAGATCGGCCAGCTCCCGATCCTTGGCCTGAGCCTCGGCGTCCACGTCCGCCGCCAGGTCGACAGCCGTCGGCAGCCCGACGCGACGACGTCGGCGTCGGACGTCATAGCCAGCGGCCTCCACGGCGCCGACGAGCTCGGCTCGCCCCGCGACGCTCGGGTCGACGCGCACCGTGCGCACGCTCCGTGGCCAGGTTGACGCTGGCCTCGACGACGCCGTCGGTCCTGCTCAGGTAGCGCTCGATGCGGTTGACGCACGAGGCGCAGGTCATGCCCTCGATGGGCAGCACCATCTCGATCGGTCTGGGGGGCCACGAGCGGCGCGTCGGATGCCTGTCCTGTCATACTCCCGGGGAGTATATCAGCGGCGATACTCCCGAACATGACGAAGACCGGACCGAGGAGCGATGTCGATCGCTGTCATGGCGACTGCGGCCAGCCCATGGGGGCCGGTCCACGTGGTCGCCAGCGCGACCGGCGTCGCGGCCATCGAGCGCGACTGGTCGGCGGACGCCGTCGCTCGACGTGTCGGCGATCGACTCGGTGGGCGCGTCGCGCCCGTCGACGCGGCGTCGCCGCCGGACGGTCGGGAGCGGTTGCTTCACGCCGGTCTCCGAGCGGTGGCTGAGGTCGCTGCGGGCAGCGAGCCGACGGTCGAGCTGCCGCTCGACTGGCGGGGCATCTCGGCCTGGGATCGACGCGTGCTCGAAGGTGCACGCACACTCCGACGCGGTGAGGTCACCTCCTACGGCCGGCTGGCGCGACGGATCGGCGCCCCCGGTGCGGCCCGCGCGGTCGGCGCCGCCCTGGGGCGCAACCCGTTCTGGCTGCTGATCCCCTGCCATCGGGTCGTGGCAGGAGATGGCTCGATCGGCGGTTACGGCGGTGGCGCGGATGCCCTCGAGGTCAAGCGCGACCTGCTGGCGCGGGAAGGCGTGGCGGTGCCGGTGGCGCAGCTGGTGGGCTGAACGTGGGGGATCGTGACCACGACGAGACGCGAGGGACAGACGGCAGAAGCTGGTCTCGGGTCATCGCCCCACCGGTCGCATCGGGAAGACGCCGACCACGATGGCAACCTCGGGGTCATGGCCGAGCTCGATGCCGACCTCGCCCTGGCGTACCAGGTCGGCCATGAACCGGCCCTCGCGCTCGGGCAAGCCGATGTAGCAGCGCCCAGCGGGCGTTTCCATCGCGGTCACATCGTCGCACTCGCCGTTGAGCTCGAAGCGGCGCCGGAGCTCGTGCATCGGAACGTACGGCCGTGACTTGATGAAGCGTCGCAGCTGGGCAGCCGTCGTGCCTCGTTCGAGGTCGCCGTTGATGGCCGGTGCCCCGTGCATGGCCGGTGCGCCGTTCGTCGGCGACATCCCGTTGGCCTCCGGCGCTCCGTTCGTCTGCGGCGGCCTGTCGCCGGGCACGGGAGCGCGGTCGGTCGCGGGCGGCGTGGAGTGGTCAGCGGGTGGCTGGGCGTCGGCGGTCGCGGTCGTCACGATGTGATCGTCGGGCTCGGTCATCGTTTCGCAGTCGGGCTGTCACGCCGGTGGTCGCCGGCGTCATGGCCTCCGATGATACGCCCGGTCGTCAGGTACCGCTCACGACATAGAGGTCGCGGCTCGATCGGTTCATGGCATCGGCTCCATTCGACCCGCAGACGACGATGTCCTCGATGCGAGCTCCGTCGCGGCCTTCGACGTAGATGCCGGGCTCGATGCTGAAGGCATGTCCGACCCGCAGCGGCTGGGCATTGCCCGCCACGATGTAGGGATCCTCGTGGACCTCGAGGCCGATGCCGTGGCCGGTGCGATGGATGAACTGGTCGCCGTAGCCCGCGTCGCTGATGACCGTCCGCGCGCTGGCGTCGATCGCCTCGCAGGCGATGCCCGGCCGGACCGCCGCACGCGCTTCCGCCTGGGCGCGCTGCAGGACGGCGTAGCGGGTCACGAAGTCGGGGTCGGGGCTATCCGTGCCACCGGTCACCCAGACGGTCCGCGTGGTATCGGAGCAGTAACCCTGGAGGATGCCGCCGATATCGAGCACGATGGCGTCGCCCGGCGCCGATCCGTCGATCATCGGGATCGTGATGCGGCGATGCCGAGTTCGGGCCGGAGGCGACGATCGCGAAGGCAGCTTCGTCGTGACCCTCGTCGAGGAGCCGCTCGTGGACCTCTCGAGCGACCTCGGCCTCGCTGCGCCCGATCAACCGCCCCGCCGCGATGGCCTCGACGACGCGGTCCGCGGCCGCGCCCGCGGCACGCAGGCGATCGACCTCGTCGGCATCCTTGACGGCACGCAGCTCGGCGAGGGCCGCGCGGCGAGCCCGAACGCCGCCCCGGCGAAGCGCGCCTGCAGCGCCAGCGCGTGCATCGCCCACAGGTGATCGGAGAGCAGGAGGCGCCCTGCATCGGCGCCGGCCGGCAGGCTGGCCGCCACCCGCTCGATCGGATCGTCCGTCTCGTCCCAGCTGACCACGTCGACGAGGCCGGCCGCGCCGGCCGGCGAGCCCAGCGCCGGCGCTCGTTCGAGGCGCGGCACGATGAGCGCGGCCGGGCCATCGACCGGCAGCACCAGCAGTGGTCAGCCGCTCCAGGGGTCGCGCGGCATAGCCCGTCAACCAGCGCAGCTGCGGGCCGACCCCGATGAGCAGGGCGGCCGCGCCGCGATCGTGCGTCGCATCCCGCGCGGCCGACAGGCGCTCTGCAAATCGGGTCGCGGGGATGGCCACCACCGGGCCCCGGGCCGTCGTCACTAAAGCAACCACGACCCAGAGGGCGAGGCGTTCGCGGTAGTCCCCCCGGGACTGTAAGCGACCACCACGGGGGTCTCTGGGCCTTGATCAGTCCTGACCGGACTCAGATCGACGAATCTACGGTGTCCACGCGTGGGATTGCCGCCCTCAGGACCGAGATCAGGGGCGAAGGCGGCCCACCATGCGCCGTAGAGTCCTGCGGGGACTAACGACGTCGTGATCATCGACCTGACACGCGATGGGTGCTCGTATGGATCGACTCGATCCAGGTGGCGATGGTCGCCGGTCCGTCGTCGTGCAGCTTGCGGTAGGCGAGCACCTTGCCCGCGCCGGCGGCCAGCGCGCGCTTACGGCGCGCGACGTCGTCGTGGTTTGCCACCGCGAGGACCGGCAGGCCGAGGTCGTGGAGTGCTGCGATGACGACCATGGGGTCGGCCGTCATCAGCGCCGTGTCGACGATGGCGCCGTCGCATCCCTCGGTCGCGGGAGCCTGGCGGCCAGTCGCCTCGACCCTGGTTTGGGCGTCGTGTCCGCCGCTGTCGAGTGCGACGCCAGTGTCAGCGAGCACGGCAGTAGCCGACAGCGGACGTGGCTCAGCACCAGCGCGGCCCACGGCGTCGGTCAGTCGGCTGGCCCAGATGAGGTCGTCCGCGACGACGGCGATACGGGTCACGCCGGCGATGATAGCCGCGGCGCTCTCGAGCGCGGTCGGGGGTAGACTCTGCGCCGTGAGCACCCAGACCGGCCTCAGTGCAGGCGGCACCTCGGGTCCCCGTCGACAGTCTGCATCGGGCGCGCTCGCGGACCGCGACCTGCGCAGCGAACGGGTGCGCGCTGTCATGGGTCGCGACCCGATCATCGTGGCCACCGGCACGTCCATCGGTCATGGCATCGCCGCCATCCAGGCGGCGCGGGCCGACTGCATCCTGGTCTCGGCGGACGGACACCTGGCGGGCATCTTGACCGAGCGAGACGTGCTGCTCAAGGTCGTCGGCCAGGCGGTCGATCTCGACGCGTCCGTCGACGCATTCATGACCGCCGGGCCGGATGCGCTGACACCGGACGCGACGATGGGCGAGGCGCTGGCGCTCATGGACCGAGGGGGCTACCGCCACGTGCCGCTCGTCGACGCCGAGGGACGGATCGTCGGCCTGCTCCGCCAGCAGGACATCCTGGCCTATGTCGCCGAAGCGTTCCCGGAGTCGATCCTCAACCTGCCCCCTCGACCGCACCAGCGCATGGAAGAGCAGGACGGCGCGTGACGACCAAGCTGCCGACGAAGCCGCCGCCGCCGGTCCAGGAGCTGGATCGCGTCACGATCCGGTTTGCCGGCGACTCCGGCGACGGCATGCAGCTGACCGGCACCCAGTTCACGCGCACGTCCGCCGTGTTCGGCAACGACATCAGCACGCTGCCCGACTTCCCGGCCGAGATCCGCGCCCCGGCCGGCTCGTTGCCCGGCGTCAGCGGCTTCCAGCTGAGCTTCTCGAGCAGCGAGATCTACACGCCCGGCGACCAGCCCGACGTCCTCGTGGCCATGAACCCGGCCGCGCTCAAGACCAACGTCATGGACCTGCCGGCAGGCGGCGCCCTGATCGTCAACAGTGATGCCTTCACGACCGCCAACCTGACCAAGGCCGGCTACGCCAGCGACCCGCTGACCGACGGCTCGCTCAAGGACTACACGCTCTTCGAGATCCCCATCTCGACCCTCAACGCCCGCGCGTTGGAGGGCCTTGAGATGACCTCCAAGCAGGTCGACCTGACCAAGAACTTCTTCGCGCTGGGCGTCATGTTCTGGCTCTACGAGCGCTCCATGGATCCGACGCTGCGCTGGATCGAGGACAAGTTCTCCAAGCGCCCGATCGTGGTCGAGGCCAATCGGCGTGCGCTCAAGGCCGGCTATGCCTTCGGTGAGACGACCGAGATCTTCCACACGCACTACCGCGTCGCGCCGGCGCACCTGCAGCCGGGCAGGTATCGCAACATCACCGGCAACGAGGCAACGGCGCTGGGCTTCGTGGCTGCCTCGCGGCTGGCCGATCGGCCGCTCTTCTACGGTTCGTATCCGATCACACCGGCCAGCGACATCCTGCACCAGCTCTCGGGCTACAAGCACTTCGGGGTCAAGACCTTCCAGGCCGAGGACGAGATCGCGGCCATCGGTGCGGCCATCGGGGCCAGTTACGGCGGCGCCATGGGCATGACCGCCACGTCGGGCCCTGGTATCGCCCTCAAGTCAGAGGCCATGGGCCTGGCCGTGATGGTCGAGCTGCCGCTCGTGGTGGCCGACATCCAGCGCGCCGGACCGAGCACCGGCATGCCTACCAAGACCGAGCAGGCCGACCTGCTGCAGGTCCTCTTCGGACGCAACAGCGACTCGCCGATGCCGGTCGTGGCACCGGCCACGCCGGCCGATTGCTTCGACGTCGCCATCGAGGCCTGGCGCATCGCGCTGACCTACATGACGCCGGTCGTCTATCTCTCCGACGCCTTCCTGGCCACGGGCTCCGAGCCCTGGCGGCTGCCCGACGTCGACGACCTGCCGCGCATCGCGGTCGCCAACGCGACCGATCGCGCGACGTATCACCCCTACGACCGCGACCCGGTCACCATGGCACGACCGTGGGCGGTGCCGGGCACGCCCGGCCTCGAGCACCGCATCGGTGGCCTCGAGAAGTCGGACATCACCGGCAACGTCAGCTACGACCCGGACAACCACCACAAGATGCAGCTCCTGCGTGCCGAGAAGGTCGCGCGCATCGCGGACACCATCCCCGACCTGGTGCCGTTTGGCGTCGACCGCGGAGAGTTGCTGATCCTCGGCTGGGGCTCGACCTACGGCGCCATCCGGAGCGCCACGGAGCGGCTGCTGGCGGAGGGTCAGAGCGTGGCCCACGTCCATCTTCGCCACCTCAACCCGTTCCCCAGGAACCTGGGCGACATCCTGTCGCGCTACGAGCACGTCCTCGTCCCGGAGATCAACCTGGGACAGCTGTTGATGCTCGTTCGAGCGCGCTATCTCGTCGATGCCAAGGGCTACGACCGGGTGCGGGGCAAGCCCTTCCGGATCGCCGAGATCCACGAGCGCGCCGAACAGCTGCTGGCCGGCCGATGACCGAGACCATCACGGGCGCCATGCCCGGCCAGCCCATCCAGCTGACCCGCAAGGACTTCGTCTCGGACCAGGAGGTCCGCTGGTGCCCGGGCTGCGGCGACTATTCGATCCTGGCCCAGACCCAGAAGGTGATGCCCGATTTCGGCTATCCCAAGGAGAACATCGTCTTCATCAGCGGCATCGGCTGCTCCGGGCGCCTGCCCTACTACATGAACACCTATGGCTTCCACACCATCCATGGCCGCGCACCGACGCTCGCCACCGGGCTCAAGGCGGCCCGCCCGGACCTCATGGTCTGGGTCATCACCGGCGATGGCGACGCGCTGTCGATCGGCGGCAACCACGTCATCCACGCCATGCGGCGCAACGTGGACGTCAAGCTGGTCATGTTCAACAACCGCATCTACGGCCTGACCAAGGGCCAGGCGTCGCCGACGTCCGAGCTCGGCAAGCGCACCAAGTCGACCCCTGACGGGACCATCGACCGGCCGGTCATGCCGCTCTCGCTTGCGCTGGCCGCCGAGGCGACCTTCGTCGCGCGCTCCGTGGACACCCATACGGAGCACATCCAGGGGACCTTGAATCGAGCCGGCTACCATCGTGGCTCGGCCTTCATCGAGGTCCTCCAGAACTGCAATATCTTCAACGACGGCGCCTACCGGGACTTCACCGACCGCGAGGTCCGCGAGGACCGCATGCTCGTCCTGGAGCACGGCAAGCCGATGATCTTCGGCAAGGACCGCGACCAGGGCATCCGCCTCAACGGCCTGCATCCCGAGGTCGTCCAGCTCGGCGGGAAGATCACCGAAGCCGATCTCCTCATCCACGACGAGCAGGCCGAGGATCCGCACCTGGCCTTCATGCTCTCGCGCATGTGGTGGCCCGACTACCCGGTCCCCGTCGGCGTCTTCCGCGATGTCAGCCGCCCGACCCATGACGAGCTGATGACCGGCCAGATCGAGGCGGTCGTCGCTCAGCGCGGGCAGGGCGACCTGAAGAAGCTGCTCGATAGCGGCGAGACATGGACCGTCAGCTGAGTCGACGGGGAGCGACGTCGTGATCTGTCCCGTCTGCCACTTCGACAACATCGCCGGCTCCGACGACTGCGAGAACTGCGGCGCCGACCTGCGCTCGACCGGCCTGCCGGCGGGCGCGGGCGGAGACGTCGGGGCGATGCTGCTGACCGAGCACCTGGCCGAGCTCAACCCCCGCCAGCCGGTCTCGGTCAAGCCCGACGACGACGTGGCGGCAGCGGTACGGCTCATGCAGGAGCACCGGATCGGCTGCGTGGTCGTCGAATCGGGCCGCCTGGTCGGCATCCTGACCGAGCGGGACATCGTGCTCAAGCTGGCCGGTAGATCGTTCGAGGGCGTTCGCGTCCAGGATGTCATGACGCCCGATCCGGTCGTCCTGCGCGGCGACGACACGATCGCGGTCGCCATCCACAAGATGGCCATGGGCGGCTTCCGCCACATCCCGCTCGTCAGCGGCGGGCGGGCGACGGGCATGGTCTCGGCGCGCGACCTGTCACACCACCTCGTCACGCTGATCGGCTAGTCGCGCTCGCGTGCGACTGATCAGCGTCGCGGACAACGGGGAGGAACGCGTCGGGGTCGTCGTCGGCGAGCGAGCCACGCCGGCCGTGGCGCTCATGAACAGCGGCCCCAAGACGATGGCCGACCTGCTGGCGGGCGGCTCCGAGCTCCTCGATGGCTTGCGCGAAGCGGTGGCGCGCCAGGCCGACCAGATCAGCGGCTCGGGGGCGCCGCTCGACGCACTGACGATCCTGGCGCCGGTCACGCGGCCCGGCAAGATCGTGGCCATCGGCCTCAACTACCACGCTCACGCGATCGAGCAGAACGTCGAGCCGCCGAAGGCGCCGCTCATCTTCGCCAAGTTCCCGACCAGCGTCATCGGGACCGGGGCGGCCATCACCTGGGACCCGGCGCTCACGTCACAGGTCGACTTCGAGGCGGAGTTAGCCTGTGTCATCGGGCGCCGAGCGCGCGAGGTCACGGAGGCATCGGCGCTCGACTATGTGCTCGGCTACACGTGCGGCAACGACGTCACCGCGCGCGACCTCCAATTCGGAGATCGCCAATGGGTCCGCGGCAAGAGCCTCGACACGTTCTGCCCGCTCGGTCCATGGATGGTGACGCGCGACGAGATCCCCGACCCGCAAGCCCTCCGCGTGCGCGCCACTGTCTCTGGCGAGACGCTCCAGGACGGGCACACCCGCGACATGATCTTCAGCGTGGCCCAGATCATCGCCTACGCGTCGCGAGCGTTCACGCTCGAACCGGGCGACGTGATCATGACCGGCACGCCATCCGGGGTCGGGGTCTGGCGCGAGCCGAAACGCTTCCTGGGCGACGGTGACGTGGTCGAGATCGAGATCGAAGGCATCGGCGTGCTGCGCAATCCGTGCCACACGGTCCAGCCGTCCGGGACGGCCCCTCTGCCTCCGGCCTGACGCGCCGGCCCCACGACCTCCAGCGCCGTCCCGACCGGTACATTCGGTGGACGGCGCCACGCATGCCGTGGCCCCATCGTGGCGTCGATGCGCGTGCTCCGCCCGATCACCGATCCACGTTTCGTGCTCGACCCTTCCCGACAGGGCCGCGAGCTGGCCTTCTTCTTGCGCTGGCTGACACTGATCGTCCTTGCCTTCGCCATCGTCGAGCTGATCGGGGCCGTCGCGTTCCGCGCCTGGGGGCCGGCGCTGACCGGGATCACGCTGGCGACGTTCGCGATCTGGTGCCGATTCGTCGTCCGTCCCTCGCTCGACCGCGGCTCGGTCGCCGACAAGGCCTTCGCCGTCGCGCTTGGCATGCTCGCCTTCCATATCGTGGCGGTGGTCACCCAGCCGGCCGAGTTCGGTGTCCTTGCCGCTGCGACCACTCTGGCCGTCCTCTTCGCCCTCGCCTACGTGGACCGCGCGAGGCTGCTATCGCTCATGGCGCTGGCCGGCGTATCGAGCGTGGTCTGCGTCGCCGTCATCGTCCTCTCCGACGGTGCCAGTCCCTTCCCGAGCTGGCTGAGCAGGGCCCTCGCGGTGGCGGGGATGGTGGCCGCGGCAGGCATCGCCACCCTCCTGCTGTACCAGTTCGCCGGTCGATTCAAGGACGCACTCGGAGAGTTGAGCGGACTGGCCGCCATGTCCCGAGACCTGGCGCAGACGCTCGATCCGGCCGAGGTCGGGCAGCGTATGGCGCGCCACCTCGCGGACGCGATGGGCGCCGATGAATGCGGCATCTGCATCTGGGACGAGGCCAGCGACCGCCTGCTGACCGCCGGCTACCACCCGGCATCACGCGCCGCGGAGATCGAACCGAGCTATCCCCTGGCCGACTATCCGGCTACGCGGCGGCTGCTCGAGACGGGCATCGAGATGGTGGTCGAGGTCGACGACCCCGCTGCGGACCCCGACGAGGTCGCCTACCTGCGCACCATCGGTCAGCGCTCGATGGTCATGATCCCGCTCATCGTCCGCGGTCGGGCCATCGGCTCGGTGGAGCTGACCACGGCCACCCACGAGCAGTTCGACGGTCGACGGTTGGAGCTGGCCAAGGTCCTCGCCGGTGAGGCGGCCATCCTGCTCGACAACGCGCGCCTCTATGAAGAGACGCGGGTCCGTGCCTTCAGCGATCCGCTGACCGGCCTGCCCAACGGCGGGCTCCTCGAGGACCGCGTCGAGCACGCCATCCTGCGGCTCGGGCGTCGGCCGGACGAGATGCTCGCGCTCTTGTACGTGGATCTGGACGACTTCAAGCAGGTCAACGACCAGTTCGGGCATGCCGGTGGGGATGAGCTCCTGGCGCAGGTCGCCGACCGGCTGCGGTACACGACACGGCCCGGCGACACGCCGGCGCGATTGCACGGCGACGAGTTCGCGATCCTGCTCGAGGACCTGGCCGATCCTGACGAGGCGGCGCTGGTCGCCGACCGCATCCTGACCGCCATGGCGGTCCCCTTCCGGGTCCGCGGCACGAGTGTGATGATGAGCGCGTCGATCGGCCTGGCCATCACGGGCGGACCGGGCGAGGCGCTGGCCGCCACTAACTTCGATCGCATCCTGCAGGCCGCCGACTCGGCCATGTATACCGTCAAGCGGCGTGGTAAGGCGGGCCGCGCCATCGCCCCACCCTTCCCCTCGACCGTCGCGGTCCGCGCCGCCAGCGCCTGATCGGCCCTCGATGGGTGCCATCGGCGCCGCGGGCGCGTCATCGCCCTCGCGGCTAGGCTGCACCCGTGCGACGGATCGTCAACCTCGCTCTCTTCGGCGTCCTCGCCGTGCTCGTCATCGGTGGCTTGCTGTGGCTCTTCCGCGGCCAGGTCCTGCGGCTGGCCGGCGTCAGCTTCGACACCGGTCCGGGCCGACTGAGCGGATTGGAGGTGCCTCCCGGCTACAGCGTGGAGCCGTTCGCCAGCGGCCTGGTCGGGCCGCGTTTCATGGCCATCGCACCCGACGGGACCCTGCTCGTCGCCGAGCGTGGCAACGATCGCGTGGTGGCGCTTCCCGATCGCGACGCCGACGGGGTCGCCGACGAGACGGTCGTCGTCGGCAGCGGCTACGACAACGCCCACTCGCTGGCCTTCGCGGCCGACGGCACCATGTACGTCGCCGGCACCGGCACGCTCTTCGCCGTCGAGCTCGGGCCTGACCTGCGCGAGCGCTCGCGGCGAGCCATCCTCGATCTGCCGCCGGGCGGGGTCCACAGCACGCGGACCGTGGCCGTGCTGCCGGACGGCCACCTGCTGGTCAGCGTCGGTTCGACCTGCAACGACTGTTGGGAGGCGGATCCGCGACGGGCCGCCATCCTGATCGCGGACGCGGACGGCTCGAACTCGCGGGTCCTCATGCACGGCCTGCGGAACGCCGTCGGCATCGCCGTCGAATTCGGCGGGCACCGCCTGGGCGACCGTCAACGGACGCGACATGCTGGGCGACGACGTGCCACCGGAGACGCTCTACCGCGTCGAGGACGGGGCGAACGCCGGTTGGCCCCGATGCCACGCGGGCACGATCGAGGACCCCGAATTCGGCGCCCAGCCGGATCCGACGACGGGCCTCGTGGGCTGCGACGGCGTCGTTCAGCCGGCGGCCACCTTCCAGGCGCACATGGCGCCACTGGGGATCGCACTCTGGGACGACCACGCGTACATCGCCTTCCACGGCTCCTGGAACCGCTCGACGAAGGTCGGCTACGCGGTCGGGCGTCTGCCGTGGTCAGCCGAAGGACCGTCCGGCGCGCTGGAACCCTTCCTGACCGGCTTCCTCGGCGATGCCAGCGGCGACGCCAGCGGCCGGCCGGCCGGCCTCGTCGTCGGGAGTGACGGCGCGCTCTACGTCTCCGACGACAAGGCCGGCGCGATCTATCGGGTCACGCGTGCGCACTGAGCGCGGAGGTCACCAGGCGCCTGCCTGATAGGCACCGACGCGATGCGGTTCGCCTCCGTCGGCGCTGACGACCCACAGGTCGCCGGGCTCGCCCTCTGGGGCCGGGACTTCGTACAAGAGCCACTGGCTGTCCGGTGACCAGCGCGGGGTGGAGCCGTCGGCGAGCCTGGTCTTGTGGCCGCCATCTGCGTCCATGACGAAGACGCCGTCATCATCGCTGAACGCGATCCGCCGACCGTCCGGCGACCAGACAGGGGGCGCGACGTTATCGCCCGTGTCCGCGAGGACGGATCGTTGACCATCCTTGACACTCACGATCTGCCTTGTCCCTCCAGAACAGTACGGCGGCTGCTCTCCGGGTCGGCACGCGCTGTACACGATGGCGATGGTCGAACCATCCGGTGACCAGGCCGGACTTCCGAACGTCACCGCAGTGACATCGAGGAGGTCGCGCACCGGCGCGCCGTTGGCTGGCACGACGTATAGGTGCTGATGCTGGATCGCGGTCGGTGGGTCCTCTGGGCGCTCTGCGTTGTTGCACGGGTTGCAGCCGGCGACCGCGAGGGTCGTGCCGTCTGGCGACCAGGGCGCGATCCACTGCAACAGCTGCGTCCCCGAGGGCATCGCAAGGATCCGCACGGTCGCGGCTTCGACATCGAAGATGGCGACCGCGTCATCGACGCTCCCGATCCCGGTGAAATCGACCAGGCGACGGCCGGCGAGCCGATCGCCCTGCGGCGACATGACCCAGCCCCGGAAGTCGGGATCGGCGGCCTTTTGAACCACCGGAGGGCAACACGCGAACGTGATGCCGTCGGCTGCCGCCGTGGGGCCATCAAGGGTCCTGACGCGTCTGCCGACGAGTCCATCAGCGATCAAGACATGCTTGTGGTCGGCAGTCCATTGGAGGCTATACGGCCGCGAGTAGAGGGGTCTCGCCGGCAGCGTCCCGAGGAGCGTCCGCTCGCCGGTGCCAGCGTCCAGCAGGTAGACGCCCAGCGCGCCCTCCTTCCCACGTTCGTGGGCGAGGATAAGGCCGCCGCCGAGTGGGCCTTCCGGTGATGCTGTGGGGGTCGAGTCGTTTGATGCACCGGGCGAGTCGGTCGGTGCGGAGCTATCGGACGGCGACACGCCGACGATGCCAGAGTCGGATGGGCGGCCGAGAACGGCGAAACCGACGACGGCCATGAGCGCAAGGGCCACGAGGACCGCGGCCCAGCGGACGGAGCTGGTCATGATGGTGGGCCTCCGAGGGAAGCGCCACGCAGGTCGCTGGGATTGGCGTTCGATCCGGTCCGCGACGTCGAGCACGACGCGGTCCGAGACCTCGGTCGGGCCGTCGCTCAGCCAGTGGTCGAGCAGACGATCGATGTCACGTTCGTTCGTCATGCTGAACGACCTCCGATGGCGACGGTCCGAGCGTCCGCCTCCAGGGCGGCCCGCATGGCGCGGTGGGCATGGTGGAGTCGGGAGCGGGCCGTACCCGGCGGGATGCCGAGCGTGTCGGCGATCTCGGCCGGGCTGTAGCCCAGGTAGTGGTTCATCACGAGGATCGCCCGCTGGTCGGGCGGCAGCCGTCGGAACCCGCGTGCGAGCTGGTCTCGATCAGCCACGGAAAGGGTCGTGTCCGGGCCCTCCGGTCCGTCGACCGGCAGCACCTGGAGGTTGACCATGCGGCGGCGCTCGCGCGTCGCGTGGGCGATACAGGTGTTGACGAGCACCTTGTGCAGCCAGGCGTCGAAGCGGTCCGCATCGCGGAGCCCACGCAGGTCTCGCCAGGCGATGACCAGCGCATCCTGCAGGGCATCCTCGGCCCGATCGACGTCACGGAGCACGCGGTAGGCGATGGCGAAGAGCCGGTCGCTCCGGCCGCGGATCAGGTCGACGTACGCCTCCCGATCCCCGGCCTGGGCCTGCTCCACGAGATCGCGATCCACCTGTCTCGCTCCTCGAGTGGCGCCCATCGGGGACGCCGTCCACTCCTATCGGTCGTGCCGAAGGGCTCGTCGTTCAATCTTGGCGCTCGGGGGTGGCGACGAGAAGAGGCCCGCCGGTCGCCCGGCGGGCCTCGATGCTTAGGCGAAGCGCGGCAACCTGTAGTCAGGCTCCCGCGCTCCTGTCCCGGTCAACTGCAACAGTGTCAGCCGTGGGACGGCGTCCTCCTACATGCGCCCGAGCACGATCGCCGCGATCGCCTTTGCTGTCTCGAGCGTCATCGGCGGGGCGCCTTCGTTCGACGAAATCGAGACGAGTCTCGATCCCTTCAGGATGTGCAGGGTCGTCTGGACCGGATCCCACACGGCGCCGTCGCCAAGGCCGGGCACGGGCTGCACCCCCGTCTGCGACCTCCAGGTGTCGAAGATCGATACGCCGTCCTCCTTCTCGTACTGAAGCGTCACGAGCTGCGCGTCACCGACCATGTAGATGCAGTACCGGTTCGGGACCGCAGGGTCTTCACCGTTTGGCGGCAGGCCGATGACGGTCGTCAAAGCGTGCAGTGCACCGGCGGCCTCGGTGTCGGACATCAGATCGCAGGCCCCCGGAACCCCGACCTCGACGGACGGCGATGGGGCGGCCACGGTCGCCGTGGCTGTCGGAGATGGCGCCGCGGTCGGTGGCACCGCGGTCGGCTGCGTGCCGATGCCGGAGTCGGATGGGCGGCCGACGATGGCGAAGCCGACGACGGCGATGAGGATGACGGCCGCGGCGGCCGCGATCCAGCGCAATGAACCGTTCATGGCGGGAAGCCTCCGAAGGAGGCGCGGTGCGATGGCCTGGGGCTGGCGCTCGACGCGATCGAAGATCGACTGGTAGACGCGATCGGGCATCTCGTTGACGCCGTCGCTCAGCCAGTGCTCGAGGACGCGCTCGATGTCACGGTCGCGTGTCATGCCGAGCGTCCTCCGATCGCGATCGCGCGTGCATCCGCCTCGAGGGCGGCACGCATCGCGCGGTGGGCATGGTGGAGTCGGGAGCGGACCGTGCCGGCCGGGATGCCGAGTGACTCGGCGATCTCGGCCGGCTCCAGTACCCGCGTAGTGGCGCAGCACGAGGAGGGCGCGCTGCTCCGGTGGCAGGCGTCGGAAGCCGCGCTCCAGCTGGTCCCGGTCGGCGACGGTCAGGTAGTCGTCCGTGCCGGTCGGGAGGTCCGCCGGGAGCACGCGCAGGTTGGCGACGAGGCGGCGCTCACGCGTCGCCTCGGACACGCAGGATCGGACGAGGAGGCGATGCAGCCACGCGTCGAAGCGGTCCGGATCGCGGAGTCCAGGCAGGTCGCGCCAGGCGATCACCAATGCGTCCTGCACGGCATCCTCGGTCCGATCGACGTCGCGGAGGATCCGCTGCGCGATCGCGAAGAGCCGGTCGCCACGCGCACGGATCAGGTCGGCGTATGCCTCCCGGTCCCCGTTGCGTGCCGCCTCCACGAGATCGCGATCCACCTGCATCGTCCCTCAGCGGCGCCCAGCGGGGGCGCCGTCCGACCCCTATGGGGCGACGCGCGCCATCCGCGTTCAATCTAGCCCGCTGGCGTCGTACGATGAGGGCCACGAGCGCGCATGGCGCGGAACGAGGGACGAGGAGTCGAGCCCATGACCGAGACCATCTCGCGCAGGGCCACCAACCAGGCCGGCGCCCACATCGACACCGACGCCTACTCCAAGGCACAGGACTTCCTGCCGCTCAACGGCATCGACCACGTCGAGTTCTGGGTCGGCAACGCTCGCCAGGCGGCCCACTACTTCCGAGCCCTGTGGGGCTTCACGCCGATCGCCTATGCCGGCCTGGAGACGGGCGTCCGCGACCGGACGATGTACGTCATGCGCCAGAACGACATCACGCTCGTCCTCACCGGTGCCCTCTCACCGGACGGCGAGATCGCGGAACACGTCCATCGTCACGGCGATGGCGTCCATGACATCGCCTTCGCCGTCGACGACGTCCGATCGGCGTGGCGCGAGACGACGAGCCGTGGCGCGCGCTCCTACCTGGAGTACGCCGAGGCCGGCTCGGACGAGGACGGCACCTTCCGTCGCAGCGCCATCCACACCTACGGCGAGGTCATCCACTCGTTCATCGACCGGAGCGACTACCACGGCCCGTTCGCTCCGGGCTTTCGCCAGATCAAGAAGCCGGCGCGGGCGGCGACGGGTCTCTCGCTCCTCGAGATCGACCACTGCGTCGGCAACGTCGAGCTCGGCGACATGAACCGCTATGTCGACTTCTACCGTGACGTCCTCGGCTTCGCGCAGCTCATCCACTACGACGACAAGGTCATCCACACCGAGTACAGCGCCTTGATGTCGAAGGTCATGACCAACGGCAACGGGCGCATCAAGTTCCCCATCAACGAACCTGCGGCGGGCAAGAAGAAGAGCCAGATCCAGGAGTTCCTGGACTACTACCTCGATGCCGGCACGCAGCACATCGCCCTGCGCAGCGACGACATCGTGGCTACCGTGCGCCAGCTGCGCGAGAACGGCGTCCAGTTCCTGGGCCTCCCGCACGAGTATTACGCGACGCTCGCCGATCGCGTCGGCGACGTCGGCGTCCCCATCGAGACGCTGGAGGAGCTGGGCATCGAAGCCGATCGCGACGAGGAGGGTTACCTCCTCCAGATCTTCACTCGGCCCGTCCAGGATCGGCCGACGTTCTTCTTCGAGATCATCGAGCGGCACGGCTCGCGGGGCTTCGGGGTCGGCAACTTCAAGGCCCTCTTCGAGGCCATCGAGCGAGAGCAGGAGAAGCGCGGCAACCTCTGATCGACCAGGGCAAGGGAGGGTACATGTCATGGCTCGACTGTGGGGTCGACGTTTGTTCCTGGTGGTGTCGTGGACGTTCGTCGCGGGTGCGTTCGTCCAGATCTACCTCGCCGGCATGGGCGTCTTCGCCGGCAGCTTCGACAACCACCGTGAGTTCGGCTATTGGGTGTCCACGGTCCCCATCCTCATGGTCATCTTCGGGCTCATCGGGCGGATCGGGCGGCGTGACATCCTGCTCAGCGCCCTGCTCTTCGTGCAAGGCATCCTGCAGTCGGTCTTCGTCCTCCAGCGCGAGAGCTATCCGGCCGTCGCCGCGCTGCACCCGGTCAACGGCGTGCTGATGCTGGTGATCGGCATCTACCTGGCCATCGAGGCCCGCCGACTCCTTCGGGCGGGCGCCGAGCCCGCCGAAGCGGGCGCCGCATCGTGAGCTGGTCGACCGTCCTGCCCTGGCTGGTCCTGACACATGTGCTGGCGGCGTTCGCCTTCTTCGCTGCGCACGGCGTCTCGATGGGCGTCTGGTGGCGCCTGAGGACCGAGCGCGACCAGGTGAAGATGACCGGCCTGCTCGAGCTCTCGGCATCGATGTTCACGGTCTTCTCCGTGGCCGGCCTCGTCCTCATCCTGAGCGGCATCCTGGCCGGGACCGCCGGCGCCTGGTGGTTCAACGGTCACTGGTGGTTGTGGGTCTCGATCGGGCTCCTGGTCGTCATCATCGGGGTCATGACGCCGTTCGTGGCCATCCCCATGAACGAGCTGCGCCACGGGCTGGGCATCCCCAACCAGCAGGACCGCAAGGCGGGCGTGGTCCCGGAGCCCGTCGACGACGCCGAGCTGGAGCGCCTGTTGCAGAACCGGCGGCCCGCCATCGGGGCCGCCATCGGCATCGGCGGCATCATCCTCATCACGTGGTTGATGGAGTTCAAGCCGTTCTGATCGCTGACAGCCTGATCGAGATCAGTCGTCGGGCGGTCGAGCCAGCGCGTAGACCTGCCGCGCGCCGGTGATGCCCTTGAGCTCGTGGAGGCCACGGTCCTCGAAGACCAGCTCCGAACCCACCAGCAGGTCATGGGTGGTGCCCGAGACGAGCACCTCGCTGGGGCCGGCCAGGGCCATGATCCGCGCCGCCATGTGGACGGCCACGCCGCGCACGTTGCCTGGTACGAGCTCGACCTCGCCGGTGTGGATGCCTGCCCGAGTCTGGATGCCGATGGCCTTGGCCGCCATGCAGATACCGGCGGCGGCGCGGACCGCTCGTTCAGAGCTGTCGAAGAGCGCGAGGAACCCGTCGCCCGTCGTGTCGATCTCGCGGCCGCGGTATCGATCCAGCTCAGAACGGCCGCGCTCGTAGTGCTGCGCGAGGAGGTCGCGCCAGGCGGAATCGCCGATCCTCGCGGCGGTCGCCGTCGAATCCACGATGTCGGTGAAGAGGATCGTCGAGAGGATGCGTTCACCGCTGCCGGCGACGGGGCGGGCAAAGGAGCGCATCCCCGCCCAGTCGAGGGCGATCCATGCGTCGTCGCCGGTGACCCAGGCATCGTGGCCCGGGGGGATCTCGTAGGCCTCGTTGGGCCCGATATCGAAGCTCGAGCCATCTTCGAGCTCGATATGCGCGTGGCCCTGGAAGGCATAGCCCTGGTGGTGATACTCACAGAGCCGTGTCCCGGCGATCACGCCGACGCTTTCCGACCATCGCCAGCCGGGTTGGAAGATCTGCCTGCCCACGACGGCATCGCCGATCTCGTAGATCTCGACGCGGCCGAGCGGGAACTCCCGCACCTCGGCCGGCGATTCGAGCAGGCGATGCTGGGGACGCACCATGGGTGGCATCATCGCACCACCCGGCGCCGCACGCGCGGCGGGGCGCCGCGGTCCTAGACTCCGCGGATGCGCATCGCTCACGTCCGGGCCAGACACGCGCCGGCGGGAGCACCGTGGCGGCTGGCGGCCGCCCTTGGCGTCGGCACCGAGCCCACGAGCTGGCTCGACCTCGAGGTCGCCAGGCGCCGCGCCATCCAAGCCGACCCGCGGCTCGAGCACAATGCGGTGCTCTTCCGACAGCGGATCACGACGCTCGACGCACTGCTGGCGCTCGGCCTGCGCCTGGAGGTCGTGCACGAGCTGCTCGAAGGCTTCGAGGCACGAGACGCCGACGACCCGGCCGTCCTCGATGGTGCCGATCTGCGCTTCGGTCCGCCGATCCTGCGACCGCCGAGCCTGCGCGACTTCTACGGCTTCGAACGCCACGTGGCGACGGTCTGGGCGCGTCGCGGCAACCCGGTGCCGGAGGCGTGGTATCGCCTGCCGGTCTTCTACTTCAGCAACGTTTCCGAGCTGCGCGGCCCCGACGATCCCGTCTGGTGCCCGGCAACGTCCCGGGAGCTCGACTACGAGCTGGAGGTCTGCGCCCTGGTCGACACGCCGGCGCTCGACCTGTCGGCCGACCGAGCGGACGAGGTCGTCGGGGGCTACATGATCTTCAACGACTGGTCCGCCCGCGACCTCCAGCGCGACGAGACGACCGTCCGGCTGGGACCCGCCAAGGGCAAGGACTTCGCGTCCTCGATCGGACCCTGGCTGGTGACCCCCGACGAGCTCGCGGACGCGCGCGTGAACCACGGCTACGACTTGGCCATGGCGGCGACGGTCAACGGCGTCGAGACCAGCCGCGGCACCTGGGCCGACATCCACCACTCGATGGCGGAGATGCTCGCGCGCGCGTCGGCCGACGTCCACCTGCGCCCCGGAGAACTGATCGGGACTGGCACGGTCGGGACCGGCTGCCTGCTCGAGATCAAGGACGAGACGATCGGCCGTTGGCTGGAACCCGGCGACGAGGTGGTCCTGTCGGTGGAACGGCTGGGGAGCCTCCGCACGCCGATCGTGGCTCGGCCCACCTGACCATGCGATCTGCAGAGATCAACGTCCAGACCGGCTCACGCCGCGGCGTCTTCAACATCACCGTCGAGTGCGAGCGGTTCGTGGCCGGCGCCGGTGACGGCCTGCTGACGGTCTTCGTGCCCCACTCCACTGCGGGCGTCGTGATCATGGAGCTCGGCACTAGCTCCGACGAGGACCTGCTGGCGACGCTCGATCGGCTGTTGCCACGCGACGACCGGTGGCGCCATCGACACGGGTCGGCGGGACACGGCGCGGATCATGTCCTGCCGCTCCTGGCGCCGCCGTCGATCACGATCCCCGTTCGCGACGGGCGGCTCCGTCTCGGCTCGTGGCAGTCGATCGCCTTGCTTGACACGAACGTCGACAACGACACGCGCTCGATCGTGCTCACGTTCACCACGAGCTGACCACCGGCCGGCTCCTGCCGACGCGTAACGGTTCGGTCGGCGAAGTTCCATGATGTCGCTGCAACAGCGACCCACCGGGGGGCATCTGTAGAGCATGACCAGCGTCCTGGCCGGAGCCGACGGCGAGATCACCGCTAGCTTGGTCGACCGGGCGGTCGCCGGGGACCAGATCGCGTTCACGCGCATCGTGGCCAGCCATCATGCGGATCTCCTGCGCATCGCCCAGCTCGTCTGTGGTGATGTCGACCTCGCCAATGACGCGGCCCAGGCAGCGTGGACCATCGCATGGCGCCGCCTGGGCAGCCTGCGCGACCCGGAGCGGTTGCGACCCTGGCTGATGTCGGTGGCTGCGAACGAGGCCCGCCAGCTGGTCCGCCGACGTGGACGGCGCCAGGTCCGTGAGATCGCCATCGGCGACGCCGGCATGCCGACCTTTGACGACGAGCTGGCGACCCGGGTCGACCTCGGCGTGGCCCTCCGTCGGATCGACCCCAAGGACCGCACGCTCCTGGCCCTCCGCTATATCGCCGGCATGGAATCGGCGGAGATCGGTCGCGAAGTGGGCATGAGCGCGACCGCCGTCCGCAGCCGCCTCGCCCGCGCGATCATGCGTCTTCGAAGGGAGCTCGATCATGACTGAGCGCTACACGAGCGACCCCTTCGAGCTGGATCTCGTGGCACAGCTGCGAGACTTCGGGGAGGTCGCCGTACGGCCCTTCGACGCCGCCTCCATCGCGGAGCGGGCGACTTCCGGTGGCCGCCGCGCCAAGGTCGGCCTCGCACGAGCGTGGCCGTCGTTGGCGGTCGATCGCCGCGTGTTGTGGGTGCTGACGATGGCGATGCTGGCGATCACGATCGCGGCTGTCGCAGTCGCCGTCGGTAGCCGGCCACGGACAATGCCGACGCGGCCGCTCGTGGAGCGACCGGCGACTCTGCCGTCGCCCGAGACGACCGACAAGGCCTCCACAGCGAGTCCGAGCCCATCGAACCCCGCCAGCCTTGCTGGCCCCAGGCAAGCGGGGCTCGGCACGCTGGCATACGGCATCGACGGGACGATCTTCTTCGCGGATCCCGATGGGACGAACGCTCGGGTCGTGGAAACTCCACCGACCCGATCCGCCGGCACGGTTCGTTGGTCAGCCGACGGTCAACATCTCGCCTGGCAATACAGCTTCGCCGACGGGAGCATGGCGATCACGATCGTCGACCCGGACTCCAGGTTCGAGTCGCGGATCGGGCCGGGACCGTTCGTGGGCGAGCCCCTCTGGGCGCCGACCTCGGATCGGATCGCCGTGATGGAATCCATCGAGGACCAGCTCGTGGTCTCAGTCTATGGGCTCGGAGGCGACCGGATCCGGACGTTCAAGCTCCCGGCCGGCTTCCAGCTGTCCGGCCCGGGCGCTGGCCCTGTAGCGCGTCCTGCCGTGGGCAACATCGCGTGGGCGCCGGACGGACGGACGCTGGCGATCTCCGGGTGCGTGTGTCCTGTCGGGCGGAACGGCGAGCCTGCCTCGGCTGGTGACCCCGGCGTCCGGTTCGACCTGTGGACCCTCGACGTCGGCAGCGGTAGAGCAGCGCAGGTCACCGACTCGCCCGGCTCCGCGGAGACCCTTGTGACATGGTCGCCGGCGGGCGATCGCGTCCTGTTCGTGTCGCGGTGCATACCCGACGCCTTGTGCCTCGCTGCGATCGGTCTGCGGTCGGTCGCTCCGGACGGGTCGGACGAGACGTACCTGGGCGACATCGGTGATACCGGCAACGGGTCACGCGCGGTCTGGTCCCCGGATCGCACTCACATCCTCGTCACTCAGCCCACCGGCGCGAGCGCGAACGATCAGAACGCGTCCACGGACGGCCTCGAGCTCGCCATCCTCAGCGTCCCGGACGGCGGGATCAGCCAGCTCACGCATCTGCCAGGCATGGACACGCCGATCCGCTGGAGCATCGACGGCAGCCGAATCATGTTCCGCCATGAACCTCCGAGCGAGCGCGTCCGTGCGTCACCCGACGGGCCCTTTCCATCGGGCGAGATCTGGAGCGTGGACCTCGACGGGACGAACCTCATGCAGCTCGCGCCCGGGGCCGAGAGCGCGGACTGGCGGCCGATCGTCACAGCTACTCAACCCGTCCCCTAGAATCGGGGCCCTCAGCTAGCTAGGGGCCGCCGTGTACTACGTCCGCCGGGGCAGCGTGCCGCCGCAGCGCCACACCCAGCATCGCGGGTCGGACGGCGCGCTGTACGCCGAGGAGCTCTTCGGGGTCGAGGGCTTCGTCGGGCGCAACTCCCTCCTCTACCACCTGGTGCCGCCGACCCAGACCCACCTCGTCGAGGCCGTTCGCGACGTGGTCATCGAGGCCGCCGACGATGGCCTTCATCGCCATCGGCTGACCAAGACCGGCGACGTGTCCGAGGCGGGCGACGTGGTCGATGGTCGGGTCCCGCTCTACTTCAACAGCGACGTGGTGATGGGCGTCGTCCGGCCGGCGCGAGCGATGCCGGCGGATCGCTTCTATCGCAACGGCGAGGCCGACGAGCTGCTCTACGTTCACGAGGGCGAGGGGCTGTTCGACTCGGTCTTCGGGCCGATGCGCTATGGCCCGGGCGACTACATCGTCATCCCCATCGGCACGACCTGGCGCCTCGATCCGGACGCGGGATCGGCGCAACGCATGCTGTGGCTGGAGTGCCCGTCTGAGCTGGAGCCACCGAAGCGCTACCGCAACGACTACGGGCAGCTCCTCGAGCACGCGCCCTACTACCAGCGCGACATCCGCGTGCCCGACGAGGCGGCGCCGCACTCGGAGACCGGCGACTTCGTGATCGAGGTCAAGCAACGCGGCCGAATCACGGCCTACCACTACCGCCACCATCCCTTCGACCTGGTCGGCTGGGACGGCTACCTCTATCCCTGGATCTTCAACATCGCCGACTTCCAGCCCATCACCGGGCGCGTCCACCAGCCGCCGCCTGTCCACCAGACATTCCAGGCGCGCAACTTCGTTGTCTGCTCCTTCGTGCCCCGCAAGTTCGACTACCACCCCCTCGCCATCCCGGCGCCCTACAACCATTCGAACATCAACAGCGACGAGGTCATCTACTACGTGGCCGGCAACTTCATGAGCCGGCGCGGGGTCGAGATCAGCTCGTTCACCGTGCACCCAGCGGGCATCCCACATGGGCCTCATCCGGGCACGGTCGAGGCCTCGATCGGCAAGGAGGCCACCGCCGAGCTGGCGGTCATGGTCGACACCTTCCACCCGCTCAACATCACCCGCCAGGCGATGGAGCTCGACGACGCAGGCTACCCGTACACGTGGCTGCCTGCGGAGGACGCCTCCGGCGAGGCCCAGCAACTCGCCGAGCGCGGGCCGGAGGCGTTCCCGGACTGACGTTCGCGAGGCGATCGGCTCCGACTACTCGAACTGGATCGAGTCGACGATGTCCTCGACCTCCTGCTTGAACTTCGGACCGACGAGCGCGTGCGATGGGACGCCGGAGTCGACGTGCGTCGCGGCTGCGATGAAGAGGCGCTTCCCGTCGACATCGGCGATCCAGACGCTGATCGTGTCGCCCGCCGTCGTCCCGTCCCAGAAGGGACCGCCCCCGGCCTCGTGCCACGAGTAGAAGTAGCCCGGATCGCACCCGAGGTCCTGGCTGACGGTGACCACCACGTGCTTGGCGGGTCGGCCACCCAGGATGACGTCCGCAGGGCCAGAGACGAGCTCGGTCCCGGGCGCGACCGCGACGGCAGCCGCAAGGTCGGCCGCCGTGGCACTGACTGGCAAGTTCAGCACGTCGGCGCATGGATCGGCGAGGCCACGCTCGGATACACTCGTCCAGTAGACGATGCCCTCGGCGTCCTGGGGGCCAATGATGGATCTGCTGATGGAGATATTGCCGAACTGGGCCCAGCCGGAATCCGGATCATGCAGGGGCATGTCGAACGAGAACCGAACGCCATCCACCCTGACCGAGTGCCTGCCGACGGCCAGCCAGAAGGGCCGGGCCTCCCATGATCCCTCGAGAAATGACCGGCGAGCGACGCAGGAGTCCTCGACCGGTCGTAGGTAAAGCCCTGGCCGGGACCCAGGGAGGTTTCCGGGGTCGGCGCTCACGCCGATCGTCCAGCGGTATGAGCCCGGTCCATCACACGTCGAGCTCGGCCCGAACTCGATAACGTCCGCTTGGACGGCATCGATGTTTCCGAGCACGGTCTGCAGCGGCGTGCCGTCCGATCGTTCCGCCCTGGCGTCGCTCGGCCCAAGGATGAGCTCATAGCGAGGCGCGTCGACCCAAAGCCCGACGAGGACGTCCGGCGTCAGGCCCACGACAGCTGATGGCTGCGCCGATGGGCTCGGAACCGAGGTCGGACCGGGCGCCGTGGCCGAAGGCGTGGGGCCGCCGATCAACGGCGCGCTCGACCCGCGGACCCAGAGCATGCCACCGACAACGAGCACGACGATGACTGCCGCACCCGCCAGCACGGCGAGTCGGGAGTTGCCAATCATGGTCGGGGTCCTCCACGGCGCACGGAGGGCGCGCCGTTGTGATGTGCGTTCGACGGTGCGGAGGACGGCCTCGACCGAGCGGTCGGGCAGGACGTCGGTCCCCTCGCCGAGCCAGCGATCCAGGATCAGCTCGATGTCGGGTGTCGTCATGCCGATCGTCCTCCGGCCATCGCAGGGCGAGCGTCCGCTTCGAGGGCGGCGCGCATCTCGCGATGGGCGTAATGCAGTCGGGAACGGGCGGTGCCGGCCGGGATGCCGAGCGTTTCGGCGATCTCGTTCGGTTCCAGCCCGAGGTAGTGACGCAGGACCAGGAGCGCCCGTTGATCGGGCGGCAGCCGGCGGAAGGCCCGCTCGAGCTGCATCGCGCTGCGGCGATCGGACGCGACCGGATCGGCGACAGACGGCTCCGCGGCGGCCTCGAGGGGCACGACGTGGATCGAGGCGCGGCGCGAAGCGCGCGAGATCTCGTAGCAGATGCGTACCAGGATGCGGGTGAGCCAGGCCTCGAAGCGATCGGGCTCGCGCAGGCGGGGCAGCTCCCGCCAGGCGACGACGAGTGCCTGCTGCACGGCGTCGTCGGCCAGGTCGATCTCGCGGAGGATCCTTCGCGCGACGCCGAACAGCCGGTCACCATGCGTGCGAACGAGGACGGCGAAGGCGTCCCGATCACCACGCTGGGCCTGCTGGACGAGGTCGCGATCCACCCTGCTCACCATGCTGCGCGCTCGACGTGAGCGCGTCTACTGGTCCAGAGGGGACGGGCAGCGGCTGGCGTTCAATGCCAGCCTGATCGGCGCCGCTCCAGGCGGTCGGTGTCAGTCGGAACCGGTCCTTGGTCCCCCGTCGACGTGACCACCGGGTGGCTGGTCGCGGCGTCCAGTCGACGACCACCATCCCGCCCATGGTGTCGAAGACCGTCCTCGGCCGGTTCAGCGTGCTCGCGGCGGCGTCGCTGATGCTCGCGGCCAGCCTGCCGGTCACCGTCGTGGCGGCGACCGACAGCGACGGCGACCACCTCTCCGACCGGTTCGAGCGCAACAAGTCGCTGACCAGCCCGCACCGCAAGGACTCGACCGAGACGGCATCCCGACGGCAAGGAGGATCCCGATCACGATGGCCTGACCAACCGGCAGGAGTACATCGTCGGCACCCATCCGCGCAAGGCCGACACGGACGGCGACGGGAAGCGCGACGACCACGAGAACGCCGACGGCGACGCGCTCTGGAACCGGACCGAGTTCCGCGCCGACACCAGCCCGCTGCGCAAGGACACCGATCGGGATGGCCTCGGTGACGGCAAGGAGAACCCGGATCACGACGGGCTGACGAACCGCCAGGAGCAGGATCACGGGACGCATCCGCGCAAGGCCGACACGGACGGCGACGGCTATCGCGATGGCGTCGAGGTGACCGCCGGCACCGACCCGCTCGACCCGACCAGCTATCCAGGCTCGACGGGCACGATCGCCCCGACCCCGACCCCGACGCCGACACCGGGCACCGACACCGGTCGCCACACCCATGGCGACGCCGACCGCGACAGCGACGCCGACACCGACGCCGACGCCCACAGCGGCGCCACACACCGACCGCAGGCCCCGGCACGGCTCCGACGGTCCCTGGTGCGCCCGAGCTGTCCGATCTTCCCCGCCAGCAACGTCTGGAACCAGCGCATCGATGGTCGGTCGGTGGCCGCGAACTCGGCGACGATGATCAACGCCATCGGGCTCGACCGCGGGCTGCACATGGACTTCGGCTCGTACGCCGGCTACGGCATCCCCTACCAGGTCGTCGACGCCACCACGCCACGCTCGACGGTCACCTTCGAGTACGACGAGGACTCCGACCACGTCGGCTATCCCATCCCGGCCTCGCCGCTCATCGAGGGTGGCTCGGACGCGCACATCCTGATGGTCGATCGAGGATGCCTGCCGCCTCTACGAGCTGTTCGCGGCGGCCAAGGTCAACGGGGCATGGACGGCGGGCAGCGGCGCGACCTGGGACCTGCGCTCGAACGACGCTGCGGACCGAGGGCTGGACCAGTGCCGACGCGGCCGGTCTGCCGATCCTGCCGGGCCTGGTGCGCTACGACGAGGTCGCTGCCGGCGCCATCCAGCATGCGCTGCGCTTCACGACCAGCCAGACGCGGCGCGCCTACATCTACCCCGCGAGGCACTACGCGAGCTCGTCCACCTCGAGCTCGCTACCGCCGATGGGCCTGCGCGTCCGACTCAAGGCGACCTACGACACATCGGGCTTTTCACCGCAGGCACGGGTCATCGCCGACGCGCTCAAGCGCTACGGCATGATCCTGGCCGACAACGGCTCGCCCTGGTACATCAGCGGCATGAGCGACCCGCACTTCGATGACGACGTGATGCACGAGCTGGACGTCATCACCGGTCGCGACCTGGAGGTCGTCGACACGACGGGGCTGGTCAACGGACCGTAGCCGCCGTCAGGGCGCGGGCGGCTGCGAGACCGGCGGGATCCAGACGAGTGCGGCCAGCCAGAAGACCGTCAGGACCACGAAGAGTGCCCGGATCGCGTTCTGGCTGGTGACCCAACCCTCGGATGGCCGAGTCGAGTACTGCCGGAAGCCGAGCTCGGGTTCGAGCTCGGCGGCACGCTTCACGAAGTGGCGCCAGTAGAGCATCGTCCGCTCCTGGAGGATCCAGAAGAGCAGCGTGATCAGAATGCCGGCCACCTTCAGGGCGACGGTCGCGAGCGGATCGACGGGGGCGGCGATCTTGCTGAACGTGACGGCAACGAGCGCGCCGGTCAGCGCCATGTAGATGGTCAGCTCGGCGAACCGCAGGGTCTGGAACTGTCGTGCGTTGTTGCTCGCGTCGATGTACTCGTCCTTCGGATCACCCGCCATGACACCCACCTCCTGGGCCGAATCATCAGCCGACCGCCTAGCGTAACCGCTGCGGGTCCGCCTCGAACGCGCCCTGGTTCGATCGTTGAACCTTGACGTGAGATGTAGGAATGCGTACCATCTTAGTATGAAAGCCACGGTCTCCGAGAAAGGCCAGGTCACCATCCCGAAGCGCCTGCGCGAACGGCTCGGCATCCGACCGGGTCAGGTTCTCGACTTCGAGGAGGACGGTGGCCGGCTGGTCGCACGTAAGGCGGTCCGCGAGGATCTGCTCGACCGCTTGTACGGATCGCTGGACCTCGGAGGCAAGACGACTGACGAGCTGATCGAGGAGCTCCGCGGCAAGCCGGACGCGATCGATCCGGCGTGATCACGGCCATCGACACGGCGATCCTCTTCGACGTCGTGGTCGTCGGAGCACCGTTCGGGCGCAGGTCATTGGCCGCGCTGCGAGAGGCCACACTGCGCGGCCGTATCGTTGCCTGTGAGGTCGTCTGGGCAGAGTTCTCGGCAGCGTATCCATCATCCGCCACGGCAGCGGAAGCGCTGGCTAGCTTCGAGCTCGACTTCGACCAGATGCGCCCGGAGGCCGCGCTCGACGCCGGTGCGGCGTGGCGACGGTATCGGGCGACAGGCGGACCACGCAGCCGGGTCATCGCGGACTTCCTGATCGGCGCACATGCCCGCACTCAGGCGGATCGACTGCTGACTCGCGATCGCGGGTTCTATCGAACCTACTTCGCCGACCTCGCCATCGTCGATCCGTCGCGCGATTAGCGTCGGGATCGACCGGCAGCTCCTGGCACTCAGGGACCAGCGGGTGAGCGATCGGCTGTCGTACCATCGGCCGGCCATGCAGACTGACCCGCTCCAGCCGCGCACCGACCTGCGCCGCCGCATCCTGGCGGGCGAGGTGACGTTCGGCGCCTTTGCCGGCCTGGCCTCGCCCATCGCGGCCGAGATCCTTGGCCGCACCGGCCTCGACTGGGCACTCCTCGATCTCGAGCACAGCACGCTGACCGAGACAGACCTGCTGCCCGGCATCTACGCCCTGCAAACGACGCCCGCGACAGCCCTAGTGCGAGTCGAGGAAGGCACTCGCCTGCGCATCGGACGGGCGCTCGACTTCGGGGCCGAGGGCGTGATGATCCCGCGCCTGGAGACCGTCGCACAGGCCGCAGACGCTGTGAGCTGGATGCGCTTCCCACCGGACGGGTTGCGCGGCCTGGCTCTCTCGACACGCGGCGCTGGCCAGAGCTCGGTCGCCCATGCCGACGTCCAGAAGCTGAACGCCCTGCCGGTCGGCATCTTCCAGATCGAGAGCCCGGCCGCGGTCGCGAACGCGGATGCCATGGCCGCCCTCGACGGTGTCGACGTCCTGTTCGTCGGACCCACGGACCTGTCGCACAGTCTGGGCGTGCCCGGTCAGTTCCAGCACCCGACCTTCATGGCCGCCGTCGACACGGTCGCGACGGCCTGCCGGGCACACGGCAAGGCGGCGGGCATCCTCCTCAAGGGTGCGGAGGACGTGCCCGCCTACCTCGACCGCGGCTACACGTTCATCGGCCTCGGGTCGGACGGCGGCTGGATCTCGAACGGGGCGCGCGTCGTGCTGGAGATGGCGCGCAACTTCATGCGCTAGGTCACGAGCGGGGATCGCCGTCGGACCGACGACGCCACGAGCGCGGAGCGGCCCCGGCAGTGGAGCGGCCCCGGCAGTGGTGCCCGCCGAGGCCGCTCGTGACGATCGAAGACCCGCCGTCAGGGTTGCGGTTGCCAGTAGCCGTAGTACGACCAGCCAGTCGCGTCGCCCCACATGGTCGGCCCGTCCGGGCCCCGAGTTCCAGCCAACACTCGACGCCACGCGGGTGGACTCGAGATCGGCCGAGGGCAGCCGCACTGCGCAGCTCGCATCTCCGAGATACCAGCCCTGCTGGTACTCCGTGCGCCAGGCATCCGGGCCACCAACCTGATCGGTGGCCCGGACGATCATGGGCAGCTGCTGAGTGTGGCTTGGCGGCGAGGCCACCGTCGAGACGCTCACAACACCCGCGCCATTGGTAGCCCGGATGGTCGTAGTGTGTCTCGTGGCGTGACGCCTCGATCGACGGCGCTACGGACTGGCAGCCGGCGACGCCGATGGCGACGCTGACAGCGGCTCGATCTGGATCGAGTCGATGATGCTCTGCAGCTCGGCCTTGTCTTCGGATGTCGCCGATGCGTAGTCGGTCGCATCGAGCACGAGCCGAACACCGTCCACGTCGAGGATCCAGACCCGGTCATGCGAGCCGGGGGTGGCGAGCCCGTTGTAGTCGTCCCCCGCCGTTCCGACCCAGGTGACGAAGGCGCCGGGCGTGGATGCGCTCCCACCGGCGGCCTTCGAGCACGTCGCGAGGTCGAGATCAGCCGGCGTGCTCAGCTCCATGTACTTCCCCGAATAGCCATCGACGGTGACGGGGGTCGGCGTCGTGCCATTGCGCAAGGGCTGCTTGGCCAGGGCGTTGGCCAGGTCGTCGACCGACGGTCCGACCGGCGGATCGAGCGCGCCGTCGCCCCACTTGCAGGGGTCGGCGTAGATGTTGCCGACGACCCATGGGCTGAGGCTCACGAGGAGCGGGGTGCTGTCATTCTTGGTCGGCCCGCCGGCTCCGCCGTTCGTCCAGCCGGCCGGCAAGGTTACGGTCACCGCGGGGACGCCAGGGATCGTGATCCGGTAGGTCCCGGAGTCGACGGCGCCGGACGATGGGAATGGCAACGGTGGTGGCGTCGGCGACGGCGTGGCAACGGGCGTTCCGATGCCATTGGAGCCACCGATCCAGACGGCCCCCGCGCCGATCAAGAGGATGCCCACGACGGCGGCCGTCGCGAGCTGCCAGGTGCGGTTCATGGTGATCATCCTCCAGGCGGCACCGAAGCGCCGCTGATGTGTGTGTCGCGTGCGTTCGAAGGCGGCCGGGAGGATCCGATCCGGGGCCCGGGTCGGGACCTCCTTGGCCAGCCATGCAGAGATGCGGCGCTCGACGTCGGGCCCGGCGTTCATGCGCTCACCTCCTGCGGTCGGGGTTCAGCGTCGGCCTCGAGTGCTCGACGCAGGGCCTCGGTCGCGTAATGCAGCCGGGACTTCGCCGTCCCGACAGGGATCCCAAGGGTGGTCGCTGTCTCCTCGATGGAGAGGCCAAGATGGAGTCGGAGGACGACGACGCAGCGGTGCTCAAGCGAGAGGCGGGCAAAGCCGCGGTCGAGGAGCTCGCGGTCAGCGATGGCGCCGCTTGTGTCGGCGACGGCCGGCTCCCTGGACAGGACGGTGATCTGCGCCTTGAAACGCGAGCCGCGCCGGAACTCGTCGTTGATGGCGTGCATCAGGAGGCGGCTCAGCCAGGCGTCGAAGCGGTCGACCTCGCGCAGGGAGGGCAGGTCCCTCCAGCAGCGCACGAGCGCCTCCTGGGCAGCGTCTTCGGCGCGATCCGCGTCTCGCAGGATCAGGCGCGCAACGGCGTAGCAACGATCGACGATGCCGGCCGCGAGGACCTCGAATGCATCGTGGTCGCCGCTGCGTGCCCGCTCGACCAGCTCGCGGTCCACGGCCCCTCCCAGGGCTGCCGCGCGGCCGTCGTGGCCGCGCTCATACCTTAACGGCGGACCACAAGGCGGAAACGTTCACGTCATCACGCAAGACCCCGGCTGAGCTGGCTCGGCCGGGGTCTCGATCGCTCTGACGAGTCGGCCCTTACGCCGACTGGCGAGCGGCTACGGGCTGGCCGGAGGTGAGGTGGACGGCAGGGCGTCGGGGTGGAAGCGAACGGTCGAAAGGAAGCCCTTGAGCAGGGGCACCTGGTCGGTTCGCCAGATGGAGAAGACGTAGACCCGCTTTCCGCTGAAGAGGAAGGCCTGGTCGTCGCCACAGACACTCGGCTCGAGCATGGCCGGCTGACCGTCGACGGCGACGGCCTCCCACTTGTCCGTGGTGATGCAGATGGGGCGATCCGTCGGCAGGTACGAGGTGATCCAGTCGTCGTTCGACATGGCCGCGGGGACGGCGGCCGAGAACACCGTGACGCCGGTCTGGTCCCCGTCCGGGCCCCCGACGAAGTGGTCGGCGCCTGGGTTCACGTTTTGGCCCCGATCGAGATCGATCGACCAATCGCGCGTTGCAGCTTCTTCTGCCCATGTCGGCGGATAGGCGATGTCGTAGCCATAGCGATCCGACGAGAAAGCCACCCAGCCGGTCGTGTCGACCGGTGTCGGCCCTGGTGTCGGTGACGTTGACGACGCGGGTGACGGCGCGGCGGTGGCCGTGGCGATGGGGCTCGGGGTCGCGGCCGGTGGGCCTCCCACCCCGCCTGAGCTCCGATTGGCCAGGTAGATGCCGCCACCTACAAGGATGATCAGCGCGACGACGGCGGCCAGTGCCACGCGCGTCGAATTACCGTTCATGGTTGGATCCCTCCACGGGAGCCACGCCAGCGGCCCCCGCCGTTGTGGTGTCAGGTGGATGCTGCTCTCGACCACCCGGCGCGAGCCATCAGGCAGCGCGAGGGGTCCGTCTTCGAGCCAGGCGGCGATGATCGCGTCGGGATCGTGAAGTGCCTTCATGCCGGACGCGCCTCCGCCGCCTCGTGATCGTCTGCGGTGATGGCCGCGCGGAGGTTCCGCGTGGCGTGGTGGAGTCGGGATTTGACCGTGCCGATCGGCACGCCGACGACCTCGGCGATCGAGGCCAGGGGCAGCCCGATGTGGTGGTGCAGGACGAAGACCGCTCGGTGCTCCGGCGAGAGCTTCAGGAACGCGCGTTCCAGGGCATCCCGGTCGAGGATCGAGGCGGTCGTGTCCTCGACTGTCGGCCCGTCGACCGGCAGGGTGCGGACACGCAGGCTCCAGCGTCGGTACCGACGTGCCTCCTCGTAGCAGGCGTTGACCAGGAGGCGGTAGAGCCAGGGCTGGAAACGCTCCGGGTCGCGCAACCGCGGAAGCTCGCGCCAGGCCAGGATGAGGGCCTGCTGGACGGCGTCCTGCGCCCGCTCGACGTCCCGGAGGATCCGGTACGCGATCGCGTAGCAGCGGTCGCCTTCCAGGTCGACGAGCTCGGTGAAGGCGCTCTCGTCGCCTCCGCGAGCCCGCTCGACCAACCTCTCCCGCATGGGTTCCCTCCCGCGGCGCCCGATCTGGGGGCGCTTCACCCACTAGAGATGGTCGCATGCGGGCAAAGGTTCAACGGGCACGGAGAAGCCCCGACCGGCGAGTGATCCGGGCGGGGCCTCTGGGCTCGGCGAAGGTGGCCGCTACGGCGCCGGCGATGCGCCAGGGGATGCGCCGGCCGGCGACAGGCTGGAGGCCGGCGCCTCGATCTGGATGGAGTCGAAGATGCTCTTTGCGTCGGTGCGTTCCTGTGCAGTCAGATCACGTCCTTCACCCACAAGGATCACCAGCCGCTGTCCGGCGACGTCGATGATCGAGACGCGATAGCTCTGATCGGGCTCCATGGTGTATATCGTACCGAGAGGGAGCTGCCAGAGAGCGAATCCATCGGGCGACACCGCGCAGCCATTGAAGTCTTTCGGCGACGTGATGGTCAGTTGCTTCCCGTGATACCCGTCCACCGTGACATCCACCGGGGCCGTCGCAACGATGGACGGCATGGCACCCAACGCGGCGACGAGGTCATCGACCGTCGGTCCGGGCGTGGGAGTCACGAAACCCTGTTCGAAGTGGCAGGGATCCGCGTACACCTGGTCGAAGATCGAGAAGTCGACCAGGTCCGGCCTAGAGGGCGTTGAGGCGACGTACGCGTGGTAGTCCCCCCCTAGGCGCCCGATGAAGCCGACCGGCGCGGTGAATGTGAGCGGCACGAGGAATGGGTCGCCGGCACGGTAGGTGCCGCCCAGAAGCGTTCCCTCGTCTGGAGGGAGCGCGAGCGGCGGGGGCGTCGGGCTCGGAGTGGGCGAAACCGGCGTGGGGCTGGCCGGGGGACCGCCGACGCCGCCCTGCCGCCCACCCAGGAAGGTGATGCCGCCGAGGATGATGAGCAGGCCGATCACGGCAGCCGCCGCGACCCGCCAGGTATTGCCGTTCATGGGGATGACCCTCCGAGCGGCGCCGAAGCGCTGCTGTGATGTCACATGGACCTCGTCGAGGGCAGCCTGAAGCGAGCGGTCCGGCATCTCGGTCGGCCCGTCCTGCAGCCAGGACTGGGCGATCCGGTCGAAGTCGGTGTTGCCGTTCATGCCATGCGCTCCCGCGAGGATGGAGTCACCGTCCGGGCGTCCGCCTCGAGGGCGGCCCGAAGGGTGTTGGTGGCGTAGTGAAGCCTCGACTTGACGGTGCCGAGCGGGACGTCGAGCGTATCGGCGATCTCGCCCAGCGTCAGGCCGAGGTAGTGGTGGAAGACGAAGATCGCTCGCTGCTCCGGCGGCAAACGCCGGAAGCCGCGCTCGAGGGTGTCGCGATCGACCACGTCCTGGGTCGTGTCGCGACTGGCCGGCCCGTCGACGGGCAGCGCCCGCACGTTGGCCGTCCAACTCCGTGCCCGCCGCGCTTCCGCGTAGCAGGCGTGGACGAGGATGCGATGGAGCCAGGCGTCGAAACGCTCGGCCTCGCGGAGCCCCGGGAGCTCGCGCCAGGCCGTGACGAGCGTCTGCTGCACGGCATCCTCGGCCCGGTCGACGTCACGCAGGATCCGATGCGCGACGGCGAAGAGCCGATCTGCCGAGCCGCGGGCGAGGGAGGCGAAGGCCTCCTCATCCCCGGATCGAGCCGCCAGGACGAGCGACCGATCCACGCTGCACTCCGCTAAGGGGCGTCCCGTCTGGACGCTTCGACCACTATGAGTCGGAGGCAGCGCATAAGGTTTGATTTCCGGGTTTGATTCCGACCTGGCGAGCGCGACCTCGCCTGTCAGGAGATACGACCAGTGCGGCCTCGCTAGACTGCCGACATGACCGATCCGCGCCGACCGCCCTCAACTGTGGAACCCTCGGATCCCGACGCACTGATCGCCCGGATGCAGGCCGCCGAGGCGAGACTTGCCGCCCACGCAGCCGCCGAACGTCCGGGATTGACACGGGCCGATGAGGCGACCGGCGAGCAATGGGAGCGAGGCCAGGTGTTCGCCCACCTCGCCGAGTTCCCGACCTTTTGGGTCGGTCAGATCCGGGCCATCCTGGCCGCCCGTCAGGCCGGCGAGCCCGAGCCGATCCCGTTCGGGAGGATGAAGACCGACCCCGGCCGCCTGGGGCCGATCGAGGCCCGTCGCGATGAGGACCCGATGGGCCTCCTCCACGACGTGGAGAGCGGAGTCAGCGCAGCGAGCGGCCTGTGTCGATCTCTGGTCACAGAGGACTGGCAGACATGCGGCCTGCATCCGACCCTGGGGTCGATGACCGTGGCGCAGATCGTGGCCCGCTTCCTCGCCGACCACCTCGAGGAACACGCCGCCCAGCTCGACGAGCTCGCGAGCGGCACCACCGGCGGCTGATTCGAGGCTGCCGACCGATCGAGATGGATGAGGCCGCACGTCGAGGTAGGGGTGGCGAGGTCGACGACTACCTGCGAGATCGGGAGACGAGGGATGCATTCGCGGGCGTAGCGCGCATCACCGTCGGCCTGGAAGAGCGCTTCGCCGGCGCGTATGGCCTCGCCAGTCGAGCCTGGCACGTCCCGAACACACTCGAGACCCGCTTCGACACGGCCTCGATCACCAAGCTCTTCACGGCTATAGCCACGCTGCAGCAGGTGGACACGGGTGCCTTCGGCCTCGACACGAGTGCCATCGACTACCTGGACCTCCGGGGCACAGCCATCTCACGCGCGGTCACCGTACGGCACCTGCTGACCCACACATCGGGCATCGGTGACGACGCCGACGAGGAGGCGGGCGAGGCGTACGAGGATGTCTGGCGGACCCGACCCAACTATTCGGTCGTCGAGACCGCCGACTTCCTCCCGCAGTTCGTCCATCGAGCGCCGAATTTCGCCCCCGGCGAGGGCTGTCGATACAACAACTGCGCCTACGTCCTGCTCGGGCTGATGATCGAGCGTGCGACGGGTCGGGCATACCGGGATGTCGTCCGCGAACGCGTCTTCGCGCCTGCCGACATGGCCGACTCCGAGTTCCTGCGCATGGATCGCGTCAACGAACGGCAGGCTGAGGGGTCCGACCCGATCCGCGATGACGGGGGCGCGACCGTCGGCTGGAAGCGCAACATCTTCTCGTACCCACCGATCGGCTCTCCCGACGGCGGCGCGTACGTCACCGCGGCGGATCTCGATCGCTTCATGCGCGCAGCCACGACTGGCCAGCTCCTGTCAGCCGAGTTGACCGCCGCCTTCCTAACACCCCAGGCCGTGTGGGGGTTGCACGACGGCTGGACACAACATTGGGGCTTCGGCCCCTCGTTCGGCATCGACGACTCCGGTCAGGTCATCTTTCTGCAGAAGGAAGGGAGCAACCCCGGCGTGGGCGGGTTGGTCCGCCACTACCCTGGCCGCGATCTGACGATGGTCGTGCTCTCCAATCTCGAGCAGGGCACCTGGGAGACGGCGGAGGGGATCCACGCGATGATCGTCGCGGGCGCCCTCGACTGACGGCCCGCCCGACGACAGCGCGGCAGGGCCGGCTGGAAGCCTGCGCTCAGCGGCCCTCGCGTAGCACGCTGCGCAGGATGAACAGCAGGTTGGCCGGCCGCTCCGCCATGCGCCGCATGAAGTACGGATACCACTCGGTGCCGTAGGGGACGTAGACGCGGACCGTCCAGCCGTCGCGGGCCAGCTGCGCCTGAAGATCGCGCCGCACGCCGTAGAGCATCTGGAACTCGAACCGCTCCGGCCCGATCCCCTCGCGACGAGCGAACGCGATGGCGGCGCGGATGATGGCCAGGTCATGGGTCGCGAGGGCCGGGTAGCGACCGGCGGCGAGCAGCCGCTCCATCAGGGCAATGTACGATCCGTCGACCTCGGCCCGGGTCACGAAGGCGAACTCGGCCGGCTCGTCGTAGGCGCCCTTGCACAGCCGAACCCGCGTGCCCTCGGAGATCAGCCGCTCGACATCGGCCGCGCTGCGACGGAGGTAGCTCTGGATGACGACGCCGACGTCGGGCGTCGCCGCCCGGAGGTCGCGCACGAGCGCCAGCGTCGGCTCGGTCAGCTCGTGATCCTCCATGTCCACGCGCACGAAGGCGCCACTCCGCTGTGCCGCGGCGGCCACTCGTGCGATGTCGGCCCGGCACAGGTCCGGGTCGAGGAGCATACCCATCTGTGAGGGCTTCAAGCTGACGTTGCCGTCCAGCCCGCGCGCCGCCAGCGCGTCGAGCGTCGCGACGTACCGATCGGCAGCGGCCTCGGCCTGCGCCGTTGACGCGACCGACTCACCGAGCACATCGACCGTGGTGCACATGCCCGCCTCACGCAGCCGCTCGCAGACGGCGAGGCCTTCCTCGAGCGTCTCGCCGGCCACGAAGCGGGCCACCATGTGACGCGTGATCGGCAGGCGGGTCGCCAGGCGCCCCAGAGCGCGTCGACGCGAGACCCAGATGAGCGCGACGCGGAGGACGCGGGCCGGCCACTCGCGGAGTCGCGTCCGGATGGTCTCCATGGAGCCTCCCTCGGGTCTATCGTAGCCGCGTGCCGACCCTCGAACTGCCGGACCTCCCCAGCGACCTGCTCGGCGTCGCCATCCGCACCCTCGTCGTCTACCTCTTCCTGATCGCCGTCCTGCGCCTCGCCGGCAAGCGCGAGATGGGGCAGCTCTCCGTGCTCGACCTGGTGCTCGTGCTCGTGATCTCGAACTCGGTCCAGAACGCCATGGTCGGCTCCAACGTCACTGTCTGGGGCGGTCTGGTGGCCGTCATCGTCCTCATCGCCACCGATCGCGCGCTGGTCTTCATGCGCAGCCGGAGCAAGCGCTTCGCCCGCTTCTTCGAGGGCGAGCCCACGCTGCTCGTTCGCGAGGGCCAGGTCCTCGAGGGGGCGATGGAGCGCGAAGGCGTGGATCGCCACGAGCTCCAGCAGGCGCTCCGCGAGCACGGGTATCTCGACCTCGACGAGGTCCGCCTGGCCGTCCTCGAGGTGGACGGGACGATCAGCGTCATCCCGATGGCCGGCGACGCGTCGCGGACCGCGGCCCACGTCCGGCGGCGACGACCCAGTCGGGAGCGCTTGCTCTAGGCCGCTGTCCCGGCGCGACGCTCACGGAGCCACGGCTCGAGCATCGCCATGTGCTCGAGGACATGGCCGTGGACCAGGTAGAAGCACCAGCCGAAGGCGGCCTCGCCGTGCAGGACGTCGGGCGGGACGCGGTGCAGCGCCGGCAGGAGGCGCGCGCGAGCCTCGGCCACCCAGGCGCGCACGTCCGTCGCGCCACGGCCCAGCCACTGGGCCCGCTGCGCCTCGTTGAACGTGTCGAAGTCGCCGATCGTGTCGTCCGTCGGCCATGGCTCACCGTCGAGGGCGCGCACGACGTAGTCGAGCCCGAAGACCTCCCAGGCCGCGACGTGGGCGACGTGATCGATCGCCGTCCAGTCGGGTCCGCCAGCGGCCGAGGGCGCCACCGCGGCCTGCCATTCGCCGGGGCTCAGGCTGTCCAGGAACGTCGTGAATCGCGGCCAGATGATGGCCTCGTCGGCGAAGAAGTCGCGCTCGAGTGATGACCAGCCCGTCGCAGCGTTCAGCTCCTCGAACGGCGCCGTCCGCAGGTCGAGCGCTGAGACCGTCGCCACGCGGACCTAGTGCGCTGCCTGGTCGGGGTCGGCCGTCGCTTCCTCGAGCTGGCGGCCGAGCTCCTCGGTCCGTCGATAGGCGGCCCAGACCGCCTCCGAGAGCACGGTCCGCAGGCGTCCCGACTCGAGCTCGTGCAGGGCAGCCGCGCTGGTGCCGCCGGGCGAGGTGACCATGTTGCGCAGCTCCGCCGGGTGCATGCCGCTGGACTTGGCGAAGAGGGTGCTGCCCTCGAGCGTCTCGATGACCAGGTCGTGGGCGATGTGCCGCGGGAAGCCCATGTGCACGGCGGCGTCGATGAGCGCCTCCATGACCAGGAAGACGTAGGTCGGGCCGGTGCCGCTGACGGCGGTCGACATGCTCACGAACTTCTCGTCGTCGACCTCGAGTTCCGCGCCCAGCGAGCGCAGCAGCGCGCTGGCCTGGGCGCGCTGCTCGGTCGTCACCTCCGGCGTCGCGTACCAGACCGTCATGCCCTTGCCGAGGCGGGCCGGCGTGTTGGGCATGCTGCGCACGATCTGCCGGTGGCGCAGGACGTTGCCAAGCGCGGTCGTCGTGGCGCCGGCCAGGATGCTGATGACCAGCTGGCCGTCGCGCAACGCCGGCGCCAGCTCGCGCCCGACGCGTGGCAGCATCTGCGGCTTGATCGCCAGCACGACCACGTCGGCGTCTGCGATGGCGTCCTCGTTGCTGGCCGCCACGCGGATCCCATAGTCACGCTGCAGGACGTTTCGCCGGTCGGCCCGCGGGTGGCTGGCCACGATCCGATCCGGCGCCACCAGGCCGCCGCGAAGGAGGCCTGCGATCATGGCCTCGGCCATTACACCGGAGCCGATGGTGGCGATGGTGCGGTCGGTCAGCGGCATAGGCTCGGGAGTATAGCGACGACCCTGTCAGGCTTCGACGCCTCGGTCGCCATCGACCCGGCCGATCCTCGACGGCCTGACCTGGCAGCCCTAGCTGGGCGTGCTCGCGCGGCCGAGCAGGAAGAAGCGCGGCGTCGTGGTCACCGAAGCCTCGATGAAACCCGCAGTCGAGAGCGCATGCGTCAGCTCGTCAGGTGCGTAGTGGACCTTCGGGATCCGGTAGGACGCGTCGCCGAGGCGTCGATCGGACGTCTCCGTCGTCGGGTCCCAGCTGTTGGACGCCGATCCGGAGGCAGGGTCGGCCCGTGAGTCGATGAAGGCGAGCGTGCCGCCAGGCTTGAGCCAGCGTCGGCAGAGTGAGAGGAAGTCCGCAAGGCGCGTCCGCGGGACGTGGCTGATCCAGAAGCCGCAGTAAAGGGCGTCGACCGACCGATCCGGCTCAGCCCACGCATCGCGCTGGTGGAGATGCGCGCGCAGGCCATGGGCGACCAGCCGGCGGCGCGCCAGGTCGAGCGTCTCGGGCACGGCGTCGTAGCACCACAGCTCCCCTTTGCCGGCCAACAACGGCGACCACCAGCCGGTACCAGCCGCCAGCTCGACGATCTCGCCGGCGAGCGGCAGCGCGTCGAGCCAGAGCGTCGCGCTGTCCAGCTCCATCTGCCATGCCAGGTCGTCGATGGGCCCATGCGCGTACGCGCCGCGGCGGAGATACCAGTCGTCGTAGGTCGGGGCCCGCGCGCGGTAGTAGGCGCGCATGGCCTCGTCGGCGTCCATGTCCGACGCGCGCTCGGAAGACGGGCCTGCGGCGGCCAGATCCGTGCGGCTGGCCGCGGCACGTTCGGCCAACCCGGCTCGCAGCCGCATCCGCCGAAAGCCATCGTCTCCTGCCGCGCCGATGCAGTCGGCGCACAGCTGCGACCAACCCTCGAGGTCGTCCGGCCCGCGGGTCTGCCAGGGGCGGCCGCACCACAGGCAGCTGAAGGTGGCCATGAAAGGCATCAGGGCGCCGTCTGTCGCACGTGACTCGAGGGCTCAGACGGCGAGCGGGATCCAACCGCGCGGTGGCGCCTCGTCGAGGAAGCCGTCCGGGTCCATCACTTCGGCCAGCAGACCGACGCCCTCGATGACCCGTGGCCCGGGCCGGCTGAAGTAGGCGGACCCATCGAGGGCGTGGACCTCCCCATCGCGAACGGCGCGGATCTCATCGAACCAGCCGGGCTTGGGCGTACGCGCCCATTCGCTCCGCGTCGCCTCGGCGTCGAGACCGCACGGGATGAGCAGGAGCTGCTCGGGATCGACCTCCCGAACCGCGTCCCACGTCGTCTCGATCGAGCGCTCTCCGTCGCGACCGAGGAGCTCCCAGCCCCCCGCGCGCCGGACCTGCTCGGGCACCCAGTGGCCGGCGGCGAACGGGGGGTCGAGCCACTCGAGGCAGACGACACGCCGTGGCGCCGCACCGGCCAGGCGCCGCTCGAGGACTCGATTCTCGATGGCGCCCAGCCGCTCCCGGAGGATCTCGACCAGGCCGACCGCCTCGTCCTCGGCGTCGGCCATCGCGCCGACCGTCGAGATGGCGTTCAGGATGCCCTCGATCGAGCGAGGCTCGAGGCTGACGACGCTGATCTCGGCGTCGATGTGTCGGACCGCCTCGCTGACCTCCCGATAGCTCACGGCACAGACGTCACACAGCTCCTGGGTCAGGATCAGGTCGGGCTGTGCCGCCTCGAGGGCGACCTCGTCCAGCCGATAGATCGCCGAGCCGCCGTGCAGCTGGCCGCGAACGCGATCGTGGATGCGACGGCTGGTGGCGCCCGGTTCGGCTCCCACATCCGCGGTCATGACCGGCACGGACGCGGCCTCGGGCGGGTAGTCGCATTCGTGCGTGCGGCCGACGAGCTCATCGCCAAGTCCCAGCGCGAAGACGATCTCGGTCGCGGACGGAAGGAGGGAGACGATGCGCACCCGGCCAGTCTAGGCCGGGGCGGCGGTCAGCGGTCTATAGGGGCTTCCACTCGTCGATCGTCGCTCGTGCCGCGGCCCGATCCTTGAACCAGATGGCGTCGACCGCGGTGTACTTGGCCTCGCTGGCGGGCAGCGAATCCTCGGGATAGATGGCGTTCACGGGGCATTCCGGCTCACAGGCACCGCAGTCGATGCACTCGTCCGGATCGATGAACAGCTTGCGATCGACGCCGCTCTCGAAGTGGATGCAGTCGACGGGGCAGACGGCGACGCACGACTGATCGAGCAGGTCGATGCAGGGCTCCGCGATGACGTAGGTCATGCCGCTCGCTTCTCCTGGTCTCCGGGTCGGCGACACGTTCGCTCGACGACGGCGGGATGTGGCGCAGGCGCCGCGCCCGCGTGGCGGAAGTGTAGCGCGGCGTTCGTCACGCCGCGCTATGGCCCATCGACGTCGACGAGGGTGATGGTCGCGACCATCCCCTGCTCGATGTGCCCGGGTATCTGGCAGGCCAGCTCCAGGCCGCCGTCCCTGGGGACCTCGTAGACGGCGCTGGCGGAAGCGCCCGAGTCCAGGAAGATGCGCAACCCGCCGATGTCGGGCGGCAGGCTGACCGGTGGTGGTGTGGCCGTGAAGCCGGGCGGCGTGGCGGCGGCTTCTGCGGTCGCCCAGGCCGCCTGGACGGCGGCGTCGCCGAGCACGAACTCGTGAGCCAGCAGCCCGGCGTTGATGACGTTGAAGCGCACGGTCTCGCCGCGGTGCAGGACGATCGGGTCTGGCTCGAACAGGTAGTCGCGCATGATGACGTTGATCTCGCGTGGTGCATCGGCGGTTTCGGCGCGCGACTGGTCGCTCGAGGGCGGCGACGCTGGCGCGCAGCCCGTCATCAGCGCGACGACGAGCATCACTCCCAGGACGACAGGCAGCGTGACCGAGGTCGCTCGCCAGGCGAGCGACCGGGTCGTCGAGGTGCCTGGCATCATCGACGAGGGTATCTCGCGATCGAGCCTGCGTGGCCACCGGCGAGGCCGCTCGGTCAGCCCATCGGCTTGACACCCGCCCGGACGAAGCGGCACAGTTCCGGCGTCCCACCTGCCCACGAGGAGCCGCGTGCACGCCGTCCCGACCACCGCGCAGGCTGCGGATCCCGGTCCGCACGACAGCGTTACGGACGCGCCGTCGGGAGCGCCGGCCGCCGTGCGGCTGGAGGACGTGCACAAGGCCTTCGGTGAGGTCGAGGCCGTGGCGGGCATCGACCTTGAGATCGCCGAAGGCGAGTTCTTCTCGATGCTCGGACCATCCGGATCGGGCAAGACGACGACGCTGCGGATGATCGCCGGCTTCGAGCTGCCGACCTCCGGGCGCATCCTGCTCGATGGTGAGGACGTCTCACAGCGACCACCGTTCGAGCGCGACGTGAACACGGTCTTCCAGGACTACGCGCTCTTCCCGCACATGACCGTCGGCGACAACGTCGGGTATGGGCTGATGATCCGCAAGGTGCCCAAGGACGAGCGTGCGGCGCGAGTGGCGGACGCGATGCGCATGGTCCGGCTCGAAGGCCTCGAGAGCCGCAAGCCGTCGCAGCTCTCCGGTGGGCAACGCCAGCGGGTCGCGCTGGCACGCGCGCTCATCAATCGGCCCAAGGTGCTCCTCCTCGACGAGCCGCTCGGTGCACTCGACCTGAAGTTGCGCGAAGAGATGCAGATCGAGCTCAAGAGCATCCAGCAGAGCGTCGGGATCACCTTCATCTATGTGACTCACGACCAGGAAGAGGCGCTCACGATGAGCGATCGCCTGGCCGTCTTCAACCGTGGCCGCATCGAGCAGGTCGGTGCCCCGGCGGAGGTCTACGAGCGGCCGGCGACGACGTTCGTGGCCGGCTTCGTCGGCACCTCGAACTTGATCGGCGGCGAGGCGGCGCGCGCGATCCTCGGCGAGGACGGCCTGTTCACCGTCCGGCCCGAGAAGATCCATCTCGGCGACGAGGATGAGGCGATCGACGCGGACGAGGTCAGCGCCAACGGCCGTGTGGCGGAAGTCGTCTACATCGGCCCCGACACCCGGTATATCGTTGCTCTCGACGCCGGCATCCAGCTGGTCGTGACCCAGCAGAACCTGCACACGTCGTCCAGTGAGGCGCTCGCGGCTCGGGGTCGCAGCGTCCGATTGGTCTGGAAGCGCCGTCATTGCCGGCCCATCACCGATGGGCGGCTGGGGATGGAGGAGGAACCACGCCCATGATCCCTCGCAAGCTGTTCGGAGTCGCTGCGTCCGCGGTGCTCCTCATCGCCGCCTGTGGCGGCGGCTCCAGCGGTTCGCCGGCCCCGAGCATGGCCACCGCGGTCGGCGCGGGTGAGGGCGTGGTCACCACCCTCAACTGGGCCGGCTACGTCGAGGACGGTTCGACGTATCCGGAATACGACTGGGTGACGGACTTCGAGAAGGAGACGGGCTGCGACGTCCAGGCGCAGACCTTCGGCACCTCAGACGAGGCGTACGCCGCGATGACCGCGAACCCGGAGCAGTTCGACGTCATCTCCGCGTCGGGCGACGCAGCCAAGCGGCTGGCGACGGGTGGCTACGTCCAGCCCGTGAACACCGACCTCGTACCCAACTATGCCGATATCATCCCGGCCCTCAAGGACAAGCCGTGGAATACGTTCGACGGCGTCCACTACGGCATCCCGCATGGCCGGGGCGCCAACCTGCTGATGTGGCGCACCGACCTCGTGAACCCGGCGCCCGCCAACTGGGCCGCGATGTTCGACCCGAGTCAGCCGTTCGCCGGGAAGGTCTCCGTCTACGACGCGCCGATCTACATCGCTGACGCGGCCGTCGTCCTGATGAAGACGCAACCCGGCCTCGGGATCACGAATCCATACGCACTCGATCAGAAGCAATTCGACGCCGTCGTGGCGTTGATGAAGCAGCAACGACCGATGATCAGCCAATTCTGGGCCGACTACACCAAGCAGATCGAGGCGTTCGCACAGGGCGACGCAACGGTCGGCACGACCTGGCAGATCAACGCCAACCTGCTCAGTGCCGGCACGCCACCGACCAAGGTCGAGACCGTCAAGCCAGAGGAGGGCTCGACGGGCTGGTCGGACACGTGGATGATCAACTCCAAGACCAAGCACCCCAACTGCGCCTACCTGTTCGTCAACCACATCGTCTCGCCGCTCGCCAACGCGAAGATCGCCGACTACTTCGGCGAGGCGCCCGCCAACGCCAAGTCGTGCGAGCTGACGCCCGCGGAGTTCACGCCGACCCTGTCGGTGACCACCACCATGGCCGACCACTGCGCCCTGTTCCATGCCGCCGAGGACGACTACTGGAAGGACGTCTACTACTGGACGACCCCAGAGGAGACGTGCATCGATGGCCGGACCGACGTGAAATGCGTCGGTTTCGACAAGTGGATCGAGGCATGGACCCAGATCAAGGGCTGATCGCGCGCCATCGGCCACGCCAGGGGGGCCCGGGTCCGCGAAGACTGGATCCGGGCCCGTCCCTCCTGCCGCCCGCGGCGACGTGACCGATCTCGCTCGTCCGATCCCGCCCCCTCGAGACTCGGCCTTCCGGCGCGCGTCTGGCTGGTTGCATCGTCGCCCGCGCGGGCGGCTGGGGCTGACGCTGGCAGGACCGGTGGGCTGGCTCGGCGTGCTCTACCTGGGCTCGCTGGCGTTCCTGTTCGCGAATGCGTTCTTCTCCCGAGACGCCTTCACGGGCCACATCATCTATACGCCGACCCTCGACAACTTCATCGCCCTGACCAGGGATCCCTATCCACTGGTCACGCTCCGGACGCTCCTCACTGCGGCAGCCGTGACGGTCGCCTGCGCCGTGCTGGCCTTTCCCATCGCCTACTACATGGCTCGCGTCGCCTCGCCTCGCGGCCGGAGCCTGCTCGTCGTCCTGGTGCTCATGCCGCTCTTTGCGAGCTATCTCATCAAGGTCTATTCGTGGCGACTCATCCTGGCCAACGAAGGGGTGCTCAACTGGGCGTTGGAGCCCTTCGGCCTCCGCGGGCCAGGCCAGGGTGACTTCGCCGTCTGGCTGGTCTTCACGTATCTGTGGCTGCCGTACATGATCCTGCCGGTCTATGCCGGCCTCGAGCGGATCCCGAACTCGTTCATCGAGGCATCGTCCGACCTTGGTGGTCGATCCTGGCGAACCTTCCGCCACGTGATCCTGCCGCTCGCCTTTCCCGCGGTCGTCGCGGGATCGATCTTCACGTTCAGCTTGACCCTCGGCGACTACATCGCTCCACAGCTCGTCTCGACCACCCAGTTCATCGGCAACCTGATCTTCGCCAACGTGGGTGCCGGCGGAAACCTGCCGCTGGCTGCCGCCTTCGCCCTGGTGCCACTGACCATCGTCGTCATCTACCTCATCGTTGCCCGCAAGCTGGGCGCGTTCGAGGCGCTGTGATGCTCGGAGGGCGCGGACTGCGGATCGGGTTGCGACTGACGACGATCGCCATCCTGGCGTTCATCTACGCACCCATCACGCTCATCTTCGTCTACTCCCTCAACGCCGGGACGACGACCGTCTGGCCTCCCGTGGGCCTGTCGTTCCGATGGTACGCAGAGGCGATCCAGAACACCGGCCTGCAACAGGCATTCCTGACCTCGATCGTCGCCGCCCTGGGGGCCACGGCCATCGCGCTCCTCCTCGGCACGCTGGCAGCGTTCGGGGTCAGCCGGCATCACTTCTTCGGGCGCGAAGCCGTCAGCTTCGTCGTCATCTTCCCGCTCGCGCTGCCCGGGATCATCACGGGCATGGCCTTGAGCGCGACCTTCGCGCGGCTGGGGATCTCCCTCGGCTACTTCGCCATCGTGATCGGCCACGCCACCTTTTGCATCGTGCTCGTCTACAACAATGCGATCGCGCGGCTTCGTCGGACATCAGTTTCGCTCGAAGAAGCATCCGCCGACCTTGCAGCCGACACCCTCCAGACGTTCCGCTACGTCACCTTCCCGGCCATCCGGACGTCCCTGCTGGCGGGTGCACTGCTGGCGTTCGCGTTGTCGTTCGATGAGGTCATCGTGACCATCTTCACGGCCGGCGGCGTCAAGACCCTGCCCATCTGGATCTTCCAGAGCTTCCGCCTTGCCAACCAGGTCCCCGTCGTCAACGTGGCCGGCGTGGTGGCCATCCTGTTGTCCGCCATCCCCGTCTATATCGCGACACGGATCGCCTCCGACTCCGGATGGTTGGCCGGGTCGCGACGCTGACGATCAGGCGGGACGGCCGCTTGCCCACCGCCAGCTGCCGACGTCGTCCAGCGCCTGGCCGGCTAGGTAGAGGCCCACGATCATGAGCGCGACCACCACGAGCAGCAGCACCATCACAGCAGGCCGCCGAGCGGTTGACAGCAAGGCGAGCATCGTGACCTCCGCGTCCGCCGACCGACACTGATCGGACCAGGAAGTCGACCGTAGCCGACGCTCCTGCGCTCGCGGTTCCCGCCGACTTACTTCGCACGTATCTCGGGCTGGGCGCGGGACCGTGTGGATCAGCCCGTCGGCGCCTCGTCGTGCGGCAGGTAGTGCTCGGGGTCGTCCTTGAAGTCGAGCAGGCAGCCCTTGCTGCAGAAGTAGTACGTAGTGCCCTGGTACTCGAAGGTGAGCAGCGCACCCTCTATCTCGACCTCCATGCCGCAGACGGGATCGACGGCGATGGCCATGGGCGCTGACCCTCCAATTGGCGGCCCCTCGGACCGCGCGATTGATACTCCCTCCCAGTATAGATCAATCACGATCCCCAACGCTCGGCCCGCCCTCGAGCTGTCGCCCGCTGGTCCTTCGCCCGGCTATGCTGCGCTGGTGACCGACCGCCCACCCAAGCGCGACCGGCGGACCGAGGATCGCAAGCTCCTCCAGGCCGTCCCGTACGCCGACACGTCGTTCCTCGAGACGGACGCCTGGCGCGCCCTGCGCATCGTCGGCGAGTTCGTCGACGGCTTCGATGCCCTGGCCCGACTCGGCCCCGCGGTGACGCGTCTTCGGATCGGCTCGGACCGGCACCGACGACCCTTCGTACGCCGCCGCCAGGCGACTCGGTGCGCGACTGGCCGATGATGGCTTCACGGTCATCACGGGCGGCGGCCCGGGCATCATGGAGGCCGCCAACCGGGGCTGCCAGGAAGCCGGCGGCTACTCCGTCGGCTGCTCCATCGAGCTGCCCCACGAGCAATCCAACAACCCCTATCTCGACCTCGACATCACCTTCCGCTACTTCTTCGTGCGCAAGACCATGTTCGTCAAGTACGCGCAGGGCTTCGTCATCTTCCCCGGCGGCTTCGGCACCCTCGACGAGCTATTCGAGTCGGTGACGCTCGTCCAGACCGGCAAGATCGAGCACTTTCCCGATCGTCCTCATCGGCTCGGACTACTGGAACGGCCTGCTGGCCTGGCTTGGCAAGACCGTCGTCGGCGCCGAGAACATCGGGCGCGCTGACCTCAGCCTGCTGCGGGTGACCGACGACGTCGACGAGGCTGCCGAGATCTTCGTCACCTCGCGCATCCGCGCCGCCGAGGCGAGGGCATCCGAGGGCGGCGATCGACGCAGCGGCGCCTTCGACCGGCGCGTGGGCTGAGGCATCGGGATGCGCGTCGCCGTCGCCAGCGATCACGCCGGCTTCCTGCTCAAGGGCCCGATCATCGAGTGGCTCGTCGCGCTGGGCCATGAGCCCGTCGACTTCGGCACGGATTCGACGGCGCCAGTGGACTACCCTGACATCATCGCGCCGGCCGCTCGAGCCGTGGCAGCGGGTGACTGCGAGCGGGGCATCGTGCTCGGCGGCAGCGGCACCGGAGAGGGCATCGTGGCCAACAAGATCCGCGGCATCCGCTGCGTGGTCGCGTCGGACCCCGTGACGGTGCGCCTCGGGCGTGAACATAATGACGCCAACGTCCTGTCGATGGGCACTCGGATCGTGGGTACCGAGCTCGCCAGGGCCTGCGTGGAGGCCTTCATGGACGGCCGGTACCAAGGCGGGCGCCACCAGCGCCGCATCGACAAGATCCGCGCACTCGAGCAGCGGCCGACCTGATGACCGACATGACGCCGGCCGAGCACATGCGACGGCTCCGGCCGCCGACGCCACGAACCGTCCTCATCGTGGTCGCCATCACGGCCATCCTGGTGCTGCTCTACCTGGCACGCGACGGCCTGATGCCGTTCGCCATCGGCATCGTGCTGGTCTACGTCCTGTCGCCGGTCGTGCGCTGGCTGGCCGTCCACGGCTGGCGGCCGGGGGGCAAGCGCGGCTGGAGCCCGGTCCTGTCGTCCTGCTTGTCGATGATCATCCTGGTGGTGGCGGTCGTCGGCCTGACCTTTTTGATCCTGCAGCCGCTCATCGACCAGGTCGTGACCTACCTCAAAGCGCTGCCTGCCTTCATCGACAATGCCCAGGCGAACCTGGACAGCTTGAACCTGCCCAATGCGATCCAGGACTTGGCGACCAAGGCGCTGGTCGCCATCCAGTCCATCCAGGCGGGCTTCCAGTTCACGAGCCTCATTCCGGCCGCCGAGACGGTCTTCGGCGCTGCCGCCGTGCTCGTCAGCCTGGCCGTCGTCCCCTTCTTCACCTTCTACGTGCTGATGGACGCCGGCAAGCTCGAACAAGGCGTCGGCAGCGCCATCCCGGAGATGTGGCGCGCCGACGTCTTCTCGACCGTCCGCATCTTCAATGACCGCGTCGGCGGCTACGTTCGCGGCATCGCCGTCGAGAGCATCGTCATGGCGTCGATGGTCTTCGTCGGCATCCTCCTCCTCGGCGTGCTCATCTCGCCGGTCTTCTTCCAATACGCCATCTTCCTCGCCCTGGTCGCGGGGATCATGGAGGTGCTGCCGATCATCGGCATCTTCATCGCCGTCATCCCGGCGCTCCTGATCGCCTTCTCGATCGGCCCCCAGGCGGTCATCGGGGTCGCGATCCTGTACGGCGTGCTGTCCCAGGTCGAGGGCTCGATCGTCACGCCAAAGGTCCAGAACGCGGCCGTCAACCTGCACCCGGCGCTGGTCATGATGGTGCTCATCCTTGGCTTCGCGGTGGCCGGACTGGTCGGCGCGTTGATCTCGATCCCGTTCATCGTGGCCGGGCGGGACATCATCAGCTACCTGTACGTCCGCCTGGGCGATGACCCGCCCGACCCGGACACCGCGGCCGCGCAGTTCATCCAACCCCGAACGCCGATCCGCTTCCGCGCTCCGAAACCTTCGCCGGATCCGGCCGAGATCCAGACCTAGCAGACCACCCGCGTCATGGCCATCGACTATCGGCGCCTGGCCATCGAGGTCGAGTCGCCGGAGCAGCTCGGCTACGAGCGGATCCGCAGCAATCTGGCCGAGAGCTCGGTGGCCGACATGCGCCTGGACGACCTCGACCTGGCGCTCGACGAGCTGGTCCTGATGTACGGCGACCATGCTGGCCATCCGGGCCTGCGCGCCCTCGTCGCCGCGGACGGTGATGGCCTGAGCGAGGACGATGTGCTCCTGTTGCCCGGCGCGGCCGCGGCCCTATTCATCGTGGCCACCACACTCCTCGGACCCCGCAGTCGCGTCATCGTCGCGCGGCCGAACTACGCCACCAACCTCGAGACGCCGCGCGCCATCGGCGCCGACGTCGCCATGCTGGACTTGCAGCATGAAGACGGCTGGCGAGTCGACCCCGACCGTCTGCGCGAGCCTGCTGACACCCGACACCCGACTGGTCAGCCTGACCAGCCCGCACAACCCGACAGGCCAGGTCATCGACGAGCCGACGATGCGCGAGATCGTCGCCATGGTCGAGGCGCACCCGCGGGCGCGCCTGCTGGTCGATGAGACCTACCGCGAGATGGCCTTCGACGGTCCGCTCGCGCTCATCGCTGCTCGGTCCGAACGCGCCATCGGCGTCTCGAGCCTCTCCAAGTCGTTCGGCTTGCCCGGCATCCGCCTCGGCTGGATCACCTGTCGGGACCGCGCCCTGATGGAGCGCTTCCTGGCCGCCAAGGAGCAGATCCTGATCACCGGCTCGGTCGTCGACGAAGCGATCGGCTACGAGGCGCTGCGACGCCGCGACGAGTTGCTGCCGCCGATCCGAACGGGCATCGCGACCGCGCTCGACCACGTGCGCGCCTGGCTCGCCGCGGATGACCGATTCGAGTGGATCGAGCCGCGCGGCGGCGTGGTCGGCTTCCCGCGTTTCCGTCCCGACGTGGACCTCGACGTCGATGCCTTCTATGCCGGGCTCTTCGAGCGCCACGGCACGCTCGTCGGGCCGGGCCACTGGTTCGACCAGCCGCGCCGGCACTTCCGGCTGGGTTATGGCTGGCCGACCATCGAGCGCCTGACCGAGGGGCTCACGAACCTCTCGATCGCGGCGACCGAAGCCGGCGCCTGACCCGCGCCCGATCATCCGACGCGCGACGCGCGTTGTAGAGTCGGTCCCATGACCCGTCACGAGTATCGGCTGTCGCGGACGGCTCGCCGCACGTTCGACGTGCCCGGAACCCTCTTCGAGGTCGACGGGACGACCGCGCGTGTCGACCTCGTCGCCGTGCGCGAGCTGGCCGACACCATCGACGTCGATGCCGGCGAGCTCCTCGCGGCCGGCATGCTCCACGAGGCGCAGCACCGGCTGCTGTCGGTGCTCGGCGGCTCCGGCCCGGAAGGCGCGGTCGCGCGCGCTGCGGCCGACACCGACCGCAGCCTGGGCACCGACCGCCTGCTCGACGGCCTGCGTGCCTTCAGCGAGCGAAACCCGCCGCTCGCGGTCGTCGACGGTACGCGGACGCTCGATGCAGAACTGGATGACCCCATGGCGCGGGCGAATGGCCTCGAGGAGGCGGTCATCGCCATGGTCGCCGCGGACAACCCGGCGCTCATCCCCTACCGCGTCCTGTACGTCGAGCCCACGCCCGAGCCACCCGTCCTGGCCGCGGTCACCGAGGCCTTCGCGGAGCACCTGGCCGTCAGCGGCCCGTCGGGCATCGAGGGCCGGCGCATCGACCTGATGGACGTCCTTCGGGCCCCGATACGCGAGGCGCCGCACTCGCTGGGCGCGCAGCTGCGGCTGATCCGGGACCACTGGGGCCCGCTCCTTGGTGACCTGCTCGATGTCCTCCAGCTGGCGCTCGACCTGATGGCCGAGCAGGACCACGCCCTGCGGCTGCGCTGGGCGACCGGCGCCGGCGGCGGCGACAACGCCGATCCGCATCTCGGCATCCGGGGGCCCGACGACGAGACGGACGAGGAGCGCTTCTCGGATGACCGCGACTGGATGCCGCGCGTCGTGCTCATCGCCAAGTCCACCTATGTCTGGCTCGACCAGCTGTCCAAGGCCTACGGCCGCGAGATCCGGACGTTGGATGCCATCCCGGACGAGGAGCTCGCGACCCTGGGCGCCCAGGGCATCACCGGCCTCTGGCTGATCGGGCTCTGGCAACGCAGCCACGCCTCGGCCGAGATCAAGCACATGGCCGGCGACCATGATGCGGTCGCCTCCGCCTACTCCCTCGACGACTACCGGATCGCCGACGACCTCGGCGGCGAGGCCGCCCTCCACGACCTCGGCGAGCGGGCCATGCGCCGCGGCATCCGCCTCGCCAGCGACATGGTCCCCAACCACATGGGCCTCGATTCGCGCTGGGTCATCGAGCACCCGGAGCGCTTCCTGGCGCTGCCCGTTTCGCCCATCCCGGGCTACCGGTTCAGCGGCCCGGACATCTCGCGCGATGACCGCGTCTCGATCCGCATCGAGGACGGCTACTGGGATCGGACGGACGCCGCCGTCGTCTTCCAGCGCGTGGACCGCGGCAGTGGCGAGACGCGCTACATCTATCACGGCAACGACGGCACGAGCATGCCCTGGAACGACACCGCGCAGCTCGACTACCTCAGGTCGGAGGTCCGCGAGGCGGTCATGGCGACGATCCTCGACGTCGCAAAGCGCTTCCCGATCATCCGCTTCGATGCCGCCATGACCCTTGCCCGCAAGCACATCCAGCGCCTCTGGTATCCCCCGCCGGGTGGACCGGGCGACGCGATCCCGACACGCGTCGGCTACGGCATCTCCAATGCGACGTTCGCGCGGGCCATGCCCCGCGAGTTCTGGCGCGAGGTCGTCGACCGGGTGGCGGCCGAGGCGCCCGACACGCTCCTGCTGGCCGAGGCGTTCTGGATGCTGGAGGGCTACTTCGTGCGCAGCCTGGGCATGCACCGCGTCTACAACAGCGCCTTCATGCACATGCTGCGTGACGAACGCAACGAGGAGTACCGGGCACTGATCAAGGAAACGCTGGCCTTCGATCCCGAGGTCCTCAAGCGGTTCGTCAACTTCCTCAACAACCCGGACGAGCGGACGGCCGTAGACCAGTTCGGCGACGACGATCGCTACTTCTGTGCCGCCACGCTGATGGCCACCCTGCCCGGGTTGCCGATGTTCGGCCACGGGCAGATCGAGGGTTACGCCGAGAAGTACGGCATGGAGTTCCGGCGCGCCCGCTGGCACGAGGAGCCGAAGCGCTGGCTGATCGAACGCCACGAGCGGGAGATCTTCCCGCTGCTGCACCGGCGGCGCCTGTTCGCCGAGGCGCGCGAATTCCGTCTCTACGACCTGGAGACGGCCGACGGCGTGGCCGAGGATGTGTTCGCGTTCAGCAACCGCGACGGCGACGAGCGTGCCCTGGTCCTCGTCCACAGCCGCTACGCCGAAGCTGAGGGCAGCCTGCGCACGTCGGCGCCGGCCTCTCGGCGGTCCGACGGGGGTCGCCTTCTCGAACAGCAGTCGCTGGCTGACGCCCTAGGCCTGCCGCGAGACGACGCCGCCTGGGCCATCTTCAGCGACCTTGTCTCCGGCCGCGAAGGCCTGCGCAGCTGCGCCGGCCTGCACCACGACGGCTTCGCTGTCTCGCTGCGTGCCTATGAACGCCGCGTGCCTGCTCGACTGGCGCATCGTCCACGACAGCGACGGCGCCCTCGGCGAGCTCGCGGCTCGCATCGGTTGGGACGGGACCGTGCCATCGGTCGAAGAGGCCGTCGAGGGCATCCGCGCCGAGTGGCGCACGGCACGCGAGCCTGCCCCGTCGCCAGATGGTTCGCTATCGCCCGATGCGGCTGCACCGGGGATGACCGAGGCGCCAGCCGGCCCACCCGTGGCGCCCGGCACGAAACCCACGCGACGAACGCCTCGGCGGGCGACGACGTCACCGAGCAAGGGCGACGCGGCCCCGAAGCCCGTCCCGAAGCCGAGGCGAACGTCCAAACCCGAACGTGGTGCCCCGCCGGACGATGGCCCTGGGCACTGACCACGAGGTTGGCGCGGTCGCCCGCCACGCTCACGCGTTCGTTGCGCTGGCAACCAACGGTCGCGGCGCGTATCATGCCGCCGACATGACGACCGCCAACGCCCCCACCGCTGAGATCAGCCACGCCGCGATCGGGCGAGCCGACGATCACGCCCCACAGGGCATCGACGACTTCATGGCACGCATCGACCCGCGCCTGCTGCCCTGGGTCGTCTTCCTGCGAGCGCATGCGGCCGTCTCGCGCGCGCTCGAGGCGGAGCTCGAGGCCGAGCAGTCGATGTCGCTGGCCGACTACGAGGCGCTCATCCAGCTGGCCCATGCCGACGGCCGGCGATTGCGCATGAGCGAGCTGGCGGATCGCATGATCCTGACCCGAAGTGGCATCAGCCGGCTGGTCGACCGCCTCGAGGCTGATCGCTACGTGGAGCGAGTGGCGTGCTCGACCGATGCGCGGGGCGCCTACGCGATGCTGACCGAGGCGGGCTACGCGCGGTTGCAGGCCGCCTCACCGACGCACATGCGCGGCGTCGATGAGCACTTCCTGTCGGCCATCCCGTCCGAGGACCGGGCGGCCTTCGTGCGGGTCTTGGCCGATATCCTTGACGGGCTGGCGCGCGCGGGCCGCTCCAGCGACGAGGCTTGCGCCGACTGACCGCGATCCGGCGGCCGCGCCCGGGCGGTGTCAGCATCCCTGCGGCTAGTGGTGGCGCTCTGACGCCTCCAGGTAGCGGGCGTCCTGGCGGCGGATCGGTTTGCCCGCTTTCCTTTGATGTCCCACAACGCTTCGTCTAGTCCACTAAGGGCATTGTTTAACACAGGACCGTTCCTCCAATACGAACTGACATACACCGCATTCCACATATCCTCGATATTGTCGACATCCTTTCCAACACAGAAATCATTCAAGTAACTGTTAATGGCAGTAACAACAGCGACGGCACGTTGCGTAAAAGTTGCACAGCCAAGACCGTAAAGTCCAGGTTCCGTTGTCTCAACCTTCACGACAATAAGGTTTGATCCTTGTGGAGCAGTTGCAATGGCTTTTACACTTTTGATTTTTACAGGAGGCAATCCTTTCGCGTATGACGGAGTCTCATAGGTTTCAGCATTTGCAGCGGGTGCTATCATGCCAAGCAAGCCTGACGCTGAGCCAACACCTAAAATTTTCAAAGTATCACGTCGGGCTGAGGAGAATTTGTGTTCAGATTTAAACATGGTTTTTTATGGTTTGGATGACACAATTAAATTTAACCATAAAAGTTATCTGGCAGCCCTTTCATTCGCATATCTTGCCGTTCAATACACGAACGGCGAATACCATGATAAATCAAACAAAAAATGGAACGCCAGGCGTTGCGTATTTCCGCATGCCTTCTTCGTTGATCTCCACTCCTATTCCAGGTTTTTCTGAGAGTTGGATGAAGCTGTTTGTCACCATTGGTCCATCGAAGGTGACGATCTCTTTAAACATAGGATCCGTATGGAAATAGATCTGCCACTCAAGTATGAGAAAGTTAGGCACTGAAGCGCATACGTGGCATGCAGCCATTGCTCCAAGGAATGACGCGACCATATGAGGTGCAAACGGAACATAATACAGGTTTGAAAGATTGGCAATACGTTGTCCTTCTCCCAACCCACCTGCTTTTTGAAGATCTGGCATTATGATGTCAACAGCTCCTATTTCAAGCAATCTCCTGAAACCATGCGCGAGGTAGTGGTTTTCACCGGCGCATATTGGAGTGCTCGTCGAATCGGTTATGGCTTTATAGGCTTCCGCATTTTCAGCGGGTATTGGTTCTTCAAGCCACATCAGGTTGAGCGGTTCAAGACGCTTTGCCACCTGATGTGCAGTTGGCGCATCATATCTTCCGTGCATATCCACACAGATATCGATCATTGGACCCACGGCCTGACGGGCAGCTGCTATTTGATCATACATTCTCTGCAATTCCCCTGGGCTTGCCGTCCAATTGTATAAATCGTACTTGGCTGGATCGTCACGCTGATCAAGGTCGAACTTAATCGCATTAAAGCCCATTTTCTTCGCATTAGTTGCAGCCTCTGCAAACTCCTGGGGTGTTGGCAGTTTTGATTGATATAGAGCAGTGTCGCAGTAGACACGTATCTTGTCTCTGAATTTGCCACCCAACAGTTGATAGACAGGCAGATTGAGAGCCTTCCCAGTCAAATCCCATAATGCAGTTTCGACCGCCGTCAGCACTGAAACATACATACCCGCTTGGGCCCCTTCAAAGAATCCCGACCGGCGAAGATCTTCAAACAAACGATGAACATTTAACGGGCTTTTTCCTTTGATACGCTCACCCATCATCTTAACCAAATGATAAGTACCCGGGGTTGCATCCACACCTTCTCCGCATCCCCAAATACCCTGATTGGTATGAATTTTCACAAACAGACTATGTCCATTCCGGATGTATCCACATTTGATCTCTGTTATTTTAAGATCGCTTGGATTTGATAATAAGGGCGCTCGATCCACTGCCTGCTCCAATCCTTTTCCAAAATCAGAAAATGCTGAAAGACTAAGTGCGGCTGTAATCGCACTTTTTGTCATGAATGATCGTCGTGATTGTGTGGTTGTAGTCATAGGCTAGAAAATGAAAACTTCAAACTTACCATGTACGGTTTTTCAGGTACTCCTGAATTTGTTCTTTGGGAACCGGCAGCTCATTTATGTGAGCATTAAGCCAGCTGGAAAAATCTTTTTCTATTTCGTCGGACCATCGGGAATCAATCTGGCCTGGCGTATACTTTTGCTCACGCAGCCGTTGATGTCCGAACATATCTCTTAACCGAACGATCTCGGATGTCTTAACTACCTGTTCAGCCAGGTGCGGAGGAATAAAAATTACGCCGCCATCTCGTCCTAACACAACATCACCCGGTAATACCATAGCCTTACCGATGCGTGTTGGTCGGTTTATTGCAACCAATGTCGTGTTTAATTCTCCATCCGGATTGTTCAAGTGGTGGGATGGGTGATATGTTCTGAAAAATGAGGTAAACGAGCCAATTTCTTTCAACCCGTTTATATCGCGTAAGGCACCATCATATACAATTCCGTTGCCTGACTTGGCGAATATTGAATTGCCGAGATTATCACCAATGGTGGGTCCATCCTCATGTGCGCCGAATTGGTCCACAACATAAACATCTCCTTTTACCAGCATATCAATCGGCCACGAGTTCTGGGATTTTATGCGGCCATCTTTTTCGTGTCCCTTCTTGTCGATGACGCGTTGAACGTCTGGCCTACCCGGCATAAACGTGGCGGTAAGTGCACGCCCAACGAGTACGCTATCCGGATTAATACACATCCATCCATCATCATAAGCATGTTTGTAGTTTGCACCTTTCAGCACGGCCCACGCTTCCTCGAGAGTTACCAGTTTCATTCGCTTCAGGATAGCATCCGGAACTTTTGGACGGCCATCTGCAAAACGTTCGCCTTTCCATTCAGGGGTAAGAAATATCAACTCCTCCTTTGATATTTGCTGCGCATAGGAGTACGAACACACCAATATTGTTATTAGCGCCAGGCACAGAAAAAGTTTTTTCTTCATGTTGTTTCGCATTGTCTAACCAACCAAACAGGTGGAACGACCAGTTAAGGATGAAACCAGATCGACTTAAAAATGAAATCTGAGAGGAACCTCAGGGATTCCTCTCAGACTTCAGATAAAAATTATCACTCAGCCCACCAAACCTTTTTACCCAAAAGATCCTGCTCTTTTGTCAACGGCACATTTGCTGAATTTACCGTTCTTTCAGCATCGGGATACGTAAGCCGCTCGATGAACGCGCCGGGCACCTGGCTCCCTGAGTTCGGATTAGGCGTGAGTGCAGGATATTTAATTCTTCTCAAGTTTGCCCAAGCCTCGGGACCGTGGAGAAAGGAAGCCACCCAATATTGATAACCAATCTGGGGAAGTGCCGCATCAATTGATGCATTCGAAAGCGTCCCTTCAGCGCCGCTGACATAGGTTGTTATGTCGGCCGCGGCGATTTTACATCCGGGGTCGAAGGATTCCATTTGTTCCATATGCGCTACTATTCCAGCTTTAAAAAAGTTGGCAGCATCAGTTGATGTAAGCCCGCCAAACCCACGCATTGCTGCTTCAGCAAGGAGGAGGTTAGTTTGAGCAGCGCTTACTAAGAATAACGGCGAGGTTCTCTTCACCATTCGGTTCCTATCGACCTGACTATAGGAGAATCGATTTCCTGTCCGGGGAGCTGCCGGCGTACCATACAGTCCACCTGCAGGCAATGTTGCCCCGGAAAGGTCGGCCTCTCCATCAGTGCTTCCAATTGGAACGCCAAACTGGTCGGCTGGAACCTTGCTACCATTCCCAAAACTATTAGCAGTTTGATCACCACCACTTCTGGCACCTCCATAACGGATTGCAATGGCTGTTAATCGAGGATCGACAACGGTAGTTCCTCCGACATTTCCCGGAGTTCCTTTGAGTGCGTTGACAAATGGTTCTGCCAGGTAAAAGTTTGCGGCCTCGGTTCCGTTCACAGTGTTTCCAAACCCATTGACAAAATTAGCGTCATGTTTAACGACCGCATTGTTTGCATTGACAATGATAAGATTCGCGACAGCATCGCCACCTATTGCAGCTGCTACCGTTGCACCGGCCTTCGCAGCATCTACTTTGGTCAAGTGCATGCCGGCCCGCAACAACAGTGAATTGCCAAACTTTTTCCATTTGGCTATATCTCCACCATACAATGCATCTCCGGTCTCAACCTTTCCAGCCGTACCCAATGCGGCAATTGCTTGTGTCAACTCGTCTATTATTTGAGGGTATATGGATTGCTGAGTTTCGTAAACCGGAAAAAACAGCTGCTCAGTGTATCCGCCACCGGCTTCTGAATATGGGATATCTCCATATGTATCCGTAAGTATCATAAAAGCGTTGGCCTGAACGATCCTGGCCATTTGAAAAAGATTAGCTCTATCTGGATCTTCAAGAGTAACAGAGAGAACATCGCTGGTGTACCTAATTACGTTCTGATAGTAATTGGTCCAGTTTAATGGAGTGTTGTTAACATTAAGCTTGTTGAAATTTCCACCCTCCAGAACGCCGGTATTGGTCGAAAACCATTGTTGAACGATGGCTTCTTCATATACGTGGCTACTGCTCGGCGAAGTATTAATAATTGCATTATTCAAAACAAAAACGGGATCAAGGCTTATTGCCCCGCTTTTACTCGTATTGAGCTCGTCAAAGCCATCATCACACGCTGTAACAAAGAGAAATGAGAGCACAAGGATTGATATATTTAATTTCTTTTTCATGATCAGTCCGGGTTAGAATTTAACATTCAGATTGAAACCAATGCTTCGCGTAGTGGGAACTGTTGGTGATTCCATACCGATGACGTTGTCGGAACTATAACCAAAGGCTTCCGGATCTATATTGTCAGCCCACTTTTTCAGCATCAAAACGTTGTTGGCAAAAACACTCAGCCTCAATCCTTTTATGGGGAAGGACGACTTCAGAAACTTGCTAAAGTCATAGCCTGCAGAAATTTGACGCAGCTTCCAATATCCAGCATCGTAAATGACAGGTTCAATAAGTGCCCTCGCTCTAACCACCGAGAAATAATTCTCGTTGGTAGCAGATGCGGTATTCGGTTCGCTGGCTTCATTGACGCCATACCCGGTGACTTTACCAGGATCGTTTCCGTTCGCATCCAATGCTCCCCCTTCTCTTCCTTCAAGCGTCATTTTGTGAAGTCCGTGGCGTATAGCATTGAAATTGGTACCGGACAATAACTTTCCTCCTAGCTTAAAGTCGATAAGGAAAGAAAGAGTGACACCTTTAAAGTTGAAGGCATTGGTAAAACCTCCAACCCATTTAGGCAATGCACTGCCAAAGGTCATGTTACTAGTTGTCAGCGGGAGGCCATCAGCTCCATAAACAATTTGACCTAGATTATCCGGATTTTTTGAACCGTCATCTCTTTTGTAACCATTTCCTACTATTTGTCCCATTGGCATTCCAACAATCTGCTGCAGACTGCCATTAAAGACGTGGTTTCCCACTGTGATTCTTTCACCGTCGGTAGACGTTAAAAGGCTCAGCACCTCTGTTTCGTTGTAGGAACCGTTAAATGTGAAATCCCACCGGAGGTTTGGTGTTTCAACTGGCACAAGGTTGAGCATCATTTCGAACCCCTTATTTTCACTTTCCCCGCTGTTAATGCGGGTATTGACGAAGCCAGATGCATTCGAGATCTGAGCATTTACGATCTGATCGATGGTCAATTTGCGATAAGCCGCAAAATCAAGTCCTACCCTGCCCTTGAACAATTTCAATTCCAAACCTACCTCCGTCTCTTCAATTCTCATTGGTCTCAGATCGGCATTGGGCACTGTGGTGCCGAAGCTACCAACAGGCTGTCCGCCAAAAGGAGCTGCGGATGTAGTGTAAAATAGTTTGTCAGCATAAGGTGGCACATCGGTATCGCTACCCGCTTCTGCGTATGCAACCCTTAGTTTTCCAAAGTCTATCCACGCAGGCATTGTAAACGATTCAGAGAACACATAACTAAGAGATATTGAAGGATACAAAATGCTTCGATTTTCAGGTGATAAAGTCGAAAACCAGTCATTTCGAGCAGTTGCGTTCAGATAAAGGAATTGCTTATAGTTGACTTCTGCTGAGCCATAGAGTGAGTTTACCTTTCTTTCGGACAGATCATACAGTGGATCTTTTAACCTACCGTTCTGAACAGTATAAAGTCCTTTAACAACGAAGTCTGTTACCTGCACGCTGTTTAAATCGGAGCGTCTGTACATTTGGTTGCCCCCACCGGTCAGGTTAACCCCGATCTCTCCAAATTGCTTCGTGGCGGATATAAGGAAGTCAACGTTGGTTTCTCTGAACGTACGGGCGTCTTGCGTATACAGACCGTTCACAAAGCCAGGTGTTGCTGAAGCAATCCCACCTTGCGAAAGACTGTTCTTCCCCGTTGGCAAGTTTATATAATCCTGCGCACGTGACCAGTAATCCTGTCCGACGCGAACCTGAGCAAACAACCATTCTGTGAAATCATACTTTGCAGAAAGATTTCCAAAGATGCGGTCTCTTCGAACGTTTTGTTTTACTTCATTCAACGCCCAATAAGGATTTACACGATTTGTAAATCGTGAAAAACTGGCTTCACCACCTTGCGAATTGTATTGATTGTCTCTAAGTACCTCCAACGGCATAGTATTGGCCATTGCAAGCAGAGATGTTGGTATCGAGTTATCCTGCTCCGAAACTACCGGTGGATTCTTATTGTACTCATTTGAGTAGTTAATATTTCCCTTGAAACTTAATTTCTCAGACACGTCATAACCAAATCCAAGGTTAACAGTTTTTCTGTTGTATGAATTATTAGGGGTGATACCCTTGCTGTCCATGTTCGCAACTGAAAGGGTCATTCCACCTTTATCGCTATTAGCGGTAAGTGAAACCGTGTTTGTAAACGTTTGACCATGTCTGTAGAAATTGCTGAGTATATCCCGCTGAGGGGTATATGGAACAACCACACCATTATACAACGTTTGCGTCATTCCCTCTTGAATCCTGGGTCCAAATGACCATTGACCAGTGACAGGATTCGAGGGAGCATTAGGAGACGAAGGCCCAACGCCATTTTCACCCTGACCAAATTCATACTGATAATCAGTGTAGTCCAGTACCTGGTCATCCATAAAATTCATGTTGTACGTTACCCCTATTCCCTTTTCAGTCCCTCTCGATTTGGTCGTTATCATGATAACACCATCTTTTGCACGTGATCCATACAATGCGGAAGCAGCGGCACCTTTCAAAACGGTCATACTCTCTACGTCGTCGGGGTTAATACTTGTTAACCCGTCGCCACCGTCAGTAGTTGCCCCGCCACCTCTGGTACCAATTGAACCGTCGCTCCCCAGGTTTCCGGGATTTGTTCCAAAGTTTGTGTTGTCAATAGGGACTCCGTTGATAACTATAAGCGGGTTATTCTGACCGCTGATAGAGGATTGACCTCTGATGCGAATCTTAACGTCCCGCCTGGTCCAGTTCCTAAAGACGAGATGTTAACGCCTGCAATTTTTCCCTGCAGGGAGTTCATAAGATTTGGTGAACGGTTAATGGTGAGTTGCTCTGAATTTACTTTTGATGTAGCATAACCCAGACTCTTGGACGATCGTTCAATACCGAGAGCCGTGACAACAACTTCATCGAGCGACTGTACATCGGGACTCATGGTCATATCGATAACAGATCGACCTGCAATCGCTACTTCCTGCGTCGTATAACCTACAAACGAAAAGACAAGTGTCGCATTTTCATTATCAACGGTGAGGCTGTACTTTCCATTCGTGTCAGTCGTCGTTCCAACTGCAGTGCCCTTGACAACAATATTGACGCCCGGGAATGCACCCCCGTTCTCGTCTCTAATAGTCCCGGTCACAGTAACGGCAAGCGGGAGCTCAATAGTACGCTGCGGTGTAAAATTCATAACCAAGGGGCTAGTGAAATCTTCCACCCGGCTTAGGTAAACAGCTGGTATAGCGACCGCGGAGCTCTGCGGTACACCTGCATCCCTGAGAATTTTCTTATGAATAACATAAAATTTATCTCCTGCTTTTTCGTAATACAAGCCAGTATCTTTCAAAAGCGTATCCAACGCCTGTTCGGGCGCTTTAAATGCTGCTGGAGAAAAATACACGAACTTGTTTTCAATCCATTCATCTTTGTAAGCGATCGACACCTGAAAGGATCGCTCTATTTCGATGAGGGCTTGCTTGAGAGGACCAGAGTCCTTCTCCTGTTGGCTGACTAGAACTGGTTTGTGTACCGCCGCGTAGACCTCAGTATGTTGGGGCCAGCTCTGATGGTACATGAAAAGCAACATTCCAACTAATAGGTAGTATTTTTTCATAGGTTTAAAAATATTAAGGTTGTAATTCAATCCATTTAAAAATTCCAAACTCAACTATTGGCCTAAGGCCCACTTAGTTTATCACCTCAACTCATTGTCCTCTTCCATAATAATTACTTTGTTTTCCTTTTTAATCTTTAGCTGAAACGCTTTAGCCATCTGGTTCAACAGGATTTCCGGATCGCCCAGCGGCATTGATCCTGAAACGGTCTCTTCCAATAATTTCGCATCGGATACTTTAACTTCAAGGCCGTAGCTGTCTTGCAGCATGTAAACCATTTCACCAAGGCTTGTATGATCGAGAATAATCTTGTTGTTCATCCAGGCAGTGTAGAGCAGCGGATTTACAGCCTTCTTTTCATAGTGCTGTTCTTTGTACTCCACCATTTCCCCTGGCTGCATTACAATCATTTCAGGGGATTGATTCGTCGGAAGGTTCAGGCGAATTTGGCCGGAGTTCAAAACCACCTTTGTCCCGTTCGTCCTGTTATAAACATTAAATGTGGTACCCAACACCTCGACAGTTACTCCTTCGGCCGTGACTACCTTAAAGGGTCGGTTATTGGTTTTATGAACGACGGAAAAGAAAGCTTCACCATCCAGCAGGATTTCTCTCGAAGGTTGTTCGTTCCAATCTGAAAAAACCGTCAGTTTAGAATTAGCATTTAATACTACGGAAGATCCATCAGGAAGTGTGATCGATTTGGTCTCACCATAGGTGGTATGGTATTCCATCCATGGTTTATCATTCGGCAACAGGTAGAACAGGCCGGCGATGCCGATCACGATAACGGCCGCAGCTACCCGATATATCCAACCAGCATGTGCTTTACTGACTCGTGATACAGGTTTGCGGTCACCGCCATGGATACGGGTCCAAAGATTCCCAACCTCATCTTCAGCCAGTTCATGTTTCGAAAACCTGATCGACCCCAACAGTTTTTTCGCTTCTGCAACCTCTCCTCGTTTTTCCGGGTGCTCCAACAGCCATGATTCCCAGAAATGCCGAACGCTTTCGTCTCCTGAATTAAAGACCCAGCTCTGGAAATATTCATCCATTGCGAAGTCGTTCACCGTAAAATCTATATACCTCATTGATTCAAAAAAGTCCTACTTGTACCGGTATGAGGCAGCAACAGGTCTTTTCTCATCATTTTATTTCGGCTTTTTTAAAAAAATTAAAAAAATTTGATAGTCACTGATGAGTATTTCGCAGAATGGTGATGATTAATAGTAAAGTAGGGGCATCGCATCCAACTTATTCCCGACGCAATAATGACCTTTATAAGGGACTTAAAGAAAGATTAGGATCGCGCTGAATATGGAGATCACGACGGTCTTGAGCTTATGTCGCAGTGATTCGATCGCTTTAGAGATGACGTTGTAAACGGAGTCAACCTGAAGGTCCATGATCGAGGCGATATCCGAATAGCTGAGATCGTTATAGAATTTTAGAAAAATAGCCTCCCGTTGGCGTTTCGTCAGGGTCACCAAACTCTGTTGCAATTTTTCAGACTACTCTTTTTGATGTTCTACTGATTCAATGAGTGCTTCGACAGGTAATACTATTTCAAAGTATTTTTCCTGGTTTACATCGATTGATTGTAGAAATTTTTTTCGCCAGGACAGTTTCCTCATCAAAAGGTGTCGGAAAGATTTGAAGAGATAGGAGCTTACCGAATGTACAACCGTTAAGTTCTTTCTCTTTTCCCAAAT
>CAWHYC010000006.1:0-205896 GCA_963833535.1 uncultured Chloroflexia bacterium | reverse complement strand
TTGGTCGCGTCGGTCGAGAGCGAGAGATGGGTCTTGGCCATGCAGATGGGCAGGCTGCGATGACCGTCCGACTCCATGCGTTCGAGGGTCTTGAGCACGCCGGCCCCGAAGTCGACGCCGTCGGCGCCATAGATGCGGGTGGCGATGGTCTCGACCTTCTCGGCCAGAGGCATCTCGTCGGGGTACAGGAAGCGGAAATCGGTGGCGCCATCCGGACCGCTCGCCTGCGCCACCGCCCAGACGGCTCGGGCCAGATCCTCGGCGCCGGCGCCCCCGTCGGCGAAGTGCGAGGCGACCACGGCAGCCGAGGCACCGGCGGCCAGGGCGACCTCGCGCAGGGCGGCGACCTCGGACGGCGCGTCGGTCGGGAAAGCGTTGATGGCCGCCACGACAGGCACGCCATAGAGGCGCATGTTCTCGATCTGCTTGGCCAGGTTGGCGGCACCACGGCGCACAGCCTCGGGATCCTCGGCCTCGAGCGCCGGGTCGAGCGGCTTGCCGGCCACGATCTTGCCCACGCCGCCATGCATCTTGAGCGCCCGGATGGTGGCCACGACGACCGCCGCTGACGGCCGGAGGCCGCCCAGGCGGCACTTGATGTCCATGAACTTCTGGGCACCCATGTCGGCCCCGAAGCCGGCTTCGGTACACACCGCGTCGACGAGCTTGAGGGCGACCCGATCGGCCAGCACTGACGAGTTGCCGTGGGCGATGTTGGCGAACGGCCCGGCGTGGACGAAGGCCGGACCACCCTCCAGGGTCTGGAGCAGGTTGGGCTTGATGGCGTCGCGCATCAGCACGGTCATCGCGCCGGCGACCTTGAGATCCTCGAGCGTGACCGGCTTGTCGTCACGCGTACGGGCCACGACGATGCGCCCGAATCGCGCGCGCAGATCGTGGATATCGGTGGCCAGGGCCAGGATGGCCATGACCTCCGAGGCGACGCTGATCTGCCATTCGGTCTCGCGCGGGATGCCGTCCTCGGCGGAACCGAGGCCGATGACCGCATGCCGCAACGCCCGGTCGCTGATGTCCACGACGTGCGGCCAGGAGATGGTGTGCGGCTCGATGCCCAGCACGTTGCCGTGGTGCAGGTGATTGTCGATGAACGCGGCGGCCAGGTTGTGGGCCGCCGTCACGGCGTGGTTGTCGCCGGTCAGGTGGAGGTTGAAGTCCTCCATGGGCACGATCTGGCTGTAGCCGCCGCCGGCAGCGCCACCCTTGATGCCGAAGACCGGGCCAAGCGAGGGCTGGCGGATGGCGACCGCGGTGCGCACGCCGATGCGGTTGAGGCCCTGTGCGAGGCCGATGGTCGTGGTCGTCTTGCCCTCGCCGAGCGGTGTCGGGGTGATGGCCGTGATGAGGATCTCGCGGCCGTTCGGGCGGTCGGCGAGGCGGCGCAGGACGTCGAGGCTGATCTTGGCCTTGTATGGCCCGTAGAGCTCGAGCTCCTCGGGCAGGAGCCCCAGCTCGGCGCCGATGTCGGCGATCGGGCGCATCGAGGCGGCCTGGGCGATCTGGAGGCTGCTGGGCATCGACATCGGGCTCGGTGGCTCCTTGGGTGGGGGCTCGATTCTAGGTCGCGGCGGCGGCGACGGTCAGCCGTTCGAGGTAGCGCTGGCGCCACTCCTCGGTCGTCTCGACCTGGTTGAACGTGTAGATGTGCAGCCCGACGATCGTGGCCGTGGGGTCGGCCAGCGCGGGCGCCAGGCCCTCCAGCAGCCCGTGCGGGCTGTAGCCACCGGGGCGCACCAATCGACCGACGAGCCGGGTGTTCTTGGCCAGGAAGCGCTTGGTATCGGCGACCCCGATGCGCGCGCTGATGAGCATCAGCTTGTGCAGCTCGGCGACGCCCGGCAGCCCGATCCAGACGGGCAGCGTGATGCCGGCCGCGCGACGGTCGGCCAGCCAGGTGCTGATGGCACTGGCATCGAAGCACATCTGGGTCGTCATCGACTGCACGAACGGCTGCTTGTCGACGAGCGCCTGGCGCAGGGCGGCATCCGGGATGGTGGCATGGCCTTCCGGATAGCAGGGCACGCCGACGTCCGTCAGGCCACTCCCGATCTCGGCCATCGCGCGCAAGAGCGACAGGCCGTCCAGGTACGCACCCGGCTGCTCGGCGTCGCCACCGACGACGAAGGCGTGGTCGATGGCCGCGGCGTCGAGACGGGCAAGCAGCTCCGCCAGGTGGCCGCGGTCGCGGATCATGCGCGCCGACAGGTGCGGGATGACATGGAAGCCTTGGGCTTGGAGCCGCTCGCAGAGCTCGATCGTGGCCTCGATCCCTTTGGCTGGTGAGGCGGTCACCGAGACCGTCGCCCCGGGCGGCAGGAAGGCCACCTGGTCGTCGACGTTCTTGAGCGGAATGAGCTCGAACTTGGGCGCCTCCAGGACGCTGGCGATGGCGGCCTGGGCCGATCCAGCGAGATCCCGTCGTGCCACCTGGTGGGACCTAGACGTCCGAGTCCGGGAAAGAGGCCTTCCGGCGGGCGATGAAGTCGAGCAGCGCCTCGTCGATGGCCGGGTCGATGGGCGGTGCCTCGTACTCGGCAAGCATCTTCTTCCAGACCCCGTTGGCCCGCTGGGCGGCGTCCTTGCTGCCGTCCTCGAGCCACTGCTCGTATGAGTTGTTGTCGGCGACGACCGAGCGGTAGAAGGCGGTCTCGAAGTTGGCAAGCGTGTGGGCCGTGCCCAGGAAGTGCTGACCCGGCCCGTTCTCGCGGATGGCGTCGAGCGCCTGCCCGTTCTCCGACAGGTCGATGCCCTCGATGAAGACGCCCATCATCCCGCACTGGTCGACGTCGAGGATGAACTTCTCATAGCCCATCGCCAGGCCGCCCTCCAGCCAGCCGGCGGCGTGGAGCACGAAGTTGACGCCGGCCAGGACGGTCGGCTGCAGCGTCGCCGCCGACTCGTAGGCCGCCTGGGCATCCGGGATCTTCGATCCGCACAGCGAGCCGCCCGACCGGAAAGGGACTCCGAGCCGGCGGGCCAGCGCCGCCATGGCGTACAGGACGAGGGCGGGCTCCGGGGTACCGAAGGTCGGTGCACCCGACTGCATCGAGATCGAGCTGGCGAATGAGCCGAGCACGACCGGGGCGCCAGGGCGGACGAGCTGGACGAAGGTCATGCAGCCGAGCGCCTCTGCCAGCGTCTGCGCACAGACGGCGGCGGCCGTCACCGGCGACATGGCGCCGGCCAGGATGAAGGGCGTGATGATGGTCGCCTGGTTGGCGAGCGCGTAGTTGCGGGCGGCGCCGAGCATGATCGAGTCCCACACCAACGGCGAGTTGGCGTTGATGAGGCTCAGGATCGTGACGTTGTCCTCGAGGAACTCCGAGCCGAAGAGGATGCGCGCCATGTCGACCGTGTCCTGGGCCCGTTGCGGCTGGGTGACCGAGCCCATGAACGGCTTGTCGGACCAGCGCATGTGGCTGTAGACCATGTCGAAGTGGCGCTTGTTGACGGGCAGGTCGACCGGTTCGCAGACGGTCCCCCCGCTGTGGTGCAGGTAGGGCGTCATGTAGGCCAGCTTCACGAAGTTGCGGAAGTCCTCGATGGTCCCGTAGCGGCGGCCGTTGTCGAGGTCGCGCACGAAGGGCGGCCCGTAGGCCGGTGCGAAGACGGTGCTCATGCCGCCGATGTGGACGTTGCGGGCGGGGTTCCGGGCGATCTGCCAGAAGTCGCTCGGGGCCGACGCTTGCACGATCTGCCGGCACATGCCGCGCGGGAAACGGACGCGCTCGCCCTGGACGTCGGCGCCTGCCTCTCGCAGCAGCCGGAGGGCGTCGGCGTCGTTTCGGAAGTCGAGCCCGACCTCCTCGAGGATGGTGTCGGCGTTGTGCTCGATGAGCGCCAGGCCCTCCTCGGAGAGGACCTCGAAGGGCGCCATGGTGCGCGTCAGGAACGGCGGATGGATGGTCGTGTCGTGGGCGCGCGCGGCCTGCCGAGCTGCTCGTCCACCGGCGCGTCGGCGGGTCGTCTCGTCGGTCATCGGATCTCCTCCGTCGCCCTGCTGCGACCGGCTCGATCGTGGGGCCGCGCCGTGCGGTCATCATCGGTCGGTCGGGCCCGTCGTCGGCCGGAGCGCCCGTTCGCGGCTTCGGGGTCGAACGGCGCCGGGGTCGGCAGCTCGACGACGAGCGAGAGGTTCGGGTGCTCGGCCGTCTTGTGGGGGATGGCCATGGCCGCCACGAAATGCTCCTGGAAGCGGGGCTCGACGGCGGTCTCGATCTTCTCGACACGGCGGACCTGGGTCTCGATCTCGCGCCGTGCGTTGGCCGACAGGAGGGCGATCAGGGCACCGGTCCCGGCGGCGTTGCCGGCTGCCTCGACCTGTCCCAGATCGCAATCCGGGATGAGGCCGAGGACCATGGCGTGGAGCGGGTCGATCTGGCTGCCGAAGGCGCCGGCCAATCGGACCTGATCGACGGCGTCGATACCCAGGTGGTCCATGAGCAGGCGAACGCCGGCATAGAGTGCGGCCTTGGCGAGCTGGATGGCGCGCACGTCGTTCTGGGTGACCAGGACCCGCGGCGTGCCGTCGTGCAGAAGGTAGCTGAAGGTCCGGCCATCGGCGATGACGCGCGGCGAACGGGCAGCCTGGCGGCCGTCGACGATGCCGTCGGTCGTGATGATCCCCGCCAGGTAGAGCTCGGCGATGGCCTCGACGATGCCCGACCCGCAGATGCCGGTGACGCCGCTGCCGGCGATGGCCTCGTCGAAGCCCGGCTCGTCCGACCAGATCTCGCTGCCGATGACCCGGACGCGAGGCTCGAGCGTCTGGCGATCGATGCGGACCCGTTCGATGGCGCCCGGTGCCGCCCGCTGGCCGGAGCTGATCTGGGCGCCTTCGAAGGCGGGGCCGGTCGGGCTGGATGCGGCCAGCAGCCGCCGCGCATCGCCGAGCACGATCTCGGCGTTGGTGCCGACGTCGACGATGAGCGTCATGCGCTTCGATCGATAGGGCGTTTCGGCGAGCATCACCCCGGCCGTATCGGCGCCCACATGACCGGCGATGCAGGGCAGCACGTACAGCCGCGCGCCCTGGTTGATGGCGTCGACGCCGATGTCCGAGGCCAGGCCATGGACGGCGCGATCGGTGGCCAGCGCGAACGGCGCGGAGCCCAACGGCACCGGGTCGATGCCCAGCAGGAGGTGGTGCATGATGGGGTTGCCGACGACGGCCAGCTCGAGGATGTGGTCGGGGTCTTCGCCGGCCTGGATGGCCAGCTCAGCGACCAGGTCGGCGATCGCCGTGCGCACGACCGCCGTCATCTCGACCGCGCCGCCGTCGTGGAGCATCGCGAACGAGACCCGGCTCATGAGGTCCTCGCCGAAGCGGATCTGCGGGTTCATGACGCCGGCCGAAGCGAGCACGTCGCCCCGCTCGAGGTCTGCCAGGTGACCGGCGATGGTCGTCGAGCCGACGTCGATGGCCACGCCCAGGGCGCGGTCCTGGAAGCCCGGCCAGATCGCGATGACCTGCTTCGCGGCATGGACGGCGACGGTCACCTTGTAGCCGCCCTTCGAGAGCGCCGGCTGGAGTGCCCTGACCACGTCGAGGTCCGCGCTCAGGCCCGTCAACGCCCACTCGCGCTCCAGCGCTTCGAAGAGCCGGCCAAGGTCGCCGGCCGGCGAGGCCAGTTCGGGGGGCGCGACCTCGACATAGTGGAGGCGGACGACCGGATCGACCGTGAACGCTCGCCGGGCGATCCCCTTGCGCACGACCTGGCGGTGGACCTGGCTCTCCTGCGGCACGTCGACCACGATGTCGCCGAGCAGCGCCGCGGCGCAGGACAGGCGGCAGCCCTCGATCAGCTGCGCGCGCGTCAGCTCGTACTCGGCCTCCACGGCGCCCGGTGCTGCGAGGTGCTCGGCCGACGATTCGATGCCGTGCTTGGCGAACGAGCCGGTCATCGGCCGAACCTGGCAGCGGCCGCAGATGCCGCGCCCGCCGCAGACGGAGTCGATATCGACACCCAGCGAGCGCGCGGCATCGAGGACCAGCGTCCCGACCGGGAAGTGCCCGCGACGCCCCGAGGGCGTGAAGATCAGGAGCGGCCCGTCGCCTGCCTCGACGACCTGCGTCATCGAGCGGCCCCGTTCACCGGACGGCCCGCGTCATCGGCGCTGACCTGGCGCCGGATGGCGGCCTCGCGTCGCGCTCGAGCGGGTCACGCGGTGGCCGGCACCGGGACGGCGCGACGACGATTCTGGCGGCGGCCTTCCTCGCCGGCGGCTGGCGGCTCGCGGAAGGCCCGGATCCAGCGGCCGCACTCGGCATCGTTGCCCATCAGCACGTCGGCGGCCATGACCGCGTTGCGAACACCTTGCGCGATGGGGTTCGTGATCGCCGACGTCAGGCCGCTGGCGATGGCCATCGACAGGTAGGCGCCGTTGATGCCCTCTCGGTTGGGCAACCCGAAGCTGACGTTCGAGGCGCCGCAGGTCGAGTTGACCTTCAGTTCGTCGCGCAGGCGGCCCAGGATGCGGAAGACCTGCCTCCCAGCCTGGGGCATGGCCCCGACGGGCATCAGCAGCGGATCGACGATGACGTCCTCGCGCGGGATGCCATGGTCCAGTGCGCGCTCGACGATGTGCCTGGCGACCGCGAAGCGGACGTCGGGGTCCTCGCTGATGCCGGTCTCGTCGTTGGAGATGGCCACCACTGCGGCGCCGTACTTGCGGACGAGCGGCAGGACACGCTCGAGGCGCTCGTCCTCGCCGGTCACCGAGTTGACGAGCGCCTTGCCCTGATAGGCAGCCAGGCCGGCCTCGAGCGCCTCGACGATGGACGAATCGATCGACAGCGGCAGATCCGTGAGCGACTGCACCAGCCGCACGGTCTGGGCCAGGATGGCGGGCTCATCGGCGAGCGGGATGCCGGCATTGACGTCGAGCATGTGGGCACCGGCCTCGACCTGTGCCAGCACGTCGCGCTCGACACGGCTGAAGTCGCCGCCTCGCATCTCCTCGGCCAGCAGCTTGCGGCCGGTCGGGTTGATGCGCTCGCCGATGATCACGAATGGCCGGTCGTCGCCGATGACGACCTCCCGGCTGGCCGATGATATGACGGTCCGGGTCATGTCAGGTCGCCGGCCAGGCCGCCGGTGGCTGCCAGGTTCTTGAGGCGGGTGGCCGGATATGCGGATTCGAGGAGCTTGACCTCGGCCGCGACCTCGGCTTCAAGGTCGTCGCCGCAGGGCCGGGTCTCGCGGCGCCATTGCGCGAGGTAGTCGTCCGTGCCAGCCAGGCCGGCCTTGACCGCGGCGCGATCGATGGCCTCCTGGAAGCGCCCCGGCAGGATGTACTTGTTGGACGTCCGTCCTTCCTTGGCCACGACCTGGGCCGGGATGTCGCGCCACCAGATGACCGCCAGGCTGGCCATCAGGCTGCCCCAGCCTGGTCGACCATGGCCAGCTCCGGTCGCCCGGTCAGCGAAGCCATGGCGGTCGCAAAGGGGGCCAGTCCGGTGCGCCGAAGCTCGAACTCGAGACCGAGTCGCTGGGCGGCGGCGCGGGCAAGTGTCAGGGCGACGGGGTCGTCGGTCTGCGCGAGGTAGACGATGCGCTTGTAGTTGCCGAAGTACATCGGCAGCAGCTCCGGATGGCGGTCGATGCCCAGGCCGCCGATGACCAGCCGTTCGAAGTTGCGTGCCAGGTAGTCGGTCAGGAAGAAGGTCGCCGGCTCCGCTTCGGTCAGCGCTTCGAACGTCGCGGCGCCGCTGTAGAACTCGTAGCAATGGGCGCCTGGCAGGCGTTCCACGCCCTCTTCCTCGAGCACGGGGTCGAGCATGCCGTAGGTGCCGCAGTCGGCGTAGGCCACGAAGATGCGCTCGTAGCCCTGCTCGCGGCCCGCCCGGATCTTCGTTCTCGCCGCCTCCGGGATGCCCGCCGGACGCTGGTGGAGCTTGGCCGGCAGGCAGGTCACGTCGATGTCGCGCAGGCCGCTGGCGCGGACGATGGCCAGCATCTCGTTGGCCAGGGCGCCGCAGCCGATGACCAGCACGCGGCCTCGCCCCTTGGGGCCCCTGCGCTCAGGGTCGCGCGCGTCGGCGACCCTCATGGCGTCGGTGACGGCATCTGCGCCGGGCGCCACGATCAGGCATCCCTGGCAGCGCGGCGCTGGAGGACGAGCGCCTTGGCCGTCTCGGAGGCGACGGCGGCATCGCGGCAGTAGGCGTCGGCACCGATGGCCTTGCCGAACTCCTCATTGAGCGGGGCGCCCCCGACGAGCACGATGTAGTCGTCGCGGATGCCACGCTCCTTGAGCGTCTCGATGACGACCTTCATGTACGGCATCGTCGTCGTCAGCAACGCCGACATGCCCAGGATGTCGGGCTTGTGGAGCTCGAGCGCGGCCATGAACTTGTCGGCATCGGTGTTGATGCCAAGGTCGAAGACCTCGAAGCCGGCCCCTTCGAGCATCATCCCGACGAGGTTCTTGCCGATGTCGTGGATGTCGCCCTTGACGGTCCCGATGACGACCTTGCCGATCGATTCGACGCCCGTCTCGGCCAGGATCGGCCGCAGGATGGCCATGCCGGCCTTCATGGCGTTGGCCGCCAGGAGGACCTCGGGCACGAAGAGGATGCCGTCCCGGAAGTCGATGCCCACGATGCGCATGCCCTCGACGAGGGCTTCGTTCAGGACGCGCGAAGCGGACCAACCGCGGGCGAGGAGGATGTTGGTGCCCTTGGTGATCTCGTCCTTGAGGCCGTCGTAGAGGTCGTTGTGCATCTGCTCGGTGAGCTCCTCATCGCTGAGGGCCTCGAGGTCGATCTCTTCGTAGTCGTTGGCCATCGGCCGTCGTGCTCCTGTCGTCCGGGGTACCGGCCCCGGGCCTCGTGGTCATCGCGTTCCACGATGTGGAACCATGCCGTATAGTGGAACCGCGGACTGGAATCTAGCGGAGAAGCAGCCTCGGTGTCCAGAGTCCAATCGATCAGGCGGGCGTTCGCGGTCCTCGACGCCCTGGCCGACGGGCCGGTCGGGGTGACCGATGTCGCCGCCGTGACCCGGCTGCCGAAGAGCACCGTTGCGCGCCTCCTTGACACGATGCAGGCCGAGGGCGTCGTGCAGCAGATCGCCGGCGACGCGCGCTATCGGCTGGGTCCGCGCATCGCGACCCTCGCCGGCGGGCTGCACGAGACGCGCGGGCTGGTCGCCACGGCTCGCCCGACGCTCGTCGAGCTGGCCGCGCGGACCGGCGAGGCGACCGGCCTGTCGGTCCCCGACGGGTCGCTCGTCCACTACGTCGACCAGGTCGACTCCCCCAATCCCGTCCAGGTCCGCGACTGGACCGGCAGCCGCATCCCCATGCACGCGGTCTCATCCGGGCAGGTGTTCCTGGCGTTCATGGCGGCACCGGCCCTCGTGCGCTTGCTGGCCGAGCCCCGTGAGCGGTTCACCTCGCAGACCATCACGGAGGCCGGGCCGCTCCTGGATCGCTTGCGCCTCGTACGCCAGGATGGCTATGCCTGGGTGCGCGAGGAGTTCTTGGATGGCATCTCGTCGGTGGCGGCGCCGGTCGCATCCGCCGACGGCGAGGTCATCGCGGCCATCCACGTCCATGGGCCGTCGTACCGCTTCCCGGCGGCCGGCTCGGAGGCCAAGATCGCCGCGGCCGTGGTCGCCGCCGCGGCCCAGGTCGGGATGCGCCTCCGCGCGTGACGTCGGTCACACCCTAGGCGTCGGCGAGGACGTCATGGGCGAGCCGATCGAGCTGGCGAAGCTCATCCCCGAGGGGCCAGAAGAGGATGCGATCGACCCCCGCCGCTCGATAGCGGTCGACGAGCGCCGCGCAGTGGGCCGGCGGCCCGATCGGCAGGAGGTCGGCCAGTCGCTCGGGATCGCGATCCAGGAGCTCCGCCAGACGGCCAAGGATCGCCGCGCGCTCTGACGGATCGTCGGTGATGTAGAGCCACATCGTGACCAGCGCGTTCGGGAAGCTCGCGGCATCCCGACCCTCCTTCTTCAGGAACTCGGCCAGCTGGGCGCGGGCCCCGTCGAACTCGGCCGGTGAGGTGTTGTAGGCCGAGGCGAGCCAGCCGTCGCCGAGCCTGGCCACGCGGCGCAGGCCGGCGCTGGAACCCCAGCTCCCGATGAAGATCGGCGGGCCGCCGGCCCGCACAGGCTCAGGCCCGAGAACCACCCCCGTCGTGTCGTAGTAGCGTCCGACGAACGGTTCGGCCGAGCTGGTCCACAGGGCACGGATCGCCCGGACGGCCTCCTCGAACCGACCCCAGCGCTCGTCGAAAGGGATGTCCACCGCGGCGTAGTCGGCGGCGGTCGAGCCTGGTCCGAGGCCGGCCATGAGCCGGCCCCCGGACAGCAGATCGATAGCGGCCAGGGCCTTGGCGGTCGCGACCGGTCCGCGGACCACAGGCACGGCGACACTGGTCATGAGCGTGGACGTCGGTGCAGCGTGGACCACGGACGCGAGCGCGGTGAAGCCGTCGAGCCACGGTCGTCGGAAGACGAAGTGGTCGTTGACCGAGAGCGTGTCGAGACCCCGCGCCTCCGCGGCACCGGCGAAGGCTGCCAGCCGCTCCATCGTGAACGGAGCGCCGTCCCATTCCATGACCGGCAGGTGGACGCCGAACTTCATCGCTCACAGCGTAACCCTGCGTCCGGGCGACGGAGGCTGACCGGCGTGAGCGGATCGGGCGCGGAGCTCTCACGCCCCCCGCGATTCCCAGGGGCCGCGTAGGATGGCTCCACCGTCCCGACCCGGGACCACAGGATCGAGGCATCATGGCCAAGCATTCGAGAGCCGAACGTGAGCGGCGCGCCGCCGAATCCGAGCGCATCGCGGAGATCCAGCGGGCCTGGCAGGGGAGCGTCTCCTCGGCGACCGCGGCACAGTTCGCGACGGCGGTCCGCGCCGCGATCGAGCGGGGCCCCGCCGTGCCGCCGCCGGACATGGCGCCTGGGACCGCGCCTCGGCCGCCCCGCCCCGGTCGAGAGCCGAAGCCAAAGAAGGAAGAGGCGGCTCGACCGCGCCGCTACTAGCTGCGGATCGCCTTCGGGCGACCAGCGGCCTGACCCGTACGGCCGCGGATCGGCCGATCGAGCTCAGCCGCCGCCGACCCGCCGCACTTCGGCGCTGATAGCTGGCACGATCGCGTGCAGGTCGCCGATGACGGCATAGCGGGCACGCTGCATGATCGGCGCCTCGGGATCCTTGTTGATGGCCAGGATGACCTTGGCGGCCTGGCAGCCGACGATGTGCTGGATGGCGCCGCTGATGCCACAGGCGATGTACAGGTCGGGCGCGATGCGCAGGCCGGTCTGCCCGACCTGCTCGGCATGCGGCCGCCAGCCGGCACTGGTCACGACACGCGACACGCCGACGGCCCCGCCCAGGAGCGCGGCCAGCTCCTCGAGCTCGGCGAAGCCCTCGGCCGAGCCGACACCACGGCCGCCGCCCACGACGACCCGGGCCTCGGCCAGGGAGACCCGGCCGGCCTCGGGCTCGATGCGCCGGACGACCTGGCTGGCCAGGTCCGAAGCCGCCAAGTCGGGCGTGAAGACCTCGACGATCGGAGCCCCCTCGGCGTCGGCGCGCTCTTCTGGCACCGCATGTGGCGCCACGGTCAGCAGCGCGGTCGTAGCGGACAGTCGGGCCTCCTCGACGAGGCTGCCGGCCCAGCGCTGCCGCGTCAGCTCGACCGGCCGACCGGCTGCGGCAGGCTCGGCGGTCAGGCAGTTCGCGGCCAGAGGCAGCCCGGTCCGGGCGCCGACGTAGGCCAGGACCTCGTTGCCGCGATCGGTGCCCGAGGCGACGACCGCCGTCGGCGAACGTCGATCGATGAGCTGCTGGATGGCAGCGGCCCAGGCGGCCGGCGCGTAGTCGGTCAGGTCGGGATGCTCGACGAGGTGGGCGATCGTCACGCCCTGCGGTGCCAGCCAGGTCGCCGCCGCGGCCCCTCCCCCGACGAGGACCGCCTCGATCGGGCCGGCGCCGCCCTCTGCCAGTCGCCGAGCGACGACGAGCGCCTCGAGCGAGGTACGCTCCGGGCGGCCGTCGGCGTGCTCGACGAAGACCAGGATCATGTGCCGACCAGCCCGAGCTGCTGGAGGATCTCGACCACCCGCGGGGCGGCTTCGGCGCCGGTGCCCAGGACCTCCGCCGTCGTCGCCTCGCGCTCGGGCACGATGAGCCGGATCTTCGTCGGGCCTGCGATGTGTTCCTCTGGCGTCACGACATCGAGCGGCGCCTTCCGTGCCCGCAGCCTTCCAGGGACGGACGGGTAGCGCGGCAGGTTGATGCCCTCCTTGACCGCCACCACCGCGGGCAGCGGGACCTCGTAGACCTCGCGAGCACCGACCGCTTCGCGCTGTGCGACGGCCATGCCGTCGCGCATCTCGAGCGCCTTGACGCCGACGACGCATGGACGTCCGAGTGCGACGGCGACCCGGATGCCGACCTGGAAGTCGCCCGAGTCGGCCGACTCATTGCCGAACATGAGCAGGTCGAAGGGGCCGTTCGCCACCTCCTGGGCCTGGATCTCCGCGGTCAGCGCCGCGGCCGTCGCGACCGCGTCCCAGTCGCGGCCGCCGGAGTCGAGGAGCACCGCACGGTTGGCGCCGATGGCCATCGCCTCGCGCAGCTGGTCCTCCGCTTCGGGCGGGCCGAGGGTCATGACCGTCGTCGAGCCGCCGTGCGCCTCGACTAGCCGGACGGCCTCCTCGACGGCGCACTCCTCATGCGGGCTGACGGTGAAGCCGAGGAACCTGGTATCGATGTCCTGCGCGTCGGCGGTCAGGTTGATCTGGCCGCCCGTCGCCGGGACGCGCTTGACGCAGACGAGGATCTCCATGGTCGGTCGTTCAGCCCTTGATGCGCAGGTTCGTCGGGATCGAAGAGCGGCCGGCTGCCCGCGACCGCCACCGTCACGGGGTAGTGCTCGCCGAAGTACTCGACGACGAGCTTGGTGCCCTCGACGGCCTGCGCCGGCGGCAGATAGGCCATCAGCAGATGCTTGCCGACCGACGGTCCAGCTCCCGCGCTGGTGACGTACGAGCGGCGGCCCTTGGCGTCCACGAGCGACTGCCCGCTCGGGCGTCAGGATCGGTTCCTTGCCCAGCATGTAGCGCGTTGACGCCACTGGCCGAGGTGGTGTCGTCCACGGTCAGGGTGCAGAGGATTGCGGCCGGCGGTCGCGATCGCTGCTCGAGATAGGCGGCGCGGCCCAGGAAGTCGGTGTCCTTGACCTTCGGCCGTGCCATGCCCGCCTCGACCAGGTCGAAGTCGAGCTCCAGCTCGTTGCCGTGGGCGCGATAGCCCTTCTCGAGGCGGCCGGTCGTGGCGTAGACGCCGATGCCGACCGGCGCGATACCGTGCGCCTGGCCGGCCTCGAAGAGCAGGTCCCAGAGCCGGAGGCCTTCCTCCATCGGGGCGTAGATCTCCCAGCCCAGCTCGCCGACGTACGAGATGCGCGAGGCGAGCGTCCGGATCGGGCCCATATCCACGATCCGGCAGGTGCCGAAGGGGAAGCCGGCGTCGGAGACGTCGTCGGTCGTCACCGAGGCGACCACGTCGCGCGCGCGCGGTCCCCAGATGCCGACGGTCGTCAAGGCCGATGTGGCATCGAAGAGCTGGGCCGAGCCATCGGTCGGCAGATGATCGACGAACCACTTCTTGTCGCGCATGCCCATGCCGCCGCCGGTCACGACCCGGAAGCGCTCAGGACCGAGCCGCATGATCGTGAGGTCGGCGACGATGCCGCCGGCGGCGTTGAGCAACGGCGTGTAGACGACCCGCCCGACCGGCACGTCCACCTGCCCGACGACGAGGCCCTGCAGGTAGGCCAGGCGCGCCAGGGCCGCTGACGTCGAAGATGGCGAAGGCCGAGAGGTCCACGAGGCCGACCCGCTCGCGCATCGCGAGGTGCTCGGCGCTGATGATCGGCGACCACCAGCGTGCGTCCCATTCGGCTTCGCGGCGCATGAGCCGGTCGGCGTAGGTCTCGAGCAGCGGCGCGTTCGACTCGTACCACATCGGCCGCTCCCAGCCGGCGGCCTCGAAGAACACCGCGCCCAGCTCGCGCTCACGGCCATTCATCGGCGTCAGGCGCACGTCGCGGTTGGTCAGCCATTGCTCGCTGGGGTGGACGATGCCGTAGGTCTTGTTGAAGCCCTCGGTCGTGCGGGCGGCGATGTGCCCGCTCGTGTGGTGGTGCGGGTAGAAGCGCGCGATGTCGGAGCCGTGTGGGTCGATCTCCGGCGTGCCATGGGTCATCCACTCGGCCATCGTCTTGGCGATGCCGGGCGCTTCCTTGATCCAGATCGCCGCCACCGACCAGAGGCCCTTGACCTCAGGTGTCTCGCCGAGGATCGGATTGCCGTCCGGCGTCAGCGACAGCAGCCCGTTGATGGCCAGCTTCACGCCGACCTTCTCGTCGCCGACGATCGAGGGGAAGAGGTCCAGCGCATCCTCCAGCTGCGGGTCGAAGTCGTCCTTGGTGAACGGCAGCTGCGTCGGTGAGAGCGCGGAGGCCTCGATGGAAGGGATGTCATCGGCCTCCATGAGGATCGCTCGATGGGCATACGAGCCGACCTCGAAGTCTGTCCCGTGCTGGCGCTCGTACATGTTGGTGTCCATGTCACGCACGATCGGGAAGCTGACCTCGCCCGTCGTGTCGCTCGAAGATGGGCACCGGACCGATGTCGATCATCTGGTGCACAGCCGGCGTCAAGCGGGATCGATGCGCCGGCCATGCGCGCGATGCGCGGGCTCCAGACGCCGCAGGCGACGACGACGACCTCGGCCCGGATGTCGCCCTTGTCGGTGCGCACGCCGGTCACGCGACCCTCGACGACGTCGAGCCCGGTCACCTCCGTCTGCGGCGAGACCGTCAGAGCGCCCATGTCGATCGCCGACTGGCGCATGAGCGTGCCGGCTTCCAGGGAGTCGACGACCCCGACCCCGGGCGTATAGAAGCCGGACAGGATCTTCGTGCTCGTCGACGAACGGCACCATCGCCTTGACCTCGGCCGGCGTGATGAGCCGGACGCCCTCGATGCCCCACGACCTGGAAGCCGCCATGCGGCGCTTGAGCTCCTCGCACCCGCTCCGGCGTTCGGGCGACCTCGATGCCGCCGCACTCGGTGAAGACACCGAGCTCCTTGTACTGGCGGACGCTGTCGACGGTGAAGGCGGTCATCTCCTTGGAGTGGTCGGTCAGGAAGATGAAGTTCGACGCGTGGCCCGTCGAGCCACCCGGGCTCGGCAGCGTGCCCTTTCTCGACCAGCACGATGTCGCGCCAACCGAGCCGGGCCAGGTGGTAGGCCATGCTGTTGCCCACGATGCCGGCGCCGATGACGACGACCCGCGCTCGATCCGGAAGCGCTGCCATGTCCGATGGACCTCCTCGTGACGTCGTGTCGATGGGCGCCGACGAGGCGCCCGGCTGATCAGCCCAGGTTCAGGATGACGGTCTTGAGCTCGGTGAGCGCTCCATCGAGAACCGGCCGCCGACGCGGCCGACGCCGCTCTGCCGACCCGGCGCGACCGCCGAAGGGCAGGTGCGATTCCCAGTAGTTGGTGCCTTCGTTGATGTTGACCCATCCGGCGCTGGCGGACTCGGCGAAGCGGAGGCCGCGACCGAGGTCGCCGTGAAGATCGCGGTCAGGAGCCCGTACGGACGACCCGTTGACGACGGCCATCGCCTCGTCGACGTCCCGGATGCGCGTGACAGGGCACGATCGGCCCGAAGGTCTCCTCGCGGGCCACCGCCATCGCCTCGTCACGTCGTCGAGCACGGTCGCCTCGTAGAACGTCGGGCTCCCGATGCTGGGGAGCGCGATGGCCGCCGGCGACGAGGCGCGCGCCGCGGGCCGAGCGCGTCGGCGACGTGGCGCGTCCATCTTGACCGCCTCGGCCTCGTTGTTGAGCGGACCCATGGTCGTCGCCCCGTCCATCGGATCGCCCAGTCGGATGCGCTCCCGGATGGCGACCGTCAATCGTTCGAGGTAGTCGTCGTGGACGCCCGCCTGGACGAGGATCCGCTCGCCCGCCGTGCAGCTCTGGCCGGCGTTGAGGAAGGCCGCCGTGAGCGTGGCCGTGACGGCCGCATCGAGGTCGGCGTCATCGAGGACGACCAGCGGGCCGTTGCCGCCCATCTCGAGGAGCTGTCCTTGCCGGCCGCCCGGGCCGCGACCACATGCCGGCCTCGCTCGATCCGATGAAGCCGACGCCGCCGTCCGCGGATCGGCGGCGATGGCGTCCCCGACATCCACGCCGGGACCGGTCACGAGGTTGAAGACGCCGGCCGGCAGGTCGGCGTCGGCGATGCAGTCGGCCAGGACGGTCGGCGCAGCAGCGACGTGCTGGTGGCCGGGTTCCAGACGACGGTGTTGCCGGCCGCGAGGGCTGGTGCGATCAGCTCGCGCGGCCATCGTGTAGGGCCAGTTCCAGGGCGTGATGACGCCGACCACGCCGCGCGGCACGCGATAGACGAGGACGCGCTTTCGTTGGCGTCGACCGACGGCGGCATCAGGCCATCGAGGCGGGTGGCGTCGGCGGCGGCCATGCGGAAGTAGACGATCGAGCTCATCGACCTCACCGTACGCCTCGGCCATGAGCGGCTTGCCCTGGTCGAGCGTCAGCGCTGCGCGCCAGCTCGTCGCGCCGGGCGCCGATGGCGCTGGCCACGCGTTCCATGGCCGCGGCTCGCTCGAACGCCGACCGCCTCGCCCAGCCTGCGAGGCAGCTGAGGCGGCGGCGATGGCGCGTTCGACGTCGGCTCGCGAACCTCGGCGATGCTCGCGATGACGTCGCCGGTGGCAGGGTTGACGGCGTCGAAGCGATCGCCGCCCGCGGCCGGCGTCCAGGCGCCGTCGATGAGTATGGATGGCGCGTTCGGTCAGCATCTGCGCCAGTGTATCGAGCCACCGACGCGTCGACTTCGGCGCCGGCGACGCGACATCGCGCTTGACGCAGGCAGCTCCCGGGGCGATGCTCCGCCCCGTGCCGACCCGCTCGCCGCATCGGACGCAGAGATGACCGCGCCGACCACTGGCGACCCCGCGCGCCTCGCCGACAGGCCTCAGGCCGATGGGGGTCCGCGCACTGGCGTCGATCCGGCTCCCGTGACCGCCGCGACCGAGCCCGGCGTCGGCGAGGTCGACCCATCGGTCCGCGGCGCCGAGACGGCGACCATCAGCGTGCGACACCTCTGGAAGATCTTCGGGCCGGCCGAGCACGAAGATCGTCGGCACCCCCGACGCGGACCTGACCCGCGCCGAGCTGCGGCAGAAGACGGGCTCGACGATCGCCATCCGCGACGTCTCCTTCGACGTCCGACCGGGCGAGGTCTTCGTGGTCATGGGCCTCTCGGGAAGCGGCAAGTCGACCCTCGTGCGCTGCCTGACGCGGCTCATCGAGCCGACTTCGGGCTCGGTGCTGCTCGACGGCGAGGACATCCGCAAGGCCGACCAGAAGCGCTTGCGCGAGCTGCGCCGTCGTCGCTTTTCGATGGTCTTCCAGCACTTCGGACTGCTGCCCCACCGGCGCGTCATCGACAACGTCGCCTTCGGCCTCGAGATCCGTGGCATCGGCAAGACCGAGCGGCATGCCACCGCCCGGCGGATGCTGACGCTGGTCGGTCTCGAGGGGCAGGACAACCAGTATCCCGACCAGCTCTCCGGCGGCATGCAGCAGCGCGTCGGCCTGGCCCGAGCGCTGGCCGTCGACCCCGAGGTCATGCTGTTCGACGAGCCGTTCAGCGCCCTCGATCCGCTCATCCGTCGGGACATGCAGAACGAGGTCATCCGGCTCCACCACGAGGTGGGCAAGACGATGGTCTTCATCACCCACGACCTGGCCGAGGCGCTCAAGCTCGGCGACCACATCGTGATCATGCGCGACGGCGCGATCGTCCAGGCCGGCCGCCCGGAGGACATCGTCGGGGCACCAGCCGACGACTACGTGACCGACTTCGTGCGCGACGTGCCGCGCTCCCACGTGCTGACGCTCGCGCTGGGTGATGCGCGACCCGACGCCCGCTGACGACGTCTTGACGGCCCGGCGTTCCCGCCGGACACGATCATCCGCGACGTGCTGTCCACGCCGCGGCCGAGACCGAGCGCCCGATCCGGGTCGTCGACGCCGGGCAAGCTGCTTGGCGTCGTCGATCGTGCACAGATCCTGGGCGTCATCGCCGGGCCAGCGGGGAAGACGACTGATGGCCACCGCACCCGTCGCGCTCACACGACCGGTCGTGCGGCGCCCGTCAAGACGCACATGGGCGCTCGGCCTGCTGGCGGCCGCCGCCGTCGCCTTCGTGGCGCTCCGTGGCCAGTTCCTGCTTCCGCACGACGACCGCTCGCCGGTCTTCCAGACCCTCAACGATGCTTCGGGGCTGGGTCGACTCGAACCGCCACGCAACCCGGTGCTGGCCTTCATGCTGGCCAACATCCGCGTCCCGATCGCGCAGCTTGCTGAGACCTTCCAGGGTGCTCCTGGCGGCCATCGGATGGACCGGCGTGACGGCGATCATGGGATGCTCGGGCTACGTCTTCGGCGGCTGGCGCATGGCCGCCCTGGTGGTCGGCGGCTTCCTCATCTTCGGGGTCCTCGGTCTCTGGGAGGAGGCCATGGACACGCTCGCCCTGACGCTGGCGGCGGTCGTGCTCTCGCTCCTCATCGGCGTCCCGCTGGGCATCCTCGCCGGCCGCAGCGACCGTTTCATGGGCCTCATCTCGCCCCTCCTCGACGTGATGCAGATCATGCCCACCTTCGCCTACCTCGCGCCGCTGACGCTCTTCTTCCTCATCGGCCCGGCCTCCGCGGTCATCGCCACGCTCATCTACGCGGTGCCGACCACGATCCGCATCACGGCCTACGGCATCCGCGGCGTGTCGCCGAGTCGACGGTCGAGGCGGCCACGTCGCTGGGTGCGACGCGCCTGGCAGACGCTGCGCAAGGTCCAGCTGCCGATGGCCCGGCGCACGATCATCCTGGCCGTCAACCAGACGATGATGATGGCGCTCGCGATGGTCGTCATCACCGCGCTCATCGATGCGCCGGGCCTGGGCCAGAACATCACGCGCTGCGCTCCAGCGCTCGACGTGGGCAAGGCCTTCGAGGCCGGCCTCGCGATCGTCATCATGGCCATCGTCCTCGATCGCCTCGACCACGCGGGCCTCGAGCGTGCCGAGCGGCAGCATCGGTCGGGCGTCGTCGAGTCGCCACGGCGTCGCCGCATGATCATCCTGGGCGCCGCGGCGCATCGCCCTGCTGGGCATCCTCATCGGGATCCTGACCCGAGTCGGCCAGACGTTCCCGACCGGCCGTCGCGTTCTCGATCGCGGACCCGGTCAACGCAGGTTCCGACTGGATCAAGACGAACGCGTACGACTACACCAATGCCCTCAAGGACGTGGTCACCTACGGCCTCATCAATCCCATGGAGTCGCTCCTGACCTCGGCGCCATGGTGGCTGCTGGTCGTCGTCATCTTCGGCGTGGCGCTGCTACATCAGCGGCTCGAAGGCGGCCGTCACGGCGGCGGTCTGCCTCGCCCTGATCGCGCTGCTCGGACTCTGGGAGCACGGCATGCAGACGCTGGTCACGATGCTCGTGGCGACCGTCACTGACCCTGGTCATCGGCATCGCGCTCGGGATCCTGGCCGCGAACAACGACCGTGCCTCGACCGCCATGCGGCCGTTCCTGGACGCTGCCCAGACGATGCCCGCCTTCGTCTACCTGCTGCCTGCGCTGGCGCTCTTCAGCGCCTCGCGCTTCACCGCCATCGTCGCGGCGCTCATCTACGCCGTGCCGCCGGTCATCCGGCTGGTCGAGAACGGCATCCGCGGCGTGCCCGCGACCGTCGTCGAGGCGGCCACCGCGGCCGGCTCGGATCGCCGCCAGCTGCTCTGGAAGGTGCAGCTGCCGATGGCCAGGCCATCCCTCCTGCTGGCCTCGAACCAGGGCATCGTCCTGGTGCTCTCGATGGTCGTCGTCGGCGGCCTGGTGGGTGCCGGGGCCCTGGGCTTCGACGTCGTGGCAGGCTTCTCGCAACGGGCTGACTTCGGCCAGGGCCTGGCCGCCGCGGTCGCCATCGTGTTGCTGGGCATCATGCTCGATCGCATCACGCAGGGTGCAGGGCGGCGACGCCGCGATCCGGCGCCGGATGCGGCGATGATCGCGAATGTGCCTGATCGCCGCTTGGGCGATCGAAGGAGGAGGCTTCACGTGCGAAGCGAATCGACTCACGTTTCTGGCGCCTGCCAGCGGTCGATCGCGGTCGCTCGGCCTGATCGCCGCCGCCTGTGGCGGAGGCAGGCTCGGCGAGTCCGAGCGCCGGCGCGAGCGGACACGGCCCGTCAACATCGCCGTCAACCCGTGGACCGGCTCAGCCGCCAACGCCGCGGTCATCAGCTATCTCCTCAAGGAGAAGCTGGGATACGACGTGACCCTCAAGGATCTGAAGGAGGGCGTCGACTGGCAGGGCTTCGAGACCGGCGAGGTCGATGCCATCCTCGAGGTCTGGGGCCATGATGCCGACCGGAAGACCTTCATCGACGACAAGAAGGTCGCCCAGGATGCCGGCCAGATGGGCGTCAACGGCACCATCGGCTGGTACGTGCCTGGCTGGATGGCCAAGGAGCACCCGGACATCACCGACTGGAACAACCTCAACAAGTACGCCGACGCTGTTCAAGACCTCCGAGTCAGGCGACAAGGGCCAATTCCTGCTCGGTGACCCGTCGTACGTCTCCAACGACCAGGCGATCATCGACAACCTCAAGCTGGACTACAAGGTCGTGACGGGCGGCAGCGAGGCCGCGCTGATCGAGTCCCTCAAGCAGGCGACGACGCAGAAGACGCCGCTGCTGGCCTACTTCTACGATCCGCAATGGGCGTGGTCGCAGGAGCCGCTCAAGTCCGATCCGTTGGTCAAGATCAACCTGCCCCCGAACGGGCCCGACTGTGCGGATCCGGCGACCGATCCCAAGAAGGTCGCCTGTGACTACCCGGCCTACGAGCTCTACAAGGCCGTCTCGACCAAATTCGCCGAGAACGGTGGCAAGGCGTACGAGCTCATCAAGAACTTCAACTGGACCAACCTCGATCAGAGCACCATGGCCGAGCTCATCGACAACGAGGGCATGACACCTGAAGCCGCGGCGGCCAAGTGGGTCGCCGACAACGAGGCCATCTGGTCGAAGTGGATGCCCGCACAATAGTGGCCATATCGGCCCCGGCGCTCACGAGCCGCCGGCGCTGATCGACCGCCAGGGGACGCCGCTCGGTCGACCGGCCGGGCGGCGTCGTTCCGTCGTGCCGCAGCGAAGGCGCCCCGGAACGGCTCCTCGGCGCGATGATCGTCGGCTCAACGGGCGTCGCGTACCATGCCCGCCATGGACCACGCTCGATGACCGACCGACTGACGACGCTGCTCGACGAAGGGGGTCCCGTCCTCGCCGACGGGGCCATGGGCACCATGCTCTTCGAGGCCGGCCTCCAGTTCGGCGACCCGCCCGAAGTCTGGAACCTGGCGCACCCCGACGTGGTCCGTGGCATCCACCGCGGCTACCTCGATGCCGGCGCGCGCATCCTGTTGACCAACACGTTCGGCGGCAATCGCTTCCGACTCGGGCTCTCCGGCCATGAGGATCGCGTCGACGAGCTGAATCGGACGGCTGCCATCCTCCTGCGCGCCGAGGTCGACGCGGCCGGGGGGACGGCGCTGGTGGCCGGCGACATCGGGCCCAGCGGCCTGATCATGGCGCCCCTCGGCACGCTCGAGCACGACGAAGCCGTGGCCGGCTTCGCCGAGCAGGCGGCGTCGCTCGCGGCCGGTGGGGTCGACTGCATCTGGATCGAGACGATGTCCGACCTGTCCGAGATCACGGCCGCCATCGAGGGCGTCAGGGCCGCCGACCCAGGGCTGCCGATCATCGCGACGATGACCTTTGACACTCGCGGCCACACCATGATGGGCGTCTCCCCGGAGCGCGCGGCGGCTGCGCTCGCGGAGCTCGGCGTCCAGGCCTTCGGTGGCAATTGCGGCAACGGTCCGGACGAGCTGACGCCGGTCATCGCCAAGATGCACGCCGCCCAGCCCGATGCGCGGCTGGTCGCCAAGTCGAACACCGGCATGCCCGAGTTGGTCGACGGTCGGGCCGTCTATCTGGCCAAGCCGGCCATCATGGCCCGCTGCGCGCGGGAGATGCGAGCGGCCGGAGCGACCATCATCGGTGCCTGCTGCGGGAGCACGCCGGCGCACCTGAGAGCGATGGCGGACGCTCTCGCCTGAGGGGTAACGACACCGGGGTAGCCCGCGGGGCCTAGGCGCGAGGTCGACCAGCCTGAGCGCGGGCTGCCGCCAGCAGGTGCTGCATGAGGATGGCGTTCGTCAACGGCCCCACGCCACCGGGGACCGGAGAGATGGCACCGACGACTTCCCGAGCGCTGGCGAAGTCCACGTCACCGACGATCCCATCGTCGACCACGTTGATGCCGACATCGACGACGACGGCCCCCAGTTTGAGCATGGCTCCGGTGATCAACCCCGGCACACCGGCCGCCACGATGACGATGTCCGCCGTGCGCGTGTAGGCGGCCAGGTCCCTCGTCCGGGAGTGGCAGATGGTCACCGTCGCGTGCTCGCGGAGCAGCAGCAGGGCCGCGGGCTTGCCCACGACGTTGCTCCGTCCGACCACCACGGCGTGCCGGCCCTCGATGGCGATGCCGCTGCGCTTGAGGAGCTCGACCGAGGCCTGTGCCGTGGCTGGCAGGAACCCATCGTAACCCTCGGCCAGCAGGCCGGCGTTCTGCGGGTGGAGACCGTCGATGTCCTTGGCGGGGTCGATGGCATCGATCACCCCGCGCAGCGGGATGTCTTCGGGCAGGGGCATCTGGACGATGATCCCGTCGACCGTCGGGTCGTCGTTCAGCGCCCTGATCTGCTGCCGCAGCTCGTCGGTCGAGCAGCCCTCGGCCAGCTCGACGACCCGACCCGCGGCGCCGACGTTCTCGCACGACTTGAGGATCTGCTGCAGGTAGACGGCCGACGGCGCGTCACGACCGACGAAGACGACGACCAGCGTCGGCGCGCGGCCGTGTGCCGAGGCGAAGGCCGACATCTCGTCGCGCAGGCGAGCGCGGATCTCCTTGGCGATGGGTGACCCGACGAGCAGCTGCGGCCCGGCCTCGATGGCGTCCGCGGTCACGCGTCCTCGGGCTCGCGTAGCTCGCCTGACCCGACGACCAGCCTGACCTGGGCAGCGAGGTCCTCGATCAGAGAGAGCGCCGTCGTCACCTCGCGCAAGGCGTGATCCTCGAAGTCCGGGTCACCGACAGACGACAGGTTGATGAAGACGTTCGCCGCCGCGCCATGCGCTGCGGCATCGATCAGCAGGGCGCCCACCAGCAGGTCGCTCGAGGCGTTCGTGTTGCTCCGGCCGGCAAGCGATTCGAGCTCCGCCGCCACCGTCCGGCAGACCTGGACGACCTCCATCGGGACCTCGGTCGCCGCGCGCGCGGCCGCGCGGATCGCGGCCTGGCGCTCTGTGACCTCACCGGGCGTCTCGCGCGGCAGCTTCATGGCAGCGCCGAATCCGTCGTAGGCGCGACTGTCTTCGTCGGCCAGCTCCAGCAGTCGACGCCGCGTGTCGTCACCGACGGCGCCGGCGCGCTCCAATGTCGATACATATGGAGCGTACTTCGGCCGGCCCGCGCTGAGGCTGGCGACCATGCTCACCAGGGCGGCCGCCATCGAACCGGCCACGGCCGAGGCGCTGCCGCCGCCGGGCGTAGGCTCGGCCGAGGCCAGCCGGGCAAGGAAGTCTCCGAGCGTGCTCCAGGCGAAGGGCGGGTTCACGTCTCGATTGTCGCACGTGGACATGATCGACCGGGCCAGGCATGCGACCGCCCCGCCCGGTGGGGAGCAGGCGGGGCGGCAGATGGATTCGGCGTTCCGATGCGAGGTCAGTCGAGCCGGCGGATGACCCCGATGAGCTTGCCTTGGACCCGGACGTCGTCGTAGATCATCGGCGCGTACTGCTCGTTAGCCGGCTGCAGTCGGACCTTGCCGTTCTCCTTGAAGAAGCGCTTCAGGGTGACCGCGTTCTCCTCGACCTGGGCGACCACGATGTCGCCGTTGCGAGCGGTCTGCTGGGGTCGGATGACGACGAAGTCTCCGTCCTGGATATGGGCATCGATCATCGAGTCGCCACGGACGCGGAGCACGTAGGCGTCGCCCGCAGGTGCCAGCAGCTCCGGCACCGAGAGCGTCTCGCTCGCATCCTGGTACGCCTCGATCGGTCCGCCGGCGGCGATCTCACCGACGATCGGCAGCACGTGGCTCTGTTCTGCCGGTGACTGGGGCAGGAGCTCACTCGAGAGGCCCGACAGGAGCGCCGCATGGGGCGTCAGGCGTATCGCGCGCGACCGCGCGGCGCCGCGCTCGAGGTAGCCCTCCTTCTCGAGGGCCTCGAGGTGATGATGGACGGCGGACGTCGAAGCCAGCCCGACCGCCTGGCCGATCTCGCGCACGGACGGCGGGTAGCCGCGCGCTCTGAGCGTGGCGGCGATGTAGTCGATGATGCGCTGCTTGCGGGTGGCGTCGTGTCTGGTCAACCGGCGCCTCCTTTCCTCAGCGAGACACTACCGAACGTCTGTTCCATTGTCAAGCCCAACTACGCCGCTCCACACACATCGGCTTGGAGACACGACCAGCGGGCCTTACGCTTGCCGGGTCGGTCGGCGGGCGCCGCGTATACTCCACGCTCCGATGGCCCGCTCACGACGTTCCGGGCGCCAGGCGAACCTGGCCCGGTCCCTCAACCTCATCGCCTTCCTGCCGCTCGCCTCGCGTGCGCCGGTCTACGGCCGCCTGGTCTGGTCGCTCCTCAGGGACGACCGAGTGCCGCCGGCACAGAAGGCCGTCCTCGCCGTCGCCCTCGGCTACGTGGCCCTGCCCTTCGACATCCTGCCCGACTGGATCCCGCTCATCGGGGCGCTCGACGACGTCGCGGTCGTGATCATCGCCATCGACATGTTCATCGACGGCATCCCAGCGGCCTTGCTGGACGCCAAGTTGGAGGAGCTGGGCATCGAGCGAGCCTGGCTCGATCGCGACCTGGCCCAAGTGCGTCGCTACGTGCCGAGGCAGGTCCGGCAGATGCTGCGCCTCATCCCCGAAGCCCTCGAGGCGGTCGGGAACATCATCATCGGGACCGGCGCGGATCGCCGGCTCCGCGAGTGGATCACCAAGGAGGAACGTCCCGCGTGAAGGTCATCCTGACCGGCGATGTCGCCAAGCTCGGCAAGAGCGGCGAGCTCAAGGACGTGGCCGACGGCTACGCCCGCAACTACCTCATCCCGCACAAGCTCGCCGTGCCCGCCGCGGGCGGTGCCTACCGGGCCTGGCAACACGACATCGCGAGCCGCGAGGACAAGCGCAAGCGTGAGCGCGAGGAAGCCGAGATCTACGCCACGCGCATCGCCAGCACGACCCTCACCATGGGCGTCAAGGTCGGCGACGGCGGCAAGCTCTACGGTTCCATCACGGCCAAGGACATCGCCGACGCCCTGGCTCGCCGCGGCATCGTCGTCGACCGGCACAAGGTCGACCTTGAGGAGCCGCTCAAGACCCTGGGTACCTACAAGGTCGCCGTCAAGGTCTACTCGGGCATGACGCCAGAGGTCACCGTCGTCGTCGAGCCCAAGGGCTGACCGAGCGCTTCCCCCGCGCGCCCGCCGGGCGGCTGGACGCTCAGCCTAGACTCTGCCGGCATGACCGCCCGGCGATCGACCTCCTTCTTCGAACCGACCGCCGTCCTGCGGCGGCTGCCGACACCCGGTTCGGATCACGACCTCGAGCTCGGTGGCCTGCTCGGCCTGGGGATCTTCTTCGCCCTGGTCATCTCCGGCCGGGACCTGGACCTGCTGCCGTCGCCGATGCGCATGGCGCTCGTCCTGCTCTGGCCGTTCGTCACCTACGTGTTCATCGTCTCCGGGCGGAGCTGGATCCCTGTCGGCTACATCGTGGCCGGGGCCATCGGGCTGCGGCTGGCTGAGCTCCAGGGCTACGGCGGCTCCGACGTCCTCGATGCCATCTGGGAAGGTCTCGGCGTGCTGCTCTCAGGCGCCTCGCCCTACAGTCACTACTACGAGTTCACCCAACCACCGGGCTGGCCGGTGCCATACCCGCCGCTCATGTTCCTGGCCCACCTGCCGGGTTACCTCCTGGCTGGCAAGGACGGCGTCTTCTACGCCGAAGCGGCCTTCTCGCTGGTCACCCTGGGCATCTTCGTGGGACTCGCCGCGCGGCTCTCGTGGACCCTCGGATTGCCGGCACTGGCCGTCTATGCCGCCAGCGGCAACATCGTCTTCGGCGCGGCGGACGGCAGCATCGAAACAAGCTCAGCCGCGCTCCTGTTGGTGGCCATCGTGGCAGCGGCTTGGGCCTGGGACGGTGGCTGGGACGATCGGCGCGTGCGCATCGCGGGCCTGGCGGCGGCGCTGCCGCTGGCCATGAGGCAGTCGACGATCTTCGTCGTCATCCTGCTCGCGGTGGCGGTCTGGCAGATGGCCGGGCGACGGGCGGGGCTGCGCTACCTGGCCTCTGCTGCCATCCTGCTGCTCGCCTTGTCGATCCCCTTCCTGATCCTCGGCCCGATCGACTACCTGACCCAGCTCTCCTCGGTCACCGGGTTCCACGAAGACGTATACGGCTGGAACCTGTGGGTAATGATGCAGAGCCTCGGCGGCCCCGTGCCCGATGTCACGCAGGCGCGCCTGATCACGGTCGTGGTCACGCTGACCGCGCTGCTGGTGGTCACCCGCTATCGGATGTCGAGCATCGCGCTGGCTACGCTGATGGGCATCCTGGTCACGATGGTCCTCTTCCTCACGGCGCGCTGGACCAGCTTCATCTACTACGTGCTGCTCGAGCCGGCGCTCTTCGCCGTGCCCCTGCTTGCCGTCTGGGCGGCGCGAGGTCCGACGGTCGCGTCCGGCCCCGGGGCTGGCGATGGAGCGGTCGGCGCGACGCTCTCGGCGGATCGCGGGACGAGCTGATGCCGACCGCCAAGGCGACCATCCTGCACGTCGATCTCGACGCCTTCTTCGCCGCCGTGGAGCAGCGCGATCGTCCGGAGCTGCGCGGCCGACCGGTCATCGTCGGCGGAGGCGGCCCGGCCGATCGTGGCGTGGTCAGCGCCGCCTCCTACGAGGCGCGCGCCTTCGGCGTTCGCTCGGCGATGCCGCTGCGGACGGCCGGCGCGCTCTGCCCCACGGGCGTCTTCCTGCCCGTCGACGGGCGCAAGTACGCGGCGGTCAGCCGCCAGGTCATGGCCATCCTGCGACGCTTCACACCGCTCGTCGAGCCGATCTCGATCGACGAGGCGTTCCTCGATGTGGCCGGCACCGAGGCGCTCTTCGGCGACGCGACCGCCGTCGCCGTGGGCATCCGGCGCGCCATCGCCGACGAGCTGCTGCTGACCGCGTCCGTCGGCGTAGCGGCGACCAAGCTGGTGGCCAAGATCGCGTCGGACCTGCGCAAGCCGGACGGCCTGGTGGTCGTGCCACCCGGTGAGGAAGCGGACTTCCTGGCGCCACTCCCGATCTGGCGCTTATGGGGCGTCGGCCCGAAGACACGCCTGGCGCTCGAGGAGTATGGCGTACGGACGATCGGCGACCTGGCTGCGCTCGATCCGGCTGTGCTCGTCAGGCGCTTCGGGCACCACGGCGCCGACCTGACCGAACGTGCGCGAGGCATCGATCGGTCGCCCGTCGGCGATGGGATGGAGGCCAAGTCGGTCAGCCACGAGCACACCTTCAGCGTCGACACGCGAGACCCCGAGGAGCTGGAGCGCACCATGCTGGCCCTCTCCGAGGGGGTCGCCGGGCGCCTCCGCGCGGCTGGCCTCAGGGCCGCCACCGTCAGCGTCAAGGTCCGGGACGCGCACTTCGAGACGGTCACTCGCCAGCGAACGCTCGAGGAGCCGACCGACCAGACCCGGGTGGTCTGGCAGACCGCCATGGCGCTGGCGGGGCCACAGATGCGCGGCAAGACGATCCGGCTCCTGGGTGTCGCCGCTGCCAACCTCAGCGCGCGCGAGCAGCTCGCCCTCTTCGAGCCGATCGACGCGCGCCAGCGGCGAGCGGTCGAGGCTACCGACCTCATCCGCCGGCGCTTCGGGGCGGGCGCCATCACCCGAGCGCGGCTGCTCGACAGTCGGGTCGCTGCGCCATTCGAGCGCGATCCGATGACCGCCCCGGAGGCACGCCGGGTCGGTCGTCCCGACGAACCCGGCGAGACCCCTTGACATCGAACATCCGTTCGGTCTACGGTACGGCGACATTCGAACATCCGTTCTCCAGATGGAGTCCGGGAAGGAGCGCGCCGAGATGGCCATGATCAGGATCACCCCGCTCGAGGTCCATGTCCGCACGGACTGGTTCGACGGTCGACCGCGCAGTATCCGCATCGATCGAGCGAGCGTGCCCGTCGTCGCCGTCGAGGCTGTCCGTCGCGAATCAGCGGCGCATCCACCGGGGACCGGCCCGCGGACCCTTTTCCGGGTCCGGACGCCGGATGCTCGGTACGCCCTCTCGTACGAGCATCGGCGGCGGCGCTGGCTGGTCGAAGCGCTGGAGCTGGCGCCAGACCGCCTCGCGGCCTGACTCCCGTCCTGCCGTTTCGTCCACAGGGCGTCCACCGTCCTCCGCGACGACGGGCAGGTTCGTGGAGAACGTTCGGGGATGAGCCGATGGTCTCGTCTCCGTCCATCGGGCACGATTGGTTCGATCCCTTGCCCGCCCTGGAGTCAGCGTGTCCATCGATCGTCTGCCGCCCCAATCCATCGAAGCCGAGCAATCGGTCCTCGGTGCGCTGCTCATCGACAAGGACGCGGTCATCGAGGTCGCCGACTTCCTTCGTTCGGAGGACTTCTATCGGGGCCACCACGGCACCATCTACAGCGCCGTCCTGGACCTTTACGAGCGCCGCGAGCCTGTCGACCTGGTGACCGTCTCCGAGGTGCTGGAACGTCGAGGCCAGCTTGATGCGATCGGCGGCTCGGCCTACCTGACGAGCCTGATCAACTTGACACCGACGGCCGTCAACTCGGTCCACTACGGCCGCATCGTCGAGCGCAAGGCGGTCCTGCGGAACCTGATCTCGGCTGCCGGCCGCATCGCCGGCATCGGCTACGAGGATGGTTCCGACGTCTCCGAGGCGGTCGATCGCGCAGAGCAGGAGCTCTTCTCGGTCAGCCAGAAGCGGGTCGAGGCCGGCTTCAGCCCACTCAAATCGCTCCTTCACGCGGCCTACGACCGTCTCGACTACCTGCACCAGCACAAGGGTGAGATCAGCGGCGTTCGCACCGGCTTCAAGGACCTCGACGCCCTGACGACAGGGCTGCAGCGGTCGGACCTGGTCATCGTCGCCGCCCGTCCATCCATCGGCAAGACATCGCTGGCGCTCAACATCGCCGAGCACGCCGCGGTCCGAGAGGGCCGCACGGTCGGCATCTTCAGCCTCGAGATGAGCAAGGAACAGCTCGTCCTGCGCCTGCTCAGCTCGGTCGCCAACATCGACTCACAGCGATTGCGTACCGGATTCCTCGAGGAGATGGACTTCACCCGACTGGCGCCCGCCATGAACAGCCTGGCCGAAGCCCCGGTCTTCATCGACGACACGCCCAACATCTCGACCATGGAGCTGCGCACCAAGGCGCGACGTCTGCAGGCCGAGGCCGGCCTGGACATGATCGTCGTCGACTACCTGCAGCTCATGCAGTCGACCATCCAGTCGCGCGATGCCAACCGCGTCCAGGAGGTCTCCGAGATCTCGCGCGGGCTCAAGAGCCTGGCGCGTGAGCTCCAGATCCCCGTGGTCGCCCTGTCGCAACTGTCGCGCCAGGCAGAGATGCGTGAGTCGAAGGAGCCGCGGCTATCGGATCTCCGCGAATCGGGCTCCATCGAGCAGGACGCCGACCTCGTGATGTTCCTGTGGCGCGAGAAGGAGCGCGGCACGGAGGAGGCCGATGCAGACGGTGAGGTCGTCAAGCTGAAGCTCGCCAAGCATCGCAACGGACCGACCGGCGAGATCGCACTCTGGTTCAAGAAGCGCCAGACGCGCTTCGTCAGCTACGCTGACTCAGAGCGCTACGCCGAGGAGTACGCCTGACGGCGGTCAGCTCTGCTCCTCGGGCAGCAGTGGGCGCAACGAGATCTGATATGGCGCACGGTCGGGACCGGTGACCGTCACGCCGAACACGCCGCCCTCGGGTTTCGTCGAGAGCGCCTTGGCCTGCTCGGCGGTGAGCATGGCCACCCGGAAGCTCGAGTCGGGGTTCGCGATGAAGTCGTCGAGTGTGACGTCGGTCCACGGCCAATCGATCATCTCGCCCTGGGCCTGACCCTCCTGCAGCGTCGCGCGATAGGTCGTCGGCTCGTAGAGTCCGGCGTCTGTCGCATTGCCGCGCCCGACCTGATCACCGAACGGGACCAGCGTGTCATAGAGCGTCTTGAGGGCCTTGATCGTGGCTGCGTCCGGGTTCGTCGGGTCGGGGTTGTTGGGATCGTCCATCCCCAGAGCCTGTGCGGTGACCGTCTTGGCGACGTCGTCGGTGGCGATGGTGAAGATCGTGTCGGGCGCGTCGGCGACGAGCGGGTTGATGTACTGCGGCTTGGCCGCACCAAGCCCGCCGGCGTTGACGGCGAACGCCAGGAGGGCCTCCATCTGCTCGGCATCGAGCGTGGCACGCGCCAGCCTTGGCGGCCCGATCGGTGCTGCGTCGTCGGGGTCGAATGGCAGCTGGTAGAGCACGGAGCCGTCGCCATAAAGCGTGAACTCTGGGACGCGCGTGACCTGGAAAGCTGGAGCGGTGAAGCCGCCGGCCTGTTCGACGCGGAGGACGATGTCCGTCGCCCCCGTCGCGTGTCCGACACCCGCCGGTGCCGTCGACGGCTCGGCTGTCGGTGAACCCGACGCATCGGGCGGCGCACCCGACGCGGAACAACCCGTCAGGACGAGGGCGCTGAGGAGCATGGCGGTGGCGGGCAGGGTGCGGCGGGTGCCGCGCAGCAGGTTCGGCATGGGCGCCAGACGTCCATGCTCCCAGACAGGTTCCCTCGATCTTGGAACGACTTCGTCGCCCATCTCGGAGCGCGTTCATGCGTCAGATTCGCCTTGCAGCCGTCAGACGAGGGCGCTATCGTCGCGCGGTCGGGTCGCAAACGGACACGTGGGGTCCGCTCGGGGCGCCCGGGGGGCGGTCGGATGGGGACCGCTAGGACGAGGGAGTGGGACCTGGTGTATGCGGACCGCACACTGACGTGCCGCGATTGCGGCGAAGCCTTCGTGTTCTCGGCAGGTGAACAGGCCTTCTTTGCCAGCAAGGGACTTGAGCATGACCCACAGCGCTGCACGAGCTGCCGCGCGACGGCCAAGCAGGTCCGGTCGAACGGCGGAGCGCGCGAGTATCACGCGGCGATCTGCGCCCGCTGTGGGGGTCAGGCGATGGTTCCCTTCGCGCCACGCAACGACAAGCCGGTCTACTGCAGCGGGTGCTTCGACGTCGTCAGGGCTGGCGCCACGTCCAGCGTGATGATCTGATGCACGGCCGGTCGAGCCGCTGATGGGCGTCATCATCATCCGCGAAATGGTCGGGACGAGCCCGCGCTCGTGGAGCGATGCCGCGCGACAGGCGGTCGCGACCGCCTCGAAGACCGTGCGCAACATCCGATCCGTCGAGGTCGTCAAGTCGACCGCGGAGGTCCGCGACGGTGAGATCGTCGAGTATCGGGTCGAGCTGAAGATCGCGTTCGAATACGAGGAGTAGGCGCGTCGAGTCTCTGCCTCGGTAGCCGCTCCGGTCTCGGGCCCCGACTACCGACGACGGGTGAGTCGCTCCTGCAGATGGACGCGGACCGTGGGCCATTCGTCGTCGGTGATGCTGTACCAGGCACTGTCTCGTCGTTGGCCATCGCGCACCAGCATGTGTTTGCGGAAGACGCCCTCGAACGTGGCGCCGATGCCCAGCAATGCGGCTCGTGAAGCGGCGTTCCGGGCGTCGGTCTTGAACTCGACGCGCAGACAGCCGAGCGTCTCGAAGGCGTAGCTGAGCATCAGCAGCTTGGCCTCGGTGTTGACGGCCGATCGCTGGGCCGCCGGCGTGATCCAGGTCCAACCGATCTCGAGCCGGCGATGTGCGAAGGCGAGGGCGAGGTAGCGGCTGCTGCCGACGACCCGCCCGGTCCCTAGATCGACCGTCACGAACGGGAACTCGATGCCGGCGTCGCGTCCCTCCAGCGCGGCCTCGACGATCGCCTGCATGCCGGCCTCGTCGGTCGCACTGATCGGCATCCAGGTCCAGATGCGCGGGTCGAGCCCGCAGGCCACGAGCCCCGGTAGGTGGGCGAGGCTCATCGATTCCATCCGCACGTGGTCGCCCTCGAGCTCGAGGGGCTGGCCGGGGTCGAGACCGGTGCTCATGCCGTCATCGTACGGCGGGCGAGGAGTCGGTTTGGTGGTCACGGGGTCGTTAAGTGGGCGATAAGTGCAGTTCGACAGACTGCGCCTGATGGCTGACCAGCATCCCAACGGGTACCACGCGCCACGTGCCGGCCAGCAACGGATTGACGTGCGTGGGACCGCGTCCGTATCGTTTGCGCCCCCGGCGGCCCAGTCACCGATCGCGTCGCCCGCCCGAGACGCCCTGCACCGCCTGCCGTTCGAGGTCGAAGACGTGGACCCACCGGTCGACTTCGAGCCGATATCCAGGACCAAGATCTCGCCGGCCCCCGTCCGGCCGGAGACGCTCCACAGGGAGCGACTCCTCGATTGGCTCGACCGGCATACTCGACGACGCCTGACGTTCGTAGTCGCCAACGCCGGCTACGGCAAGACCACGCTGCTGGCCGATTTCTCGGAGCGGCTCCGGCCCCGAAGCATCTGGTTCCGGCTCGACCACACCGACGGCGACTGGGTCACGTTCCTGAACTACATGGCAGCGGCGATCCAGACCATCGCGCCCGACTTCGGCCGAGCGACGTACTCCCTGTTCACCCAGGTCGCCGTCGCCAAGCCGTCGCTGGAGGCGGCGATCGGCGCCTTCATGGTCGACATCGAGAAGCTGCCGGACGAGCCGTTGCTGCTCATCCTTGACGACTACCACCTCGTCGATGAAGCCCCCGACGTGCAGGCGATCGTCGGACGGCTCCTCAGGGAAGCGCCTTCATGGCTTCACGTCCTGATCGCCAGCCGCCGCGAGCCAGAGCTGCCTGTGGCACGCCTCCAGGCGCACGGCGACGTCGCATCGATCGACTCGACCGATCTTCGTTTCACGCACGACGAACTCGCGACGCTCTTCGCGGACGGGTTCGGGCAACCGTTGGAAGCCGACATCCTCGACGTGATCGACCGACGGACAGAGGGCTGGGCAGCGTGCATCCAGCTGCTCCAGACCACGTTCCGTGACATGCGTGCTGTCGACATCAGGCGCTTCGTCGAGCACCTCTCGGTGACGGATGGTCCTGTCTATGAGTACCTCGCCCAGGAGGTCCTGCGCGAAGCGCGTCCGGACCTGCGTGCCTTTCTGGTCCACGCCTCGATCCTCGATCCGGTCGTGCCGACCCTGGTCGAAGCCGCCATGGCCTCATTGCCTCGTCCGCCTACCGTCGCTGGCATCCGTGACCTGATCCGGCGGGCGTATGAAGTCGGGCTGCTCAGCCGGCGAGACGTCTCGAGCGGCACGTTCCGGTTCCATCCGCTGCTTAGGGAATTCCTCGAGGGCCAGCTCGCCCTCGAGTCGTCGGCTGACGACCTTGCCAACGCCCACCTTCGAGTCGCCAGGGTCGCCGAGTCGGAGGACTGGTTGGTCGCCTGCCGCCACTTCCTGGCCGCCGGTGATCAGGCCAGCGCAGTTCGTCTCCTGGATCGCAGCGTGTTGACCGCCGTTGGTACAGGTGCCTGGGGCCAGGCAGCCGCGATCGTGGCGGCATTGCAGGGGGCCTCGGCCGCGCCAGACGTCGAGGTCATCCTCGCCATGGAAGAGATCGAGGAGGGCTGCCTCGCCGACGCGATCACCCGTCTCGAGTCGATCGATCGCCGGAGCCTCAGCCCACAAGCCCGAGCCCTTGTCAGGCATGGCCTCCTGCGAGCGCACTGGATGAATGGCGACGCCGCCGCGCGGAGGTGCTTGGTTCAAGAGATCTCGCTGACGCTGGCACGCCGCAACTGTTCCGTAACTTGGCCGGCGCCCATCGACTAATTGCGTACGGTCGACGGCAACCAGTAGACGTCGAAATGATCGATGTGCTTCAGCAACTCGGCGACCTCCCGCCAACACGGGAAGCGGAACTGCCGTTCTTCGCCGCAGTTAGCTTCTACAACCTCGCCCTTGCGCAGTACCAGCATGCGGACTACGCCAGCGCGGCTGTATCCTCGGGCGGCGGGCTCTAGAGCTGTTTGAAGCTCACGGGTCGGGGCTCCGAGATCCTTGCGACGGTGGCCCTTCTAGCCATATGCACGGCCGAACTCCCTCACCGAGCGGAATCTCAACGAATACGCCGCCCTTGTTGAACCTGCGGCTGCTGAACAAGACCCCGACGCCGTCGCACAACTAGCCTACCTTGCTCTAACAACTGGCAGATCGATTCCATCCTGCTCCTACATCTATTGCCTGAGCTCAGGGGATACTCGCGTCGCGCATCGCCGACCGCACCGCACGGAGTCCGACAACGTCACTGCATTTTCTCATGTTGTCATGCCAGGGTTGAGGTTCGGTCGCCCGGCCAACGAGCACGAATTGGAATACACCGTTGGTATCGGTTCTTATGTGTATGCACTCGCGGTTAGGGCCTTGACCGAGCAGGCTCGTGGCGATCGGGTGAGCACATTTGCCGCGGCGGTGAAGGCGACGGACGCGGCAACGGAGTCCAACAATCGTCACTGGCTCGCGAGACTGGAGATTGTCTTGGCGTCAGTCATGGATGACCCCAATCGCCTTCAACACGCCGTAGGTCGCGCAGGAGACCTAGGTGCGTTGGCGACTCCCGACGTCGCCGAAACAATCGTAGACTCCCTCGAATTGCTACAGCCGATACCGCAGCCCATCCGACAGTCAATTGGTATGTGGCCGGATCGGTGGCTTCCTGTTCTTCGGCGCAAAGTCGCCGAGGGCTTCAGCCCGGCCAGCCATGCCGCAGCCCGTGTCCTTGACGAATTGGGTGAGGCAGTGGATGTCCCACTGCTCCGAGCTTAGACCGAACCTATCTTCGTGGAACTCGGGCCGCAGGTCTCGGTAGACGCCTTATTGAGGCAACGAGTCCCATCGTGTTGATCCACGACCTCGGTCGATGTTCGCTCAAGTCGGCGACCACTCACGTTGTCTCGGCTCGATGCGTCGCAGGGCGGCCGGACTGCTCTGCTACCTTGCTTCCAGACCCTCGCGCTCTGCCACACGTGAGCAAATCATGGAGGATCTCTGGTCCGACCTTGCCCCTGCTTCGGCCGCGAATAGTCTCAACCAAACGCTGTACTTTCTCCGACGTGATCTCGACCCATACTTTGATGAAGACACATCGTATGAATACATCAGCCACTCGGGCGATCTCGTTTGGCTCGACGCATCTAAGGTCGCAGTCGACTCCGTCCACTTTGCATCAAGTGCAACGGCAGCACTGGCCGTTCTCGACTCGGAAGTAGAGCCCGCACGAGGCTGCTCTGAACCTTGATCAAGGTCGTTTCGCAGTCGAGTTCGAGTACGAAGAGTGGTCGATCGCTTGGCGAGACTATCTGCACTCTACGTTTCTTCATCTAGCGCAATCTGCCCATCGGAACCTTGCGCTGCGCGGCGACCTTGTAGGGGCGCTCGCCGTCGCCCGCCGAGCCTTGACCGAGGATCCTCAGGCCACTGAGATTGAGCGTGCTCTCATCTGGACCTATGTCGCGGCCGACTCTCACGATGCTGCGAGTCTCCAGTACCAGCACTTCGCAGCGAGCTACCGGGACTCTGCACGACGAGCTGGCACCGACACTTCGGGGAGGTAGTGGGACGGCGTCCGATGCGAGTGAGTCCCTAACGACCCGCCCCCCGGCGCCACCTGCACAAACCACACTTACGCAGGGATGCGTATTGACCCCTACGCCCTGCCGTCACGTACAGTCCTGGCGTCACCTAGTACCTTGGTCCTAGGAGGCGTTGTTAATACGCTCGGAAACGATGATCCACCGCCTGAATTGGGCACTTGGGGTGGTGGCGAGTGGGAAGTGCACCCGGCCGACGTTCATCGAGAGCGTCGATCGCCGCTCCGCGACGATCCGGGAGCCGACGCGAGCGGGGAGCCGACGATGAGTCTAAAGGCCTGGTAGTGCGATGAAATCAGTGTACTGGCGAGTCGCCGCAGTGCTTGGGGCGGTCGTCGCCGTGCTCGCGGCCGGAGGCGCCGGTATTCGTCCGTCTGAGGCGACCGCGCCCGGTACTTTCGGGCTACGGTCGCTACGCGTTCGACAGGGCTACATTTCGCGAGGCGATGCGTCTACGGACGATCGACGCCGTGAGCACTACATCTCCGGTTCTAGTTACCGCAGTCGTCGCGGCCGGCACGTTGCGCTGGTCGCGACGTTTTTTCTGTTTCCGCTGACCTTGGATTGGGCCTCGGTGATGCCCTTCTGGATAGGTGCGACCTCGATAGCCGCGTCCGCCGCGCCTGTTCAATTGCCACGAGGTACGCGAATGCTCGGCGTCCAGGAAGCCCAATCTTGGCCGCGGCATTCCTTGGTGGCCCTATCGCTGCTGCGGTCGTCGGTTGCGGTCGATCGCACGTTGAGTGGCGAGAGCTCCGCGGCCGGGTGCCTTGGTACGGCACGCTCTACAACCACGCGACCTTGACCTCGCCCGCGATCGCCAGCGCTGTCGTACTTGACGGTGGTCGGGCCGGGCACGCTTCACTCGCGACCGTGCTCTCTCCTTCGACTGCACCGTTCCTTGCTGGTGTGGCCGCGGTATCTGTTCCCTCAATGCCCTCGTGCTCGACGTCGCTGCTGTAGCAGTTCGAAGAACCTCTCCATTTCGAGCGGTGCTCTGGAGCGATCTGGGCATGATCGGACGCAGCATGCTCGCTTACTGCACCACTCGCTTGGCTGATGGCGGTGGTGTCCATCTCCGTCGGGCAGTGGGCCGTGATCCTGTTCGGGCTCCCTCTCGCGACGACGCGCAGCGCGTATAAGCGGGTCGTCGAGATCCGTGACATGTTCACCCAGACGATCAGCAGCCTGTCATCGGCCGTCGATGCCAAGGACCACTACACGGCCGGTCACAGCAAGCGGGTCCAGGAGATCTCCGTCGTGATCGGACGGCAACTTCGTTGCAGTGAAGCCGAGCTCGAAGCCCTCGAATGGGGCGGCTTGCTGCACGATATCGGCAAGATCGGCGTACCCGACGCGGTGCTCTTGAAACCGGATCGGCTGACCCGCGAGGAACGCGTGATCATGAACATGCACCCGGTCAAGGGCGAGGAGATCATCCGGCCGGTGCAGCGCCTGGCGCCGGAGCTGCCGATCATCCGCCACCACCACGAGTGGTACAACGGCTCCGGCTATCCCGATCACCTGGTCGGCGAAGGGATCCCCAAGCTCGCGCGCATCCTTCATGTCGCCGATGCCTTCGAAGCCATGACGGCCGCCAGGCCATATCGGATGACGCCATTGACGGCCGAGCAGGCCATGGGTGAGCTGCGGAAGTACGCCGGCATCCAGTTCGATCCGGTGATGGTCGACGCCTTCGCTCGCACCCACTACGTAGCGGACGTGGCGGACGCGGGTCGGCCGCCGATGGCGAAGCCGATCCCGCTCCTCGCCCAGGCCGCGGCACTGAAGGCTGGCAACGCACCATCGAGCAGCGGCGAGACCACCTGACGAAACGTCAGCCAGGCTGACTCGACCGGTCACATCGCCCGCTGGCGATCGATAGGCGCGTCCGTCAGCAGGCGCGTCCGTCAACCCGATCGCCCGCCGACGATCGACAGGCTAGCCGGACTCCGCTGCTCGCCAGAGGCAGCTACTCGGAGTAGCGCTCCTCCTTGAACGGATCGGCGCTGTTGTTGTACCCATAGCGCTCCCAGAAGCCGAGCCGGTCGTGCTCGATGAACTCGAGGCCTCGGATCCACTTGGCGCTCTTCCAGAAGTAGCGCTTGGGAACGAAGAGCCGCAGCGGCCAGCCATGCTCGGTCTCGAGCGGCTTGCCATCGAACGTGTCGGCGAGGAGCACGTCCTCGTCGTCGAGCACCTCGAGCGGCATGTTGGTCGTATAGCCCTGCTCGCTGTGTGCGACCACGAAGCCTGCGCTCGGCCTCAGCTGAGCCAGCTCGAGGATGTGCTGGATGGGCACGCCCGAGAAGTCGGTGTCGAGCTTCGTCCAGCGGGTCACGCAGTGGATGTCGGTGTGGACCGTCTTGCGTGGCATGAGCTTGAACTCGTCCCAGCGGAAGGTGAACGGGTTGTCAACCTCGCCGTAGACCTTGAAGTCCCAGGTGCCGAGGTCGGTCTTTGGTACCGAGCCGTAGTGGAGGACGGGGAACTTGTCGGTCACATACTGACCAGGGGGGACGCGGCGCTTCTGCTCATCGCTGAGCTTGTTGCCGCCCATCAGACGATCGAGCATACGAGTCAGGATCCTTTCGCCAGGGCCTTCGCGCACCTTCCGACGGCGCGGGGAGTCATGACGAAGTGTACGCAGCCGACGGCGCGCGTCGATGACGGCCGGATGACGAGTCGACCGAGGGCTCCAGATCGTCGGACCGGTGGCGACAAGGGCAGGGCTTCCGATCGCTCGGCAGGCGGCAGGCGGCAGGCGGCGGGCGGCGGGCGGCGGGCGAGGGCGACCCTGACGCCCTCAGCCGCGCCGGGACGCCCGATCACGCGTCGTCGAGGGCGCGATCGATGGCGCGCAAGATGAAGCGCGACGCCTCGGCGCTCTTGCCGCCGAGCTTCTGGCCGTCCTCCTGGTCGAGCGCGGCCTCGAGGTCGGCGAGGGCCTGGCCGAGGAACGCGGTGCGCTGGAGCGCGCCCTCCTCGAAGGCCGACCTCGAGCGCTCGCGATGACGCGTCGACGCGATCTCCACGGCATGGCCCTTCTCGGTGGTGATGGCGCGAACGTCGGCGCGGGCCGCATCCGCCGCGGGACCGACGCTCGCTGTCACCCAGCCGTCGTCGACGCTGGTCGTCGACCCGCCGTCCCAGCCGCCGGGCCGGCAGCCACTCGTCGGCCAGGAGGCCCATCTGGATCTCGTCCCAGAACTGGCCATCGCGCCAGATCGCCTCGCGCAGGCGGCCCTCCGAGCGGAAGCCGACCTTGCTCATACGCCCGGATGGCCCGCATCGTTGAAGGCGAAGACGCTCAAACCGACGCGGTGCAGACCGAGGACGCTCGAAGGCATGCCCGAGCATCAACGCCGTCGCCTCGGTGCCCATGCCCCGCCCCCACGCATCGCGCTCGCCGATGGTGATGTGGAAGAGCGCCGAGCCATTGTCGGGGTCGAGGGCGCTGAACGTCGTGCCAGGCCGATCAGGCGGTCGGTCGTCCGCTCGTGGATGGCATAGGCGAAGGACTCGGGCGCGAGCAGTCGGGTCCTGAAGAACTGCTCGACCTCGTCGGCGGTCATGGGCCGCGTCTGGTAGCGGGTCAGAGTCGGGCGAGTTCCGGGTCGCGATACCAACGCACGACCGCCGCCAGATTGGCTGGCACATGGCGGCGCAGAATGACCGGTCGACCGTCGATCGCCGGGGGATGCCAGTGGTCGCGATCCATCTGGGCGGACATCGGAGGGCGATGCTATACCATCGCGGCCGCGGCTTGACAGAGGAGCGATCGATGCGCCGGTGGAGCGAAACGGCCGACCGTCGTGGCGGCGACCGGTCGGACGTCCGAGAAGGTCGCGCGTCCTCGCCGAGTACCTCCGCTCGCTCAGCCCGGCCGAGCTTCCCCTCGCCGTGACGTACCTCTCCGGGCGCCCGTTCCCGGAGCGCGATCCGCGCATCCTGGGCCTCGGCTGGGCGGCCATCTCGGCCGCCGTCGAAGCCGAGACGGACGCCGACGACGGCGCAGCTCGGGCGCTGCCTACGACCGGTCGTCCGATCTTGGCCAGGCCGTCCACGACGTCCTGCTCGACGGGCCGTCGACGCCCGAGCGGCGAGCTGCCCGAGCCTGACAGACGTCGCGGACGCGATGACCGCCATCGCCGCCGCTCGTGGGGCGGCCGACAAGGCGACCATCTTCCGGACGCTGCTCTGGCGATGCGATCCGCTGACGGCCAAGTACGTGGTCAAGGTGATGGGCGGCGACATGCGTATCGGGCTCCGCGAAGGACACCTCGAGGCTGCCATCGCGGCTGCCTTCGCGCAGCCACTGGAGGCGGTGAAATGGGCTGGGATGCTGACCGGCGACATCGGGCGGACCGCCGAGCTGGCTCGCGACGACCGTCCTGGAGTCGGCTTCGCTGACCGTCTTCCGGCCGCTCAAATCGATGCTCGCGTCGCCGGCTGCCGATGCCGCCGAGGTCATCGAGCGACTCGGCAGCCCCGTCTGGGTCGAGGACAAGTACGACGGCATCCGCGCCCAGCTCCATCGCCTGGGCGATGAGACGCGGCTCTACAGCCGCGACATGCACGACGTCAGCGGCCAGTTCCCGGAGGTCGTCACGGCCGCTGCCGACCTGCCCTGGGAGGGCATCCTCGACGGTGAGCTGCTGGCCTGGAAGGATGGCGGCGCGATGCCGTTCCAGCGGCTGCAGACGCGACTGGGCCGCAAGAAGCCATCGGCCGCGCTGCTCGCCGACGTGCCCTGCATCTTCGTCGCCTTCGATGCCCTGGCGGTCGGTGCCGAGGGTGACGTCGAGCCGCTCCTGCGGCGTTCGCTGACCGAGCGACGCGACCGACTCGACGGGCTGAGCCTCGATTCGACACCGGGCTTCGGTGTCTCGCGACTGGTCACCGCGGTCGATGAGCCCGCCCTCGAGCGCCATTTCGAGGCCGCACGAGCTCGCGGCAATGAAGGTCTGATGGTCAAGGACCCCGCGAGCACCTACTCGCCAGGCCGGCGAGGCTACGGCTGGCTCAAGCTCAAGAAGCCGCTGGCCACCCTCGACTGCGTGGTCGTCGGCGTCGAGGTCGGCCACGGCAAGCGCCATGGCGTCCTGTCCGACTACACGTTCGCGGTCATCGACGATCGTCCTGCCGCCGAGCGCCAGCTGGCGACCATCGGCAAGGCCTACAGCGGGCTGACCGATGTCGAGATCGCCGACATGACCCGTTGGTTCGAGGCGCACACCCTCCAACGGTTCGGCCGTTACCGGCTCGTCGAGCCGATCATCGTGGTCGAGATCGCCTTCGACGTGATCATGCGCTCGACACGCCACGCGTCGGGGTACGCGCTCCGCTTTCCTCGCATCGTGCGCCTCCGGCCCGACAAGACGGCTGACGAGATCGATCGCCTTTCGAGCGTCGAGCGTCTCCACGAGCGGACGAGCGGGGCGGTCGCCTATGCGGTCAGTGGTGCCGCCGAGCCCCGCGATCCCGACTAAAGACCATCTGGACCCCTCGTCAGGCCGGCCTGACGACCGTATCCTGTGGCCATGTTCGAGCACATCGGCGCCGAGTCGTCCACCCGCATCACCCTCTACACCGACGCGCACGTGGTGCGCGGCGACCTGCGCACCCGGCACCGCCGGCTGACCGACGTCCTGAACGCAACAGACGCCAGCTTCCTGGTCCTCGACAACGTCATCTTCGAGGACTTCGGCGTTCGCGCGGTCGTCGAACGCGCGGCCTATGCTCAGATCAACCTGGCGACCATCCTCTTCGCAGTGGCCGAGGCGGAGGTCGAAGCGACGCCCGAGCTGCGCATGGCCAAGATCCCGGAGAAGGCCACCGTCAGCGTGCCACCGTTCAAGATCACCGGGCGCATCCACCTGTTGCCCGAACGCGACCTGCACGAAGCGCTGGCGGAGCTGATCGGCCGCTTCCTGCCCATGACCGAGGCGGTCTTCTGGTCCGACTCACTGAGCGAGGCACGCACGCCGGCGCCATTCCTGGCCTTCAACCACGCACGTGCACAGATCCTGGCCCCGTTCCAGGAGCAGGACGTGTGGGCCGGTGTCGTGGTCAGCGCGTCCGAGCCGTCGGAGCCGGCCGAGCCGTCCGAGCCGCTCGGCTGAGGGTCGGCCTCAGCGATCGACGGGCAGATCGAGCCGACTGCCCCACGCTGACCAGCCGCCTTCGTAGAGCGCGACGTTCTCGTAGCCCAGCACCGTCAGCGCGAAAGCCGCCTTGGCGGCGCCGATGCCCGCGCCGTCATAGAGCACGATCCGCCGGTCACGGCGGACTCCGGCCTCGGTGAAGAGCGCTGACAAGCGGTCGGGCGCGAGGAAGATGCCGGAGCCGTGCTCGGTGAGCAGCGCCGAGGGGACGTTGATGGCCCCGGGGATATGCCCCAGGCGCTTGGCATTGCCCTCCTGACCGTGGTACTCGGCCGGCGCCCTGGTGTCGACGAGCTCGACCCCTTGGGAGCCCAGGAGCGCGTTCACGTCCGCGGTCGTGAGGCGGAGGCGCGGCACACCGCGTGGGGTCAGGACGGACGGTTCGATGCGCGCCACGGCCGACGAGGTCGGGCGCCCGCTCGTCAGCCAAGCCGACCAACCGCCGTCGAGGATGCGAACGCCGTCGAAGCCGTAGCAGCGCAGGCTCCACCAGACGCGGGCCGCGTAGAGCGAGGTCGTGTCGTCGTAGAGGACCACGGTGGTGCCGTCGCCGATGCCTGCCCGGCCGGCCGCTGCCGCGAACGCCTCGGGGCCGGCGAGCTGGAAGGGCAGGGGGTCATCGGGGTCGACGAGCTCCGTGGCCCAGTCGAGATACGCCGAGCCAGGGATGTGCCCTGCGGCGTGCACCTGGCGGCCGGTGCCGTCGACCCTGTAGCGACAGTCGACGATCCGGATGCCGGGTCGCCCGAGATGCTCGGCGAGCCAATCTGGGCTCGCGATGAGCTCTGGGCGGGCGAAGGTCACGGGCATCGGTGGCTATCATAGCCAGCCCATGGTCTCGCCCTTCATGCCGGATGCCGACAAGGTCGCTGCCATCCGCGAGGCGATGCCGGCCACCACCAGTGGCATCTACCTGAACGCCGGCACGGCAGGGCCGCTGGCACGCGAGACGATCGCCGCGATGCGGGAGATCGAGGACTGGGAGTTGCGCGTCGGCCGCGCAGATCCGGAGGGTTACATCGCCTTTGCCGAGCGCATGGATGAGTGTCGAGGCGTGCTGGCCGCGATGCTGACCGGCGACCTCGATGGCATCGGCCTGACGCACGGCGCGACCGAAGCGCTCAACCACGCGCTGTTCGCGATCGATTGGCGGCCAGGGGACCGGATCGTGACCACCGACGCGGAGCATCCCGGCCTGTCTGGCCCGATCTGGTCGGTGCGTGAGCGGGCCGCCATCGAGGTCGACGTCGTGCACATCGACCCAGCCTTCGACGGCGACCGGATCCTCGAGCGGATCGGCGCCGCGATGACGCCCCGGACGCGGATGATCGCTGTCTCGCATGTGCTCTGGACGACCGGAGCGGTGCTGCCGGTCCAAGGCATCGCCGACGTCGCCGAACACCACGGCACCTGGCTCGTAGTGGACGCTGCCCAGTCGGTCGGCGCCATCGCCGTCGATGCCAGCCGTCTGCGAGCCGACGTCATCGCGTTATCCGGACACAAGTGGCTGGCCGGACCCATCGGTACCGGTGCCATCTGGGCGTCTCCGCGTGCACGTGCGGAGGCCATCCAGTCATGGGCCGGCTACCCGTCGTTCGCGTCCTTGGATCTGCCACTGGCGGGCGAGACATGGCATACCGGCCGCCGCTTCGAGCTGACCGACGTCCATCGGCCGTCGATCGTCGGGCTGGCCCGCGCGGTCGGCTGGCTGCAGATGGCCGTCGGCCTGCCCTGGGCGTTCGAACGGGCCGGCCGGCTGGCCCGTCAGACGGCCGGTCGGCTGGCGGCTATCGACGGTGTCACGCTGCTGACGCCGCTCGGGGCGATGGCCACGCTGGTCACCATCCGCGTCGCGGGCTGGAACTGCGAAGAGCTGAGGGTCGCCCTGGCACAGCAGGTCTTCGCCGTCACGCGGACGATCGTCCCGCTCGATGGCGTCCGCCTGTCGATCGGCTTCTGGAACACAGAACTGGAGCTGGATCGCTTGGTCGAGGCCGTGGCGACGATCGCCTCGCACACACCGACGACCCTGCCGCGTCGACCGGAGCTGGTCATCCTCTCGGCAGACCAGGCATGAGCCAGGCAGGCCCACCGCAGCCCGAGGTCGAGCCGCGCGGTGAGTGGGAGATCCGCTGGCGACAGGCGCGCAACGTGCCGCCGCCGATCGTCCGGGCCATCACGGCCGACGTCGTCGTGGCCGTGGTGGCCGGCCTCGTCCTGCTGATCTGGGATCTGAGGATCGGTGCCGGCCTCGGAGCGTTCGCCCTCTACGTCCTGGTCGTGGTCGGGGCCGGCAGCATCCTGACGTACCTCTGGGCACCGCTCCCCAGCGGCGCGTCCGGCGTCCGCCGCCGTTCCGCCTGGGCGGCGATGCTGGGCATGTTCGCCGCCTTCCCGGTCGCGTACATCGTGCTGGTCATCATCTTCCAGCTCATCAGGCCGCTTTTATAAGTCCCGTTGCCTGGTGTCACCACTTCCCGATTCGGTACCATCGTCCTCTAGCCCGGATGCCGCTGGAAGGCCGTATCCTGACGCGGTCATGCTGGACATCGAACCCGCACGAGCGCCGCATTGAGCACCTTGACGAACGATTACACGTCGCCCATGGCCCCCAGCGATCCCTTTGTCGAGGGTCTCGCGCCGCTCCCGGACGTCGATGAGATGCCCGGGGGTCCGCTCACGGGGAGCCCCGCGCCCGCGTTCACGAGCGACGCCGCGGGAGGCGGCGGGCGTTTCATGGCCATGCCCCAGCTCATGGGCGCGCCCGCCTACGCTCGACCACCGCGTCTGGTGGTCGAGTCGCCTCGACCGCTCGATCCCGACGACCTGCCCATCCAGGCCCTGCGCAGCCCGGAGGAGCATGCCCTGCTCGCTGGGGTCTACCAGGAGGTCGAAGCCCCGCCGACGCTGACGCCCTCCAGCCAGGGCGGGCTGCGCGCCGTGGCCGCACGGCTCTTTGGCTCCGGCTCCTGACACTTCGCCCGTCCGTGGGCATGCTGCGGTGTAGCATCGGCGCGGGGGAGTAGCTCAGCGGTTAGAGCAGCGGTCTTATACACCGCCGGTCCCTGGTTCGAATCCAGGCTCCCCTACCATTGTCTGGCGGAGCGCGAGGAGGGATCGATGCCCAAGGTGGTGCTGCAGCCCGACGGCCTCCCCCCCGGGCACCTGCCGTTCTCGCAGCTCGTCGAGGCCAACGGCTTCGTCTTCGTCGCCGGCCAGGTCGGCGACGATCCGCTCAGCGGCGCCGTCGTGGCAGGCGGCATCGCGGCCGAGGTCCGCCAGATGCTCGAGAACGTCCGATCCCGCTTGAGGCTGGTCGGCCTCGACTTGTCGGACGTGGTCAAAGCGACCGTCTACCTGACAGACATGACCGACTTCGCGGCCTACAACGAGGTCTGGCGCGAGTCCTTCCCGAGCGATCCCCCGACGCGCGCCACGATCGGCGTGTCAGCTTTGGCCATCGGTGCGCGCTGCGAGGTCGAGGTCGTCGCCGCGCGTTGAGCGTCCAAGCTGCGCTGATCGCTCATCCCGCGCGGATCGCTCATCCGTCGCGTCCTGAGCTGATGCCGTCACGCCCCGGCGGTTCGGTCGCGTCGACGTCGGCGTTCGCGCGCCGCGTCAGGGCCGGCAGCCGGAAGGCGTCGAGGATGGCAGCCAGCAGCACGCCAAGCAGGACCAGCAGGCCAGCCGACCAGCCGATCAACCCGAGTGAGACGCCCTCGACGCTGCGTGCCCAGAGCGCCAGCACCAGGCCGATGACCGGCAGCGCTACGCCGATGCTGAGCGCGACCAGGTAGCGGCGACCGGCCCGCGCATCGCCGAGGTAGAAGCGGTGTGCGCCGAAGATGCCGAGCAGGAACCAGATGAGGTAGGCGGTCGCCAGGTTCCGATGCGGGCGCCCACTGGCGGTTGCCGATGGCGGTTCGGGGCCGACCATGCGGAGCATTCTGGCACCGCGGAGGGCGTACCAACATCCCGCCCTCGACGGTACCCATGGGGATGGTCCGGCACGCCCGATTCGTGCGACGCTGGCGCCTCGCGACGAGGACGCCGCCATGAGCACGCAGATCGAAGCCTATACGGGGGCGGGTCTTCTGCATGGGCGCTTGGCGGGCTCCGATAGGCTCGGAGACCTGCTGGAGACCCTTGACGCGCTGTCGCTCGAACGTCCCATGCTCGACCCCATCGATGGCGGCCCACGCGAGAGCCAGACGCGCGCCGTCGTCGAGACCGACGACCTCTTGATGGTCGTCTGCCCGGTCGAGACGTCGACCCCCGTGCATGCCTCGTGGCACGCGCTGAACCTGTCGATCGGCCCCTTCCAGATCGCGGGCGAGCTGCCCACGCTGCCCGGCTACGATCCCGGCCGCTCGCTGACGCGGCCCGGCGGTCCCTTCGTCATGCTCGGCCATGTGACGGTCGGGCTGCGCGGCGCGCCCGACGCCGGCCAGGCGGAGCACGCCTTCGCGTGGGTCAACCGGTATGCCGTCGAGGCCTACCAGGCCGATCTCGACTTGGGCGCCTGGTTCCCGGGCGCGGATCCGATCACGCCTGCGACCGCGCCCACCGGCGCCGCGGTCTAGGTCCCGCCCCAGAGCCTGCTCCCACTCGTTCGTCCGGGTTCAGCCCGCGGCTGGCGACGGTTCGCTACCCTGCGGTCGATGACCGCGTTCGATCCGATCCCGCTACGGGCCCAATTCCCGGCGCTCAACCGCCGACTCCATGGCGAGCCGGTCGTCTTCCTCGATGGGCCCGGCGGGACGCAGGTGCCGCAGCGTGTCATCGACGCCTACTCGAGCTACTTTCGCGAGCACAACGCGAACACGCACGGTGCCTTCGTGACGTCCGCCGAGAGCGACCGGGTCATCGACGCGGCTCACGCCGCCATGGAGGACTTCCTCGACGCACCGCCTGGCAGCGTCAAGTTCGGGCCGAACATGACGACGTTGACGTTCATGCTCAGTCGGGCCATCGGCCGACTGCTGCGCCCTGGTGACGACATCGTCGTGACGCGGCTCGACCACGACGCGAACGTCAGTCCCTGGACCCTGATGGCGGCGGACGCCGGAGCCACCGTGCGCTGGGTCGACATCGATCCGAGCGACTGTACCCTCGATCTGACGACGCTCGACGCGGCCCTGCAAGGTCGACCGCGCCTCGTGGCCGTGGGCATGGCGTCCAACGCCACCGGCACCATCAACCCGGTCCGCGACATCGTCCGCCGCGCACACGCAGCAGGCGCGTGGACCTTCGTCGACGCCGTCCACTTCGCCCCCCACGGCCCCATCGACGTCCAGGACCTCGAGACCGACTTCCTGGCCTGCTCGATCTACAAGTTCTTCGGACCACACCTGGGCGTCCTGTATGGCCGTCCTGAGCAGCTCGCCGCCCTGCCTCGCTACCAGCTGCGGCCGGCGCCCGATGCCTTCGAATCGGGCACCCAGAGCCACGAGGGGATGGCCGCCACGACCGAAGCCGTCGAGTATCTGGCCGAGCTGGGTCGCGGCGTCGACGCCGCGCAACGCCAGGGGTTCGGCGCGATGGCCGGTCGGCGGCTCGACGTCCACGCCGCGATGGCGGCCATCAAGCGCTACGAGCGCGACCTCAGCGAGCGGCTCATGGCCGGGCTGCTGGTCATCCCGGGCGTGACCATCTGGGGCATCACCGAGCTGGAGCGCTTCGACCAGAGAACGCCGACGGTCGCGCTGCGCCTGGCGGGGTGGTCACCGGCCGACCTCGCCGCCGAGCTCGGTCGCCGCGGCATCTTCACCTGGGACGGCGACTTCTACGCCGTCAACCTCGTCGAGCGGCTGGGTCTGGCGGCGTCGGGTGGGCTCCTGCGCATCGGCCTCGTGCACTACAACACGTCGGCAGAGGTGGACCTGCTGTTGGCCGATCTGCGCGAGCTCGCCTCGACCGGACCTGCCTGACTCAGGCTTCGACCAGGTCTCGCAGGAGGCCAGCGATCCGCTCGCGTCGGTCGGCCGTCATCTGCCGGAGTGGCGGTTGTGCGCCAAGGAAGTCGGCCAGCTGATCGCGTCGGATGACGGCAACCTCGTGGGAACGAGGGAGCCGGTCGTCGTCGCTGACGCAGACCGCCGTGAAGCGGGGCGTGTAGTCCTCCATGTAGCTCCCCAGCCAGCGTCGCAGGCGTTCGACGTCTCGAGCGGCTCGGTCCAGGGGGTGCTCGACGGCCGTCCAGCGGCCCGTCCGGTCGCGGACCTCCCAGTGATGGCTGGCCTGGCGGCTGGCGTGCTTGGGCGGAACCTCCTCGACGACCGTCAGACCGTGCGGCCCGACCACGACCTCGGGGATGGTCCGCCCATCCGGCAGTCGCACGAGCTGGGCGACCTGGAACTCATCGGAGACCCGACCACGCTGCGAGGCCGCTGGTCGGTCACGGCGGGCGCGCGGGCGTGCCTCGACCGCGCGCACGATACGAGCCAGGCCGAGGACGATGAAGAGGCCCGGGATGAGGAACGCCAGCCCCCAGGTAGCGGTGCCGAAGAGCTGCTGGCTGACTCGAGAGTCACCGACGTGGGTGACCGACTGCATGACGCCAGAGGCGACGATGAGGGCCACGGTGCCGAGCCCGATGCACACCAGGAGCAGGCCGCCGGCGATCGCGCGCGCCAGGGACGGCGTGCGCGCTCGAGGGCGCGGCGAAGCCGCAGCGATGACCTTCACATGTCGATCGTCGCCCCTGCAGCCGGTCGGGGCCATGGCCACTTCGGGTGGTGCGGATGGTCACTTCGGGTCAACCCGACTCCCGTTCGCGGGAGCGGCAGCGGCGGCCGATGGTTCGCGGGTGGACGCACGGCGGTGGGCGGCGGCTGCTCGCGGCGGGACCCAGGGCGGTGGCCGGTCGGCGCCGCGCGGTGGGACGCAGGTACCATTGCCCGACCGCCCCTCAGCGGGCATCCTCGGTCCACTTCCGGGCCCATAGGCCCAGGACCGGAGGATCATCTTGGTTCTGCACGCACTCATCCCGGGCCAGCGCACACGGGCGCTCGCCGCGTTGGTCTCGTGTGCCCTGCTCCTCAGCCTCGCTCTCGCCATGCCGGTCGCGGCTCACGGTCCGCTCAAGCTGACCGCCGGGTCCGCCGACCCCGACGCTGGCATGGCCGGCGACGCCTTCACGTTCGCCGCCACCTACGTCAGCAAAGACGATGCACCGCCGGCTTTCGTGCGCGTCGTGGTCGACGGCACGCCTCACGCGATGGCACCGAACAACGCGTCCGACAGCAACAGGCGCGACGGCGCTCGGTATCTCGTCCGCATCAGGGTCAAGACGGCGGGAACGCACAGCTATTCGTTCGTGGCGCGGGACTCGAAGGGCCGCGAGACGACCCTCGCCGGCGGCACCATCAAGGTCGCGCCGAAGCCCAAGCCCAAGCCCAAGCCGCGACCCACCTCCAAGCCGGCACCCAGGCCGGCAACGACGAGCGGATCGAGCCGCCCGCGATCGACGCCGAGGCCGAGGCCGAAGCCGACGCCGACACCTGAGCCGGCCTCCAGCGCGGGGCCAGATCCGGTGGCTGCGATCGCGGGTGCCTTCCTCGACTTCGATGGCGGCCCTGGATCCGATGGGTCCGGCGGCATCGGCGCTGCTGGAGCAGGTCCAGCCGGCGATCCGTCGCTGGGGTCGAGCGACCCCCAGCCACCGGCCGACCCGATGCCGGCTGACGTCGACTCCGCAGTCGGCGGCGCGTCGGGCGGGCCCGGTGTCGGGTCCATGGCGGCGCTGACCGCGGTGCTGCCAGGCTTCGGCAGCGATCAGTGGCTGACCATCGCGGCTCGGAGTGCCGTCGTCGCCACCGGCTCAGCCGCCGTCGTGGCCATGGCGCTCTTCACCTTCAAGCGCCGCCGCCGCGAGGATGAGGATCCGTACGACCTCCCGACGCGCGACGATGCGCCCGACGCGTCCCCGCCACCGGGGCCAGAGGCGAGGCCGAGCGAGGTGCCTCTGACCGGCGAGATGGCGATGCCGCGCTGGCGGCGTCCGTCGCTCAACGAGGCGCGCAAGGCGCCTCCGGGAACGAGCCTGGCCGCCATCGAGGCGGAGCGACTGACGTTCACCGGCGCGGGCGTGGCCGGCGAGCCAGGCAACGAACGTCGCCGCATCCGCTATCGAATGGTCCGCCTGGCCGACTCGCCAGACGAGATCCTGGGCCAGGAGATCGGCCGGCTCGACGAAGGCGACGAGGTCGAGTTGCTCGAGCGATCGGGCCTCTACTGGAAGGTTCGAACGCCACACGGGGAGATCGGCTGGGTCCACAAGATGACCCTTGGCGACGTTGTCACCACCGCACCGGCGGCATCGGACGACGACGATGACGACAGCGATGTCCTGGCCGCCTTCAACGAGGCCCAGGCGATGCGCGCCTTCCAGGCCAGCGAGCCGGTCCTGGGCGAGGGCCTGGCCGCCCGGTTCATCCGCGAGCGGGGCGCCAGCTGACCTGCAGCCAGGGACCGGACCGCGCGGGCACGAGTCGACCGACGTCTTGTCGTCTGTCAGGGACGGCGGAGGACCACGATGTGCTGGTGCACGATGTTGGGCACGAAGGCTCGGGGATAGCCGTACGGCCGAAGCCGGGTGCCTGCCTGATACCAGATGAGATCGCCTTTGGGAACCAGTCCGACGCGCTCGGCCCGTTGCGTGAGGTCGGCAGCCGTGAACCGGTAGCGTCCATCCTGATAGGCATCGCGAACGATGAAGGTTGCGTAGCGACCGGGACGGAGCACCCGCTGGAGCTGGCCGAAGACCGCCTCCATGCGATCGAGGTACTCCGGGTAGCTGGCGCTGTTGGCCAGGTCGGCGTCGGAGTCGGTGACCATGGCGTAGTCGGTCCGCCGGTTGGCGTGCGTCTCGGCCAGTCGTCCACCGGCCATCGTCAGACGGAGCTGCGGGTTGTACGGCGGGTCGGTGGCCACGAAGTCGATCGAGCCATCGGCAAGGTCGCCCAGCCGGTCCATCGCGTCGCCACACGCCATCACGCAGCCGGATGGATCGAACGCCCGCGGTCCACCGGGATCGGCGCTGCCAAGGTCCGCCAGCAGGGGGCCGGCGCCGTCGCGATCGGCCCCGGCAGCCGCGACGACCTGGGCGTAGATGGCCGCCCAGCGAGGCTCGAGCTCGAAGCCCAGGGCGCGCCGCGGTGAGCGGCAGATGGCAGCCCCGAGCAGCGTCCCGCCGACGCCGGCGAAGGGGTCCAGGACGAGCTCATCGCGAACCGTGAAGAACTCGATCAGTCGAGCCATCAGCCGGGGAGGCTTGTTGGCGCCGTGGGCCTTGCGGGCGGCGTGCCCAAGCTCTGACGGGTAGGCCGTCGTCCAGAGCGACTTGGTGAAGTAGAGCCAGGCCTCACCGGTCAGCTCGTTCAGGTCGTTGTCGGGGTGCGGACCGGCCGCGACCATGGGCCCGGCCGGGTCGACGGCTGCGGTTCCAGGCGTCTCGATCACCAGCGCAGTATGGCTGACACGACGCGTATCCTTGCTCCGATGGCCTTCGTCGGTAGGGAACGCGAGCTCGCCCGCCTGGCGGCCGGGCTGGAGCGCGCGGCATCGCGCCAGCCTGCGCGGATCGCCCTCACCGGACCGGCCGGCATCGGCATCAGTCGGCTGCTGACGGAGCTCCAGGCGCGCCTTGCGGACCTGCCCGACGTGGTCGTCCTGCGTGCGGCGGCCTATGAGCCGCAGGAGGGCGTGCCTTACGCTCCGCTGAGCGCCGCCCTCGGCCCCAGCCTCGAGTCGCTTGACGACGAGCGACTCGCAGACGTCATCGGAGCGGCCGGCCTGGAGGCCACCCAGCTCGTGCCGTCCATCGCCGATCGCGTGCGTCGCCTCGGGCTCATCCCGCACGACCCGATGCGTTCGTCGCCCGACCAGCAGGCCAGCCGGCTCCTGGAGGCGGTCATCGGGATCCTCACCAGGCGGGCCGGCGATGGCGTCGTCGTGCTCGCGCTCGAGGATCTCCACCACGCCGATCCGGGCACGCGCAAGTTCGTGGAGACGATGCTGCGCATCGGCCGCGAGCTGCCCATCTGCCTGATCGTCACCTACCGGCCCGACGAGCTTCACCGCCGCCATCCGATGCTCGCGCTGGCTTCGATCATCGAAGGCGACCCGATCATCGAGAACATCGCGATCGGGCCCCTGGAGCGGCACGAGGTCATGGGCTTCATCGAGGGGCTGACCGGCGAGCGACCGTCGGCCGCGATGACGGCAGCCGTCCTCGAGGGCAGCGGCGGCATCCCGCTTCTGGCCGAGCAGCTGGCCGAGACCGAGGCTGGGTCGGGCGGCAGCCTCGGGGGCCGGTTCGATGACCTGCTGCGGATGCGCCTCTCGGCTCTCTCCGTCGGCGCCATGCGCTCGCTTCGCGTCCTCGCAGCGGCGCGTCGGCCGCTGCCCGTCGAGCTGCTGCTGGCCGCCGACTTCCCGGGCGGCCATCTGACACGCGCCGCCCTGACGGAGGTCTGCGGCGCTGGCCTGGCCGTCGAGACGGTGGCCAGTGACGAGACGAGCCGGATCGCCGTCGTCCACGAGGCGTACGCGGAGTCGATCGAGGCGCTCGGGCTGCCCGCCGACCGGCAACCGGTCCACGATGCCCTGGCTCGAGCCCTGCGCCATGAGCCGGCGGAGGCGGCCTGGCACCTCGAACGTGCGATGCGCTTCGCGGCGGCGCGCAATGCCCACACCGCAGCTGGCCTCGGCTGCCAGGCGCTCGACCCCGGCGGCACGGCGTTGCTCCACTTCCAACGCGCGCTGGAGCTGGTCGAGACGCACGAGGCGCGCGTGCCCAAGCTGACACTGTCGACGGCGGAGCTGCTCGCGTTGACGGCCGATGCCGCGTTCGCAGCCGACGACGCCGGTCGCGCCGCCGGCCTTGCCCAGCAGGCGATATCCGAGCTCGCTGGGGCCTCGGCGGTGGCCGACGCCGCCCGACGCGGCAGTCGGGCCCAGCACACCCTCCAGCTCGACGTCGGTCTGCTCTACCTTCGCCTGGGGCTGTATCAGTCGGCTGCCGGCGACCATGTCGCAGCGCAAAGCTCACTGCAGACGGCGGTCCAGCTGGTGCCCGACCAGCCGACCGCCGAGCGTGCCCGCGTGCTCGGGGCGCTGGCGCAGGTCCTGATGCTCGACGGCAGCTTCGACGAGAGCGCCTTGCTCGCCGAACAGGCCAGGGCCGCCGCCGGGAACGCCGAGCCGGTCGCCGATGCGGAGCTCGGGCACGCGACCTGTACCCTCGGCGTGGACATCGCCTACGGCGGCCAGATCGACCACGGGCTGGCCTACCTGGAGGAGGCGGCCGGCCACGCGCGTCGCGCCGGACGTCTCGACGACCTGATGCGCACGTACGCGAATCGGACGCATCTCCTCGAGCTCGACGCGCGCTACGACCCGGCGCTGGCGATCGTCCAGCAGGGCATCGAAGAGGCGCGCCGCTGGGAGCAGGAGGCCGGCTACGGCGCCTTCCTGCGTGGTAATGCGGCCGACATCCTCTTCAAGCTAGGGCGCTGGTCCGGCTCCGAGGCCGAGTGTCGCGCGGCCCTCGCCTGGAGCCCGCATCGGCTCGTCTGGAGCCCGTTGCTGGCCCTCGGCGCCGTGCTGGTCGAATCCCGCAGCGACGATGAGGCCGGTCGCCTGGTCGGCCAGATCCTGTTGCAGCTGGAGGCGGTGCCTGACGGTCAGTGGACGGCGACGGTCCAACGGATCGCGGTCAGTTACGCGCTCTGGCGCGACGACGTCGCCGATGCGGAACGCGTCGCGAGGCGCGGTTGGACGCGGGTGCTGGCGACCGGCGACCGTGCCCAGATCGCCATGGCGGCATCGACCACGACCGAGGCCTGTGCGGCCTTCGCCGAGGCCGGCAGGCATCGGCGCGACATCGGGGCCGTCGCCGCCGGCACAGAGCTGGCCAGGGGCGTCGTCGCGGAGTCCGAGCACCAACTCGTGGCTGGCAGCCTGCCGAGAATCTCGGCTCGACCCGCGAGGCCCATCTCCACCTGGCGACGGCGAGCGCGCACCTGGCGCGTCTGCGCAATCGAGCCGACCCCGATGCCTGGGCGGAGATCGCCACCGGCTGGGAGGCGCTGCACGTGCCCTACCTCGCCGCCAAGGCTCGCTGGTGGGAGGCGGCCACGGCCCTCGTGTCACGCGATCGGCGTCCGCAGGCACGGACGGCGCTTGTTGCGGCCTGGGACCTGGCCGTCGAGCTGCCGGCCCGCCCGCTGCTGCGAGAGATCCGGCGACTCGCGCAACGTGGCCGCATCGTCCTGCCGGACATGCCCGCCTCGTTGGCGCCTCGCCTGGCGCCGACCGTCATCGCGGTCGGGCCGGGCCGTCCGGCGGACGACATCGATGGCGAGGCGATCGCGGTCGGGCGCGGGCAGATGATCCCGGGCTTCGAGCCCGTCCCGTCCGAGGACGATGCCACCCAGCTGTCGCTTGATGCCACCGGTCGCTGGCCGACCGAGCTGGCCGGGGAATCGCCGACCTCACCTGGGATCGCAGGAGCGCTGGCGAGCCTGGGGCCGGCCGACGGTCACGATCCGTTCGATGCGCAGACTGACGGGCCGTTCCGGACGGCGACCGGTCGCGCCATCAGTGAGCGGCTCCTGCCCGTCGAGGTCGTGCCGGCCCGGGACCCGTTCAACCTGAGCCCGCGCGAGTACGAAGTCCTGGCCATCATCGCCGAGGGTCGGACGAACCGGGAGATCGCGGAGCGCCTCTTCATCAGTGAGCGCACCGTGGCCGTCCACGTGCGGAACATCCTGGCCAAGCTCGGGGTCTCGGGTCGGGTCGAGGCGACCAGCGTGGCCATCCGGCTAGGGCTTGTGCCGGGCGTGGCGCCGGCGGCGAGGTAGGGCGACCGCTCGTCGCCGGCGCGGTAACGGCCTCGTATGCGGTCGCCGATGCGCGACGCCTACCTCCTCGGCCGCTCATCCGCCCGCGGGATGCGCGACACTTCGGTCATGCGACGACCGATACCTCCTGCTCTGACCATGGCCGCCGTTCTGACCCTGGCCTCGCCCTGGGCGGCTGCGCGACCCCGGCATCCTGTCGCAACGTCAGCCGTGCCGACGGTCGCCGTCGACGCCAGCCACGTCATCGACCTGGAGCTGACGGCCGACCTGAAGATCAAACAGAACGGCCAACAGGTCTCGACCATCCCCGTCGTCCAGGGTGAGACCTACACCTTCCGGATCAGCAACACGGCCGGCTTCGACCACGACTTCTTCATCGGCTCGGACGCCGACCTGAGCGCCGGCGCCTCGGGCCTGCCCGGCATCCCGGCGTGGAGCGAGCGGCACGCGCGAGTTCCAGTACACATTCGATGGACCTGGACCGATCGCCTTCGGGTGCACCCTCCCCGGCCACTACGCGCAGATGAAAGGCCTCTTCGAGATCCAGCCATGACCGCGCTGGCGACCGACGCCATCTGCTATCGCGATGCCTATCTCGGGACGGTCGAGGCGCGTGTCGTGGCCGTCGACGAGGCGATCGAGCCCGCTGGTCGTCCTCGACCGCACGGTCTTCTACCCGGGCGGTGGCGGGCAGCCTGCCGATCGCGGCAGCATCCTGCGGACGCGCGATGGGCGTGCCTGGACCGGTGGACGCGGCGACCAAGGACGGCGACACCATCGTCCACGCGCTGGCAGCGTCTCGCTGATGGACCGCCGGCTGTCGGCGACCGGGTCACGGTCGACCTCGACTGGGCTCGCCGACTGTCGCCTGATGCGAACCCACACCGCCCTGCACGCGCTCTGCGGCGTGGTCTGGCGCGACTACGGCGCGCTCGTCACGGGCGGCAACATGGAGCCCGGCTCCGGCCGCATGGATTTCGAATTCGAGACCATGAGCGGCGAACTCGTGGGGGCCATCGAGGCGACGGTCAACGAGGAGCTGTCACGCCGCGCGCGACGTCCGGGTCGCGGTCCTGCCTCGGGAACAGGCCTTCGCGATCCCCGACCTCATCCGGACCAAGGTGAACCTGCTGCCGCCCGGCATCGAGCAGATCCGGACGATCGAGATCGTCGGGCTCGACCTGCAGGCCGACGGCGGCACCCACGTCGCCAACACCCGCGAGGTCGGCGGCATCCGGGTCACCGGCTACGAATCGAAGGGGCGCATCAACAAGCGCATCCGGATCGCGCTGACCGACGCCTGATCGACGGCGCTTCACGGCGGCTGTCGTGGCCTGCCGCCGACCTCCTGGCCGCAGCGGCGCAGCTGCCCGACTGACTCGGCGCCCATCGGGTCACCCGATGGTCCTATTGCTCCGACGCACCGGTCACGGCAACGTTCGTCGCCGGGACGTCGCCATGCCGCCCAGCCTGCGTCCCGAACCGGCTGGGCCTCTGAGGAGTACCGGAAGATCAGCGCCCTTCGGGCCCATCGGTGGCCGCGCCTCCTGCTGCTCGTCTTCGGGGTCAGCCTCGCGCTCGTGGGGCTGACCGGCTTCGGCCTGACCGCCATCGTCGGGCAGCACGTCCAGACGACGGCCATCGCCTCGGCTGCGAGCGCGGACCGCTCGCTCGCGCAGAGCTTCGCCGAGAGCAGTCTGACCGCATCCGACATGACCTTCGGCGGCAGCACCGACGCGCGCGTCGCCACGGTGCAGCAGGCCCTGCTGCGGCTGGTCGAGACCGACGCGGACATCCTGCGCCTCAAGGTCCACGCGCCGGACGGCACGATCCTCTACAGCGACGATCCGACGCTGCGCGGTCAGGTCGAGGGCGGCGAAGAGCTCGAACAGACCCTGGCGACCCGCCTACCGACCGCGAACATCGAGATCGCATCCGAGGACCAGCCGAACACGGAACCAGGTGGCAGTGCCGGGGAGGTGGTCATCGAGGAGTACCTGCCGATCATCGCACCGGACGGCACGGTCGAGGCCGTCTTCGAGATCTATCGCGATGGCGAGCCGCTCCTGGCGGCCATCAGCCAGGCGCAGACGAGCGCACTGAGCGTCGTCCTGCTGGCCGCTATGGTCCTGACCGGCCTGCTCTGGTACATCTTCAACGCCGCTCAGGTCCGCCTCGACCGCCAGACGAGTGACCTCCTCGAGGCCTCGCGGCGCGACTCGCTGACCGGTCTCCTGAGTCACGGCACGGCTGTGGCGGAGCTCGTCGAGCGGCTCGAGGACGCGCACCAGGCGCAGGCTGAGGGCCGACTGGCGACCGTGGGCGTGGCGCTCATCGACCTCGACAACTTCCGCAATCTGAACGACACCCACGGGCATGGTGCTGGCGATCGGGCCCTCATCGAGGTCTCTCGCCTGCTGAGCGACGAGTTGCCGCCGGGCGTCGTGCTCGGGCGCTTCGGGCCGGACGAGTTCATCGCCTTCACGCCGCCCGAGCCTGGCCACGACCTCGAGGGCGCCCTCGACCGTATCCGTGATCGTTTGGTCGACCTCAGCCTCCAGTTCGGGGCCTCCGAGCGCCTGCCGATCACGATCAGCGCCGGGCTGAGCTGGTTCCCCACGAATGGCGAGGCGGCCACCGAGCTGCTGTCGCAGGCGACCATCGCGCTGGTCGAGGCCAAGTCGAGTGGTGGCAACGCCGTCCGGCGCGCGACGACCGCGGAGGTCGAGGCGCAGACGTCGCAGGCAGCGAGCTTCGACACGCTCCAGGGGCTGGTGCTGGTGGTCGATGCCAGGGATCGATATACCAAGCGTCACTCCGAAGACGTCGCCCGCTATGCCCTGTTCCTCGCCGACCGGCTGGGCGTCGATGCCGACGTCCGCCGGCCTCTCCACATCGCCGGCCTCCTCCACGACGTGGGCAAGATCGGCATCCCCGACACCATCCTGCGCAAGCCGGCGGCGCTGACCGCGGAGGAGTACGAGGTCGTCAAGCAGCACGTCGCACTCGGCGATGCGATCGTGCGCGACCTGCCCGACATCGAGGTCGTGCGCGCCGGCATCCGCAGCCATCATGAGCGCTGGGACGGCCGCGGCTACCTCGCCGGCCTGACCGGCGAGGGGATCCCGCTCATCGGGCGCATGCTCGCGGTCGCGGATGCCTTCTCGGCGATGACCACCGATCGACCGTACCGCAAGGCGCTTGCTGTCGAGGAGGCCATCCGACGACTCGAGGACGCCGCCGGCAGCCAGCTCGACCCGAGGCTCGTGGCGACCTTCGTTGCCGCGGTCTGGTCGGTCGGTCCGGATGCCATCCTGGCTCGGCACGACGAGGCCGTGCTGCCGCGACTCATCCAGCAACCTCGGGTCGCCTGAGCCGGGGACGCTCGTGCCGCCCTCGGGCGGCGATCCATGCGGCGCCTGTCGGCACCACCAGGGTCGACCCGGAATGCGGCCAGCCGGGACGTTCGGCAACCCCTGGCCGGACTTCCGTCACCGGTACCGCCCGCAGCCCACCGATGTCTACTGGTCACGACCCCGCCCGGGGTCGCCCGCGTCCTTCGTGGACCGCAGCCGACGCCTGGGTGCCAGCGTGCAGATGAGGTACGACCAGCGTGATCGATCGGCTTTCCGGGGCGCACGCCTCAGCCCGGCATCGCGCGCTGGGGTACGGCCTCGTGGCCGCGCTCCTGCTGCTCATCGCCCTGCCGGCGTCCGTCCACGCCGGTACGAGCCTGCTCGGCGACACCGCCGCCGCCTGGCCGTCCAGCTGGTCGCCGTACCTGGCCATCACCGTGGGCGGCGCCGGGCCACAGCCGACGACCGACCCCGATGCCATACCGCAAACGGACACCGAGGACTCCAGGGACGCCGCCCAGGGCTCGCCCTCATCGCTCCTCCTGCTGGCGCTGGTGACGGCCACGATCTTCATCCTCGCCGTCGCCTACGACTCGCGTCGTCGGGACGACCAGCCCTGGTGACGCTCGGTCGGCGAGCAAGACGCTAGGCACCCTGGCTAGCTCGTCAGCAGCCCACGCCCTCGCAGCTCATCGGCGAGTTCGGTCAGGCCTGCGATCACGACCATGGCCCCGGCGTCCAGCAAGGCTGCGCCATCGACTGCACCGGTCGGGACGGCGATGCCGGCCATGCCGGCCGCGACGCAGGCCAGGAAGTCCCAGGTGGCGTCACCCACGTACCAGCACGCCGCCGGCGCGACGCTGGCTCGCTCGGCTGCCAGCAGCAGCAGGTCGGGTGCCGGCTTGGCGTGCTCGACGTGCTCGCCATCGACGATGAGCGGCGGTCTGGGCAGCGCCAGCGCAGCCACCGATGCGGTCACCTGGGCCCCCAGGCTCGACGTCGCGATGACCACCTCGAGCGGCCCAGCAGCGAGATCCATGAGCAGCTCGCGGGCTCCCGGCAGCGGCTTCGGCTCGATGTTGAGCTGGCTGAAGATGGCGCCCGCCCGTCGGTCGAGGGCCGCGATCTCACGCTTCGACGGCCTGGCACCGGCCGCCGCTGCGACCTCGCGCGCCAGGCGCTTGCCGTCGGCGCCGACGAGGCCGCCGATACGGTCGGCATCGGCGTCGATGCCGATCTCGGCGAAGGCGGCCAGCCAGCCCTCGATGCGCCGCGGGACGGTGTCGACGAGGGTGCCGTCGAGGTCGAAGAGGATCGCGCCTGGCGCCAGCAGATCGGACAGGGTCACGACGGGCTCAGGCAACGACACGCTCGCTCGGCCCTGCCACGCGCTCAGGCACCGAGCTGGCCGGCCAGTCCGTCCGGGCTGGTGGTCGGGGCCTGACAGGTGAAGCCGCGACAGACGTACGCGGTCGCCTGGCCCTCGACGAGCGGTCGATCGCGGAGCAATGGGACGATCGAGCTCGGGTCAGGGCCGTCCGGAGTGGCTGCCAGCACGAGACCGGGGCGGAATTGGCTACGAACGACCGCCAGGAGCGGCGTTGCATCGACGCCTGGTCCGCCGACCATGGCGACCTCGTCGATCGGATAGGCGGCCAGATCCGCGGCCACGAGCCACCAGGCGAAGCCGCTCGGATAGCTGGCCGCGAGCGGTGCAAAGGCCGCCACCGCGGCCTCCGCGGCAGACCGATAGCGCGCCTCGCCGGTCAGGGCCGCCAGGCGCAACAGCACGACGGCGGCCATCGCGCCGCCGCTCGGCAGCGCGTTGTCCTGGAGGCTCTTGGGTCGCGCGACGAGCGCCTCGTGGTCATCGGCGGTGTCGAACCAGCCGCCGGCCGGGTCCGCGAAGCGTTCCACTATTAGCTCCGCAAGCTCGACGGCGGCCAGGAACCAGCGCGGCTCGAAGGTCGCCTGGTAGAGCGCCAGGAGACCCTCGGCGAGGTCGGCATGGTCCTCGAGGACCGCCGCATGCTTCGCCCGACCGTCCTTCCACGACCGCAGCAGGCGGCCCTCCGCTGTCCTCAGGCCAACCCAGAGCGCGGCCGCGGCCGCCGTCGCGGCCGCGACGTAGTCGGGACGATCCAGGGCGACCGCGGCTTCCGCGAGCGCCGCGATGGCCAGCCCATTCCAGGCCGCCAGGGCCTTGTCGTCCCGGGCTGGCTGCGGTCGGGCGAGGCGCGCATCGGCGAGTCGACCGCGGGCGTCGGCCAGGCGCTCGGCGACCTGCACATCGGAGATGGCATGGCGTGCCGCCAGGGTGACGTCATCGCGCACGCGTCGGAGGATCGTCTTGCCCTCCCAGTTGCCGGACTCGGTCACGTCGTAGGCGTCGGCGAAGAGCGCCGCCTGCTCGGACCCCAGCACCGCACGGACCTCGTCCGCGGTCCATAGGTAGGTCGCGCCTTCCTCGCCGTCCGTGTCGGCATCCTGGCTGGCGGCGAAGGCACCGCCGGCGACCGTCATCTCGCGCAGCAGATAGTCAAGCGTGTCCTCGACCACCTCGCGATAGCGCGGCTTGCCGGTGACCTGCCAGGCATGGAGGTAGGCCCGGGCCAGCTGGGCGTTGTCATAGAGCATCTTCTCGAAGTGGGGCACCAGCCAGACGGCATCGGTCGCGTAGCGGGCGAAGCCGCCACCGAGCTGGTCATGGAGCCCGCCGGCCGCCATCGCGTCCAGGGTCCGGCGTGCCATGGTCAGTGCCTGGACGTCCCCGGCACGCACGAAGCGGCGGAGCAGGTGCTCGATGGTCATCGGTGCCGGGAACTTCGGCGCGCCGCCCCAGCCACCATGTGCCGCGTCGAACGACTGCGCCAGGTTGGCGGTGGCGCGATCGAGGATGGCGCGATCGACGACGGGCCCGACCACCGGAGTCGACGACACGCGGAGGAGTGGCCGCCCATCGGGGCCGACGAGACCGCCGAGCCCCGGTGCCGCCAAGTGCTGTCCGCGCAGAACGGACGGTTCTGGCGTCGTGCTCGTCCCCGGCGCAGGGGCGGCGGCCGCAGCCTCGACAGCGACCCTCGCCGCCTCGGCCGTCCTCGCAGCCTGCTCCTGGAGCGCCGCCGTGAGCCGGGCCGCCGCTGCCTCGACCTGCGGGCGCTCGTCCCTCCAGGCTGCGGCGACCGAGGCGAGCACCTGGCGGAAGGCCGGCATCCCATGGCGCGGCTCATCGGGGAAGTAGGTGCCGCCGTAGAACGGCTGACCGTCCGGGGTCAGGAAGACGCTCATCGGCCAGCCACCACCCCCGGTCATGGCCTGGACGGCGTCCATGTAGATGGCATCGAGATCCGGTCGCTCCTCACGGTCGACCTTGATGGCCACGAAGTCGGTGTTGAGCTCGGCAGCCGTGGCCGCGTCCTCGAACGACTCGCGTTCCATGACGTGGCACCAATGGCAGGCGGCGTAGCCGATGGACAGGAAGATGGGCCTGGCCGTCTGGCGCGCGCGCTGCAGCGCCTCGTCGCCCCATGGATACCAGTCGACCGGGTTGTGCGCGTGCTGGAGCAGGTATGGGCTGGTCTCGCCGGCCAGGCGATTCGTATGGCTGGGGTCGTGATCGGGCAGCATGCGCGCCGATGGTACGCACTACCCAGCCAAGCCGCCGTTGGGCTACCCTCGCCGGGATGCGTTGCGCCGTCTGCGAGCACGACAACGAGGTCGACCGCAAGTTCTGCGGTCAGTGCGGCGCGCGCCTGGCCATCGTCTGCCCGACCTGTGGCCACGCCAATCCGCCCGCGGACCGGTTCTGTGGCGAATGCGGCGCGGCCATCGGTGCGCAGATGCCATCGCCCTCGGTCGGAGCTGCCGTCGGCACGGCCATCGGTGGGCCGCTGGCAGGTGCGCCCCCGGAGGCTGAGCGACGACTGGTGACGGTCCTCTTCGTGGATCTGGTCGGCTTCACGGCCGCTTCTGAGGACCGCGATCCCGAGGACGTGCGCGAGTTCCTATCGCGTTACTTCGATATCTCGCGCGAGATCATCGGCCGCTACGGCGGCACGGTCGAGAAGTTCATCGGCGATGCCGTGATGGCGGTCTGGGGTACGCCCGTCGCGAACGAAGACGACGCGGAGCGGGCCGTTCGAGCGGCCATGGACCTGGTCGACGCCGTGCCCGCGATCCGGGTGGGCAGCGTCGGTGGACTCCCTGCGCGCGCCGGTGCCCTGACCGGTGAGGCTGCCGTGACCCTGGCAGCACGAGGCGAGGGCATGGTCGCCGGGGACCTCGTGAACACGGCGTCGCGACTGCAGTCGGTCGCGGCACCAGGGACCGTCCTGGTCGGCGAAGCGACCTACCGTGCGGCCAGCAACGGCATCGCCTTCGAACCTGCCGGCGACCATGTCGTCAAGGGCAAGGAGCTGCCCCTCGCCGCGTGGCGCGCCGTGAGGGTCGTGGCCGGCATGCGCGGCATGGGCCGCCAGACCGGTATCGAGCCACCATTCGTCGGACGCGATGCCGAGATGCAGCTCCTGCGCGACCTCTATCACGCCACCGTCCGCGAGCGCCGGGCGCGCCTGGTCTCTGTCATCGGCGTCGCGGGTATCGGCAAGAGCCGGCTCTCGTGGGAGCTGCTCAAGTACCTCGACGGGCTGGTCGAGGTCCTCTACTGGCATCAAGGTCGATCACCCGCGTATGGCGACGGCGTGACGTTCTGGGCCCTGGGGGAGATGGTCCGACGTCGAGCTGGGTCTGCGGAGACGGACGATGACGCGGCGACGCGCGAGAAGGTCGCCGCGATGCTCGACCAGTTCGTACCGGATGACGATGATCGGCGCTGGATCGCGCCGCGGATCCTAGCCCTGCTCGGCCTGGAGGAGACGCCGCCCGGCCCACGTGAGGAGCTCTTCGCCGCCTGGCGCACCTTCTTCGAACGGGTGGCGGATGCAGGGCCGGTGGTCATGATCTTCGAGGATCTCCACTGGGCGGACGCGGGTCTGATCGACTTCATCGAGTCGCTGGTCGAGTCGACGAAGGGCCGACCGATCCTCGTGGTCACGCTGGCCCGACCAGAGCTCCTCGAGCGCCGGCCGACCTGGGGGGCCGGCCAGCGCACCTTCACCGCCATCCACCTCGAGCCGCTCGTGGCTACCGCCATGACGCGACTGGTCGAGGGCATGGCGCCAGGCCTGCCAGACACTGCCGTGCGCCGGATCGTAGGCCAGGCGGACGGCATCCCGCTCTACGCGGTCGAGACGTTCCGGATGCTGCTCGACAGCGGGCGCCTGGAGGCCGTTGATGGCGGTTTCCGAGCGACCGGACCGCTCGAGAAGCTGGACATCCCCCCGACGCTCCACGCCTTGATCGCCGCCCGTCTCGATGCCCTGGCGCCCGAGGATCGGGCGCTGCTTCAGAGTGCCTCGGTGCTGGGCAAGACGTTCACGCTCCAGGGCCTGACGGCTGTCAGCGAGTCGGCCGCCGAGGACGTCGAGCCGCGCCTCCGCGCCATCATCCGCCGCGAGCTCATCGAGCTGGATGTCGACCCCCGCTCACCCGAGCGCGGGCAGTATGGCTTCGTCCAGTCCGTCATCCGAGAGGTGGCCTACGGGACACTCGGTCGGCGCGAGCGCCGAGCCAGACATCTGGCTGCTGCCCGCTTCTACGAGACGCTCGGCGACGACGAGCTGGCAGGCATCCTCGCCAGCCACTACGTCGACGCCTTCGAGGCGAGCCCCGAAGGACCGGAAGCGGAGGCCGTGGCGGCCCAGGCGCGCGTCACCTTGCGCGGTGCTGCCGAGCGGGCCATCGGACTTCACTCCCACGATCAGGCCGCCGCCCTCTATCGCCAGGCGCTGACCGTGACCATCGACCCGGCCGAGCGCGCCGTCATCCTGGAACGGCTCGCTGACGCGAGCTACTTCGGGAGCCACTTCGACGACGCCACGGCCAGGCTCCGCGAGGCCATCGCGTGGTACGAAGCGAATGATCGGACCACCGACGCTATCCGGGCCTCGACGCGGCTCGGCGCCATCCTCCTGCATGAAGGAGAGGTGGCCGAAGGCGTCTCGACGCTGGAGGTCGCCGCAGCGATGATCGAGGCGGGCGCGTCGGTCGACCAAGCGGTCTACGCCGGATTAGCCTCCGAGCTGGCGCGAGCCCATTGGCGCAACTCCCAGCTGCCGGACGTGATCATGCCCTGGGTCGAAAAGGCGTTGGTCGCGGCGGAGCCGCTCGCCCTCGCTCACGTCATCGCCGAGTCGCTCAATACCAAGGCCGGCGTCCTCGCCGACCAGGGGCGGCTCCAGGAGTCGCTGGCGCTGATGCGTGGCGCCGTTCATTACGCCCAGGCACACGGTTTGGTCGAAGCCGAGATGCGAGCGCGCAACAACCTCCTGTTCATCGATGTCGACGACCCCGCCAGCTCCCTCGAGATCGTCCTCGAGGGCCGTGAGAAGGCGAAGCGCATCGGCCTCCGTGATTGGGAGCGGCAGCTGGCAGCGGTCTCGATGGGGCTGCTTGGCTGGTCGAAAGGCGACTTCGACCAGTGCCTCGCCTTCGCCGACCTGTTCGAAGGCGACGACATCCCGCTCAGCTATCGCCTTTCGTTCATGGGTGTGAGCGCCTGTGCCGCTGCTCTCCGTGGCGACGTCCCGGCGGCTAGGCAGGTCATGTCGGAAACCGCAGCGCTTCGCGTCGGAGTTTCAGATCCACAGAATGCCTATGGTGCGGCCTTCAGCGAGGCCTTCATCGAGGCCCTCGCCGGACGGCCGGACGTCGCCGTCGCGACAGTCACGGCGGCGCTCCCTGGTATGACCGGCACCTGGCTGCAGGGGGCCTACAGCCAGGTGGCTGGGAACGCGATCCTGGCCGGCGACGAGGCTGCGCTCCGGGGAGCGTACGAACCATGGCGCCCGACGGCTCCCCGCGGCCGCTACGCCGACACGTTCATCGAAAGCTTCGAGGGCGCCATCGACATCTGGGAAGGCCGCGCTGCGATCGGTGCCGCCAGGATGCGGGGTGCCGCAGAGGTGCTCGACTCGATGGGCCTTCACCTCGACCGCGTCTGGGTCCTGCTCGGATCCATCCGTCTGCTCGGTCCGGACGACCCGTACAGTCGCGCCGCTGCGGAGAAGGCGCTCACCATCGCGGCCGAGCTCCGCTCTCCCACCCTTGAGGCGCTGGTAGCGACGATCATCGAGGCCAGCCGCGTCGCGATGACGAGCGATCGGCCGCTGCCAAGCGCCAGGCCGGCGTCAAGGCAAACCACCGGCGCGTGAGCACGGAGCGCGTCTACAGCCGGCCCGTCATCGAGAAGCTCGGCGTCCGACCCGGTATGCGGGTCGCGCTGTGCGGCGTCACGGACCCGACGTTCCGCGCGTCGCTCGACGCGATCGCCGGCGACATCACCGAGGGCCAGCCTCTGCCGGACACCGACCTCGTCTTCCTGGCCGCCGACTCCCTCGAGGAGCTGGCGCCGCTGGTCGACCTGCGGCGCTCGATCAAACCTGCCGGCGCGATCTGGGTCGTGTCACGCAAGGGCAAGGCGGCGACCCTGCGCGACGTCGACGTGATGGCCATGGCGCGCGTTGCCGGCCTGGTTGACAACAAGGTCGTCGCCTTCAGCGACACCCATACGTCGCTGCGGCTGGTCCTCCCGCGCGACCAACGCTGAGGACGGGATCCGCACGAGACCGGTCGAGACCGGTCATCATCTCGGCCATGAGCCGACCGTCCTTCAGCCTCCTGCCCTGGTCGCAATCGACCGACTGGCCCGCCTACGTCGCCGTCGCGCAACGCGCCGAAGAGCTCGGCTTCGATTCGCTCTGGACCTGGGACCACCTGTACGCCATCTTCGGCGATCCGCAACAGCCGATCTTCGAGGGCTACACCACCCTCGCTGCCTGGGCGACGTTGACGAAGCGCATCCGGCTGGGGCTGATGGTCGGCGCCAACCCCTTCCGTAATCCTGGCCTGGTCGCCAAGTCGATCATCACCATCGACCACATCAGCAACGGTCGCGTGATCTGCGGCATGGGCGGCGCCTGGAACGGCTTCGAGGCCGAGGCTCATGGCATCGAGTTCGGGTCGGGCTTCGGTGAGCGGCTGGACTGGCTGGATGAGTCGGTCGGCATCATCCGGGCGCTGCTGGACGGCGAGACCGTGAGCCACGACGGCCCGCGGTACCAGACGAAGGAGCTGGTCGCGCGGCCGCGTCCCATCCAGCCGCACCTTCCGATCATGATCGGCGGCTCCGGCGAGAAGAAGACCCTGCGCACGTTGGCCAAGTACGGTGACCAGTGGAACGCCTTCGGATCGCCCGAAGTGCTGGCCCACAAGAGGGCCGTCCTCGAGGCCCACTGCGCCGACGTCGGGCGAGACCCCGCCGCCATCCACAAGACCGTCGGCTGCAAGATCATGATCCGCGACTCGGAGGCGGAGGCGCGGCGCGACTGGCTGGGCCTGTTGAGCGCCAACAAGATGACGCTCGAGGAGGGCCAGGAGGACGGCTCCTGGCTGTTCGGCTCACCCGAGGCGCTCGCCGAGCGGTTCTCCGCCTACCGCCCCATCGGCTTCGACGGCTTCATGATCGAGGAGCCTGCCCCGTATGACCCCGAGACGATCGACCGGCTGATGCGCGAGGTCGCCCCGGCCGTCGCCTGACCCGACCTGGGGCCAGGTCCAGCCCCTCGGTCGGTCAAAGGCCTGGTTCCGCGCCCAGCGCTGGCGAACGCCACGCGCCGTCCGTCCGCTGTCGTGATCGCGGCCGGGATCCGCTCCACGCTCGCCGTCGGGCTGCTCGCTGGCCGGCCATCGGTTCGACCCAGGCTCTGATCTTGGAGTGCACGTCGTTCAGCTCTTCTGACGATCGAATATACGAAAAGTGAAAATTGGTATTGACAAAGTGAAAGGCGACTGCTTGAATGATGGCGTCATCACCCGATGATGTTCAGGAAGGAGCACACGGTTAGCCATGTTGGATCATCGGTTTCTCTTCTCCGCCAGCGGCGCCGAGGATGCGCGCCGACTCCTCGATCGTGGCCAGGCCCACGCGGCCCGCCGCCAGCTGACCCGAGCCGCCGAGCAGGCCAGCGCCCGCCAGGTCGAGCGCCGGCCGGCCGCCCGCTGATCGGCGATCGATCGTGCCGAACGACGTCATCGCCACCTGCCCCGTCTGCAGCCACGAGCTGTCGATCACGCGGCTCCATTGCGACCACTGCGCCACGACCCTTGAAGGCGACTTCAGCGTCGGGCGCTTTGGCCGTTTGAGCCGCGAGCAGCTGGCCCTCCTGGAGAGCTTCCTGCGCTCGCGCGGCAACCTCCGCGAGATGGAGCGAGAGCTGGGCATCTCCTATCCGACCGTCCGGAATCGCGTCGAGGCGCTCGTCCGCGCCCTCGGCCTTGCAGATGAGGACGCACCACCGATCCTGGAGTCGGATCAGCCGGAGCCGCTGTCGGCGGCCGAAGAGGCGGTCGAGGCCGCGCTGCTGACCAAGGGCGAGGTCACCGCCCGTCGCCAGGAGATCCTCGAGGCCCTGGCCGCCGGCAAGCTGGACGCGGCCGACGCTGCGACCCAGATCCGCGAGCTCGGGAAGGGGATCTGAGCCATGGCTGACGAAATGACCGTCTCCTCCCGCTCCGGGCTCATCGAGCATCGCATCGGCACAACGGGATTCCTGCAGGTCAACACCTCCAGCGGCGACCTGGACGTGCGCGGCATCGACGGCGACACCGTCCGCATCACGACCCAGGATCCCGACGACTCCGACGTGCTCGACCAGTACGTGGTCGAGGCCGGCGACGGCTCGCTGCACGTCCGGTCGCCTCGCGGTGGCCAGATCGAGGTCAACATCGGGTCCTTCAAGTGGGGTCGCCGGCTCGGCAGCGGCGGCGGCACGGACCTCGTCATCGAGGTGCCGCACGGCGCGCGTGTCGAGTTCGGCACGGTCAGCGGCGATCTCAATGTCAGCGGCCTGGACGGCCAGCAGCGCTACAAGACCATCTCCGGCGACGTCGAGCTGGACGATGTCGAGGGCGCCGTCGACTTTGACGGGACCTCGGGCGACATCCGGCTGATGGCCTCGGGCACCGTCAGCCTGGAGCTGCGCACAGTCTCCGGGGACATCGCCGCGCGAGCTGGCGTTGTCGAGGCACTCGCCCTCCAGACCATGAGCGGCGACATGCGAATCGAGGGTGCCCTGGCCCCTGGCCACGAGCACACCATCGAGACCGTCTCTGGCGACACCCGCATCATCACCAGCTCCGGCCTGACCATCGAGGCTCGGACCGTGTCCGGCGACATCCGCAGCGACGTCCCACATCGGACCGGCGGCGAGTCCGGCCGCCGATCGATCATCCTCGGCGACGGCCGCGCCCGGCTCGGCTTCCGCTCGCTGAGCGGTGACCTGCAGCTGACGGGCAAGGGTCCCCTGCTGACGGCCAACGAGGGTGCGGCATGGCGCGGCGAGCAGATCGAGCCGCGGGCGTTGGCTCCAAGCCAGCCCGCTCGACCGACCACGCAGACCTCGACGCCACCGTCGTCATCTGCCCCACCGACGGGCCCAGCTAGCCCACCGGCGCCCGATCCGATGGAAACCGCGCGGCTCGAGATCCTGCGTGCGCTCCAGGCCGGCGAGATCGACGTGGCCACCGCCGGCCAAGGCCTGGCCGCCCTCGACGAAGGGGCCTAGCGTGACCGAACCGCTGGAGACCATCCTGAACCTGGTCGCGGCTGGTCGCCTGACCGCGGATGAAGCAGCCCCGCTCATCGCCGCCCTCCAGGATCGCAGCAAGGATCCCGGCTCGAAGCGGGCGAATTCCGACGCCGAGCCCAGCGAGCCGATCGGGACCGGCCAGGCACGCCAGGTGCGTGTCGAGGTCAGGGAGCGCGGCCGCAACGTCGTCAACGTCCGGGTGCCGGTCGCCCTCGGGCAGGCTGCCATCGGATACGTGCCGGGCATCAGCGCCGCCGATGCCGAGCGGATCCGCGAGGCGCTGGCCCTCGGCCTGACGGGGCAGATCCTCGAGGTCATGGAAGAGGACGGCGACTCCAGCGTCCGGATCGTCCTCGAATGAGCGACCTGCCGCTCGCGGCTGCGGCCGCCGACAGCACATCGACCGCCGGAATCGCCGAGGCGGCCACCCCCACGGGCCGCCTCGGCCGCCTCCGGTCGGCGCCGGTCCTGCGGCCACTGGCCGACCGTGACTACCGGCTCTTCTGGGGTGGCGAGAGCATCTCGGTCCTCGGCGACCAGTTCCACTTCGTGGCGCTCGCCTGGCTCGTCCTTCAGCTGACCGGATCCGGTCTGGCCCTCGGGACGGTGCTGACCGCGGCGGCCATCCCGCGCGTGATCCTGATCCTGGTCGGCGGCGCCATCGCCGATCGCATCGAACCCAAGATGCTCATCTTCCGTTCGAATGCCCTGCGTGCACTGGTGGTCGGTGTCGTCGCAGCACTGATCATCAGTGGGCGCGTCGAGATCTGGCAGCTGGTCGTCATGGCCGTGATCTTCGGGGCCGTCGATGCCTTCTTCTACCCGGCCGTCTCGACGTTCCTGCCGTTGCTCGTCCCGAGTGAGCGGCTCGCCGCCGCCAACGGCCTGTTCCAGGCGACGAGCCAGCTGCTCGGGCTGATCGGACCGGCCCTCGCCGGCATCACCGTCGCGCTCATCGGGACCTCGCTCGCGTTCGTCCTCGACGCGGCCAGCTTCGCTATCGCCGCCGTCGCCATCACGCTCGTCCATGGCGGCCTGCGGGCCACGGTCATGCGAAACGCGGCCGCGGCGGCCGCTGAAGCGTCGGACGTCGCCGTCGAAGCTTCGAGTCTCGAGACGGACGGTCCCGGCATCGGGGTCGCAGCCTCCGCGCCCGCCGGGGTCGATGCTGCAGATGCGACAGCACCAGGTGTCACGACCATGGTGCCCGAGGCGCAGGCGTCGGTCTGGCAGTCGATCCGTGAAGGCGCCGGCTACACCTTCCGGGATCCCGCGCTGCGGACGCTCATCATCCTGGCTGCGGCCCTCAACTTCTCGTTCACCGGTCCGATCTCGGTCGGGCTGCCGTGGCTGGCTGCCAACCGCTTCGGCGCCGGCTCGGTCGGGTTCGGGATCATGATCAGCGGCTTCGGAGCCGGCGCCCTCATCGGCGCCGTGCTGGCCGGCTCGGTCAAGCCTTTCGGCCATCGAGGCGCCATCCTCCTCGGCATCGCGGCGCTGCTCGGGGTCGGTCTCGGCCTCATCGGCATCGCGCCCGATGTCCTGCTCGTGACCGTCCTCATGTTCGCCATGGGCCTCGGCGTCGGGTTCATCAACGTCAACGTCGTGACCTGGATCCAGCAGCGCACGGAGACGGCCATCCTGGGACGCGTGATGAGCTTCATGATGCTTGGCTCGCAGGGATTGGCCCCCTTCTCCCTGGTCGTCACAGGCGTGCTCATCGACGGCCAGCCGACCTTCGTCTTCGTTGCCGCGGGCGTGCTCATCCTGGTCGCTGTCGGACTCGGCCTGGTCTGGCGCGCCGACCGCGTGCTCGGCTCCGATCCGCAGCCAGCCACCGCCTGATCGGCGGACACCGGCGCTACCACCGGCCGGCAGCCGTGGGCCATCGGACGCCCGTTTCCCGGGCCATCCGACCCTGTCGAGCGTCATGCCTCGGCGGCACCATAGGGTCAGCGATCCTTATCGACCCACGCCTCAGCAAGGACGATCGATGACCACCGAGACGACCATCAAAGACACCTCTGCCAACCCGGCACCGCTCGGGCTGCTGGCGTTCGGCATGACGACCGTGCTGCTCAACCTGCACAACGTCGGCCTCTTTCCCAACAACGCGATGATCCTTGGCATGGGCCTCTTCGTCGGTGGCCTGGCGCAGATCTTCGCGGGGCTCCTCGAGTCGAAGAAGGGCAACACGTTCGGGACCACCGCCTTCTGCGCATTCGGGACGTTCTGGCTCTCCCTCGTGGCCGTCTGGGTGCTGCCCGAGATGGGTCTGGCCGCCAAGCCCGATGCCGCAGCGATGAGTGCCTATCTCGCCATCTGGGGCCTTTTCACACTTGGGATGTTCATCGGAACCTTCCGGCTGAGCCACGCGCTGCAGGTCGTCTTCGGCACACTGGTCGCGCTCTTCTGGCTGCTGGCGCTGGGTGACATGACGGGCAACCCGGCGGTCACCCAGGTGGCCGGCGTGGTCGGTATCGTCTGTGGCCTGTCGGCGCTCTACACGGCCATCGCGCTCGTCCTGAACGAGGTCTACGGTCACATCGTCTTCCCTGTCGGACCGATCGCCCATCGGCCCGAGTCGGTCACCGACGTCAAAGCTCCCGTCCGCCAAGCGCAGCCCCAGGCCGCCCCCATCGGGCATTGATCGGTCTGCATCTCGGCGTCCGAGGGTCGTCCGCCTCCTACGAGTCGAAGCCGATGCCCATCGACTCCAGGGTGCGCAGGAACAGGCTCTTGCGGCCCTCGTTCGCGTCGGCCCGGGCGTATTCGCGCTGCAGCGCGGCCACACCGAGGGAGCGCAATGGCTCGGGCGGGATGGGCCAGGGCTTGTCGCGCACGAAGCGCATCTTGAGCACGTCCGCGTCGGGGTCGACGAGCATGTCGCGCACGACGCCGGCCGCCCAGCGTGAGGCCGCGACACCGAGCCCGGTGTAGCCCAGGAAGTAGAGGATCCGGCCGCCCATCGTCTTGCCGAAGGTGACCGTGAAGTTCGAGGTGACGTCGATGGCGCCGCCCCAGCGGTGCGTCCAGCGCAGGTCGTCGAGCTGCGGCAGGAACTCGCGGAACTGGCGGTCCAGCAGATCGAAGGTGGCCGGTCGCGCGTCGAACTTCGGCGCCACGCGGCTGAAGCCCTGGTAGATCGCGTCGTAGCCGCCCCACAGGATGCGGTCGTCGGCGGTCAGCCGGAAGTAGTGGAAGCGGTTCGAGGCGTCCCCGCCGCCTTGCCGCCCTGCCCAGCCCACGGCCGCTTTCTGGGCGGGTGTCAACGGCTCCGAGACGAGGACGTAGTCGTAGACCGGCACGAACCACGTCGACAGGCGCCGGAACCAACCTGAATACGCGCTGGTGGCGACGACCACCCGCTTGGCATGGATGGCGCCCGACTCCCTCGCTGGTCCGGCACGCCACGTCCTGGGCGATGCCGACCACGCATCCTCCGACTCTGGACCGTCCGTCACCCGCACGCGGACGCCCGAATCGGTGTGCTCGAGGAGGGTGACCTGTGTGCCTTCATGGATGCGCACTCCGCGCGCCAGCGCGGCGCGCTTCAGGCCCTGCGCGAGCTTGCCAGGGTCGAGGATCGCGGCATGACCTGGCGGCCGGCGCAGACCGCCGACGACGATGGGGGAGGCGATCTCGGCACGCGCTTGCGAGGAAGAGAGCACGTCTGCCGGCTCGCCGTGATCGGCCGAGACGGCGGCCCACTCGTCGAGCCCATCGGCCTGCCAGGGCGCAGTGGCGAGGGTCAGGCTGCCGGTCTCCTCGAGGTCGCAGTCGATGCCTTCGCGTCGGATGAAGGCGACCAGCTCGTGGTAGTTGCGCGAGCCCTCAGCCTGGAGGATGTCGATCTCGTCCGGGAAGTGGCGCAGGCCATTGGCCAGGCCGTGGGTCAGGCTGGCCTCGATGATGCCGCCGTTTCGCCCGCTGGCGCCGTAGCCGACGACCGCCTGCTCGAGCAGCACGACGTCGGCGCTCGACGCAGAGTCCTTGAGCTGGATAGCGGTCCAGAGGCCGCTGAAACCGCCGCCCACGATGACGATGTCGGCCTTGCCCTGGCCCGCGAATGGTGGCTCTGGCGGGTCCGTCGGACGGTCGAGCCAGAAGGGCGTGTCGGAACCGAAGGGGGGCTGGAAGGGCATCGAGAGCGAATGGTAGCCGGGCTCGACGGCGGGGATGCAGCGATGCCCCGGACGCGTCACGATGTCGCGATGAGCACGACGGACCTGCCCGACTCGATCGCCGGCAACATCGCCGAGTGGACTCGCAACAACGCCGAATACACCGACCGGTCGGCGGAGCGATCGTGGGCGCCGCAGGACGTGACCTGGGGCGTCTTCGGCGTGCGGGAGGACGATATCGGCGCGCCGCTCGGCGATGTCGCGGGCCTGGATGTCGTCGAGCTGGGCTGCGGGACGGCCTACTTCTCGGCGCAGCTGGCGTATCGGGGAGCGCGACCCGTGGGTGTCGATCCGACCCCGGCCCAGCTGGCGACCGCCCGCCGGATGCAGGCGGCCGGCGGCCCCGTCTTCCCGCTCGTCGAGGCGCCCGCCGAGCACGTGCCCCTACCCGATGCTGCATTCGACCTCGCCTTCTCCGAGTACGGCGCCTCGCTGTGGGCGGATCCGGCGATGTGGATCCCCGAGGCCGCCCGACTGCTGCGCCCCAACGGCAGATTGGTCTTCCTGACCAACTCCGTGCTCGTCTACCTCTGCTATCCCGACGTCGGGATCGCCCTCGAGACGCTCCAGCGCGACCAGTTCGGGATGTACCGCATCAAGTGGCCGGACTCACCGGGCACGGAATACCACCTCTCGCACGGCGATTGGATCCGTATCCTGCGCTCGAACGGCTTCGAGATCGAGGCACTTATCGAACTCCAGGCTCCACCCGACGCGGTCACCAACGACCGCTACGCGGACGTGACCGCCGAGTGGGCTCGGCGCTGGCCGGCCGAGGAGATCTGGGTGGCGACCAAGCGGGTCTGACGGTTCCGCTACGCCTTCATCTCATACGGGCGGCCGAAGAACCAGATCTCCTTGAATGGCACGGTCAGGTGCCAGGTCGTCACGGCGCCCTTCGGCATCGAGGCCATATCGCCGACCTTCAACTCCAGGGTCGGCCCATCCTCGATGTCGATGCGCGCGGCGCCCTCGATGATCAGCACCGTCTCCCGCTCTGGCAGGGCCCAGCGTTCCAGGTCGGCGACATCCCGGAAGCGCGACATGCCGACGTACGCGGTCTCGGACTCGACCAGCACGTGCATCTCGCCACCAACCTCAGGGTCGGGTTTCCATGCCTCGGTCCCCGTGCTGGAAACGAAGATCCCCGGATGGAGTTCCATGTCGCCTCCTCGGTGAGTCGGGCTGGCCCTCATGGCTCCTTGATCGGAACGCCATAGCGGGCCATCTGGCGGTCGAAGGTGACGAGCGGCAGGGCGCCGGCGGCCCGCGCGCCGATGGCGATCAACGCGTCCGGGATGGGGCGGCCTGGAATCGCCCTCGCGAGCACCATGGCCTCGACGACGTCGTCGTGCGCCAGCCCGAGGACCTGCACGTTCTCCCGCCGGATGAGATCGAGGAGTGCCTCCACGATGTCGGCACGCTCGACGCCGTACTGAGTGCGCAGGACGTGCGCGGTCTCGACGATGGAGACCAGCGACAGCGCGACCTCCTCATCGCCGTCGATGACCCGTGCCGCACGACGAGCCTGACCGACTGGGCGTCCGGTCAGGTAGCGGACGACGACGGACGTGTCGGCGCAGATCACCCGGCTGTCCGGTCAGGGTCGGGCGCGGCATCGGCGGCCTGTCGAACAGCCTCCCAGGCCTCCTCGGTCGGGACCTTGGTGATCTTGTCCTTGAGCGACCCCGCCAGCGAGCGTCGATGGCGGGCTGGGACGATCTCGATGACGATTCGCCCGCCCTCGACTCGCTGCACGGCCTCATCACCCGCGTAGATCGCGAGCTCCTCGCGGATCGCCTTCTCGATGGTGATCTGGCCGCGTTCGCCGACCGTGCTCGACATGCGTATGTTGACCTCGTCGTGCCTACTTGACACATGTCAGTATGGATGGGCGGACGAGCTGGGTCAAGGCTCGTGAGACGTTCGATCTGTGCGCGGGTTGGCCCGGATGGGATCGATGCCATCCGGTCTACCGATGGCGCTGGTACTCCGCGCGGACCCAGCCGACGCTGCTGTATGCCTGACCATGTGGCACGCTCGGATCAGACCTCCGACGTGCTCATCTCATCCGTGCCACCACCATCATTGGTATCCCGGAGGCGCGCCGCACGGAGTACCAGGATGGTTGGTATCCCGGACTGGATCAGGCGGACCAGCCGCAAGCGCGTGCGATCGACACCCCGCGGTCACGCGACGGCGTAGATCCGCCAGCGACCGGGCACGCCCTTCAACGCGTGCGAGCCACGTGACGTGAAGGCAAGCTCCGACCCGGCGACGAGATCCTTGACCGTGCTCGACGCGAGCACCTCTCCAGGCCGTGCGAGGGCCGCCACCCTGGCCCCGATGTGGACAGCGATGCCGCCGGGGCCGCCGGCGGCCCGGACCACCTCGCCCGTGTGCAGGCCGGCGCGGATCTCGATGCCGAGCTCGCGGACGGCCTTGACGCAGCTCAGCGCACAGCGGACCGCGCGGGCGGGGCCGTCGAACGTGGCCAGGAAGCCGTCACCGGCCGTGCCGACCTCCTCGCCCCGGAAGCTGGCCAGCTCGCGACGGATGACCCGGTGGTGTTCGCCGAGCAGCTCGGCCCACCGATCGTCGCCGATCTCCACCGCGCGCGCCGTCGAGCCGACGACGTCGGTGAAGAGCACCGTCGCCAGGACGCGATCGACCTCGGCCGATGGCCGCGTGCCGGTCACGAACTCCTGGACCTCATCGAGGATGTCGTCGGCGCCGATCCAGGGGATGTGGTCGATGCCCTGCAGCTCGACGTACCTGGCGCCCGGGATGTGCGCCGCAAGATAGCGGCCGTTGCCGACGTCGACGGCCTGATCGCCGGCGCGATGGATGACCAGCGTCGGCACATGGATCGACGGCAGGAGCGCCCGGGTATCGGTGCCGAAGGAGGCACGCAGGAAGGCCTCGATGGAGCGCTGGTTGCCGGCGTTGCGCTGCAGTCGGGCCCACCACTGACGTGCGGCTTCGGCATCGGCCGCGGCCAGGCTCGGGGCCCGCTTGGCGGCGCCATCGCCTTCACCCCAGCGCGACCAATCGGCCATCTGGGCCTCGAACTCGGCGCGCGTGCCTTCGCCCCACGGCCAGCTCTCGTCGCGTTCCTCGCGCACCTCGGCGCCGAGGAGCACGAGCGAAGCCACCCGCTCCGGGTGTGCCGCCGCGAACAGTGTGGCCAGGAGGCCGCCCTCGGAGGCGCCCATGACCACCGCGCGTTGGGAGCCGACGGCGTCGAGGACGGCCCGCACGTCATCCATGCGGTCCTCCATGGTGCCGGTCTCGACCCGGTCGGACAGCCCCATGCCGCGCTTGTCGAAGAGGATCAGCCGCGAGAAGGACGCCAGCCGCTCGCAGAACTGGCGATACGCTCGCTCGTCCCAGTAGATGTCGAGGTTGGTGATGTGGCCCTGGATGAAGATCAAGTCCGGCGGCCCCGACCCGACGATCTTGTAGGCGATCTGGATATCGCCGTTGGTCGCGAAATGGATGGCCGAGCTCACGCGGCGAATGTGCGCCTGCGCCTGGGCGCGGTCAAGCAAGCGCGCCCCTTGGATCGCAAGCGCGCCCCTTGGGGTCGCCACGACGCGGCCGACCGACGGCTCGCCACGGGATAGGCCCGGTGGCGGACACTTGCCGCCTGCGGCCGAACAGCTCGCCGTTGCTTCAGCCGCAGTCGGGAGGTCGAGATGGTCAAGATCTGGAGCGAACTGCCGGCGGCTCGGCGGCAGGAACAGCTCGCGGACATCGCAACGATCGTGTGGGTCGTCTTCTGGGGCCGCATCGTCTGGCTGCTCTACGTATCGCTGGCCAGCTTCGCGGGCGCTGGGCGCTCGATCCATGAAGGTGGCGCAGGCCTGAGTCAGGCCGGGCTCGACCTGGGCACGTCGCTGCGGGACCTGCCGATCGTCGGCGAGGCGGTCTCGGGGATGGCCAGGGATGCCCTGGTCGGCGCCGGGCAGCCACTCTCGGACTTCGGCAACGAGGTCGAGGCGTTCATCCTGATCGTCGCCGCCGCGCTCGCGATACTGCTCGCGGTGGTCACCCTTGTGCCCTGGCTGGCGCGCTATCTCCCTTGGCGATCGGGACGACTTCAGCGGGTCAGGGCCGCACATCAAGCCCTGCGTCGCGCGACCGACCTTGCCGATCCCCAGATCGAGCAGATCCTGGCCATGCGTGCCGTCACGCGCCTGGACTATCCGACCCTCCTCGAGTTCACGCCCGATCCCCTCGGCGATTGGGCCACCGGTCGCCATGACCGCCTCGCCCGGGCCGAGCTTGCCAGCGTCGGCCTCCGCCCCGGTGGGACCTAGCGTGCATCGCCTTCCGACCACTCGCCAGAGATCGAGCCCATCGCGACCTCCAGGCTCGGCCTCGTACCTCTGGCGCCTGGTGACGCCGAGGAGATGGTCGACGTGCTGGCTGGCGACGAGCTCTACACCTTCATCGGCGGAACCCCACCGACCCTCGACGAGCTGCGTGCGCAGTACGAGCACCAGGCCGCCGGGCACTCGGCGGACGGAACGGAGGCGTGGCACAACTGGATCATCCGGCCCCGGCCCGACGGCCAGGCCGTCGGCTTCGTGCAGGCAACCATCCGGGAAGATCGCCGGCAGGCGGAGATCGCGTGGGTAGTCGGGCTGAAGTGGCACGGACGAGGCTACGCGACGGAGGCGTCGCTGGCGGTGGTCGCCTCGCTCGAGGCACTCGGTGTCATGCGGATCACCGCCAACATCGGGCCCGGCCACGTGGCTTCGGAGTCGGTCGCCCGGCGGATCGGCCTCCAGCCCACGAACGAGATGGTCGATGGCGAACGCGTCTGGGAGCGCAACTCGCCCCCTGGTTGAGCGTTGGATGCCATGCCCGCGGCTTCAAGCGTTCCTAGCGGCTTCAAGCGTTCCTAAAGGAAGATGGCCGACGTTGTCGGCATGGACAGACGCGACGGGGTCGACCAGCAGCGCCGCCCAGTCACGCCGACCGCGGTCGGTGACCTGGTTCACCACTCGCTCGGGGCTCAGCGACAACGGACGTTATCGCTCACGCTGCTCGTCGTGGCCATCGCCGGGACGGGGCTCATCGGGGTCGGGCTGATCGGCGGCTGGCGACTCGATCCGGTCGCCGCACGGATGGCACCGGATGTCCCCAGCCCGACGGCTCCAACGCGCTCGCCCAGCACCTCGCCTGAGCTGACATCGACGCCGACCGACGTGCCCGAAACGGCATTCAGGTCCGAGCGATACGCCTACTCCCTCGAGATGGGCAAGATCGCCGACACCTGGCGGCTGTTCGCGGCTGCCTCGAGCACGTGGGAGGGATCACGTCCATCGCAGCACGAGGAGACCGATCGGTTCAGTCGCATCGGGGAATCCCGCCCGACCCTCGAGATCGCCGCCCACCCACTACAGCTGGGCATGAGCGACCAGACCTTCCTCGCGACGTACGTGGGCGTGCCGACCGAAGCCCAGCGCGCGATCGTCTCCTGCGCCATGGCCTTCGGGCCCCTGACCGAGTCGTATGTCGCGCCTGACGGCGCCTGGCACCTGCTGCCGACGGTCGCGCATCGAACGTGGGTCCGTGCTGTCTGCGATCGGATCGACGGCGTCATCATCGGTGGCGGACTCGCGCATGTGGTGACGCTGGCGAACCGTGATCTGCACCTTGACGCCTTCGAACGCGTCCTCGCGGCACTTGAGCTGGATGGTGGGCTCGTCGAGTCCGATGTCCACCTGAAGCGCTACGAATACACCGTCCGAGTGCCCGCAGGCTGGCGGGTCGAGCCAGCAACGACGGACTGGTCGGCCGACAACGATCGAAGCCCGACTGCGGTCGATGCGTTCGTCGAAGAACTCGGTGGTTCAGGGCGGACCACGACGTTCTCCGTCGCCGCGCGCACAATCCGGCCCGGCGCCGACCTCGAACGCTGGGCCGCCGAGAACGTCCCGCCGCCACTGCAGTATCGCAGCGCCGCGCCCCACCACCACTGCGTGTACGGCGGGATGACGATGGAGACAGTGGTTCCATCCTGGGTTGCCGACGAGATCGCCGGTGTTCGAGGTTACGTTCGCGATCTGTGCGGTGAGCTCGACGGCGTGATCATCGTCGGAGACCGTGTCTTCCACTTCAACCTCAGGACGACGGCACGACCCGCGCGCGGCAACCGTGCCGTCTTCCGCGAGTGGGTCGAACGTCTGACCTTCGACAAGCGGCAGACGACGATCGTCGACTTCAAGTCTGCACGGGGTGCAAAGAGCTTCGTGTCCCAGAGCTACGGCTACTCGATCTCGGTGCCGGTCGACTGGCGCATCACGCCTGCATCCGCGACCTGGACCGCCGAGGTGGCCGCGGCTCAAGACATGGACATATTCGCCGGGCCGGCCGAGTCAGGCTCACCCACGTTGTCCATCGCCGCTCGCCAGAAGCCCATCGAGATCAGCGAGGATCGCTTCGTCGCTGACGCCGCGCCCCTCCCGGATGCGGTCAGGTTGAACGGACCTGCGGTGTATTGCGACTTCGGTGGCACGGTCCTCGAGCGCGGCCCGATCCCGCCGTGGGAGACCGAGGTCATCGGGGGTCACCGGGCCCGCGTGCGATCGATGTGCGGCACCGTCGACGCCGTGGTGTTGGTCGGCGATCGCGGCTTCGTCTTCTCCTTGCGGTCGGGTGTTACGACGCGTGGCGACATCGACCGCTTCCACGAGCTCATGGCGTCGGTCAGGTTCGCCGACACGTTCGACCTCGATGGCGGGCAACAGACCTCTGAGCCGATGAGGTCGTTCAGTTCCGACCGCTACGGATACTCCATCGGGTATCCGCTAGGTTGGCGGGCCGTGCCTGCCGTCGAGCGCTGGGACGGCGATGGATCATGGACCGATCGGATGGCTGACCGCTTCATCGATCCCTCCGGCAAGGAACGGTCGTTCATCGTCGTCAGTGCGCCCTTGGCCGGCGGCATCGTCGACGAGGCCTGGCTCGCGAGGTTCGTGCCGCGACCCAAGGGGACCGGCGGCTCATATTGCGTGCTGACGATGGAGAGCGGTGGCCACATCATGCCGGACGCGACCCAGGCCTGGACCGAGGCCATAGTCGCTGGACGTCCGGCTCGCGCACGACCCCTCTGTGGTGGGGCCGCTGGCGTCCAGGCGGTCCTGACCGTGGGCGATCGAGTGTATGTCCTGTGGCTCATGGTCCCGTTCTTCTCTCACTCGTTCGGCGCCACCGACACCTTCAACCAGATAGCCGACACGTTCCGTATCGACCCCTGACCGGTCCTGCAACGTCAGCCTCCATGGCGCCGAGGCCATCGTGAAGGCCTAGACTGGCCGCCGGAGGCAGGTGACGATGGACCGCGCGACGTGGCTCCGCGAGCAGCGCCAGAAGGCGGAAGCCGACTACGACTCCCGCTACTCGGCTACATACGACGCCGAAGCGGAGCCGATGACGTCGATCCACCGTCGCTTCGCGCGTCGCGTCGTCCGAGTCGCGCCCGTCGGTGGAACCGTCCTGGATGCTGCGTGCGGCACCGGTAAGTTCTTCGGCATCGTCTACTCGGCCGGACGCAAGGTGGTCGGAGTCGATCAATCGACCGGCATGCTCGACCAGGCACAGGTGAAGTTCCCGGTTGCCGAGCTCGTCCACGCGAGCCTTCAGGAGCTGGACCTGGGACGGACGTTCGACGGCGTCATGTGCATCGATGCCATGGAAAACGTGCCGCCGGAGGACTGGCCGCAGGTCCTCGCCAATCTCCATCGAGCGATGAAGCCTGACGGCATGCTGTACCTGACGGTCGAGGAGCACGACCAGGCGGATGTCGATGCCGCCAATGCCGATGCCGTTCGACGGGGGTTGCCCGTCGTGCCGGGCGAGGTCCTATTCCACGGCAGCGACTACCACTTCGTGCCGACCCGGGCGCAGGTCGCCGACTGGGTCGCCGCGGAGGGCCTCGCTGTCATCGAGGAGGCCGACAGCCCAGGCGAGGGCTACAGCTACTGGCACCTGCTGATGCGCGGGTGAGACTCCTGAGGCAGCCCAACCGGCGCTAAGCAGGCCCAGCCGACGATGAGCCGGCCGGGTGTCGGCGCAGCCGGCGGTGTACGGCCGAGCGTGCCGTGGACCATCCGGCGTGGCTCTTGCGGCCGGAGTGTGCCGTTTACCAATGTGGTTGGTACTCCGCCGCGACTCTGCCCGCAAACGGCCTCGAGGGTGCACGGCCCACGCTCGCATCGAGCGCGGCGATCGCGTGGTTGGTCCGGTCTACCAGCCCTGGTGGTAGGCGGCAGTGACCGGGGCGCGGAACACTAGCCTGGTTGGTATCCCGGACTTGCCAAGGACGCACGGGATACGTTCGTTCCCAGGTGTCGAGCAGCGCCTCCAGGACCGCCGCCATCGCCTCGACAGTCTCCACTCGCGGCCCGCTGCGAGCTATTGACAACTTTTCTTGTCAATGGCAGGATGCCGCCATGTTGGACGTCACGGTCATTGAGAACGCGGCGGCTGCCGAGGCGTCGCTCGACCCAATCCGCACCCGGCTCCTCGCCGAGCTGGCCTCGGAGGCGGGCTCGGCGACGACCCTCGCGAAGAAGGTCGGGCTCCCCCGCCAGAAGGTCAACTACCACCTCCGGACGCTGGAGCGTCATGGCCTCATCGGGCTGGTCGAGGAGCGGCGCCGCGGCAACCTCACGGAGCGCGTTCTCCAGGCCACCGCGGCCGCCTACGTCATCTCGCCGGCGGCGCTCCACGCGGTCGAGCCGGATCCATCGCGGTCGCCGGACCGCCTCTCTGCGTACTGGCTCCTCTCGCTCGCCAGCAAGCTGGTGGCGGACGTCGGCGCGCTGCTCATCGGCGCCGCCAGGGCCCGTCAGCGGCTGGCCACCTTCGCCATGGACGGCGAGGTGCGCTTCGCCAACCCGGCCGATCGGGCCGCCTTCGCCGAGGAGCTGTCCGGCGCACTCGCCGGCTTGGTGGCCAAGTACCACGATGAGGCCGCACCGGACGGCCGACGCCATCGCATCGTCGTCGCCATCCACCCCAGCGTCGACTCGAGCGCTGGGGCGCCCGTCGGGCCGACCGCGACCACCGTGGTGCCCGTGGGGCCTTCGACGACCCCCGACATCACAGTCGGGCCTTCGAACGGCGCTCGTGCGTCGACAGCCAAGCATCTCCCAGGTCCCACCATCCGAGGAAGGAGTCGTAGTCATGGCCAAGCCCTTCGAAGTCGTCATCGAGCAGGAGCTCGACGCCACCCCCGAGCAGGCCTGGGAGGCCATCACGACCGGCGCCGGCATGGACGGCTGGTTCATGGGCACGAGCGAGGTCGAGCCACGCCTCGGTGGCGCGCTGCGCACGGCCTTACCGGGCTTCACGATGGACTCCACGATCACGGCCTGGGATCCGCCGCATCGGTTCGTCAACACCTCGCCCGAGGCCCCGGACGGCCGATTGATGGCCTTCGAGTTCATCATCGAGGGCCGCGCCGGTGGCACGACGCTGTTGCGTTGCGTGCACAGCGGGTTCCTGCCCGACGACATCTGGGAGGGCGAGTTCGACGCCCTCAAGAAGGGCGATCCGGCCTACATCTTCAAGCTCGCCGAGTACCTCAAGTTCTTCCGTGGCCGCAGGGCGGTCCCGGTGTCGGCCTGGGGTGCGCAGGTCGAGGCCGATCTGGCCTGGTCGGCGTTCCATCGGGCGCTGGGCGTCGGCGCCGGACGTCACAGGTCGGAGATCCCGTGCACGCTCGGATCTGGACGGGCTGCCGGCGCTCGACGGCGTCATCGACTACCGGACGACCGACTTCCTTGGCGTCCGCACGGACGACGGGATCTATCGTTTCATCGCCGCCATGGGCAGCACGGCCATCGGTCACCATATCTATGCCGATGTCGAACAGGCTGCCACGCAGGCGGCCTGGGAGGCCTGGCTGCAAGGCCTCTTCGCCGAGGCTGGCGTAGCCTGACCCGACCGATCGACCACGACCTCAGACCCCGACCACCGACCAGCAAGGAGACCCAGCGATGAACACCACCCTCCAGCGCGTGACCTCCGCCGACGGCACCTCGATCGCCATCGAGCGCCAGGGCGACGGACCGCCGATCGTCCTCGTCTGCGGCGGCTCCGTCGATCGCGGCGCCAACGCCGGCGTGGCGGCCATCCTGGCCTCGGACTTCAGCGTCCTCAACTTCGACCGCCGCGGTCGCGGCGACAGCGGCGACACGCTGCCCTACGCGATCGAGCGCGAGATCGAGGACATCGAGGCCGTCATCGCGGCGGCTGGCGGGTCGGCCGGGCTGTGGGGCTCGTCGTCGGGAGCCGCGCTGGCGCTGCGCGCCACCGCCGCCGGCGCGTCGGTCACCAAGCTGGCGCTCTGGGAGCCGCCCTACATCGTCGATCCTGCCGCCCGCCCGCCGGCCGATCAGATCGAGCAGTACGAGACGATGGTCGCCGAGGGCCGTCGTGGCGATGCGCCGAGTACTTCATGGCCAAGGTCGTCGGCATGCCGCCCGAATTCGTCGCCTATGCCAAGAGCCAGCCGTGGTGGGCGAACCAGGAGGCCCTGGCGCACACCCTCGCCTACGACGCGCGGATCATGGGTGACTACTCGGTGCCGGTGGACATGGCGGCGAGGGTGACCGTGCCGACGCTCGTCCTCGACGGCTCAGCCAGCATGCCATTCATGAAGCCCGGTACCGACGCACTGGCCGCAGCGCTGCCCAACGCTTCGCGGCGGACGCTTGCCGACCAGGGGCACGACGTCGATGCTGCCGTCTTGACACCGGTGCTGGCCGCGTTCTTCCGGAGCTGACTGGGCATCCCGTGGCCAAGTCGATCGCCGAGAAGCTGCTCATCAAGCCGGGCACGACGGTCTTCGTCTGGCCGTCGGCCCGGCAGGGGTTCATCGGCGCGCTGCCGGATGGCGTCCGGGTCGTCGACGGGATCGAAGTCGCCGACCTCCGTCGTGCTTTTCGTGGACGACGCCGCCACGGCGCGGGCAGCATTCGAGGCGCACCGCGAGCACCTGTCGCAGCCGGCGTTCCTGTGGATCTGCTACCCGAAGGGCGGCCGGGCCGACATCAATCGCGACTCGCTGTGGCCGATGCTCACGCCCTACCGCCTGCGGCCGATCACCCAGATCGCCATCGACGACGTCTGGTCGGCGCTCCGATTCCGGCCGCTCACACCCGACGAGGCGCCGTTCATCGGCGGCGGCTAGCGCCGCGGATGGGTGGAGATGACGTCCGCGCTGCTCCGATCACGGGGACGTACGGCAGTGGCAAGACGCACGCTCGCAGAGGAACTCGCGGAGGTCCTTGAGGACCGCGCCATGGCACATGCGGCCATCGATCTCGATCTGGCCGATGTGGTTCGACGTGCCCGGGCAGAGCGACGCCGCGCTGGACGCGGTCTTCCCCGCGAACCTCGCAGCCGTGGTCGCGAACTACCTCACGGCGGGCGTCCGATACCTCGTGCTGGCTGGCGCCGTCGAAGCCAGGCGGACCTGGCCGAGATCCGCGAGGCGGTCGGCCACCCCGTCCAGGTCATCCGCTTGATCGTGCCACTCGAGGAGATCGAACGACGCTCAGCCTTGGGCCGTCGACCGGCCGCGTCAGGGACCTCGCGCAGAGTCGCCGGACGTGCTGGCAGACCAGGAAGCCCGCTCGTAACATCGTCAGGCCCTCGCTCGCGACGAACGACGCGTGAGCTGCGTCCAGCAGCTCGCGATCAAGGTCCTGGCCGAACGCCATCGGCTGCGTCGCCGCTTACCAGCGGGGTCCCTCTGACTTCTCCGCCGACAGCTGAGCGGTTACGCCGAGTCGAGCATCCCTCTCGATATCGCCACCAGCCTCTCAACGCGTTCGGTCCCTCGGCGTCTTGAGGTGCAGCACGTATTGCCCCTTCGCCTGGGATCGAGAGCTCAGGCGTGCCAGCTAGGCGCCGGGGTCTTTCGGCGTGATGATTCAGCGTTGCCCGTCGCTCGGGAAGGACTCAAATCGCTTGCCCACTGGACCAGGAGCTGGCCCGGCAAGGAAGGCTCGTTGGACGATCACCCAGGCGACGGGGCACCACGTAGGGGGAATCCTTGTAGTCGTCTACGTAGTCAACTGCCCGCACTGATGCTTGGCTGGATACCCGTACCAGTACGTAAGGGCGGCTGAGAAATCTTGCCCGAGCCCACGTATACCATGCACACGGTCCCATCACGTGTCCCGGGCTCGTAGTCACCGCAAGATCGATTCCCCACGGTTCAGCGGCTCCAACACTCCCAGGTAGCGGGTGGGGAACTCGTACCTGCGTGGGGGGTCGTGCTCGATGCCCACGTGGAATCGAACGACCCGGTTGGTAACTTCTTGTTCGCCGTCTGGTGCCCGGGATCGACGAGTCGTGATCGACCGCGTCATCGAGGTCCGTAGATACGTCAGCGGCCGTCAGTAACGCGATGTTCACCATCGCATCGAAGTCGTCGTGAACTCGTTCGGCACGAGGAGCTGACGGATCTTGGAAACAGTCACGGGATCGTCGAGCTTCTCCTTGACGATTCATGAGTTGGAGGAGCGCGTCGACCGAGATGAGCCGGATCTCCCATGCATGTCGGCTACCGCGTACTTGAGCCTCGAGGTCGCCCGTGTCTTGGCGACCGACGACTATCAGTATCGATGACTTGATTGGTACGGCCTCGGCCTCCTTCGAGGGTCCGCAGATACTTCGCGACGACCCCAAGGTCCATGCGATATGCATCTGTCGTCTTCACCTCGATGACGATCGATGGCTCGCCCAAAACTGACCAGATGCCGTCGTAGCCGATCTTGCCTGGCGAGCCCCGGTAAGGCCCGTGCCTGATTTCGTATCCAAGCCGGCGGCCGACTTCATTCACCACGTCTTGAAGTGCGAGTCCGCTGTCGTCGAATTGGGTCGTCGAGGCAGTCGTGCGCATATCGCGCAAGGACATCGGACGTCACCTGCGCCAGGTAGTCCCGGAACTCGGCGGATGACTCTCCACCGTCGCGAAGCTTGCCGTCGCCAGCGAACGCGATGATTTGCTGGACGTGCTTGTCCACGAGCAGGTCGGGTTGCGAGTGGAGCAACTCGGTCAGCGGCAAGGTCGATCGATCCTCGTAGGGTCTCGCCAGGGTACGCACTGCCTCCTAGCAGCACAAGTTCGTTGAGGATTTGCCCCACCCGACTACACTCTCCGTCGCACGGTATGCGCGCCGGGAAGCGTGAGCCGGGGCATGAACGGGAGAGATGCATGGCACGGTCGATGTGGCGCGGGGCGGTCCAGTTCGGGCTCGTCACGATCCCGGTCAAGCTCTACCTGGCCACAGAGGCCAAGGCGGGGCTGAGCTTCAACATGCTGCACAAGACGTGCCTCAACCGGGTCCAGCTCAAGACCTACTGCCCGCACGACGACGAGTACATCAGCCGCGGCGACACGGTCCGCGGCTACGAGTTCGCCAAGAACCAGTACGTCGTCATCACCGACGAGGACATGGAGTCGGTGCCGCTCAAGACGGTCCGCTCGATCGAGATCGAGCTCTTCGTCGATGCCGCCCAGGGCGACCAGCACGGCGCCCGCTTCGTCAAGTCGGCCTACTACCTGGAGCCCGAGCCGGTCGGTCGCAAGGCCTTCTACCTCCTCAAGCAGGTCCTGCGCGAGGAAGGGCTCTCGGCCATCTGCAAGATCGTCATCAAGGACCGCGAGGTCCTCGCGGCGCTCGACCCATACTAGCAAGACGATGATCCTCTCCACGCTCCACTGGCCGGACGAGATCCGCGCCCTCGACGAGCTCGAGCTGCCGGAGGAGGAGCAGACCTTCAAGCCGGCCGAGCTGACCATGGCCAAGAACCTCGTCGGCGCGATGAAGGCCGAGTTCGATCCTGCCAACTTCCACGACGACTACCGCGAGGCGCTGCTGGCGGTCATCGAGGCCAAGATGGACGGCCAGGAGGTCGTCCGCTACGAGGCCCCGACCGAGGCGCCCAAGCTGGTCGACCTGATGGCCGTGCTCGAGGCCAGCGTGGCCGCGGCCAAGCAGGGTCGGGCGGAAGCGCCGGCAGCCAAGGCCGCCGAAGCCGAGCCCGCTGCCAAGCCCGCCCGAGCGACGAAGGCCAAGGCCTCGACCGCCAAGGCCCCCGCGGCGAAGGCGTCGACCGCCAAAGCCAAGGCCGCCAAGCCCGACGAGGACGAGGCCGAGGAGACCCCGGTCGCCCAGGCGCGCAAGCGCAAGTCCGCCTGACCGGAGCCGATCACGAGCCCGACCCGCGCCTCGACCCCGACCCCGGACAGCTCGACCTCGCGCTCGATCAGCCGACCGCTCCAGCCGCTCCGTTGCCCGCCCGACTGCGCCCGATGGAGCCCGACCTCGGGACCGCGCCCTTCGACGACCCCGACTACCGCTTCGAGCCCTGGTGGCCGGGCAGCCGCGTGCTGCTCTTCGTGGAGCGGCGGCGAGGTTCGCGCCGGTCATCGAGCAGTTGGTCGACCCGCTGGCCGCGTTCCCGGAGCTGCGCGGCGTCGGTGAGCTGCTCGGCGAGGACGGGGTGATCATCGACGGCACGCTGCTCGTGCTCGATGCCGACGGTCACCCCGATGCGGACCTGCTGCGCGAGCGTCTGGCCTATCCAGAGGTGCGCAACGGCGAGGCCGCGTTCGTGGCCAGCGACCTCGTCTGGGCCGGCGGCGTCGACGTCGCGCGCCGACCATTCTCCGAGCGCCTGGAGCGGCTGACCGCGCTCCTCCGCGAGACCGACTGGTGCATGGTCGCGCGTGGGTACGTCGGGGAGGGCCTCGCCGTCGCCGACGCGCTGGGCTCGATGGGCCTCGACGCCATGTCAGCGCGCCATCTCGGTTCGCCCTACCGACGCGGGCCGTCGGCCGGTGCCTGGCTTCGGCTGCCGGTCGTGGCTGCCGTCGCACCCGACCGCCGGCCGACGCTGGCCCTCATCCAGCGGCTGGGCCTGTAGAGAACCCTGCGGCCACATCGGTGGCTTCGGCGGCCCAGCCTGCCTACGGGCACCCGCCGGGGATCGGTCTGCCGAGGCCCGGACCGCCGGGCTCGGTCCGCCACTGATCACTCCACCTCGTCGTCGCCCTAAAGTATTCGACTGCCCCAGTGATGGTGGTCGGTCCATCAGCGGATCGTCGCCCGTCCGGTGCGCCTGAGCGAGCCCACCTCTGATGGAGCGACTGCCATCACCCGCGGCGATCGACAGCCCGATCGGCCACGTCGATCGAGTGTGCGAAATCCCGCCTTGGAAGAGGGCGCTGCGGACGCGAGCGAATCCGCCCCTGGGATCGAGTCAGTCGATCAGGTAGACGACCGCCACGCTCACGCTGACTTCGTTCGTGCCGACCTGGACCGGCGTCGAAGTGTCCTGCGCTGCACCCGCGGCGGCGCCGAAATAGGGGATCGGGTAGGGGATCGGCGCGCTCGTCTCGGAGATCGAGCTGACGCCCGAGATGTGGACACCGGCGCTCGACGCGAGCGTGTCGGCTTTGGCCTTGGCCTGGGTCATGGCTTCCTTGCGCGCCTGCTCCTCGGCCGCGGCAGGATCCTCGTTGCGGAACGTGACGCCGTCCATGGTCGTGGCGCCGGCCGTCAGCGAGTCGTCGATGACGTCGCCGATCTTGTCCAGGTCACGGATGGTGACGGCGACCGTGTTGCTCAGCGTGTAGCCGGTCAGTTTCGGCGTGCCGCCGTTCGGTGGGTACGTGTAGACGGGCTGCAGCGACAGGTTCGTGGTCTGGATGTCCTTGTCGGCGATGCCCTGCTTCTTGATGGCCGCGATGACGTTGGTCATCGTCGTGGCAGCCGCGGCGCGGGCGCCCTTGACGGTCGGCTTGGTGACGCTGACGCCGAGGCGGAGATCGGCGAGATCCGGGGTGACCACCACCTTGCCGGTGCCGGTCACGCTGATGGTGTGCTCCGGCGGGGTCGTGGGGTCGGCGCCGTTGATCGGGCGTGGCGCGAAGGCCGGGCTGGCGATGGCGGCGACGACGAGGCCGACGGCCAGGCCGATGGCCAGCCAGACGGCCGGCCTACGCGGAAGCGGGATGGTGACGCTCGTGGGGGGCATGGGTGGCTCCGTTGGTTGGCCGACCGACCTGATCCGGTGGTCGTGTTGGCGCGCAGACGTCGCGGGGTGGTTGCGGGTTTCCGTGCCGGTGCCCGCGGTCACCGTCCCCGTGAGGTAGGAACGAAGGAGGACCCCGCCATCAGCGGGGTCCTCGTTGTCTGATTCGCCGCGGCGCCGCGGCGTGAAGTCGCCTAGCCGAAGAAGTCGGTGATCGCCTTCGTGTCGTCGGAGAACGCCCAGCGCTCCGAGATCTGGCCGTTCTTGACGTGGTAGATCTCGGCCGTGCGGTAGGTCAGGGACCCGCCGTCCTTCTTCTTGACGACTGCAGTCCCGAGGCCGATGACATGGTCGTCGCTGGCGAGGAGGTCGTGGACCTCCCACTTGATGTCGTAGTCAGCCATCTCGCCCATCGACCCTGCCAGCGCGGCCTTGCCGCGGATCGGCTCGGCGCGGCCGATCTCGTGCCAGACGACGTCGTCAGCCACGCGCCTGGCAGCGCCCTCCATGTCGCCGGCGAGCATGGCGTCGCTCATCTCGCGAACCACGGTCGCGTTCGGGTGTTCGGCCATCTGGTCCTCCTGCGAGCCGGCGCCCGGGACGTCGTCTGCGCGCGGATTGACGCGCTCGGCTCGATCGACCCTGAGCGTACGTCAGCTGCGGCGCGCCGCGACCCTCGAAATCGCCGGAGTTATCCACATTCAGGGGTCTGCATCGCGAGTACCTTCAGGATCGGAGCGCGGCGAGCATCGCGACGATGCATTGCCAGGCGCCCTGATCGACAAGGAGGCCGACCATGGCCACGTTCGTCGTGCTTGGGAACTGGACCGCGGAGGGTGTCAAGGCCTACGCCGATGCGCCAGCTCGGGCGAGGGCCAACGAAGCGGCGGCGGCCGCGATGGGCGGCCGGGTCGTCGCCACCTATTGGACGCTTGGGAAGTACGACTTCGTGAGCATCATCGAGGCGACGAGTGATGAGGTGTTGACGGCGGGCTTGCTGGTGAGCGCGGCGCGGGGTACGTCCCGGACGGTCACCATGCGCGCCTTCACGATGGGCGAGTTCGAGGGCATCCTCGCGCAGGCCAAGGCTGCCGGCAGCTGAGATCCGGTCGCGGCGTCAGCCGCTCGTCACTTCGAGCGCACCGGACCGTTTGACCCATACGCGCTTCGCCGCGGACGCACGTTCGTACTCGCGTTCCGTGAGGACGACGACGGGGACCGTCTGCCCGTAGAGCTCCTCGGCGACGAGGGTCCCAAGCGCGATGATCGGGTCTCGATGCGCCGAGCAGGATGGCGGCCGGTCCGACCCCGGCGCGGATGAGCTCGGCCAACACGCTCGAGCTCGAGCTCGAGCCCCTGCCGGACGGCACGACCAGCACGCGCTTGGCGACGTTCGCCCCGTGCTGCGGGTGATGCACGTCGATGACCTCGCCGGTCGTCTCGTCGACACCGCCCCAGAAGCTGAGCGGTTCGGTTAGGACGAGGACCTCGCCGTCGGCGTCGCCGGCGACCATGACCTGGGTCACGGATCCGTCCGCCGGTTCAGGCATCCGCCCGCTGGTTCAGGCATCGGCGTGCCGTTTCACGGGGTCCACCCGCCACTGGTCGGTGTCGCGCCAGACCGTGCCTCGCACGGCCGACTCGACGCATTCCTCGATGCCGGCGAAGACCACCTCGGTGCCGAGGTTGCCCGGCGCGTACCAGGCCCACTTGGCCGAGTCGGTCATGACCGCACCGGGCAGTCCCCCGAGGATGGCGGTGATGTAGGTGCAGGTGTCGGTCACGATCTGGACCCCGGCGCTTCGAAGGTCTGCGGCCAAGCCATCGGCCTCGATGCCGGCCAGCGTCTCGCGGCCCGTGGAGACGAAGAACTCGATCGTCGGAGCCACGTGCCGACCGGCCAGCAGCGAGTGCAGTCGTTCGAGCTCCGCCAGTGAGTAGTGCGGCGTCCCCACGCTCACCGCCGCCAGGTCGAGTCTGTCGGTGGTCGACAGCTCGGCCGCAGCGTCGGCCAGGTCGTCCGGCCCGATCGCGAGCGTGCGGGCCGGCGGCCGGCCGCCGAACGCTTCGCGACGGGTGGGCGCCTCCGGCGTGATGCCGACCATGTGGAACATCGCCACGGCACCCGATGAGGCCGCCGCCGCGCCCATGGCCTTGAGCTGGTCCTCGGTCGCCGCTTCGATGCCGTCGATGACCGGGATCGCCGTGCCGACCTGCCGCCCAACGATGTGTCCGAGCAGTGCGAAGAAGTCGTCGCGACGACGGATAGGATCTGGTACGCCTCCGATCTCGACCAGGACCGTGCCCAGCCGGCCCTCATCCGTGTGCAGCCCGGAATCGGGCACCACGCCCGTGATGGCGGCACAGATGTCGATGAAGTCGCCGTAGCGCTCGGTGCGCGCGCCGAGCACGCTGTTGGCGAAGACGATGGCGTTCGACTCCGCCCAGGCGATCTGCTCGCCGAACGCGGGGCGCTCGTGGAGCTGGTACGGCGCACAGGTCCAGGTTTCCCGGCAGCCCATCACCGTGTAGTGCCGGACCATCTCGTGGCCGGCCGCGGCGACCTCCGCTGATCCTCGGAACAGCTCCGGATGCACGAGGTCGACGATGCTGACGTTGAGCGTGGTCGGGACCGTGACGGTCGCCCCGCTCTCGGCCAGCGTGCGTGCGAAGTCGAGCGACGCAGGGCCGTGATAGAGGCAGCCGTCGACGTGGGCACGCGTGATGGGGATGAGGCGCGGTGCGCCGACCCACGCCGCCATCCGTTCGATGAGGCGGATGGGCAGGCTGCCAGCGTCACCGCCGGCCACGCTGCGGGACGGACCCGGAGCGTCTAGCGGTATGTCGCGCCGCCGAGGTATTTGAGGCCGCTGTCCACCTGCAGCGTCGCGACCCGATGTCCCGGGCCGAGCCGCTCCGCGAGGCGCAATGCGACGACGAGGTTGGCGCCTGTCGACGGCCCGCCCCAGACACCCTCCGACTTTGCCGCGCGCCGTGCCATGGCGATGGCATCCTCGCTCGAGACCGACTGCAGCTCATCGGCGGCGTCGTCCGACCAGAGCGGCGGCCGGAAGCCGATGCCGCCACCCTCGATCCGGTGCGTGCCGGCTGGTCTGCCCTCCAGCACGGCGGACTCGGCTGGCTCGATGCCGACGCGTTGGACCTCCGGGATGTGCGCGCGCAGCGCTCGCGTCGTGCCCAGGAAGGCGCCGGCAGTGCCGACGTAGGTGCAGAACGCATCGAGGCGACCGTCGACCTGCTCGGCCAGCTCCTCGCCGAGCGCCAGGTAACCCTCGATCATGTCGGTGTTGTTCATCTGGTCGGTCGCGAAGCCGCCGGTCTCGGCCACGATCTCCTTGGCGCGGGCGATCATGCGAGGGATGAGCGTGGGCGTGATGCCCTCGGGGCTCGACAGCAGCTCCACATCGGCGCCGAAGGCGCGCATGGTTCGGATCTTCTCCTCGGCGAAGGCATCCGACGAGACGATGCGCAGCGGGTAGCCCTTGACCGCGCAGACAAGGGCGAGTGATGAGCCCGTGCTGCCGCCTGTGTACTCGACGACGGTCTGACCTGGGCGAAGTCGGCCCGATCGTTCGGCACCCTCGATCATCGCCAGGGCCATGCGGTCCTTGTACGAGCCGGTCGGATTGGCCGCCTCGAGCTTGACGACGATCTCGGCCGTCCGCTCGGTGACCAGATGGCGGAGGCGCACGACCGGCGTGTGCCCGATCGCTCCCAGCGTGCCATCCGCGATCTGCGTCGTCATCTGCCTTGCCACGGATCGATCCTCCTCCTGGCAACCGAAGACTCGTCGGCGGAGGATACCGCCAGGGGCTGCGTCTCGACGAGCGCGATGGGGTGTCGGACACCCCGCAGCGCTACTGGAAGACCTGGCGGTTAGCGAGCGACTCGAAGCTCCTGCTCGGCGATCGAGACCTTCTGGAGGACGTTGGCCTGGAGCGCGTCGAGTCCGGTCCACACGTCCTTGGTCGCCGTGCTGATGGAGGTCAGTCGGGCCTTCAGCGCCCGCGTCGACTCCATGACCTCGCGGACGCCGCGCAGGGCTTGCGCCACAGCCGCAGCGTCGATGTCGACCGCGCGCTCTCGGAGGCTGGCCAGGGCCAGCAGTCGGGCGAGTCGGACGGCCGCTTCCAGCGTGGCCTGGTCGGGGTCGCCGGGGTCGATGACGCAGTAGACGTCCTCGCCGATGACCGTGAAGGGGTCGATGCTGGCCGGGGCATGGGCCGGCGTGAAGATCATCAGCCCGATGGCCGCATCCCGGTTGTCTCGTGCCTCGCGCAGCTCGTCGCGGGCCGCCCGCGTTGACAGGGGACGGTCCTTGGCCTCGACCACGATGCGCACCTCGGCGCCATTGGTCACGGCGGCGTCGAGCGTGATGACGAAGTCGCCCTTCTTGGAGCGCACGCCGGTGCCCGTCTCGAGGCCGGTGCGGTCGAGGAGGTCGCCGGCTCCCCGAGCGATGCGCCCGAGCTCGACCTCCAGGAGGTCCTCGAAGTCGGCGCCCTTGGCGGCCGACTTGGCGCGCTCGGCACCGCGTGCGGAGGCGGCGGCCTCCATGGCAGTCAGGCGCTCGTTAAGCCTCGCGAATCCGTCGGCGATCTCCGTCCGGAACTGGTGCAGCGGCGAGTTCATCCGCGTCGGATCGAGCAGGGTCGCCAGGCGCGAGGCGTCGCCGTCGAAGTAGCGACCGAGCAGCTCCTGCATCCGGCCGATGGCGCTGTCGCGCTTGGCCGGGTCGAAGAGCTCGTTGACGTAACCCTGAAGGGCCCCGCGATCGCCGAGGAAGCGCTCCAGGGTCCGCGGCAACCGACCGTCACCGTCGGCGAAGTTCTGGCGAAGCGTTTCCTCCAGCGTCCGCGCGGCGCGCTCGTTGACGACCTGCGTCTGGGACAACAGCGACTCGAACTCTCGCCGAACGACGTCGACATTGACGCTCACGCCGGCGTCCTGAAGCGCCGTCAGCCCGATGCGCAGGGCGCGTTCGATGAGGGTCGGTCGATCGTCAGCCGGGCGCTCAGCGACGAACGCCGCGAGCGTCGGATCGTGCAGGGTCAACTGCTCGATGACGAGCGCATCACCCTCGATGCGAACGTCCGCAACGCGCTGCTGGGCCGGCTTGGAGGGCAGCTGGACGACGTTCGTGGCGATGCTCATGTGGGCATCCTGGGAGTGCCCCGTGCCACCTCACGTGTCACTCCCTCATATCCACTTCGGGCGATGACACGACATACCAATGTGATATCGTGATGGCATGGCTCGCACGATCATCTCGCTGACCGACGATCAGGCTCGTCACCTCCGCCGTGTTGCGGACGCTCGCGGGACGTCCATGGCAGCCGTGATCCGGGATGCGATCGACGAGATCCCTGACGAGGCGCTGACCGATCGCGATGCCTTGATCGAGCGCGCCCTCGCGATCTCTGGCAGATACCACTCCGGCCTGCACGACGTCTCGGCCAACGTGGACGACTACCTGGTCGAGGCGTATCTCGAGTGACGACCTTTGTCGACACCTCGGCGATGTACGCGCTGCTCGACGACGATGACCTCAACCATGAAGCGGCGGACGAGACCTTCCGCCTCCTGTTCCAGGGCGAGCCGCTCGTCACGCACAACTACGTCGTTCTGGAAAGTGCGGCGGTCGTCCAGCGTCGACTGGGACCTGGTGCCGTTCGAGACCTGTTCGATCGCCTCCTGCCGCTGATCGACATCGTTTGGGTCGACGAGGCGCTGCATCGCACCGCGGTGACGTCCTTGATGGCGGCAGAGAAGCGCCAGATCTCACTCGTGGACTGGACGAGCTTCCAGGTGATGCGAACCCGCGGGATCGACAACGTGTTCACGTTCGACGGAGACTTCGCCCGGCAGGGCCTTCAACCTGTGCCGTCGCCCCAGTCATCCGATCCCGCCATCTCGAGGTAGGCACACAGGGCGTTGGCCTTCTTGATCTGCTCGGGCGTCCGACAGTGGACGCGAAGCAGCTCCGGGCTGGCGACCAGGATGGCCAGCGCCCGCGCTCGCGAGATGGCGACGTTGAGCCGGTTGCGCTCGTAGAGGAAGTCCATGCCGCGCGGCGCGTCCTCGGCGGTCGAGCTGGTCATCGAGTAGATGGCGACCGCGCCCTCCTGGCCCTGGAACTTGTCGACCGTGCCGACCCAGGGCGTGATGCCACGGTCACGAGCCGCGGCTGCGATCGCCGCGACCTGCAGGTTGTAGGGCGCGACCACGATGATGTCGCGGCTCGCGATGCGGCGTAGCCGACCGTCCTGATCGGTCCAGACGCGACCGACCAGCGCTTCCAATGCGCCGACCACGGCCTCCGCCTCCTGGCTCGAGCTGGAGTCGTTGCCGGCGTGCTCGACCGGATGCCAGCGGATCCCGACGCCGCCCGGGTCGCCCTCGTCGATCGACTGTCGGATCGTCGAGGGCGCCGTCTTCACCCGCCCCCCGTAGAAGGTCCTCGAGACATAGCGATTGACCGCCGGATGCATACGGTAGGTCGTGTCCAGCAGAAGGCCAAGCTCGGGCGCGATCGTCACGTCATCGCCGATGAGATGGCCGAGCGCGGACGCATCGGCACCGTCGGGATGCACGCCCTGCGTGACCTGCGGCAGCTGGTTGGGGTCGCCCAGCAGGACGATCGAGGCGGTCGCGCCGCTGATGGCGATCACGTTGGCCAACGACATCTGGCCAGCCTCGTCGACGAAGAGGACATCGACCGTATCGAGCATGTCGTCGCGTGCGAACAGCCATGGCGTGCCGGCGGCGACGTCGTACCGACCCGCACGCAGGTCCGCGCCGACGGCACCCGAGCTCGTGGCCAGATCGACCGTATCGAGCACGTCCGCGTCGTCGCCGGTCTCGCAGCGCTGGATGGCCCGAAACGGTCGTCCGGCCTCGCGCGCGGCGTCATCGATGGCCCGCAGCATGTTGGTGATCGCTTTGTGCGACTGCGCGGTGACGCCGACGCGTCGGCCGGCCGCGATCAGCGCCACGGCCATGCGTGCGCCGGTCCACGTCTTGCCCGTTCCTGGTGGCCCCTGGATGCCGAGCACGCCGCGATCCAGCTCGAGCGCCAGGCGGCGGGCGGCATCGGTGCCGGACTCGGTCTCGCGCTGTAACGGCCTCAACGCCGGTCCGGCGAGGAGCCGTGGGGGCCGCCGCATCAGCAGGTCACGACCAGCGCGCCACGGTCCCTCGGCGTCGACGCCGTGTTCGATGACCCAGTCGGCAAGGGCACCGAGCGCCTCGCGCTGCGCGTTGGACTGGAGAGGCGTGGCCGGCAGGAGGCGAACCGGGTGGAAGGAGAGTCTCGTGGGGCCTCGCAGGATGTCGATCGTGCCCGCCTCGTCGTCGATGTCCACGATGTCGCCGGCATCGCTACCGAGGTCTTCCGGCGGATGATCGGGATCGACGGCGCCCTTACCGGGCCGGAGCTTGACCTCCTGGCGTGGGAAGCGATACCGCCGGACGACGCTCTTCTTCTGGTCCCTCATGTCTCGGACGAACTCGAGCCCCCCGATAGCCTCGCCCTGCTCGATGAGCTCCTCGAGGGGCATCTCCCGCAATCGGAACCAGTTCCACCAGGCAGGACGATCCTCCCGTCGATGCCAGTCGACAAGGCGCGACAGCAGCCAGCCCGCCTGCTCCTCCGGGGACCGTCGGCCCGCATCCTCCGAGATGCCCGCCCTGAGCGCTTCCTCACGCCGGCGTGTGATGGCCTGCTTCTCGAGTGTCGCATCGCTCGGGTCGTAGGTCGGCGGCTGCGGTCGTGGCATCGCCCAGCCGCGGTCGATAGCTTCCTCGCGCCTCGCCTCGAGCCAATCGCGCAGCTTCCAGGTCGAGATGCAGTCATCGCGGTTGTAGGCCGCCAGCTCGTCGAGCAGGTGCTGGGGGTGGCCGTCGTCACGTCGCCACGTCTCGTACTGGACGACGCTGAAGCCGGCCTCGGTCACCGGCCCCTCGCGCTGAGACATGTAGAAGTGCTCGATCCGCTTGATGGAGTACGACTCGACCGAGGCGCGGATGCCCTGGCGAACGACGTTGAGCAGATCCACGAAGACCCCGGCGCGCAGGAGCTGATCGACTTCCTCCTCGCGGGTGTGGTGACGCTGCATCAGTCGTTTGACAGCGCCCGACTCGTAGCCGCCGTAGTGGTAGACGTGCATCGTCGCGTCGGCCGCATGGCGCACGACGACCAGATCGATGAGTCGCTCGAAGGCGTCCCGCTCGCCGTCGCGGTCGTGGCCCCAGATGGGCAGGTAGTCGGGTTCCCTGCCCTCGACCGTGATCAGTCCAAGGAGGTACTCGAGGCCGAAGCCGAGGTCGTCTTCCACTGCCCACGGGTCGGCCTCGATGTCGAAGAACACGTCGAGCGGCGATGGCTCGGGCAGTCGGGCGAGGCCCTGGTCAGGCTGCTCGGGGTCGGGCTCGATGAGCTCGTAGAGCAACTGGCGGGCATCCTCGCCCGCGACCTGGACACGCGCCTGCTCGCGCAACCGGGTCAGCGTCCGCGGGTTGAGCTTCTCGATCCTGCGCTCGGGCGTCAGGGTCGCCAGGGAGCGGCGGGTCGGCACCGTCGCCTCGATCAGACGCTCGGTCGTGGCGCGCGACATGCCGGCGACGATCGAGAGGTGATCGTCGGCGCGCCGTCGATCCGCGCACATCGGGTACCAGGTGCAGACGCGGCAGTGGTCGACCGGGTCGGGATACGTGTTGGCCGTTGCCGCGTCACGCGCGATCGCGGTGGCATCGCCGAAGACCTCGGCCTCGAAGCGCCGCTTGACCGATCGGTAGAACGCCGCGTAGTCGTTGAGCCGCTCGGTATGCGTGATCCCGTCGCCGGTCACGACATGGACGTGCTCGGGCGCCACAATCTGGAGCCGTTCGAGCAGGTCCGAGTAGACGCAGACCTGGAGCAGCGCGCCGCCCTTGACCGCCCGAGCGAGCTTCGTGTCGGCGACCTCGTAGCTCCATGACCCGAGCGCCGAGGCCCGCTCGACCCTGACCAGGAAGTCGGCGTAGCCGAGCCAGCGTCCGTCGAAGAGCGTGGCCTGATAGATGACGTCTGCGCCAGACCGCATCGCGGCCAACGTCGCGGCCTGGCCGGCTTCGAGGAGGGCGGTCGTGCGTTCGATGGTGGCATCCGGGTCAGTGTGCAGGTCCACGATCGACTGGCCCGCCGCGCGGCGCCGCTCGAGGAACCGATGTTCGTGCTCGATGCCGCGCTCGCGGAGCAGCTCCAGTTCCGGATCCTTGCGATGGTGCGGCTTGTCCCACAGACCCTGGACCTTGCCGAGCTCCAGCGTCGCGAGGTGGTCGCACTCCAGGAAGCCGACGAGGTCCGTCGCGCTGACGACGACGCTGCCGTCCGGATGTCGCTGCATGGCGCGGGATCCCCTGCTCGGTCGATGGCGCTCGCTAGCGGGGATTCTGCACGCCGCGGTGCTCGCTCGTCTGGCTGGCCGCTCTCGCGCCAGGGACCAGCGCCGCAAGACCGGCGGCGATGAGCGAGACAGCGACGACCAGCATGAGCGACGGTGCCGCGATGCCGACGAAGACGGCCACGGCTGCCACCATGGCTGCGAGGGGTTCTCGATGGCGTTGCATAGGCCGACCTTCGCGCCTGCCGGTGCCAGCTTGCATGGCACGGGCTCGGGCGCGACATGCGCAGCCGTCCTACGATGCGACCATGCGGACCGGGGCGTGCCTGATCCTGGCGGCCTCCCTCGTCGCCGCCTGTGGTGGCGGCGCGTCAGGCCCCGTTGCGTCCACTGCGCCGGCAGCGCCGGCCGCAGACGGCTCGGCGACGTCAGCCGGGTCAGCCACGCCTAGCGCGGCGCGGCCGACGATCGCCCCCACGACGGTGGCGCCGACGCCGAGCTCGGAGTTGCCGACTCCCGAGCCGACGGTCTCGGGGCCTCTGGCGCTGGCCAGCTCGGCCTTCGAGGACGGCGGCGCGATCCCTTCGCGTTTCACCTGTGATGGCAAGGACATCTCGCCGCCGCTGGCCTGGACGAACGTGCCCGACGGGACTGTCTCCTTCCTGCTCACGATGCGTGACCTCGATGCCAACGGCTTCCTGCACTGGATCGCCTGGAATATCCCGGCCACGACCACGAACCTCAAGGCCGGCGCATCCGGCGATCTGCCGGGGGACGCCGGCGAGGGCAAGAGCGACTTCGCTGGCGGCAGGCGAGGCTACCGCGGGCCATGCCCGCCTTCCGGGACGCACGACTACGTCCTGACGCTCTATGCCCTGCCCCTCCTGCTGGCCGATGCGGCGACGACGTCGCCCGCCCGGCTCGAAGGGGCGGCGGGCGAGATCGCCCTCGGCCTGGCCGCGCTGCACGGGACGTACCACCACTAAGCTCCTGAACGCCCGACTTGGCACATGGCACGCTTCCGCTCCCACTCGCCCGCGTCGGCACGGCCGACGTGCCACGATCGCGACGCGCCTACCAGGCGCCGCCACCCACGCAGGTCACGGGCTGATCGGGCAGGAGCTGTCGCAGCGCCACGCTGACCGAGCCTGGGCCGCGCTGCCACGCGTAGGGGAAGTCGGTGTAGGGAGCCGCGAGCGATCGCTCGTAGCCGACTTCGCGCTCTGCTGCTGCCAATGCGAGCGCGAGAGCGTGCGTGATCGGCAGACAGCGGCCGTGCTCCACGACCGTGCCCTGTTGCGCGAAGGGCCGACCGACGGTATCGACCGACGAGGGCAGCGGCCAATGCACGTGGTCCACGTCGACGAACGGCGGTAGATCATTGGACCGCTCCGCGGTCACGACGAGCAGGTACGCCTCGGCTTCATGGGGTCGCCGCGCATCGGCCCACGCGTCCGCGGGCAGCCACGCCTCGGGATCAGACAGCATGCCGGCGAGGTCGGAGAGCACGTACGTCTGCGGCGGGATGTCCCACACCCTTCCGAACAGCTTGTTGTCGGCCTCGAACGACCCTGGGTCATCGGCAGACACCGTCACCGTGCGGTCGCCGTAGCCCGCCCGAAGCACATGACTCGTGGTCCCGTGACCAGGGGGCTCCGTGCCCGGTCGTTGGGTGACCCCATATGAGCCATCGGCGTCGAGCAGGCCGGTGGCGTCGATCGCATGGCGTACAGCGAGGAGCCCGGCAGGCGTAAGCGTGCGCTCGGCTAGGCCACCGTCTGGCGATCCTTCGGGCCGCCAGATCGCTCGGCCGTCCGAGAGGATGGTCGTGCCGGGGTTTGGCCCGCAGACGTCGTTGCAGGTCATAGACCGGATCACGAGGCTCACGGACTCGGTCCCCGATGTGGACTCTGGCGCCGTGTGGGACGGTTCGATCGTCGACAGCGTGCTCGGCGCGGGCGGGGTCGGGGTCCCCAGGTCTGCCTGGTCGCCTGTCGGGGCCGATCCAGTCGGGGCGCAGGCGGCAAGGATGAGGCACGTGGCGAGGATGAGGATCCGACGCCCCAGTGACATCGCCGTGCTCCACAACGTTCGATAGCGGTCGGTGATGTGAACGCGCGATGCCCTCGAGGCGTTACTTCTGTGCGGTCCTAGAGCACCTTCCCCGGGTTCAGGATGCCCTGTGGGTCGAGGGCCGTCTTCAGCGAGCGCATCACCTCCACCGCCCGGGGTCCGAGCTGCGCCTCGAGGTAGGCACGCTTGGCGATGCCCGTGCCGTGCTCACCCGTGATCGTGCCGCCGAGGTCGATGGCCGCCTGGTAGATGGCGGCGCGCGCGCTGTTGATGCGCGACTCCGCGGTGGGGTCGTCGCGATCGACGACGAACGTCGGATGCAGGTTGCCGTCGCCGGCGTGGCCGAAGACCCCGACCGGCAGATCGTGCATGGCGCTGATGCGCTCGATGGCAGCCAGCATCTCCGGCACGCGCGAGCGGGGCACGCCGACGTCGTCCATGCGCGCCACGCCGGCCCGCTCGAGCGAGCTGTGCGCGGCACGTCGTGCCTGGCGCAGCCAGTCGGCCTCGGTCGGATCCTTGGCTCGCACCAGGCTGGTCGCCCCGGCCTCGCTGCACGCGCGCTCGGCACGATCGAGCTCCTCCTCCGCCGCGGCGCCGCCGGCATCGGACTCGATCATCAGCATCGCGCCCGCGTCCCGGTCGAGCCCGAGGTGCGCGGCATCGTCGACCGCACGGATGGTGAAACGATCCATCAGCTCGAGGGTCACGGGCACGATGCCCGCGGCGGTGATCCGCGGCGACCGCGTCGCCGGCCGCCGCGACGCTGGCGAAGAAGGCCAGCACGGTCAGCTTCTCGGCGGGCATCGGGCGCAGCCGCAGGGTCGCCTCGGTGATGATGCCCAGCGTGCCTTCCGAGCCGACGAAGAGGTGCGTCAGGTCGTAGCCGGCCACGTCCTTGACCGTTCGACCACCGGTCCGGATGACGCTGCCGTCGGCGAGCACGACCTCGAGGCCGAGGACGGCGTCGCGAGTGACGCCGTATTTGACGCAGCGCAGGCCGCCCGAGTTCTCGGCCAGGTTGCCGCCGATGGTGCAGATCTCGAAGCTGGCGGGGTCCGGGGCATAGAACAGGCCGTGCGACGCGGCCGCTCGGCCGAGGTCTGCGTTGATGACGCCCGGCTGGACGACCGCGGCGAGATTTGCGGTGTCGATCTCCACGATGTGATCCATCTTCGTGGTCACCAGGGTCAGCGCCCCGTCGACCGCCGTGGCACCACCGGAAAGCCCGCTGCCGGCCCCGCGTGGCACGATCGGCACGCCGTGGCGGGCGGCCAGGCTGACGATCGTCGCGACCTCCGCGGTGGTTCGCGGCAGCGCTACCGCCAGTGGCCAGCCGGGATAGGTGTACTCGGTCTCGTCGTACCGGAAGGCCGCCACTCGACCCGGTCGACAGACAGGTCGAGGTCTGGCAACGCATCGCGAAGGGCAGCCAGGAACGCGGCCGCGCGGCTGTCGGGAGTGGGCGCTTCGGGCATCGTCGGGATGATAGGCGCGGCTTGCGGGTTGGGTACAATCTGGGCAAGGTCACCACAGGATTTCGCAATGTTTCGCGGCGAATCCCACGAATCTCGCGTCAGAAGCAGCCCCGAGTCGCCCTCTTGGAGCCCGGCATGACCGTCAAGCCCCTCACGCCCCTCGCCCGTGAACGCCAAGCCGAGATGTACCGTCGTGCGCTGCGCGTCATGCCCGGCGGGGCCGACTCGAACTTCCGGATCTGGGACGCGGACACGGTCTACGTCGACCGTGGCAAGGGCGCGACGATCTGGGACATCGACGGCAACGAGTACATCGACCTGCGCATGGGCTACGGTCCGGCCATCCTGGGGCATGCCGACGAGCGCGTGGACGCCCATGTCATCGAGCGACTCTCCCGCGGCATCAGCTTCAGCCTGACCAGCGAGGACGAGGTCCAGGCCTGCGAGCTGATCACCGAGCTGACCTTCTGTGACATGGCCCGTCTGACGGTCTCGGGTACCGAGGCCACCATGCATGCCATGCGCCTCGCGCGGGCCTTCACCGGCCGCGACCGGATCGTGAAGTTCGAGGGCGGTTACCACGGGGTCCATGACTACGCGCTCGCCTCGCCCGACGAGGCCACCGAACTGGGCGAACGCGACGATCCGCTCCGCTTCGTCCAGGGCCGAGGCATCCCGGAAGTCGTCGCGCAGACCGTGATCCCGGTGCCATTCAATGACATCGCGGCGCTACAACGGGTGTTCGAGCGCGAAGGCGATCGCATCGCGGCGGTCATCGTGGAGCCGATCCTCGGCAACGCCCAGGCGCTGCTGCCGCGCCCGGGGTTCCTCGACGAGCTCCGCGCGCTGACCAGCGAGTACGGCGCCCTGCTCATCTTCGACGAGGTCAAGACCGGCTTCCGCCTCGCCCGCGGCGGTGCCGCCGAGCTATACGGCGTGACGCCGGACCTTGCCACGTACGCCAAGGCATTGGCCAACGGTTATCCAGCCGCCGCCTTCGGCGGTCGGCGGGACGTGATGAGCCTCCTGCCAGAGCGGGTCAGCCATGGTGGTACGTACGCCGGGAACCGCATCGCGGCATCGGCGGCCGTGGCCACGCTGCGCATCCTTCGAGACACAGAAGCCCTGGCCATCATCGATGGCACCGGCCGGCGTCTCCAGGCGGGTCTCCACGAGGTGATGACCGAGCGCAGTGTGCCGCATGTGTTCAGCGGTCATCCCATCATGTTTGGCATCGTCTTCGCTGAGGCTGCGCCGACCGACTATCGAGGCTGGGTCGACACCGACCACGACCTCTACGACGAGGTCGTGTGGCAGATGATCCTGCGCGGTGCGATGCCGGAACCGGACTCGCGCGAGCCGTGGTTCCTGTCCGAATTGCACGCCGCCGGCGACACCATCGATCGCGTGGTCGGCATCTTCGAGGTCGCGCTGGACGCGGCCCTGGAGGCTCGAGCGGTCGCCGGCGCTTCGGCGTCGACGGCGAACCGGCCGACCGCCGGCCAGGCCACGGGCTAGCGAGCCGCCCATGATCCGGACCACGCCCTTTTACGAGCGCCTCGCCCCGCTCAACGAGACCGGCCTCTGGGAGCACTGGTCGAACCACTTGGCCGCGACCCGCTATCAGATGTCGGAGAAGTTCGAGTACTTCGCCATCCGCAACAGCGCCGGCCTCTTCGACTCGTCGCCGCTCTACAAGTACCGCATCGCCGGGCCGGACGCCGAGCGCTTCCTGGCCGGCGTGCTGACGCGCGACATCCGGACCTGTCAGCCCGGTCATGCGCAGTACACCGCCTGGTGCGACGACCGCGGCTTCGTGGTCGAGGACGGCGTCGTCCTGCGCCACGCCAAGGACGAGTACCTGCTCACTGCGGCAGAGCCGAACCTCGCCTATTTCGAGGCACTCGTCGGGCGGCTCGACGTCGGCATCGAGGACGTCTCCGACCAGTGGGCCGTGCTGGCCGTCCAGGGTCCGCGTGCGCGCGATCTGCTGGCGCCGATCGCCCGTGGCGTCGCCGAGCTGCCCTATTTCGGCCACCTGACGACCAAGATCGCCAAGATCCCCGTGCGCGTCTCGAGGACCGGCTACACGGGCGACCTGGGCTACGAGATCTGGGTCAGGAGCGAGGATGCCCTGGCGCTGTGGGATGCGATCTGGGCGGCGGGTCGTGGTCGCCACGTCATCCCCATCGGCATGATCGCCCTCTACATGGCGCGCATCGAGGCCGGCCTCGTCCTCCTCGACGTCGACTTCCAGTCGAGCCGCTACGCGTGGACGGATGCCCAGCGCACGACGCCGGTCGAGCTCGGCCTGGGCTGGATGCTGCGCGGGATCGAGGCCGACGAGCGGCTCTTCATCGGACGCGACGCCCTCCGCCGCGAGCTGGCCGACAAGACCTCGCGCTGGAAGCTGACCGGCCTCGTCGTCGACTGGCGCGAGTACGACCGGATCTACGACCAGGCGGGCCTCATCCCGCCCAAGGACCACACCCCCATCCAGGACGAGTACTACATCTACGACGACGAGCTGAACCAGCTCGGCTATGCCACCAGCCAGATGTACTCGCCGATGCTCCAGCGCCACATCGCGCTGGCCCGGGTCCCGCTCGACCACCTGGCGCCCGGCTCACGCGTCAAGCTCGAGCTGGCCGTCAACCACCGCTACGAATACTTCGACGCGCACGTGACGCGCCTGCCACTCTTCAACCCCGAGCGAAGGACGGCCTGAGATGCCCAAGACGAAGGCCACCACGAAGGCCGACCGGAGCTACGACGCGATCGTCATCGGCGGCGGCCACAACGGCCTCGTCAACGGGTCGTACCTGGCCAAGGCCGGCCTGCGCACGCTGATCCTCGAGCGGCGCCCGTTCGTCGGCGGCGCGGCCATCACGGAGGAGCTGCGGCCGGGCTTCTGGTTCACGACCTTCTCCTATGCCCTGAGCCTGCTGCGGCCCGACATCGTGCAGGACCTCGACCTGGTCAAGCACGGCTTCATGCCCATCCTCATGCCGACCACCTTCTGTCCGATGGAGAACGGCGACTACCTGCTGCTCGGCCAGGATCACGGCGAGAACCTCAAAGAGATCGCCCGCCACAGCCCGCACGACGCCGACGCGTACGACGCCTTCAACCACGACGTCAACCAGGTCCTACGAGCGCTGAAGCCGCTCCTCGACCAGGTCCCACCCGACCTCTTCAGCGACGACCCGGAGGAGCTCGTCGCGCTGGCGGCCCTCGGTCAGCGCTTCCGGAAGATGGACCGCAAGGTGCTCCATGACGCGGTCCGCCTGCTGACCGGCTCGGCGGCCGACTTCCTGGACGACTACTTCGAGTCGGACATCCTGAAGGGCTACCTGGCCTCGTCGAGCATCATCGGCACCAAGGTCGGGCCCTACTCGCAGGGTTCGGGGCTCGTGCTGCTGTACCACATCCTCGGTGAGCACGATGGCGAGATGGGCGCCTGGTCGTTCCACAAGCGCGGCAACGGCGGCTTCACGCAGGTCCTCTCGCGGGCCGCCCAGGCGCTGGGTGCGGAGATCCGACTCGACTCAGCCGTCGATCACGTCATCACGCGCGACGGTCGGGCAACCGGCGTCGCCCTCGCCGACGGCACCGAGTTCCTGGCGCCGGTGGTCGTCTCCGCGCTCGACCCGCGACGCACGTTCATGGAGCTGGTCGAGCCGCGCGAGCTGCCCACGGACCTCGTCGAGAACATTCGCCGCTTCCGCTTCCAGGGCACCTCGGCCAAGGTCAACTTCGCGCTCGACGCGCCGCCCAAGTACCCGGCCCTCGGCGACCGGACCGACCAGTACCGCGGCTTCACCAACATCGGCCCCTCGATGGAGTACCTCGAGCGCGCCTACGACGACGCCAAGTACGGCTGGTACTCGAAGCGGCCGTACATCGACACGCGCCGTGCAGTCCGAGGTCGACCCGGACATGGCGCCGCCGGGCAAGGCGGTCATGAGCTGCTTCATCCAGTACGCGCCCTACCACCTGCGCAAGAGCGACTGGGACGCCGAGAAGGAGAACCTTGGCGACACCGTGCAGGCCACCCTGGAGTCGTTCTTCCCTGGCTTCGGCGACCTGGTCCTGCAGCGCGAGGTGCGCACGCCGCTCGACATCGAGCGCACCGTCGGTCTCTCGGAGGGCAACATCTTCGCCGGTGAGTTCCTGGCGCCGCAGATGTTCTTCTTCCGCCCGGCCCCCGGCTGGTCGCAGTACCGGACGCCGATCGACGGCTACTACCAGTGTGGCTCGGGGACCCACCCGGGCGGCTGCGTGATGGGCGCGCCGGGCAAGCTGGCGGCCGGCCAGATCCTCAAGGATCGCGCCAGCACCGGAGGCCGCGCCTGACCGACGGTCGTGCCTGGGCACGACCGATCGAGGGTGCGACGAGCGACCCGTGGACCTCACCCTGACGCCAGCGCAGGAAGACCTGCGCGACCGAGCTCGCCGTTTCGTGGTCGACGAGCTCCAGCCCCGGGAGGAGGCGCTGGAGCGTGCCGGAGGGCGTGTCTCGGCCGAGGACAGCGCCCAGCTCCGAGAGCGATCGATCGCAGCTGGCCTGGCCGGTGGCGCCTTTCCCACCGCCTACGGCGGGCACGGCTGGTCGGTCCTCGAGCAGGTCCTCGTCCACGAGCAGTTCGGCCAGTCGACCGGCGGCCTCTGGACGCTCGTGCCCGATGCCTACAACGTGCTCGTCCACGGCGACGCCGAGCAACGGCGCGCGCTACCTCGATCCGTGCCTGCGCGGCGAGCGATTCGGGCAGCTATGCGATCACCGAGCCCGAGGCCGGATCGGACGCCCGGAGCATCCGTGCCACCGCCGTGCGCGATGCGGCCAGGGGCGAGTGGGTCCTGAACGGCGAGAAGTGGTTCGTGACCGGCCCCGACGACACCGACTTCATGATCTTCCACGCCCTCGCCACCGACGGCGAGCCGCGCGGCGCGACCCTCTTCCTGGTCGACTACGACACGCCTGGCCTGCGAATCCTGGCCGACCCCGACCACACCCACACCTTCGCCGACCGGCACCCGCAGTTCGCGCTCGAAGACGTGCGCGTGCCCGACTCGGCCGTCCTCGGCGGCGTCGGCCAGGCGGACGAGCTGACCAACGCCTGGTTCGTCGAGGAGCGCATCCACATCGCGGCCAGGTGCACCGGCGCCATGGAGCGGCTGCTGACGCTGGCCGTCGAATGGGCCACGAGCCGGATCCAGTTCGGGCAACGCATCTACGACTTCCAGGGCGTCAGCTTCCCGCTGGCCGACTCGGCGGCCGACGCGGCCGCGGCCCGTGCCCTGACCCGCGAGTGCGCCTGGCTGGCCGACACCGGTGCCGACCCCAAGGTCGTCCATGCCAAGGCATCGATCGCCAAGCTCTTCGCCTCGGAGGCCGCCTACCGCTGCGCCGACCGGGTCGTGCAGGTCTTCGGTGGCCGCGGCTACATGCGTGACTTCGCCCCCGAGCGCTACCTGCGCGAGCTGCGCGTCGATCGGATCTGGGAGGGCACGTCCGAGATCCAGCGCCTGATCATCGCCCGGTCGCTCGAGCGACGGGGGGTCGATCGGGTGGTCGGGTGACGGCCGCCACCGAGCCACGCTTCGACCTGCGCGCGCTCTTCGCGCCTCGCTCGGTGGCCATCGTCGGCGCCTCGCCGCGGGGCGACCTGGCGACCACGCGTCCGCGACAACATCCGCGCTGCTCGGGTGCCCCGACGCGCTGCTACTTCGTGAACCCGAAGTACGACGAGATCGACGGCACGCCCTGCCATCCGGACCTCGCCTCGCTGCCCGAGGTGCCCGACACCGTCGTCCTGGCCGTCAATCCCGCTGCGCGCGGCGCCGTTCACGCGCGAGGCGGCGGCCGCCGGCGTCCCGGCCGTGGTCATCCCGGGTGGCGGCGTGGTCGAGGGCGGCGAGGCCGCGGCGCGGATGCAGGCCGAGGTGGCCGAGATCGCGCGCGCCACCGGGACCGCCATCCTCGGCCCCAACTGCATGGGCCTCATCGACCTCACGACCGGCTGCGCGACGTACATCGACGAGATCCATCCGTTCATCCGGCGCGGCGGCGTGGCGGCCATCGCCCAGTCGGGCAGCGTCGCCGACGCGTTCATGCACGCCGGCACGCGCATCGGCTGGAGCCGCATCGTCAGCTGCGGCTCCGAGGTCGTGCTCGACCTGTGCGACTACCTGGCCTACTGCCTCGACGATCCCTCGACCGATGCCGTGGTCCTCTTCGTCGAGGGCTTCAAGCGGCCCGGAGCGGTTCCTCGCCCTGGCCGACCAGGCCCTCGCGATGGGCAAGCCGATCCTGGCCGTCAAGGTCGGTCGCAGCGCCCAGGCGCAGGCGGCGGCCGTCGCGCACACGGGATCGCTGGCCGGCGAGGATCGCGTCACCCAGGCGGCCCTACGCGCGGCAGGCGTGATCCGCTGTGACGACCTCGACGAGCTCCTGGAGGCCGCCGCCCTCGTCACCGGGGCACACCGGCTCGGTCGTCGCGTGGGCCGGGGCCGGACGGCGGTGGTCACCGTCTCGACCGGGGAGGGCTCGCTCATCGCCGACCTGGCCGCGCGGACCGGCATCGACCTGCCGGACGTCCCGGACGCCGCCCGTGCCCGGATCGCCGCCGCGTTGCCCAGCCTGGGCTACATCGGCAACCCCATGGACCCCTGGGGGGCGGACGAGGCCACGCCGGCGTACCGCACCTGCTTCGAGGCGTTCACCACCTCCGGAGCCTACGACGTGCTGGCCCTGGTCCACGACTTCCCGTTCCGCTCGCAGCCCGGCGAGCTGAGCCTGGCCCTCGAGCTGGCCGGCGAGCTGGCGACGGCGACCGCGGACCACGCCGACGTGCTGCCGGTCTACGTCTCGCTGACCTCCGGCGACGCATCGCCGGAGCTGCAGGAGGCGCTCGATGCCGCCGGCGGCATCCCCATCGTGCGCGGCTCGGTCCCGGCCTTCGCGGCCATCGCCCGGTTGGCGTGGTGGGAAGCTCGCCGTGAGCGTCGCGCCGTCGTTGGGCCGGCGCGAGCGGCGTGGACGGCGCTGGCCGCCGACCGGACACCGTACGGCTACGACCGATCCGTCCCAGCCCTCGAGCCTGCCGCGTCGAGCGTGCGGGCCATACCGGAGCGCGAGTCCCTCGAGTCGCTGGGCTCGCTCGGGCTGCCCGTGGTGACCTGGCGCGCGATCCCCGTCGTCGACGTCTCGACGGGCGCCCTTGCCGCGGCGGCCGACGCGACAGCCGAAGCGGCGACCGCGATAGGCTGGCCGGTAGTGGTCAAGCTCGACGCGCGGGACCTGGCGCACAAGAGCGACGTCGGCGCGGTCGTCCTTGGCCTCGCAGACCCCGACGCCGTCCGGGGGGCGGTCGTGGCGGTCGTCGGGGCCGGTCGACGGGTGGGAGCCACGATCCGTGGCGTCCTCGTCCAGGCCATGGTCGCTGGCGGGACGGAGGTCATCGTGGGCGCCCGCCGTGACCCGCAGTTCGGGGTGGTCGTGCTCGTCGGGTTGGGTGGCGTGCTCGCCGAGGTGCTCGACGACGTCGTCATCAGGCTGGCGCCGCTGACCCCGAGCGACGTCCTGTCGATGATCGACGAGCTGCGCGGCGCCGCCGTCCTGCGCGGTGTCCGCGGCCGACCGGCGGCCGATCTGGCCGCGCTCGCGCAGCTCATCTGCGACCTCGGCCGCGCGATGGTCGATCATCCCGCCTGGCGCGACGTCGACCTTAACCCGGTCATCGCCGGCCCCGCCGGTGCCATCGCCGTTGACGCCCTCATCGTCGTCGATGCGCCTGCGTCCGGCTCCCCGTCGTAGGATTCAGGCTGTCCCCGCCCAGCAAGGAGACCCGATGAGCGCGATCCAGACCGTCCCCCAGGCGACCTCGAGCACCCTCTACTTCGGCCCCTGGTACCGGCGCTCGCCGTTCTTCGATCGCACCCTGGCGGCCGGCTGCTCGGCCTACGACATCTACAACCACATGTACCTGCCCGGCTACTTCGCCGACCCGATCGAGGAGTACTGGCACCTCCTCAACGCGGTCACGGTCTGGGACGTGTCGGTCGAGCGGATCGTCGAGATCACCGGGCCCGACGCATCGACCTTCACCAACAGGCTGACCTGTCGCGATCTCACGAAGTGCGCGGTCGGCCAGGGCAAGTACGTGCTCATCACGGCCGAGGACGGCGGCATCGTCAACGACCCGGTCCTGCTCCGCGTCGAGGCGGATCGCTGGTGGCTGGCCCTGGCCGATAGCGACGCCGGCCTCTGGGCGCGCGGCGTGGCCATCAACTCGGGGCTCGACGTCACGGTCCGCGAGCCGGAGATCTACCCCATCCAGGTCCAAGGCCCGAAGTCGAAGGACGTCATGCGCACGCTCTTCGGCGACGCGGTCCTCGACATCAAGTACTACTGGACGATGACCACGGAGCTCGACAAGATCCCCGTGGTCATCAGCCGGACCGGCTGGACCGGTGAGGTCGGCTACGAGATCTACCTGCGCGATGCATCGCGCGGCGGCGATCTCTGGGACCGGGTCATGGAGGCTGGGCGTCCGCACGACATCCGACCCATCGCGCCTTGCGAGGCGCGCCGCATCGAGGCCGGCATCTTCAACTACGGCTCCGACATGACCATCGCCAACAACCCCTTCGAGGTCATGGGCCTGGAGCGCCTGGTCGAGACCCAGGACGCCGACTACATCGGCAAGGCCGCCCTCGAGGAGATCCGCCAGCGCGGCGTCAGCCGCAAGCTCGTCGGCATCGAGGTCGACGGCGATGCGCTCTCGTTCGAGATCGCCGACAAGCGGCCCGCGCTCCACGACGGCCAGCCGGTCGGTACCCTGACCGACCTCATCTGGTCGCCGCGGCTGGAGCGCAACATCGGCTACGTCTGGGTGCCCATCGAGCTGGCTGCGCCCGGTACGCCGCTCGAGATCCTGGCCCCCGACGGCGATCGCTGGGCCGCCCGGACGGCCGCCATCCCCTTCCTCGACGCCAAGAAGGCCATCCCGCTGGGCTGACTCACCGCCCGCTCGGAGGTCATGCGCGGCCGCTCGGCCTTCCGACGGCTCGCCTTTCGGTCAGGTCTCGGTATCGATCGGCCGGGCGGTCTCGCCGCCCAGCCGCCCCAGTCGCCAGGCGAGCAGGATGGCGACCGCGGTGATGGCCACGATGATGGTCGAGATGGCGTTGATCTCGGGCGTCACGCCGAAGCGGATGCGCGAGTAGATGTAGAGCGGCAGGGTCGACGAACCCGGGCCGGCGTTGAAGGTCGTGATGATCAGGTCGTCGAAGGACAGGGCGAAGGCCAGCATCGCCCCGGCCGCGATGGCCGGCAGCAGGAGCGGCAGCGTCACGTAGCGGAAGGCTCCGTACGCCGACGAGCCCAGGTCCCTGGCCGCCTCCTCGATGTGTGGATCGAGCGCCACCGCCCGGGCCCGGACGACGACCGCGACATACGAGACGCAAAAGGTGATGTGGGCGACGGAGATCTGGGCGAACGAGCCGTTGGCGTTGAACAGTTCCGCGAAGAGCAGCAGCAGGCTGATACCCAGGATGATCTCCGGCGCCACCATCGGCAGCAGCAGCAGCGTCTCTGCGGTCCCGGCGGCCGCCCTCGAGCGCATGCGGGCCAGACCGAGGCCCAGGAGGGTGCCCAGCACGGTCGAGACGATGACCGCCACGCCCGCCACCTGGAGCGTCACGACCAGCGCCTGCAGGAGGTCGTCGTTGTGGAACAGGGAGGGGTACCAATCGAACGTGAAGCCGCGCCAGGCGAAGTTGCGCTTCGAGACGTTGAAGCTGAACAGGATGAGGACCGCGATAGGGATGAACAGGAAGATGTAGACCAGCAGGGCGTAGGCGGACAGCAGCCGGTTGCGCTCGCGATGCACGGCTAGCCGAGGACCTCGCGGCGCAGGGTCCGGATGACGGCCAGCGAGCCGATGATGGTGACGGCCATGAGCAGCACGCCGAGCGCCGAGCCCGCCGGCCAGTCGCGCGCGCCGAGGAACTCGTTCTGGACGATCTTGGCGATGGTCGTCGTCTGCGCACCGCCCAGGATGTCAGGCGTCACGAAGTCGCCGATGGCCGGGATGAAGGTCAGGATCGAGGCCGCCACGATGCCCGGCATGGTGAGCGGCAGCGTGACGTGGATGAAGGCCGCACGGCCGCTGGCATACAGGTCGCGGGCGGCGCCGACCAGCGCGTCGTCGAGGCGGTCGATGGACACGAAGAGCGGCAGGATCGCGAAGGGCAGGAAGCCGTAGGTCATGCCCAGCACGACGGCCAGGTCGGTGTTGAGCAACACGATCGGCTCACTCGTCAGGCCGACCGCCTGGAGGACCGAGTTCACGACGCCGTTGTCACGCAGGATGATCATCCAGGCATAGGTCCGGATGAGGTAGCTGGTCCAGAAGGGCAGCATCACGAGGATCAGCAAGAGCGCCTTGTGGCGGCCGCCGTAGCGCGAGATCCAGTAGGCCACGGGATAGCCGATGGCCAGGCTCAGGACGGTCGTCAGCGCCGCGTAGCGGAAGGAGTTCCAGATCGTGGGCAGGAAGACCGGGTCGAGGGCCCTGGTGTAGTTATCCAGGTTCAGGCTGTCGAGCACGACACCACCGAAGCGGTCGTGGGTGCCGAGGCTGACGACGCCGATGATGCCCAGCGGGACCAGGAAGAAGAGCGCCAGCCAGACGACGCCCGGCAGGGCGAGTGAGCCCGGGCCGAGCCGCCTACCCACCCGCCCGGAGCTCGGTCCAGCGTGTGGAGTACTTCTCCAGGTCGGCACCAGGGTCGAGCAGCTCCTGCAGCTTGGCGATGAGCGCCTGGTCGGGGTTGACGGTCGGGTCGGCGAGGATGGCCGGGTCGATGAATTCCTTGGCAGCGGCGTTGGGGCCCATGTAGCCGATGGCATTCGTGTTCAGGGCACTCATCTGGGCATCGAGCAGGTGGTTGATGAACAGCGTGGCGGCGATGGGGTGCGGTGCACCCTGGAGGACCACTGCGGCGTCGGATCCGCGAACGCCACCCTCCTCGGGGATGTAGTAGGAGACCGACGGGCGCTCCTGCTGGATGGAATAGACGTCCCCTGACCACTCCTGTCCGATCCAGATGTCGCCCGACGACATCTCGCTGATCGGATCGGGGGCGTACAGCCGCAGCAACGGCTTCTGTTCCTTGAGTAGCGCCAATGCCGCGTCGAGCTCGGCGTCGATGACGGTGTTGACGTCCTTGCCGAGGCGGATGAGGGCGGCTGCGAACGCCTCGCGCTGATCGTCGAGCATCATGATGTGGTTCTTGAACTGCGGATCCCACAGCGCAGCCAGGCTGGTCGGCGGCTCGGGAAACTTCTCGGTGTCGTAGGCGACCCCGGTCGTCCACCACATGTAGGGCATCGAGTAGGTGTGGTCGGGGTCGTAGGCCGGGTGCAGCCAGTCCTCGGCCAGATTGACGATGTTGGGGATGAGCGTCTTGTCCAGGGGCTGGACGCGGCCCTGCGTGACGAGGCCCGGGATGTCGGTGTCGGTCGGGAAGGTCAGGTCGTAGCCGCTGTTGCCGGCCTGGATCTTGGGATACATGACGTCGTACGAGTCGAAGTAGCTTTCGCTGACCTTGACGCCGTACTTCTGCTCGAACGCGTCGATGACCTCAGGGGCCATGTAGCCCGAGTAGTTGTAGATGAGCAGCTCGCTCTCCGGCGACGGCGCGGGCGTGGGGACGGGGCTGGCCGTCGGGCCACTCGTCGCCGTGGGGGCTGACGAAGCGACGGCCGCGGCTGACGGTGACTCGCTTGCTGCGCCGCCGGTCGTGCAGGCGGCGACGACCGGCGCCAGGGCCGCGGTCGCCCCCACCGCCGCGATCCGCTGCAAGAGCTCCCGCCGGCTGACGCGTCGCTCCGCCATGTAGCGGACGAGCGCCCGCTCCAGGTCGAGCGACGAGCCGTCGTATTCGTGCGTCATGAAGGTTCCTCCAAGCGTGCCACGGGTGCGCTGCCCAGAACGAGCGCCTCCCCGGGCTCCCAGCTGAGTGCGACATCGGCGCCGACCGAGACTCGCAACCCGGCCCGAGGGATGAGAGCGGTGATCAGCAGTCCGCCATCCGTGCGGACCTGGTATTGCGTGCTCGTGCCCAGGAACGCGACCTGCTCGACACGTCCGCCCATGGCCTCCTCGGCCCCCGCGGTCGCGAGCACGATCGACTCGGGGCGCACGGACATCTCGATCCGACCGCCGGATACTAGCCCGTCGGCCCCGACGCGGCACAGATCGCCGCCCTCCAGCCGGACCAGCGCGGTGGTCGCATCGACACGTTCGACGGTCCCATCGAGGATGTTGGTGGTGCCGATGAAGTCGGCCACGAAGCGGGTCGTCGGGTGGTCATAGAGCGCCTCGGGCGCGCCGACCTGCTCGACCCTGCCGCCGTGCATGACCGCGATCCGGTCGCTCATCGTGAGCGCCTCCTCCTGATCGTGGGTCACGTAGACGAAGGTGATGCCGACGTCCTGCTGGATGCGTTTGAGCTCCAGCTGGAGCGCGCGACGAAGCTTCAGATCGAGCGCCCCGAGCGGCTCGTCGAGGAGCAGGACCTGTGGTCGGTTGACCAACGCACGCGCCAGGGCGACACGCTGCTGCTGACCGCCAGAGAGCTGATTGGCGCGCCGCCGCTGATATCCGTCGAGGTGCACCAGGGCGAGGGCCTCGCCGACGCGGCGCGTGATCTCCGACCGCTCGACCTTGCGACGACGGAGGCCGAAGGCGATGTTCTCGCCGACATCGAGATGCGGGAAGAGCGCGTAGTTCTGGAAGACCATGTTGACCGGCCGCTTGTCCGGGGGGTCGGTCGTCACGTCGCGCCCGCGCAGCTCGATGGTGCCCGATGTCGGCTGCTCGAAGCCGCCGATCATGCGCAGCGTCGTCGTCTTGCCGCAGCCGGACGGACCGAGCAACGAGAAGAACTCGCCGCTCTCGATGGTCAACGAGATGGCGTCGACGGCGACCACGTCGTGGAACCGCTTGGTGAGCGCGACCAGGCGGATCTCGGGCGCGTCAGGGGACGCCGGTGGGATGGTCATGGTGTGCCCGCGAGCCTAGCCTGCGCATCCGGCAAGGGCAAGTCGAGGTCGGTGAGGACGCGGCGAAGAAACGGCAACCGACGGTCGTCTGGCTGCTCGGCCGCGGTCGTGGCCCGCCGTCGCGCCTCAGGCGGTCCCTCGACCCGCTGCATCCGAGCGGCCCCGGATCCCGGTCGGCTCGGCAGCCGGACGCAGGGCATAGACGTGGCCGTGTTTGAGGTCGAGATCCTCGAGCTCGGTCGTCGTCCGGACCTCGTAGACGGCAAGCTCGACCAGCGCCTCGAGCGGCAGGTAGCGACGACCCGGGTCGCCGGTGACGACGTCGATGCCGGACGCCCGCGCCCGTTCGAGCCAGGGCAGGACGCGGTCGGCGAGCCTGGCCTCGTACCAGCAGTCGCCGGCCATGATGACGTCGACCTCGGGCGGCTCCTCGTCCAGCACGTCACGGCGGACGACCGTCATCCGGCAGGCATTGGCACGGGCGTTGAGCTCGATGCTCGCGGCCGCAAAGGGATCGATATCGATCGCCGTGACGGCCGACGCTCCGGCCTGCATCGCGGCGATGCCGCACAGCCCGGAGCCCGATGCCAGGTCGAGGACGCGCCGGCCCGCCACGGCCTCGGGGTGCTCCTGGAGGTAGCGCCCGACGGCCAGGCCACCGGCCCAGGCGAAGGCCCAATATGGCAGTGCCGTGTCCGGGTCGCCTGTCTCTGTCTGGACCGCACGCCACAGCGCCAGCACATCGTCGGCCAGGTGGAGTCGGACGCGGTCGAGCCCTGGAACGGGACGAAGGCGCGTATGCCGACGGACGAAGGCTCGTGCGGAGTTGGCCACGCCCCGACTCTACGCCCGGCGACCACTCGGAGCGATCAGTCAGTGCTCGGCGAGTTGCGCACGTAGGCGCGACCGGTGACCACGACCGCAGGCAGCCGCTGCAGCAGGTCGTCGAGGAGCGTCGGATCGAGCGTGCCGTCGCGTCGCGCGATGATCAGGCTGCCGTGGGCGTGGAGCGGATTCTGTGGCCGTCCGTCGGCCTCGGCCAGGTCGAAGCGAACGGCGGGCGCCGGCTGGTCCCCGCCGCCACCGGTCGAGGCCGCACCATCGAGGTAGACCTGCAGCGCCGCGCGCAGCTCGGCCTCGGCATCAGCGCGCGTGCCACCGAACCGGGAGTCGCGGCGTACCTCGGCCACCGCATGCCAGCTCGGGTTTCGCAGCAGGATGCCGCGCCATAGCCGGCCGACCTCCGGCGTCACGCAGCCCGAGCCCGCGGACGGGGAAGGGTCGAGCGAGGCTCCCGCCGCCCACAAGGACGCCTGATGAAGGAGCGCGTATTCCTCGAGGGCCACGTAGGCGCCCAGGTCGTCGAGCGGGTTGCCCTCGCCGTGGATGGCCCGGATGCTGGGCGCGAAGACCTCCTCGAGGTCGAGGTCGATGGCTCGCACGGTCCGATGGAAATAGACGGTGTTGTACATGAACAGCCGGGACATCAGGAATTGTTCGAGCGCCCCGAGGCCGGGCTCGTAGAGCGCCAGGCCGCGAGGGCTCATGAAGGCATAGCGGCGCAGTCGGTCGGCATCGACCGGTCCCGTCGAGACGCCAGTCATGTACGCGTCGCGACGCACGTAATCGAGGTTGTCGACCGTGAAGATGCCGCTGAAGAGCGGCTGCAAACGGCGAACCCAGAGCGGCATGGTGGGATCGGCCAGCGGCGGCTTGGACATCAGGAAGCTGATCCAGCGCGGTTCGATCGCCTCACCGGCGGCGAAGGCGGCGCGTTCGGCCTCGAGCGCCGGCGCGCGCCGCAGGCCGGCGATGATGGGCGCCAGCTCGCGCTCGACGATCGCCTGGCCCAGATCCTCGTGCGACAGGCGTTTGTCCGGGTCACGGCTCGGGTGCGCCGGCGCGGCGAAGGCCGACAGGACGTGCTCGTCGAAGTAGTGGGCGAACGGCCCGTGACCGACATCGTGAAGCAGGCCTGCGACGCGGACGGTCTCGACCACCAGCGCCTCCGACGGGATGGGATCCTCCGAGGCGTCGCCCTCGGCCAGCGTGTCGGCGAGCAGCACCTCGCGCAGCGTCGGATACAGGGCGCGCGCCCACAGCCCGCCTTCGTGCATGACGCCCAGGCCGTGCGTGAAACGGCTGTGCTCGGCGGTCGGGAAGACCCAGCGCGCGCTCTGCAGCTGGCTGATGCGACGGAGTCGCTGGACCCACGGCGTGTCGAGCAGGTCGGCCTCGGCGCGCTCCTCGGGAGGCAATCCGGCACGCCGGCTCTGCTCGCCGGTGAGGCGCTTCGTGAGCTCGATATACCCGTGGATCGGGTCGCTGATGAGGTTGACCGCTTCGAACTGCGGATGCGCCATGGACCGCAGTGTACGGACCGCTGCCAGAAGGAGCGGGCCTCAGCCGTGATGCGTCGAGCGTCTAAGGCGCCGCGAGGTCGATGACGAGGCGGTCTGGGTCGCTGAGGGCGAAGACGCGGATGCAGTCAGGCTCGGTCATGCCGACCGGTTTGGTCAGGCCGGCGACCCACTCGCTCTGCGCCTCGAAGTCCCCGGCCTGGACGAACTGGACGAGAGGTGGGTGGTCGGGCGTGAAACCGGGCGTGAAGTCGGTCGGGCCGTCATAGGTCACCCGACCGGTCGGGGTGACCGCCGTGCCACCCCGGAGGGTGAAGACCAGGAAGACGTCACCGGCGACCTCGAGCGGGAGCCCGCTGGGGTCCTTGGTGAAGGGTGGCTTGCCGACCTTGACGTCCAGCGCCGGGATGCCCTTTTCGAACTCGAAGACGATGCGGTCATAGCCTTCGTGGGCACCGACGCGCACGTCGCTGATCTGCGCGCGCTCCGCGTTCCCATCTACGGCGTACGGAAAGCTGCAGATGAAGTCGCCCAGGCCGGCCGTCGGCTCGGGTTCCGCTGTCTCGGTGCTTGTCGGCGCTGTTGTCGGCGCGTCCGTGGCCGTCGGCGTCGTCGGGGCGGCCGTGGGTGCGGAGGTCGTCGGCCCAGGCGAGCCAGATGGTGTTGGGGCGGTCGTGGCCGTGCAGGCGGCAAGGACCAGGACGAGCAGAGCGGCGGCGGTTCGCTTCATGGCTGGAGTCTAGCCGTGGCTCCCACGAGACCTCGTATCGGCCGGGCTGGACGTCGAATCAGTCGAGCGACTCGAGCTCAACGCCCTCGGCTGAGGCGGCGCGGGCCAATGCCCGGTCGCGCGTCGCAAGGCTGGCGTCAGCCTCGATCGCGACCTGTAGGTAGAGACCGTCATAGACCGAGAGCCGATTGGTATGAGCCAGGCCGAGGGCTTCATCGAGCCGACGAGTCGTCGCCGGGACTCGCTCCAGACCCGTGGCTGCGAGGCTTGCCAACCGGAGACGAACCCCGTCGATGGGCATGCGCCGTCGGACCAGTAAGGCGTTGGCCGTCTCTGGCCAGAAATGATCGGGCACGAGCACCATCCGGCGCGCAGCTATCCAGGCTTTGATCGCCTCGGCGTCAGCGTCTCCGCCGAGCGCAGCATCGACTGCGACGGATGCATCAAGGACGACCGGTATGGCCTGCCGCAGGAAGGTCATGGCGAACGCGCCGCGTTGGGGTCTGATGATGCTTCATCCCAGCGGCCCCCACGATCACGGTCCGCCCGAATGGCCGCGACTGCGTCGAAGTCGAGCATGGGATACAGCTCGCGAGCCTCCTGGCCAAGGCGTCGCAGCTCATCGACGGCGGCCATGCGGCGGGCATGCCGCTGCTCCGGATCGACCATCGACAGGTCCTCGAGCGGCACGAGCGCGGCGATGGGCTGGCCGGCCCGCTGGATGACGAAGCGTTCACCCTTGCTGGCCTCGTCCAGGATCCGGCCGAAGTGCTTTCGGACATCGAGGGCTGATACGGATCTCATGGCTAGTATCATAACACTATAAGAGTGCGCTCTGATGGCGGTCCAGGAGACACGCTGGCAGCCCGTTACGAGCACCCTGACCCGCTATCCTTACCGGCGATATCGACCACGTACGACAAGGGTTCCCCGCATGAAGGTTGGAGTCGTCCGAGAGCGCGCGCCCTCCGAGCGTCGCGTGGCCCTCGTGCCCGAGCTCATCGGGAAGTACCAGGCGGCAGGCCTCGAGGTGCTCGTCGAGGCGGGCGCTGGCGCCGGTGCGCTGATCCCCGACAGCGCCTATGCCGAGGCCGGCGGGACCGTGGTCTCGACCGAGGCCCTCTACGCGCAGGCCGACATCGTGCTGCGCGTCGCCAAGCCGGACGCCGACGAGGTCGCCAGCCTGCGGCCCGGCCAGGCGGTCGTCGGCCTGCTGACGCCGCTCATCGATCCGGCCACGGCCAGGACGCTGGCCGATCGCAACGTGACGGCCATCAGCCTCGACGCCCTGCCACGCATGCTCAGCTCGGCGCAGACGATGGACGCGCTGAGCTCGCAGGCCAACGTCGGCGGCTACAAGGCGGTGCTCATCGCGGCCGCAGCCTATGGCCGCTACTTCCCGCTGCTGACGACGGCCGCAGGAACGGCCAAGCCGGCCAACGTGCTCATCCTGGGCATCGGCGTCGCGGGGCTGCAGGCCATCGGCACCGCCCGCCGCCTGGGTGCCATCGTCAAGGCCTACGACGTGCGCAAGGAGACGAAGGAGCAGGCCGAGTCGCTCGGCGCCGGCTTCATCGTCCTCAAGTCGGCCGTCGATGCGACCGGCGAGGGCGGCTATGCCCGCGCCCTGACCGCCGAGGAGCAGAAAGCCCAGCAGGACGAGCTGAACGGCCACATCGCGAACATGGACGTGGTCATCACCACGGCACAGGTGCCCGGCCGCCGGCCGCCGCTGCTGGTCACAGCCGACGCGGTGCGGGCGATGAAGAGCGGCTCGATCATCGTGGACATGGCGGCCAGCGCGCTGGGCGGCAACGTCGAGCTGTCGCGCGCCGGCGAGACGACCGTGACCGACAATGGCGTGACGATCATCGCACCGGACAACCTGCCGGCATCGATGCCCGCCGGCGCGTCCGCGTTCTACGCGCGGAACGTCTACGAGCTGGTGCGCCACCTGGTCAAGGACGGCGCCCTGCCGCTCGATATGAGCGACGAGATCACTGCCGCCACGGTCATCGCGACCGGTGGCGCGGTCGTCCAGGAAGCCACTCGCAAGCTCCTCGAGCCGGCGCCCGCCGCGGGAGGTGCCGCATGAGCCCCGAGCTGCTCAACGCACTGGCCATCTTCGTGCTGGCCATCCTGGTCGGCTTCGAGGTCATCAGCAAGGTCCCGGCCACGCTGCACACGCCGCTGATGTCGGGCGCCAACTCGATCCACGGCATCGTCCTAGTGGGCGGCATGCTCATCGCCGCCACGGCCGACAACCCGGTCTCGTATGCGCTGGCCTTCATCGCCGTCCTCTTCGGCTCGATGAACGTGGTCGGTGGCTACGTGGTCACGGACCGGATGCTCCAGATGTTCCGCAAGAAGCCGGTCGCCCCCGCCAAGCCGACCGAGGGCGACTGATGTCCCAGGAGTGGATCTACACCTTCGTCTTCCTGGCCTGGCTGGCCGGCGCCGCCTGCTTCGTGCTCGGGCTGCACCAGATGAACTCGCCGGCCACGGCGCGGTCCGGCAACCGCCTCTCGGCCGGCGGCATGACGCTGGCGGTCCTGGTGACCATCCCGTACCTGGCCACCCGGCCAGGCGGTCTGAGCACGACGGCCATCGTCATCATCGTGGTCGGCTTCGCCATCGGCGGCGGCGTCGGCCTGTGGATGGCCCGGACCGTGCAGATGACGGCCATGCCGCAGCTGGTCTCGCTCTTCAACGCGGTCGGCGGTGGCGCGGCGGCGCTGGTCGCCATCGACGACTACCTGCACATCGTCGGCACCCCGGAGGCGACCGTCTCGACGTCGATCTTCGTGGTCCTCGGCGCGGTCATCGGCTGCGTCACCTTCTCCGGCTCGCTGATCGCGTCGGGCAAGCTGCAGGGCGTCATCTCGGGCAAGCCGATCCATATCCCGGGCGGCCGCGCGGTGACCTTCCTGCTGGCCGCAGTGGCCGTGGTCGGGTTGCTCGCGTTGGTGCTCAGCTCGGCCGGCGTGCTGACCCTCGACGCCACGACCAGCGTGGCCATCCTGGCCGCCGTGGTCCTGGCCGGGTTGGCCTTCGGCGTGACCATGGTCCTGCCCATCGGCGGCGCCGACATGCCGGTCGTCATCTCGCTGCTCAACTCGTTCACCGGCACCGCCGCCGCGATGGCCGGCTTCGTCATCGGCAACCCGGTCCTCATCATCGCCGGCGCGCTGGTCGGTGCCTCGGGCGGCATCCTGACCAAGCTCATGGCCGATGCCATGAACCGCTCGATCCTGAACATCATCGCCGGCGGCTTCGGCGGCGGCGAGGGCACGGTCGCCGACGCTGGTGGACCCGGCGGCTCGGTCCGCTCGGTGTCCGCGGACGATGCTGCCATCCAGCTGGCCTACGCCAGCAGCGTCATCATCGTGCCCGGCTACGGCCTGGCCGTGGCCCAGGCGCAGCATGGCGTCCGGGAGCTGGCCGAGCTCCTCGAGTCGCGCGGGGTCGACGTCAAGTACGCCATCCATCCCGTCGCCGGGCGCATGCCCGGCCACATGAACGTGCTGCTGGCCGAGGCCAACGTGCCCTACCCGCAGCTCAAGGAGATGGAGGAGATCAACCCCGAGTTCCCGCGCTGCGACGTGGCCCTGGTCATCGGTGCCAACGACGTCACCAACCCGGCCGCGCGGCGGCCCGGCACGCCGGTCTCGGGCATGCCCATCCTCGACGTCGACCAGGCCAAGAGCATCATCGTCATCAAGCGCTCGATGGGCCGTGGCTACGCTGGCATCGACAACGAGCTCTATGTCAACCCCAAGACGGCCATGTTCTTCGCCGACGCCAAGGCCGGCCTGGCCGAGCTGATCGCCGCCGTCAAGGCAGTCTGACCGGCGCTCGGGCCGCGCCGACCGGGGCTGGCGCTGGCTCGGTGGGGTATCGTGCGGACGTGGACGCCCGGGTCGAGCTGCAGGCGGAGATCGACGCGCCTCGCGAGGTCGTCTTCGCGCTGGTATCCACCGGCGATGGCCTCTCGCGCTGGCTCGACGCAGCGTCGATCGAAGCGCGGGCGGGTGGTGCCGTCCGACTGCGCCTGCTCGACGCCGAGGTCGCCGGCAAGGTCGTCGCCCTCGATGCGCCACAGCACATCAGCTTCACCTGGGACTACCCGGCCGAGCCCTTGGCATCACCATCGGTGGTCGCCTTCGACGCCATCTCGCACGGGCATCGCACCCATCTGACGCTGCGCCATGTCGGGCTGGCCGGCGGCCGATCGCGCGATGACCATGAGGCGCTCTGGCGCTACTGGTTCCCGCGCCTGGTCGAGGCGGCGCACGCCGCGCGCTCGCTCGCGGCTTCAGCCTCGTAGGGAGTGAGCCTCGGAGGGAGCGCTCAGGCCTCGTAGGCAGCGACGGCCCGGGCGAGCTCGTCGACAACGGAGTCGCGCAGCGCGCGCGGGGCCACGACCGTGGCGTCGGCTCCCCAGCCCAGGATCCAGATACGGATCTCGTGCGTCCCGGCCACCCGGCCGTGCCATGTCAGGCTGCCGTCGTGATGCCACTCGAGCCGCTGGCTGGGATGCCAGGTCGTCTCCGCCACGCGTCGCGCGACGGTCGGCGAGAAGCGCACCGCGATGACCTCGATGGGTTGGTCGGCGATGACGTCCCAACCGTCGCGCATGGCCGATACGCGGGTCCCAGCCGGCGTCCGGCTCGAACGTGTCTGGTGTCAGCGCAGCCTCGAGGATGCGCTCGACCTTGAAGGTGCGTCGCGCCTGTCGCGCCTCGTCCCAGCCGATGAGATAGAGCGCATGGGTCAGGGCGGAGGGTTCCACGAGGTACGGACGCACGCGGGCCCGCCGGACCTCCTTGGCCGTGTCGTAGACCCCGGCGCCGTAGACGATCTCGACGACGCGACGCCCAGCCCAGGCCTCGGTCAGCGTGCGCAGCACCCGCGTGAAGTGCTCGTCCACGGTTCGGGTCGCGGCGAACGCGTCGATGGTCGACTGGACGTGTTCGCCGAGCACACCGGGCAGGACGCCACCGAGCTTGAGGAAGGCGGCGATCAGCTCGCTGTCGAGCTCGTCACTCGCCTTGGCCAGCACACGTGCTGCGAGGAAGAGGGCCATCGCCTCATGCGTCGTCAGGTTGAGCGGCGGCAGGAAGGCGCCGGCCTCCAGGCCCCAGCGACCCTTGTCCTGCCAGATAGGCAGCTCGGCATCGTTGTCCATGGCCTGCAGATCGCGATAGGCGGTGCGCTTGGAGACCCCGATCTGGTCGGCGATCTGCTGGGCGCTGATGCCCTCGGGATGGGCGTGCAGGATCATCGCGACCTTGAGGTAGCGGGCCGCCCTGTCCCACTTGAGGCCGCCCCGGTCGCGGTTCATGGTCATCGTTCCCGAAGCGTACCCCGGTCGCGTCGACGCTGGACGGCCGTTACCATCCGCGCCATGCCCAGGACGTTCCTGCAGCCCGAGACCACGCCCGCGGCGCTGGCGGCCGACCCATCGGCTGGTCGCGGGCGGCCGTTCGTCAGCCTGACCACCGATTTCGGCGCCCGGGATCCATCGACGGCCATCTGTGTCGGGGTCGTCCACGCCATCGCTCCGACGGCGACGGTCATGACCGTGACCGCCGAGATCGCCAAGTTCAAGATCCGCGACGGCGCCGTGACGCTCTGGGCGACGCTGCCCTACCTGCCGGTCGGCGCCCACGTCGCCGTGGTCGACCCGGGTGTCGGGACCGAGCGTCACCCCCTGGCCCTGGCGACCGCCCGTGGCGACGTCCTGGTCGGCCCGGACAACGGGCTGCTCATCCCGGCCGCCGAACGGCTCGGCGGCATCACGGCCGCCCACCGGCTCGAGGCACGCGAATACCAGCTGCCCGACGTCTCGACATCCTTCCACGGGCGGGACATCTTCGCGCCCGCCGGCGCGCACCTAGCCAACGGTGTGCCCATCGAGGCCTTCGGGCGCGCATTGGACCCGGCCACGCTGGCGCGGCTGGAGTGGCCGATCGCGCGCGTACGCCCCGGCGCGCTCGAGACGGCCATCGTGTACGTCGACTCGTTCGGCAACGTCAAGCTCGTCGGCGAGGTCGCCGACCTCGAGGCGGCTGTCGGCGCGCTCGCTCCAGACGACCCGCTGCGCCTGCGATGGACGGACGGATCGGCCGAGCAGACCGTGGTCGTGCCTTGGGTGGAGACGTTCGGACGCGTGCCGAAGGGCGGGCCGCTGGCCTACGAGGACGCCTATGGGCGCATCTGCCTGGCCGCCAACCAGGCCTCGGGCGCTCAGGTCCTGGGCCTGCGCGAGGGCCTCAGCCTGTCGCTCAGCCGCGCCTGAGGGAAGTCGAGGTGGCCTTCATCAGCGTGACTGCCGACTTCGGACCCGTGGCGACCGCCATCTGCCGCGGCGTCATCCTGACCATCGCGCCGCGGGCTACGGTCATCGACCTGACCGCCAACGTGCCTGCCTTCGATGTCCGCGCCGGGTCGCTCGCGCTGTGGTACGGCCTGCCCTGGCTGCCGGTCGGGACGCACCTCGCGGTCGTCGATCCGGGCGTCGGCACCGAGCGACTCGGCGTCGCGATCGAGGTCGCCCGCGGCGATGTCCTCGTCGGCCCGGACAACGGCGTGCTCATTTCGGCGGCTGAGCGGCTCGGGGGCATCCGGCGCGTCCACGCCCTCGAGGTAGCCGACTATCGCCTGCCGGTGGTGACCACGACCTTCCACGGGCGCGACGTCTTCGCCCCGGCGGCCGGGCACCTCGCGGCCGGCGTGCCCATCGAGTCGTTCGGTCGGGCGGTCGACCCGACGAGCCTTGTGGAGCTGCCGCCGGTGCGGCCCGAGGCGCTCGATGATGGCCTGCAGGTGGCGGTGGTCACGGTCGACTCGTTCGGCAACCTCTATCTCGGCGCAGAGCCGGCCGACCTGGCGGCGGTGCTGGGACCCCTCAGGACCGGCATGGCTCTGCGCGCTGGTGCGCTGGAGCTCGTCTGGGCCGAGACATTCGGGCGGGTCGCACCCGGCGAGGCGCTGCTCTTCGAGGATTCCGACGGCCGGCTCTGCCTCGCGCTCAACCAGGCCTCGGCCGCCGAGCGGCTGGGGGTCAGCGAAGGCGACCGCATCCTCATCCGAGCCGCGTGACCGCGACACCGCAGGGAGAGGCCGGGCTCAGGGAGGCTGCGCACGGCGCCGGGACGCCGATCATGTCCAGCCCTGGCGCCACGACGTCACCGACCGGTGTCCCGGTCGCGCCGCTCCTGCGGCTGGAGGGATTCACGTTCACCTACCGTCGCGCCAGTCAGCCGGCGGTCCGCGACGTCTCACTGACCGTCGAGGCCGGCGAGGTCCTCCTGGTGGCCGGGCCCTCTGGCTGCGGCAAGAGCACGCTCATCCGCGGCATCAACGGCCTCATCCCACACGCCTACAAGGGCGCATCGAGTGGCGAGGTGCGCATCGAGGGTCGGCCCGTGGCCGAGCTCCGCTTGCGCGACCTGGCGCAGGTCGTCGGCACCGTCCTGCAGGATCCGGCGCGACAGATCGTCGGCGCGACCGTCGAGGCCGAGCTGGCCTTCGGGCCCGAGAACCTGGCCGTGCCGCGTGAGGTCATCCGCGACGGGATCCGTGAGGTCTTCGAGCGGACCGGCATCGGTCACCTGTCGGGCCGGGAGACGGCCGCGCTGTCGGGCGGTGAGCGTCAGCTGGTGGCTGTTGGCGGCATCCTGATGATGCGGCCGAAGCTCTACGTCGTGGACGAGCCACTCGCCAACCTGGATCCCGCGAGCGCCTCGCAGCTCCTGGCCATCCTGCGACGGATGGCCGACGAGGGCAGCGCCGTGGTCATCGTCGAGCATCGCGTCGAGGAGGCGCTCGAACTGCGCCCCGATCGCGTCCTATACATGGAGCGCGGCGCGACCGCCTACCTGGGCCCGGTCGACGGCTTCCTCGAGATCGCCGATCCGGCGCTCGTCAAGCTGCCCTTCGCGGCCATCGTGGAGCAGGTCCGCCGTCGCGCACACGCCGCGGCATCGGCCGGGCCGACGATCGCACGCGAGCCGGTGCGCATCGCCGACTCGCCACACGCGCGGTCGGGCGAGACGGGCCCGGCGTCGACGGAGGATCCCGGAGCTGTCCCCAGCGAGCTGCGCCCGCCTCGCCTCGCCTACACCGACGTCCGTGCTGGCTATGGTGACCGCGAGATCCTGCACGGCGTCAGCGCGCGTCTGGGCGCCGGCGAGACGGTCGCGCTGTTGGGACCCAACGGCTCGGGCAAGACCACACTCTTCAAGGCGGCCATGAAGCTGCTGGCGCTGATGGGCGGCGCCATCGCATGCGACGGCGAGGACACCGCTCAGCGTCGCGTCGCCGAGATGGCACGCACCTTCGGCTACGTCTTCCAGAGTCCCAGCCAGATGTTCTTCGCGCGGACCGTCCAGGAGGAGCTGCTCTTCGGGCCACGCAACCTCGGCGCCGACGCGACCACGTTCGACGAGCTGATGCGCGACGCCCTGGCACGCGTCGGCCTCGACGCCGAGGAGGACATCCTCGAACGACCCCCGATGACGCTTTCGTTCGGCCAGCAGAAGCGGCTGTCGATCGCCATCGCGCTCTGCATGCAGCCCCGGACGCTGATCCTCGATGAGCCCTCGGCCGGCCAGGATCACGCCAGCGCGACGCGCTTCATGGCCCAGGTCCGTGCCATCCCTGGGATCGAGAGCCTGTACATCGTGACTCACGATGTGGACCTTGCGCTCACGCACGCAGACCGTATCCTGCTCTTTCGAGAGGGTCGCGTCGTGGCCGACGGACCTCCGGCGAAGGTCGTCGCCGACCTCGATCGATGGAGGGCATGCAATCTGCGCGAAACGACGTTGATGCAGGCCAACGCGCGTTGGGCGCCGGCGGATGGAGGGTTCGTCGACGCGGAGCGGCTGGCGGTCGTGGCGGCCAGCCGGCCATAGGAGGGAAGGGAACGCTCATGGCAACGATGCAGATGTCTGGCAACACCCGGCAAACGCTCTGGGAGGTCTCGTCGCGCGTCGTCGTCTACGCCGCGATCGGGGCCGTCCTGTACGGCCTGCTGCTGGTCATCCAGATCCCGATCCCCGGCACCAAGGACGTCAGTCTCCGGCCGGCCTTCGGCCTGGTCAGCTTCTTCGGCTATGCCTTCGGGCCCATCGTCGGCTTCTTCACCGGCACCGTCGGCAACGCCATCGGCGACCAGATCTCCGGCTGGGGCGCCCTGACGTCGTGGAACTGGAGCCTCGCCAACGGCTTCGTCGGACTCATCGCCGGTCTGGCTCCGCTCTACCTGGCCCGGTTGATGAACGGTACGCTCCCCCAGAAGGCCCTCGGCGGCGCCATCGCCGGCGTGGTAGCCACGCTCGTGGGCTTCGTCTTCATCTGGACGGACATGATCCTGGGCGGGTATGACTTCAATACCGTCCTGACCACGGAGTACATCCCGGTCATCACGACCAACCTCATCTCGACGGCCATCGTGGTGCCCATCCTGGTCTTCATCTGGGAGCCCATCAAGGAGCGCATGGGCCGCTAGGTCAACACGCATCGTCGAGCACGGGGCGAGCCATGAACTTCGCCCCGCGCTACCTGGGCCGGGGGTCGTGGCTGGCTCGCCGCGATCCCCGGGTCCTCGTCCTGGTCCTCTTCATCTTCGTCTTTACCGTGGTCCAGATGTGGGACGCCCGCGTCGTCCTCTTCCTGCTCCTCGTCGCGTTCCTCTACTACCGCTCGGCATCCATCCCGTGGGCCGAGGTCCGCCGGCAGTGGGCCTTCGTCCTCTTCTTCGTGACACTGCTCGTCCTGGTCAACACCCTCATCACCAACGGCGTCGTGCCCAACTACACCGGCGACTACGACGTCTTCTTCACGATGCCCCTGCTGGGCACGCCGATCTCGGCACAGTCCCTGGCCTATGCAGGGACCCAGCTGCTGCGCTTCCTGGCCATGACGATGGCCGGCTTCCCGGTCGCCTACGCCATGGCTCCGGATGACTTCGGGATCGCCTTCCGGCGGCTCGGCGTGCCCGACAAGTTCGCCTTCGCCATCGACCTGACCTTCCGCTTCCTGCCTTCCCTGGCCAACGACATGCAGACGACCGCCGATGCACAACGCGTCCGAGGCCACGATTGGCAAGATGCCAAGGGCGGTCCGATCGCGCGCCTGCGCAACACCATGCCGGTGGTCGTACCGTCGGTCATCAATGCGCTCGTCGGCGCCGAGGACACCATCGACGCCATGGACCTGCGTGGCTTCGGGACCGGCAAGCGGACCTGGCTCAAGCACCTCGTCTACGACCGTGCCGACAAGCTCGTGATCGGCTACTTCCTGGCCCAGTTCCTCATCCTGACCGTGCTCGGCTTCACGACCGCCATCTCCGAGCTCTGGGTCCCGCCCATCCTCATCGACCTGGCCAACCGTTGAGCTGACCCGCGTGCCGGGTCTCGGTCAGGTGGCGCGAGCCGCGTCGACGAAGAAGGCGAAGAGGCGTGCGAACTCAGGCGGCGTCGACTCCGTGCGCTCGGGGTGGCATTGGATGCCGAGGATGAGCTGGCCCCGGCCGGCCGATTCGACGGCCTCGACGATCTCGCCCGCCGGATGGGTCGCGGTCCCCGCCACGGCCAGTCCGGGCGCCAGCTGGTCGCGGCTGAAGCCCTGGTGGTGGTAGGTATTGACTTGCAGCACGAGATCACCTGGATCGGCCGGGCGCAGGATGCGCGCCAGGCGAGAGGCGCGGCTGACGCGCATGGGGTGGAGTTTGGCGGGACCCGATCCGTAGGCCGGGCTGCCGTGGCCGTCGAGGTCCTGGATGAGTCCGCCGCCGGCGAAGACGTTGATGGCCTGGATGCCGCGGCAGATGCCGAGCACCGGTCGGCCGCGCTCCGCGGCTGCCTGCCATGCGGCCAGCTCGAGGGCGTCGCGGCCGGGCTCGATGTCGCGCGAGCCGGCGACCGGCTGGCCGTAGAGAGCCGGATCCAGGTCGGCGCCGCCCGAGAGCAAGAGGCCATCCATGGCCGCGAAGGCGGCGCGTCGCTCCGACTCGCTGGCGGTCTCGTCGATGGTCGTCGGCTGGCCACCGGCGGCCTCGACCTGCTCCAGGTAGCGGCCGTTCTTGAGCCGCGCCAGGTCGGCGTCCGCGGCGACCGATGGTGCCTGGACGGTGACCAGGATGCGAGGCCTTGGGCCTGAGACGCGGTTCGCGCTCACGCGACGATGGTACCGACCGCCGGCCGGATCGGTCAGGCAGCCGACCTCGGCGCACTGGGCGTGTCGATGGGCGTCGTCGCGCCGGGCACGAGATCGCCGCCCACAGCGGCTGCCTCGCCCGCCGTCGCCACGCGGTCGCGACCATTGCGTTTGGCCAGGAAACAGGCGCGGTCCGCGGCGCTCAGGATGGCGGTCGCGTCCGCACCGTCGCCTGGGAAGGCGGCCACGCCCGTCGAACAGGTGACCTCGACTTCGCCGCCCGCCCCGCGCAGTCCACCCTCCTCGTGCACCGCGCGACGGACGCGGTCGGCGACGGCCCGCGCGCCGGCGGCGTCGGTGCCCGGCAGGATGAGCACGAACTCGTCACCGCCGTAGCGGTAGGCCCGATCGGAGTCCCGGCCGGCTGAGGTCAGCGCTCTCGCGATGCCCTGCAGGAGCAGGTCCCCGGTCGGGTGGCCGAGGGTGTCGTTGAAGCCCTTGAAATCGTCCAGGTCGAGCATGATCAGGCCAAAACGTTCGCCGCTCGCCACGGCTCGCCCCAGGTCGGCCGTGAAAGTGGCGTGATTGAGGAGCCCGGTCAGGCCGTCGGTCTGCGCCTGGACCACGACGTCCGCGTGCAGCTCCGCGTTCTGCATCGCGATCGACGCTTGCGCGGCGAAGAGCTGCACGAGCTCGAACTCCTCGGTCGTGAAGGCGGCGGAGGTACCCAGCCGCTCGAGCGTCAGCACGCCGACGGTCCCGTCGCGACCGCGGAGCGGCACCACGATGAGCGAGCCTGCCTCCGGCCCGACGGCCTCGAAGTGGGCGACACGGGGATCGGCCAGCTCGTCGAGGACCAGCTGGCCCTCGCCATGCTCGGCCACCCAGCCGGCGACGCCCTCGCCGATCTTCAGCCGGCGGCCGCGATACTCGGCTTCGTCGACGCCGCGCGCCACGACCGGCACGAACTCGCCGGCGATGCGATCGAGCTTGTCGATGCCGATGTTGTCGACCGGGACCAGGCCCACGAGGCGGCTGGCGATCTCGTCCAGGACGACGTGCGGGTCGAGCGAGGCGAAGATCGATTCTGTCATCCGCAGCAGCTCGCGTTGGCTCCGGAGCTGGCGCTCGAGCGTCGCCGACTGATCGCGGAGCTGCTCGGCGGCGTCGGCATTGGCCATCGCCTGGGCCGCCAGGGAGGCGTAGATCTCGAGCAGTCGCAGGTCGTCGCTCGAGAACTGGTGGAGCCCGAGCTTGGAAAGGACGATGACGCCCATGACGCGCTGCTCGAAGATCATGGGCGCGATGAGCATCGACTCGTCGATCGTGTCAGTGCCCACGATGGTCTGGGCGCGGTCGTCGGCATTGGCGTCGGGCAGGTACTGCGCGACACCATGCGCGGCCACCCAGCCGGTGATGCCCTCGCCGACCTTGAGGCGGAGCTCGTCCTCGACCTCGTCCGTGTACTCGCCGATGTTGCCGCGCCAGGCGACCGGCTGGCAGTCGTCCCCCACGACGCGATAGACACGCACGTTGTGGTAGTCGATGAGCTGCTGGAGCTCGACCGCGATGGCCATGCCGATGTCGCGCACGCTGCTCATCCGATCGAGGCGCGTACCGAGCTGCTGGATCGACTGGAGCTGCGCCGCCCAGCGTGCCATCTGGGCATAGGTGCCGGCGTTCTGGATGGCGATGCTGGCCTGGGCGGCGAGCGCCTTGAGCGCGTCCAGCTCCGGGTTCGACCACGGCCGGCGACGGTCGTGGTAGAGGACGAGCACGCCGAGCGATCGACCCTCGGCCACCAGCGGCGCCACCGCGACCGTGTCGAAGCCCTCCTCGATGACGGCATCCCGGACGCCGAGCCCGCGTGGGTCATCGGCGTACCCGGTCGCGAAGAGCGCCTCGCCGGTCTCCATCGCCAGGCGCGGCAGCGACGGCGAAGGCAGGTCCGCGACGCGCTGGAGGTAGCGCTCGGACAGGCCCCTGGCGACCGGGGCCTCGAAGGTGCCACCGGCCCGCAGGCGGAAGACGGCCGCCCGGTCGGCACCGAAGAGGGTCGTGGCCTGGTCGACCGTCTCGGCCAGGATGACCTGGAGGTCGAGCTTGGAGCTGATGTCCGCACTGACCCGTCGAAGCGCCTCCGCCAGCTCCAGCTGGCGCTCGAGCCGCTGCATCAGGCCGGCCGTCTCGATGGCGGCAGCGATCTGGTGGGCGACCGCCTCGAGCAACCCGACGTCATCGATGCCGAGGCCGCCTGGCTTGGTGTGCGCGGCGAGGATGCAACCCCAGGTGCCATCGGGACCTACGATGGGGACGACCATCTCGGACGCGATCTCGGGCAGGATCTCGACGTAGCGCGGATCCCGTCGAACGTCAGGCGCCAAGACCGTCGTGCCGTCGGCGACGGCGGTCCCGACGATGCCCGATCCGAGGGGCATGACCGGCAGGCGGTCGACCGGCACGCCATGCGCGACGCGTGCCACGATGACGCCGTCGCGCACCTGTGCGACGCCGACCAGCCGATAGTCGAACGCGTCGCGCAACAGCTGGCAGATGCGATGCAGGGCGGTGTCAAGGTCGCTGATGTGCGCCGTCAGTTGCGCGATCTCACCGAGTACGTGCAGCTCGCGGCTGCGCCGATCGCCAGGCGCGCCCTCGGCGCGGGCGAGGCCGAAGTCGGCCGCCACCCTGGACCCTCGTCCGCCACGCTGCGTCCGTGGCGACTCCTGCGCGGCCGCCAGGAAGGCCTCCAGGTCGGCGACGCGATAGCGGCGGTCACCGCGCGCGTTGATGCGCAGGACAGGCAGCCGCTGCTGCTGGGTCCAGGTCCGGACGGTGTTGGCGTGGACGCCCAGGATGCGCGCCGCCAGCGCGACGCTGACGGTGCGCTCGCCGAGCGCGGGCAACGGATCCGTGGTCGACTCCGATGGCAGGTCTTGGTAGGTGGCCGAGCGCCGAGTCTGCGCTGACCTACCAACGCTTGCCATGACCGGATGGTCCCGCCCCGCGAGGGGGACCCGCTCAGTGCTTACGCTTCGGATCGGCCGCCAGGAGGCTGGGCAATGGGTCGAAGGCATCGATGCGCCGGTTCCGGCCACCCTCCCGGACCGGGATGCGGAACGGCGCCCGCAGCTCGACGTGCAGTTGGGGTGGCTCGCTTGCGGCATTGCCGGTATTGCCGACCCGGCCGATCCATTGACCGCGCTCGACATGGTCGCCGATCGCGACGGCCACCGATGCCAGGTGGGCGTAGATGACGGCGTAGCCCGGACTGGTCGGCTCGTCGGAGACGATGGCCACGTACTTGCCGTATCGCGGGACGTCCCATGGCTTCCAGCGCGTGGCCGGGTCGATGACCGTGCCCGAGAAGGCCGCGTAGACGTGAGTCCCCCGCTTGGCGCGCAGGTCGACTCCATCGTGCGCGCGCAGGAGGCGGCCGCTTCCCGAGACACCGCGGGCGTGGTTGAAGCGCCGTGTGACCCCGACCCTGGGGGCCAGGAAGCGGTCCGAGTACCGGTAGCCGACCGTCGCCCGGAAGGGGAATGCGATGTCGATGACCGTCTTGCGAAGGGCGAAGCCGGCGGCCGAGGTCGGAGCCGCCGGGGTGGACGCGCCGGTCGCCGGCGGCGCCGATGGGCTCGTGGTCGCGGAGAGGTTTGTCGATGGCGAGGCGCTCGTCACGGGCGACCGCGTCGCGCCAGGCGACGCGGTCGGGAACGCGGTCGAGGCCGCCGGCGTGCCAAGGGTGCCAGCGTCCGATCCCCCTACGGCGGCCGATGGGGTCGCGGTCGACGCCGACCCTCCGCCTCGCAGGCCGCTCAGCCCGACCACGGTGAGGAGCACCGCCGCGACGATCACGCCAAGGGCGATCAGCCCGCGCCTCGGGCGCCCCGGCGATGGCGTCTTCGGGGCGCTCATCGGGCGAGCCTGTATGCGTCGAGGTCGATCGCTCATTCGTCGCGTCTCAGGCGAATGTAGGCGGTCGCGAAGCCGGCCGTCAGCAGGCCGAGCACGATGACCCCCATCAAGGCCACGAACGGCTGGCCTGCCAACCCGGCGCCTTCGCCCCCGCTGCGCGTGTCGCCGCCGATGATCGGCGATGGGTCGGGCGAGGCAGCGATCGCTGGCGCGGCCAGGAAGATGGCCAAAGCGAGCACGATGCCACAGGCCACGAGGCCGAGCCCGATAGCCAGCAGGACGGTCGCGGCGATGACCGTGCGTCGATGCCCGGACCCCAGGAGTCGCATCGCCTCGGGCAGCTCGAGGGTGGTCAGGATGAGCGGCCGTCCGGCCCCGGCGGTGATCATCGGCGCGCCGTTCTCAGCGATCCGCGGCGCACCGGACACGAAGGCATGCTCGACGGCAGAGACCTGATGGATCCGGTGCCGCAGCGCCAGCGTTGGGGCGGTGCCTGGCGGCACTCGGTCTGGGGCATCGGCAGCGGTGCCGACCGACTCTCGCACGATGACCGCCAGGCCTTCGTCGAGTCGCGCCGCATCGACGGCCACGAAGGCCGTGCGCTCCTCGAGCCCGAAGGGCACCGCCATGACCTCATCCTCGAGCGTCCGCCATCGTCGTCGGCTGGCGTCGGTGGCCAGCTCGAGGCGTCGTCGACGATAGACCAGCGGCCGGTCCAGCTCGTCAGGGAACTCCTCCTCGCTCGAGATGCGCCCGTGCACGCGAACGTAGGGCTGACCGCCGGCGGCAGCCGTGGCGACCTCGCCGATGGACACCTCTGGCGCGGCTGCCAGGACTCGTGCGATGCGGAAGCCGGGTCCGATCCGACGGAGCAGCAGGCCCGCGATCAGGCAGACGACGACGCCGAGGCCGACGAGCCAGAGGGGAAGCACGGCGGGATGGTAGCGCAGGACAGCGAACGGCCCGGAGGAACCGTCACGACCGCGTGGGCTTTGATGTGATCTCAGCCGTTAGCGATCGCTCGCAGGCCCCTCCGGGCACGTCATGAACGCTACCCGGCGCGGCTCGGCTGGGTCAACCGGGCTTGTCCACCAACTGCATGGCTCGGTGGCCGATCGTCCACAGGCCGTCCACATCTTGAGGGCCGATCGTCAGCCGGATGACCGACCGGTAGCCGGATCGAGCGCCCGGGCGCGCCCGTCGAAACCGACGATGACGAGGCGGCCGCCGACGATCTCCGCCTCGATCACGACCTCGTCGTGCGCAGCACGCCAGGTGACGCTGCCGTCCGAGCGGATGGCGACGGTCTCCACCTCGCCCTGGACCAGGACGTGGTCCAGTCTCGACGAGCCCAGGACGGCGAGGATCGGCGTGCCGCAGGCGTGGTGCCAGCGCAGCTCACCCGTCCGGCCGACGAACGCGTAGGCGGTGAACCCGTACTTGACGATCAGCAGGCCGGGTCCGTCCCACAGCAAGCCCTGCGGTTGGTCGAAGATCGGCGAGGCGAGTCGGACGGTCCAGGCGCCGAGCGGTCCCTCGACCCGAAGCTCCGCTCGGCAGGCGCGCTCGGGTGCCTCCGAGCTGAGGCTGCCGTGGTCGGCCAGGGAGCCGCCGGCCTCACTGAGGGCAAAAACGGCATCGCCCTCTCCGCTGCCTGCCCACCGATAGCGCGCCGCTAGCCCGCCCGGATACTGGACGCTGGCGCGCTGGACCTCGGCCATCACCGATCCGATGCGGGCGCGGACTCGGCGATGGGCACGACCACGGCATCCGCCAGCATGCGCAGGGTCGCCGGCGGCACGGCGAAGACGGCGGTCGGGGTTCCGGCCGCCGCCCAGACCACGGGAAAGCGGCCCAGGTCCGGGTCCATGACCACTCGGATGGGGCGTTCATAGCCGATGGGCGGGATGCCGCCGATGACGAAGCCGGTCATGGCATCGGCCTCCCGGGCGCTTGCGCGCCGCAGGCGGGGCTCGCTGACGCAGGCCGCCAGCAGGCCGATATCGACGCGGTTGACGCCGCTCACCAGGGCCACCACGGGCTCCAGGCTGCCCCCGTCGCCGGGCGCGGCGAAGACGAGCGACTTGACGATCTGGCCGAGCTCGGCGCCCACGGCCTGAGCCGCGTCCTGTGCCGTGTGCGTCGACTCCGGAAAGGTCAGGATCTCGATCTCCACGCCCTTGCGGCGCGCCGCCTCGCGGACACGGCGATGCGCAGGGTGATCGGCCTCGGGCACGGCCGGGAGTCTAGCACGCGACCTGCTCGCGACCGGCTACGATGGCGCCTCCCGTGAAACTCCTCGATCGATCCCGACCGCCTCGTGCCGTCGCCGCTCGCCTGGCCGCCGCGGAAGCCTGGGCGTTCGACTGGGACGGAACGCTCATCGACTCCTTCGCGCGCACGCTGGCGACGTATCGGGATCTCTTCGCGCACTTCGGCCTGGCCTTCGACGAAGCCGAGTTCCGCGCTCACTACGCGCCCGACTGGCGTCGCATCTATCGGCGGGTCGGGCTCGCCGAGTCGCGCTGGCCGGAGGCGGACCGCTTGTGGGTCTCGATCTACGAGACCGAGGTCGCCCAGCTCGTCGATGGCGCTGCAGCGGCCATCGCCGGCCTGCGAGCGGCCGGCGTGCGCACGGCGCTGGTGACGGCAGGGCACCGCGCCCGGGTCGAGCTGGAGATGCGTGCCAACGGCCTCGCCGACGCCTTCGACACCGTCATCTTCGGGGACGAGGTGCCGCACCAGAAGCCGGATCCGGCGCCCCTCCAGCTGGCCGCCCGCTACCTGCGGCTGCAGTCCAGCAGGCTGGTCCTCGTCGGTGATGCCATGGACGACATGGCCATGGCGCGACGCGCGGACGCGACCGCCATCGGCGTCTTGACCGGTGCCGCCGAGCGCGGTCGATTGCGCAAGGCCGGCGCGCATTGGGTGGCCGACACGGTGCCGACCGTGGTCAGGGCGTCCGGCCGGGTGTAGCATCCGGCGACCAGCACGAAGATGGGACAGGGGAGCGCCGAAAGGCGCTGAGAGTGCGGCTCGCCCGCAGACCCTCGGAACCTGATCTGGTTCGTACCAGCGAAGGGAGTCTCCACGCGACCTCCGTCCCGTGAGCATCCGGAGGTCGACCGTGTCCGTGACCGAACCACCCGCCACCAGCGTGGCCGCATGACCGCCGACGTCCCCGATGTCGCCGTCGTGGTCGCCGGTGGCGCGGTCCCTCAGCGAGCGGTGATCGACGCCGCCTGGCCTGGCTGGAGCGATGGCCGCCGCCTGGTCGTGGCAGCGGATGGCGGTGCTCATGGCGCCGCGCAGCTGGGGCTCGCGGTCGACGAGCTGGTCGGCGATCTCGACTCGATCGACGACGACCGCCTGGCGGCGCTACGGGCCGCCGGCGTCGGGATCGAAACGTGGCCGCGCGACAAGGACGCCTCAGACACCGAGCTTGCCGTGCGCGCCGCCCTTCGCCATCGACCTGGCCGTATCGTCATCCTCGGCGCGTTGGGCGGGCGGCGCCCGGACCACGCCCTGGCCAATGTCGGGCTGCTGGGCCTGGCCGAGCTGGCCGGCAGCGACGTCGTCCTCCTCGATGGGGTCAGTCGGACACGCCTGGTTCGTGGCCCGGCCGACGTGACTCTGGCGGGTCGGGTGGGGGACCTGGTCAGCCTGCTGCCCAGCGGTGGCGACGTCGGCGCCGTTCGCACGGACGGGCTGGCCTACCCGCTGGCGGCGGAGCCACTGCCGGCCGGCTCGACACGCGGCCTGTCCAACGTTCGAACGACCACGGCCACACGCATCCGCGTGGCATCCGGCCGGCTGCTCGTCATCGAGGTCGTCGCTCATCCGGAGGTGCTCCCGTGACCACCACCGATCCCCCGGTCGATGCGCGTTGGCAGACCCGCGACATCCTGGTCGTGGCCGTCATCGCCGTCGCCTTCGGCGTCTTCTTCTGGGCGTTCGGGTTGGTGTGGGCCGGCCTGGCCGTCCTCGGCCCGGCGCAGTCGGTCCTCTACGCGGGCTGGCTGCTGCCGGCGATCGTGGCGCCACTTCTCGTCCGCAAGCCCGGCGCGGCGATCTTCGCCGAGCTCGTGGCGGCCTTCGTGTCGATGTTCCTGGGCTCGCAGTGGGCGGTGGACACGCTCGTATCTGGCCTCCTGCAGGGCACCGCGGCGGAGCTGGTCTTCGCCGCTACTCGGTATCGCCGCTACGACCTGCCGGTCGTCGTGGCAGCGTCGCTGGCCGCGACGGCCGCAGCCTTCGTCCACGACTGGGCGGTCTACTACCGCGACTACGCACCCGAGGCCGTGCTGGCCATCGCCATCGCGATGGCGATCTCCGGGGCGATCGTCCTGCCGCTGGCGGCGATGGCCATCGAGCGCGCCGTCCGACGATCGGGGGCGCTGCCTGAGGCGACGCCCTGACGGCGGCCTCGATCCACGCCGAAGGGTACGGCTTTCGCTTCGCCGGAGCCGAGCGACCGGCCGTCCAGGACGTCGACATCGACCTCGCGCCGGGCGAGGTCATGCTGGTCCTCGGTCCGAGCGGATCGGGCAAGAGCACGCTGGCACTCGGTCTGGCCGGCCTCCTTGGTGGCGACATCCCAGGGCGAGCCTTGGGCACCCTGGAGTGTGGCAGCGGCGATCGCGGGCTGGTCTTCCAGGACGCCGATCGACAGCTGGTCATGGAGCGCGTCGAGGACGACGTCGCCTTCGGTCTCGAGTCGCGCGGCTGGCCGCTGGACCGGATGCGGCGTCGTGTGCCCGAGGCGTTGGATGACGTCGGGCTGGCCGATCGCCGACGGGCAGTCGCTGCCATGCTATCGGGTGGGCAGCGCCAACGGCTGGCGTTGGCCGGTGCCCTGGCGCCGGAGCCCGCGCTGTTGGTGCTCGATGAGCCGACGGCGAACCTCGATCCGGCTGCTGCGGCGGCTTTCATCTCGCGCCTGGCTGTCCTCAAGGCCGGCGGCACGGCGACGATGGTCGTCGTCGAGCACCGCGTCGACGATGTCTGGGCGCTCGCCGATCGGCTGCTCGTCCTGGGTCGAGATGGTCGGCCTTTGGCATGTGGCAACCCAGGCGATGTGGCGGCGGGCCAGGCGGCCGAGCTGATCGAGGCTGGCGTCTGGCTGCCGCGCTGGCTCGAACCCGCGCCGAGCGCCAGGCCGTCCGCCGTCGTGCGCGCCGGTCTGTCGCCCGCCGGGGACGGCGACCGACCGCTCGTCGAGGTGCGCGACCTGGTCTACGCCTATCGCGGTGGACCGCCCGTGCTTCGCGGCCTCGGGCTGGCTGTCGCGGCCGGCGAACGCGTGGCCATCGTCGGCGCCAACGGCAGCGGCAAGTCGACCCTGGCACGGCTCCTGGTCGGCCTCGTGCAGCAGGATGCCGGCCAGATCGCGATCGGCGGCATCGCCCCTTATGGCCGACCAGCGGGCGAACGGGCGGCGCTGGCGGGCCTCGTCTTCCAGGACCCCGAGCTCGGCTTCCTGGCCACGACGGTCGACGAAGAGGTCCGTCTGGGGCTGCCAGGAACGCCCGAGCTGGCGTCGGCCACGGCTACGCTGATGGCCGAGCTCGGACTGCCGCTCGAGATCTTCGGGCCGCGCTCGCCCTACCGGTTGTCCGGCGGTGAGCAGCGCCGGCTGTCGCTGGCCCCGGCACTCCTGCGTCGGCCGCGGCTCCTCGTCCTGGACGAGCCCACTTTCGCCCAGGACCGGCACGGCGTGATCGCGCTCCTCGACCTGCTGCGGTCGCGTGCCGACGATGGGATGGCCGTCGTGGCGGTCTCGCACGACGCGCGCTTCGTGGCCGCCTTCGCGGATCGTGTCCTGGAGCTGGACGGTGGCCGGCTGCACGAACGCGGCGCGCCGTGATCGAGCGGGGCGACCCGTGATCGGCATCGGGCCAGCCGACGACACGCGATCCATGACGCTCCTCGGCCGAACGAGCGCCGTGGTCAAGCTGCTCGTCGTCGTGGCCTGGCTGCTCGGTGTCGTGGTGACGCCCGATCCGCGCGCATCGCTGATCCTGGGGCTGGCCGGCCTGCTGGCGGCCGTCTCGCTCGGCTCGGTGCCGATGCGCGTCATCCTGCGGGGCCTGGCGCCGCTCGCTATCGCCGCCTGCGGCGTCGCCCTCTTCGCGACCATCTTCGCCGTCGGCAACGGGCGACCCGACGCCGTCTCGGTGGTCGAGGTCGGCCCCATCGTCATCTCCGTCGCCGGGGTCGAGGCGGGGCTGCTGGTCGGGGCTCGCCTGCTCGCCATCGGGGCCATCAGCATCGCGTACGCGACGACGACGAGCCCGACCGCCCTCGTCGACAGCCTCGTCCAGCAAGCGGGCGTCTCCGACCGCTTCGCCTTCGGCGCCCTGGCGGCCTATGGCGCATTGCCGCGCCTAGCGGGCGATCTGCGGGCCCTGCGGGAGGCACGTGCCCTGCGCGGGCTGCGCGCCGACCTCCATCCGCGCCTGCTCGTGGCGCTCCTGGTGCTGGCCATCCGGCATGCGGAGCGACTGGGCGTGGCCATGGATGCCCGCGGTTTCGGGCAGGGCCGCCGCACGGCCTATCGACCGCTGGCCTGGAGCGCTCGCGACCTGCTGGTGGGGGTCGGCGCTGCCGCGATCCTGGCGGTCGTGATCGGGCCAACGGTCATCGCCTGACGGACCGGTTCGCCGGGGCCGGGTCAGCCTCACGGCCGCGCGTGCCCGACGGAGGGTCGCGGTAGACTTCCGCCGGTGAGCGAGCCCGTCGTCCCCCAGCCCGGTCAGGTCGCGCCAGACATCGCCCTGGCGGATGGCGACGGCGTCATCCATCGCCTGGCCGAACAGCGTGGCCACTGGGTCGTCCTCTACTTCTACCCCAAGGACGACACGCCGGGCTGCACGACCGAGGCCTGTGGCTTCCGCGATGCGGCATCCGAGTTCGGCCAGCGGGATGCCGTCGTCTGGGGCGTGAGCCCGCAGGGCGCTGCCAGCAAGGCCGCCTTCCGCGCCAAGTACGGCCTGGGGTTCCCACTGCTGATCGACGCCGATCACGCCGTCGCCGACGCCTACGGGAGCTGGGTCGAGAAGCAGCAAAACGGCCGCACCTACATGGGCGTGGCGCGTCGCACCTTCCTTATCGACGCCGACGGGCGTATCGCGAGGACGTGGGAGAAGGTCAAGCCCGAGGGCCACCCGAGCGAGGTCCTGGCGGTCATCGACGCCGTCCGCGCAGGCTGATGGGGGGCCGGGATCGAGCGAGGCATCGCTCGTGGGGGGAAACGAGCGACGCCTCGGAGCGGAGTCTATCAAAGGCGCATCGCGGCATGCAAAGCCGTTCCAGCCGACCGGCCCCAGGCCGCGCCGGACCGCCTGGCGGGTGCCTCGGTCGATCATGACGGCTGACGAGCTGACACCGCTGACCGACCGACCGGAGCGCTTCATGGTCATCGTCGCCCACCCCGACGACGCGGATTTCGGACCGGCGGCGACGGTCGCCCGGTGGATCGACGAAGGTTCGGTCGGCGACCTCGTGTGCTGCACGAGCGGCGACGCCGGGGCCGACGATCCGGCCACCGACCCTCTTGAGCTGGCGCGCCTGCGCGAAGCCGAGCAGCGATCCGCGGCGGCGATCATCGGCTATCGCGAGGTGACCTTCCTGCATCGGCCAGACGGAGCCCTGGAGAACGACCTGGCGCTGCGCGAGCAGCTCGTGCGCAGCATCCGGACGGCTCGTCCGGACGCGGTGCTGACCTTCGACCCGACCATCCTGTTCCACGCCGACGGTTACATCCAGCACACGGATCACCGTGCGGCCGCGATGGCGGCGGTCGACGCCGTCTATCCGGCCGCGCGCAACCCGATGGCCTTCCCGCATCTGGCGCGCGAGGGCCTAGCTGCCCACGCGGTCGGTCGGTTGATCCTCTTCTGGACCGAGCAGCCCACCGCGTGGGTCGACGTGAGCGCAACCCTCGAGCGCAAGATCGCCGCCCTGCGCGAGCACCGCAGCCAGGTCCGTGAGCCCGAGATGCTCGAATCGCGGGTGCGCGAGTGGGCCGCCGAGGACGGCAAGGCGCACGGCGTGGAGGGCGCCGAGGTCTTCCGGGTCATCGCCCTCGACTGAGCGGCGCCGGCGTGGGCGCCGGCCCGGGAAGCCGCAGCCGACGGTCCCATGATCGCGCCTGAAGGGCCTACTCCTTGACCAGCAGGAGCAGCGGGCGGACCTGCGCCCAGCGGTTCCAGAGCTCCGAGAGCTGCTCCGAGCGACGCCCCAGGACGGCCACCATCTCGCCCAGGTCCAGGTCCGGCGCACGCGTCGCCAGGAACTCGTCGGCGGCGACGGTCACCTGACCGAAGAGCTCGGGCATCTCCGTCACCGTCGGCCACTGACGGATGCGCATCGGGTCGAGGGCGGCGTAGCCGACGGCCAGGGCCAGCTCGCGTTGGCCGGGCACGCGATCCGAGGCGAAGCCGCCGAGACCGTCGAAGCGATAGCCGAGCGAGGCCAGGGCGACCGTGATGTCCCGGCTCTGGGCGCGGTCGAACGCCGACCAGAACGGGTGTTCGTCCGGGAAGTCCAGGATGGCGGTCTCGATGCTGGCGGCGAAGATGGCATCGATCAGCTCGCTGAGCCAGAGCTGGTAGTGCCGCTGCTCCTCGGGGTCGGAGCCGGCCAGCTGGGCAACGAGGCGCTCGCGAGCGGCGGTCTCGCCGCGCAACAGCCGGACGATCTCCGGCTGGTGTCCGCCTTCCCGGTCCCAGATGGCGGCGGTCAGGGGCACCGTGGTGGGCGCCGTCGACGGCCGAGCCGCCGCCTGCCGGTCGCCAGCAGCGCAGGCCGACAGCGCGACCTGGGCCTCGGCGCAGGCCTCCTCGGCGGCCTCGGCGGTGATGCGCGCAGCATCGGCCTCAAGCGCCTGACGCTCGATGGAGCTCAGCAGCAGCGCGGCGTCGGACTGCTCGCGAGTGATGAGCAGCGACGCGTCCCGGGTCGAGAGGTTGATGCGATTGATCTCGGTCAGCCAGACGGTCGCCGCCAGCTCCAGGTCGGCGCGGGATGACGCCCGCTCTCGAGCGCCCCGGAAGGCGTGCCGGGCGGCCTCCTTGGCGCCATCCACGGCACGCGGGTCTGTTCGCTGGTGCGCCTCGTCGATGCGCCGTGCGACGTCGTCGTAGGCGCGCCTGGCGTTCCTCAGGTTGGTGGCGGCGGCCTCGGCCTGCTCATTGGCACGCGCGGCGACCGCGCAACGCTCGTCGGCCAGGCGTCGCTGGGCGGCACATGGGTCGTCGGGATCGAGAGCGGCCCCGAGGCTCGGCTCCTGCGTGCCAACGATGCCAGACGCTCCCGCGCCCGTCTCGATCGTGCCCTCATCGTCGGCCATCGCCACCGCGGTCCGTCCTTCCGACATCGTTCCGGCGTCACCGGATCGCCTCGCGGCTGCCGCGCTGACGGCCACGGCGCCGACCATGGCCGGCTCGTCGGCCTGCCGGATGGCAGCGTACGCCGGGTCGACGCCGCGCGCCACCCTGATCGGCATGCGTTCGACGAGCGGGGCATGCTCGAGGTCGATGGCCGCCTCCCGCTCCGGCAGGGCATTGCGGGTGATCGTCAGGCGGACCTCGCGCGGGGCAGGCCGCGCCCGGACCAGGTCCAGGAGCGCCGCGCCGACGGCGATGCCGAGGCAGAGGCCGATGGCCAGGAAGAGGATCTCGTCGGCATTCACCGGTCGATCCGGATCGACCCGGGCTGGGCAGCTCGCATCGTGGCCATGAGCGTAGCTGCGACCACTCGGGGCGTCAACCTGACCATCGGCCGCCGCGAACCGGAGGCGGCCGTGGACTTGATGTCCTAGTCCCCGTAGGACTGCAAAGCGCCGGTTTCATGCCCGAGCGTCGCGAAATCAGCCGTCACCGCGTGGGAACCCCCGTGGTACGGGGCCGAGTGCCCGTGGATCCTTCCTCGGACGGACCGGATCGTGTCGCGGACCGGGACTGCTGGTCCCACACAGTCCTGCGGGGACTATCCTCGCGATGGGCCATGGTTCCGCGGACGATGGGTGCTTGGGTCAGCGTGTGGCTCGGTCGGGATGGTAGATTCCGGCCTGTCCGCCAGCCCCCCGACCCCCGCCCCCCAGCGCATCGGAAAGGCGTCGCACCTGCCCGTGGCTATCGACCAGGACTTCCTCGTCCAGCCCGTCAATGCGTCCTGGCTTCAGTGCAACATCGAATGCCAGGAAGCCTGCCCGGTCGGCACTAACTGTCGTGGCTACCTGAACCTGGCCGCCGAAGGCCGCTTCGAGGAGGGCTACGTGCTATCGCGCGAGCCCAACCCGGTGGCCGCCATGTGCGCCTACGTCTGCTCCGCGCCCTGTGAGCGTGCTTGCCGCCGCGGCGACATCGACCGGCCATTGGCCATCCGAGCCATGAAGCGCTTCCTCGTCGAGTGGCACGAGGCGTCGGGCATCCCGGACGAGGTGCCGGTCATCACGCCGCAGGACACGAAGGTCGCCGTCGTCGGCGCCGGACCGGCTGGCATCGCCGTCGCCCGCGAGCTGGCCACGGCCGGCCACCAGGTCACGGTCTTTGACGAGCTCCCCTTCGCGGGCGGCACGATGCTCATCGGCGTGCCCGCCTTCCGACTGCCGCGCGAGGCGATCGAGATGGACGTCCGACTGGTCGAGCGGCTGGGTGTGCGCTTCCGATTCGATACCCGCATCGGGCGCGACATCACGTTCGAGCAGCTCCAGGCCGAATTCGATGCTATAGCCATCTGCGCCGGCGCCATGGACCCCGTCGGGTTGGACGTCCCGGGCTCGGATCTCGAGGGCATCCAGTACGGCGTCGACTTCATGAAGAAAGCGAACCTCGGTCAGGCGCTCGAGGTCGGCAGCGACGTGGTCGTCATCGGTGGCGGCTACACGGCCATGGACTGCTCGCGCACGAGCCTGCGCCACGGTGCCGCCAACGTGACCATCGCCTACCGGCGAACGCGCTCCGAGCTCGTCGTCGACGAGGAGGAGCTCGGTGAGACCGAGCGCGAGGGCGTGCGCATGGAGTTCCTGGCCAGCCCCATCGAGGTGCTCGGCGAGGACGGCAAGGTGACCGGCGTGCGCTTCATCCGCAACCGGCTCGGCGAGCCCGACGCGACCGGCCGCCGCTCGCCGGTGCCCATCGCCGGCTCCGAGTTCGTGATCGCCGCTCAGACCGTCATCCCGGCCGTCAGCCAGGCCGCCGACAACACATTCCTGCCCGTCGAGTCGAGCTTCGAGATCAACCGCGGTCGGGTCAAGGTCGACCCCGGCACCTACGCCTCGAACGTCAAGGGCGTCTTCGCCTGCGGCGACTTCGTGACCGGCCCGACGACGCTCATCGAGGCGGCCGGTCACGGCAAGAAGTGTGCCTATGCCATCGATCGCTACCTGGCCGGCCGGAGCACCGTACGCGTCGACGCGAACGTGCGCATCGTCAGCTCCTGGCGCCACGAGATGCCCGAGCTGTACGACGTGCTGCCGCGCCAGCACGTGCCCATGACGCCGCTCGACGCCCGCATCCCCTCGACCGACCCGGTCGTCAACTTCAACACCCAGGTCGAGCAGGGCTATGGCGTGACCGAGGCGGTCGCCGAGTCGACCCGCTGCCTGATGTGCAACTACAACATCTGGTTCGACCCCTTCCGGTGCGTGCTCTGCGGAGCCTGCGCGGACGTCTGCCCCGAGGGCGTCATCCACATGATCGACGTCAGCCAGATGAAGGCCGAGGGCGCGCTGCCGGAGCTCGTCGACGCCTACGGCTGGGATCAGGGCGCCGCCATGGTCCTCGACGAGGAGCGCTGCATCCGCTGTGCCCTGTGCGTCAAACGGTGCCCCTATGACGCCATTACCATGGAACGGTTCGAGCTGCAGGAGGTGAGCAGCGACGGACGCCTCTACAAGGAGAGCTATCGGGATGCGCAGCTCGGCCTGGCCGGGCTGGGCAACGCACCGGTCACGGGAGGAGTCATCCGGTGAGCTTCCTGGAGCGGGTCGACCAGTCGATCCGCCGCAGCGCAGCTTGGCGTTCGATCTTCCGTCAGCCCTATCCCGCGGACGAGCGGTCGCGGGCGATGGCGGTCATGAACAACGTCTTCCTCCATCTCCACCCGGTGCGTGTCCGCCAGCACGCGGTCAAGTTCGCCTACACCTTCTGCCTCGGCGGGCTGTCCTTCTTCCTCTTCCTCGTGCTGACCATCACCGGCGTCTACCTGATGTTCTTCTACGTGCCGTCGGCGACGCAGGCCTACAACGACATCCTGCGCATCCAGTCGGAGGTCCTCTTCGGGCTGTTGACCCGCAACGTCCACCGCTGGGCCGCCCACCTGATGGTCTTCTTCGTCTTCCTGCACATGATGCGGGTCTTCTATCACGGGGCCTACAAGCCGCCGCGTGAGTTCAACTGGGTAGTCGGGGTCGTGCTCCTCTTCCTGACCATCTTCCTGTCCTACACCGGCTATCTGTTGCCCTGGGACCAGATCGCCTACTGGGCCATCACCATCGGCTTCAACTTCGCGGAGAGCGCGCCGGTCTTCAACACCGTCTCCAAGCTGCTCATCTTCGGTGGCCTCGAGGTCGGCCAGAACACCCTGCTGCGCTTCTACGTCCTGCACGTCGTCTTCCTGCCCTTGACCGCGGCGTTCTTTCTGGCCGTCCACTTCTGGCGGATCCGGAAGGACGGCGGCATCTCCGGGCCGCTGTAGGCGGATGGACGCGAACGCCCGATGACCGACGAGACCCGCCTGCCAACGCCGACCCCACCCCCTGCGCCCGAGGTCCCGGCGCGCCGGACCAGCGTGCCCGCCGCACCACCCGAGCGGCGCACCACGGAGATCGACAAGCAGCGCGTGCCGATGGCAGCCCGGCCCTACCGCCTGCTGGCGCTGGTCAAGCAGGACGCCGTCGTGCGCGTCCAGAAGGAACCCGACGACACGGTCCTGACGTGGCCGCACCTGTTGGCCATCGAGTTCTTCGCGGCGGCCGTGATCAGCGTCTTCCTCATCGTCATGGGAGTCTTCATCAACGCTCCGCTCGAGGAGCTGGCCAACAGCGCGGTGACACCGGTGGTGACCAAGGCGCCCTGGTACCTGGTCGGTCTCCAGGAGCTGCTCGTCTATTTCCATCCGACGGTGGTCGGCGTGCTCGGCGTGGCCTTCATCCTGGTCGGCGCCGGGCTGGTGCCTTACATCGACCGCGGCCCGCGCGGCGACGGGGGGTCGCCACGACCCAGCGACCGCAAGACGGGCGTCATGATCTTCACCATCTTCTGCATCTCCGGGCTGGTCGTGACCTTCATCGGGGCCTTCTTCCGCGGCCCGGGCTACGCCTGGTCCCTGCCGTGGGTCGACGGTCTCTTCTTCGCGCTGTGAGGATGGCGGACTGATGGGCAACTGGAAGCTGGGCGCGGCAGATGAGCCCCAGACGCTGACGCGCGAGTCCCTGGCCTCACTCCGCCATGGCCGTGCCGCCGGCCTGTCACGACGGACGCTGCTGCGCCGCTCGCTGGGCGCCGGCGTGGCGCTCTGGCTGGGCGAGACGCTGGCCGGCACGATCGGCTTCATGTGGCCGAACCTGCACGGCGGGTTCGGCAGCCTGGTGACGCTGGGCACGATCACCGACGTCAACGCAGCGCCTGCCGTGGCCGGCACGAAGCTCGAAGACGGCGCCCCGGCCTACTTCCAGATCGCCAAGGCCTACGTCCAGCTCATCGACACATCGCGCGGCTTCCTGCCCGGCGAAAGCAGCGACGGCTCGGGCATCGACATCAACGTCCGGGCCCTCTATCAGCGCTGCCCTCACCTCGGCTGCAAGCCGAACTTCTGCACCAAGAACCACTGGTTCGAGTGCGCCTGCCATGGCTCGCGCTATGACCGCCTGGGAACCAAGATCGACAAGCTCGGTCCCGCCCCCCGCAGCCTCGATCGCTTCGCATCGGCCGTCAATGCCGATGGCGTGCTGACCGTCAACACCGCAGCCATCACGCTGGGGCCCCTGCCCATCGCGCTCGGACAGCCGGGCCTCATCCCGCCGACGAGCCCGACGGGTTGCATATGAGTGATGACCTGACCGGGCGCGAGCTGACGCCGCGCGAGCCTGGCAGCGAGGTCGCGCCACGTGAGGACAGTCCGCTGGGCGTCGAGCGCTTCGACGCCGGAGAGCGCACCCATCGGGTCGAGCTGACCGAGGAGCGAGGCGCTCAGATCGTCCGCCAGAGCGGCAATGCGCGACGCGTCGCGTTCCTGGGCGTCTTCATCCTCGTCTTCTTCATCCCGCTCTACTGGTTCTACGCCATCGGCGTGCCCGCGCTGGGCATCTCGGGTGACATGGCGCAGGTCGGCCAAGAGCAGTACATCACCGACGTCTCGCGAGGCTACGCGCTCTTCCAGACGAACTGCTCTGCCTGCCACGGCGTGGATGGCAAGGGCGGCGTCGGGGCGCCGCTCAACGATCAGATGGCCCTCTACAACTCGTACACGCCGACCGGCGATCCCGGTACCGGTCATCTCAACCCGAGCTACATCACAGCGGTCTTGCAGAACGGTGGCCGGCTGGTCTGTGGCGATGCGAAGAGCGTCATGCCGGTCTGGGCCCAGCCCGCCGGCCCGCTCAACTACCGCCAGATCGAGGAGATCGTGGCCTTCCTCGGTGCCACCAACGAGACGACGTGGACCTATCAGCCGCACACCGCCGAAGGCGAGACTGGCCCGACGCCGCAGCCGGTCGACGTCCACGGCTGGCGGGACCCGAACTTCAAGCCGGCACCTGACGCTACGCCCTACCCGGCCTGCTGGCGCGACCCGGACGGTCCGCTCGTCGGCGGCCCGAACGAGGGCGGAGGCAGCGCGGGCGGCGGGACGGTCGATACGCCGGGCACGAAGGACAAGCCTCGGGTCATCGAGCTGAACGAGACCGGCACGCTCCAGATCACCGACCCCGCGGGCACCAAGGTCGCCTCGATCCCTGTCGTGGCCGGCGAGACGGTCACCTTCCGCGTGACTAACACGGCCGGCTTCGACCACAACTTCTACATCGGGCCGGCTGACGCGCTGAGCGCCAACAACCCGGCGCCGGACCTGCCCGGCATCCCCACCTTCTCGAGCGGCACCAAGGAGGTGACCTACACCTTCGAGACGACCGATGCCCTCCAGTTCGCCTGCACGCTTCCGGGCCACTACGGCTCGATGCACGGCGACTTCGAGTTCGTGAAGTAGGGGCGAGCACGACCGTGGCCCAGCGCGCGCTCCCCAGCGGCACCACGCGGCGGCGAACAGCCTTCGGGCTGCTCGACGCCGACGGCTGGCCAGCGGCGTTCTGGAAGGCGCTCTTCTGGTTCGGGGCCGTCCTCTTCCTGCTCGGCTACGTGCCCAACATCGCGCTCTACCTGACCATCCGCCAGACGGTCCAGATCGGCTACAACGTGATCAGCGTCGTCAACCTGTGCGACGCCTCCAACGGCGACCTGCCCTGCCCGGTGCCGGCCGGGGCCGTCGTGCCCTGGCAGTCGTCGCCGCCGGAGGTCGCCCTGCCCGAAGGACGTACGGATGCCGGAGCCTTCCAGGGTGGGTTGGATCTGTACCTCGTCGGGGGCACCACGCCGACCGGCGTCACGGCCTCCGTGCTCAAGACGACCACGACCGAGGATGGCAACTTCGGGAAATGGTCCGCCGGTGCCGACCTGCCTGCGCCGCGCACTGATGCCGCATTCGTCTCCGTCAATGGCCGCCCGTTCGTCATCGGTGGCCTCGATGCCGACCGCAAGCCCACGTCGACCGTCTTCGTGGCCACGCTCAAGGAGGGTGCCATCACCGGCTGGCAGGAGGCCACCGCGCTGGCGCTGAAGGTGCCCGTCAGCGGAGCGATGGCGGTCGCCGACGCGAACGGCGTCTGGCTGATGGGTGGCCGGACGGCGGATGGCCTGTCGGCGTCTACCTGGCGCGCGCAGATCGTGCCCAATTCCGATCCTCCAGAACTACAGGCGTGGATCGAGCATCCTGAGCTGACGCTGCCGGACTCGACCGGTCAGCCCAACGGACGTGCCCATGGCACGGCCGGCCTGTCGGGCAGCTTCATGTACGTCATCGGCGGCGAGACGACGCTCGGACCGACGGGCGAAGTGCTGCGGCTCGAGCTCGACTCCGCAGGTCAACCGGCGCGTACCGGCGCCACCGCGGACTCACCGGTCGTGCCCTGGGCGGTCAGCACCGGTGCCAGCTCGCTGCCAGCCGCGCGCGTGGACGCGGCGGGCTTCACGAACAGCGGCGCGCTCTACGTCGTCGGCGGGCGGGATGGTGCCGGCTCAGCGGTGGCTACGACGCTGTGGGCGGTCCCGAATGTCACGACCGGCGACATCGCGGCGTGGCAGACGCTCAGCCAGGACGACCTGCCGAGCCCTCGTGTCGCCGGCTCAGCGGCCATCGTCGGAGCCTACGTTTACCTCGTCGGCGGGGCCGACGAGAGCGGACCCCAGGTCGACACGCTTCGTGCCAACCTGGCGCCAAAGCGGCCGTTCTTCCAGCTGGGCCTGATCGGCGCCACGATCCCGGGGCTGGCCATCCCCGGCCAGATCGGCATCCAGCTCGGCGAGATCAACGCGTCCACGATCGCGGCCGTCAACTTCATCGTCCTGCTCACGGTCGGCGTGCTCGTCCAGCGGCCCCGGACGCGCGCGCGCTGGCTGCACGCGATCACGCGCGGCCGGACCAAGCTGCCTCCGCCGGAGGACGAGCTCGACCTTGACGCGACGCGCAAGGTCTCATAACGAGGCGACGCTCTGGGTCGCACGCTCGCGCCGAGCGCCAAAGGACGTCGTCCGGCGTCGATCATCGCCGTGGCCGTGGTCAACCCGGGAGATCGCCCTCGCCGTCGTCGGGCGGCCCGGTCCGAACGGGCAAGCCGGCGCGCATCCAGGCGATCGAGCCGCCCTCGACGTTGGCGACCGTCTCGTAGCCCTGGGAGATCAGGAACTCGCCGGCCGCCAGGCTGCGTTGTCCTGCCGCGCAGATGAGCTGCAGGGGCCGGTCGCGCGGCAGCTGGCTGAAGCGGAGCTGGAAGACGCTGAGCGGCATGAGCACCGCTCCCGTGGCTCGGAACTGGGCGTATTCGGCCGGCTCACGGACGTCGACGAGCATCGGCCCTGCGTCCGACCCGGCCGCGTCCAAGCGACGGGCGGCCTCGACCACCGAGATGCGCTCGACCGCCGCCGGCTGCTTCATCCGCCGATGGTACCGAGCCGCTGCTCGATCGGCTCGCGCCATACCTCATGCCGTGTGGCCAGGGCGCGCAGGAGCCCGAACGGACCGGCCTGCATCATGTCGCCGTGCGGCACCGCCGCCAGAGCGACGCCTGCCCGGCGGATCTTCCGGCCGACCAGACGCGCTCGCCGTGGCCCCGTGACCGAGACCAGCGGCCCGAGCCTCGAGCGCGCGGGCTGAGCGACGATCAACGCGCCGTGGCCCATGGAGGCGAAGACCGCCTCGCCGTCGATGGTGCCGTCGGCGACCCTTGCCACGTCACGCTGGAGACCGACGTCGTCGATCTCGCCGGTGTGGTGCTCGTAGATCGACGCGATCCGGCAGCCGCTGGCCGAAGCGGGCGCCGGCGCCAGGCGGACAGCGAGGGTGTGGAAGTTCCCGACGTTGACGGCCACGACCTCCCGACCACCCCGCAGGGCGGCTCGTGGCGCCGGATCCTCGAGGCCGCCGAGCACGGCGGCAGGCCCCGTATCCATGGCCACGATCACCGTCTCGGCTTGTTCGCCAAGCCAGGCACGGGCGTCGGTCGTGACGGCCTGGAGCCGCGTGAACGGCGCCGGGATCGTGCCCTCGGCGTAGGCGAAGGCGGCCGGCCCGGCTTCGGGCTCCTCGCGCAGCCGCTCGGCGAGCCGCTCGAAACGAAAGCGTCGATCGGAGATACCCGGCGGCGCGGCGCCATGATCGAAGACCGCCACCGCCAGCGCATCGATGGTCCGAAGGTCGATGTCGTAACGAGCGAGCGCGGCGGCCAGGTCGTCGAGGGCGATGTCGCGCAAGTGGAGGGCCAGGGTGCCGGGCCACGCGGCCAGCTCGGCGGCCTCACCGTCGTCGACGATCCGGACGCCGAGGCTGCGCACGCCATCGAGATCGTCGTCCAGCGTCCGGGCAGCAGCGGCCGTGGCCGCGACCGGCAGGCCAGCCAGCGCATGGTCGCGGATGGCCCAGGCCGACGGCCCCCCGCCCATCATCGAACCACGCAGCACGACCGACTGGCCGGCCACCGTCGCTCTGCGGACGCGGTCGGCGATCAGGACCGTCGGCGATGGAAGGACCATCCGGAAGGCGTTCTCGACCTCCCTGGCGGCGTCGAAGAGGAGGATGTCCTGGGTGCCCGTGCCGACATCGATGCACAGCGCGCGCACGGGGTCTTGGCCGTCAGGCGAGGTCGATGAGCGGGCGCCGGCCGGCGAAGCCGGAGTCGAGCTCGTGCCAGAACCCCACGCGCTCCTCGCCGAGCCGCCAGCAGAGGCAGACCTGGCGGCCGTTGACGAGCGCCGCGAAGTCGACCAGACCGGTGTCGATGTCGCGCAGGGTGATGTCCCAGGCGACGAGCTGGCTGACGTAGCGCTCCATTCGGAAGACGACCTGACGGATCTGCTCCTCGCGCGCCTCGAGCTCGTCGCCGTGGTCTGCGTTGCCGTTGCCGGTCCGGAAGCGTTCGAGCGCGGCGCGGGCGGTCGAGACCTCCTGGCGGTCGGCGCGCAGCTTATCGAGCAGGGGGGCGAGCTCGCGCAATCGGGCGTCGGCCTGGTCGATGCTGTAGAAGCGGGTCACCCGCCGATTCTCGCACGCGCGTCGTAGGGCGAGACGGCGGCCACGGTGCTCTCGCCGACAGCCGATGCCCTGCTAGCATTCGGCGATGCGGATGGCGGAGCGGATGCGCGACCTCGGGACCGAGACCGCGTTCGAGGCGGCGGCGCGCGCCAGGGCGCTCGAGGCGACCGGCGTCGACATGATCCACTTGGAGATCGGCGAGCCCGACTTCGACACGCCGGTCAACGTGCGGGAAGCCGCCAAGCGCGCACTCGACGCCGGTTGGACGCACTACGGCCCGCCGCTCGGCCTGCCCGCATTGCGCGATGCCATCGCCGCCGACCTGAACACCAGGCGCGGGCTGGCCATCGATCCCGCCAACGTGGTGGTCACGCCAGGTGCCAAGCCGATCATGCACTACGCGATCACGGCCCTCGCCGGACCTGGCGACGAGGTCATCTACCCCGACCCGGGCTTCCCGATATACGAGTCGATGGCCAGCTTCGTCGGCGCTCGGCCGGTGCCCATCGCGCTGAGCGAAGCCCACGGCTTCCGCCTCGACGTCGACGAGCTGCGCTCGCTCGTCACCGACCGCACGCGCCTCATCATCTTCAACAGCCCGGCCAACCCGACCGGTGGCGTGCTCGCCCGCGCGGACCTCGAGGCCATCGCGGCCATCGCCATCGAGCGCGATATCCCGGTCCTCGCCGACGAGATCTACGGCCGTATCGTCTACGAAGGCGAACACATCTCCATCGCCTCGCTGCCCGGCATGGCCGAGCGCACCATCCTGCTCGACGGCTTTAGTAAGACCTTCGCCATGACCGGCTGGCGCCTCGGTTTTGCGGCCCTGCCGCCAGAGCTGGTGCCGGCCTTCAGCCGCCTGATCATCAACTCGGTCTCCTGCACGTCCGTCTTCTCGCAGATCGCGGCCATCGAGGCGCTGACCGGCCCACAGGACGCGGTCGATACCATGGTCGAGGAGTTCCGTGCGCGCCGTTCGCTCGTCGTCGATGGTCTGAACGCACTGCCGGGCGTCCGCTGCCTCCGCCCGTCGGGTGCTTTCTACGCCTTTCCCAACGTCTCGGGCACGGGCATGACGGGCACCGAGTTCGCCGACCGGATGCTCAAGGAAGCTGGCGTCTCCGTCCTTGGCGGCAACGCCTTCGGGCGGGTCGGCGTCGATCACGTCCGCGTCAGCTACGCCAACTCGCAGGAGAACCTGCGGCGCGCGTTGGAGCGGATGGCCGACGTCCTGGCGGCGACGCCCGTCGCGTGAGCGCGGCTCGGCCCAGGGTCTTCGTCACCCGGCGCCTGCCGGACGAGGGTCTGGCGCCGCTCGCCGCCGTCGAGGTCGACCTCTGGCCCGACGAGCTCCCGCCGCCGCGCGCCACGCTGCTGGAGCGCGTTCGCGGCGTGGATGGGCTGCTCTCTCTGCTCACCGATCGCGTCGACGACGAGCTGCTCGATGCCGCTGGCCCCGGCCTCCGGGTGGTCAGCAACTTCGCGGTCGGCTTCGACAACATCGACGTGCCCGCCTGCACCCGCCGCGGCATCCCGGTCGGCAATACGCCAGGCGTCCTGACCGAGACGACGGCCGACCTCGCCTGGGCGCTGCTGATGGCCGCGGCCCGGCGGCTGCCCGAGGGTTACGACTACGTTCGAGCAGGCCGGTGGCTGACCTGGGGACCGCTGTTGCTGCTCGGCCCGGACATCCATCACGCCACGTTGGGCATCGTCGGCTTCGGCCGCATCGGCCGCGAGATGGCCAAACGAGCGCGGGGCTTCGAGATGCGCGTGCTCGTCCACGATGCCTTCCCGCCACCCGAGGAGGACCAGCGGTCGCTCGGCGTCGAGGCAGTGACGATGGATGTGCTCCTCGCCGAGGCCGACTTCGTGACCCTCCATGTCAACCTGACGCCCGATACCCGCCACCTCATGGGGCCCGAGGCGCTGGCGGCGATGAAACCCACGGCCGTCCTGGTCAACACCTCTCGTGGTCCGGTCGTCGACCAGGTCGCGCTGGCGGCGGCGCTGCGTGATGGCAGCATCGCGGCGGCCGCCCTCGACGTCACCGATCCCGAGCCGATGGCCCCGGACGACCCGCTGCTGTCATTGCCGAACTGCCTGGTCGTGCCCCATATCGCCTCCGCATCGCGGGCGACCCGCGGTCGGATGGCGGCTATGGCGGCCGAGAACCTGCTGGCAGGTGTACGTGGCGAGCGGCTGCCGACGCCCGTCAACCCCGAGGTGTACGACCGTCCGACCGGCGGCTGAGCGGCCGTGCCGCCGCTCGCCCTGGCGCTCGTCCTCCTCTCGGCTACCCTCCACGCGACCTGGAACCTGCTCATCGCGCGCAGCCGTGACACCGACGTCACGACCGCCGTGGCCGTGCCCATCGGCGCCCTCATCTTCCTGCCGTTCGCGCTGCCGACCTGGCGCATCGAGCCGGAGGCGTGGCCGTTCCTGATCACGTCGATGGTCCTCGAGCTGGTCTACCTCGCCCTGCTTGCGGCTGCCTACGGGCGGGCGGACCTGTCACTCATCTACCCGCTCGCCCGTGGCCTGGCGCCGGTCATCGTGCTCATCTTCGGGACCATCGTGCTCCAGCTCTCGAACTCTCCGGGCGAGATCGTCGGTGTGCTGGCCGTCGGGGCCGGGGTGATGTTGGTGCGCGGTCTCGGTCGCGGGTCATCGGGCTCGGCCGACTGGCCGGGCACGCTGCTGGCGCTGGCGGTCGCGGCCACCATCGCGTCATACACGCTCGTCGACCGCCAGGGGTTGCAGTACGCGTCGCCGACGGCGTACGTCGTCCTTGCCCTGGGGCCCCCGGGTCTCGTCTACCTCGTGCTGGTCGCGCGGCGCCGGGGTCGCTCGCTGGTCCGGTCACAGCTCCGGCCGCTGACCGCCTTCGTCGGCCTGGCCATGTTCGTCGGCTATGGCGCCGCGCTGGCGGCGCTGACCATCGCCCCACCGGCGTCGGTGGCGGCGGCTCGGGAGTCGAGCGTGGTCATCGCGACGGCCATGGCCGCCGCGTTCCTCCATGAAAAGGTCGGCCCACGCAGGTTCGCCGGCAGCATCCTGGTCGTGGTCGGAGTCGCGCTGTTGGCGCTGACCTAGCCGCGCTGACCGGCGAGCCTGAGCTCGCGTCGCCCCGCGTAGGTCAGGCTTGGACGGCGGGGCCGACCTCGACGCGCGTCGCGGGAGCCGGCGCGGCTGCGGCCGCCAGGCGTCGCTGGCGCCGGTAGGCACGCACGACGATCGTGTTGGCGACGACCAGGCCGAGCACGAAGCCCCAGATCTCGTTGACTCCCAAGTACGCCTCGGCCCACGAGCCGAGGGTCCAGAAGACGGCGAGCCAGAGGTAGGCAGCGGCGATGTCTCGGTACATGCCGAGAGGGTCGTCGGGCGTCGATGCTGGGGCAATGGGTCGTTGGTACCGGCCGGGCGCGAACGGTCGCCGGGCCGACGGTGACCCAGTCGACCGCGCGGCAGACGATGCGGTCACCCCCCGGTCGGGCCTCGGCACCCCGCCCCGTGCCCTATCCTGCGCCTGGGCCGGTAGCTCAGCGGCAGAGCAGGGGACTTTTAATCCTCGTGTCCTGGGTTCGAATCCCAGCCGGCTCACCACGTTCGCCGTGGCCGCCCTCGCTGCCGCCTGGCGCGGCTGACGTCCCCGCGCGTCCGATCAGCGATCGAGGCTGGTCATGGCGGCCAGGACATCGGCGCGCGACGGGGATCCGGACTGCGCCCCCACCGTCTGCGTCGAGAGGCTAGCCCCGACGGCTGCCCGTGCCGCAGCGGTCCTGAGCTCCGAGCCGGCGGCCAGCTCCGTCGCCAGGATGCCGTTGAAGACATCGCCGGCACCCGTCGCGTCCAGCGATGCGACCGCCAGCGCGGCCACATGGGTCTCGCTGGCCTCGTCGACGACCAGGGCGCCATCGCCACCGAGCGTGACGACGACCGCCGCACCGGAGCGCGCTTGAAGGATGCGCGCCGCGTCGGCCGGGTCGGCGCTGCCGGTGAGGGCCGTGGCCTCAGCACGATTGGGCGTCAGGATGGGAGCCATCCCGAGCAGGCCGGCAGGCAGGGGACGCGCGGGCGCCGGGTTGACGATGACCAGGACACCGGCGGCGTGCGCCCAGGCCGCGGCGGCGACCACGGCCTCGTCGCCGATCTCGAAGCCGATGAGACAGACCGACCCAGGCGCTGGCTCGACGGAGCCCAGGGCCCAGCTGACCAGCGCGCCGGACAGCGCGCTGTTCGCGCCCGAGGCGACGGCGATCTGGTTCTCGCCCTGGGCATCGACGACGATGAGTGCGACGCCTGTGGCTGTGTCCGGGAGCCGCGCCACGCCGGCGGTCGCGACGCCTGCGGCACGCAGCGCGTCGAGCACCTCATCGGCCAGCGGATCGTCGCCGGTCGCGGCCACGAACCGGGTGGTGCCGCCGTACGTCGCCGCGGCGACGGCCTGGTTGGCGCCCTTGCCGCCCGCTCGCCGGCTGAAGACGCCGCCGATGACCGTCTCGCCGGGGGCTGGCAGGCGGCCGGCCCGGATGGTCAGGTCGACGTTCGCCGAGCCGACCACGATGACCTCGCCCGAGTCCCGCCCTGCCACCGATCAAGGGTAGCGCCGGCCGATGCCATCCATCGTCCCGGCGCCGGACAGCAGAAGGTACGCCTTTGCTGGATAGTGTTGATTGAGATAAACTATCCAGCGATGACCACACCGAAGCGCGGATCAGCGCGCGCGACCGCCGGCGCGACCGTCCCGACCGAGGGTCACGGAGCCGCCGTCGACCGCATCGCCGACTTGCTCCAGACCGGTGAGGCCACCCGGCCGCTGGTCGACCCGCCAGCCTGGATGGGCCTCGACCTGACCTTCGGTCAGCTTCGGCTCGTGTACCTCCTGTCGCAGCAGGGCCCCCAGTCGATCGGCCATATCGCCGAACGGTTCGGGGTCACGATGACGGCGGCCTCGCAGTTCGCGGACCGCATCGAGCGCCAGGGCCTCGCTGAGCGGCACCACCGGAGCGACGACCGTCGCGTCGTGGATCTGCGCCTGACCGAGGCCGGCAGCGCTCTCGTGGCCGGCATGCTGGGCATGCAGCGTGACGTCCTGCGCGACCTCTTCAGCGTCTTCACGCCGGCCGAGCTCCAGCAGCTCGAGCGCCTCGTGCGCACGATGGTCGAGCGCCACAGCGCCCGCGCGTCTGCCGCTGCCGATCGACCGAGCCCCATCGATCAGCCCCCATCCCTGACCCTGACCAGATGACGAGCGACGCAAGCGACCGGAAGCCCACCAAGGAGTCCCTGTGTACCGACTGACCCAGCTCGCGCTGGCCCGCAAATCCGTGACCCTGCTCCTGGCGGCCGGCGTCTTCGTTGGCGGCATCCTCGCCTGGGGTCAGCTGCAAGCCGAGCTGCTGCCGGACATCGACTTCCCGGTCGCGACGGTCATCGCCGTCTACCCGGGCGCTGGCACGACCGATGTCGCCGAGCAGGTCTCGGCGCCCATCGAGCGCACGTTGTCGAGCGTCCAGGGGGTCAAATCGGTGCGCTCGACCTCGTCGCCCAGCCTGGCCGTCGTCATCGCCGAGTTCGAGTACGGCACGGACATCGAGGCGGCCATCGCCGACATCGAGTCGAACCTCTCCTCCGCCGGCCTGCCGCCGAGCGTCGAGCCCAAGGTTTCGACCCTCAACATCAACGCCTTCCCCATCACCTCGCTGACCGTCCAGTCCGACGACGCGAGCGTCGACATCGGCAAGCTCGTGCGCGACGAGGTCGTGCCGGAGCTCGCCGGCCTGCCGGGCGTCGCCTCGGTCAGCGTGACCGGTGGTGACCTGCAGCGCGTCAACGTGGTCCTCGATCCGGTCAAGCTGGCCCGGCACAACGTCAGCGTCCAACAGGTCGCGGGGATCCTCCAGGCGAACGAGATCTCGATCCCGTCGGGCACCATCGTCGAGGGTGACTCGACGCTGCCGGTCACGACCAGCCACCGCTTCACGACCATCGAGCAGCTCGCCGACCTGCTCATCACCTACGACGTCCCGGCAGCGCTGCCCGGCGCCGGCACCGGTCAGCTCCCGGTCGACCCGGCCGCCCCGCCAGCGCCCGACAGCGTCGTTACCCCACCCGCCGCGCCCACGCCGATCACGCTCGGCGACCTCGGCTCCGTCGAGTACGGGCCGGACCCGGCGGCCGGCGTCTCGCGCACCGACGGCAAGCCCTCGGTCGGCATCTCCGTGATCAAGACCTCGGATGCCAACACGGTCGACGTTTCGAAGGCTGTCGAGGCGGCGATGAGCCAGCTCGACGAAGACCTCGGCTTGAACACCACGTATGTCTATCGCAGCGCCGATTTCGTCGAGCAGTCGATCGAGGGCCTCGTCCGCGAGGGCGGCCTCGGCGCGTTGATGGCCGTGCTCGTGATCTTCCTGTTCCTGCTCAGCGTGCGCAGCACGGTCGTGGCCGCCATCAGCATCCCGCTCAGCGTGATGGCCGCCCTGGTGCTCATGCTCGTGGGCGGGGTCAGTCTGAACATCATGACCCTGGGCGGCTTGGCGGTCGCAGTCGGACGCGTCGTCGACGACGCCATCGTCGTGCTCGAGAACATCTTCCGGCACCATCGCGCGAACCGCGAGCCGATCGGCATCGCGGTCATCGCGGGCACCAAGGAGGTGTCCAGCGCGATCACCTCGTCGACCATCACCACGGTCGCCGTCTTCCTGCCCATCGGGCTCGTCGGCGGCCTGGTGACGCAGTTCTTCCTGCCCTTCAGCCTGACCGTCACCTTCGCCCTGCTGGCCTCGCTCATCTGCGCCCTGACCGTGGTCCCCGTCCTGGCCTACTTCCTGGTGCCGCGCGTCAAGCACGTGCCCGGCGCCGGCGAGGTCGGCAACAAGGACACCTGGCTGCAGCGCATCTACACCCCCATCCTGCAGCTGGCGCTGCGTTTCCGGTGGATCACGCTGGCCGCCGCCGCGCTGCTCTTCGCGGCCGCGATCGCGCTCATCCCGCAGATCCCGACCGCGTTCCTGAGCGCCGGCTCGGATGAGGTCCTGACGGTGACCATCACGCCGCCGCCGGGCACGACGAGCAGCGCGACCCTGGATCGTGCCGTCCAGGCCGAGGCGATCATCGCCCAGGACCCGGACGTGGAGACGTACCAGACCTCGCTGGCAGGCTCGAACGACTCCGGCACGACCGCCCAGCAGTCGTTCCTGGGCACCGCATCAGGGTCGGCGACGATCCTCGTCAATCTCAAGACCGGCACCGACCTCAACGTGCAGACCGAACAACTCCTCGCCGATCTCGCGCCCGTCGCCACCGATGGCTACGTCGTCCGCGCCGGCGCCATCTCGAGTGGCGGCAACGGCCTCCAGATCATCGTCTCCAGCGAGGACGAGACAGCGCTCGCGGCCGCGACTTCCCAGCTCACGACGGCGGTCGCCAAGATCGACGGCATCGTCAACGTCAAGAGCGACCTCGCTTCGAAGGCGCCAGAGCTGCAGGTCGACGTCGACCCGGACAAGGCCCTGGCCGTCGGCTCGACGACCGTGCAGATCGCCCAGGAGATCCGCAACCTGCTCCTCGGCCAGACGCCCATCCGACCGGCCCTCGAGGGCCAGTCAGGCGCGACGCCGGTCTTCGTGCGCATCGACCCGGCCTCGATCGAAGGCCCCGATTCGATCCGCGACCTGCTGGTCGGGACCGTCCAGAAGCAGAAGGTCGCCGACGTCGCCACGGTCACCGAGGTCGACTCCCAGGCGACCATCACCCGGGTCGATCAGAGCCCCGCGGCGACGATCAGCGGCGACATCCTGTCCAAGGACACCGGCGGCGCCTCGAAGGCGGTCCAGGCCGCCATCGACGACCTCGCCCTACCCTCGACGGTGACCGTCGAGCTGGCCGGCATCAGCCAACAGCAGACCGAAGGCTTCAGCGACCTGGCCTACGCCATGCTCATCTCCATCGCCGTCGTCTACATCGTGATGGTCATCGTCTTCGGCAGCCTGCTCGACCCCTTCATCATCCTCTTCAGCCTGCCGCTGGCGCTCATCGGCGCCATCCTGGCGCTGCTCATCTCGGGCCTGCCGCTGGGCATCAGTTCGATGATCGGCATCCTGATGCTGATCGGCATCGTGGTCACCAACGCCATCGTCCTGCTGGACCTCGTCGAACAGCTCCGCCGCAAGGGCTACTCCGTCGAGCACGCCCTGTATCACGCGGGTCGGACTCGCGTGCGGCCGATCGTGATGACCGCCCTGGCCACCATCCTGGCGCTCACACCGCTGGCGCTGGGGATCAACAAGGGCAGCATCATCGCGGCCGAGCTGGGCACCGTGGTCATCGGCGGCCTCTTCACCTCGACGCTCCTGACCCTGGTCGTGGTGCCGGTGGTCTACTCCCTGACGCACGGGGGCACGGCCAGGGTCGGTCGACTCCTGAACCGAGGCCGCGCCGACGACGACGGCGAAGAGGGCCTGCCCGGCCTGGATACGACGCCGGTCTCAGCCGTCGCGGCCCCCGCGCCAGAGACGCCGATCAGTTGACTGATGGGCGGTTCGACACGAGGAAGGATCGGGCTTCCGCGTGGGCCTGCTGCTGATACGCTGACGGTCTACTCGACGCCCGCTCCGAGGGGAGGCCAGATGGTCATCGGCGACTTCGTCAAGCTGTTCCTATTCCTCCACATCGGCGGAGCTATCATCGCCTTCGGACCGACCTTTGCCCTGCCGCTGATGGGCGCCATGAGCGGCAAAGAGCCGCAGCACGCGAACTTCGCCGCTCGGGCGAGCGGAGTCATCTCGCAGCGCCGCATCATCCCCTTCGCGCTCTCCATGGCGGTCACCGGCGCGCTCCTCATCTGGGCGACCGGCCGCGACCTGACCTCGACGACCAATCTCTGGCTGGACGTGGCCATCGTCATCTACGTCATCGCCATCGGCTACGCCTTGATGGTCCAGGGCCCGGCCGGCCGGACGCTCGTCGAGTTGACATCGAAGCCGCCTGACCCGGCTGCCGGCGGCCCGCCGCCCGAGCTCATGGCGGCCGCCAAGACGCTCCGCCAGGGCAGCATCATCCTGATGGCCGCGGTGGCGATCATCGTGGCGCTGATGGTCTTCAAGCCCGGCTTCTGACCGACCCACGACGACGTCGGTCGGGCGCGCGTTTGACCGCCGAGCCATCCTCGGGTAGCATTCACCGTCGCGGGGTGGAGCAGCGGCAGCTCGTCGGGCTCATAACCCGAAGGTCGGCGGTTCGAATCCGTCCCCCGCAACCAACACCGAATACTGACCAGACGACCCTTGCGCCCGCCCGCAAGGGTCGTTTCTTTGTGCCCGGGTCAGGGCATCTTGTCGGCGAGGCCCTGCAAGAGCGCGACGGAGGCGGCCTTCATGTCGCCGTCCTTCGGGTTCAGGATCTGGGCACTCCCGGTATACCCGTTCTTGAGCACGATCGCGACGGCGTTGCTGCCGTACCAGATGGCGTCGCCGCCGTTCACAGAGACGGACTCGGCGCTGGGATCCGCCTTGTAGGCGTTGTACACGACGTTCGCGTCGGCCATCGATCCGCCGACGAGGGAGATCGCGCCCACCGCCGTCCCATCAGCGGACGTGTAAGTGCAGAACCCGCTGCCCTGCGTGAACGGTTGCTCCTCCTGTATGGTGGCTGGGACAGCGGTCACGGCACTCATCGCCTCGAGCGAGACGAGGTCACAGACCTTGCCGGCAAAGTCGCCTGCCGCGCCCCCACCGCCGGAGCCGGAGCTGAGGTCCTCGGTCGCTCCCGCAGCCGGCGCCTCGGTCGGGGCCGGCGCCGTCGTCGCTGTCGTGCCACCGCCGCCGGCGTCCGAAGCAGCCGGCGATGTGCCTCCACCACCACCACAGGCGGCGACTAGCAGGACGACCCCGACCAGCAAGGGCGCCTGGGCAGCGCGACGCGTCATGGTCTCTCCCTCCGCGCGTCCGGGTATGCCGAGGCCGCATGCGTCAAGCGCGCACGAGCGACCCCGATTCGTCGAACGCCCGCGCAGCATACAGGCCTCGTGTGCGGCGGGTCCGCTCATGTGCGCACGCCCGGCCGCCGAGCCTGGTAGCTCAGGCCTCGTCGGCGACGCGGAACGAACGCGCGGCCAGCACCATGAGCCCGACTGCCCAGAGGGTCAGCGCCATGGCCTCGACCGGCACGACTGTGCCGCCCGGCACCATCGAGCCGCGCAGCAGGTCGGCGATGAGCGCGGGCGGCAGGATCGAGGCGGGGATGGCGACCACCGCCGGCAGTCGATCGAGTGGCACGATCACGCCACCGGCCACGATGGCGAGCACGTACAGGCCGTTGGCCAGCGCCAGGACGGTCTCCGCTCGCAGCAGGCCCGCCATCGACAGGCCGATGCCGGCGCACGCCAGGGTCCCCAGGATGAGCCACGGGACGGCCGCCGCGAGCGTGTCCGGGATGCCGATCGGCGGGTCCCAGCCGAGCAGCCAGGCGATGGCGACCACGAGCACGACCTGGAGGGCGACGGTGCCCGTCACGACCGTCGTCTTGGCACCGATCAGTGCCCACGTCGGCAGGGGCGACCCGCCCAGGCGCTTGAGCACGCCCGAGCCGCGTTCGAAGGCGGTCGAGATGCCCAGGGCGACCATGCCCGTCGAGAGGACGGCCAGGGCGAGGATGCTGGGCACGATGAGGTCGATCGTCGCCGTGCCCGCGACCGAGACCAGCTCGACGTTGGCCAGGAAGACGAGCAGGATGACGGGGATGACGAGGGTCACGAGGAGGTTCTCACCGCGTCGTCGGGCGAGCCGAAACTCCATGCCCGTCATCGCCAGATAGGCTCGCCAGCCCGGCGCGGCCGCGCTCACGTCTGGACCTCGGGCGGAGTGGGCGCCTCGCTGGTCAGGCGCAGGAAGACCGCTTCGAGGCTCTCGGTCCCGACCTCGATGGCGAGCGGCTCGATGCGCTTGGCCCACAACCACTCGGAGAGCCGGACAAGGGCCTCGCCCGCGTCGGCCACGGAGAGGGCGTAACCCGCCCCGCCCTGGTGGCGGACCGCGGAGACGCCGGGGACCCGCGACAGCGCCGCCACGTCGGCCGGGTCCAGCGGCGCCGGGAGTCGGAGCCGGATCGATCGCGCGCCGCCGATGCCTTCGACGCCTGCGCCATGGTCGCGCGCGCCCGAGCCCCCGACGGCGCGCAGCTCAGCTGGGCTGCCGCACGCGAGCAGGCGCCCGCCATCGATGATGGCCACCCGGTCGGCGAGCACTTCGGCTTCCTCGATCAGGTGGGTGGTCAGGACCACGGTCGCGCGCTGCGCTCGCAATGCCCGCAGCAGGTCCCAGGTCGAGCGGCGAGCGGCGACGTCCATGGCCGCTGTCGGCTCGTCGAGGATGATCAGCTCCGGCCGCCCGACGACGGCCAGGGCGAGGTTGAGACGCTGGCGCTCGCCACCGGAGAGCGTGCGATAGGGGTCGTCGGCTCGGTCAGCGAGGCCGACCTGGTCGAGGATCATGCCCGGCGACAGCGGCGCGGCGAAGAAGGCGGCGAAGAGCCGAACCGCTTCGAGGACCCGCACCTGGTTGTACAGGTCGGCTCGCTGGAGCATGACCCCGACCCTGGCGCGCAACTCGGCCCGGTCGGTCCGGGGGTCGAGGCCCAGGACTTCGACCCGCCCTTCGTCCGGCCGCCGGTAGCCTTCGATGATCTCGACCGTCGTCGTCTTGCCGGCGCCATTCGGTCCGAGGATGGCCAGGATCTCACCGCGCGCCACGGTCAGGTCCAGCCCATCGACGACAGCTCGCCCCTGGTAGCGCTTGACGAGGCCCTCGATGACGATGGCTGGCCCCATCGCGCTGGCGGTGCTGACTGACCGGGCGTGGGCGGCGCCCGCCGAGCCAGCGAGGGCGCGCGCAGCGCTCGTGGCGTCCGCCGTGGTGACCGCGTCAGCGTCGTCGCTCATGGCTCGGACGAGGGGCCGGAAGCCCCAGGTGTGGCCCCTGGCAGGATCGCACTGATGCGATCGTCGATGGTGCCCGACGGTGGCGGCCCGTAGGTGATCGAGCGAACGATGCCGCTGCCGTCGACGAAGAACGAGAGCGGCGGCCCGTTGACCTTGTAGGCCGCGGCCGTCCGGCCGCCATCGTCGATGAGCGCGGGCCAGGTGGCGCCGGCGCGGGTCATGTACGCGCGCGCCGAGTCAGCGTCGTCGTCGAAGACGATGCCAAGGACCTCGAGACCCTGGTCGGCGTACCGCTCGCGCGCCGCGCGAAGGAGTGGGAACTCCGTTCGGCAGGGGATGCACCACGAGGCCCAGAAGTTGACGATGACCGGTCGGCCGCGATAGTCAGCCAAGCGGACCCGATGACCGTCGAGATCCTGGAGCGCGAAGTCCGGCGCCGCGGCGTCAAGGAGGGGATGCGGCCCGATGACCAGGGTCCGGTCGGGTCGGATGGCAAGGAAGGCCACGATGGTGCCGACCACGACGACGATGATGATCGCGACCAGCGCCAGGATTGGGCGGCGCGGGGCCCGTCGCTCGGTCGTGGCGCCCTACTGCGAGGTGAGCGTGCCGGTCATCGTCTGCGGGTGGATGTCACAGACGTACTTGTACGTGCCAGCCTCGAGCGCCGGGACCTGCAGCGTGGCCGCGTCAGGGCCGACCAGGATGGGGCCCTTGAAGAGCTCCTTGCCGTCGGCCGGATCGTAGATCGCCCAGTTGTGTTGAACGCCGGTATCGGCGTTCTGGAAGTCGACGACCAGGGGCACGCCGGCGGGGACGGTCATCGACGTCTCGGCAAAGCCGAGCACGCTTTGCGCGATGACGGTCTGGTCGGGGCTCAGGCTGGCGGCAGGCGCCTGTGTCGGTGCCGGGTTGACCCAGGCCACGAACGACGGGATGCTGGCGATGACGATAGCCAGGATGCCGATCGTGGCGTAGATGCCGAGCAGGGCGTTGGGCAGGCGCGAGGCTGGCTCGACCTGGCTGCCATCGAGCGGGTGACCGGCCTCCACGGCCCGATATTCTCGGCCAGCGTCGACGTACCAGCCGGCCGCTGCGATGACCGCCATCAGCACGCCGGCCACGATGAAGACCGGGTTGTAGACGAGGCCGACGAAGATGACGCCCATGCCCAGCGGCGCCAGGAACGGCCACGGACTGGGACCGGGCAGGTGCATGCCCGCCGGGAGGCGCTCCCGGACGGGTGTCTCGCCCCAGGCGCCGCTCGAGGCCGCTGGATGCCAGGCCGGATCCTCGACGTGGTGCCACTCACGCCCGGCGTCGCGATACCAGCCGACGACGCCCGCAACGGCGATGACCAGGCCGAGCAGCAGGAGCGGCAGGTTGACGAGGTCGGTGATCGGCGGTGCGGCCTCGGTCACGACCTGCCCGCCGTTGATGACCGGGCTCACCACGTGACCGGGATGGAAGACAAGGGCGGCGAAGACGAAGGCCAGCCCGAGCGGGATGATGAACGGCCACCGCGACGGGCCGGGCATGTGGACGCCGGGTGGCGGCGCACCCTCTCGGCGGACGCGGATCATGCGGGAGGCGGTCACTCGGCGGTTGCGCAGCCAGGCAAACACGAGGACCGCGATGACCAGCCCGACGAGGCCGAGCAGCAACGACGGGATCCAGCGCAGGACGTCGTTCCAGTCGGGCAGGATGATCTGCGACAGCCAGGCGAGGAGCGCGACCCAGATCGCGGTGATGCTCGCGACGATCGTGTCCATCAGCAGTCGCCCGGGGCTGCCCTAGAGCTCGCGCGAGCCGCGCAGGACCAGCACGAAGGCGAAGGTCATGGCGATGCCGGTGACGACCAGCATCGTGGCCCCGGCCGGGTCGAAGCCCTGGCCGTTGCTCCAGATCTCCCCGCCGAAGAAGTAGACCAGGCCGGTCACGATGAAGATGCCGCCGATGATGAAGGCGGCGAACCCCTTGCTCAGCAGGCGCTGCATGGCGGCTCCCTAGCGCAGGACGTAGTAGGTCAGGAAGAGCAGGACCCAGACGACGTCGACGAAGTGCCAGTAGTAGCTGACCGCCTCGACGGCGGTGTGGTGGCGGGCTGAGAACTGGCCGGAGACACCGCGGCCCAGGATGATGCTGATGCCGATGACGCCGCCCAGCACGTGCGCGAAGTGGAAGCCGGTCATCGTGAAGTAGAGCGATCCGAAGACGCTGCCGCTGAGGGTCACACCGTCTGACGCCAGGATGTACCAATCGAGCGCCTCGAAGGCCAGGAAGGTGATGCCCATCAGGACGGTCAGCGCCAGGGCGCGGTTCATCCCTCGCCGGTCGCCCTTGCGGATGCGCAGGACGCCCCATTCGATGACCGCCGAGCTCGAGATGAGGATGATGGTGGCCGCGATGATGACCGGCGTGACGCCGAACTCGGCGCCTTCCGGCAGGGCCGGCCAGTGGGGCAGGTTCTTGGCCCGGATGTCGAAGTAGGCCGCGAAGAGGCCGGCGAAGAACATGATCTCGCTGGCGATGAACAGGAGCATCCCCAGCAGGGCGGTGTTCTCGATCGGCTTGCTGCCGTAGGGGTGTCCGCCCTTCATGACCTCCCCGCCGTGCGCGCTGGGCACGATCTCGCTCTGCGCGGTCATGGCTTCGTGCCCTCACCCGAGGTCAACGCCGGCGCGTGAGCCGCCGCCGGGTGCTTGAGGTCGAACAGCGGGCGCTCGGATCGGATCTCCGGCAGGCGGTCGAAGTTGTACGACGGCGGCGGGCTCGTGGTCGCCCACTCCAGCGTGTTGCCGTCCCACGGGTCGTCGCCGGCTGTTCGGGGCCCACGCAGGCTGGCGAAGATGTTCCACATCATCAGGGCCACGCCCAGGCCCAGCCCGAACGAGCCGACGGTGGCCACGATGTTGAGGTCCTGCCAGCCGGCGTTGGGGGCGTAGTCCTGGATGCGCCGGGGCATGCCGTTGAGCCCCAGCAGGTGCATCGGGAAGAAGGTCACCTGGGCCGAGATGAAGACGATCCAGAACTGGACGACGCCGATGCGCTCATCGAGGAACCGGCCGGTCATCTTCGGGAACCAGTAGTAGGTCGCCGCCATGATCGCCATCGCTGAGCCGCCGAAGAGCACGTAATGCAGGTGGCTGACGATCCAGTAGGTGTCCTGGAGCGCGAAGTCGATGGGCGTCGAGGCACTGAAAGCGCCGTCCAGGCCGCCGATCAGGAAGCTGGCCAGGAAGCCGACGGCGAAGAGCATCGGCACGTTGAACGAGAGCTTGCCCCGCCACATGGTCGCGATCCAGTTGAACATCTTGACGCCCGTCGGGACCGCGATCAGGAACGTGGTGATCGAGAAGAAGGGCAGGAAGACAGCGCCCGTCGTGAACATGTGGTGGGCCCAGACGCCGAAGCCCAGGACGCCGATGGAGACCGTCGCGATGACGAAGGCCTTGTAGCCGAAGAGCGGCTTTCGGCTGAAGACCGGGATGACCTCGGAGATGACGCCGAAGGCGGGCAGGATGAGGATGTAGACCTCGGGGTGGCCGAAGAACCAGAAGATGTGCTGCCAGAGGATGGTGTCACCGCCGGCCGCCGGGTTGAAGAACGAGCCACCGTAGTTGCGGTCGATGAAGAGCATCAACATGCCCGCCGCGAGGACCGGCACGGCGAAGAGCAGCAGCACGTTGGTGACCAGCACGGTCCAGGTGAAGATGGGCAGCCGGAGCATGGTCATGCCCGGCGCCCGCAATCGGAACGTGGTGGCCAGGAAGTTGATGGCGCCCATGATCGAGCTGACGCCGTTAAGGATGAGTGCCGCCAGCCACAGGTTCTGGCCGTTGGTCGTCGAGTAGGTCGCCTCGGACAGCGGCGTGTACGACGTCCAGCCACCGCTCGCCGCGCCACCGGTCAGGAAACCGCTGAAGAGCAGGATGCCGCTGAACGGGATGATCCAGAACGATAGCGCGTTGATGCGCGGGAAGGCCATGTCGGCGGCCCCGATCTGGAGCGGCACGATGTAGTTGGCGAAGCCCGCCAGCATGGGCATGACGAAGAAGAAGATCATCGTCGTGCCGTGCATCGTGAAGGCCTGGTTGTAGAGGTTGGGCTCGAGCAGCTGCGTGCCGGGGAACGCCAGCTCGGTCCGGATGCCGAGTGCCATGAGCCCCGCCAGCAGGAAGAAGATGTAGGCCGTCGTGATGTACATGACGCCGATCTTCTTGTGGTCGGTCGTCGTCAGCCACTCCAGGACACGCGCCCGCCCGCTGTACGTCGAGGCCCGTCGGAGAGAGGGTGGTGGTGGCCATCGCTCCTCCTACTGGACCGTCAGCGTGCCGGTCATGTTGGCGTGGACAGCTGCAGAAGAACGTATACGTGCCGGCCGCCAACGGCGGCGCCTGGTACTCGACCTTCGTGTTGGCCGCGGCCAGCGGCAGGCCGACGAAGTCCTTGCCATCGGGCAGTGCGCCCTTGATCGAGAAATTGTGCGTGACGCTGGGGTCGTCGTTGGCGAACTGGATGGTGATGGGCACGTTGGCCGGCGCGGTCAGCTGCGTCTGGTCGAAGCCGGCCGCGCTGGAGGCGCTGACCTGGACGGTGGCGCCGGCCGGCGGCGGGCCGCCGGACGTGCTCGGCGCCGGCGTCGGGGTCGCGCTGGCGGTCTCGACCTGCGCCGCGTACCAGGTCGTCGTAGGCGGCGCTGTCCTCGGCCGTCAGTGACATGAACATCTCGGCGTGTGACAGGCCGCACAGCTCGGCGCATTGACCCTGGTACGTGCCGGGCTGCTCGACGATGACGTCGAAGCCGTTGACGCGACCCGGGATGACGTCCTTCTTGTACAGGAACTGCGGGATGTAGAAGGCGTGGATGACGTCGGCCGAGTGGAGTCGGAAGTGGATCGTCTGCCCGACCGGCACGTGCATGTCGGGACCGTCGCTGCCCAGGCCGGTGATGGCGAAGTCGCACTCGTCGGCCGGCTGGACGGTCGGCTGCGTGGCGTAGCTCGCCGGGCAGCCGTAGGCGATCGTCCACTGCCATTGGAAGCCGACCACGTCGATGGTCACGTCGGGGTTCGGTGAGCGTGCCTCGACCTTGTTCTGGACGTTGATCGAGAGGAAGAACAACGAGATGACGATGATGGCCGGCACGATCGTCCAGGCCGCCTCGGCGAAGAGGTTGCCGTGCGTCTGGGCCGGCAGCGTGTCATCGGTCCGGCGGTAGCGCAGGACGGCGAAGAGGATGAGCCCCTCGACGAGCAGGAAGATGACGGCCGCGATGGTGAAGACGAAGCGGTAGATGCCCTCGGTGTCGCGGCCCTGGACCGTGACCGGTGACGGCGGCGCGAAGCCCGGCCAGTCGGCGGGGTAGAAGACGATGAGCCCGACGATCGCAGCCACCGCGACGAGGGCGGCCACGGCGAGCGCGAGAGTCCGGCGGCGGCCTGGGGCGCGATCCACGCGCGTTCTTCTCCTCGAGCGTGATAGGCCGGGCCCGGCCGGGACGTGGCGGGCAGGCGCCTATCATACGGGCTGATGCGCGCGCTCGTCCGTCACTCCGCGCGGCTGCTGAGCGGCGGCGGCCTCGCCGCGGCGGCCCTGGCGACCCTGCCCGGCGCCGCTCTGGGGCACGTGACGGACGTCGTCCCACCGGCCCCGACGGCCTGGATCGTGGTCAGCTCCTGGACCGTCGAGCCACTGGCCTTGCTGAGCATCGTCATCGCCGCCGGGCTCTACCTGGCCGGCGTCTGGCAGGTCGATCGTGCTCATCCGGCGAGCCCGGTGCCTCGCCGGCGGATCGCGGCCTGGCTGGGCGGCCTCGGCGTCATCGGGATCGCGCTCTTCTCGTTCGTCGACGTCTACGCCACGACGCTCTTCAGCGTGCACATGATCCAGCACCTCCTGCTGGCCATGGTCGGCGCGCCGTTGCTGCTCCTGGGGGCGCCCATCACGCTGCTCCTGCGAGCCGCCTCGCCCGAGGTACGCAAGCGGCGCATCCTGCCCGTCCTCCACTCGCGACTGGTGCGCGCCATCAGCCACCCGGTGGTCGGCTGGCTCGCCTTCGCCATCGTCATCTGGGCCAGCCACTTCAGCCCGCTGTTCGAGGCCGCCCTCGAGGACCCGGGCATCCACGCCCTGGAGCACGCTCTCTACCTCGGGGCGGCGCTGCTCTTCTGGTGGCCGGTGGTGGGCGCCGATCCGCACCCCTTCCGGATGGGCCACGGCATGCGCCTCGGCTACATGCTCCTGGCGATGCCCCAGAACGCCTTCCTGGGCTTCGTCCTCTTCGCCGTGCCGACCGTCCTCTACCAGCACTACGCGTCACTGCAGCGGGTCTGGGGCCCGACCGCGCTCGAGGACCAGCAGCTGGCCGGCGGCATCATGTGGGCGGCAGGCGACCTCATCTTCCTGGTGCCCTGCCTGCTGATGACCCTGGCCTGGTTCCGCTACGAGGAGGAGAAGGGCCGCCTCTACGACGAGCGGCTCGACCGCGAACGAGCCCGCGTGGCCCGGGCGAGCGAGAGCGGCTGAGCGTCAGACGGGCAGCGGCACCAGGACGTCGACGACGATGAGCGCGAAGAGCACGGTCAGGTAGGTCGTCGAGTACTTGTACAGGCGCACCGCGCGCGTATCCGTGCCATCGCGCCACATGCGCAGGGCCTGCATGACGAAGACGGCGCCGATGGCGATGGTGCCGACGAGGTAGATGAGGCCCAGCTGGGCGACGGCGAAGAGGCTCAGCGTCATGGCCACCATCGAGAAGGAGTAGAGGGCGATCTGTTTGGTCGTCTCGGGGATGCCCCGGACGACGGGCAGCATCGGCACGCCCGCCGCGCGGTAGTCCTTGGCCAGGCGCATCGAGAGCGCCCAGAAGTGGGGCGGCGTCCAGTAGAAGACGATGGCCACCAGGAACAGGCCGGGCAACGCGATGTCGCCGGTCACCGCCGCCCAGCCGATGAGCGGCGGCAAGGCACCGGCGAGACCCCCGATGACGATGTTCTGGCTGGTCGTGCGCTTCATCCAGATGGTGTAGACGACGACGTAGAAGGCGATCGCGAGGAGGGTCAGGAAGGCCGCCAGCAGGTTGGTGAAGAGGGCCAGCTCGGCGAACGCGACGACACCCAGGGCGAGGCCGAAGACGAGCGCGTCCTCCGGCTCGATGGCGTGCGCTGGCAGCGGCCGTCGCCGGGTTCGCGTCATCAGCAGGTCGATGTCGCGATCGAGGTATTGATTGATGGCGTTGGCCGAACCCGCCGCCAGCGAGCCCCCGACGAGCGTGGCCACGATGAGCCCGAGCGGCGGGATGCCGCGCTGCGCGAGGATCATCGCCGGCACCGTGGTCACCAGCAGCAGCTCGATGATGCGCGGCTTGGTCAGGGCGATGTACGCGCGCACCTTGTCCATCGCCTTGGGGGCCGGGTCAGCGGCTCGATGGTCGGAGCCCCCGGCGTCGCCCTCGGTCGAGTCCTCGCCATCGGGATCGGGCAGCGCAGCATCGACGCCGGGCAGGCCCGCGACGGCGGGATCCGCCGCCATCCTGGCCGTGCAGTAGCTGTACGTCACGGCGGCCACGAGCAGCGCCCAGATGGCGGCGCCGAGGGCGAGGTGGAGGGCGACCGCCCAGGGCGCCAGCGTCGTCCAGATCTGGAGCGCCCCGACGATGACCTGGATGGCGTACAGCGCGGCGGCGGTGCCGGTCAGGGCGAGCAGGGTCGGTCGAGCACTGACGGCACCCCAGCGACCGTCGGTGGCTCGGCGCCAGGCGACCCAAGCGGTGATGGCGATGATGACGCCGACGATGGCAGCCGCGATGCGATGGAGCGCATTGGCGGCCTGCAGGGCGGCGATGTCCGGGTTGCCGTCGAAGCTGGGCACGATGGCGCCGTCGGGGAAGAGTGGCCAGGCCGTGCCGAAGACGAGCGCCGAGGCGGTCGCCGTGACCTGCGATCCGAAGATGAGCAGCGCGTAGATCGAGAGCGCGGCGAAGGCGGCCAGGATGGTGAAGCGCTGCGGCGCACCGCGCGACGGCAGGTCGGCCGGGTACTGGACGCGGACCGCGATGTGGATCAGAGCGGCGAGCACGATCAGGGCCATCGCCAGGTGCGCGGTGACCGACTCGCCCGAGTTACCCGTCTCGACAGTGATCTTGCCCAGGTAGGCCTGGAAGCCGGTCAACACGACGGCGGCCGTGGCCGGCAACACGATGGCGCGTCGGCGGTGGTAGAGGACGGCGCCGAGCCAGACGCCGACCACGAGCAGGCCGACACAAGCCGCGAGGGTCCGATGGAACCACTCGATCCAGGCCGTGGCGTCGTCGGCTGGCGGCAGGACCTGACCGTAGCACAGGGGCCAGTCGGGGCAGCCGAGGCCGGAGCCCGTGACTCGGACCACGCCGCCCCAGACGACGAGCACATAGGTCGCGATGGCGGTCAGCAGTGCCAGTTTCTGGAAGCGCGTCATGGGGTTGCCGATTCTACCGCGCGCCATGCCGCCGTCGCGATCGATGCCGCGGGTCCAGGCGCCGCGCGCCACGCGCAACGGTCGGTGCATCGGCCGCGCAGGCGCGATGGAGCCGGAGCCGCTATCGTCGCCGGCGATGTCCCAGCGTCTTCCTTTCGATCGGCGCCGCATTGCCCCTTCGGGGGCGATCCTCGCCGTGCTCCTGATCCTCGGAGCGTGCGCGAGCTCGTCACCGGCCAGCATGGTGGCGTCGGCACCGTCATCTTCGGCGCCGTCGGGGGCTAGCTCGGGTTTCCCGGGTTGGCCGACGGGCCCGGACCCCGCGGCGCCGATGGTGCCGATCATCGTCAGCAAGGAGCGTGTCGTCGGTCTCAACCGCTTCACCTACGCCTTGGTGGACACCGCCAACAAGCCGATCGCCTCGCCGCAGCTTTCGACGACCGTTCGCTTCTACGATCTCGCCGCCGACCCAGCGAAGCCCACCACCGAAGCGCCGGGCATCTTCGTCTGGACGGTGCCTGACGAGCTTGGCCTCTATCACGCGACGGTCGACTTCGACCGGGCTGGCCCATGGGGCGTGGAGATCACCGCCACGGCCGCCGGGCAGCCCGACCGCACTGCTCGGGCCGTCTTCGACGTGCAGCCTTCGGGCACGACGCCACCGATCGGCGCCGCCGGCCCTGCATCCGACACGCCGACGGCGACCGACGCCGCGGGCATCGCCGCCATCTCGACCGACCAGCAGCCGGTCCCGGCCTTCTACCGGACCTCGGTCAAGGACGCTCTGGCAGCGGGTCGGCCGTTCGTGCTCGTGTTCGCCACGCCGCTCTTCTGCACCAGCCGCACCTGTGGCCCGACGATGACGACCGTCAAGGCCGCCGTGGCGCCGTACGGCGATGCCATCGACGTCATCCATGTCGAGCCCTACCAGCTCCAGCTCGTCGACGGCCAGCCACAGCCGGCGCTCGATGCCAACGGCGGCTACCAGGTCGTGCCCTCGGCCGTCGAGTGGGGCATCCCGATCGAACCCTACATCTTCGTCGTCGGCGCCGACGGCAAGGTCGCCGCCAAGTTCGAGGGCGCGCTCGGTGCCGACGAGCTCAAGGCCGCCATCGACGGGGTCGTCGGACCCGCTCAGTAGGCTGCGCATCGGTCGAACGCCGCGCGTCGGGAGCCTCCTGTTGGGGAGTGGCTCCCTCGCGACGATCCCAGCTCGCGGTCACCTACTCATGAGGGTGGTATATGTCCCGCCGCGTGGCCTGAATTAGGCCCATCCGACTGGGCCACGCATGTTCCACGCACCCATCGCTCCTATTCACTTGATCTGAGCACGCTGCCAAGGTCGCCGATCGCCGTCCGTCCGCGACATGCACCATCGTCATGCGTATCTGACCGCACGATCACCGCGTCGACCCCACGGCTCACGGTGCTGCCACCCAGCTCATCGCGCCCTCGTGCCGCTGGAGCCCGGCGCTTCGACCGGCTCGCCCGCCGCGCAGGCCGGGCAGGTCGTCACACCGGGCTCGTAGGTCGGGATGTCGAGCGTCCAGAGCGCGTCGACGTCGTACTCGCGGCCGCTCGTCGGTGATGCCACCGTGCGCGTGCCCCCGGACCGATCGACGATGACCGCGATCCGGGCGAGCTTGGCGCCGCTGGCCTCGATCGGCGGCAGCATCGCCAGCAGCGAGCCGCCCGTGGTCAGGATGTCGTCGACGAGCAGGACCCGCGAACCGGGCTCGAGGTGGAACCCGCGCCGGAACTCGCGTCGGGCGGTCCCGTCCGCGGCCTTGACCTCCTCGGCGAAGAGGCCGCGCAGCCCCAGCTGACGCGCCGTCTCGAAGGCCAGGATGACCCCGCCGGTGGTCGGGCCGACCACGACGTCGACCGTCGGGCGTCCTTGGCCGTCACGCACGAGGGCGGCGAACGCGGCGCAGATCTCCGAGACCGCCTCGGGATACTGGAGGACCTGGAACTTCTCCAGGTAGCGGTCGCCGTGGCGGCCGCTCTTGAGCGCGAAGTGCCCGGTGCGCAGCGCCCCGGAGGCGACGAAGAGCTCCTCGATGCGGGTCACGGTCGGTACTCGACGCCCTTGACGCTCGGTCGATCCTTGCCGTGTGCGCCGCCGCCCTTGCCCGGCGGCAGGGCCGTCCCGATGAGCTCCCGGTACGAGGTCATGCCTCGGGCGGCGCACCATTCGGCCAGCTCGTCGATGAGGCGGATGGGCAGGGTCGGGTCGGCGAAGAGCGCCGTGCCGACCTGGACCGCTGCCGCGCCGGCCATCAGGAAGTCGAGCACGTCATCGAGGCTCGCCACGCCGCCGATGGCAACGATCGGGATGCGCACGACCTGCGCCACCTCATAGACGATGCGCAGCGCGACCGGCTTGATGGCCGGCCCCGACAAGCCGCCGTAGGTGTTGCCCAGGAGCGGCTTGCGTCGAGCTCGGTCGAGGGCCATCCCGGAGAGCGTGTTGATGGCGCTCAGGGAGTCGGCTCCGGCGTCCTCGATGGCCCGGGCGATGGCGCGCACGTCGGCCACGTTGGGCGACAGCTTGACCATCAGCGGCAGGTCGGTGGCGCGCCGGACGGCCGCGGTCACCGCCCCTGCCGCGTCCTTGTCGACCGCGAACTGCAGGCCGCCCTTGCCAACGTTGGGGCACGAGATGTTGAGCTCGATGCCGGCCACGCCGGGCACGCCGTCGAGCCGACGCACGACCGACACGTAGTCATCGATCGATTCGCCGGCGACGTTGACGATGACGGGCACCGACCAGCTCGCCCAGAGCGCCGAGTACTTCTCGATGACGGCGTCGACGCCGGGGTTCTGGAGGCCGATCGAGTTGAGCATGCCGGCCGGCGTCTCGGTCACCCGTGGCGGCTCGTTGCCGAAGCGCGGCCGCAGCGTCGTGCCCTTGCAGCAGATGGCCGCCCAGGCGCCCGACCTCGACCACCTCGCTGTACTCGATGCCGTACCCGAAGGTTCCCGATGCCACCATGATCGGGTTGCGCAGCACCAGCTCGCCGGACCGCTCCGGCGCCAGGTCGATCGTCAGATCGACGTCGCTGGCACGGACGACGGCCGGCCTCGCGGCCGGCTGGTCCCCGGCGGCGATGGCGGCGCCCGACGTCCGGGCCCCGGTCGCCACGCGGCTCGTCGTCGATCTGTGATGCGGAGTCGAGAGCGGCTGCTGGGCTCGGACACGGTTCGTGACCGCGCGTCGTTTCGCCTTCATCGGGCAGCCTGGCTGTGGCTGCGAGCCAGGCGGTCGACCACCCGGCTGGCCAGGACGGTCATGGCGGCGCTTGCCAGGCGATCTCGTCGGCAGCGAACACCGGACCCTCTCGACAGACGCGAACCGGTCCGTCGATGCCGTGCACCACGCAGCCCAGGCAGGCGCCCACGGCGCAGCCCATGTTCTGCTCCATCGAGACCTGCAGCCATGCCTTGCGACGAGCCGCGGACGTCCCGGCGGCCGCCGACGCGCGCGGAGCGCGGCGCGACTTGCGACCGAGTCGGGCGACGCCGAGCCGGCCGTCCCGGCCACTGGCGATGCGGGCCAGGGCTGCCAGCATCGGCTCGCGGGCCGCAGGCGAAGGCCTGGTCGGCGCAGCGCCTCGTAGTCGGGCACGAGGTCGGTCACGTAGCCGCGATGACCGAAGCGAGCCGTCGTCGGTGGCCACCACGTACTCGACCTCGCTCGGGCAGCAGCGAGCTCGGGTAGACCTCGGCGGCCCCGGCAGCCCCGAAGAGGAGCGTCACGCGGCGGCCGACGGCCAGCGACTCGTCGGCCAGGGCGCGGACGCCGGCCATGCCCAGGCCGCCGGCGACGAGCAAGCACGTGGTGCGTGCCGCGGGTCGACCTCGAACGGTCGACCGAGCGGGCCGAGGATCTCCAGCCGCTCGCCGGGTCGCGCCCGTGCCATCCAGTCGGTACCCCGGCCGGTGATCCGGAAATGGATCGTGATGGTGCCGGTCGGCATGTCGACCGTGTTGATGCTGAACGGCCGGCGGAGGACGAGGCCGGAGTAGTCGGGCGTGCGCACGTGCACGAACTGTCCCGCCCGGGAGCCCGTCGCGAGCCATGGCGCGTGGAAGGTCTGGAGGAACTGCCCGGGCAGGATCTCCCGCGACGCGAGCAGCTCGGCATCGAGCAGCTGCATCCGGTCGATGGCCCTGGAGCCCGCGTCGAGGGACTGCGGCCTCGGCAGCGGCGCCCACGATCGAGGGGATGGTCGAGCTGATCGCCGCGCTCGTCAGGCGGGCGACGCGCCGTCGCCGGCGCTGTCCGGGTCGCCGTCGTCGCTGAGCTCGGGCGCCACGCTCGGGTACGCCTCGGCGATCGATTCGGCCAGGTCGCCGAAGACGTCGGTCGGATCGTAGAACTGGACGATGTCCTCGGGCTCCTCGAGCTGCCGCCAGCGGTCGGGATCCTCTTCGGGCACGACCTCGCCGTGGAAGTGGCCATCCGCCTGGAGGGTCAGCCGCTCATCGTCGTCATCGACGATCGTCAGGCCGCCGACGAGGCCGGCCAGGCCTTCGGCGGCCACCTCGAAGTCGGCGAGCAGACTGGCCTCGGTCGTCTGGCTACGCTCCTGGAAGGTCAAGGCGAGGTCGTACAGCCGGGCGGCCGCCTCCTCGGCGTCGTCCGGCACGGCCCGTCCGGCCCCGGCCACCCAGTCCGCAGCAGCATCGGCGTAGGGGTCGCCGGCGCTGGCATCGGGCGCGATGCCGGCGGCGCCCATGAGGTCCTCGGCGCCGGTCGGCTCCGACGGCAGGCCGGCGGCCTCCCGGGCGGCCTCGGCGAAGGCCGCGAAGACCTCCGCGGGGTTGTACAGCTCGACCAGCTCGGCGACCGAATCGATGACCTCCGTCTCCGCATGCCACTCGCCGGTCGCCTCGTCCTGATAGCGGGTCCGGCTGCGGAACGAGCCGTCCGGAGCGACGGCGAGGTAGTCGGGCTCCTCGTCGATGAGTACCAACCCGCCGACCTCGGCGATCGCCGCTGCCTGGGTCTTGAGGAAGCTGTCGAGCTGCCGCGCGGCGTCGACCAGGAAGGTCGAGCGCTCGATCGCCGCCTGGCTGGCGATCTCGCCCAGGAGCGGGTTGGGTCGGCCGGTCATGGGGCGTCTCCTAGGGGTGGTATTCGAGGTCGGCGCCCATGCGCTCACGCAGGAACATCGAGTGATGGCGTTCGAACATCCACTCGCCGGCCCGGTGGCCGATGGCGCGGATGCGCTCATCGTCCTCGAGCTTGTCGATCGTCCCGTAGTCGGGCAGCTCGTAGAGCATCACGTTGTCGAAGTCCCAGCCGTAGGCGACGTTGTACCAGCCCAGGAACTTGATCCCGAACTTGGCTTCCTGCTCACGGACCTGGCGCGGAAAGATCTCGCGCATGAAGAATTTGAAGAACGCGTCACGGCCGCGCCGGACGGAGAAGAAGGTGGCCAGGACGGGCACGGTCGCTGACATCCTCGCTGGCGTGGGGATCGGTCGCGCTATTGTCGCACGACGGGCGTGCCGCGACCCTCGTGGTCACCATCCCCGTCGCTCGCGTCGCCTGCCCGGGCGGGGTCCACGGCGGACTCGCCGGCCTCGGTCGCTCCCTCCTCGGCTGACCCGGCCGCCGCCGCCGCCCCGCCGTCGGCGGACGCGTCGGCATTCGGTTCCGCGAGGCTCAGGTCGCCGACTGTCGGCCGTGCCCCTTCCCGCAGTGGCCGGCGTCGGGTGCGGCGATCGGCGGCCACCAGCCGGAGCAGGAAGATGACGGTCTGACCGACGAACAGGAGCAGGACGAGGGTGACGATCAACATCGCCGTCGTCAGCGCTGCCGGCCAGCCGTTGATGACGCCGAGGGGCGTGAGGACGAAGAGGACTGCGAACGCGACGAGCTGGATCCAGAAGCAGCCCAGGCCTGGGCCGCGATCGGCATCGAGCGGCGCGCCCTTGTAGTCCGGGCGCTGTGGGTCGGGTGCCGGGGCCGGCGGGCCGTGGGGTGGGGCCTGATCGTCGGTCACGAGCGGCCATGGTAGCGACCGGCCGTCGGACCCGTCCGGATGGGGCCGGTCTGCCCATGACGGGCGCCCGGCGACGGCCCATCATCGAGTTCGGAACCGGCAGCGGAGGATGGATCATGGCGCCCTGTGGTGGTCCGGTCCACCTGCGACCGGCCGAGGAGCACGACGCGACGCCGATGGCATCGCTCCAGGTTCGTGCGACGCGACGGGCGCTGGACGGCCTCGTCCCGGCCACGGTCCTGGCGAGCGTGTCAGAGGCCGAGCGAGAGCGTGCCTGGCGACGCGAGATCGCCGTCCTGCCGACCGGCCTGCGCCCGACCGTGGCCGAGGTCGATGGCCGTGTCGTCGGGTTCATGGGCGCCCTGCCATCGGCCGACGCCTCGATCGCCGAGGGCGACGCCGAGGTGACCGTCTTCGTCGACCCTGACTGCTGGCAGCACGGGATCGGCCGCATGCTCGTCGATCACGAGATCCGCATCCTACGCCATCACGGCCGACAGGCGGTCGCGACGTGGGTCCTGGAAGACGATCATCGGGCGCGCGACTTCGCCGAGGCCATGGGCTGGCACGCGGACGGCGCCCGGCGCGACCGGCGCCTTGGCGCAACCACGCTCCACGAGCTGCGCTGCCGAGCCTCGTTGACCTGATTGCCGGGTCGCGCCCATCCGTCGCGCCGAGCGATCTAGGCGGGGCCGCTCGCGCTCCCGGTCAGCCCAGCCTGCTCGTCGGTCCACGCCCAGCGTCCGGCCGCCAACGTCGCGAGCACGCGCCCCGGCAGCTCCCGACCGAGGAGCGGCGTGTTAGTGCCCAGCGAGCAGAGCGCGTTCGGCTCGACCTGCCAGGTTTGCGATCGGTCGACGATGACAAGGTCAGCCAGGGCTCCGACGACGACGCTCGCGATAGCCGACCCACCCGTCACGCCAGCCGATCCGAGCACCCGGGCCGGTCCCGTCGTCAGCGCGCGGACCATCGTCGACAGTTCGAGCACGCCGTTGTCGACGGCCGCCAGGAGCTGGCCGAGCGCGGTCTCGAGGCCCGAGATGCCGTTGGCGGCCTCGCCGAATTCGACCGCCTTGGCGACCTCGGTGTGCGGTGCGTGGTCGGTGGCGATGGCGTCGATGGTCCCGTCACGCAGGCCCGCGGCAAGGGCGGCTGCGTCGGCGGGCGAGCGGAGCGGCGGGTTGACGCGGGTCGCCGGATCGTATGGCAAGGCATCGGTCGGCCCGCCCAGCCAGGGCTGGTCGATGGCCCGCCAGGCCCAGCGGCGATCACCCGCCACCCAGCCGTCGTGCAGCACGAGGTGGTGAGGCGTCACGTCGCAGGTCACCGGCAGGCCGACCGCTTTGGCCGCACGGATCAGTTCGACCGCCGCGGCCGTCGAGATGTGCGTGAGGTGGAGGCGGGGAGCGGCGTCAGTCGGCGCCCCGCGCACGACCTCGTCCAGGATCGCGATCGCTTGTCCGACCGCGGCGACCTCACCGGCGGTCGGCCAGCCACGCAGGCCGAGGATCGTGGCGGTCACGCCGTCGTGCATCTCGGCGCCATCGGTCAGGCTCCGGTCCTCGGCGTGCTCGACGATAGGCAGCCCGAGCGCACCCGCGTAGGCCAGGGCGTGCCGCATCAGGGACGCGTCGCTGACCGGCGCCCCATCGTCACTGAAGGCCACGACCCCGGCGTCCGCCAGCTCGGCCATCGGTGCCAGCGCGACACCGGCCCGAGCCGCGGTGGTGGCTCCGATGACCTCGACCGTGATGGGCACGAGGCTGGCCGCGGCAGCCGCACGGACCTGGCCCACCACGGCCGCCGTGTCGATGGCCGGTCGCGTGTTGGCCATCAGGCAGATCCGTGTGAACCCGCCGTGGGCGGCGGATGCCATGGCCGTGGCGACCGTCTCGGCATCCTCGTCGCCAGGCTCCCGGGCGTGGACATGCAGGTCGGTGAAGCCGGGCAGGACCAGGATGCTCGGCATCGGCCCGTCGTCGTCGAGCCATCCCAGCGCGACGACGACGCCGGCCTCGACGCGTAGCGACGCCACGCCCTCGCGGCCCGACGCCGGATCGACCAACCAGACGCGCCCGAGATCGAGCCCGTCGACGACGTCGCCGATGGCCGCCCCGACACCGGGGGCGGGTACGCCCGTTGGCGGCCCGCTGCGGCGGCGTGCGGCGATGACGTCAGCCATCCGCCGCCTCAGCCGATCGCCCGCCGGCCAGGAGATAGAGCACGGCCATGCGGATCGCGACCCCGTTGGCGACCTGCTCGGTGATGACCGAGCGTCCTCCGGCCGCGAGGTCGGCCGCGATCTCGACGCCCTCGTTCATCGGCCCTGGATGGAGGACGATGGCCTCCGGCCTCGCCCTGGCCATGCGCGCCTCGTTGAGCTGGTAGCGCGCCGCGTACTCGCGCAGCGAAGGCAGCAGCCCGCCCGACATCCGTTCCTGCTGCAGGCGCAACGCCATCACCGCGTCCGCACCGTCTAGTGCGACGTCGATCGAGGTCGTGACGGTCAGCCGCCGCGCGACGGGCAACGCGGCGGCCAGGGGTTCGAAGCCGCGCAGCAGCGTGGCCGGCCCGCACAGCCAGAGATCGGCCCCGGCGGTGGTCAGGCTCCAGATGTTCGAACGGGCGACCCGCGAGTGGAGGATGTCGCCGACGATGACGATCTTGCGTCCATGCAGGTCGCCACCGGGCAGGTGGTCGCGCAACGTGTAGAGGTCGAGCAGCGCCTGCGTCGGGTGGGCGTGCCAGCCGTCACCGGCGTTGACGACGTGGCCGCCGAAGACGCGCGCGGCAAGATCGGGGGCCCCGCTACGCCCATGGCGCATGACGATCATGTCGGCGCCCAGCGCCTCGATCGTGCGCACGGTGTCGATGAGCGACTCGCCCTTCGTGACCGACGAGGAGGCGGCCGCGATGTTGACCACGTCGGCCGACAGGTTCTTGGCGGCGACCTCGAACGAGACGCGCGTCCGCGTCGAGGCCTCGTAGAAGAGGATGGTCACCGACAGCCCGCGCAGGGTCGGCACCCGGGGGATCGGCCGGGCCAGGATCCGCCGCATCTCGTCGGCGGTGCGCATGACGAGGTCGAGGTCGCGAGCGTCGAGTCCAGCCACATCGAGCAGGTGCCGGTGGCGCCAGCCTCGCTCGCCGCTCTCGGCTGACATCGGCGTCGCAGCCTGCTCGACCCCATCGACGGCTTCGACGGCGGCCGCCGGAGCGTCGATCGCAGCGATCCCCGGCGCGGATGGCAAGTCAGGATCCGCGCGCAGGCTCATCAGGCGACCTCGACGCCGACGCGGTCGATCTCGACCCCGTCCTCACCGTCGCCGTCGACCTCGACCAGGTGGACCTTGATGATCTCCTCCTGCGAGGTCGGCACGTTCTTGCCCACGTGGTCCGCACGGACGGGGAGCTCGCGATGGCCGCGATCGATGAGCACAGCCAGGCGGATGGCACGCGGCCGCCCGTAGTCCATCAGGGCGTCCATGGCGGCGCGAACGGTGCGGCCCGTATAGAGGACGTCGTCGACGATGACCAGGGTCATACCGTTGAGGTCGAAGGGCAGGTCGGTGCCCTTGACGACGGGCTGATGGGCGACCAGCGACAGGTCGTCACGGTAGAACGTGATGTCCAGCGCCCCGACCGGGACGGCGACACCCTCGTGCTCGGCGATGTCCGCCGCAAGGCGTATGGCGAGCGGGACGCCACGACGCTGGATGCCGACCAGGGCTAGGTCCGTGGTGCCGCCGTGCTTCTCGACGACCTCGTGCCCGATGCGCACGAGGGCCCGCCTGATCTCGTCGGCGGTCATGATCTGACGCGCGGTCACGGAGCCTCCTGCCTCTCGCCGGGCTCACAGGACCGGCCGATGAGGTCGCCGCGGAGCATACCAGCGGGCGCCCGCCGGCGCGATCAGTTGCTGGGAACGGCGTCCAGCGAGTCGACCCTGCGCAGCTTGACCGAACCCTGCCCGCGTGAGCCCCAGACCGACACCCACAGCTCGCCGTCGCCGGCATCGAGCGGAGCGACCCAGGCGACGCGTTGGTCGCCGAGGCCGAATGAGCGACCGGCCTGGACCCGCTCCAGGAGCGAGGCACCGGTCGGGGCGTCCGCGCTTGGTGCCGAGCGAACAAGGAGGGCGCCACGCACTTTGGAACCCGGGTCGGCCGTCCAGACGGCATAGGCCTGGCCGTCGGCTGACCAGCGGGCGACCCAGTCGCGCGTCCGACCGCTGACCGCCCGTGGCCGCTCGAGGACGAACGGTGTGGAGGTTGCGGCAGGTGCCGTGGCCGGCTCGAGGGTCGATCGGGCGGTCTGATCGTCCTCTTCTGCCGCGGTCCCGTCGCGTGTCTCCGTTCCGGCCGCGGCGTCCGACGCCTCGGGCGCCGAACTCGGCGCGTCCGCCGACGTGCCTCCGCCCGGCTCGTCGACGTCGACAGGAGCTGTGGCGTTCGCATCCGGAGCGGAGGCCTGGTCCGACTCCGCCGGGGCGCCCGGCTCGGCGGTGGCCGGTTCCGTCGGTGACTCGGAGCCGGTCGTCGTCGGATGCTTCCCTGCGTCGGCGGCTCGAGGCGCCGGCCACGGATCGAGGTTCGTCCAGTCGGCCACGTAGAGACGACCGTCATCGGGCGTCGCCACGCCGTCGCGATCGGCCAGTCGTCCGCGCCAGTAGACGACGAAGCGGCCGCTCGGATCGACGCTCGGCAGCCAGCCCCGCTCGAGGTCGACGGTGCGGCTCTTGCCCGACTCGAGGTCGATGACCACCGTCTCGGGCTCGAACCCGGTGGCCGCCGTGTCGGCCGACCGGGTCCGGCTGACGACGACCCGGCCGCCCGACCATGAGGCGAAGAGCGAGGCGTGATCGTCGGTCACCGCGTGGGCCCGCTTGTCGCCCGGTCGCCAGACGTAGACGTCCGATCCCTGGCTATGATCGGCCGGCATGGCGCTGAACGCCAGCGTCGTGCCATCGGGTGACCAGGCGGCGGCAGCGCCCGTCGCCAGGGCGTCTTTCAGGATGGACTGCGTCGATGCGACCGCGGTGGCGCCTCCCGGCGGCGGCGAGATCGACGGCTCGGCCGAAGGATCGCCCGCCGGATCGGTCGACGGGCTGGGCAGGACGTCGGGTCCGTCGGTTGGCTCCGGTGTCGGCGGATCGCCCTGCCCGAGGTCCGGGTTGCGCGTCTCGCCGGGGCCCTGGCTGGCCTCCGGATCCGAGGTCGCGTCCGGCGCTGGGCTCGGTGGCTCGTTTCCGGTATTGCCGCCGGGTGCCTCAGTAGCAGGCAGGGTGACGATGGCGAAGATCTCTTCGCCCAGTTCGTCGCTGCCGGAGACGAAGAGCTGGCCGCTCCGGCTGAGCGTCATCTCCCGTGCATGGACGCCCGAGGCGAACCGGACCACGGCTTCGCCGTCGGGGCCGTCGGCGCAGTCCAGGCGCGGTGGTGGGCAGACCTCGCCGATGCTGGCGCGATAGAACGTCAGCTGGCCGTTGGTGACGCCAACGTAGCTGACCGCCTCGGCCGGGATGGCGAAGGGCGTCGCGGTCGGCAGGCTGGGCGTCGGCGCGCCGGGCAGCAGCTGGCCACCGGTCAGCGCCAGGATCAGCATCGCGGCCACGAAGGACCCGATGGCGACGCGGAACTGGCGCGGGCCGCGGCTGCCGCCGAAGCCCGGGCTGAGCAGTGCATCCGCCTCGTCCGCGACCTCGCGATCGAGCGCGGCGCTCGTGCGCGCCCAAAGATCTCTCGGCGGCTCCGAGTCCTCGATCGCCTGCAGGCGCTGGCGGTCGGCCTCGTACTCCTTGGCGACCGTGCGACAGCTCGGGCAGTCGGCCAGGTGGCGCTCGAGCTGGGCAGCGCGTTCGGCGTCCAGCGACCCATCCATGCGCTCGGCCAGGAGCTCTCGGAATGGCTGGTGGCGATCGGCGCTCATCGCTCGTCCTCGCCGCGCTCGTCGGCCTGGCCGGTCGCCTCGCGATCGGTGGTCCTGGCACGCTCGACGGCCAGCGCCTGGCGGAGCGACTCCCGGCCTCGGGTCAGCAGCGCGCGCGCTGCGACGTGCGAAACGCCGAGCGCGGCGGCCAGCTCGACGCCCGTCAGATCGTGGACCTCCGCCAGCAGGAGCGCGTTGCGCTGCCGAGTGGGGATGGCATCAAGCGCGCGTTCCATCTCGGCCGAGAGGCGGCCGTGCATCGCGGTGTCCTCGGCGGAGCGGTCCGAGCCGCGCGACTCGCCGGTCCAGGGGATGAAGCGCACGATGCGCCGGCGCCGCAGCTCATCGAGCGCGGTACGGCTGGCGATCTGGTACAGCCAGGCGCGAGCGCGGGAGGCATCCTCGAGTGTCTCGAAGGCCCGGTATGCCTTGACGAAGGTCTCCTGGGCTAGATCGGCGGCCAGCTCGTCGTCCCGGAGCATCCGGGCCAGGTAGGCGTAGATCTCGCCGGAGTGCAGTCGGAAGAGGTCCTCGACGACGGCTCGTGCAGTCGCTCGGTCGCGAGTCACAGCTCGCGGCTCCCGCAGCGCGGCGTTTCGTGTGAGCAATGATCCTCCCGTTCGACCGCGTGCGTCTCGGGGCGCGGCTGGTCGATCGTCGGTGGGCGGCGCGGGTACGGCGCTCGTCTCCCCGTGCTGTGACGTGTCGCACCGGCGGCCTGTGACGGCGCCGGACGGATGCCCACGCCATCGCTCATCGACGCGGCCCGTCCCAGTCAGCTGCCGTGGGCACGAGGCCGGCCGCGGCGAGCAGCTCCTCGACGGCCGCCTCGGGGCTGATGGGGTTGACCGGCAGGCCGGTGCCAAGCTCGAGCCCGCCGATCTCACGCAGGCGCGGGTGGATCTCCCAGTGCCAGTGGTAGGTCTCGTCGACCCGCTCGCGCAGTGGCGCGGTGTGGAGCACCAGGTTGTACGCCGGGCCGTCGAGCGCGTCGAGCAGGCGCAGGACCTTCTGGAGTGTCTCCGCCGCGCTGGTCAATTGCTGGTCGGAGGCGCGGCCGAAGTCGGCTTCGTGATGACGGGGCACGACCCAGATCTCGAATGCCGAGCGCGATGCGAACGGGGCGAAGGCCACGCTGGCGGCGTCCTCGAAGACGAGCCGGTCGCGCGTCAAGACCTCGTCGCGCACGAGCCGGCAGAACGGGCAGCTGCCCTCGCGGATGAGGTAGCGCGCCGCGCCGCCCAGCTCCTCCCCGATGCGGTGCGGGATCTGCGGCAGGTCATAGATGTCGAAGCAGAGGTGATCCGTGAAGGCGCCGGCCTGTCGCCCATGGTTCTGGACCACCTGGAAGTAGTCGGTCGCCGCCGTCTCGCCTGCCTCGGCCAGCGCGTCGCGAGCGACCCGCAGCATCTCGCCGACGACGCCGGCGGGAGCGTGCGCGAACGCGCGGTGCTCCTCGGGCGGGGCGAGGATCGTGCCCCATGAGCCCGCGTCGGCGACCAGCCCGAGCCCTTGCTGCCGGCCATCGCCAGCGGGTGCGGCATCGCGGGCCTCGCGTTCGGTGCCCGCGACCGAGAAGGCGTTGGGCTTGACGGTCCAGCGACGGACGCCGCCGCCGGCCGGATCGTGGCAGTTGCGGCAGCTGCCCGACGGATGCACGGCGTCGGCCGGCCGGGCGAACCGGGCGCGGTCGTAGCCGCGCTCGACGACGACGGCCACCCACCAGCCCGTGATGGCGTCGCGGCGCAGCTCGAACATGCCGCCGGCCATGTCTCAGCTCCCGGTCAGCGCCGGCACGGCGACGAACGGCCCGGCATCGCCGGCCGCGTCGAGCGCCCGAAGGAAGGCGCCCGCGAAGCGATCGGCGGCCTCGCGGACGCTGGCCGTGGTCGGTGACCCGTCTGGCCAGCCGGCCTCGGCGGCGATCGACGTGACCACCACCCCCGGCATGCCGCAGGGGTCGATGAGCTCGAAGTCGGCGAGGTCGGTGGTCACGTTGAGGGCGATGCCGTGATAGCTGATGCCGCGCTCGACCCGGATCCCGAGGGCGCCGATCTTGCGCGGCGCAGGGCCGTCCGGATCGACCCAGCAACCGGGATGACCATCGCGGCGGCCGGCGTCGACGCCATAGCTGGCGCAGGTCTCGGCCATGGCCACCTCCAGGGCGCGGACGAAGGGCCGCAACAGGATGCCCCGATCGGCCAGGCGGACGATGGGGTACGCGACCAGCTGCCCGGGTCCGTGATAGGTGACCTCGCCGCCCCGCTCGACATGGATGAGCTCCACGCCTCGGTCGGCCAGCTCGCTTGCCGAGGCACGGACGAAGCCCGGGTCGGCCTGCCGCCCGAGCGTCAGGACGGCCGGATGCTCGAGCAGCAAGAGCGTGTCGGGGGCCGTACCGGCCGCGCGCGCGTCGACCAGGGCGTGCTGACGCGCCCAAGCGACGCGATAGTCGACGCGGCCGAGCCACTCGACGCTGAGCTCCATGCCCGCACGATACCAGCGTCGGCCCGTGCCACCGCTACGGCGTGGGCGCAGGCGGCTCGGTCGGTGTCGGGTCTGGCGGTGGCTCAGGCGTCGGCGTCGGCTTCTCCGTCGGCTTGGCCGTCACGCCCGGCGTGGCGGCCGGCTTCTTGGTCGGCTTGGGCGTTGGCTTCGGTGTCCGCGCCGGCGCGCAGTTGCCCACCCCGCTGGTGGTCGCCTTGCCCGACTTGGCGGCTGGCGCCTTGAACCTCGCGGCAGGGAGCGTGCCGGGCTCGGTGAAGAGCCTGTTGGCGAGGGCACGGATGCCCTTGATGTCCGGGATCTGGACGGAGCCGCGCCGATCGAGCGTGCCACGGACGAGCGGGTGGTCGATGACATCGCGATAGGTGTCCTCGCGGTTGACACCCTTGGCCCACTCGACGAGGTCGGGGATGAGCTTGCGTGGCACGTTCGTCTGGACGGTCCGGCTGAGCGACTTGAGGAGCCCGATCGGATCCTCCAGGAAGCCGCCGTTGACGACCTTGTCGCGGATGCCCGAGAGGACCTCCTGCTGGCGCGCTGCACGAGTGAAGTCCGACTCGCCGGCGGCATGCCGGACCCTGGCATAGGCCAGCGCAGCCCAGCCGTCGAGATGGTGGCGGCCGGCCGTGATCGAGAAGCCATGATCGAAGCCGCGCTCGGTATAGGTCGGGTCGCAGAAGCCGTTCTGCACGTTGACGTTGATGCCTCCGAGGCGGTCGACGACGCTCACGAAGCCCGGCAGGTTGACGACCGCGTAGTAGTCGATCCTGAGACCGAGCAGCGTCCCGAGGGCGCCCTGGAGGACGTCGATGCCCCCGCCGTTGGCGCCCTTGAACTGGCGCGGGTTGCGTCGCGCATAGGCGGCCAGCGAGTTGATCTTGCCTGCGAACGTCCGGCCGTTGGGCAGCGGCACGTCGACCATGTCACGCGGGATGGAGACCATCGAGACCGTGCCGGCGACCGGATCGAGCGAGGCCACGATCATCGTGTCGGTCAGGTAGGTGCTGCGGGTCGGAGCGGAGTCGACGCCGACAAGGAGGACGTTCACGCGCTGGGGGCCCTCCGTCGGGGATGGCGATGCGCCGACCGGCAGCACGTCGCCCTCGTCCGTGAAGCCGGGCGTGCCGAAGGTCGGCGCCTCGGTCTCCGGGACCCAGGCGCCGTCGGTCGACTGGTCGCCGACGAAGACGATGTCCGCGGTCTGGCGGGCCTGGTCGGTCACCGCGAGCGCGAAGCCGGCGGGCACGACGATGAACAGGATGAGCAGCCCGATGGGCACGATGTCCCGGGCGCGTGGCTTCGGGTAGGCAGGGTCGAGCACGCTCGAGCCCATCGCCAGCAGCCGCCAGACGATGAACAGGACCTGCAGCCCGAGCAGGCTCCAGATGATCTCGGGCTCGATGAGCGAGGCGGCCAGCCGAGCCGGGCCCATGACGGCGAGGGCGACGAGGACGCCGACGAAGAGGAGGACGACCGGCAGCAGGAAGAGCGCGGCCAGGGTCCGTCGCCCGGTCACCAGCTGGCCGAGGCCCGGGATGATCGACGACAGGAAGGCGGGCAGGTATCGCGACCCGCGCGCTCGGCGCGGCGCGGCGCCAGGCAGCGGCGGCTCGGTCGGCAGTGCAGGAGCGGGGGTCGGGGTCAGGGGTGCCGGGGCGGCGGCGACGTCCGAGCTCGAAGCCGTGCTGGCTCCGATCGCGGCGCCGGTCGCCGGAGGCTTCTTCGTCGACCGCTTGACGCGCGGGTTCTTCGTCGTCCCCTGGCGAGGCCGCTTCGGCGGCGTCTGCCCCGATCCCGCCGTTCCGTCGTTCGGCGTATCAGTCACGGTCGGGAAGCCTAGCAGGGGCGACCGATTCGGGCCACGGTCGATCAGCTTGGAGCCACGATCATCTGCGGCTTGCGATCACTCGGGCGGGGCGGTCTCCGTGCCTCGCTGGCGGGTGCTGACGATGAGCACGACCGGCGGCTCGTCGCCGATCGACTCGGCGTCGTGCGGGATGGTGGCGTCCCAGAGCAGGTAGTCGCCCGGACCGAGCTCGACCACGTGGTCGCCCTGCATCAGGCGCAGGCGACCGCGGAGCACGATGTGGTGCTCGTCGCCAGGGTGGGCGTGGAGGCCCGTGCTGCCGCCCGGCAGGCCAGTGACCTGGACGATGCACAGCTCGCGCGAGACCCCCCCGTCGACCTCCTCGACGCTGCCGCCGCCGGGCGCCCCCCAGCTGCGCCGGTCGGCCGCCCGGACGACGCGCGGCGGGAGCGATGTGTCCTGCAGGAACCAGGCGACGGGTACCTCCAGCGCGGCGCCGATAGCGGCCAGCGACTCCAGCGAGGGCGACGCCTTGTCGTTCTCGATCTGGCTGAGATAGCCGACGTTGAGGCCGCTGCGCTCGGCGACCTGGGCCAGCGTCAGGCCGCGCTCGGTGCGCCAGCGCTTGACCTGTCGACCGACAGCCGGCCGCGGACGCTCGGCGACCACACTCGGCGGCGACATGTCAGGCGTGCCGGGTGCGACCCGGGCACGACGATCGGACGTGCTGGTCTTCGCCACGGCGTGCGGACCTCCATCCAGCGTTGCCCAGGTCGTTTGCTCGGGCAAGAAGGCGTTCACATATGGTTCTCAGCCAATATTCGATGACCGACAGCCAACTGTCAAGCGGGACCCGACGTCAACGGCACCGGATCCGCAACCGGCTCGCCGGCCACGTAGCGCTCGATGTTGGCCGCGATGCGGAGGACCATCCCCTCCAGGCTGTTCCGGCTGCCGCCGCCGACGTGGGGGGTGACGATGACGTCGGGCAGGTCGCTGAACGGATTGTGGCCATCGGTCTCGTGCTCCAGGACGTCCAGCGCGGCGCCGGCCAGCCGACCCGTCTCGATGGCCACGCGGAGGGCGTCCTCGTCGACCAGCCCGCCGCGGGCGGTGTTCACGAGGTAGGCGCTGGCGCGCATGGTGGCCAGCTCAGCCCCACCGATGAGGTGGTACGTGGCCGGCGTCATGGGGCAATGCAGGCTCACGATGTCGGACGTCGCCAGGAGGTCCGGGAGTGGCAGCCAGGTCGCACCGAAGCGAGGCTCGGCATCCGCGACCGGGTGCCGGGCGTGATAGACGATCCGGGCTCCGAACGCGACCAGGCGCTCAGCGACGGTGGTGCCGATGTCGCCCAGCCCGATGAGCCCGATCGTGGCGCCGGCCAGATCCCCGATGCCCATGCCGATGACCTCGCCCGCCACGAAGCGGCCCGCGCGCGTGCTGCGTTCGCTGCCCGGGAGCCGTTTCGTGAGCGCCAGCATGAGCATGATCGCCAGCTCAGCGACGCCCGTCCGATTGACGCCGGGGTTGTGGGCGACGAGGACGCCGCCGGCGGCCATCGACGGCCGGTCGACGCTGTCGGTGCCGACCCCGATGAGCTGCACGAAGCGCACCATCGGTGCCAGGGCCAACGTCCCCGCATCGATCCGGCGCCGCGCGTTCACGAGCACATCGGCGTCGGTGCCGAGGCTGGCCAGCTCGTCGTCATCGAAGCCGGTCACGATCGCGATCTCCGCGTTCGGGAGGCGCTCCTGCAACGGCCGGACCATGCCAGCGAGCGCCGGTTCCGTGATCAGGATCTTGGTCATCGATGCTCCGTCGCGGCCGGCTGGCGGCCGGACCAAGGGACAAGTCGGCCGGACCAAGGGACAAGTCTAGCCTCGGGGCTGGGCGTCGCGCCGGCGCTGAGTTGGCTGTCTGGAAACAGGTATTGACAAGGGCAAGATGCCGATGCAGTATGGCGTAGAACAACAGTCGATGGTTGAAGGCCAAATCAGAGGAGGCGGCCGACGACGACCAGCGCAACGGGCCAGTGGCCCAGGAGAGAACAGCAGATGAGCACTCGCATCGCCATCATCGGGGCCGGCAACGTCGGCCGAGCCCTCGCTACCTCAACCACCAGGGCGGGCTATCAGGTCACGGTCAGCTCCAGTGACCCGGAGGACGCCAGCCAGATCGCGGCCGCGACCGGCGCGACGGTGGCCCCGTCCAACCGGGCCGCCGTCGCGAACGCGGAGATCATCGTCCTCGCCGTGCCGGTCACGGCGCTGGAGACGCTCGCCACCGAGCTGTCGGGCGTGCTGACGGGCAAGACCGTCGTCGATGTCTCGAACCGCCCGACGCAAGCCGGGCCTTCGATCGCCGAGACCCTCCAGGCTCGACTTCCCGGCTCCCACGTCATCAAGGCGTTCAACACCGTCTTCGCCTCGCGCCAGGCCGACCCCATCGTCGACGGCATCGCGGCCGACGCGTTCGTGGCCGGTGACGACGTGGCGGCCAAGGCCGCTGTGCTGGCCCTGGCCAAGGCGATCGGGTTCCGCCCGATCGACGCCGGCGGGCTCGAGGTCTCGGGCACGCTCGAAGGCATGGCCTGGTTGAACATCAGCCTGAACATGCACAACGGTTGGGTCTGGCAGGACGCCTGGAAGCTCGTCGGGCCGACCGCCGCCGCTGCCTGAGCGCCGTCGGAACGACCCTCCGACCGAACATCAACGGCGACGAGCGGGCTCCCCATCCCGCTTGACCGTCGCCCTACATCGACGCCCGAGGTCCCTCCACCTCGGGCGTCGTGCTGCCTGGCTCAGAAGTCAGCCCCTGATCGTGTCCTCAGCCGTTGGTCGTGTCTGACGGGCTGGCGTTGGGGGTCGCGCTTGGCCCGAAGAAGCCGCGACCGCCGCGCATGCCCGTGCCGCCGACGACGGTCGTGGCATCGATCGAGCCGTCGGCACGCTGCGAGCCCTCGGCCATGACGATCATCCCGACCGAGATATCGGCCAGGGTGGCGTTCGGGGTGCCCCCGACCTGGTAGGTCGTGGCAGTGGAGACGTGGATGGTCGTGGTGGTCCCATCACGCCGCGTGACCGTGATGGAGTCGGCGTCCTTGGCCGTGACCTGGCCGCCGAGGCGTGGCAGCTGGATGCGGACCGTGGCCGCGGCCATGGCGTTGTTGGTGGCGGACGTGCCCTGGACGATGACCGCGCTGCCGACCTTGACGTCGGCCGCGGTACCGGCCGGGGCGCTGCTCGAGGATCCGAGCTGGTACGTGGTCGTGCCGTTCGTGGTGATGGACCAGGCCGTCCCGTCGCGTGCGGTGAGCGTGAAGCTGCTCGAGCCGACCTGGGTCACGGTGCCGCCGACGGTCGGCACGACGACCACGATGGCGTCGATGGTGTACGTGCCGTCTGAGGACGCCGTCTGACTGAAGCGGACGCTGTCGCCGACGGTCAGGTCGCCGACGGCGATCGTCTGCCCGGCCTTGGTGATGGTCGTCGAGCTCGAGACGGTGATCGTCCGCGTCCAGCCGTCGGTCGTCTTGAGCGCGACGTCGTTGCCGGAGATGCTGGTGATGGTGATCTGGCCACCGATGCCGCCACGTGCAACCCCCGGGCCACCGAACCCGAAGGCAGCCCCGAGATCGCCGGGGGCGAAGCCGCCATCGTTCGCCGTCGCCAGCCCGGCGGTGGCGAGGAACGCCGAAGCAGTGATGACGACGACGGCCAGGCGCATGCGGCGAGGGCCACGACGAGCCGCCTTGATCGGCGACGGCTGAGCGATCGTGGACGGCTGATCCGTCGTGGGCTGCTGAAGCATGTGAACCTCCATCGGAGTGGGGATGGAGGTCGTTGTAGGGCGCCCGCCTGACGGCGTCCTGAAACCCTGAGCGCCGCTCCGGGCTCAGCTCATGCGGCCGCCTCGGCGTCGGTCGGGTCGCCGGTCTCGATCGGGTTGTTGACCGGGTCGGCGCTCCATTCGAACCAGCCGCCGTCGTAGACGGCGACGTCCTGCCAACCCATCAGATCGGCGTAGAACCAGGTCTCGGCGGCTCGCCAGCCGGTGCCGCAGTAGAAGGCGACGCGCTTGTCGGGCGTGATGCCGGCCTCGGCCCAGTTGGCGGAGATCTCCGGGTAGGGCCGCATGGTGTTGTCCAGGTTGCGGTAGTGCTGCATGTGATACGCGTCGGTGCCGCAGTTACCCCAGACATCACCGGCGATCCGGCCGGCCGGGCCGATGTAGTTGTAGCCGCTGACCTGGCCGATGTGCTCCTGCCAGGTACGCACGCTGACCAGCGCCCCACCGTCACGGTCGGCGAGGATGGCCTTGGCCTCGTCGAGGTCGGCGATGTAGGTCGGTCGCTGGGGGATGGTCAGACCGAAAGCGGCGATCGGCGTGGGTCGGTTGTCGACGGTATCGATGGGCAGCCCGGCCTCGATCCAGCGGTCGTAGCCCCCATCGAGGAGGCGGACGTCGGTCACGCCGGCGTAACGCAGGACGAGCGCCGCTCGCGTGGCGGCGATCTGGCCGGCCCGGCGACCGGGCCACTTCTCATTGGCGTCACCGACGGTATCGCGGCCATAGACGACGACCGTCGTGTCCGGGGCGATGCCGAGGCGGAGCAGGGTCGCCTCGATCTCAGCCGGGGATCTCCGGTTCCAGGTGACCGGGTCCTCGAGCCAGTTCGTGTCGAGGTAGACGGCGCCGGGCAGGTGGCCTTCGGCGTACTCCTCCGGCACCCCGAAGTTGACGTGCAAGACGACGAAGCCGGTGCCGCCATAGGTCGCCGGAGACCCGCCCTCGATGAGCTGGCGGACCCACTCGGGATAGACGAGCTTGTCGTACTTGGCGAGGTGCTCGAGGGGCAAGCCGGCGTCGACCCAGGCCACGAAGCCACCCTCGAGCACGAGCACGTCGTCGTACCCGAGGCCCTCGAGCCAGGAAGCGAAGGGGAGGGCCTGCGCCACGTCGTCGCCGACGAGGACGATCATCCGTTCGGGGGCCATGCCCTTGTCGAGCAGGAGGCGCTCGAGCTCGGCGGCGTCGACAGTCTCGAGCCATTCGGCCGGGAAGGCGACGGCTCCCGGCAGGTGGCCGCCGCGCGACTCGCCGCGCAGGCGCCAGCCGTTGTAGGCCGGCAGCGATCGGACGTCGATGACCGACAGGCCCGATCCGGTCGATCGCTCGGCCAGGGCAGCGCTCGATATCGTGGCTCTCGAGGTGGCTGGTCGGTCGGTCTGGTTCGTCATCTCATCTCCCTGGGTTTGGAACGGCCTGGTGGGGAAACAAAAAGCCCCTGCTTCTCAGCAGGGGTGTGGTCCGTCATCGCGGATGACCGAGTGAGCGGGCGCTCAGCACCTCCCCTGCACGAGGCAAGGACAGCAGCGATGGGCCATGTGGTGGTGCAGCCGAGCGCTCATCGTCGGCGCATGGTGCCACACGATGAGGACGGGTGCAATCGCCCGTTGATAGTCCGGCTCAGCTGCGGGGCTGGATCCGGTGTCGGGTGCTGATCTCGACCCGGCCGCGCTCATCGGCTGCGGGGTGCTCGACGAGGGCGATCAGCCGATTGGCCATGAAACGGCCGGTTCGTACTGGCGTGCCCGATCGCGTCACCTCGCGCACCTCGACCACGCCGCGAGCCGTCACGACCTCGATCCGCCGACCGGCCTTGGTGGCCACGATGTCGAAGGTCTGGACGCCCTGTCCGGTGTCGACCACGGCTTCGACTCGATCGCCCTTCATGGCGCCATGCTACTCGGCGCACGCTGACGGCGACAGCGGCCGGCATGGATCGTCGGCTACGCCTCGGGAGTCGATTCCAGGAGCTGCTTGAGCCGCTCCGTCGCAGCCACCTCAGCGTCCATCGTCTTCTGGACGGCGCCGCCCATGAGCAGCTTCTTGATGCCGCCCAGCTGTGCGTCGAGCGAAAAGGTCAAGCGGGTCCCATCCGGGACATCCTCGAGCACGAACTCGCCGGTCGGGCGGACAGGCCCAGCGATGGCCATGAAGGCCAGCCGGGTGTTCGGTTCGAAGCGCGTCACTCGATAGTCGGCGTCGACCCGGCGTCCGCCAGGGCCCTTGACGCCCTGCTTGTAGGTGGCGCCGACTCCCGAGCCCGAGACGTGCTCCGTGTCCAGGACGCCGGGGCGCCACTTCGGACCGTTCATGCCATCGGCGATGAACGTGAAGACGTCGGCCGCCGGCCGACGGATGGTCACCTCATGTCGTGCTGAGGGCATCGTTCACCGCTCCTTTGGTTTGTCAGCGCCAGGCATAGACGAGTCGGTCCGGGTCATGCGGGACAGGGCTCTGGATGGGCATCATGAGCTGCACGCGCGGTGCCAGGGTCGGGCCGACATGGAACACTTCGGCCAGCGACCCCCGCGGATCGAGTGGAGACGCGACGTGTGTAGCGCGGTCGCGCCACTCATAGCGGATGGCGTCCCACAGCCGACGTCCCGCTGCGGCCTGCCCGGGCGCGAACCAGGCCAGGCTCAGTTCGATCGAACGGATCATGTGGTCGGGCGGCAGGATCGATGCCAGCCGGTTGATCAGCTCGAGCGGCCTGGGGAGATCGTCGATGTGATCGGTCATCAGCTTGAAGCGTTCCGTGATCGCGGCGCCGGCAAGGATCCTGCCGTCGGCGCCGACCGCGACGCGGTAGTGGCGGATCGGCTCACCGAGCGAGGTCGGCGCCAAGAGAGCCGCCAGCCCGGACGGGGTCTGGCGAGGGAACAGGTCGTACCCCTCGTAGTAGGCGTTCACGCCGTCGATGACGGGCTCGATGTCACCGTCGACAAGGGGGCGGATCCGGGTGTCATCGGCCTTCGATGGTCGCTTCGACGTCCGGGCGATGACGACCCGGAGGGGCCCGAGGAGCTGCGTCTGCCAGCCTCGCGCCGTCGCCAGCGAGGCGGTGTTGCTGGCTTCGATCATGGTCACGATGACGCCCTCGCCGCCGAACCGTCGCCGCGCCTCCTGGATCCGCCAGTTCGCCAATCGCGAACCGAGTCCCTGTCGCCGGACGTCGTGGCGGACCTTCAGGTTCTCGAGGTGGGCGGTCGGGAAGGGTCGCCCTCCAACCGACGCCTCATCGATGAAGGCGGTCGCCATGCCGACCAGTCCATCGCTCGTCGGAGACGTGGCCACCACGCCGTAGAGACCAGGATGCTGAGCCAGCAGCGACTGATAGATCTCCTGCCGGTAGTGCGTGGTGATCGACATCGCCGTCGTCTGCGCCTCGTTGCGCATCAGCGCGTCGATGCCGGGCCCATCGGATGGCTCCATCGGGCGGAGCGCGAAGTCGGCCATGGCACGTCGAGTGTATGCCCACCCGACGCGGCATCGGGACGACCGAAGCCACGAGAGGGGGCTACGGGATCACCCGCCCGATCGGTCGGCCGAGAGGTCTTTGTCCTCCATCTCCCAGGCGTGGTCCATCGTGTGGAAGCCGGAGTGCCGGACCAGGAACTGGAGGGTCCACGAACGCATCGGCCGGTCCACCTCGCCGCGCTGGTAGGCGCGCATAGCCTCGAGGTACGCGCTCCGATACGTCCGCAGGCCGTCCGGCGTGAGCGCGGCGCGCTCAGGTACCCGCAGCCCTACCTGCTTCGCGAAGTCCTCGCTCTCGGTGCGGATGGTGTGGCTGATGATCCGGTCGCGGTCACGACCGCCGCCGCGCGGGCCCTTGCGCATCTCCGGCGAGACCCGGGCGGCGACCCCGTCAAAGAACGCCCAGCAGGCCCGGAGCACGGTGATCTTGCGTTCCAGCTCCGCCTCGTCCATCGGTCCTCGTTCGAGCGAGCTGGGAGCGAAGGAAATGCCCCAGAAGTCGGTCGATCCGGGCCCCACCCGGTCCTCGACGACGTCGAGCGATCCGCCGGTATCGAACTCGTCGCCGAGGCCCGCCCCGACCGCCACCGGCCGATAGCGCTCGCGATACGACTCGAGCGTCGCTAGGGCTTCGTCGCTCGTCTTCGCCCCGCGACTCCAACCTGGCCAGTCGACGGCGAAGGCGACGGCCTTCTTCCCTTTCGGCCCCCGCTCGATGACGGTGCGGATCGGCATCGCTGACCTCCCAGCGCCAGCCTATGGCATCTGAGTCGGGTCGGCCAGACTCGCGCACGGGCGCAGCTCCCCGCGGCCTCGCCACTGGCGATATCTGGTTACGCGTGGAGAGCGGCCGTCGTCCCGCTTCGACGGAGCGGTCGCCGATGCCGTCGGATGCCCCATCATCCGGACCATGGCACCGGGGGCACTTCGTTGAGGCGCATGACGCAGGACGTCGTCGTCATCGGTGGCGGCATCGTCGGCGCGTCGGCAGCCGCCTTTCTCGCGGAAGCTGGCGTACGCGTCACGCTGGTCGAGCGCGAAGGGCTGGCGTCGGGTGCGTCGGGCGCGAATTCCGGCGTCGTCCAGCATCCCTTCGATCCGGTGCTCGCCGTCCTATACCGGGAGACGATCGCCCTTTATCGGGAGCTCTCGGCGGCGGACCTTGGCTTCCGGCTCCCCGCGGAGCCGTCCGGTCTCATGTACCTCTCGACGGACGAGGCCGCGGTGCGGAACGTGGATCGCGCGCTGGCCGACGCGTTTCCGGAACTCCCGCGCGAGGTCTTCAGCGGCGGCGCCCTGGCGCGGCTGGAGCCCGCGCTGGCCGCCGGCCTGTGGGCCTGCCGGGTCAGCATGGGCTTCCCTGTCCACCCCGGCGCCTCGACCTATGCCTACGCCACAAGGGCCGAACGACATGGCGCCAACGTGCGGTCGGGACGCACCGCCAGCCTGGACCGCTCCGGGGACGACGTCGTCGGCGTGATCGTCGACGGCCGGCGACTCGCCTGCGATGCCGTCCTCGTGGCCGCGGGACCCTGGTCGCCGGCGGTCATCGACCCGAGCGGCGCCTGGTCGCCCATCCGTCACCGCTGGGGCGTCGTGGTCGAGGTCGAGCTGGCCGACGATCCGAGCCATGTCCTCGAGGAAGCGGAGATCGGGGCGGTCATCGGCCCGGATGCCAGACCGAGGCCGATCGGTGGAGACGGCGGACCGGGTCAGCCGCCCCTTGACGAGCCGGCCGAGGCGCTGCTCGACTTCAGCCTCGTGCCCCTGCCCGGCATGGCGTCCGTGGGCTCCACGTTCCTGGCGCGACAACCGGAGCCCGCCGCCTGGGTCGAGTCGATCCTGGGGCGCGCGAGCGCCTTCCTGCCGGCCGTGGCCGACGCACCCATCCGCGGGACCCGGTCCTGCGCCCGACCGCAGAGCGCCGACGGACGACCGCTCATCGGGCGGGTGCCCGGAGGACGGGGCTTGTTCATCTGCGCGGGCCACGGCTCGTGGGGCATCTCCACCGGGCCGGCGTCGGCGCGCCTCGTGGTCGACCAGATGCTGGGCCGCGAGCCGGACATCGCCGCGGACCTGGACCCGGCGCGGTTCGGGTCGCCCTAGGGACCGGCTTCAGACGTCCCGAGACCCGGCGGCCCACGCGGGCCGACGATCGGCGGTCCTGCATTTCGTTGAGCCCCCTTGCACTCGCAGATCCGCTGGTCCTGGACGAGCTTCTCGTCACCCTGGGCGCGAGCGAGGGACCGGTCTGACGCTTTCGATCGATGTTCGATGGAGCCTCCCGAGCGGGAGTAACTCAGCTTAGGTCGTTCTCGCGCGCCCAACACCTGTCGGGCGCGCCACCGGGGCAACCGTCAGCTCGCCCTGCTCGGGCAGCGCGCGAGGGACTTCGAGCCCGGTCGCCCTCGCCCTGCAGGCCATACGCCGGGGTTGGCACACCTGAGTCCGCAACGACATTTTGCGTGGCGCGCAGTCCATCCGATCGCGTCTGACTCGAACTTGTTGCGGGCCGTCGCTGGTGGCCGCGGGGGAGAGACTACGCTAGGATCGGACCCTCCCGAGCGGGAGTAACTCAGTTGGCAGAGTGTCTGCTTCCCAAGGTGACCGCCCGCTTGCCGTGAGCCTTCCCGTTGCCACAGTCGGGACGACCCCGCAGGCCGGACAGGACAGCGTCCCGGATGCGATCTTAGGGTCCGGCTCTGGGCGTCCCAGCGTTTCGCTTGACCACGCGCGATCGGATCGCCACGATCGATGGAAGTGCGGTTACCGAGAGCCGCAAGCCGCGTCAAGAGTGAGGCACGATGGACCCGAACGACTTCCCCGCCCCGGCCGAAGGATTCCTGATCACGCACTTCCTGGTCGTGTCTGATCAGGATCGATCGCGCGAGTTCTACCGCTCGCTCCTGGGCGGTACCGTCCTCATGGAACGTGACCCCGTGATCATGAAGGTCGCGAACTCGTGGCTCATCCTCAACGTGGGCGGGGGGCCGACGGAAGACAAGCCGACGGTGACCCTGACGACGCCGCCCGATCCCAACCGGACCAGCGCCTTCCTCAACATCCGGGTCGCCGATATCGCGACAGTCTATCGCGACTGGTCGGCGCGGGGCGCGGAGTTCCTCACGGAGCCGGTCGACTTCGGTCGCGAGATCCGCGCCTACATCCGTGATCCCGACGGTCATCTGATCGAGGTCGGCCAGTCCCGAATGTAGGCGCGCGGCTTCAGACCGGCAGTCATGAGCGCGAACAGCGCGCATGCCCCTCGATCGCGCCGACTCGGGCACCTGCGCCACCGGATCGAGTGCAGGCCGGCGTCGTGGGCGAGTGGCTCGATCAGGATCGCGAGCCGCTCGTCGGGATGGATCGGCGACCACAGAGCGTGGAGATCATCGACGGCAAGGCTCCGACTCGACCGACGCACCCGACCGGCGGTGCATTCGGCGATGATTGGCTGACATGCCCGACTCCCGAAGCTCCTCGGTCGCTCGCTTCTACGAGCCCTGGGCGGTCTACAGCCAGCGGATCGTCGAGGTCGTCGGCGCCATGACGCCCGACGAGCTCGCCATCAGGCCGGCGCCGGATGGATGGCCGGTCTGGGCCACGGTCGCCCACACGGCCGGTGCTCGCGTCTACTGGCTATGCGGTGTGTTCGGCGAGCCAGGTGCCGAGACGACGCCCTTTCCGCAGGTCGTCACCGGCGTCGGCTGGGAGGACGACCTGAAGCGACCCAGGACGGCCGAGGAGCTCACCGAGGCGCTCGAATCGACGTGGCGGGTCATCGCCGATTGCCTGGAGCGCTGGACGCCCGAGACGCTCTTCGAGGCGGCCGACGGCCTGGCCGGCAAGCGGTCCCAGGTGCACAGCCGTCAGGGCGTCCTCATTCGCCTCCTCAGCCACGACGCCTACCACTGTGGCGAGTTGTCCCAGACGCTCGGCATCAACCGGCTGGCGCAGATCGACCTCTGGCGCGCCGATTGAGGCCGTCGATCTGCCGGACCCCATCCTGCAGGTCGCCATCGACGAGGGATCGGGCGACACCGCCCGTGTACATGCGGCCGAGCTCAATCTGAGCGCGTTCGCCTTAGGCCCAGGTGGCTTCGCCCGACCGCCCTGCGCTAGAATCGGGCCCTCCCGAGCGGGAGTAACTCAGCTGGCAGAGTGTCTGCTTCCCAAGGTGACCGTCCGCTCGCCGCGATCGCCCCTCCCTCCCCGGCCAGCCACGGCGCGCTCGTTTTGCGAGTCTTGATAGCCCTGAGGCGATACAGCAGCGCTCGGTAGTTGCGCGTGCAACTATCGTCCTCGATGCCCCGGGTCCTACCAGTCGACGTCGTGGTTGACGTAGACGACCTGACCCCCGACCAACGTCATCAAGACCTTCGCCGCTCCGATCGGTTCGTCGGACGGTTGGAAGATGTTGCGGTCCACAACGATCAGGTCGGCCAAGTTTCCGACCTCGATCCGCCCAGCGCGATCGAGGTGATTCACATATGCGGAGCCTTCAGTAAACGCGCGTACCGCCTCGATCACCGACAGGCGTTCGGCCGCGATGAACGGCTCCATGACGCCCCGCATCGTCGGGTCCACTCGAGTGACCGCCACCTCCATCTCCAAGAACGGATTCGCCGTGCTGACCGACCAATCACTGCCGCCGGCCAACCGTGCACCGTGCCGGGCGATGCTGGCGAACGGATACCACCAGCCCGATCGTTCTTCACCGAGGGTGCGGCTCTCGATCCGGATCTCGTCGCCGTCGACAGCCCAAAACGGCTGGATGTTGGCCGCGACGCCGAGCGAGGCGAACCTCGGCACGTCGTCAGGATGCACGAGGCAGACGTGCGAGATGTGATGGCGGTTGTCGTTGCCATCGTTCGCAATGCGCGCCCCTTCGAGGGCATCGAGCGCCTCACGGACCGCGCGCTCGCCGATGGCATGAAAGTGGATCTGGAAGCCCTCGCGATCGAGCTCGATCGCATATCGACCAAGTTCAGTCGGGTCGACGAAGCTCATGCCCCGATTGCTGGTCGGAAGTCCCTCCGCATCGAGGTATGGTTCGAGCACGGCGGCACTGAGATTGCCTGTCGTTCCGTCCTGCATGATCTTCACGGACGTCGCCCGGAACTGACCTTCCGAGCTGGCTGCACGAGCGTTCCGCATCCATTCGATCTGCTCCCGACCGGCGGTCCGCTCCCACCAGAGGGCGGCTACGACTCGAGCCGTGAGCTCGCGGCGGTCAGCCACTGCGCGATATGCCTCGTAGACATCGGGCGTTACCCAGGCATCCTGCCAAGCGGTGATGCCGAGGGCGTGGAGGTGCCGCTGCGCGCCCAGGATCGCGCGCTCGAGATCCGCCTGGGTCGTGGGTGGCAGCACTGCTTCAACCAGCCGGACAGCGGCCTCATGGAGGGTCCCCTCGGGTTCGCCCGCCGCCGTTCGCTCGATCCGCCCGAACGGAGGATCGAGCGTATCCCGGTCGAGTCCCTGCGGCAGCCAACGCCGCGGCGTTCACCCAGGCGTCATGGACGCCGTTATTCATCAGGAATGCCGGACGGTCGGGAACGGCCGCGTCCAGGAGGGCGCGAGGCGGATTCCCGAGCTCGAAGTCGGTGGACTCCCAGCCGGCGCCGACGATCCACGGCAGCTCAGGGTGATCAGCAGCGTAACGCGAGATGGCGGCGAACAACGCGTCGGCACCGCGGGTCTCGTGGAGGTCGCATCGCTGCATCGCCAGGCCCCCGATGGGGGGATGGATGTGTGCATCCTGAAAGCCGGGGAAGACCGTCCGACCGCGAAGGTTGATGCGGCGGGTCGCGGGACCTTCCAATGCCCCTACATCGTGGTCGCCGCCGATCGCGATGATGTTCCCGCCCCGGATCCCGATCATCGAAGCCGAACCGGGCCAGACATCGCCGCCAACCAGGACCGTGTCCGCCTGCACGCCGCCCTCCGTAAGGCGATGGTTCCGAGCGCTAGAGTCAGGGCATCAGACTACTCGGCTGGGAGCGTCATGAAGGTCATTGGAGTCCGGGCTGACCGCCTCTTACTGCGGACCCGGGGAGAAACCACGGACGCCGCGGCCATCGGCTGCGTCGTCGTGCGGGTGTCAACCGACGGCGGCTTGACGGGCTATGGTGAGGCCGTTCCCGGGTTCGACTATACCGGTGAGACGGTCGAGTCTGTGGCGCAGGTGATCACGACGCAGCTCGGTCCGTCGATCATCGGGCGGGACCCATTCGACACGGAGTCGATCATATCGAGCTGGCGTTCCGCCGGTCCTGGCCGCCAAGCGGCCCGTGCCGGGGTGGAACTCGCTCTGTGGGACCTGCAGGGGAAGGCTTTGAGGCGGCCGCTCCACGATCTCATCGGTGGCCTCACCCGGCGCCAGTTGCCCGAGACCTACCCGTTCGACAGGGCTGAAGAGCCGCAGCGTGCATTCGAACGAGCTCGAGCGCTCCGGGCCGATGGCGTCCGCATCTTCAAGGTCTACCTGGCGGTCGGCGATCCCCCTCGGCTGGACGACCATCGAGAAGCGATCGTCGGTGCCGTGCGCGAGGGTGCGGGATCTGACGCCGAAATCCGCGTCGACGCCAACGGCGGATGGCCCGACGTCGCATCAGCGGTGCGTGCGATCCATCGACTCGAGCGTTGGGCGGTCAGCATGGTGGAAGAGCCGGTTCGGCTGCGCGACTTTGAGGCATGCCGGCGCATCCGCAAACATATCTCGACCCCGCTATGTCTCGATGAGAGCGTGCTGGAGCCGGACGACGCCTTGGTCGCGATCCGCGCGGAGGCCTGCGACGTCATCAATGTGAAGCTCATGAAGACCGGTGGGATCCTGGGCGCGATCAAACTCAATGCCATCGCCGAGGCCGCTGGCGTAGCGACGCACGTCGGGAACATGGGTCACTCGACGATCGGCGTCGCTGCCATCCTCCATCTGCACGCCGCATTGTCGAATGCGACCTCGAGCGACATCGACCCGCCGGACCGAGGTGGCGACCTCGCCCAGGACATCGCCTCCGGTCCAGTGCGTCGCACGTCCGATGGGTTGAGCGAGTGGGCGCCGCCTGACGGACCTGGTCTGGGCGTGACCCTGGATGAAGGCGCGATCGAAGCGCAACTCAGCGCAGCGGAACCCACCAGCCGCTGACCCTGGGGTCGCGCGCGCGAGCGATCCGACGGTCCGTGAACGACTTCCGTTAGAAACCGGCTGCCGCGAGCGACACAGGTGGATCCGTCTTGCCTGGTGGCGTCGGTTGCACGAAGACGCCGCTCGCGACGACTAAGAGCGGCCGGGCAATACCACTGATGTCCGTGTCCGCCTGCCCGTCGACGATCAGCACATCGGCCACGTTTCCCTTGGCCAGCGCCCCGACTCGCGTCAGACCCAGGTGTTCCGCAGCATGGCTCGTCGCCGCACGGATCGCCGAGATGGGCGTCAGTCCGATAGTGACGAGCGCGAGAAGCTCGCGCAGCATCTCGGAGCCCCAGGCGGTGCCGTCGACGCCAACATCGGTTCCGGCAACCAAACGGACGCCTTCCGCTCGCAGCCGCTGGGAGTTATCCAGCGAGTCGGCCACCCCCGGAACGGCGACCACCCCGCCCTCTGCCATCCGGCGGGCAAGGCTCGCATCGAATGCCCAACGACCCCTCGCATCCAGCATGGTGGCGTGTTCGATCGAGTCCACGCCCGCGTTCACACAGCGCTCCATGCCCTCGATGCCATGTGCGTGGGCAGTGATCTTCAGACCGTGTCGATGCGCCTGGCTCACGGCAGCCTTGAGGACCGGCGTCGTATACGTCGAGACAGCAGGGTTGCTCCCGGGCGTCAGCATCCCGCCAGTCGCCACGATCTTGATCCGTCCACGCCGCGTTTGGCCAGAGCATCCACCGTTCGTCTGACCATGGCGGCGCCGTCTGCTTCTCCGTGCATGTGGTGCGTGTGACCGCCCGTCGGGGTGATCGGTCGCCGACTGACAAGTAGTCGAGGCCCGAGGGCAAGGTCCCGCTGTAGGGCGCTACGGATCGCAAAGATCGTGTCGTTGCGCGCGCCACGATCGAACGCCGTTGTGACACCGCCGCGTAGCAGGCGCTCAGCATTCATGCATCCACGAACGACGAGGTCCTCGTCGAATTCCGCAACGAGCCGACCGATCGGATCGGCGTCCGCGCTGAGCGTCAGGTGCACGTGGCTATCGATCAGACCGGGCAAGGCCGTCGCAGTCGGCAGTTCAACCAGCCGTGACCCTGGTGGCGTGGGCACCATCGAGTCGGGCCCCACATCGATGATGGTGCCATCCAGGATCAGCAGTGCGGCATCTTGTACGGCTTCATCCGACAGGCCATCGATGAGCCACCCGACTCTGATCCGAACGTGCTCAGTCAACCCCTGCCGCCGTGTGCATCAGGTGCTGCCTAGCGCACCCGAAAGGAATGCCAGCGCGTTCGGCCCGAGATCGTCGATGCGGTAGCCCCCTTCCAGCAGAACGACCAACGGGGCGATGGTCGACAGGCGATGGCCAGCTGCCGCGAAGCCGTCTCGTGTGACCTCGAAGCGCTCGTCTCCCGCCGCGGCATCGAGTCCGAGCGACACGACCACGTAGTCCGGTCGGATCATCCACTCAACGCCCCGATCGAGCGCGGCAAGCCACTCGGTATCACCGGTACCGAGCGGCAACGGCTCGTTGATCGTCAGGCCCCGACCTGGACCCGCGCCTTCCTCGAATCGGCGACCCGTGAAGTACGGGTACGCGTATCCGGATCCGCATGGATCGAGAAGTACGTCACGTCATCTCGGTCCCAGAAGATCTCCTGGGTCCCGTTCCCGTGGTGATAGTCGAGGTCGACGACTCGCAACCCCGCCGCGCCGCGCCGCGCCGTCGGCGAGCAGATCGGCGGCGAGCGCGGCGTGTTGAGGTAGCAGAGCCGCCCCCGAGCTCGCGCGAGGCGTGGTGTCGCGGCGGCGACACAGCGCGAACGCCAGCGCTGCTCCCTCACCAACGGCCTCCATGGCCGCGATGGCGCAGCCGGCCGCCCCGAGCGCGGCCTCCCACGTACCGTCGAGGATCGGCCAGCCCATTCCGAAGGAGTAGAAGCCCGCCCGTCCCAGGATCGCCTTCGGCACCGATCCATCTATTCGCGCGGTGCGAACGTCCCGGCTAGCACGGGCAGGTCAAGCCCAGCGGCCGCCCAGTCCACGACGGCGTGCTCAAGGAAGTCGAGATAGCCGGTGGAGTGGATCCGCTGGAGGACGCGGCGGTCAGCGGCGGCGCAACCTCGAGTTGTGCGCCCGCTGCCGTCAGCGCCCGTTCGATGACCGTCACGCGCGATGGTGATCGGCGTACTACGCATTAGTCCCTGGAAATCCGCCCCACTCGGTGGCGGGGGCGTGTCGTTGATGGACATCGTTATGGAAGTAGCGAGCCCGATCGGCAGGCACACCTGCGATCGGGCCCGGGCTTGGCCTCAATTGGCTTTCACGTCCTGCCA